>NZ_JBYLUM010000001.1:0-1826938 GCF_058107425.1 Bombilactobacillus sp. ESL1094
TATTCCCTTTCATGGTCGCTCTGGACAAGAATTAATGAAATCTTTAGCACTACTGCAATTAACTCGCGATGATGTTTATATAACTAGCGTTGTACGTAGTCGTCCCTACAAAGTGGTGCAAGCTTTAGACAAAAAGACTCACCAACTAGTCACCAAATATCCTAACCGCAAGCCAACCCAAAAAGAAATCCTAGCGCAAGCACCATTTTTTGATTACGAAGTCAATTGGGCTCAACCCCAAATAATCGTCACTTTAGGTAGTACCGCAGCCCAACGTATTTTAGGTACTCACCAAAGTTTAACTGCCATTCACGGGCAAATCTTTAATCACCCCATTCAACAATTAAATGCTGCTAAAGATGCTTATCAATGGTCCGCCAAAAAATACCAAGTTTATTGTACCTATCACCCCGCCGCCATTTTTTATAACCGGAAATTAGCAACTCAAATTAAACACGATTGGGAACAATTAACATCATATATTAAGTAGTTATTGCGCTTCAAAGGCTCAGTGTACGGGTGGGTCTCCAAATATTAAAATGGGTTAGAAAGACAATTTTAATCATGCTCAGCTTTTATTGCTGGTATGATAATTGTTTGTTATATAATTTAAATTAATCTTGCCAGCGACTATTGAAATAAAACTTATTTTTAATTATGACGTTTATCAAATACTATTTAAATAGTATTTCTTGTTCACAGGTTAAATTCTAAATATTATTAATCTAGTAAAATATAAAACGCTTTCTTCGCGATTTAATATTTAGGTTGCAGCCCTGACACAGCAACATGAGGATGGTACTTTTGTTTGCTAATATTATAGTGCCGATTGTTGTCGGAATTGCTATTGCCACCTTTACATGGTGGATCAATAAACATTAATTGACGCAAAATAAAAGACGTCTAGTCACTGTCCGGGTAAACTAGGCGTCTTTTTTGTGTTGCATTCATGTTCTCTAATATCCTTGCATGTTTATAATAACACATTTATTTCTGAAATCCCACAATTTGATTATGTATTAGCTCCCGCATTGGGAGCATTTTTATTACTTACCACTGCCAACCCGTATATAAAGCTGGTAGATATTCATCAGCAGCTACATGATAGCATCAAAATTATTAATCTAACAACTATCTAAAACGTGTCCGGGTGCTGGGCAAGCAGTCCAAGAGTTCTAAATCTAATTGATCTAACAACTATCTAAAACCAGATGACGACTTGCCATTTTAAAAACCTGGTTCTAAATCTCATTGATCTAACAACTATCTAAAACATGGCATATGTCGGAGTTGCCGGCTGGTTAGTTCTAAATCTCATTGATCTAACAACGATTTAAATGTTATTGATAAATCAACGTTTGTAAGACTTTTGTTAACCATTTGTTCTCCATAGTTAGCGAAACTACTCTTTTAATTTAACAACATTTAGTTAAAAGTAAAACACTTTTGCTATGCTATAATATTTAAGTTGCAGCCCCAACACAGCAACATAAGGGGGGTGTACTTATGTTTACCAGCATTATAGCGCCGATTATTGTCGGAATTGTTATTGCCATTTTTAAATGGTGGCTTAATAAACATTAATTGACGCAAAATAAAAAGGCATCTAGTTACTGTCCAGGTCAACTAGGTGTCTTTTTTTGTTGCAGTTATGTTTACCAACATCTTTACATACTTATAGTAACACAATCATTCCCAAAATCCTACAATTTGATTATGTATTAGCTCCCACTTCGGGAGCTTTTTTATTACTTGCCACTGCCAACAGCATAAAGCGCTGGTAGATATTCATCAGCAGCTACTTGAGCATCAAAAATCATTAATCTAACAACTATCTAAAACGGAATCTGATGTATCTTTTCAGCGATTATAGTTCTAAATCTCATTGATCTAACAACTATCTAAAACAAACAGCGATGAGATGTTAAAAGCCCAAGTGTTCTAAATCTCATTGATCTAACAACTATCTAAAACCTATCAGTAAGGGTAAAGATTATAATGTGTGTTCTAAATCTCATTGATCCAACAACTATCTAAAACTTAAAGCAATAGATATTGCCCTGATTATGCCGTTCTAAATCTCATTGATCTAACAACTATCTAAAACGGATTGGGTCCAAGATAAGCAAAGCAATTAGTTCTAAATCTCATTGATCTAACAACTATCTAAAACAATGTCGCCAGCAAGAGAATTACTAACCACGTTCTAAATCTCATTGATCTAACAACTATCTAAAACACAGCAACGAAGACCAAGAGCCAGCAGAAAGTTCTAAATCTCATTGATCTAACAACTATCTAAAACACGCCGACTTTGACTTGCTAACGAGCGTTTGTTCTAAATCTCATTGATCTAACAACTATCTAAAACTTTCGTTCAAAACACAAAAAAGCGATTACAAGTTCTAAATCTCATTGATCTAACAACTATCTAAAACCTTCCAACGTAGCAGGACGTGAACCTGAAAGTTCTAAATCTCATTGATCTAACAACTATCTAAAACCTTAATCAGAACTTTCGGCCGACCGCTTGGGTTCTAAATCTCATTGATCTAACAACTATCTAAAACTCTTTTGATTGAACACTTTGAATTCGATTTGTTCTAAATCTCATTGATCTAACAACTATCTAAAACATGAGTTGTTTAGCTTCATTGTCGCAAGCCGTTCTAAATCTCATTGATCTAACAACTATCTAAAACCCACTATCTAGCAAGAATCTATCTTGGCTATGTTCTAAATCTCATTGATCTAACAACTATCTAAAACATAATCTAAGTCGTATTCCGTGAAGCGCTTGTTCTAAATCTCATTGATCTAACAACTATCTAAAACTCATCACTGTAATCATCATTTTCAAAAACAGTTCTAAATCTCATTGATCTAACAACTATCTAAAACAGAATTGGCCCACTCAGCTGATGCTAATGAGTTCTAAATCTCATTGATCTAACAACTATCTAAAACTCTTGACGTCATTGAGAACTGCATCTTCATGTTCTAAATCTCATTGATCTAACAACTATCTAAAACATTAACAGAACAGTTTTACCAGTACCTGTTGTTCTAAATCTCATTGATCTAACAACTATCTAAAACCCCACAATTAAAATTGATAATGACGGCATTGTTCTAAATCTCATTGATCTAACAACTATCTAAAACCTGCATCTGCTATTACTTTTCTGGTGTCAAGTTCTAAATCTCATTGATCTAACAACTATCTAAAACCTGATGTTTTGATTGATATTGTTAAACCTTGTTCTAAATCTCATTGATCTAACAACTATCTAAAACAAAGAGCGTGTCTACTAACCTTAGACGCTGGTTCTAAATCTCATTGATCTAACAACTATCTAAAACCGATTTTTTATAATCTAATTTTAATTTAGCTACTAATACCAATCAACAAGATCATCATCAATATAGTATAATTGCACTCCCTGCGGGATTTTCAATAAATCAGGAGTCGCAAACTCTACGACAATTAAAGTTAAATTTAACTCATTAATCAATTGATTTATTTCAGATATTTCCTGTAATTCTAAGTAATTAGCGAGGTTACAGATTACAGGAATTGTTTTAAGATGACACATCTCATGAATCTTTAAAACAGTCTTTATTATAGCACACGGATCAAGTAATATTTTTTGATCCAGATGTAGTTCCACCATTTTTAATAACTTTTTGAGATCTTCATCAAAATTAATTTCTAATGGCAAATCTTCTAGTAACAACGAATCTTGCAAAATTGTTTCCAAATTATGAAAAGCGGTTAATATTTTGTTGCGATTAATTTCATCTAAGTTATCCATGTAGCTTTTAACTATCTGCGTTAGATATTTTTTAGTAACATCACCACTTAATAATGGATCCCCAACGAAATCAAAAGTTTTAGGAATTTCTAACTGATCATATTGATCATTAGTACAAAGCAGCAGTTCATTTTGATTTTGAAAACCTTGAACTATATCACGATAGGCAATGGGACTATTAGTGACAATCATTTTTAAACCATTATTCTGCCACTGCCATTGCTTATGCGTTAAATAAGACAAAATCATAAAATCACCGTCCGATCCGAAGTATTTCGAACATCTGTTAATGGTTTCCCTACCAGAAAATGCATATCATTATATTGCTTCTCCGTCACCATTAATGACTGCACAACTCCGCCTTGCGGTAGAAAGTTTCGCACCCGATTTTCCAAAAAAGTGGCCGTTTGGCGTGTTACACAAACACGTTCATAAACAGAATATTGTATCATTAAAAAACCTTCGTTAATTAGTTTTTTCCGAAATTGGCGATATTCTCTTTTTTCTGCTGCTGTTTCCATTGGTAAATCAAACATTATCATTAAGCGCATTATTCGGTACCTCATCTGTCACACTCATTTCCATCTTAATTTCATCAATCTCACCACTCAAATACTTCAAACAATCACGTGTATAAATGGTGATGGCATTCTTTAATAGTGTTGTTTTGCCGTTGTAAATTACTTCTAGACTCAATAATTCTACTAATCCGTATTTAATGTCTGGTGTAAACTCAGTAATTTGATCATGAGCTTTCATCCAATAGTCCACCAATGGTCGAAAAGGTTCCATCAAATCTGAACCCAGATTAAATTCATTTTCATCCGAATGATGATGAATACCAAAATAAGTTAGGTAACCGTTCACTGCAATCTCCCGATCAAAACTAGCTAACAATATTCCGTAGCCATAATTTAATGCAGCATTAATCGCGTCGAAGCTCCGACGCACAAAATGTTGACCAAATAATGCCATAAAATATTTACGAGCGACTACCGCTTCCCGATTAGTTATATCGTCCAGTTCTAAAGCATCTAATTCGGTCTGTAACTCATGCGAGTCGATTTGATAATTATCTAAAACTGCAATTTGATTTCTAATTTTCCAATTAACAATTTTTGTCCACAAAATTTGCCGTCGCTGCTCCGGCCAAGTAAATTGCTGTTGTAATTTTTGTAAACTCCGACTACCAGGATAATAATCCATCGTTTCCGTTACTGGTTGATAATGATCATCAACAAAAATAACTTTTGTTTGATTTTGGGCCAGCTTACTAATTAACGCACTCGTTATCACCGCCTGTGAAGTGGAGACTAACAATAACTGAATATCAGCAATCGGAATTTGATTAATTCCGTCACGTGTTTGGACAATCATCATATTCATTGAGTACGTCAATTTTGCATGTTGAGTAATAATTACTGAACGCCACGCCATATTTCAATTTCTCCTTGTCTTTTAATTTTATTAATGCTATATTTATCTTGTTGGGTAGCTCCCAACAATAAATCTCATTGATCTAACAACTATAGTTTAAAATCAAACAATGCATTCTTCGAATGCAAAGTTTCAACACTTATCCCTAACCCTATGGCTGGGATTTTTTTATTGTTCAAAAATAGAGAATCCAATCGCGGATTCTCTATTTTCTTGCTTATAAATCAGATATCTTAATCCGCTTTTCAAATAAGCCTGATGGTGATTGATAGATTAATTTAGCATCGGGAGATAAGGTGATACCAGCAGTCAATTCAGTCTTCCCAAAGTCCTTAATGCCTAAGAAGCTGGAGCTAACCGAATTATCATGTAATCCCTGCAAAATTTGATGAATGACGTTTAGCTTGTCTTCAACCGATATATTAATAAATTTATCCCTCACATCATGAAGTTTTTTTCTAAAGCCTCTAGTATCAAATAATGTTAAATATTGATCAACTTTAGACACAATTTCATCAAACGTTGCAATTAATAGCTGATTTTCGTCATCATTAGTCATAAAGTTTTTTGTAATAACCCGCATGGCTTTATTAGACAAAGTCAGTTGCTTTGCATTATACATATAAATAGAAGATCCTATCATGAACTTTTTATCGCCATCTACAATAACTTGTTTATAAGGAACTTTACCCTTAACAATTGAAAAATCTTTAACGCCTCGTTTACTTAAAATCGAATTCGCTAATTCTCGCTTCAAAAGAGCGTCATGTTCTGCTGTATTACGAGCCTGTTTTAACTTTTCTAAAGTCCGCATTGGAACCCCAACCACTTTATAAGTTGATTCTTTAGCTTTATCAATTTTGACAATAGCCATATAAGCTTTTGTATTATTTGAATAACCGCCATAAATTTTAGGATCCATTCCTTGAGCTTTTGAAATTAAACTCCGCGATTTAGCTGTATCACGCTCCAGCCTTGGGTAAAGCGTCATCTTGAACATTTCTTGATCTTGAACGTAAGTTTCCCGCGAAATCAGCATATGTTTAAAACTATAAGCCCGCCGTAAGGGATCAAAAATGTCAGGATGCTTTTGAAAAAGTATTTCGCCTGTATCTTTGCGACACAGCTGCTCTGGTGCTGGCTGATCAGGTTTATCCTTTTGCAATAACAAGTAAATAAAGTTAAAACTACTCAATTCTTTAATACTTTGGCGTTCTTGTTCCGGATCAGAATTAATTTTTTTAAACTTGTTATAAACGAACAGCGGGCGAAGTTTCGGATACATTTGATACAAATAATTACCACAAACTGCAGTTAAATAAGCATCAATTGCATGATGGTAATCATTAGCTGAACGACTCTTGTATAGATTGAGGCGTTTTCTTAACTCATGATTATAGCTAGCCTTAACGGTAATAACTTCAGTATTAGGATATTTCGTCTGTAAAATGATGGTAACTAACTTAATCACTTGGTTAGTTTCGACTAATTGTCGATTCACGAAGCCAGAACGTTGATATTTATTTAAGTTGTCTGGATCTAATAATAGATTATTCAATTTAAATTTACTAATCATACCGGCTTTTTGCCACTGCTTCCACATAGCTACAACACTCATCTGCAAATCAGGAACAAAATTTGAACCAAAAAGCTTCAATGGAACATTATCCGATTTAGCATTGTTATTTGCTGAAGCTGTCAAAACTCGATTATTTAAAGAGTCATCTTTAATAAATGATTGTGGCAAGATATGATCAATTTGATAACCCGTAGTAATTTCATCAATGTTAATTCGTTGTCCTGTATAAGCATCCCGGCCGCCTTGCATAAAGTACAGATAATATTTATCCTTCACTAATTGCTTATTAGAAGTGGCTTGCTTTAAACTCTCAGCTAAGCCCGGTTCTACCAATTGACCGGCAGTCTTTTGATAAGCTTCCTGTAATTGTTTGCCTCGTTGCTTAGACAACTGCGGATTCTTCTCTGGCTCACGAGTAAATTCAATGGCAAATTGCTTAGGCGCCTTGCCACCAGCGGCTTTCACAATATCGGCTACTACTTTCATAACTTGGCGAATTGCTTTCTTATTGGCAGGCGAAGTGTAAGCATCTGCTAGCACATCTTCAATGGCATCAGTTTGATTATCCTGGATCAAATTAGCATTAGCTTGTTCCGTTGCAACTTTGAAATCAGGTTGCTTAACAATCTGCATGAAGTTTTGTTGGCTATCCCACAGTTGCTCCATGATATTTTGCCCATTTTGATCATGAAGACCGACTAATAACTTCCGTGACAAGCGTCCCCAGCCCTGATAACGTAAACTAGATAAAGCTTTAACTTGTTCATCTGTTAACCAGGCAATTTCTGATTGTTGAGCTTGTTTTAACTTAGCTTGATAAATTTCACGATCTTCAAAAATTGTTGCCCATTCAATAATTTTTTCCAAGTCCAATTGATAATTCTGATCATCTAGCTTATCACCTAAAACACCTAGCTTATTAAGCTGGTAGTAAGTCGCTAAACTGGAATTAAATTTGGTTGGGTCTGCCAAACCTTCAATTTTAACAGTTGGTAAGTGATAATTCTGCTGTAAATAATCAGACAATCTCTTCTTAGAAATTGTTTTATGTTGCTTAAATAAATGATTATAAATATCTTGTTTAATATAAGGTTTTAACCGTTGGCCATTAACTCTAATATTATTTAATTCGTTTAACACCGTGAACTTTTGATACAACAAACTATTGGCGGGTAAAACATCCTCACCTAGTAAATAAGTGTCTTTAGTGGTCATACGCTTAATAAATTGATTAGCGGTAGCCATGCGATCCACTTTTTGATCAAAGTTCCACGGTGTAATGGCTTCATTCGGATTAGGATCTTGGCTATTACGAATCATCCACGCAAAATTTGCTCCTGAACTTTTTTGTTGTTCTTGATTGGTAATCATTGGTCCTACATAATAGGGCACGCGAAAACGCACTAGTTCGTCTAATTTATAAGGAGCTTGGTTCAAATGCTCAGTTACGGGATTAGGTTCCTTTAAAAATGAGTAATATTTGCTTTGATTTTGAATAATCCGATCCAGTTCAATCTGATGTAATTGATACGGAATGACTCCATTAGCATTAGTGCGTTGCTTAGGCATAAAAGTATCTAAATCTATTTCCGTCGAGATTTGTTTAGATTCGTCAGAATCGTCCAAGTTAGCTTTAACATTTTTATAAAATTCGTCTTTGCTTAATTCCTTAGTTGTGTTAAATTCTTTTTTGGCTTCTAATAACTTGCCGTGTCGATTATTTACATATAAGTCATAAGCTAAACTTAATTTTTTAGCCTTTTGGGAATCCGAATGATTAGCGATTACCTTTTTTAACAAACTAAGGTCTTTTTTATGATCTTCATACTTTCTAACCATTGTTTCCGATAAAGTCTTGCCTTCATCGACTAAAGTACTTAAAGTTACGGCCCCAAATAATTGCTTAATCTCTGTAATAATAGCCTGTTGTTGGTCGTCCAACTGATCAGCAATAGCTGCCAATTTATCATCAGCATCTGTATCAATTAATTTAAATTCCCATTCCTTTTTTGCATCCGTATCTATCTCTTGACCTAAAATCACTTCAAAAGAAGCTTTATAACCCAAAATAGCATTTACAATTTGCTTAGCAATTGCTTTATTGGTTTTAATAGTTTCCTTAGTGTCATCTGGGTTATTAGTTATCAACAGTGCGGTGATTTCTTTTAACTTATCTGCTTTAAATTTTTTTGAATCTCGTAGTACATCTTCAATGGCTGCAGCATTCTCAATGGCTAATTGTAGTGGGTGCTCTACATTAATTGCTGCAAAAATATTATTCAAATGTTCTAAAGTTGATTGCACATCAATTTTGGAAGCATTAAAGCTCTGCACGGATGTGTTTTGTAAGAAATTTCCCCGATATTTTACAATATGATGAATTACTAAATAAACCAGACGCAAATCAAATTTGCGATCTTGAGTCATTAGAGCTTGCCGTAAATGATAAATTGTTGGATATTCGTGATAAAATGCATGATCTTCCTTAGGCGTTGGGAAAATAATCGCCTGGGCACTTTTTCTAGAATCTAAGGGTGACAACCCTGATTCTTTCAGTCGTGCAAAAAAATATGGATCCACTTGCGTCATTTCAGTAGCAAACAATTCTTCTAACAATCCTAAGCGCCATTTGCGCCGTTTCAACCGGCGGCGCGTCGTACGAAAACTACGACGATCTGCCGCAGAGATTCCTTCTTCAAACAGTCTTGCACCAATGGCTGTCTTACCCTGTAAATGTAATAATTGGTTTTTAGAATCTGTTACGGCATAACCACAGGAATTAGTTCCGATATCTAAGCCTATTATGTAGTCTTGTTTAACTTTGGTCATTAATCTATCTCCCTTTATATCTAGAATTAAATGAAAATACTTCAACATTTTATATTATAGTATTTTAATGTAAAGAAAGACAATTAATTTTGAATGAATTAATTTCTAAAGTTTTTACTTGTCTGTAACCATCTGATAATGACTTAGGTGAAGTACTGAATTTACTCTTACTTAAAATTTTAGTTGCAGATTGAATAAAATTATTTTTCGACAATCTAGTTAAAATTCATTCATTAGCACCCTTTTCATCCACAAAGCATAGCTTCCTTTTTATTACATAAATTAATTTTTAGTTTTCAAATTAAAGTTTAAGGTTACATGAATAAGACTGTCCAGGAGAAATTTTAGTTTTTTAATTATTCCAATTGATTGAAATCACAAAAAAAGATGCCGAAAGTTTTATCATCGACATCTTAAAATTCAAAATTTATTTTTATTACTTATGGCCGCAATCGATTGATCATCCGTGGAAACGGAATAGCCTCACGCAAATGATCTAAATGACAAATCCACGTAATAGCCCGTTCTAAGCCCATGCCAAAACCAGAATGCGGCACAGAACCGTACTTGCGTAAATCTAGATACCAATCATAATCATCCAGATTCATGCCTTCTTTTTCCATCTCAGCTTTCATTTTGTCATAATCAACTGCCCGTTCAGAACCACCAATAATTTCGCCATAACCTTCCGGTGCTAATAAATCGGCACAAACGTAAACATCATCACGATCTTGCGCTTCTTTCATATAAAATGGCTTAATAGTTTTGGGATAGTTTAAAACAAAGACTGGTTGTTCAAATTGGTCAGAAATATAAGTTTCTTCAGGCGAACCAAAATCGTCGCCCCACTTAATATCAAAACCACCCTTTTGACACATTTCTACCGCTTCGTCGTAAGAAATCCGCGGATAAGGTAATTTGGTATAGCGTTCCAAGATCTTCGGATCACGATCCAATAATTTTAATTCATACTGACAATGGTCTAAGACCGCTTGAACCAAATAACTAACATAGCGTTCTTGTACCTGTAAACTTTCTTCTTGATGCATGAAAGCCATCTCCGGCTCAATCATCCAAAATTCGGTTAAATGCCGCCGCGTTTTGGATTTTTCTGCCCGAAAAGTTGGTCCAAAAGAAAAGACCTTGCCATAAGCCATGGCCCCAGCTTCCATATATAATTGACCACTTTGTGAAAGATAAGCCGGATTATCAAAATAATCCGTTTCAAATAATTCCGTCGTTCCTTCGGGTGCCGTTCCCGTCAAAATCGGCGGATCCATTTTAATGAAGCCTTCCTGCTTGAAGAAGCGGTAAGTGGCATCAATAATTTCATTACGAATTTGCATAATAGCAAAGGGCCGCCGTGAGCGTAACCACAAATGGCGATGATCCAACAAAAATTCAATGCCATGTTCTTTCGGCGTAATGGGAAAATCTTCACTTTCACCAATAACTTCTAAATTAGAAACTTCAATTTCATAACCAAAATGTGAACGATCATCTTGATGAATAACTCCAGTAACATAAAAACTGGTTTCTTGACGTAACTTTTTAGCAACATCAAATAATTCTTCACCAACATCATTCTTCACCACAACACCTTGAAAGAAGGCTGTACCGTCACGCAATTGCAAAAAAGCAATCTTACCTGATGAACGCTTATCAGTTAACCAGACACCAATCTTCACTTCTTCATTAACATGATCCTTGGCATCAATAATTCGAATTGTTTCCACTACTTAGCCTCCAGTAATCTTTTGTTCATTACTTATAATTAATGATTAAAATTTATTCGTCTATTAAAAATTATAGCAGATCTTGACCAGATTGGTTAGGTGCATTGTTCATTTTACAGCTGGGGGGAAATTTTCCATTTTCTTTACAGTGCTCCCAAGATCAGCAGTTTGAACCAACATTGCTTTTCCAAGACAAGCTACAAATTATTAATTACTTGTAAAATTTTCGTATTTTTAAAATTGATCAAATAATAGCCTAACGTATGATTCTTATTCCGATAGGTTACTTCCCACACCAGCCGCTTTTTATCATAACCCAGGGCCACCTTATTAATTTTTTGGGGATGTTGATGCTCCTGAACCGTTTGTTGGACTTGCTGTACCAAATGAGGACTACCAGCAATGCTTTTAACAGCACCCGTTTGACCATTAATCAAAACATAAAAATATTGCTGTTGGCGATTTTTACCACCGACAGTAAAATATTGCTTTTGGCGGTCAAATTCGGAGTAAAAATTAACTTGTTCAATTCCGACCTGGGTTTGCGCTACTTTAATGGCTTGCTTTTTAGCAGAACTATGTGGCAGCACCATTAAGTATAAACTACCAATTAAGATAGCAATTACTACAATAATTCCGCCCCAAATTAACGAACTTTTCCATTGTCGTTTCATTTTTTCACCACACTTAGTTGTTGACTGATTTGTGCAACAGTTAAATCTGTCCGTAATAGCGGTAAATCTAACTCTTGATAAATTAGTTTACCATAATGTGCCGTCTGCAAGCGTTGATCTAGAAAAATTAACGTACCTTGATCTTTGGGACCGCGAATTAAGCGTCCTACTTGTTGCTTCAAGCGACGCACAGCCGTCGGCAAACTTTCCACTTGAAAGGCATTATGACCTTGACGTTGCCAATATTGATTTTTAGCTTTCACAAACGGATCATCCGGTGCTTCAAATGGCAATTGCGTAATAATCACTAATTTTAAATGTTGCGGAGCTAAATTTAAGCCCGTACCAAAACTAGTTGTCGCTAATAAAATCGCTGTAGGATTTAAAGCAAAGCGTTTCTGTAACCGCCGGTTAGAACCCGAAATTGATTGTGCTAAAACCTCACGTTCATCAGTTAACCCGCTTATTTGCACAGCTTGATAAACTGCTTGCAAAGTCCGCAGAGAATTAAATAAAATCAACGTCTGCGTAGTCTGTGAGCGTAGCAATTCTACCAATTGCTGACCTAAAGTTGCAGCAAAATCAGTTTTGGCGGGGGCGCTAGCATCACTTGGCAGATAAACCTTTAAACGCGTTGCTACGGGAAAATCAGCTTGTAAACTTAACTTATTTTTTTGAGCAATGGGCGCTGTATAACCTAATTGCTGCAAAAAGTTTTGAAAACTATGTTGATATTTTAAGCCTGCTCCTAACAAAATGACCGTAGCAAACCGGTCCTTTAATGCTTCCATCACTGCTCGTTGATTAAAAACTTGCGTCGCTAATGTTAAACTATCCCAATTATGATAATCAACCATCGTGATAATAACCCCGCCTGTCTGCTGCTGGGTCAACTGCTGGATGATTGATTCTAATTGTTGTAGCTGCTGTTGCAATAATAAATACTCATTAGTAATTTGCTGTAACAAACGGTCAACAACTAGTAAAGAATTACGTTTCGTTGCTTGATATAATTTGAGCAACGGCAAAACGACCGCTAATAAAGCTTGAAGAGCTTGTGAACATTGCTGCAAATAAGTGATTGTAGTCGCCTGAATTTCCGTCTGTGAAATTCCTAGTTGCACAGACCCACTTCTCTGCTGCAAAGTTAGCTTTTGTTTGACATAATTAGTCATTAAATCTGCACTTAAGCGGTGCAAACTAGCTGTTAATTCGCCAAACTTTTGTTCAAACTCGGCCAAATTCGTATAGCGCCACGATTGCCAGCGATTTTGCTGAAAAAATTGCCGCAGTAGAACCCGGTTTTGGTACAATAAATCACTCAGATGTTTCAGTGCTGTTTGCGTCGTTGCCAAATTGAATTGGGCTTGCGGTTGTAAAGTTTGTTGTAATAAATTAGCTGCCTCATCAATAATCACGCTCTGAGCAGTTTGCCAAACATCTAAATCCAAATGCCGTAATAAATAATTTTGGTTGGTCACAATTAAAGAACTTTGTCGGGCTGTTTGCAATTGGCGTTGCCAAAAATCATATTCCATAAATAAACCACTAGTGCGGTGACCCGAACTGCGTAATAAACGAAAAATTTCCGTTTGATCATTTGTAATATTTAATTCTTGTAAATTACCACTGGTCGTTTGGGTCAACCACACCAAAATTTTCAGCAATAATAATTTAGTTTGCCGACCTTTTGTCGTTTGGGTTAATAACCGATAAAAATTATCTAAATCTAAATAATCCTGTGCACTAGATAACTGCGCCACTTCATAATGACGCTGTCGCAATTGTTCAATTTGCGGCCAGTCCTTTGTTAAAATTTGTTGTTGCAACAACTTTGTTGAAGTGGCAACGACTATTTTTTGACCTTGATCTAACTGATAACTAACTGGCAATAAATAACCCAAAGTTTTGCCTAACCCCGTCGGGGCATCTATTAGTGCCAAAGGCGCTTCTTGCGTCAATTTACGTTGAACAAAGTTCATCAATTTAGCCTGTTGCGGACGCCATTGTAATTGTTCTTTAAACAATGCTAATTTCTGTTTTTTAGTCACCGGAAAAGTAGCGGACGACAAGAAACTTGCACTCGTGCTCAACGGTTTTTGTAAAACAATCTGGTGGCTCATCACTAAATTGTTCGGTAGGCTTTGCTTCTCATTCAATAACGGCTGGGCCACTTGCGTAATAAAGTCCCCAGTCTGTCGTAAAAAGTTTGGTGCTGCTTTGACCAACCATCTTAAAGTGGGCGCTGGTAATTTTAACAAGCGCTCGCGTAACTTTAAAAATAAAATGGCTGTTGCTAAGGCATCACTGTCAGCTTGATGCGGTGCTAAATGATCAATCTCTAAATAACGTGTTAAATCAACTAATTTAAAACTAGGCGCCTGCGGTAACAACACTTGCGCCAATTCCACCGTATCAATCGCCGCACAATTAAGTTGGGGAAAATTGGCCGCAGTTAATTCAGATTGTAAAAAAGGCAAGTCAAAATTAACATTATGCGCCACAAAAGTGGCATCCTTTAATAATTCAAAAATGGACTGGGCATGTTTTTGAAAAACCGCTTGCTGTTGCAGTTGCTCGTTAGTTATTCCGGTTAAATTACTAATTCGTTTAGTTATTGGTTGCTCTGGATTAACTAAAAAAGTAATCTGATCTTGGATTTGCCAATTTTCAATCACAACCGCTGCAAACTGAATAATTCGATCATTATCTTGACGACTAGTTCCCGTGGTTTCTAAATCGACCACAACATACTTTTTATTCTTCATACAGTCTAGTTTACCTTAATTATTTGATTAACGGACAATAAACAAAGGAATTTATCTACTACCGGTAAGTGCAAAATTTGTTGGGCTGCCTGTTGATACAAATTGAGCTGCCCCGAATATTTCTGTACAATTTGTTGGACTGAGTGTTCACCTGTAGCTTGCCGTAAATTAACGTGATCAGTTTTATAATCAAATAACACTACTTGTTGGGCTTGATTAACAAATAAACCATCAATGATTCCGTGGACTAGAATTTGATCATCACCTAGTTGTTGTTGGGGAAAAATTTGTTGGGCCGGCAAAACCATCGAAAAAGTCCATTCTCGGTGTAAGGTTTTTTGATTTTCAATAATCTGCTGTCCTAAAGTAGAAGCATAGAAGTTTTCTAAGCTGACAAAATCAATCTGTTGCACCACATTGGCACTCAACACCTTTTGTGCCACTAACTGTTGGGCTAAAGCCTGAAAATCTTGCTGCGTGGGGGTCTGCGTTAAAGTGATTTTTTGCAATAACAAATGCGTAGCACTCCCCACATCAACTGGTGTCACCTGGGATTTATCCTGACTTAAAAACCTCGGCCGCTTAAAATCATTTAAGACATAACGTTGACCGGAAGTTGACTTGGCTTGTAAATCTAAAGTGGGTAAGGTTTGATCATCGGGATTCGCAAATAAATGCTTGATTTCGGAGACGGATTGATAAGCAGTCGTGGTGGTGGCAATTTGTTGAGGATATTGAAAGCCTAAAATTTGCCGCGCAGTTTTCAGAAAAAGATCATCCATTACTGGTGCACTAGTCGCAGGTGTTTGATCATTGGGGGGTGTTAGTAGCGGCTTTTTCTTTTCTAATGGAACTGCCATAAAGCGGGCCACAAACTGAAAATTACTATTTTTTTTAGGTTCAATCACTATGGTTTCAGCTTGCTGTTTCAACGTGCCGGCTAAGGCCAAAATGGGCTGGATCATCTCTTGAAACGAATGAAAATTGGTCCGCAAACCAATATCTAAAACGGTTGTTTCGCCAGTTAGTCCTAGGTGCCATTTTTCAAACGCCACTTCCGGATCATCTTTAACTGACCCCACCAAAATCAACTTTTGTTGAGCTCGGGTTAATGCTACATAAAGCAAGCGAATTTCTTCTGACAAAACCTTATTTTTTTGATTAGCTTTTAAAGCGGTCATCGGCAAGGTTTCATAAAAGATACGGTTTTTTGTATCTAAATACTTAATTCCCATGCCCTGCTGGGCATCTAATAAATACCTTTTTCTAACATCCATCAAATTAAAACTATGATCCAGATTTAAAACAAAGACAAGCGGAAATTCCAAGCCTTTACTACCATGAATCGTTAAGGCCTGCACTTCATCTTGTTGTCCATGGTGTTCAACTGGTTGACTCAAATCTTGATCGTTATCTTCAATGTGTTCAATAAAATGAATAAACTGAAACAGCCCCTTAAATCCTTGCTGCTCAAATTCATCAGCTCGTTGGTACAAAGCGTGCAAATTGCTGACTCGTTGGGAACCGTTAGGCATTCCTTGCACGTAAGACAAATATCCCGTCTTTAAATAAACCTGCCAAATTAAGGCGGCCAAACTAATTTTCGGTGCTAATCTGCGAAAACTGGTTAATTGTTCCATAAAAGTCGTCACTTTTTGCGTTAAGCGCTGCGCAAAAGCATTTTTTTGGTTATACTCTCGATCTTTTAAATAATGTTCTACTCGTTGATAGTAATTATCGCCACGTTGATTAATCCGTAAATACGCTAATTCATTTTCATCTAAACCAACAATGGCCGAACGCAAGACTGCTACTAAAGCAATATCTTGTTGAGGGTTATCAATAATTTTTAACATCGACAACATGACTTGCACTTCGGTTGCCTGGAAATAATTAGCAGCATCATGAACGACAATTGGAATTTGTGCTTGATTAAATTGTTCAATTAAATCATTATTCAAACTTTTTACCCGTGTCAAGATAGCAATATCACTATAACGGAGGGGACGTAATTTTTGCGTTTGCCGATCATAAACTTGAAAATTAGCCGCTTTTAACTCTTGAATGCGTTGAATAATCAATTGAATTTGTGCTTGTTCATTCGTCAAATGGCCCGCAGTCAAGGAAGATTGCTGTAAAAACAACACCTCACTAGTAGCATCACACTTGGCGGGAAACTGACTACCAGCTTGCAACTGCGCCGTTTGGTCATAGTCGACCTCCCCTAAGGTTTGATCCATAATATGACGAAAAATTTCATTGACTGTGGCTAAAACATTGGGATGTGAGCGAAAATTAGTCGTTAAATTAATCAATTGGCCAACAGTTGGGTCTTGTTGCATGGCTTGAAATTTATGCGTGAATAAAAATGGTGCCGCTTGCCGAAAACCATAGATTGACTGTTTAACATCGCCCACCATAAATAAATTACCAGGATTTGACTGTTTGATTTGTTGAATAATTGCTTCTTGTAATGGATTAGTATCCTGATACTCATCTACTAAAATTTCGTGAAATAAAGTTTGATAATATTCTCGGGCAACTTGTTGTCCTTGATAATCCACCTGCAAGATTTTTAAACAATAATGTTCCAAATCATTAAAGTCTAGGCTATGTTGACGCTGCTTTTGTTTTTGAAAAGCCGTTAAAAAGCGCTCTTCAACTTCTACCACTTTATCAATTAAATGTTCACTAGCTTGTAAAATTTGGCACCATTGATGGTTATCTAAAACACAATACTTATATTGCCATTCCTGGATTAATTGACTCACGATTTTTTTCTTAGCTTTAAACGGCTCCACAATGCTACTGTCACTCTTAGCTTTAGCCCGTCCCTTGATCGGTGTTAATGCTAAAACGCGTTGGCGCAACTGATCCCACTTTAATTGCTTGAGATCAGTTAATAACGCATTAACTTGCTGTAACAAGGTCTCAACACTGGTTTGATAACCATTTAGCTCCGTAAAATTAGTAGCCTGTTCGGCTAAATCACTGACTTGTACAATTAGATAATGCAATTGCTGTTCCAAAAAATCTAAAAAATATTTTTGATAAAAATTGGCGGCACTCACGTCGCCAACTACTTGATAATCCGCGGCTAATTGGTGCAACCACTGTTGGGGATTTTCATTAGTTAACGCAAAGTCGGTTAATTTAAAAAATAAATTTTCCACTTCACTATCGTCATTACCCGTGGCAAAATTATTTTCTAATGCTAGAAAGTCACTATCGGCGGCTTGGTAATACGCACTGCGAACGTGCTGCCAAGCCCGTTCTTGGAGCAAAAAGCGTTCATTAGAGTCACTTAACAAACGAAAAACTGGATCTAAGTCGATTAAATAATAAAATTTACGAATTACTTGTAAACAAAAGGCGTGCAAAGTACTAATAGAAGCGCCCGGAATTTTAGCTAATTGGGCGCGTAAGTGCTGCACTAATTGTGGCTCGGTAGCTTGTTGGGCCGCCAGCAGCACTTGTTGTAATAAGCGCTGCTTCATTTCTTGAGCCGCTGCTTCAGTAAAAGTGACAATTAATAAGTGCTCAATCTGTTCACCCTGTTGCAATTGCCGAACAATACGTTCCACTAAGATTTTAGTTTTGCCGGCCCCAGCAGACGCTGAAACCAAAATATCACTGCCCGTAGCCATTAGTGCTTGGCGTTGAGCTGCAGTCGGACTAAATTCTGTCATTACTTTTGCTCCTTTTCGTGCTGCAACAACTCAAAGAATTGTTTCTTATTCAATTTGGTTAAATTTCGATATTGATTTTCCGGTAACATGGCATCAAATTGCATAATTGGCAAGTAATCACTATATTGCAAAGTGGTTTGTTGCCGGTTTAAACGTAAGGGACTGATGGCGTCAACACCTTGAAAAATTTGGCGAGCTGCTTGCTTAATCAACTTTTGATTAAAATCGACCATCTGTTGAAATTGGGTCGGACTCACCACTTTACTAGCTAAAACCCGATGTTTTTTTCCAATTTGAAAAACTTGTGACGCTGTCTCATCAATTGATGGATCCAACGCCAAGGCACTCTTGCCATCGTCAATAATCAAACCTTTATACTGATACTGTTTAAACCACAAATTAGCTGCTTGGCTCAAATCGCCTTTCAAATCTTCAACATTGACTGCGGGATTTTGTAAATGAAAATAAAAACCACCGACCGGTAACATTGCGCCATTAAATAATGACGAATCATTTAATAAACTGGTCAAATAAGTCATCATCTGCAAATCTAAACCGGCGTAAAACTTTTTAAAATCAAAATCTCGAGCGCTAGATTTATAATCAACCACAAAATAATAGTTCGGGTCACTTTCCAATTGATCAATCCGATCAATCCGCCCCCGCACAATAATTTGGTGATCATCCGCTAATTCTAGGCGCAAGGGTTGCAAATCATGTTGCGCCCCAACTTGCCCAAAAGTTACCTCGGTTTTCCAAGGGGTAAATTGTGCGTCCTGAGCTTGTTGCCGTAAAACTTCCAGCGATTGTTGAACCGTCATCACCATCCGTTGCTGGATGAATTGTTCATTGTGCGAAAAGATTTGGTAAGCTGGCTGCGCCAAGACTTGTTCAATAACTTGTTGGGCAATTGCCTGTAACTGTTTTGCTTGCAATTCACTCCACGCAATACCTTTCATTTGTAATTGCTTCACCGTTAAGTCCATCACTTCATGAAAAAACGTTCCTTGATTAGCTGGCGTAATTTTAAATTCTGGACGCGGCTTTAATCCTAGACCATATTTCAAAAAATATTCGTAAGGATTCTGATAAAACGTTTCAAGTTGAGAAATGGAGACTGTCAATTCTTGACCGTACAATTGTTGACTAATTTGGGCTGTTAACGGAACAGCAATATTTTGATAAGATAAGCCGGACCAAATTTTAGACAAGTACTGCTGAGCGGCACCATCAGATTGAAAAAGCAAGTCCTTAATGGCCTGCCAAGCTGGGGCGACAGGAATTTGTTGGGTTTTACTATGACGATAAACAGCCAATAAATGATCCGCTGTCAAAACGGGACTACCTAATAATTGTAAAACCGCAGTCGGTGAAGTGGGTTCCACAAAGTCCACCACTTGTTCAGTAATCTGAAAGTGCTGCTTTAAGATTCGCACATAGGGTGATAATTGGACGGCAGCTTCATTTTTAGTTTGCGCATAAGTAAAAATTAATCTTTGACTGCTACTTAAAAAGGCCAGATCATGTAAATATGGTTCAAAACTATTTAACTGTTCTTTAGTGGGTGGCAGTGTTTCATCACTAGTCAGTAAAGGTTGTAAGGCCGCTAAATCATCATCACTAAACAAACTCACCGCTTCATTAACTTGTGGCATATCCTGGTCATTAGCACCTAAAATAATGGTAATTTTTCGTTGTGCGACTTGCTGTGCTCCTAAACCCGAGATTTGGACAGCATCTAACGCCGCCGGAATAGTTAAATACTGAGCTTCATCAAAACCATTATCCAAAACAATTAAAAACTCCGTAGCCGCAAATTTCTGAGTACCAAATAAGTCGACAAATTCGTCTAAAATCTGTACGAAAGTATTCACTACTTGCTCTGGCTGTTGACTCAACGCTAAATTTCCTTGATCAATGGCAGCTGTTTCCCATTGTTTGAGGTTAGCAAAGACTTGTAAATCAACTAGTAATTGATATAACTGGCTGCAAGCTTGTTGGACAGTGATTTCTTGTTGCACTAGTTGTTGTACTTGGTGATAAATATGGGTCACCAAATGCTTAATCGTATTAATTTGTTTAAATTGATGCTGAATTTCTGTTGTCGGATGCTGCCCTAAAGCCGCAAAGTCTTTAGCCGCAAGCCAATCCCTAGCTTGTAAGCCATGCGCTAAACAGTAATTATCCGTGAGGTCAACTGCTTGGCGATACTGTTCTAAGGTCAAATCTTGCGGTACTACTAATTCTGTCCGCAATAAGCGCATAATATCAGCGTATTGCAGATTATTTTGCACTAAAGCAAATAAACTATCAATCACATCTTTAAATGCATGATCACGCATCGAATGTGGTAAATCCACAAAATAACTCAAGCCTTGATTTTGAAAATACGGATCAATTATTTGTTGATAATCCGTTAAATTCCGTGCTAAAACCAAAAAGTCACGGTAGCGGTAACCTTGAGTCGCCACCAACTGTCGAATATAAGTAGTCACTGCTAATAACTCTTGTTGCTGCGTGCTAGCTTGCCAAATTTGTACTGAACTATCATCCTGCAATTGTTCCGGTTGTGGATGCGTTAATTGAGTATTTTGGGCGATCCAAAAGTCTTCCACGCAAGCTAAATCCGCCGTTACTCGTCGAGCTTGAGCCACTTGTGTTGTATAAGCAACATCTTCTTGACGACAAGTCTGCGTCAACCATTGAAAGACTTGTTGGGGGCGTTGAAAAAAAGGCGTTGTTTGTTGATCATTAACCGGATGATCTAAGGTCAGGCTTATTTCGACAGTCGCAGCATGAGTCAAAATAGCCTGTAAAACTAATAATTCCTCTGCCGAAAATTGTGTAAAGTCACTAATAAAATAATGTAACTGCTGTTGTTGGGGATCAGCCCGTAAAAACTGGGTTAACAATGTTAATAACTGGTGCTCATCATTATAATTCGTCGTGATCTTTTGCCAGTATTGCTCGTAAATTAAACTTAAATCTAATAGCTTTAAATGCAAATCACCAGTTTGTGAGATATCTTGTGCCATCATCTGTAAGCGTTGCGGCGTAATATGATTTTTGATGAAATTATCTAGTTGTTGTTGTAAATCTTGAATAAAACCAATATGTTTAACCTCACCGCCGTACAAATGTAATTGTCCAGCTTGTTGTTGCACAATATCAGCTAATAACATCACTTTCGTTGTCTGGGTTAACTGCGGACTTTGGTAAATGGGATCGTTGCGTAAAAAATACCACGCCAAGCGGGAAAAAGAAAAAACTTGTAGCCGATTGGTTGCAATAATCTGTTGGGGAGCGGATTTTAATTGCGTTAAAATCTGCACTTCCCGTTCAAACTTCACATGATCTGGCACTAACCAAATAAAATTATCTTGCGGATACTGTTTTAGTTGCTGCTTTAAGTCTTTTAACATTAAAGCGTGCTTGTCTTTTTGCATCGTACCCAAAACTAATTTTAATGACATGAAAACCTCCTGGATAAACTTTTAACGATGAAAAGGTGCGTTTTAAGTCTAAATTGTGTAAAATAAAAGACTATGAGAAAGGTGATTTTATGACGAATTGTGGTCAAGCCCACGGTAAAATAATTTTAATCGGTGAACACGCGGTGGTCTACGGCCAACCAGCCATCACTATTCCGCTCTTGGATATTCCCACCACAGTAACGGTTCAACCCATAACAACTGAAACAACTATTGCTTCTCAATATTATCACGGTTCATTAACCAATGTTTTACCAGAATTACAAGGAATTGCGACCTTAATTAAATTATTAATGCGCGATTTACCCATTACCCAGCACCTGCAAATAACCATTGCTAGTCAGTTGCCCATTGAACGTGGAATGGGCTCCTCCGCCGCCACTGGAGCGGCCATTACTAAGGCACTCTTTAATTATACACATACGCCTTTAGAACAGGCTACATTACTTCATTATACTAATTTTTCTGAGAAAATTATTCATGGTACTCCGAGTGGTGTCGATGCCGTCACCGTCAACTCCAAACAGCCGATCTATTTTATTAAAGATCAATTAATTCAGCCGTTTACCATGAATCTCTGTGCCTACTTAGTTATTATTGACTCTGGAATTACCGGGAACACGGGCCAAGCGGTTCATGACTTACGCGTGTTGAAACAGCAACAACCACAATTGGTCAATCAAAAATTAGCTACATTAGGACAATTGACTAAGCAAGCACAAACCTGTTTACAGCAACAACAAGTCACGCAACTCGGCCACATTTTTACACAAGCCCAAACGATTTTACATGACTTAAAAATCAGTTTGCCTTTTCTCGATCAATTAATTCAAGTTGCTAATCAAGCAGGCGCGCTCGGCACTAAAATCACTGGCGGTGGTCGTGGCGGTTGTTTGATTGCCCTAGCTTCAGATCAAACTAGTGCTCAAACTATCAGCCAGGCTGTCATGAATGCCGGTGCTCACCAAACTTGGATTCAATCACTTCAACAAAGATAGGAATTAATCAATGTCCACAACTACCACAGCTCATACCAATATCGCCCTCATCAAGTATTGGGGCAAAAAAGACCAGCAATTACGCTTACCATATACTGATAGTTTATCGTTAACTTTAGATGGCTATTATACGACGACGACAACTGAATTTATTGATGGTCCTCAAGATCAAATTTGGCTCAATCAAGAAATTGCGCCGGCCAAATTTTTCCAACGCACGCATCAATTCTTAGATTATGTTCGACATTTAAATCACTCCCACCGCGCCATTTGTGTGCAAACTGATAATCATGTGCCCACTGCTGCTGGCTTAGCCTCCTCAGCTTCGGGTTTTGCTGCTTTGGCTGGTTCTCTTAATCACTTATTTCAAATGAATTTAGATAAAACCGCGCTCTCACGCTTAGCCCGTATGGGCTCGGGTTCTGCTACGCGGTCAATCTTCGGGGGCTTTGTCCAATGGCATCATGGCACAGACGATCAAAGTTCTTTTTCTGAACCTATCCAACCACCTAACCAAATTCCTATTCGCATCGTGAGCGTGGTTTTTAATCAACAACCTAAAAAAATTTCCTCAACTCAAGGCATGCAACACGCGGTGCAAACCTCACCTTTTTACAAAGCTTGGCCCCAAATTGTCCAAACAGATCTGAATGCTATGCTTAATGCCATTGCCAACCAAGATTTGGAACAAATTGGCCTGATCTCGCAAAATAATGCTTTAGCAATGCATGCTTTAAATTGGACGGCTCGTCCTGGTTTTTCTTATTTTTCGGCAGATACCATAAGCCTCATCAATTTTTTGGCAAAATTAAGACAGCAAGGTTGCTTGGCCTATGCCACCATTGATGCCGGTCCGAATGTCAAAGTCATTACTTCTAATAATGATGTGGTAACGGTACAACAACAAATTCAAACCAATTTTCCGCAAGCCACTACGACAATTCTCAAACCGGGACCGGGAATTCAATAAAATTATGCTATAATATTTTTTTGGTGTTTTACAACACAGACAGATAGTACAAACAATGAAAGGGTTTGATGAATTGATAACTGTGAAAGCTCCAGGTAAATTATATATTGCGGGGGAGTATGCCGTAGTAGAGCCTGGGTATCCAGCAATTGTGGTGTCTTTGGATCAATTCGTGACGGTCTCCATTAATCGTGCGCACGATCATGGTACAATTAATTCGAAACAATATGAAGAAATGCCCGTCATTTGGCAAAGAGAAGGCAATCAATTAGTTATTGATAATCGTGATAATCCATTTGAATACATTTTATCCTCCATCAAATATACAGAGTTATATGCGTTGGAACAAAATCATTCATTAGAATTATTTGATGTCAATGTGAATAGTCAGTTAGATGCTGACGATGGAAAAAAGTACGGTTTGGGCTCTTCAGCAGCGGTAACTGTAGCAACAGTCAGCGCTTTAGCACAATTTTACCAACTAAACTTATCTAAAGAAGAAATTTTTAAATTAGCAGCTATTTCTCATTTTATGGTTCAAAATAATGGTTCTTTCGGCGACATTGCCGCCAGTGTCTATGGTGGTTGGATTGCTTATCAATCACCGGATCGTCAATGGCTCACCCAGCAACTAAAAACCAACTCCTTAGTTCAAGTCATTCAACAGCCATGGCCGCAACTCAAAATTGAATCATTAACTTGTCCGCCCAATCTCAAATTATTAATCGGTTGGAGTGGTAGTCCTGCTTCAACGCCGGTATTAGTCGATAAAATTGCCGCCGCTCGGGCACACCAAAAGCAAAATTACCAAAAGTTTTTAACTGCTTCCAAGCAGTGTTTAAAAACCATGATTCAAGGTTTTAAAGAAAACAACGCGCAACTGATTTTACAGCAGTTAACAATTAATCGCCGCATTCTACAAAAATTAGCCGACTTTAGTGGTGTGATTATTGAAACAGCTCGCTTAGATAAGCTTTGTGAATTAGCACAACAATTTCATGCAGCTGCTAAAAGTTCGGGCGCCGGTGGTGGTGATTGTGGTATTGCCATGATTCAAGACGATCAACAAACTAAGCAACTGTTAAAAGCTTGGCAGGAAAACGGTATTCAGCCGTTGAACTTTAATGTCTATACCCCTTTTAATTAATCTGGGAGGTCTTTATGCCCAAACAACCTTATGATCTACAACGTAAGAATGAACACATTTTTTTATCCGAAAAATTTTATCAGTCTGCCAATGCTGACTTTCAACAATTCCGGGTCGTTGCCCCAATCATCCCAGATATAACCAGCCAACAAATTGATTCTACTTTTACTTGGCCTTCTACTAAAAAAGTGACAGCAGCACCATTGTATATTAATGCAATGACGGGTGGCGCTCCGCAAGTAACCCAATTAAATCGGCAATTGGCGCAAGTCGCGAACCAATTAAATTTGGCCATGGCTGTCGGTTCGATGAGTAATTATTTACGCTATCCTGATAATGCCGCTGTCCGCCAATCGTACCAAATTGTTCGGCAAACCAATCCCGAAGGTGTCATTTTGGCTAACGTTTCCGCTGCTACTACTTGTCAGGATGCCCAAAAGTGCATTGACTTAATTCAAGCTGATTATTTACAGGTTCACGTTAATGCCGCTCAAGAAGTGGTCATGCCTGAAGGCCAAACTAATTTTTGTTGGAGTCAAAACTTAAAAGACCTTATCACACAAGTGAGTGTGCCTGTTATTATTAAAGAGGTCGGTTGTGGCATGAGTGTGTCTGGCATTCAGCAGTTGCAGCAATTGGGCGTGCAAAACATTGATATTGGTGGTCGTGGAGGCACTAATTTTGTCCAAATTGAAAATGAACGTAATCATCAGACTGATTATCAGTTCTTACAAAATTGGGGGCTGACCACTTTAGAATCTTTATTAGCGATCAATCAAGCTAAATTAACAGATTTGAATTTCTGGGCTTCCGGTGGTGTTCGTAATCCCTTAGATGCTGTCAAATGTTTAATTTTGGGTGCAAAAGCTGTGGGCATAGCAGCCCCCGTTTTGCATAGTTTAAAGCATTCAGGCTTAGAACAGACCATCCATGCTGGACAAGAATTCATTCAACAATTACAACAAATCATGCTATTGTTAGGGTGTCAGAACATCACAGAATTAACCCAGGTGCACTATGTTTTAAGTTCCGAATTAGTCAACTTCTTACAACAAATTTAATACAGAAGATTAACCTCCAAGTCCAAAGTTAAATACCAACTTTGGAAGTTTCATAACAAAAAACGCAGGACAATCAAAAAATTCAAGATTGTCTTGCGTTTTTGTTATTATCCGAAATTTTGCCCCAGTTTCTTTTATATCTATAAAAAAAACTAAGTTGGCAGCTTTCAGGCTAGTCCGCAGTTAAACCTAAAAACATTATGATAAAAACCTCAGTTAAGGTTCAAGCCCTTCTAACTTCTCTCAAATATCCGATTTGTGATTGATTTTAGACTGTAATTCATCCTGTTCTGCCAAAGCATTATTCCTGACTGATCTATAATCTTGAATCTTGCCTCACCATTGTCCGTGAATAGTCCGTTCCCCAAGTTTCCAGAGCTTCAATCACAAAAGAGAGGGTTTGTCCAAATTCTGAAACTCGATATTCAGTCTTCACCGGGACAACCGGGTAAATTGTTTTATCAATGATCCCATCACTTTCTAGTTCATTTAACTGCTTAATCAACATTCTTTTAGATACATAAGGCAGCTTTCTCTCTAATTCAGAAAAGCGCAAGACACTATTTTTAAATAAGTGATATAAAATCACACATTTCCATTTACCCGATATGAATTGCAAGGTATTTTGTACCGGACATCCTAAGTCGCAATTATAATTCTTTCGCATTTTAAAATTCACCTGTTGTTAATTAAAAATTCTCTGTAAAACACTCAACTCAGCCACTTTAAATTTTTTCACTTTCATTAATCAATAAAATATATTATACATTTTAAGTGAAATGATACTAGAGGTGAATTTAAATTCACCTAATGCTTTTAAATTCACTTCTTCCAATATTTTGAAATTGTATTAGTATCTTCATTACTGAGAGGTAATAAAGATGACTAAAAAAATTCACGCTGTCGGTTTTTATCAACACCTACCAATTTCTGACGCGAACAGTTTCGAAGACTTAACCATTCTAGAACCTACTATTAGAGCTCATGACTTACTAGTTAAGGTGGAGGGCGTTTCTGTTAACCCAGTGGATATTGGTGTTCGCAAATCAGGAAGTACTACTAAATTAACAGTTCCGCAAATCATTGGTTGGGATGCTGTCGGAACAGTTATCAAAACCGGTCCTCAAGTCTCCTTATTTGCTACTGGTGATCGGGTTTGGTATGCCGGCGATTTCACTAGATCTGGTAGTAATTCCCAATACCAAGCAGTTGACGAGCGAATTGTCGGATGGGCCCCAACTAATTTAAAAAACGAAGCCGCCGCCGCAGTTCCTTTAGTAGGCTTAACCGCATACGAAGCTTTATTTGAGAAGTTAAAGATTGACCCTACCATTAAGAGCCACCAAACTATATTAATTATCAATGGTGCTGGCGGTGTGGGATCTATCGCTATCCAACTGGCCAAACTAGCTAATCTTACAGTGATCGCAACCGCAGCTCAAGACAGTGCGATTCAATGGGTTAAACAATTAGGGGCCGATTATGTAGTCGATCATCACCAAAATTTAATTAAGCAAATCCGTCAGTTAAACTTTCAATACGTAGATTATATTTTAAATCTCAACAATCTGGACGCTCATTGGGATGAAATTGCGGAAATCATCAAACCTGACGGTCAAGTAGTCGCAACTACCGAAAATCAGCGTTTAATTGACCTCCAAAAACTGACCAAAAAACGCATCACTTTTTCGTGGGAATGGATGTACAGCAAATCATATTATCAAACTAAAGACATGATTTCCCAACACAAAATTTTAAATACAATCGCGCAATTATATGAAGAAAACAAACTGCAACCAATTAACAAAATTAATTACGCCCCCATCAACGCTGCAAACATGAAAAAAGCGCACGCTGATGTGGAAACGGGACATATGAAGGGCAAAGTTGTCCTAACAGGATGGCAACCTTAACTAGCTGATAAATATCTGCAAAATCTTGCAGTAGCTGGCAATTGATTAAGGATCAGCCAACACTTCAAAAAATCTCCGACATCACGCTGTTAATTAGCAAGTGGCGCAATCATTTCAACACGTGATAATCAATTGCTCTGGAAATTTACAAGCTTTTGTAACCATTACACCCAAACTTCTGCTTTGGAGCAGTACTAAAAAATGTTCGTATCCATAATTGATGTAAACCCCAAAATAAAAAAAACTTTGGAAGTTTCATCATCAATCAAATACGAACATTTTTTGTGTTTCACCTTAGGTTATCATTTCGCTACTAATTGCGATTGACATATTCTTTAAACGATAAACACGGTTAATTTTTGAATTTACCGACTAAGCTTACTGTCTTAAACCCTTCGGATAAAAATTTTTCAATTGTTGCTGAACCAATTTGCCCCATGAAAAAATCTTATGTTCAAAACTAACTGCCACAAATCCTTGATAGTCATAACGTTGTTGCAAAGTTAAAGCCTCACCATGCACAAAATGCTGGAATTGCTCCGCAGTTAACTCAATGACTTGTTGAAATTGCTCCGGTGCTAACGCCAATACTAAGGCATGATTGGGTTCAAAGCGATTTTTCTTAAACGTGCCCAATTTCAAACCATTACGTAAAACGTGCAGTGTTGGTACCGCCTGACCATCAATCACACTACTATATAATTCAGTACCTTGTACCAGCGGTTTAATGTCCAAGGACTGCGTCAATGTTTGCTGGACAAACTGTTGCCAAGTCGTTAAGTCTAAGGAAGTCCGTTTTTTGGTTTTCGAATGTTTTAAAACAGCAGCTGGAGCCGATAAATCGGCAGCTTGGGTTCCATTTTTGTGCAGCGCACAAATAAAATGCCCCTCACCTGCATAATGCTGGGGAAACAAGCGTACAGCCTTGGTTAAATCAGCATGACCATTGCCCCATTCAGGATAGCCATGATCCATCTGCGCGGTAGTTGGTAAATCAATAATTTTCACCGGATAATGCTCAACTAACCAGGCAATGTTTTGCTCATCTTCTTCCGGAGCAAATGTGCAAGTTGAATAAATCAAACGGCCTCCTGGCTTTAACATTGTCACGGCTGAATCTAGAATCTGACGTTGTAATTTGGCACATTGCAAGACATAATCCAAAGACCAATACTTCATGGCTTCTGGGTCTTTACGAAACAAACCTTCCCCTGAACAAGGTGCATCCACTACAATACAGTCGAAATATTGCGGCCAAACCTTGGCCAATTGCGCTGGTGAATTATTGGTCACTATTGCATTAGTAATCCCCCAACGTTCAATATTTGAGGATAAAGTCCTCGCTCTCGCTGAATTTATCTCGTTAGCTACTAGTAAGCCCTTCCCCTGTAAAAAAGCTGCTAATTGCGTACTTTTGCCTCCAGGAGCTGCGCATAAATCTAAAACTCGCTCCCCCGGTTGCGGCTGAGCAAATTGGGCCACATTCATGGCACTCGGATCTTGCGAATAAACCCACCCCGCTAAATGATCAATCGCTTTACCACTAACTTGACCGTAATAACCATTATCCACGCCAAAGACCGGTTGACTTAAGTCCTCATTGACTAAGGCAGTTGAACTTTTAGCAGGATTTAAACGAAAGCCGTGCGTTGCGGGTCGTTGAAAACTAGCTAAGAAAGGCGCCGCTTGAGTGCCCAATAACTGTTGATACTTTGCGACAAATGTTGCCGGTAACTCATTTTTCATGAAGAGCCTCATTTTTATTCTTATGATTAATTAATAATTGAAACGCTGCTAATAAAATGACTGCAATAAATAAAAAGATTAAGTACAGCATAAAGTATTTCCAACTAACAATTTGAATTTTAGCAAAAATAATGATTAACGCGACACCAAAAGTCACCATTTCGGTAATCACAAATTTCAACCAATTGCCAAATTGAAAGTCTAAAAGTAAATCACCATTGAGTAAGGAGCGTTTCAATAACTGTACCGCAGGAATTTGCACAAAAAAGCTTAAAAATAGAACTAACAACGCAATTCCTGACAAAATCAGCAACGTCCACCCCCAACGTAGCCACCAGCTTTGCTTAATATTATTAATTTGATTTGCTGAACGATAAGGATAACTAGCATGCAAGATAGTTTGAACTTTTTTAAGTTTTTGCGGATGATTTAATAATTGTCCATCAATCACAATTTGATAATGTCGAATCTGAGTATGATTATGTTGTTTGGGCGAAGTTGAAATAAAGATATGTTGATTGAGTTTCGAGGTATTGCTCAAGCCAGTATAACCAATCACAGAATAGTAGTTATGGTTTAATTGATAATAAGCTTGATACTGAGGTTTATACGTCTTTTGACCAAGATCACGACCTAAAACCACAAACGGGATTGGCGATTGAAAATCACTTGGTGAAAAAAAGCGACCATTGGTCATGGGTAAAGCTTTGACATTATGTGACATATACACATAACTTAAGTTGGGGTTCTTTTTTTGAATAAAATTAATTTGATAATGTTTCACATTGTTTCGTTCAAACTTTCGTAAAACCGTTGGAATTGATTGGCGTGAACGTGACGGAAAAATTAGTGCATTTTCTCGAATATTCCCCCGATCCATCAGTGTTTGGTAATTGCGTAAATCATTTTTGGAAACCACAACTCCTGCTAACACTAATAAGCATATCATTAAAATATTTAAAACAATTGTTCTTTTCATAATTCACCTGACTACAAATAAATGATCTTTAACTAAATCAAAGGTTGGGTAAAATTGATTAATCTTAGCAATTCTGGCATCGTAATGTAAATGGGCCCCTTGCCAAAAGCGTAAACTATTCGTAGCCCCACGATATTCACCAATGACCCATAATTGTGGACGAGTTGTCCAAGAGCGTAACTCTTTTAAAATTTGCCAATCAATTTCCTCGCGGTCAGGACTCCAAGCAAGTAAAATTACATCAACTTGCGAGCCGTAACGCTGCAAGGCCGTTAGTGCATCAGCTTGCTGAACTGGTAACCACGGCTGATGTCCGGTGCGACTTTGCTTAGACCAAGACAAATCATCAGTCGCAATAACTGATTGTTTTCTTTGTTGTAGTCCCCAACTCAAACTGGCATTGCCTGCCATTAATTCTAAGTACGACTGTTGTGGGAAACATTGTACCCAACAATTTAACATTGCTTGATTGAGTAAGGCCCAAACACCATACTGCTGTTGCAGAAACTGACGAAAATCATCAATAAATCGTGCTAAATTTTCTAAATACTTAACTTTTTGTTGCCATGTCAAACTAGGCATAACTTGAGTATTAAGTAATAATCTTTGCAAATCTTGGGCATCCAAAATCAAAGGTGGTAAACTTTGAAAGGGCAAGGTTTGTTTTTGATAAGCTTGTAGTGTTAATTGCATTTGCTGTAAACGATAGCTAAGTTCTTTATCGGCTTGCAATTGTGCTTGATATCGTTGTAATTGTTGGGGATATGATAGATTTTGCATAGTTGACCTTAAATTATTGTTATTTAAAAAGTTTATCATAATTAAGAAGTCGAGACAAAATTGAATCTTAACAAAGTTTTTAAAGATATCAATTCCATAAAAGTGTATCATATTAATTAATAGAGTTATTAATCATTGGTAAGTGAGGTTTAAGTATGAGTAAAGAAAGCAACTCTAACGAAACTAGTAGCTTAAAGGATTGGGGCATTTGGCTGTTACAAACCCTTTTATTAGCTGCTGTTTTATTTGGCATTATCACGTTATTAAATCGTTTTGTCTTTGATAATGCCCGGGTTTCTGGTACATCAATGCAGCCAACGTTTGAAGACGGTGATCGCTTAATTGCTTATCGTCATAGTCAATTAAAGCGTGGTGAAGTGGTCGTCATTGATGCTCCCGACGAGCCAGGACAGTTCTATATCAAACGAATTATTGCCACACCAGGAGAAAAGGTCGTCGCTAAAAATAATGAAATTTATATTAACGGCAAAAAAATATCCCAGAATTATTTGAAGCCAGGTTTCAAATTAGTTGATGATGGCAGCAATGGTGTTTATGGAACACGCTATGCTGATACGGGTAATTTTTCGATTAGTTCGTTAGCTAAAACATCAAACTATATGCAGATTTATTCTAAAAAACAGTTACAGCAAATGAAAAAGACCAATCGGGTGCCCAAAGATTCGTACTTTGTAATGGGTGATCATCGCAGTGTCTCTAAGGACAGCCGCTATATCGGTTTTATTAAAAAGAATAAAGTGGTCGGCGTTGTTAAATGGCGTTACTGGCCATTAAATCATATGAAAACATTTTAATCGAGGAGAGGATTGATTAGTATGCAGTACAATTTATCGGAATTAATTATCGAATATCAAAAGAAAGCTCACAAAAATGATGCACAATTTGCATTTGAAAGCCATTTTTCGGTAGAAAAAATCCACGCTATCAAGGCTGGTAAAGCGGATTATACTCCAGAAGATGAGCAACGCATTATGCAATACATCAGTGATCATTCTTAATTTGAGATTATCAAAAAGACTGGGATTTTAAGCTAGTTTGAAGTTAACAGTATAATCATTGTCAACTTTAACTAGCTTGATAGTCCCAGTCTTTTTATTTAATTTATTTTCAATTATTTACTTTTTACGCAAAAAATAGGTTAACAAACCGATGATCACCCAAGCTCCTAAAATGACGTATTCATAAGGCCAAACCAAGGAAACCGGTGTTCCTGGAATAATCGTTCCTAAAGTAATCAAAATAGCCGCTACGCCACCTAAAATTGGCCAAAATAGCGATTTGTTATAAAAGCCACCCCGCAAATCTGGATTCTTACGCCGAATTTTCAGTAAATTTAACGTATTAAAACTCCAGGCTAGTGCCGTCAATAATCCGCCCGTATCCAAAAAATACGTCAAGGCCCCTTTACCTAACCAACCAATCGCTAAAACCAAAACTAAAGTCAAGGTTAAGGCCCTATAAGGCGTACCAAACCGCGGATGTACCTTCGCAAAATAACGCGGTAAAATATCCTTTTCTGCTAGCGAAAACAGCAATCGGGGTGCGGCTGAAAACAACGTCAGAAAACTAGTTCCTAACCCTAAAAAAGAAATGAGATACGCTAATGCACTCAAGAGCGGATAACCAGCTTTTTTAAAAGCATCAATCGTTCCCATTGAAAGATGAGCCGTCTTTTGCCACGGATAAATCCAAGCCGAAGATAACAATACTGCAATATAGTATCCTGCCGCCAAGCTAATCGCTCCAATGACAATCCAACCAATTTTTTTGGGCGGTGTTTGAGACTCACCGGCTAAAATTCCAATTGATTCCCAGCCCGTTAAAAAAGTCATTGCGGGTAAAATAAAGCGAAAAACTTCCGGTAATGGGTGTTGTTTCGGATAAAAAGCTGGCCAAAAATTAGTAACTTTACCTTGACTAAAGCCAACGACTACTAAAACTGCCCCCAAAATTAATAGCAAAAAAAAGAGGGTTGCTTGTACATGACTCGTTAATTTGGCCCCCAAATAATTCAAACCATAAACAACCAAAGTTATCCCAATTCCCAAAATCAATTCGCGATAATGGACTGCTACTCCGGCAAAATGGTAACTGGGACCACTCGCCACCTGTGGAAAAATACGTGCAATCAATAAACTAGAGGCTGTTACAAAAAAGCCTAAAATACTTAAGTACGCACCTAACAGTGCCCAACCAGCAAATAAAGCACCTTTCTTACCAAAAGCTTGATAACCATAAATTACCTCACCACCAGCTTCTGGATAAATAGTTGACAGTTCTGCAAACGACAATGAAATTAAAATTGCCAAACCAGCGGCAACAATTAATCCAAAAATCTCGCCGCCAGCGCCATATTGGTGAAAAAATTGGCTGTTGGTATAGATCCAACTACTACCTATTACTCCTCCAGCACCTAATGATAATAAACCGACGGTACTAATTTTCGGTTTCAGTTGTTGGTCCATGAACCTTCCTCATGCTTTCTTATTTGATAATGTTTCACATAAATAAAAAAAGTAGGACAAAGATTAATTAGTAAGGATTTCTGAACAACATTCCAAATTCCCGTCATTACTATCCCTTTGTCCTGCCCTAAAAAGAAATTTTTCGCTTAAATTGACGAAAAATTTTTTTGGTTTCAATCTCTATTCAGCATACCCGTCTGACTTATTTTTGTTCCGATCTTAAAACGCCACCGACACTATAATGATCCGGTTGCATCTCATCTAAAATAATATGAATATGTTCCGCAGGTGCGCCCGTATTTTTACTAATGGCGGCAGTAACATCTTGACATAATTGTTTTAATTGTTCTGGTGTACGACCAGCGACTAACTCAATATGAACTAATGGCATAACTATTCTCCTTGACTATTTAAACGAATAATTTCTAAAATGACGTCTACTGCTTGGCTCATCACTTGTTGTGACACATACTCAAAGCGACCATGCATGTTTTCCGGACCCGCAAAGATATTGGGGGTCGGTAATCCCATAAATGAAATAATAGAGCCATCAGTTCCCCCACGAACGGCGGTTTCATCCGGTTCAATCTGTAAATTATGCATCGCCTGCTCGGCCAAATGTACCACTTCCAGATGGTCTTGCATAACTTCAATCATATTATAATACTGATCGTAGATTTTTGCTTCCACCGTCTGCGCACCGTACTGATCATTTAACTGATCCACAATTGTTTGCAGTAATTGCTTCCGTTGTTCTAATTGGGTGCGATCAAAATCTCGAATAATATAAGATAATTGTGCTTGATCAATCGTTCCTTGAATATCCGTTAATAAAAAGAACCCTGCGCGTCCGGAAGTTTTTTCTGGTACTTGTTCACTAGGTAAAGCAGCTTGCAGTTGTAAGGCAATCAGATTAGCATTAACCATAACATCTTTAGCAACACTTGGATGCACATTTTTACCATGAATCGTAATTTGTGCAGCGGCAGCATTGAAAGTTTCGTATTCCAATTGACCTAACGATCCGCCATCAATTGTATACGCAAAATCAGCGGCAAAGTCTTGAACATCAAAGTGGCGCGCACCCTTACCAGTTTCTTCATCGGGACTAAAACCTAACCGAATCTTCCCATGAGCGATCTCAGGATGCTCCAGCAAATATTCCATTGCCGTCACAATTTCACTGACACCAGCTTTATCATCAGCTCCTAATAAAGTCGTTCCATCTGTCGTAATTAAATCATGCCCTGCATACTGCTTCAAATTAGGAAAAACCTTTGGATCTAATTGATATTGTCCTTGCGCATCCAAGTTCACTACACTGTGTCCATCATAATTAGCCACGACTTGAGGGTTAACGTGCTCTGAATTAAAGTCAGCCGTATCAACATGTGCTAGTAAACCCATCGTGGGCACTTCATAGTCCAAATTACTGGGTAACGTGGCCGTTAAATACGAATTGTCTACGTGATAAACAACTTCACTTAAACCCAAATCTTGTAACTCTTGTTTTAATTTTAACAAAAAATCAGCTTGCCGCTTAGTTGTGGGGATCGTATCGGCCGATTCATCTGAGCGCGTATTTTGTTTGACATATCGTAAAAATCGGGGTATCAAGCTAGTATATTGCATCTTTTAGACCTCTCTTATAAAAATTGAAATGGTTCCGTATTAGTCGTCGAAGCTAAAATTTCTAATTGCCAGCAAGAATACTGTTGATTCCAATGCTGTAACAACTTCTGGGCCATCTGACTAAAAATAACTTCAATATGGTGCCCCGGATCTAAAACGGGTAAATGCGCCGCCAATAAATCGTGTCCGGTATGATAACTAACATCACCAGTAATCAATAAATCCACCGGTGCAGTTAACGCTGCTTGATAAAACGAACTACCACTGCCGCCAATAATGCCAATTGTTTGCACGCTCTGCTGTAAGTCACTGGCAATCGCCCGTAAACCAGTTAACTGCCATTTTTCTTTTAACAATTGCCCTAATTCGGCAATAGATAGTGGTTGTTTTAATTTGCCATAGCGCCCTAAAGCAATATGTTGTTCATCATAATTAAATGGCTGGATGTCCGTTAAACCTAAAGATTCCGCTAACCAATCATTCATTCCACGAGGCGCCCGATCCAAATTAGTATGTGCCGCATAAACTGTAATTTGATTGCTTAACAAATCAGCATACATCCGGTTTTGTGGTAAAGAAGTATCCAAATTAGTCGCTGGATGAAACATTACGGGATGATGCGCAAAGATAAAATCAACTTGTTTTTCTAGCGCTTCTTGAACCACTGCTGGTCGAACGTCTAATGTTGTTAAAACGCGATGCACTGGCTGCTGTAAACTACCAATCTGCAAACCAGTCGGATCATTACCCATCTTTAACGCTAATGGTGCAAATTCTTCAATTTTTTGTACTAATTGCTCTCCTGTAATCATCTCAAGATTTCCTCAATTCGTTGAATTCTTTGCTGTGCCCATACCAATTTCTGTTCTTGGGGCTGTTTTGCATTTTTGAGATTACAATACATCATTTTACTCCGCTTTAATTGCTGTTGCCATTTATTTTTAAAAGTGCCACTTTTTTCCTGTAGTAAAATGGGGCCAAACATCAGTTGCTCTGGCGTTAACTGCGGTTGACTGCCACTAAATTGAGCTTTCATAATCTCATAAGTATGGCGCCCTTCTTGCACGATTGTTTCGGCAGTAATGGCAAATTGATGCTGATCTAGCCATTGACGTACTTGAAATTCATCATTATTAGGTTCTAACACAAGATACTTAATCGTTGCCAACTGCGATTGACCTTGCTCTAAAATCTGCCGAATTAATTGCCCCCCCATGCCGGCAATCACTGCAGTTTGGACTAAATCAGTATCTTTAAGTGCCTGCAAACCATTACCAAAACGCGGCTTAATTTTGGTAGTTAGTGCAGCTTGTTGAATATCTTTTTTGGAAATTGCTAATGGCCCAAGTGCTACTTCAGTAGCAAACGCAGTTTGGACAATTTGTTGCTGTACCAAATAAATCGGTAAATAAGCATGATCAGAACCAATATCGGCCATTGCTGCAGTCACGGGCACCAAATCAGCAATTGCTTGTAAACGACGTGATAACTTCAAAGATGACTCCTCCTACTTTCCTACATTAAAATTAAACTCTCAAATTACTGAGCAGCTAAACATCAGCGCCACTTCCACCCAGAAGATTTTAATAATTGCTCTTTTTATCTCAACTTCTTAAAAGAAAAAGGCCGCTTAAGCGGTCTTTTTTTAATCTTTAATCTAGTCCAAAAAATCTTTTAACTGATTTGATCTTGAGGGATGTCTCAGTTTGCGCAAGGCTTTCGCTTCAATTTGTCGAATCCGCTCACGAGTTACGCCAAACACTTTACCCACTTCTTCCAAAGTTCTCGTGCGGCCATCATCTAACCCAAAGCGTAAACGCAAAACATTTTCCTCGCGATCGGTCAACGTATCTAACACATTTTCCAATTGTTCTTTGAGTAATTCATAAGAAGCATGATCTTCAGGACTCGTTGCTTCGTCATCTTCAATAAAATCACCCAAATGCGAATCATCTTCTTCACCAATGGGCGTTTCTAAGGACACCGGTTCTTGCGCAATTTTGAGAATATCACGCACTTTTTGCGTAGGAATATCCATTTCTGCACCAATTTCCTCCGGTGTTGGTTCCCGTCCTAGATCCTGTAGTAATTGCCGTTGAATCCGAATGAGTTTGTTAATAGTTTCCACCATATGAACCGGAATCCGAATTGTCCGAGCTTGATCTGCAATGGCACGGGTAATTGCCTGGCGAATCCACCAAGTAGCATAAGTCGAAAACTTAAAGCCTTTACGGTAATCGAATTTTTCCACGGCCTTCATTAACCCCATATTACCTTCTTGGATTAAATCTAAGAAGTGCATGCCTCGGCCCACATAACGTTTAGCAATCGAAACAACCAAACGCAAATTAGCTTCTGCCAACTGTTGTTTAGCTTCATTATCACCTTTTTCGATACGTTGAGCTAATTCGACTTCTTCCTGTGCATTTAATAGCGGAACCCGCCCAATTTCTTTGAGGTACATCCGCACTGGATCGTTCATTTTGACCCCTGTTGGCGCCGACATATCACTTAATTCATGATGATTGACTTCTTTTTGACTCTTGAGAGCTAACTGACTAGGATCACCGTGGTCATCCACAATGCTGACCCCTTTATCAGTAAAATGATTAACCAATTCACCGATCGAATCGCCTTTTAAGGCAAAAGGCTTGATTAATTGTTCATTTAATATTTGTTCAGAGATTTTTCCGTCTTTTTTATATTTTTTGATCAAATCATTCGTTGCACGTTCTAATTCTTTGCTTGATTTGATGACACTTTTTTTCTTCTTACTTTCAGCCACGAAAAATCCTCCTCTATTACACTTTACTTCTCAGCCGCTACTTTAAGTTGTTCTAATTCCTGACGCAAAGTAACTAATTGAACCGTTAATTGCAATTCTTGCTGTGCATCGCCAATTTGGGCCGCCTGTTTAATTTGCATTTGGTACTCTGATAATTGCTGCTGTTTATGATCATACATAATATTATTAATATAATCATCAACTTCCTCTGTTGAATAATCAGCAGGACGGGGCAGCATTTCAATCGTACTGACCAAATTCCGCAAATTATCTGGAATCTGATCCATAAATTGTGCGATTAACGGTTGAGAAACCGTCAGACAATATCGTACCCAATAATCAAAAATATCTTGATATTGGACGTGAACAAAACTAAAATCCACATGCTTATCCAGTATACCAATTACTTGTGGAAAATGGAAAACAATATTTAATAAATTTCGTTCGGATTTTTCCGTTTTACTTAAGGTACTAGGAGTTACTTCTTTCACCGCCATGGCGGCATCTTGTTGTTGATTTTGCCCGTAATCAGCAGCGGGTTTTAATAAGTCCTGTGCTCGTTGTTTATCCAACAATTCTTGCTGAATAGCTTGTTTTGAAACACCTAACCTTTGCGCCAATTGTTGCACATATAATTCTTGTTCCACTGGTGAATTATCACCGACAACATAATCTAAGGCCGCGTTTAAATAATCTACTTTAGCACTATCGTTGGTCAAATCATATTGCTGACTTAAATATTCCAACATAAAAGCACTCGGTGTTAACGCTTTTTTGCGCACTAGCGTTTGAAAAGCACTAGCGCCTTGACTTTTAATAAATTCATCTGGATCTTGCTGATTAGGAATGACTACTACGCTAATCTCAAAGTTCGAATCCTTCAATAAATTTAAAGCACGGTGTGCCGCTTTAATTCCCGGTGCATCGCCATCATAACAAATCACCAATTTGTTAGTAATTCGATGTAACATATATAGCTGTTGTTGCGTTAGACTAGTTCCCATCGAAGCAACACCATTTTCGACACCGGCTTGATAAGCACTAATCACATCCATAAAGCCTTCAAACAAGATGGCAGCTCCAAACTGACGGATGGCACTTTTAGCAGCTGCCAGATTAAATAAAGTTTGACTCTTATTAAAAATCGGTGTTTCAGGACTATTTAAATATTTGGCAGTCGGCTGCTGCTCATTTTGTTCATGCCAAACACGTCCGGAAAAAGCAATCGTAGAACCGCTTTGATCAGTAATAGGAAACATAACCCGATCTCGAAAACGATCATATAACTGACCTTGTTGCGATTGTACAAACAAACCTGAATTTTGTAATTGTTCTGGTTTGTGATCTTGCAAAAGTTCTGTCAAAGTATTATCAGCTGTTGGGGCATAACCAATTTGAAAGTGCTCAATCGTCTCGTCTTGCAATTGCCGCTGGTGGAGATAATTCAGCGCCGGCTCACCTAGTTCTGTTTTACATAAAATATAATGATATAGTTCTTGAACTGTCTGATAATCTTTCTTTAAAGTCGTTTGAGGGGAATTAACTTCTTTATTAGCTGTTGAACTATATTGTTCTGGTAAAGTAATACCACTAAACTTTGCCACTTTCACTACAGCTTCTGGAAAAGTCAAACTTTCAATTTCCATCAAAAACTTAAAAACATTGCCACCACGACCACAACTAAAGCAGTGAAAAATTTGCTTCTCTTCTGAAACTGAAAACGAAGGAGTTCGCTCTTCGTGAAACGGACAGAGACCAAATAAATTGCGACCCGATTTCTTTAATTGAACATAGGGTTCAATAACGTCAACAATATTCGTTTTTTGCCGGACTTCTTCAATAAAAGCTTCCGGAATTTTCGTTACCATCTGCTTTCACTCCATTTTAAAAAATCAGCCTTTTTTAGAAAAATAAGTAGTCATATAAAAATATGACTACTTGACCTAATGTTAATTTTATTGTAATTGTTTAACTGGTAAAATGCAAAGTTTTAGTTTTTCAGTAATTTGTCTATATACCAAAAAAGATATATAATTAATATATCTTTTTTGGTATATAGGAGGTTAATTAATGAATTGGTGGATAATTGGTTTAACTTTTGTCGGCATTAATTTAGATTTCTTTGTTATTTTATTACTGTTGCTGCAACGCTTTCGCTTGCTACCCGTCATTAGTGGTTATTGCTTAGGATTAATTGTTTTATTAGGATTAAGTTTTGGCTTAGGTAAAATTTTACAAACTTTTTTGCCCGAATGGTTACTCGGTATTTTAGGAATTTTTCCCATCTACTTAGCTTTTCACGATGATGATGACGTTAACCAAAATAATACCCAAACTCATCCCATAAAGACCACTTTTTTGACCTATCTTAGTGTTTGTTCCGGTTGTAACCTGTCTTTGTTCTTGCCAATTTTGACTAATTTGAATAGCAAACAATTTATAGAAGCTACCTTATTTATTTTACTGCTTTCTATAATATTTACTGTTATGATTAAAATAATTGGTGATTTCAAAACTATCCAAAAATTCATTCATCAATATAGTGAACCCTTAACCAAGATCATCTACGTGGCAGTTGGTTGTTATGTTTTTTGGGATAGTGGACTAATTACGCATTTAATTCAATTATTTTAAAGGTAGTGTTGATTATTAATCCCCTTGATGAACAAGTTTTAACTGAAGTAGCTAAAATTTATAAAATATTAGGTAACCAAACGCGCTTAAAAATTCTTTATTTTTTAAAACAGCAAACACACCCCGTTACGGTCACCAAGATTGTCCAAAATTTGCAGCTCGAACAACCGATTATTTCCAAACAGCTAGGCATTTTATATCGTTATCAATTAGTTCGTAAACAACGCCAGGGGATCAAGATTTTTTATCAAGTCGATGATCCCCACATTGTCGAATTATTAGACGATATGTTTCAACACGTGCAGCACGAAATCAAAGGTCAACCACATCCTTATCACTAGTAAATTAAAATGCCGGATATTTTTTTAATTAGGGCGTTGCTTTTAAATCGATCTGTAGTCGTTTTAAAAGCTTTTTCTGATTAACCACCTGTTTTAAATTTAAGCCTTGACTTAACTTCTTCCAGACTGGATAAGCTACAGGAATTACTTGACTTTTAGGCTTAACAAAAAACACTTGAAAATTGTGATCTTGACTATTATTATTGGTCCAAATAAAATCCACATCAGCATAATCTAATACATAAGTTTGGGCTGAATTTTGTTTTCTTTGATAAAGGGCTAAATCTCGAGCCGCCACAAACGTCTGGTGATAATTCTCAGCAAAAAAGACTCCCGTTAAGCCGGCAATGAGCAAACCACAACTCAGTAAGCCAATTGTGAAATGCGCGGTGTCATTCAGCCAAGGCACAATATTGATAATTACTGCCAACCAACTGAACAATACCCAGCTAAAAGCACACCGTGGACCATAAGGTGAAATAACTAGAAAGGGTAATTGACTAATGATTGCTTCCACAATTAACAAAGCTGTCACCGTCAGCAACTGCTGATTATGTAACTGATGATAATTATCAGCACATAGTAAACCAAAAACTATTATCCCAACTAAATATAGCAACACTCGGTGCGGATGTTGCTCAAACATCAATTTATAATAATTAATTAACGTATTAGACTGTTGATGATTAATACTGCGATAAGAATCCCGTCCTAGTAAAATCCGCAGATATGCACCATTGACAAACATTAAAATTGCACCTAAAAAAGTTCCTCCCGCAATAGGACGGATATAATTATGCATAAAAGCTGTCGTTAGAACTTTGCGCATTAATAAATAAATTAAAAGAACATTACAACAATTGAGTAATGTTATATGTTCTGCTAAGAATTGGCTCAGCAGTGCTCCGAAAAATAATAAAATTTGATTTTTTTTAGCTAAAGTTAAAGGTAAATGTCGTCGATTTAAAATTAAAGTGAGCTCAAACAAGGGAAAAATCATGGACGGAACGTAATTGGCAAAACCAGCCCGCCACCCCCAAATTTGTTGCCACACCGTTGGCGGTAAGAACAAGAGCGCTAAAGAACATAATAACATTATTAAAGTACTATCCACCGCCGGCCACACAACCTGCGTAATAGTTTTCAATAAAATAACCAAACTAACCGCGCATATTCCGTAAAGTAAGAAGCTGATTATCGGCAGATGACTCATCAAAATAATAAATAAATCGCCCAAATAACGACCATCATACGTTAAAAATGTACCACTAGTAAAGTAATGAGTACCCCAACTACTCCACCAATTAAGATCATCCCCCACTAAGGGGATTAAATAACCTATTATGCCAAAAACAAGAAAATCAATTACTACAATGGTTGTTTGGAATTTAGTTAAGGCTAATTTTTTTTGCATTTCACACACCATTTCAATTTTTTAGATCAGCTGTTTATTATTAAGTCCGAACAGCTTTGGTTTCCAATATTTAACTAGTAAAAAATAATTTAAGTTCATTTAATCTTCATTATTTTATTATATTTTATCAATAAACACCAGCTCTCAAGTTAAAAAAACTTCAGATACAGTAATTACTCCCCTTATTCTTTCAAAAATTATAATAAAAAAGATTGGAACTATTCATCAACCATTACTAGTTGCTTTGTTCCAATCTTTTAAAAACTACACTATTTAATTACTAATTGATTCAAGTCACCCAACTGCCAAATTAATTGGGCTAATTGGTGCAGCTGATTTAAACGATTTTGCTGCACAGCTGCATTTTTATCCATAATCAAGTTCTCTTCGAAATATTGACTAATGAGCGGCTGTAATTTTTGTAAAGCTTGATAGCTTGCTTGCGTCGTTAACGATGCAAAGCGCTCCTTCAAGTCATTAACTGCTTGAAATAACTGTTGCTCAGATGGATTTTGGAATAAAGTTGTGTCAATTTCTTGTTCAGCAATTGCTTGCTTAGCCACAATCCGTAATACTCGCGTCAGAGCTTCCATGTTCTCCTTATAATCAGAGTCTGCTTGATGCTGATTTAATACTTGAGCAGTGGCTATCATCTGAGTTGGATCAATTTTTGTCATTGCTGTCACCGCCATGACGACGTCATGTGGCACTTGTGCTTGCGTTAATAATTGCTGAACTCGTTCTACAATAAATTCTTCTAATTCCGCTTGATGCTTCAGATAATCAAACTTAACTGAACCTAACTTTTGGTTATAACACTGAACAATCTGAGGTAATAATTGAGCAAAATCAAGATGCCATTGTTGCTGCTGTAAAATCCGCACAATTCCAATGGCTTGCCGTCTTAAACCATACGGATCATTAGAACCATTAGGAATTAAATCTACCGCAAAAAAGCTGAGTAAACTTTCAATTTTGTCAGCTAAAGATAAGACTTGCCCGACTTTAGATTGCGGCAACTGGCCTTCTGAAGAAGTAGGTTGATAGTGTTCGCGAATCGCTTGCGCAACTGCTGGCCGTTCGCCAAAAATCAGCGCATACTTTTCGCCCATCACTCCCTGCAATTCCGAAAATTCGCCGACCATTTCCGTTACCAAATCAAATTTATAAATGGCACTCGCCCGTAAAACATCTTGGTGTTCCTGCGGGGACAAATTAAATTTTTGCGCTAATAAATCGGCAATAATCTGTGTACGTTGCATTTTTTCAGACATGGAACCAATTTTATCATGAAACGTAACTTGTTGAAGACGCGAAACGTACTCTGACAAAGTATGCTTTTGATCTTCCGCAAAGAAGAAGGCGGCATCTTCCAGCCGTGCGACCAGCACTTTTTCGTTTCCAGCAATCACGTTATCTAAATGTGTTTGGTTCCCATTACGTACCCCAATAAAGTAAGGTGCTAATTGGCCTTGTTCATCGCGCACATAAAAATAACGTTGATTATCTTTCATTGAAGTAATGAGCACTTCTTCTGGTATTTTTAAATACTTGGCGGCAAATTTGCCAGCAAATGCTGTGGGGTACTCAACTAAGTTAGTAACTTCCTCTAACAAGTCTTCATCTAAATCAACGACCCAATGATTCTGCTTCGCCAAAGCTTGAATCTGTTCTTGAATTAAAGCTTTACGCTGGGCTGCATCAACAATGACAAAGTCATCAGCCAGAGCTTGTTGGTAATCACTGGCTTTTTCTAAAGTAATCGTCGTTCCTAAAAAGCGATGGCCCTGAGTTTGATTACCAGCATGAATATTTAATAATTGCATGGGAATAACTTCTTGATCCAACAGCGCAACTAACCAATGGATCGGCCGAATATATTCAAAATCAAATTTATTCCAGCGCATGCGTGTCGGAAAAGTTAATTCGGATAAGGGCTTAATTAAACCAGCCAAAATTTCCGCGGCCGGTTTGCCGAAAATTTGCTTTTTGACGTAAACATAGGGCGTACCTTTTAATTCTTTAAAATAAATATCGTCGGTGCTTAATTGTTGACCGCGAACAAAACCTTGGGCCGCTTTACTCCAATTACCTTGTTCATCTTGTGCAATCTTTTTGGCAGGACCTTTGACCTCAAGTTCTTGATCGGGTTGCTGTTCGGCCACATCATGAATTAAAAGTGCTAAGCGCCGTGGTGTGGAAAATTGTTCAATTGACCCGTGAGCCAGATTGGCCTCCTGTAAATAAGCGGCCACCTTTTGGGCTAATTGCTGCTCTGTACTAGTTACCACATGGGCAGGCATTTCTTCTAAACCTAATTCTAATAAAAAATCTTTAGTCATTAGTTTGCTCCTTTAATAATTTTTGACGTGTGGCTTCATCTAATAATGGAAAACCTAATTTTTGCCGTTCGGCCACAAAAGCTTTGGCGACTCGATGGGCCATCGACCGAATGCGGTGCATAAAGCCAGCCCGTTCAGTGACAGAAACCGCACCGCGTGCATCTAACAAATTAAACGTATGACTACACTTTAGAATATAGTCGTATGCTGGATGTACTAAGCCCAAATCAATTAAACGTTGCGCTTCTTTTTCATAGTCATTGAAGAATTGTAAGAGCATGGTCTGATCACTTTCTTCAAAGGCATATTTGGAATGTTCATATTCCGGTTCTTTAAAGATATCACCATACCGGACGCCATTGCCCCATTCCAAATCGAACACCGAATCAACATCTTGAATATAAGAAGCCAAGCGCTCGACGCCATAAGTAATTTCACTCGTCACTGGATCAGCGCTTAATCCACCCACTTGCTGGAAATAAGTAAACTGGGAAACTTCCATCCCGTCAAGCCAAACTTCCCAACCAACACCAGCACAACCCATTGATGGGTTCTCCCAGTTATCTTCCACAAAACGGATATCATGTTCTAAGGGATCAATCCCTAAGGCCTTTAAACTGTCTAAATAGTATTCTTGAATATTTAACGGTGATGGTTTCATAACCACTTGAAATTGGTGATGTTGATATAGGCGGTTGGGATTATCGCCATAACGACCATCAGCTGGGCGCCGGGATGGCTCAACATAAGCGGCATTCCACGGCTCAGGACCAATAGCCCGCAAAAAAGTATACGGACTCATAGTCCCCGCGCCTTTTTCTGTATCATAAGCTTGCATCAACATACAGCCTTTTTCACTCCAAAATTGCTGTAAGGTTAAAATCATGTTTTGTACATTCAATTTTTTTTCCAATTTTCTACCTCATTTCACAAAAAAAGCCCTATGCAATCTCAAAAAATTGCATAGGGACGAATAACTTCGCGGTTCCACCCTATTTCAGGCCTCACAGCCTGCTCTTCATTATTAATTAAATCAATTCGCCATTTTAATCTACATGTGCTCTCACTAACCACACTCGCTGTACAAACATCTTAATTTTAGCAGTCTTTAGAAGACTGTCAACTCTTCTTTATCCAATTACAACACAAAGCCTTGCTGGCGCACAAATTTCGCCACTTCCGGCCGCCGGATTTCTTTGAAAAAAGCTCGATTTTTTTGTAGCCAATCACTTTGCTGAGCATTTTGCGCGCGCTTTTGATAATAAGCTGCAGTTTGAGCTTGATATGCTGTTAAATCCGCAAACTGTTGGCGCGGATAAGTATCAACGTTCACCTGATTAGCCACTGGTAAGCGCGGTTTGACTTGATTTTTAGTCTGAGGATAACCAATAGTTAGACCAAATAATGGCACGGTCAATGACGGCAAATTTAACCACTCGGCCACTTTGAAAAGATCATTGCGAATCCCACCAATGTAACAAATGCCTAACCCCAACTGTTCAGCAGCGATAACCATACTCTGGGCACTAATAGTTGTATCGACGACACTGACCAACAATGATTCTAAATTAGTTAAACTCGCAATATTTTGCCGATTTTGCTCCAATAAAACTTTTTGCCGATACAAATCCGCAATAAACACATAAAAGACACCACTGTGTACGACGTAAGGTTCACAATTCGCCAATTGTCCCAAATTGCGGCGCAATGTTGCATCATGAATTTCTAAAATAGAAAATGCTTGCACAAAATTAGACGAGGCATTACTTCGTGCCGCCGTAATTAATTTTTGTTTCGTTACTTCATCAAGAGCCCGATCTTGAAAATCGCGCACTGAAGTATGTTGTTGCATAACTTGTAAAAAATCTTCCATTTAAATTGCTCAACCTCTAATTAATTCAAAGTTCTATAATTGCCAGCGAAACATTTGTTCCAAAAATTTTTTACTTTTTGGATAAACGCCCACATTATCTTGATAAATTAAGTCCAAAGTTTTTCGCAACTGAGCCTTAATCGAATCAGAAACTTGTATTTTACCCACTTTTTGTAAATCTAACTGCGCCAAAAAACGCAAATAAGCCACTACTTTGGGGGCTAAATGCAAACGATGTTGATCTCTCGTCCAATGGCGACTACATAAAATACCACCGAAACTTAAAGAATAATCAAAAGTTCCTTGGCGTTCGCCACCAACCACACAACTAGTCAAATTAGGAGCTACACCAAACGGCTTGAGCAGTTGTAGTTCCAAAACATTAGTAATAATTTCTGGATCCAATTGCCGATCAATTAATTTTTGGGCTGCTAAAATTTGTCGGTACCAGGCCAAAGAAACTTTTTGACCACTAAAAGCGCGTAAAATCAAATCATTTTGATAAGTGACATAAGCATTCAGCTCAATGTCCTGCGCCACAGTTTGCAACTGGTGCAAATTTAAAGCATCACTTAAATAAGAAAATCCCGACGTATTAATCGTCCCTTGATACTGACCATACGTAAAAGGCAAAACTAAGCCGCGTTGTTTCGATTGTGCTTTTTTAACCCCACGAGCCAAAAAAGTCACAATGCCAAATTGATCAGTTAACAACCACACCAGTTGATCGTTTTCATGATAATCCTGATTGCGTAAGACCAAACCTTGAAAATTTTGATTACGCTGAACCATCATTACTGCAAATCTTTCAGTGAATAACCAATTCGTGCTAAAAATAGCGGATCTTCGCGCCAATTTTTTTGGACTTTGATCCATAATTTCAAATTGATTTTCTCACCCAGCAAGTCTTCCAATTTTCGACGCGAACGAATCCCAATTTGTTTGAGTAAAGAACCCTTACTACCAATGATAATCTTCTTTTGACTATCGCGTTCCACATAAATAGTAGCATCAATTTGCAATTTATTATTTAAATGTTGATTCATTTGTTCCACCACGACTGCTACTGAATGTGGAACCTCTTGCCGCGTTAATTCTAGAATTTTCTCCCGAATAATTTCTGCAACGACAAAATATTCGGGATGATCGCTAATTTGATCAGCCGGATAATATTGCGGTCCAACAGGCAATTGCTGCCCAATAGCAGTCAATAACTCCGCCACATTATTGCCTTGAGTCGCCGAGACGGGAAACACTTCTTGAAAATGTAATAAGTTACTATATTGTTCAATCAGCGGCAACAAGATGTCTGGATGAACCAAATCAATTTTATTAATTACCAAAAAAACTGGTACTTGGACTGTCTGTAATTTGGCAATAATATTTTGTAAAGTTTTCGTGACAGATTTTTGAGCGCTAACCATTAATAAAATTAAATCGACTTCAGTTAAAGCTGAAAAAGCTGCTTTATCCATATACTGATCCAGATTATTCTTCGGTGTATGGACGCCAGGGGTATCTACAAAAATGATTTGCTGTTGCTCATCTGTATAAATACCTTGAATTTTATTACGTGTGGTTTGTGCTTTGGGAGAAATAATCGAAATTTCACTCCCCAAAATACGATTCATTAAAGTGGACTTCCCGACATTCGGTTCACCAATAATTGCCACAAAACCCGAACGAAAATTATCTACCATGTTCTAAATCTCCTGTTGTAAAAGCTCCTGGCAACAATTGTTCCACACTGACTTGTTGGATTGCTCCTGTTTGATTTGTCAAAAAAACGGGCATTTGCGGATCACAAAATTCACTAATCACTTGCCGACAAGCACCACATGGGGCAATCGGACCGGGAGTATTGCCAGTAATTAATAAAGCTTGAAATTGCCGTTGACCATGCGCAACTGCCTGAAAAATAGCGGTTCTTTCAGCACAATTAGTCAAACCATAAGAAGCATTTTCAATATTACAACCACCAAATAATTGACCATCCTGGGTTAAAAGTGCAGCACCAACTTGAAAATGCGAATACGGTGTATAAGCTTTATCCAACATTTTTGTTGCTAAATCCATTAACTGCTTAGTTTCCATTATTCTGCCAACCCCTTTTTCAATTGAATTACCGCTTCAAACCAAAATCTGCTAAAATTTCCCGCTGCAAACTGAACATTTGCTCAGCTTCCTTTGGTTTAATATGATCCCAACCAGATAGATGCAACAAGCCATGAACGACAGTATAACCTAGTTCTCGCTCAAAAGAATGTCCATATTCTTGTGCTTGTTTAGTGACCACTTCCGGACAAATAAACAAGTCACCAATGTTGCGTGGAATACCAAATTCTGCTGCTAAAGCCTGTGAACTAATGCCATCGTCATCACCATCCTCTAAAGCAAAACTAATGACATCCGTTGGTCGATCTGTTTGTCGATATTTGAGATTAATTTGATGAATTTGCTCGGAAGTACAAAAAGTAATTGAGGCTTCTGTGTTTTCAGGTAAGGCAATTTTTTTTGCCCCTGCCTCAAATAAGCGCTGGACTAAATCTAAATGTTTGTTATCAAGTAAGTGTTGTTCGTCATAAATTTCTAAGTTCATTCTTTACTCCTATTAACTTTAGCATAAGCTTCGATCACTTCCGCTACCACTGGATGACGAACTACGTCGCCGGACTGGAAATCTACAAAACCAATATGTGCTAAGTTACGTAAAATTTGTTGTGCTTGTAACAACCCACTGGGTGAACGCCGAGGCAAATCAATCTGTGTGGGATCGCCATTGACTACCATTTTGGAATCAAAGCCTAAGCGCGTCAAAAACATCTTCATTTGTTCATGCGTCGTATTTTGTGCTTCATCTAACAACACAAAGGCTTCATCTAGTGTCCGACCACGCATGTACGCTAAAGGAGCTACTTCAATGATTTCTCGTTCCAAATAACGATTAGTTTGTTCGGTTCCTAAAATTGAATACAACGCATCATAAATGGGACGTAAATATGGATCCACTTTTTCTTTTAAATCTCCTGGCAAAAAGCCTAAATTTTCGCCGGCTTCCACTGCTGGTCGGGTCAAAATCAATTTTTTAACGCGACCTTTTTTTAACGCTGCTACAGCCATCACCACTGCTAAATAAGTTTTACCAGTTCCCGCGGGCCCAATGCCAAAAGTAATATCATTTTTTTGAATAGTTTTAATATAATTACGTTGTCCGAGGTTACGTACACGAATTGGTTTTCCCTTCGCATCCCGCAATAAAATTTCATTATAAAGATCTTCAAAGTATTCTAAGGTGCCGGCTTGTGCCATTTGTACAGCACTAACTACATCTGCTTGACCAATCTGAATACCCGAGTGTTGCAAACGACTGAGAACTTTGAGAATTTGTAAAGCTAGATTAACGGCATCATTTGCTCCACTTAAGTCGACACGATTACCAAAAGGATGAATTTTCAGTAACAATTTTTCTGCCAAAATAGTCAAATTAGCATCATTACTGCCAAATAGCACCGCATCATCATTACTTTGTAAATAAAACGATTTAGTTATTTCAACTGTCAAATAAAATTTCTCCTGTCCTTCGTTCAGAACTTATTTTATAAAATTAAATTAATCCCAATTATGAACCAATTTCTGAGCACAATTTTATTTCTAAAATTAGTAGCTAGACCTAAAAAATTAAATCTTTAAAATCCCATTTAGATTGGAACTTTTATATTTGTGCTCATAGCCTCTAACTTGGATCTATCTCTTATTTTATTACAAATTGAAGCTAAAGAAAAAGGCTAAAGCAAAATCACTTTAACCTTAGTACGTTATTGCAGTACTTCTTTGACAATTTTATTAACCAATGAACCATCTGCCTGTCCCTTAACTTGGGCCATCACAGCTTTCATTAATTTACCAAAATCAGCTTTTGATTCTGCGCCTATGTCAGTGGCAGTTTGTTGAATCAGTTGACGAACTTCAGCTTCTGATAGTTGTTGCGGCATGTAATTTTGTAAAATAGCCATTTGAGACTTAGTTTCTGCAACTAAATCGTCCCGATGACCTTTTTCAAATTCTGCTAAAGAATCTTTTTGTTGCTTCATTTGCGAAACAACTACTTGATTTTCTTCATCCGCAGTCAAATCATGACCGACTTCGATCTTCTTGTTCATCAAAGCTGATTTAAGCATTCTGATAACTGACAAACCGGTCTTGTCATGACTTTTCATGGCAACTTTCATGTCAGTCATTAATTGATCAGTGAGGGACATTCCCTATCACACCCCGAATTCTTAACGTCTTCTTCTCTTCTTATTACGCTTACGTGCAGCTTCAGATTTCAGCTTACGTTTTACACTAGGTTTCTCGTAAAACTCACGTTTACGGTATTCTTGAAGAGTACCACTCTTAGAAACAGAACGTTTAAACCGACGAAGAGCATCATCAAGAGACTCGTTCTCACGAACAACGGTCTTAGCCATATGATATCCCTCCTTCCGCTTCATTACGTAACCGTTTATTACAACAGTTCTTAACTAGTATAACAAACAATTCGATAAGTTGAAACCATAATTTACCGACTTTGACTAGCTTTTTTAAAATAAAAATGCTAATTTGAAAGAAAAACAGTAGGTGATTATGTTGAAACAAATAGTTTATACGATTTCCGATTCTTCTGGTGAAACCACAACTAATTTTTCTCGCTCCATGTTAGCCCAATTTCCTCAAATTCAAATGACGCAAAAAAGATACTCATTTGTTAATGACGTCCCTAAATTAACCGCAATCTTAAAACGTGCTCAAGCAGAACAAGCGATTGTTTTTTACACACTGAGTAGTCCGCAATTAGATCAGATCGTGAAAGATTTTAAACATGATCAAAACATGTTGTGTTTTGATATTTTGAACCCTTACTTGTCAACCATTGAAGCTTTTACCGGCAAAACGGCTTCGCATGAAATCGGTGCCGCCCGAAAACTAAGTTCCCAATATTTTAAGCGCATTGAAGCTATTGACTTTGCCGCGGAAAATGATGATGGAAAAAATCCGCACAGCATGTTAGAAGCTGATGTTGTTTTACTCGGTATTTCTCGAACTTCTAAAACACCATTAACTTTTTATTTGGCTAATCAGCAAATCAAAGCGATGAATTTGCCCTTAGTACCGCAGGTTCAATTACCGCCTGAACTGTGGCAAGTTGATCCTCATAAAATCATTGGTTTAACCAATGATGAGGAAGTACTTCAAAAGATTCGTGAACAGCGAATGCTCTCATACGGTTTACCTGCTCAAAATAATTATTCCAGTAGTGATAAAATCAAACAAGAATTAAACTATGCTACACAACTTTATGAAAAGTTAGGTTGCCTAGTTATTAACGTGGCTAACAAATCTATCGAAGAAGTAGCAGCCATTATTGAAGATAATTTACATTTGAACAGCTTTACTACTAATTAAAAAATTAAACAAAGGCAAATAAAAAAGACCTAACTAATCAGATAGTCATGACGACCAAAATCTTGATGTTAGGTCTTTTATATGTTAATAAATGTGTTCTTGATAAAACCGTCCCATAATCATTTTGGCTTCAGTGATGCTCACAAAAGCATAGGGATCGGATTGATGCATAGCTTGACGAAACAAGGGTAATTCATACTGTGAAATAACCGTAAACAACATCGTCTTTTTAGTATGCCGATAAGCGCCTTCCACATCGTTCACAATCGTAATGCCCCGTCGCATTTCGTCTTGAATTTGGTGAATCACTTGCTGCGCGTGTGATGTCACAATAATGACTTGTAATTTTTGATCACGAGTATATAAAGCATCAATTAAACGACTATTGATAAATATGCTCAAAATTGTGTATAACGCATGAACCCAACCAAAAAGAAAACCAGAGCCAATGACAATAATCAAGTTAAAGGACAAATTAATTGTGCCGACACTTTTACCGACTTTTTTGCGTAACACAATCCCGATAATATCTAAGCCACCAGTCGACAACTCATTTTTGAGCGCGAGCCCCGTGCCAAAGCCATTAAACACTCCCCCAAAAATTGCACAAATAATAGGATCAAATTGTACCTTAACTGGTGGTAATAACCGCATGAGAATCGTAGATAAAGCAACCGCGATGACCGTAAAGATCGTAAAATTGTGTCCGATTTTTTTCCAGGATAAAACTAACAAAGGTAAATTGAACAAAGCATATAAAAATGCCACGGGTACTGATATTGCCAACCAACGATTTAGTAAAGTGGCAATCAATTGGGCAAAACCAGTAATACCGGAACCATAGATATGACCTGGTGTCCAAAAGATATTCACCGCAATTGAGACACAGACAGCATAAACCACTGCGACTGATAATTTAGTCAAAGTACGATATCGTTTTAAAACTTGTTCTATTTCCTTCATCAATGTGTAAAGTCCTTTATAGATTTACTTGCATTAAATACTTTAACACATTATTTCTAGAAAAAAAGTTTATTTAGAGGTCGTTTTTACTAGATCAATATATTTACCATAACCAGCAGCTTCCATTTGTGCTAAAGGGATAAACTTCAAAGCCGCCGAATTAATACAGTAACGTAACCCCCCATCTTCCTGTGGTCCGTCGGTAAAGACATGTCCCAAATGGGAATTGGCTTGTTTACTGCGAACTTCCACACGCTCCATATGGTGACTAGAATCTCTTCTTTGCGTCAACGGAGCAATTGGTTGACTGAATGCGGGCCAACCACAACCCGATTGATATTTTTTAGCTGAAGAAAATAGTGGTTCTCCACTCACAATATCCACATAAATCCCCGGTTCAAAAAAGTCATCATATTGATTATCAAATGCGCGCTCTGTACCTTGCTCTTGTGTTACTTGATATTGTAAAGGTGTTAATTGTTGTTTTTGTTTTTCATACATAAAAAATTACCTCCTAAGCCATTATTTTAAAGGATTAGGAGGTAATCTTCATTAGATATGCTACTTTTTAATTTCTAAATCTAAATCTGTTAACTGGTTTTTCGCTACGGGTGCTGGCGCTTGCATCATAGGTTCAGACGCTTTCGAATTCTTTGGAAAGGCAATGACATCGCGAATATTATCCCGGTGCGCTAAGAGCATGGCGAAACGATCCAGGCCAATTGCTAGGCCGCCATGTGGTGGAAAACCATAATCTAAGGCATCTAGCAAAAAGCCAAATTGTTCTTGTGCTCGTTCTTTCGTGAAGTCTAACGCTTTAAACATTTTTTCTTGAATATCACGTGTATGAATCCGAATCGAGCCCCCGCCCAACTCATAACCATTCAAGACAATATCGTAACTTTGTGCGTGAGCTTTATGCGGATCTGTCTCCAATAAAGCCACATCTTCTTCGTTAGGCATCGTGAATGGATGATGTGCAGCCGTCCAGCGCTCAATGCCTTCATCATATTCAAACAACGGCCAATCAACGACCCATAGGAAATTAAATTGATCTTCATCATAGAGTTTTAACTCTTTAGCAAAGTGTTTCCGTAAATAACCTAAGGAATCAGCACAGACTTTGCGACTATCTGCAACAAATAAAACTAAATCATTATTAGCTAAAGCTAAACGTGCTTTTAAAGCTGCAGCTTGATCTTGTACAAATTTTGCGACAGGACCCGTTAATTGATCATCATTAACTTTGAGCCAGGCCAAACCTTTGGCACCAAAACGTTTAATATATTCTTGCTGAGCTTCAATTTTTTTACGCGAGTATTGATCAGCAGCATTTTTAACAACAATCGCTTTGACTTGTCCTTGATTAGCTAGTGCACTTTGAAAGACTTTAAAAGTTGAGTCCTTAAATAAATCACTGAGATCTTGTAACTCCATGCCAAACCGGGTGTCAGGTTTATCTGACCCAAACCGATCCATGGCTTCATTCCAAGTCAACCGCGGAAATGGTAACTGAACATCAATCCCCTTGACATCATGCATGACTTGAGCAATTAAGCCCTCAGTCAAATCTTGGATTTGTTGCGCACTCAAGAAACTAGTTTCCATATCAATTTGCGTAAATTCCGGCTGACGATCGCCGCGCAAATCTTCATCCCGAAAACAACGTGCTACTTGATAATACCGATCAAACCCAGCGCCCATTAATAATTGCTTAAACAATTGCGGTGATTGTGGTAAAGCATAAAAGCTACCTGGATAAACTCGTGAGGGTACCAAATAATCACGCGCACCTTCAGGCGTCGACTTGGCCAAATCGGGCGTTTCAATGTTGATAAAGCCGTGCTGGTCAAAGTATTGGTGCACCGTGGCCATAATTTGGGATCGAATGCGTAACCCCGCTTGCATCTCAGGCCGCCGTAAGTCTAAATACCGATATTTTAATTTAGTTTCTTCACTCGCATCAACATCATCTTCAATATTAAACGGTACCGTCTTGGCACGATTCAAAATTTCTAAGGTGCTGACTTTAACTTCGACTTTACCAGTCTTCATCTCAGCATTAATAGCCTCTTGGGAGCGAGCCACAACTGTCCCTTGAACACTAATCACGTATTCCGAATGCAGTTGATCTGCTTGCTTTAAAATTTCTGAGCCATTTTCTTGATTAAATACTAACTGAACAATCCCCTCACGGTCACGTAAATCCACAAAAATTAAATTACCTAAATTTCTTTTCTTTTGAACCCAACCAGCTAAGGTTACTTCTTGATTCAGATATTTTTCATCAATCAAGCCGCAATAATTTGTTCGTTCCATCGTTTTACCCCTTTTTAATTTTAGCCAATAAATCAGCTTGATCATCTAAGTTAACAGCAATTTCTTGACCATCAGCTAATCGTTTTAACTTAGCTTGGCGCGTCTGCAATTCGCTATCACCAATGGTCAAAGTAAATTTCGCCTGCAGGCGGTCCGCTTGCTTAAACTGGCCTTTAACTTTTTTATCCAAATAATCTCGTTCAGCACTGATGCCGGCTTGGCGTAATTGAGCTAATAACTGTGACACAGCTAAAGAATCCGCACTATCAACGCTCACTAAATAAACATCAGGTCCCACCATTTTCGGTAAATGCTGGTTTTCAGCTTCTAATAATAACATTAAGCGCTCAATACCGAGCCCAAAGCCAACTCCTGACACGTCTGGTCCACCTAATTGCTGCACCAAACCATTGTAACGTCCTCCAGCAATCACCGTCATTTCTTGGTTATTAAAGGCGGCACTTTGAACCATGATTTCATAAATTGTATGATTATAATAATCCAAACCGCGCACCATATTGGAATCAATCGTATATGGAACTTTCAACGCATCCAATAGCGCCGTTACTTGTTGAAAATGTTCTTGGGCTGCAGGAGTTAAATAATCTAAAATCGACGGTGCACCTGCGACAATCTCTTGATCATGAGCATCTTTACTGTCCAAAATTCGTAATGGATTCTTCTGCAAACGAACTTGCGAGTCAGCACTCAATTGCTCTGCCAACGGCGTCAAATAAGCTAATAATGCTTGATGATAAGCTTGCCGAGTTTCTTGATCACCTAAAGTATTGAGCGCAACCGTATAATTATTAATTCCTAATTCATTTAAGAAACTGACCGCCATGAGAATTGTTTCAACATCTAGTTGTGGACTATCACTGCCTAATGCTTCTACGCCAATTTGGTGAAACTGACGTTGACGACCGGATTGTGGTCGCTCATAACGAAACATCGGACCTTTATACCAAACTTTATAAGGGCGCACATACTCGGGCGCAAATAACTTATTTTCTACATAAGCACGTACCACACCAGCTGTGCCTTCAGGCCGTAAAGCTAAGTGCCGGCCACCTTTATCTTCAAAATCATACATTTCCTTGGAAACAATATCAGAAGTATCACCAGACGAACGCGCAAATACATCATATTGTTCAAACATTGGGGTTCTGATTTCATGATATTGATAATTTTTAAAAATTTGTTGGGCTGTGGCTTCAATAAATTGCCATTTTTCAGATTCTCCAGGTAATATATCAACTGTACCTTTAGGTTTTTGATACCGCATCTTTAATCCTCCTTCATCTTCAGACAAGATCGCAATAATTCATTGAGCATTGTTCCAAACTGTGATACTGCCAGCACCAAGTATAAAATTCAACTATAATTTTCATAACCGCACTGGACAACAATCTTTTCAAGTCGCAGGTCTTGATTTGCCAATGATGTGACCGCTTCACTAAAAAACACCCTTGCTCAAGAACAAGGGTGTAAATTAATTACACGGTACCACCTTAATTATCGCTACAGTTAACGCCTGCCAGACGAATTAATTTATTCTCGTCACTGTTACTTTAAGTGAATACTCTCACCGTCATATTCTCTCTGTTAATTTAAAGTAATACTACATTACTACTCTCTTACTAAATTACCATCATCAAAGAGAAAGTCAAGTCTGAACCAGCCAGTTTTTCAATTTGGTGATTTATTTTCAAGCAACCTTAATTTTCAAGAGGATTGCTCTCAAAAACCATTAGATCATTCAAACTTTAAGTTCGACTAAGTCGTAAAATTTCCAAACTCCAGTTCAAATATAATGGCTATTTGCTTTTTAATATTATAATATAGTATTAATCAATATTACAGGATGTCAAATTCATGTTTAAACGCGTAAAACAAATTTTTTCAAAAAATAATTATCATTTGATGAGCTTCTTTTTAATTATTGGATTATTATGCTTAGCTAGTTATTCAACTTTAACTTTGGCTCAATCTAATCAAATTACGGTACAGGCTAATTTCTTAAACGTCCGGTTGGGACCTAGTCTGTCTTACGATACAATTACTCAAGTTAAACGTGGCGAACATTTAACAATCCTCAGTGAAAAAAATGATTGGTATCAAGTGCGGATTGATAGTGACAAGATTGGCTGGGTTGCCAGTTGGCTAATTGCTAATAATGACGCTAACACTTCCAGTAATACCTTTGGTGTGATCAAAGCCCCTAATACTAATGTGCAAAAATATCCGCAAAAATCATCACCTGTTTTAGGAACTTTAATGCAGTCCGATAAAGTCAATATTGTTTACTCTCAAAATAATTGGAGTCAAATCCTATTCGACAAGACAGTAGGCTGGATTCCTAATTCTGAACTGATCATTACTGATAAAGTTCCGGAAAAAATTCAACAAGGATCCCAAAATTCCGGAACTTCCAAAACTGCTAACATCCAATCAGTAACTACCTTACAAAACAATACCCAAATTTATCAACAACCTAACCTGAATTCAAAAATTGTCGCACATATCACCGATCAAACGACTCTACCTTATCTTGGTCGTAGTGGTAAATTTTATAAAATTCGGCTCAATTCGGGAGAAGAAGGCTATATTGCTAGTGGATTAGTGTCAATTTCGGACACTCGCCATGCACTACCTACTGCAGCCACCAAATTACCTGAAGCGACAATCGTTTTAGATCCGGGACACGGTGGTAGCGATCCGGGAGCATTATCGGCTAATCAAAAACACTATGAAAAAACATATACTTTAAAAATTATGCAAATGTTACAAGCCAAATTAGAACAAACAGGAGCGAATGTTATTTTAACGCGACATTCTGATACTAATATTGCTCTCGCCGACCGGGCTCGAACTGCAAACAAACTCAACGCAGACGTTTTTATTAGTCTACACTTCGATGCCAGTGACAATGGTCATGCTAGTGGTATTACTACTTACTACTATTCTGCCAAAAAAGATCGGCGATTAGCACAGCATATTAACCAAAATCTAAAACACACAGCTTTACCAAATCGCGGACTAAAATTTGGCAATTTTGAAGTTTTACGAGAAAACGAACAACCTGCCATCTTAATCGAAGGCGGTTATATCAATAATAAAAAGGATTACCGAAAAATCAGTAATCCTACTTATCAAAAACAATTAGCCGATGCCATTTATCAAGGACTGGTGCAAAATTTCCAGTGAATTAATAATTGATAGCTACTTTTGAAACATATTAACTAATTAATGCACAAACAGTGGCTGCATATCGTTCAACTGTTGGACACTATATTCGGCTGTGGCACGATCATGAAAACCATCGACATCAAAATAAATACTGGCAATCTCAGCATTATGTCCGGCTAACACATCTAACGAACGATCGCCGATCATCACCGTTTGCTCTTTGGATAGTTGATATTTTTTTATCAAGTAATTCAAAGCTTGGGGATTAGGTTTCCGGGCAAAGGTTAAACTAGATGTAATAACTTCTGTAAATAACTGTGCAATTCCTTGCTGCTGCAACAAATCTCTCACTTGATTATCGCGATGCGTCAATAAAAAGTTTTGACCACCAGCTGCTATAACAGTTCGTAAAATTTCTTGTGCTTGTGGATAAAGCTGAACTTTCAGTTGTGCCTGATGATCCAAATTTTGATAATATTTTTGTATAGTCACAAAATCCAGCTGTAGCCTTTGTGCAGCCATTTGTAATTCCTTCGTGACTGAACCCAACTTGATTTTTCGGTACAACTGCTGATCTGAGATTGCTACATCGTCATTAAAATGTTGCAACGTTTGCTTGAGACTTTTTAAAATTCCCGGATACGTATCTGCTAAAGTACCATCATAATCCCAAATTGCATATTTAAACATTGATCAATTACCTCTCATAAATGATTGTCATTGGACCATCATTAGTTAATTGCACTTGCATGTCGGCGCCAAACCGTCCTGTTTGCACTACCAAATTGCTACTCCGCAATTGCTGATTGAATTGCTCGTATAAATCTTTGGCCAAAGCTGGTGCCAGTGCTTCTGTAAAACTCGGACGGTTACCCTTTTTAGTATTAGCGTACAAAGTAAATTGTGAAATTGATAAAATGGCTCCTTGTACATCCAAAATAGATAAATTGGTTTTACCTGCCTGATCAGCAAAAATCCGACTATGCAAAATTTTAGGTACTAAATAATTGACTTGCTCAATTGTGTCGTCGTGCCCAAATCCGACCAATAACATTAAACCGGGCCCAATTTGACCAACCACTGCTTGATTAATACTAACTTGTGCTTGTAAAACTCGCTGTGCTACTACCTTCATTCAAATCAATCCTTAATTAATCACTCGTTGCACGTCGTAAACATCCTGAACATTATTGATCTTATTCATAATATCTTTTAAGTGTTCCAAATTTCTAACTTTTACTGACAAAGTGATATGCGCCATCCGATCTTGATCAACATGACCATTGACACCAGACAACAAATCACTCCGTTTATTGACAACTTGCAATACATCAGTCAATAAACCATTGCGATTATAACCAAACACCTCTAATTTGACATTATAATGATGGTCGTGAACATTCCCCCAACTTGCCTCAATCAAGCGGTTATTAGTGCTCTCTAAATCAATATTGGGACAAGCTGCGCGGTGAATAGTTACGCCTCGACCTTTAGTAATATAACCCACAATTTGATCGCCTGGAATCGGGGTACAACATTTGCCCATGTGAATCAATAAGTTATCTGCACCTTGAATATTGACTTCTCGATCCTGAGTTTCATTGGCCACAATTTTTTCTTCTGGCGGCACTTCCGTTTCGGGCGGGGTGTCCTGTAAAATCTTTTGTTCTAATTCAGCTTGCTTTTGTTGTTCCAACTTTTTACGATCCGCTTCTGTCAAACGGTTAACAACCCCAATAGCAGAAATTTCACCATAACCCACGGCTGCCAATAATTCTTCAATAGTTTCAAAATTATAACGTTGACAGACATTACTTAACATTTTTTTACTCAAGTAAGTTTTAGGAGCAAAATTGCGGTCCAGTAATTCACGTTCTAGCTTATTGCGACCTTCTTCGATATTATCTTGCCGATCAACACTTTTAAAGTAGCGTTTAATCTTATTCCGCGCTCTTGAAGTATAGACTAGATTTTCCCAATCGCGACTGGGTGCGGCATTACTTTGGGTTAATAATTCTACAATATCGCCGTTACGCAGCTTATAATTAAGCGGAACCATTTTTCCATTCACTTTGACACCCGTCGTATGATTACCAACTTCAGTGTGCACTTGATAAGCAAAATCTAAGGGAATAGAGCCCTTCGGCAATTCTAAGACTTCGCCTTTAGGGGTAAATACATAAACCCGATCACTAAAAATGTCGCCCTTCACACTTTGCATAAAATCTGCATCATTGGTCGTTTCTTCTTGGATCTCCATAATTTCACGAAAGACATCAATCTGATGGTCGTTTTGATCCAAAGTAATGGCGGACTTTTTGCCTTCTTTATAAGCCCAATGGGCAGCCACCCCAAATTCCGCTACTTCATGCATTTGATAGGTACGAATTTGCACTTCTAAAGGTCGCCCTTGGGGACCAATGACGGTCGTGTGTAAAGATTGATACCCGTTAACTTTCGGCACTGCAATATAATCTTTAAAGCGTCCAGGCATCGGCTTCCACTTCGCATGAATATTACCTAAAACACTATAACAATCTCGCACTGAATTAACCATAATGCGAATCGCTAACAAATCATATAATTCTTCAAAACGTTTGTGTTTTTCTTGCATCTTTTTATAGATAGAGTAAATATGCTTTGCCCGACCACTAATGTCATAATGAATGTTTAATTGATCAATATTTGCCTGAACTTCCTGAACTGCTTGTTTAATATAAGCTTCACGCTGTGTGCGTTTGGAATTCATGAGATGAACAATCCGATAATACTGTTGTGGATTAAGGTAACGCAAGGATAAATCTTCCAATTCCCATTTAATTGTACTGATTCCCAAACGATCCGCCAACGGCGCATAAATTTCTAAAGTTTCATTGGCAATCCGCCGCTGCTTATCCGGCCGCAAATAATTTAACGTCCGCATATTATGCAAACGATCCGCTAATTTCACCATGATAACGCGCATATCCTTAGCCGTTGCAAGTAACATTTTGCGATGATTAGCAGCTAATAATTCTTGATGAGATTTGTACTTATATTTGGAAATTTTAGTTACGCCTTCCACAATATTAGCCACATCATCACCAAATAATTCTCGAATATCACCAGAAACAATCTTGGTATCTTCCACTACATCGTGTAAAAAACCTGCCGAAACAGTATCCGGATCCATTTTTAAATTAGCTAAGATAGCCGCCACTTGAATGGGATGAACAATATAAAGCTCCCCCGAAGCTCGCCTTTGATCTTGATGCACATAAGCCGCCATCTGATAAGCTTTTTTAATATAACTAACATGACGTTCGTTCATATAAGTAGCACATAACGCAAAAACTTCATCAGCCGTATAAACTTTTTCTTTCGACAAAACCGACTGCACCTACCTTTCAGTATAATCTTTCATTAGAGCTTGCTGGAACCACCAGTTCTCTGGTACAGTTCTACAATTCATTACTTAGACATGAGACTAACTGCAGATTGATCATTAATAGTAATTATTTAGAAGTACTCAACAAAAAGGCTAAATACTCCACTAACAAATATAAAATTACCAACAAATATGCATAGATACTCGTCAAATAATGCAATAAAACTAGAAGCAAAAAGAAACCTGGAAAAATTCCAAACGTCCATTTAGGTTGGCGTGTTCTTTTAATCCATCGACCATACAAAACCGCCAAAATTAAATTTAATACTAAAAAGATCAAACCAACTCGCCAAGATTTACCGAGTTTAAAGGTCCCCGCAATTAAAGGGAGGGTAATCGTTAAAACAATTGTTAATAAACAGATTTGACAATAATTCGATTGCCAACATTTTAAAATAAATTTTTTCACGTTAATATTCCTTGTTCAATTCAATTTGGTAAGACAAAGTACTTAAAAAGTACAGCGGTGCCGTTTCTGCCCGCAAAATACGCGGACCTAGGCCACAACTAATATAGTTATTGTGCAACAATTGAGTAATTTCTTCAATATGAAAACCACCCTCGGGGCCAAATAAACAAATAATTGACTGCTGGGCTTGCAAAGTCTGCAAAGTTTGTACCAATTGGGCTGTTTCACCTTGTTTAGCGGCTTCTTCGTAAGCAATCAAGCGATGATCTGCTGGAAAATCTAATAATTCGGTCACATTATTTAAATAGCTAATTTTAGGAATGACCAAACGTTGTGACTGGGCCGCTGCTGCTTGCGCAATTTCTTGTAAGCGGGCCATTTTTTTAATTCTAACCGCCGGTTTCCATTTCATAATCGAATAACGGGCTTCAAAAAAAATCAACTGGTGCACACCTAATTCAGTTGCTTTTTGAGTAATTAATTCCAGCTTGTCTTTTTTCGATAAAGCACAAGCTAAAGTAACTTGCACCGGCAGTTCCGTTATCTGGCGTGCTTGGGGTTTGAGAGTCACTTCAAAACTAGTTGCTAAAATATTACTGATTGTTGCCACAAAAGTCGCCTGGCTCTGATCAACCAACCAAAATTGTTTACCTACGGGATAGTGCAACACCTTAATTAAATGTTGGTAATGTGGATTGCCCAACTCTAAACTTGAGGTGTTGGGGGCAAGCGTTTCTGACCAAAAAACTTGTTGCATTAACTTTGCTCCTTTTGAGCTACCAAACAAGACCAGCCCGAACTAATCAATTCTTGTTGAATAACTAAATGTTGCTGTTGTAATAATTTTTTCATAGTTTCTGCTTGTTCCACCAAAAATCCGGACACAATCACTAAGCCTGAAGTATTAAGACGGTCATTGATTTGTGGCATTAAGGCAGTTAGTGGGTCTAATAGCATATTCGCCACAACCATGTCGGCTGTCTGTTGAACACCCGTTAATAGTGAATTTTGACAGACTTGAAACTGACTAGTGAGCTGATTGAGTGCAAAATTTTCTTGAGCAACAGTCACAGCTTCTGCCGATAAATCATAACCATAGAGCTGATTAACACCAAGCTTGGCCGCAGCAATAGCTAAAATCCCCGTGCCCGTTCCGACATCAATTAACGACTCCTGTCCATGAATAAACAGTTCCAATGCTTGCAAACAAAGCTTAGTCGTGGGATGTTCACCCGTACCAAAAGCTTCCTGTGGTCGCAGCATAATTTCTGTGGTGGCTGGTTGAGCATCTTTTTGCCAAGCGGGAACAATCTTTAAAAAATGACTAACAGTTACTGGTTGATAGTATTTTTGCCAATACTTACCCCAATGCACATCAACATTTTCATGTAGGTGTAATTCATACTGATCTGCAGTAATCCCCCATTGCTTTAACTCTTGTTGTAATTGTTGGCACCACTGTTGATTCAATGTCTTTGCCGGCAAATAAATTGCCAAACCTTGATCATTTGGCAAGGTTTCAATCCCTTGAATTTGTTGTTGAATTAATACTGCACTAATTAAATCTAAATTCTGAGTAGCAGTTGTAATGATTAGTTGATTAAAAACTGGTTGACTCATTTAATTATTTTCCTTTACTTTTTTTGAAGTGCATACTTTTTAGTCAAATGTTCAAACTGTTGTTGAACAGTGACCAAGCGTTCATCATCTTGACGGACTTGCTTCAAGATTTGAGCAAAGTCTTGTTTTTGTAAATTAACTTTGTTAGTTTTACGACGTTTAAACATGAAATTCTCACCTATTAGCTCTAGAAATCTAAATCATGTTAATATTATAAATGAAATTCCAAAAGGAGACACGATTTTATGTCCAAAAAAAAGCGTTTATCAAAAACCTTAGTTGAGAAAATTTTAGACAAGCAAAAAATCACTTACCAACCTGTCGATTTTGCCACCCAGCAAGTTGGTGATGTTCAGCAAATTAAAGATGATCCAACCAACGAATTACACGTTTATAAAACATTAGTACTCAATGGTTCTCAAAGCGGTCCTTTAGTGGGTGTTATTCCATTAAATCAACATTTAAGCTATAAATTATTAGCCAAAGCCTCCCACAATAAAAAAGTAGCCATGGTTCCCTTAAAAATGCTCAAACAAACTTCTGGCTTTGAACACGGCGCTAACAGTCCCGTCGGTATTCGTGAACAGCATAATTATCCTATTTATTTTGACCAACAAGCACTTACTGATCAAAAAATCACTTTTTCAGCTGGTAAAATTGGTCGCTCCGTAACCGTGAATATTCAAGATGTTTTGCCTTTAGTTGACGGACAGATCGCTAACATTGCCGTTGCTAAGCCAGAACAATAATTCTCTTACTTATTGGACAGTAGCTCATGTTGACCCAGGGCGCCAATGAACACATAAAATGGTAGGAACTGAATCAAATAACGACTCATTCCTGATTCAAAAAGCATTAAATAGAGTAAGCCACCGATAATCGTCAAATATAAGCAAACTTGTAAAAAGTGTGGTTGTTGCCGCCGCTGTTGCCATAAAGTAATGACTGCTCCCACTAGAATCGCAATCCACCAAACCTGTGCCAACACATAATAAATTGACACATAATGACCTAAAGGATAAAACAAGCTGCGTAAGAATCCGCCCAAGGTGGCTGTTTGGGGGCGATTTTGAATCAGAAAACCGCGCGGTGTGGAATTTTCACCCCAGCCAAATGATCCATCGCGCACAGTATAGTAAAATTTTCTCATTAAAAATAGCGGATAGCGCCAGCCCATTTTTAAAACCCGCTGTTGATACGTTTGCCAGCCTAATTGTGTTTTATTTTTTTCACCTTTAGTAGCTACAATGCGATTGAAATCTGTCACGTTCCAAGCTCCATGTCCCTTAGAACCTAACATCATATAGTACGTAGCTGGGTGCTTTAACTCAGACTTAATCGGATATAGTTGTTGATGCTGATTAATTGTACTGATTGTCGCGAAAGTTAAACCAAAACCAACCAAACTAGTAATTAATAAGAAGCAGCTACTTTTTTTCCAAGGTGTTTTAAAAATTACAAGTACTAATATCAATGCCAGCGCAAAAATGATACTGGAAGCTTTCATATACCAACCTAAGGCAAGCATAATCCCCGCCACAGCACTCCACCCGTAACGCTTCATGGAAGTCTGTGTCATTTTAATATTGACCAAACTATAAATCGCTAATGCGGTGGTTAATAACGATAAGGTATCAGTATAAGTAATAATAACCCACGGACTAAATACTAAAGTAATTGTTAATACTACTAATGCAGTGTGCGCTACCTTTTTAGCAGTAATTTTTTTCAAAGTTAGATAAAACAAGACTACTGCTAAATCAATAGCTACGGCATTAAAACAATTAATGAAGGTCCAAGTTAAACTTAAATGTAACAATTGACTCAGCATTAGTAAACCAGCATAACAATAAAACAGTAACAAATTATTTGAACAATAAGATAAGTAGTTATATAGTACATAATTATTTTTATACATGGTGCGCTGAGTTAACGACATCAATACTTTCTGTGGATCCCAGTCATTACTCGTACTTAAAGCCATAATTAAAATAATTTGCCAAATTAGTCCTGCCGCAAATAAACACCAACTAATTATTTTCTGTTGCTGATTTGTCAGCTGTCGCCAGAGATAAATTCCAAGCGCTAATAAGGCCACAGACCCGATGGTTAAACTTCCTAGCCAGAGGCGATGGTTGCTTAAGCGTTGTGGCCCATAAAAGATTGCTGAAACTAACATCCCTAGCATTAACAACCATGTTAGCCACTGCAATAATTTAGCTAATTTTTGTCGCACAAGTGCCATAATCTTCTCCTTTAAGATATTTGAATGTCTGATTTAGCAGCAAGCAACTGTAAAAAAGGATTCAAAACCCCATTGTGAGTTTTGAATCCTTGAGTAATGCCCCTGCCAAGGAACTATATTATACACCTAATTATTGTCTTCCGGATAGTCGGAGTCATTAACTTGGAAAATTATCCTATCTCATTAATGCTGGGACCTTTATAATAAAGCTAGAACTTGAAAAAAGTTCTCTATAACTACTAATCACAGCAAGAAAAACTTTTATGATTCAGTTTAAGAACAAAGGAGGATTTACTATGCATTTACCAATTTATCGTTCCCGATCTAATAAAGTTTTGACTGGTGTTTTGGGCGGAATAGCAGAATATTTCGACTGGAATGCTAATGTCCTGAGGATTTGTTGGGTTGTACTGACCGTTACACCTTTTCCCGGAGTGATACTGTATTTATTATTGTGGTTATTAATGAAATAACAATTAACACCCTATTCTTAGGCTCTCTGAATTAGTATTTTATAGCCAATTAGAGTCGTTCATCGCAGTTGGAACAAAAGTTGCTTAAAAGTGAGTAATATAAAAGGCCGATGTTCATTTAAATTACGAATTTTTTGTCACCCCACCTCAATATTTTAAGATAAGAAGGAGATCTTTGACTCAATTTGCATAATTTTTAGACATTTTCCTTTTGTGTGATCTACTTCTAATTATATGTAACACCAGAATCTAATCTTCATAAAATAATTGTTCAATGGTCATTTCAAAATATTGAGCAATGATTAACATTTCATAATCATGAAAGGGCGCCTTGCCGCGCTCTTTTTGCTCATATTGGCGGCGGTTTTTTAAACCAATCAACTGTGCCATTTGCGTGGTAGTTAATCCCCGATTTTGCCGTGCGGTTCTTAAATGAAATTTAGGTTTTAAATAAGCTGCTTTCAAGACTTTCTTATCCAAAGTTTTTTGATCTAATTTCTTCATGATAATTTTACTCCTCTTTGCTAATATCTCATATTGCAATATTTACGTCAAGCTTTTCAGATTTAAATTCAAAAGTTGCTTAATATTTATTGGCTGTGATATATTTATCGCAAGGAGTGATTTTATGCCCAAAAATATCTTAGGACCTATTATTAAACAATTACGTTTAAAACAACATTTAACTCAAAAGGAACTGAGTCAACTAACCGGCTTCAATCAAAATACTATTTCCAATCATGAAAATCAAAAGCGCTCACTACGCGAAGAAGAGATTCTGATCTATGCTAAAGCATTAAATGTAACACCACAAGAATTATTTGATAATTATCGTCAAGCTACAAAAACTCCAGAACTAGTGCGTAAGTATAATTATTTTCCCGAAGGAATTTCTGCTGGTTTACCCCAAGAAGTTGATCCTTTTACTGATCAGCAAATGCAAACCATTAGTTTACCCAGCCAAATTTTAGGTAAATATTCAGATGTCAGAGATATTATATTTCTCCCAGTTAATGGGGAATCCATGAACCGCGTGCTACCTGATGGCTCCTTAATCGGCTTACAAAAAATCAATCAACTCTCCGAATTACACAATGACGATTTAGTTGTCTTTCAAGTTAATCAGGCAGTAGCCGTTAAACGTTTTTACTATGATGCCCAAAGACAATTTGTACAATTCATTCCAGATTCTAATAATCCTGATTTTCCAACTTTAACCTATCAGATTGATGATTTTAATGAAACTTGTATTATCGGTAAAGTCATCATTTGTATCACTAATTTTTAGACAAAAAAGCTTCGAAAAACCTGCACAAGCGGTTTTCGAAGCTTCTTTAAATTAAATAACGTGTCGTTCAAAAGGTTGATCACTGATACCTTCACTTAAGATTTGCTTACACCATTCTTTAGCAGAAAATAAGGAATGATCGCGATAATTACCACAACTATAAATATCAGTTCCTTGCACGTCATCCCAAGCAATTGTTTCAGCAATTTCCGTTAAGGATGATTTTAAAGCTTGAGCAACTTCCGTCGTGGAATGTTGACCCCAAACAATTAAATGAAAACCCGTCCGACAGCCAAACGGTGAGCAATCAATCACGCCGTCCAAGCGATCACGTAACAGTCCTGCTAGTAAATGCTCAATCGTGTGTAAGCCTGCTGTTGGAATTGCATTTTGATTAGGTTGCACTAAGCGCAAATCATAATTACTAATTAGATCACCCTTAGGTCCGTGCTCTTCACTAATCAACCGCACATAAGGTGCCTTCACTTTCGTATGATCTAAAGTAAAACTTTCAACTTTTGCCATATTAACGCCTCTTTCATTCAGTTCTAAAGTTATTTTACTACTGAAAGGCTTTTTTGGCGAAACGTAACTTGCTTTTAAAATATAACTTGCATATAATTCTTGCAATTAGATAATTAATTTATGAGGAGAGCCAATAATGTTTACAATCTTATTCTTATTAATCTTATTTTTGATTGGTGGTCTCAGTTGGAAATTACTCAAATTTTCTGTCAAATTATTTTTTCTACCATTACTTTTAATTAGCGCAATTATTATTTTGTTTTTCCACTTAATTTGGCTGATCATTCCAATTTTAATAATCTGGGCCATTTTAAATTTAGTCCAACATTAACTTTTGCCAAAAGATTTCCATAAAAGTAAAAATCAACTCATACGTTGACTTTTACTTTATTTTTTTGTCAAGCTACTATTTTGATATAATAGATCTAGTTTTAATTGAAAGGATCAAATTCAGATGAAAAAGTTAATTATTTTAATCAGCACATTATTTATGACAACCCTTGTTTTTAGTGGCTGTGCTTCTAAGACCACTGCTCCTAAAAGTGTCCCCACTACCCTGAGTAACCAAAAATTAACAACCATTTATAACAGCACCAATAATCAGTACGCTAATGTTATTAATAGCTACGCTGACAGTATTCGGGATAATAAACTTGAAACTAAAGCAACTACTCAAACGGCACAACAAGAGTTTCAACATAGCCAAAGAACATTGCAAAAAAAAGCTTTCAATCAAGCTGCTAAAGACAATCTTTTGCAAATGATTCAAAGCCTTCAAAAAATGAATACTTGTTATCAACAGAATAATTTCACTAAAATTAAAACCTATCAAGCTCAATATCAAGCAGCCGATCATAAGGTGCGCCAAGCACTAAATATCTCTACTGAAAATACTAAGTTAACCAAAGCTCAACAACACTTACAAACAGTTGCTAAATTGCACCAACAGACCAACTAAGTCCAATTAATATTTTGCTAATTTAATCAGCAAAATCAGTTATGCATTTTGAAGAAGATTGCAAAATTTCAGTTTGATAAGGAATTGAGGGTTGTGCCCCATAACGTTGGACGGTTAAAGCCGATGCCTGGTTACCAAACAAGACTGCGGCTGATAAATTGGAAAAGTCCGGCTTCAAGACACTGCTGAAGGCGCCAATAAAAGTATCACCAGCTGCTGTAGTATCTACTGCATGAACTTTAAATGCCGGAATTAATTTCGCAGATTGGCCATCATCCAAGAAAGCTCCTTGACTACCTAAAGTAATAATGACAATGGGCACACCTAATTGATGTAGCTTCTTTGCAGCAGCACGCGCTGAAGTTAAGTCGGTTACTGGAATTTGGGTTAAGGTTTGCGCCTCAGTTTCGTTAGGAATGATGACGTCGCACAACTGTAATACTTCCGGAGCTAAGTTATCAATGGCTGGCGCTGGATTTAAAATCGTTTTGACATGATGATCATGAGCCAATTGAAATGCCGTTTGAGTAGCACTTAAGGGTGTTTCTAATTGTGCAATCACAAAATCACTATTTATAATTAATTGTTGATTAGTCTTTACCTCCGCGATGCCAAAGGAAAAATTGGCACCAGAATAAATAGTAATACTATTCTCACCATTATCATCGACAGTGACAAAAGCTTGTCCTGTTGATTCGTTGGCAATCGTCTTCACGCCCGCTATATTAATTCCTTCTGTTTGCAACTGTTTTAATAAGGATTCCCCCATCGAATCAGCGCCCACTCCGCCAATAAAAGAAGTTGCACTGCCGGCGCGTTGGGCGGCTACTGCCTGATTGGCTCCTTTACCACCACCGGCACTATAATGCTCTTTGGCATGAATTGTTTCGCCAGGGCGAACCAAATGTGGTACTCGTAAATTAGTGTCCCAATTAATACTACCAACGATCGTTATTTTATTCATTTTCTCATCTCACCATCACAATTAATTAGATTCTTCTCCCTGTTAAAGTAACACGTACAATTAATCTTTGCAATATAGTAATTAAGTAGCTACTTTCAGTCTTAAACATCAAAGAATATATGATCTTTTTAATATAAATTATTATTTATCAAGAAATGTGATAAAGATATTTTTTAATAATTATGATATAATACTGATATTCTAAAAAAGAAGGTGAAACTTATGTCATGGATGGATATTGTTCAAAGTGCATTACAAATGAGCTCTGGAATTTTGCAAGATGTTAGTGGTTTCTTTGACATTTTTAGATAAAGTTTATCATAACTAGCAATTTTCTTTTTTAACTGTCATTAATTCAGTTAATGGTGACTAAATAATTTAATCAAATTATTTAGTCACCATTTTTTGATTTAAAATATTTAATTATAGAGATACTACTTAGCTTGAAAATAACTGTCAATTGGTTAATTTTTAAAAATTAGAGTTTATTATTTTCTCTTCCAAACTTATTTTATATGTAAAAGAAAAGAAATTATAATGGAGTGCTAAACTTTATTTACGCGAATACTTAATGCCAGTAGTAGCCTTCCATATCTTCAGTAATAACTAACCGCGCTTTTACAAACTTTCTAATAGATCCAGGTGGAAACTTCCCTGGATTCTGCTTATACGTTATGAGAACATAAGATTCATTTTCCCCCACAAAAAGAAGCAGTTTTTGCATTAATAATATCATCATTATTCAAGTCAATATTCATCCTTAACATCGCCGTCTTAAAATTAAACTTGAAACAACAACTGAAGTGCAACACCTAAAACCAAAGCAATAACTGCAGAAGCTGTATATCTATGCATTTTTTCTTCATAAGTTCTGTCTTTACGCTTTCTTTTTTTCATCATATGCTAAGCCTCCTACTCTAAATTAGATTTTAGGGGTATAGAAACAAGGACTTGGTTGAGTGCAAATCCAATATATTGACTAAACTTCTAGCTTAGCTCGCAATGCTTCAGTTAAAACAGCAGAGAAATTAATATTCTTTTCTTTACCTAATTTAACTAAATACTCAGGTACCGAAACATTCTTACATACTGTTTTAAGATTATTACGACGATACTCATCCATATCCACTGATACAATTGTTTTAATTTCATTATCTTTTGTATCAATGTTTTCAAGTACTGAAGCTTTAGGATAATCAATTACATCTTCTAGAGCCAAGCCAATCAAGTCTTGTGCCATTACTAAAGCATCTTTGAGATCTTCGCCTTGAGTCCAACCACCTTCAATATCAGGAACTTCAACTGTATAGCCAACTTCTTCAGGGTGAAGAATAACCGGATAAACAACAGTGTTTTTCATGTTCTAAACCTCCATAAAATTTTAGGGGTATAGAAACAAGGACTCATTTGAGTCCTGCTTCTTTCAAGATTGCTTGTTCCATACCTCTTTCCTGATTACAAGCGCCATTATGCACAACGATGTGTATAACAGTAAGTGAATTATTATTTTTTATGTACAAAAAAGCACTTGACTGAGTGCTAAATTATTATTGGATTATCCATTATACAATTCATGATTAGAATCAATCCAAAATACATAAAAGGTATTATCTATTCTTTTACCGATAATCCTAGAACTACCAGAAAAACGTATAGAAAACAATTTATTTGTTGCTATATCCTCTCTAAGCTTTCCAAAATTAGGTGGGCACTCCATGTGTGACAGTTTTCCTTTTAACTCATTGGGATCTATAAACTCAACACCGCTTGATTTAGGTAAATTCATAAACGCAACCAAACTATGTTTGCTAACTTCTACTAATTTTGACATTAATTGCTTATGATTTATATTAGAATTGTCTAAGTTATATTTTTTATTTGAAGATATAAAAGATAAGTTCCACGTTACCCTAAGATCAGAACTTTTTCTTAACTTATCAATCCAAGAATCATCAGAACTTTTATTCTTTTTAAATTTTACTGACATTCAACAACATAATCCTTAAAGTATTGTTTTATATCTTCATCATCCATAGTTATCCACATTTGATGTTCATCAAATACTTTTTTCCAAGGTCCTTTATCATCATGAGTTAAATTTCTTAAATAAGCAGCAGTATATTTACTATATTCATTCCAAGTTGCATCTAAAACTTCTGCCGCATTTTTATCGGATAATATTTTGTCGTAATTTTCTGACAGTTCAGTTGCTCTTTCATCAGAAATATCATCATTAAGTTCCGGCAAATTTTTTCCTTTATACTTCTCACGAATTTGATTAACAACAGGACCATGTTCAAAAGCATAAAATTTATCATCAAACAATCGACTATCATATAAAGCGAGGTAAATCCCTTGCGCAAAATACATTAACTTATGGAGTTTCATATTAGTAATCGGCTCTGCACCATCATCTAAGCACACCTCTGCTCTACTACGAGCAATAAACCAATCTGCGATTTCTTGGCTGCTATACATAACAACACCTCCTAATATAAACTTTTTTAATGTACGCAAAAAAGCAATAGCCACGCTGCCATTTAAAAAGTGTAACACTTCTATTAATTACATTTTACCAAGTAAGTTTAACACCAAATGTATTAAAAATGGCAGATTTTTGTTTAATCCTTTCAAAAAATATCAAAAGTGTCAAAAAGCGTCTCGCATACTGTTTGATACAGCAATTTAAATTCAAAGCACGTCTTAACTTTATATTCAACACGACTAAAATGGCTGTGTAAGCCGTTATTGGTTATTTGAAGCATTCAATGAGAATTTGACTTCTCAATTTCTCTCATTATCGAAATTCCAACAGAAAGTATGGATATTCTGCTGATGCTGAAATTATTATTACAAACATTTTGGTTGCCTTTCATTAAAGGTGCTTATTAATCAATTTATAAATAATAATTGATTCAACAATAATTTCGATTATTGATCCTGCGATTAATACAAATTCAATTTCTAAAAGCAAGATCTAATCGGTAATCAATATATTTAATATTTTCAAGCAAAGAACGATAATCGCCAAAAGAAAATATATCATATTTTAATACCCTAAAATTATAATAATATTATCTAATAGAAAGGAAGCATTAACTATGAACCTACTTGAAGCAAAACAATTTGAATACGCAATTCAACGTATTAAAGAAGAAGGATCTAGAAACAAAGAATTGCCTAATTACAAAATACTTTGGAAAGTAAACTCTCATTTATTGTTTTGCAATACCTATCAAACAGGCAATGGTGACAGAGTCATTCTATCCAGCAAAATAAATTTTGAATTTGGTAAAGAAGATATTAATTTAGCATATCTTTCTGGAAATAAGAAAAATGTTTTTCAAAATGTCAGCAATGACATTATAACTCCAATATCACAACCGTATATAAGCATTGCAGAGCTTTATTTATCTAAAGAACACCTGTTTAATTACGTCATGAGCAATTTAAATCCTACAAAGGAGTTAAATAGTTCATACGAAAAAATGGAACACAATACTATTTACAATGTTGAGTTCCTTAATTTCGATACTAAAATAGATTTTATGAAAGTTGACGATGATTTTAAACTAACACCTATCTCCTAAGTTAAATCCTAATAAACCTAGTTTCCATCCTTAATTTGTTATAAGCATATTGTAGGCTCATGTATGCTTCCTCCATATATGAGCTCTTTTTGTTACTTCAATAAATCAACAATCTTGTCGCCAATTTCTTGACCTTGAATAAAATTAAATGCATCTAAATCATTCCTTTCACCAAAATTTCTTAAATACAGCTGGCGCTGTTCTTCAATTGATCTACTTGGTTGATTTTCATAAGCATTACCTCCAATTTAATTATCATTTAGCAAGGAGTTGAACTCCTAATTTGAAAACCACTCACTATTTTCAAGTTCCGTTGCTGGCTACAGATAAGTTTAACTATTGAATTTTGCCCGTTGGGCAACGGCAGCTGTCGGAGTCGAACCGACATGTGGGAATATTTCATTTAATCACTGAGGTTATAAATTTCGAAAAAGGAATTGTAAATCATGACTCAACCGTTCCTGCCATAATATAGCCTTTCGGCTATAATATATAAAACACGTAAAACAAGGAGATCAAAATGATAATTTCATTTTTAAATAAACAGCAAATAAAAAATTTATCACAAATAATCTGGAAAAATTATGGAATCAAGCAATTAAGAAACATATTCATCACAAACTGTATTGCTGACATTATTGTAATAACAATAATATGGTTATGGGCATTATCAATGGTAAAAATAATAATTATCGCAGCCATAATCATTAACATACTTCAATTCTTCGCAATCAAATATAAGTGTCAAAAAGACTATATATTAAAGTCTCAAGATAAATATATATTTTACTTTGCTGCTAATGACAAAAAATCACAGCTACAATATATCAAAATGTATTCAAAATCTGACATTTTAAAAAAAGCTTACCAAGAAAATCATATTCTGTCTCCTGAGTATCCTAATTACCAAATAAATGAAGACCCATTATTCAAAATTTTATATAAGAAATTGAACCTTGAATACACTAGTAAGCAAAAATTTACATTTATAGAAACCAAGAAATATATATTACTTCTATTAGACAACACTAAATCTTCTAAAAAACAAATTCCGGTACAGACAATTTATAAAAGTAAAGACAATTTGAATACGTTGAATAATAATCAATTATCAGTTGACAACTTAAAGAAAAAAGCAAGCAATTATTTATTCGTAAATTAATTGATTAAACAGATATGGATGTAAACAATAACTCAATGAAACTTGCTAACGATTCAAAGCCACCTAAACCTAATACAGCCCAAACTGCTATGCCAACAACGACCAATACCGTCTCAGGATCAATATTAGGGAAATCATTGATTTTAACTTTTTCTTCAAACTAAATGGATAAAGTATTTTCCAAATATCCTAAATCTGTTTTCATAACATCCAAAGCAATTGAAACGGAATAACTCTTATCACTATTAACAGAAGACTTAATTGTCACGTTGCCTTCTTTAATCTTGGTAAATGCGGACGCTAAACCTGATTTATTAATCAAAATATCTACCGAACTCTTTGGCAAATCTGTATTAGAACTAATCCAATCACCTAAATCAGCCGAAGAAATGCCATCTTTAGTAATATCCGCCAGCAATTTTTGTCCCTGAGGAAGCAGTTGCTGTTAATTTCAAAACAGACGAGTCATAAATTGTCACTGTATGATTTAAGGTTAAATTGAAAATTGAAAAATTATTGATTACGCTTAAGTAAATTTGATAATTTAGTTTTTGAAATCAAGGCAGATATCTGCAATGCGAATTAAGTAGAATTTTTATTTCAATTATCTTTTACCGCTTTTTGAATAATAGCAAATATATTTATGGAGATGATTTTTCAAATGACAGAATCAACATTTTACTTACTTGATAAGTACAAAAGTATATTTGGAGAGAATTTTCCTACATTCAATATTGGAAATGACGAAAATAGAATTATTGAAATAGTCAATAATTGCTTGAAAGAAAATAAACCATATGAAGATAATTTACCTGATGATGTATGATGTATGGATTTGATTTACAAATAATTATTTGTAATGCGCTTTTCTTTGATGCCACGTTATGATAAACGAAATGTTGCTCAATAAATCTAAAATTCATATTTTTTATTCTCGATTTTACATTTCTTTTAAAGTGACTCAATGCTTGGTCATTAAATTATTCATTAATTGCATATCCAGCTATTTGATGTAAATTAAAGTGAACTTTGCGTTTTATATTTTCTGATTTTCCAAGATATGAAAAACTTAAGCTATTGACATCAGAAAAATCAGTAACTTGGTAAAACTTTGCTGTTTTACCATTAAGAAACCAAATTATTAAAACATTAATTTTCTTGGTTGTAATTTCTATCATTTTATTTTCTCCGCTGTTTTTGCGCATAATAAAAACGCCTTAATTTAAGTTTTAAGACGTTTTTAGCTAATTTAATATAATTTTGTACCAATTATTAAAATTGAATATGCCCATCAAAAATACATTTCTATGAGTAAATTACTTATTATTTTGCTTAATCATAAACTCTCTAGCTTTTTTAAGAAACTCGTCACGATTCTTTTGTTCTTCAGGAGTTACTTTTTTAGGCTTACCAATTGAATGAAATTCGTTAGCTTGACCTTTCCAACGACTATCTTAATACGGCTTTTTATCACTCATTACTCTTCCTCAACAACTAAAACTGGACGACCATTGTCATCAATATAACGTTTAATAAATCTAAATTTAGTATTACGTTTAAACAATACTTCTTTTTCATTATCATTATAACCTTTTAAATCTCTTCCACTAATGGTCGCGTGAGCCTTGACCCTTGCGCGCACCGCAAATATTCAATCCTAAATTGCGATATTCGGCAATTGTACCTGGAGAAGCCGAATCAGCAGCTACGGGCTCATTTAATGGATTAAGTTGTTTAATCTGATTTACAGCATCACAATTCTTTAAACCGAATTGGTAAATTTCGTTGTAAATAAAAATCCGCCATCTGGCGGAATCCCAATAAATATTTACATAAGCCGTTGGATCGTGTGCAAAACCGAAATCTAAACCATGATAAATCTTATCAAAACTGTTGATTTCTTCATCAGTAATCTCACGAGTTGTAATGTTGTTAAACGCTTCCGCACCTGTTCCCGTAACTTCACCAAGATACTCATGACGATAAGCTTTCTCATTATCCTTTTTCAGCTGCTCGGCGTCAGCCAAAAACTCAATACCCAACCAAGATTTAGGAACTGAGCGATAATCAGATAAGTTAACCAACGTATCATCACGCATCTGTTCAGTATCGACCGCTTGATTGACCCAGTTAGATTGCCTTGCTGGTGGATTATATGAATAAAAAGTAATAATACCTGAGCCACCACGACCAAGTGACTGATTAATGGACCGAATTTCCTCCATACCTTTAAACTCGGTGACTTCTTCAAAGTGTTTGAACTTGGTATAGCCTTGTCGAAAAGTCTGCGATTTAATTTTGCGTGGATCATCAGCACCTTTGAACCTAATTTGCTGGCCAGTTGGACGAAAAAGTTAATTGCATTGGACTAACCGACGACTGCCAGTAGTCATTAACTTTTAGGAGGTCAATCGCCCACAAATATTGCTCAAAGACCGAATCACGCAATGTGTTCGCAACTTTCCGTAAGACAATCGCATTCGCTTCTTTGTCCTGCATAATGCCGAGTACAATCATAATACTAATAAAGGAAGACTTGGTTGAACCCCGTCCTCCTTTTAGCCAGTAATTTGAATGTTTTCGATTGTGAATATCTCAGAACATGCTGTAAAACGCTGGTGAAACATTATCTTTTAGGCTTACTTCAATCATCAGTTCCCTCCTTTGGTGGAATATTAAAGTTAATGTCAATTGCAGCATCATTAGAATCATCCGATTCCAATTGATCTGCTTGATACTTGGAAATACGTGCTTCGGCTTCAATTTTGCGTAACTGTGCTTTAGAAATAGGATCAATTGGATGACGCTTTAAAATTTCTTTGGCAGCCGTAATCCTATCTTTAGCAGAAACTGGTACATTATCAAACACGCCCTTAGCAGTAGTTACAGATTCGGTTTGTTCACCACGGGCGACTGAACTCAAATATTCCAAAACTTCTTTGGCAGTCATTATTTTTTGTGATTCAAGTTGTTGTAACTTATCTTCAATATACTTTTGAAGTTCAGGTTTTTTCAAGTTTTTATTACCGATAGAATAAACAGTTCGCTTGCTGTAACCAGCTTTTGCTGCAGCGTCTGCCGCGTTACCTGATTTAATGTACTCATCGCAAAATTTCTGCTGTTTAACTGTTAATTTATGCTTCACGTCATCTCACCACACCTCCTAATTTTTAAGTTCAAAATCAGTTATTCTATAAAATCTTTTTTTCTTTTTTCAGCTTCTTTTTCTGCATCTAATCCATCGTGAGGTCCGTGCGTATAAACTTTACTACCATATTTTTTATCATCGTAAATATGAATATAATCTATACCATTACCCCAAGTGAAAAATATATCAGTTCCATTAATAGTATGACATTTAATATCTACTCTAAATACTTCAAAATTCCATTTATAAATCCCTTTTTTATGACGAAACTCATCCCATTCTTTGTATATATATATTTTTTTACCGGACTTACTAGGCAATAAATGTCCAACTGCAATCTTGCAGGGCGTATGAATAATGCCAATATCGTCAGTCTTAAAATAAACATTAAAAACAATACCCAAAATAGGAACATTTCCTTCAAGTGTTGACAAAATAATATTAAAAAATGGGAATCCATCATATTCACTAGGTAAGCTATTAATATTGAAATAAGGTAAAAGACGTTTAAGTTCTTCTTCTTCACGTACAATTTTGTCATTTTTTCTTACATCTTTTTGAATAATTTTTTCATTTTCTATACTTTTATTAACCTGCCAATAAACTCCACCTATCGCTATAATTGAGCCAATCATTGTGCCCAAATAACTTCCCCAAAAATTGATCCAAGTATCATTACTTCCTATTCCAGGAATAAAACGAACTAAAAGCTCAATGAAACCAGGTACAATAACTATTAAAACTAACATTCCTATTAAAATGGTTATTATATGATTAGTAAAAAAATCAATAATCTTTTTCACATTAATCACCTCAGCATAATCATACAACCGAGGCACTAAAAAAAGCCAGACTCTCAGTCCAGCTTCCTAAATTATTTACACTACCATAATACCTCTTGAATCCAGTTTTTCACCCATAACATTTTCTTCTGATTTCCCCCAGATTACGAAATTTTTTATGATATAATTTTAAACGGCAACTCGCCCCGAAAGGGGGTGCTGAAATGTTATTACAACTTATCTCATTGGTAGTAGCACCTATTCTTGTAAATACAGTTAACACGCTGTTATCTCACTGGTTAGAAGAGAAAAACAAGAAGAATAAGAAATAAAGAGTTGTCATCTAATCGAATAACTCATTCGTAATCGCAACGAATGTAAAAAAAAGACCAACCTACTCGCAATAGGTTGGTCTTTGTGCTGAAAAGTTAAACAGCTTATCTCATATCACATGTTAATTATATCATATTAATATCACAAAAGCCATTCCTATTCATGTTAGGAACGGCTTTTGTGCTACTATGCTAAAACTATCTTCTTCGTTACGGATTTATTATAACACGATTATTTAAAAACTAACAACCTACCGTTCTGGTAAACTTCACAGAACCCAATTAACGCCCGATCACGTCGGTTTTGCATCATTCGTACCGAAATTAGATTGTGGTAAATCCGTTCCGAAATGACTAAATCTTTTAGTTTCTCAGGCACTAAATACGTGTAATACAAACTCAAACATTCTTCCCGGTCCAACTTCAAAATAGCCGTGGTCATCTCATCAATATCCAGCTGTGCTTCATGCTTACGGTCCAATTTAGTAAGCAGCGATACCATTTGCCAGTCATGGTCACCAATGGTTGCTTTGGGCATACCGTCAATAATTGGCGACTTGAGGGTGTCAATATGACAATCTACTATTGTGCCCACATTCCAAATTTACTTAAAATATTCCGTGCGTTTGCTCTAGTTGCTTGTTGTCCAATTTACATAATTTTTAGTAAATCAATTAAATCTGTTATGGTTAAAGCTTTTTTTGACAGTTATCCATATTAATTTTATAATTATTTGAACATTTTACTTAACTTAATAGATTTTACATAAAACTAAAAATAAACTATTTTTTATACATTTAATTTCGATTTTTAGGATATAATTAAATTGTTAAATAGTTATCAATAAGGTAGTCGAAGAGGATAACAAATAAGTTAATAATGGGACGGTTGGTTTCAGGGATGTTGCTTATATCATTCCCAGTATTTGAATGTGTACTCTCAAATATTAACTCAATTTTAGAAGATGTTTCTAAACAAGACTCTGGCTCTTTGATAGGATCTTATAGAATAATATCTGAACTTTTTATTGAACTAGTAAATGGGTAGAAGTAATGATAGAAATACTATTAATAACATTGATGTTATTAATAGATGGATACAACATTTCAAGTAATTACATTTATGTTACTGATTATTGATTTACTTTTTAAAAATGGAAGCGAAAACATACTTTTTAAATAAAAAGAAAAACAAATTTATATTTGTAACTCAATATGTCCAATAAACTGATTGACTCTAAAAGCTGAAAAATTAAGGAGGAGATTTTAACAATGGCTAGAAAGGAAATACAAGATAAGGATGGGAATATTTACGTTCAAAAGAAACCGTTTTACAAAAAATGGTGGTTCTGGATTATTATTGTTGTGGTTGCATTTTTATTAATCGCAATGTTTACTGGCGGAAATGATGATTCATCTGATTCATCAAATTCAGATAATAATAAAACTGCAGAAAGCATCCATCATAAAGCTAAAAGTAATAAATCATCAAATAAGGCTACAAACACTAATAACAGCGAACAAGCTTCTGACAGTAAAGATGACAATCAAAGTAGTACCTCTCAAAAATCAAATAATAGCGTACCCAGAGAGTATCAAAATGCTCTGAAAACTGCTCAAGATTATCAGGAAACTGAAGGTGACATGAGTTATAAGGGATTATATGAACAACTAACAAGTAGTTCTGGTGAAGGATTCACTCCTGAAGCAGCTAATTATGCTATGCAAAATATCAAAATTGACTATAATCAAAATGCTTTAAAGTGTGCCAAAAATTATGAAGACACCGAACATATGAGTACCGCTGAATTACAAGATCAATTAACCAGTGATGCAGGTGAAGGATTTACTCCTGAACAAGCCCAATACGCTATTAATCATTTAGACAATTAGCACAACTGGACGTCCGTCAACACATCAAGCTTTCTAGTCTTTTAGAAAGCTTTTTTGTAACCTGAATTATACAATACATCTCATTTCATCAAATTGAAAATCGATTTATACAAAACCACTATATCAAATGATACGCCCTGATTGGAGTGATAAAAATCAAATGCTAAAAATAAAATGCGAACAACTTAACTAGTGATTATTCCCAAAATAAAGTTAATAGTTTGATTGATCAACAAAATCATGTGACCATGGATAAAGATAGTAATAATAATCAAAACAACATCAAACAGAAAAATCAAATATAAAAGGTTCAACACTATATCCTAGTTATCCTTATTGTTACAATAATTCTTATTGCTGGAGTAAATAGCTTTGAAGAATATGCAGAACAAAGCCATAACAACAATTTGATAATGAAAGCAAAAATTTTAGATACTATTAAGGAAATTGTTGAATTTTACCTTTAACCATTAAACATTAACATTGGCTAAATTTCATACAGCCATTCTGAAATACTAATCAGGTAGGTTGTATTCAATTCACCTCCTTTCCGTTTTTCTATTACTTAATCTTTATACTTAATCTTTAAGGGTACATCTCCCCTTTTCAAGGGGTAGTAAATATTCAGTTTTAAAAGGACGACACGCAGTCCGTTTTGGACTTATGTAGTGCTAATTAGATAGCAACTTTTTCTAAAAATCATTGACAAGTGTATACAAATATTCTGCAATCAAAGCATAGTTAAATAAGGCTTGCAAAACTATTATTACGTTGGGGAACGGTAAATAGTTATCCTTTTTTGTATGACTTACTAGCTATCAAATTAGTTTATAAAACACATTTTCTACAAAGCCAACTATTTTTATAGAATATTTGTATAAATATGTTGTACGCTCAAAGGTGGTATATGATGCTTTTTGAAAGAATTAAACAATTAGCTGATCAAAAGAAGTTATCAATTAGACAGTTAGAAGAAAACTTAGGATATGGAAACGGCACAATCAATCGATGGAAAAAAACAAAGCCTGGGATTGACAAGCTAGAAAAAGTAGCGGATTACTTCAACGTCTCAACTGACTACCTTTTAGGTAGAACTGATGACAAATACGCCTTATCTAATGCTGAAAAGATTGATGTGGGTAAAAAAGTTGAAGAACTTTTAAATGGTATGGACACTGATGATTCTATTAATTTCTTTGGAGAACCAATGGATGACGAAGATAAGCTATCCATCAAAGCAGCTTTAGAAGTGGCAGTAGAGATGAATAAAAAACGTGCTAAGCAGCGTAAAGCTGGAGATATTAAATAATAACTAATGTAGATTGTTAAAATAGAAAAACTAAATATAAAGGTGTGAAGACTTTGAACAAAGTCGATGAACTTATTAAAACATTTAAAACTAATAATCCATTTGAATTGATTACTGATTTAGGCTTTCAAGTAAAAGAACAATTTCTTGGTAAAACAACTTTGGGTATGACGATATCCACTGATGGTGAAAAATCCGTGATCATTAATAATGCGATTATAAATAATCAAAAATTATTTGTAGCAGCACATGAATTAGGTCATGCAGTTAATGATGAAATTTATTCCACTACATTTTTAAGAAAACAAAGCTTCGGTTTTCATATTCCTGAGATAGAGGCTAATGCCAACCGTTTTGCTTTTCAATTGCTTATGTATAATATGGAACCTAATGAGTGCATTACCACTTATCGTATTTTGGATTATTTCCATTTGCCATATGGAATGGAACGTTTTATTAACCCTAAAAAGATTCATTTTGCTTCATAATTTTTTGTAAACGCTATATGAAATTGTATTAATTGTTGAATTAAAGTATCATTTATAGTTTTTCATCGAGGGGGATGTGATGAATGAAAATAAAAAAGCCTAAGCCGCTAACTTTAATTACCTTAGGCACTGCATTTTTACTATTATTAATATCTGCTATTTGTTGTTTTAGAACATATAACAATATAAAACAGTATTCCATACCCTATTATTATCTTCATGAAGATAAAGTATTACTGAGCGATGCTGAAGATCATCTGAATGACCAGCAAAAAAATGTATTTATTCGCATGAGTGAAAATGTTATTGATGACCAAGAGGGCGAACGAAACTGGGATAACTTTAAAGTTACCACATTATATGTAGAAAAATGTGCCAAACCAGGGCAATTTTTAATAATCACAACAACTAAACCTACTTTCACCAAGTTGTTTAGATTATCTTTTAAAACTCAAGCAACCGTAAAACTTTATGGATCTGATAGTAGACATTATAGTTACCGGACGTTAAATTACAAATCAGACTTTTCAAAATACAAGCATTGATACTTATGAGGGGGAATTATAAGTGCCAAATCATAGATTTAATACAAATCAACAAGATAATAACCGGCAGTATTACCAGAATCCAAAGCAGCAAAACTATCAGCAACCTAACCAATATTCGCAACAACCTAATTATCAACAAACCCAACCTAATTGCCCAAGCCAAACTGCTAATAATTTTTCTCAAGTTACTAACTATAATCAATTAGCTGCAAATAATATAATCTTTGAACAAGATAAAAAGCCGTTTTATTTTAGTTTGATTTGGTCATGGATATTATGGTTTATACCATCTATTCCATTTTTAGTTAAAGCATTAACCACACACAACAATGGATTCAAATATGATAACCCAAGAAAGTGGCTGGTTAAATAAAAAATATATTACAGTAGATTTATATCGTGTAATGAATATTAGTGCTGATGATACTTTAATAAATGGTGGATCCTTAATTTTTCAAATGGGTAATGGTCAAATTATTACATTGCGCTTAATAAAAAATCTAAGAGAAAAATTATCAATTTTAAGAAACATAGTTTTTGGCGCTAGACAACAACAAGGTGTTAATGTTCATGAAATTATGTAGTATTTATACGGGGGATAAAATGAATAATCAATACAATTCATATCAACAGCCACAATATCCTAATCAACAAAATAATGGTTATTATCAACAGAATAACCAGCAGTATCAGAATAACTATCAGCAAGTTCCAATTCAACAAAATTACAACAATTATCAAGGAACAAACGCAGGACAATCTTATTTTGATGGCGGTTTGGCCCAACAAGTTGGATATAGTATTTTAGGATTTCTTATAACAGTATTTACTCTTGGCATTTGTTTTCCCTGGGCATGTACAATGAAATATAATTGGGAAACTAAACATACTGTTGTTAATGGATATCGACTGCATTTTAACGGTACAGCAATGCAACTTTTTGGAAATTGGATAAAATGGTGGTTATTGACTATTTGTACATTGGGTATCTATAGTTTCTGGCTAAAAATAAAACTAAAACAATGGATTACAAAACATACTTATTTTTAAACACACAGAAAAAGCCATATCTCCTAACTTTGGCGGGTCGAAGATATGACTAACGTGAAAAACATACATATGGTATGCGCTTTTCGTGTACCATTTTAACAAATAATTGGAGGTAAATTCAATGTTTGAATACAAAAAGAACCCCGCTATTAAAGAATACGTCACTAAAAATGGCGAAAAAAAGTATTGGTTTCAAATTTATTTAGGTACTGATTCAACTACCGGTAAGAAGAAAAGAACTTCACGGCGTGGTTTTAAGACCCCTGCTTTAGCCAATAAAGAATATTTAAAATTATCAGCTCAGCTGAATAATGATTATTTTCAGTCAAATACTACATCAGATTTAACGTTTGCAGAGGTTTATCAGCAATGGTTTGACAACTCTTACAAAGATACCGTCCAATCTAGCACTCTATATAAAACTAAACAGATCTTTGATTGCCATATTTTACCAGAAATTGGTAACATGAAGATTAATCAAATTACCTCTGAATTTTTACAGCCAATTGTTGACCAGTGGGCAAATAAATACACTAAGCTAAACATTATTAGTCGATATGCCGATCGTGTATTTAAATATGCCTATACAATCAAAATTATTAGCACCGATCCTTTTGACCACATTCTCTTACCTAAGAGAAATAAGCACCAAGCAATTAATCGCAAACCTAAAAATAACTTTTTTTCCACGACTGAACTGGAAAAGTTCACCAAATATTTAATTAACAATACTACAAGCGATAACAGTGGAAATATTGGATTCACACAAGCTGTGTTCTTTATAATCATGGCTTACACAGGAATGCGTAAAGGTGAATTATTAGCCCTAGAATGGTCGGATATTAATTTTGATCAACAGACAATTGATATTAATAAAACCGTGGTTACTGATGAAAATGGTAAGCAGCGGACTCAGCCACCAAAATGGAACTCATTTCGCGTAATTTCCTACAATTCATTAATTGCTAAATATTTGAATGAATATCGTAAATATCAAAGCAACACTACTTTACTATTTCCTAATCAAGTTGGTACTTGGCGTAATCTGGAGAAACCTAATGTTTGGTTACGTTCAATTATTAATCAAGGAACTACCGACTTTCAAAAGATTTATCAAATGACCAAAGAGGATTACTATAAAGAGTTCGTTCACCAAATTACACCCCACGGCTTACGTCATACACATGCTACATGGATATTTGAGAAGAATAATAGAATTACACCTAAGGCTGTACAACAACGCCTAGGTCACAAAAATATCTCTGTCACATTGGATATTTATACGCACGTAACTTCTGATCAAGACAAACTCTTAAGTGACACTTTAGATATTGACTTCTAAGTGTCTTTTTTGACTACCCTTTGATTCTTAAAAGTGCCTATAAGCATTGATATATCAACAACTCCAAAAAAGTTTTTGACTCACTTTTAACTCACTAAACGAGCTATTTTCACTGATTTTTAACTCGTTCTTTAAATTTGACTACACTTTTGACTCACTTTGAATAGCAAAAATAGGCAAATATAGACCAAACAAAAATTCCAAATTGCCGTTAAATCAACAATCTGGAACATATGAACAAGTATAAAAAGTATTCTAAGGAGAGTACAGGATTAATATACATTTAAAAACGTTGTTAAATCAGCATTTATAATACATGCGGTGCCAAATTAGTGCCAAATAATTAAATCCATACAATTTTATTTATTTTAGAACGTCTTCGAAAATGGTACGGATTATTCAACTTTTATGTGTGTAGTATGGAAAAAATACGGTAACATTAAATTAAATTTAAATGTTCTTTCTATAAAAGGATTGGTTGAAAATAAACAGCTTAATTAACTATTAGTGATAAAATTTTCTTGGAGGTAGAAATCATGAGAAATAATAAAGGAAAGATAATCAAAGAAAAACAAAAGGAAATTGAAAAAGCTAAAAAGAAAATTGAAAAAACTGAAAAGAAAATTGAAAAAGCTAAAAAGAAAATTGAAAAAGCTAAGAATGCTGAAGACGAAATAAAGAAGATTACAGTAGTTGGCCAAGAAATTAAAAAAATCGAAAGACAAATTAAAGTAATTAAAGAACAGAATGAAACAGTTAAAGATGAAAATAAAGAAATTAAGAAGATAACTGAAGAAACTGATAAAGAATCTGAAGAAACTGATAAGAAAATTAAAGAAACTGATAAAAAAATTAAAGAAGACAAAAGTCAAAACGAAAAATTAAAAGCTGCAAAAAAGGAACAAATAATAAAACGTGAAAGAGAACTGATAAAGCTAAAAAAAGACATATGCTCTAGCTTAATCACATCAATGACAGTGATTACATTTATAATTACATTTTTAATTGGAGATATATTTAAAGGTACGACATTCTTTAAAGTCCCTAAGAAGATACCAGCTAAAATAATTATTCAAACGAAACCTATTATTAAGCAATCATGGTTACTATGGTTGTACACCTTTATAATATGTGCATATTGCGTAATAATCGCATTTAATATATATTTTTCAATAGAACTTTATAGTCTTAACTCTTTCTCAAAAAAAGATTACTTTTTTGATAAATCTAGTCATTATGGTAAAATTCATAATTATATACTTAATTTTTTGTTTTTCATTTCTATAATTATATTTGCAGGAATAACGCTTTACATTTATATACTCACACGCTATATATCCATAAAATTAATTATATTTTTTGTATTAGCATTTGCAGCATTCATAATACTTACTACACTAAAAATTAAAATTAAATAAATTCAATTTATGTATTAGCTCCCCTCAGGGAGCTTTTTTGTTATCCTTTAAAACCAGATCCGACTTGATACTTAACCGCAATATATTCATTTGCTGCCACTTTATAACAATAGCCAACTCCAGCAATATTATACAGTTTATCATTCGTTTTCCATTGTGTCCCCCCTTTAAAAGTTAGATTGGAATTGGCAATTTCCTTACCAGTACTATCAACGGCATTGGGACCATACCCGTTTAAATAATTAATCGTCAGTAAGCCTTTAAGATTAGTATTCCTTTGTGGTAGATAACTATCACCGCCGACTAAAAACATCGGACGATTATTATTATCAGGTATTATCTTCGAAGCTGCCCAACTAGTATTATTCAATAACGGCGTTGTATCAAAAGCAGAACTATCACCGCGAAACATAGTTGAAGCATTCTTATCTGTGGTTTGAGTGGTGACGACATTATTAATAGTATTAACAGTCTTTTGTCCAGCGGTGTAAAAATCATCATATAAATTAGATACATCAAACTGCCCATAACTACCAGTAAACGACATATCTGATGCAAATTGCCAAGCGTGATGATTACTATAAGAAGTTAAGTTCCAAGGATTGGCAGGATATTGAGCGATCCAGCCTTTAGATACGGGAAACTTGACTCCTACCCAACTAGCCATCGTATAGATATTCGGACGATAACCATATTGCTGAACAACATTCTCAAACGCTTCATTATTGGCTTGATTTTGCGAATAGCTCAGTGCTTGTTGTTCAGAAGCTTCAACATCTGCTACCAAAACAGCCCCAACAGGTAAGCCGTCAGCCTTAGCGGTTTGACAAGCATAATTGGCTTCATTCTTAGCTTGTTGGACCGTTTGATAACGCGCAAAATGGTAAGCATTAATATACAGACCAGCTTGCTGGGCGGTTTGAATGTTATTAGCAGCCGTCCAATCTTGATAGTTAGTGCCCTCACTAATTTTGGTAGTAACAGCCTTAACCCCGTAGTGATCACGCATGTCAGTGAAGTTGTCGACTGTCATTAATCCATTGTAATTTGAAACGTCCACCATGTCCGTTCTGGCGGCTTGGGCGTTTGTTGTACAAAAAAAGAGTAGCCCAACGGCTACTCCAATAATTGTTTTTAGTTTATTCATGTTATTGTCCTTTCTTTTTAGGATCATCAACGTCCTGAGTTAGGATACCCAACGCGCTCAAAAACGAAACTATTGCTGTAATTCCGCCAGTTATTGACGTACCAAGATCAGTCGGAACAGTAACTCCCAGCGCCGTTAAAACACCCAACACTCCAGCTGCTAACGAACCAGCTAGTGTAATCCAAGCCTTGGCCGACTTGTAATTAAAATTAATCTTCATTATTCTTCCTCCTTGTCTACTGGCAACGCAAGAACCTTGTTGTATAACGCTTCTCCCGTACCATTGCCTCCTACTCCTTTGTAACCGCTAAATAAATGCTCAATGTTATCCAGTTCACTCACGGTCACAGCACCCTTTTTAATACAATACATACATTGCTTATATAAAGAATCATGCAGCACAGCCTGAATGGCGTGTTCAGTATTTGAAATACGGGCATCCATCTTGACCAATTTAGTGTTGTCTCGAAAGAAATTGACTGCTTTATAAGCTGTTAACAAGGTAGCTGGCAAGCCTATTAAAATTACTGCGAAATTAATCCATCCTAAAAAATGCAAATTACCACCTCCTATTTTTGGACAAACAAATAGCCCAACTAATTAACTAGTTGAGCCTCTAAGCTGTGGTAGTTGCTGTTTGATTGTCAGCTGAATCAGTTGGTGGCTGTTCTTCTATTACGTCGGTAGTTGTTGTCGTTTCTGAATTAGTTGACACATCAGCGATAGAAGCCGGTTCAATTGCTTCTTGATAGTCTTGACCAGTCACTTGTTTAAATTGTCCAGCCGTCATAATTCCTGCTTGCACATTCTGAATAAAATCTTTGACCATTAATGTTCCCCATGCAAATTCCATTTTCCACAAAAAAATCATTTATTTATCCTCCTTGGTTGAATTATCAGCTGTATTTTGAGCAGCAACTAATTGAGTTAGTTGTGTTATAGCCTCTTGAGTTTGTCCCATTAATTGAGTTAATTGGGTCATTTCCTGCATTGTTTGACCAGCTACTTGAGTCAGATTAGTAATTGCTTCTCGATTTTCCCCAATTGGCGTTAATCCACTAGTCGTTTTTACTAATTGACCATTTTCGACAGACCACTCTGAATAGTTAGTCAAAGTAAAATATGGATCAGAGGTAACTTCTATCCAACCGTCCGGCAAATCACCGTAAACGGTTGAAACGCCAGTTACTTGATTATCTTTGTTAACCTGAACTGCAATTATATTATCCACTTTACAACGCCTCCCCTAATAATAAGCATCAACTTCATTTAAAATTGATTTAAAATGTAATTTAACATTTTTACCATTTGAATCGGTATAGGACCAAGTTAATTCAAGAGGATAATACATCCAAATACCATTTTGTAAACAAATTCCTCCATTAGAAACTGTTGGTTCAATAGCAGGCCAAGTAGCATCTGTGGCATTATTATGAAAATAAAAATGTTCCTTAGGAAGAGAATAATTTGTTGAGCTGAAATAAATATTCTTTTGACCGGTCTGAATGTAAGTTTTTGCTAAAATTATTGGGTTCCGAAATTTTATAAAATCATTATTTAGACCATTATCTGTATTTATCATATAAATTTCAGAAATTGTATTTGCCCAGTTAACCGTCGAATCGGAACATAATGACCAAGTCTGATCAAAATTTAAAGAAAAACCATTAATTATGTTCGACAAATCATCTTTGACATACTTCAAGGGAATAGTGCCACCACTACTATTTCCGGACCATAAAACAGTTCCGTTGGCCAAAAAATCATTATTCGGTTTAGATTCATCATTCGAAGTATTAGATGGAGCACTAACTATCGTTATATTAGAATTAAAATTTCTAACAGCCATAATTTCAGGATTGTACCATTGACCGCTACCTTTATCAGCTAATTGATTGTCAAGATCATAACCACCTCCGGTATCAACATCAAGTGAGCCATCATCTTTCAAAGTTAGCTTCAAAGTTGGTGAACTTTTCTTACCATTGGGATTAAGATTTTCTCCAATACCTTTTAAATCAATAGTTTTTGTAACGCCTACTTTTAAATCTGATTTTTTGATCACAATTGGTAAATCAATGCTTACGGCATAGTAGCCTTGAATGGCAACATCCGATTTAATCACCGGAATATCATCTTTGGGACTCGACATATATCCGCCTTTGACTGCCCGCTTGTGCATCATTGGCATAATTTGAAAAGTATCAGCTAAAGGTATTATTGGCTTAACATTAACAACTGCTTTAGATTCACCATCTGTTAATCCAACCCAAGTAGTTTTAGCACCGTATGCATCTTCGAACCAACTTAACATATCAGTAATTGGTAATTCTAATTTATTTCCTTTTGCGTTTGCAGCATAGTCTTTTAATAAATTGCCTGAACTATCCATTAGATTTAAGTCTGTTGTAGCGTTAATGGCTCCACTTTGAATTCTGGTATTAACCATATTAGTTAATTTTGATGCCAAGTCATTAGATGCTTGTTGTTGTGCTTCACTTTCAACTGTATTAATAACTGGTGCTAAATCAATTTGTCTATCAGTACCAATTGTTGCTGTAGAAGTCTTATATTTAGCACCCTTAACCATCGTTTTATTAATAGTAGTATTTAAATCAGTTTTAGCAGTCTTTAATTTTTGATCAACGCTAGCATTTGTTGCCATGTCTTTGGTAGTATCTGCAATTTTCTGATTAACAGCTGTCATAGTAGCCATATCTTCAACAGCTGCATCTACTACTGTTTCAATTCTTTGGTTAACATATTCTTTGGATGCCAAGCTAACAGAATCAACAGAAACTGTCACTTTAGCAGCACTACCAACAACTACATAAATACTCATTTTAAATTGGAAAATAATCCCATCATTAAAATCTGGTAGAGTTTCTGGATCTTCAGCTCTAACAATACAATACAAAATTTCATCACTAGAATTAGCTTTTTGAGCATATAAACCAATTGCGTTAATAGCATACGATTGAGTTAAGTCTTGATTGTTAAATGTTACATCAGTACCCAAAATATTATCTGACGTTGTGCGATCATCATCAAAAGTATTAAGGTCACCATCCTGTACTTCATGTGGAATAGCTGTTAGTGCCTTTAAAGCATCTTCAGACAATTTAGATAAATCATCAGCCGTACTAGCAGCTCTAGTAATTGTAAAATTAGTTTTGCCATTAGCTGCTTGCGTAGCTAGTTTCATACCTTGATTAGTCAATAATGAATTACCATATTTACTCATTTATGACCTCCTTGTTTATAATTAACTTCGACATATTGATAGCCAACACCAATATATTTATTAAGATTAATCTGCGCTTGCAAATTTAATTGTGGTGGAGCACTAGCTCCAACAAATACACGATGGGTTACACCGATATATTCTTGTTGGTTAATTGTGCTTTCACTATGAACAGTGACATTAAAAGTTAAATTAGCTGGTAAATAGACATTCAAAAGATACTCCAACCGTTTAATCTGCGGTTTAGAAATCTCCGAGCGCTTAGCTTTAACTACCACATTTCTCACAGCATATTCAACATTAACGGTAGCTGGAATATTCAGTGTAGCTAATAAATAGCGAAAGTAGTTAATCGTAATGGGACTAGGCGGTAAAAGATACATTAAGATGTTATACCGACGGGTTCCCAAGCTATCGGTTTCTTCTGGAATGATTCCTAGTTGATTTTCAAAAACAGAAATTCCTGTGCTATCTGCTACTTGAACAAACTCATTTAACAGCGTGCGATTAATTAAGCTGTCAAAGCTTTCTAGTTCACCTTGCTCTGCTTTAATCAATTCTGTCATTTCGTAAACGTCTTGATAATAATCGGGTACAAAATCTTTTAAACTCATTGAGCGATCACCCCTGATTTATTGCGGTTAATCAAATTTAATTGACCTAATATCGGTAATTGTGATTCTTGATTATTCTCTATTAGAACTAAATCATTATCTTGACCATTCAAAGTGGGCGTTTGAGAATCGATGACTCCGTCCACATTTAAAATTGCCTTCAAAATCTGTGAACGGTATACAGTTAGTGAATAACCACGCCCTGTTTTATGATTAAATTGACTCCAAGCTTGGCGTTCACTTACAAAATAATCTTCAATTGCTGCACTAATTTGGGGATGTAGTGCTGCAATATCGGTATTACTATTAACTTTCAAGGTAACATCAATATCAATAGTTACAGCTGTCGGCGCCACTACCGTTACTGTGTGATCAATTGGCGCTAATCCATAGCCTTGACCGGAACTATCATTTGGATCAATCTGTTCTTTAACGTCAGCTAGTAATTTAGAACTTGCTGGCATTAAATCATTATCCAAAATCACTAATTTAACGGTACCACCACCATTCCACACCGGATAAACTTGTACTGCTCCAACAGTATCAATTTTAGAAACCATATCTAAATAATCAGCAATATTGCCACCATAACTTAAATAATTATCCGCACTTAACAAACGTTGCCGTAAATGGTCATCCGTTTCTGCATCACGAGCTGGCGTGGTAATTTCAACGATTTCTGCCCAATACAACGTGTCATTTGGCGTAACTGGCAAGATTTGTCCCAAATAAGAATTAGGTTTTGAACCAGTAATTTCAGCTTCCAAAATGGCAGTTAAATCTTGATTTAATTGTTTGACGGTATAAAAAATCGGCTTGTCTCCAATACTGGCAAACCGATCACCGACATCAACGCCAGACATTAATTGATTATCCTTGTCTAAAAATTTAGCTGTTACTTGCGCCTTGGTAGCGGGATATCGCTGTGTCCCATGTTCTACCGCTCGATAATCCAAAAACTCATCACTCGCAGTTTTAATATAAGTTTCTTGAATTATATTAGCCAGTAACGTATTTTGATAAGCCATGTAAATAGCAGCTGGTGCTACAGCATCAAAAATAACTGAACCTTCACGTTTATCAATGTCTTCTGGGATTTTGTCTAACAATTTATTCAAATAAAAATCATAATCTTGACTTTGTAACTGTTCCACTAAATCATTGGGACTCACTGATTCTCACCTCACTTTTGATTGGCACATTACCATACACTGTAGTGCATGAACCATTTAACATTAATGTTTCAGTATTAATTTTTTCAACTTGATCAAAACTAACAGATGTTACTCGGCCATCAGCTAATAAAGCCTCTTTAACCATGCGCTGTGCTTCAACTTCCGCATATGGAAATGGCTTACCAAATAAATCTTCTAAGTCGTGCCCATACTGATCTGAATAAATCGGATAAACAACTCGAGGTGTTCTTAAAATCTTATCAATTGTTTGAATCATTGCTGCTTGCTGGTCAATTTTTCCACCAATGTGTCCGTTAATCACTTGAAATGTTATATCATCCATTAAGTCACCCGTTCCAATACATAAAATCGTTGGCCACCATCACAACGTACCATCGTTACTTTATCGCCAATTCGCAAAGAATTATCAATCGTTATTGTCGCCTGACCTGAATAATCATCAGTATTCAAGTTCCCACTTAATTTTATTTTACTCAAGCTAGGACTAACTTCTAAAAAATTGTTATCTAAGATTATTTGGTTAGAATACTGAATTTTCAATGGGTTAGTACTAGTAACGCGACCATAAACGATATTGGCATACTCGCTATCTTTGCCACCACGCGAATTAATCATGCTGAAGAGTTGTTCGCCAGCCATGCTGCATTCACCTTCATTTCTAGTTCACACGTATAATCAACACCAAAATTATGTGTTGCCTTTAAAATAGCAGCCTTATGTTGCTTATAAAATCCTACTTGGTCTAAAGCTGCAATCTGAAAATTAATAGCATTACCAGCCACTAAATCAATGTTTCCAACGGTATCTAATTTTAAAGTTTTATCTTCAAAATTCTTTTCCGATAATGTATCTAACGCTTGTTGCCGTAATTGAGCAGAATTAGCTTTATCCTTAGCATTGACTACATCTTGTAACCAACCCCAATACGGCGTAGTTTCTTTGCTATAAGCATCAATATACGTATAGCTAGTTTTGTCGGGATCTTTGCCACCGTTTTCTGAAATATCTGTACTAGAAGAAACTTGCTGAGAATCTTGTTGATTTTCTTGAACTACCCGAACAGCATTAACAGCATCATCAATACTTTGTTTTAACTCAAAACCCGTTAATAACGATTTGTCGCCAATAATCAGTGGCAGCTCTTTGAACGGTGCTTTGCGCAATTCCACATAATTGTAATTAGCGAAAATATAATACATTTGCCCAGTAGCCTTTTGCGTTTGATCAATTGAGTCTTTCAACATATCAAAATACGTCTTACTATCTTCAACTTGCGCTGGCAACTTATAATCACACCATTCAACAATGGCATGGTCGATTAATGCTCGACCACAGACGGTATTAAAGCGGTCAGAAATACTGGAGATTGGCCACACTAGTGAATCTTTATTTTTTAGATAGCGCGTTTTATCGTAAGCTTTGACACTAAATTTATGGTCCTGATTATAAGTCACACTAAACACATAACCATAAAAAACTTTATTATCATCCCACCAAAAATCTACAACATTACCATTCACTGGATAAAAATCGTTTACTGGACTTTTTAAAACATCAAAGTCTAAAGTACCAGCTGAAAAATTTAAGTCTGTGGTCCATTTAACACTGGTTACCGCTTTACTAACGTCCCAAACGTTGGTTCCGTTTCGGGAGGATATTTCAAATTTAGTAATCAAGCTAATCTCACATCACTTTCACGTACCCAACCACGCCAGCCACCATTTTCTAATGTCACATGGTAAGGATATGGGCGACCACTGGCAATGATAGAAATTTTTCGGCGCGCATTTTGTTCATAATCCCCTGGTCCCGAACCATAACTATCGCGGTGTAGCTGCCCGTTAACAATTACGATAGAACCAATGCCAATCTTTTTCGGTGGCGCTGCTCGTTGTTGAGCAGCCGATTTGGCAAAATTATAATTAGCTTTCTTACTAATCTGTAATGGCTTGTATTCTTTTAAATCTAAAGTGTAATAATATTCTTCACAATAACTATTTTTAAAACCATATTCTAAACTGGAAATCGTCATATCCGCACTAAAATTAGCCAAGGCGGGAATGATTACCCGTGTTGGCTTCTTTGATTGATAAATTTTTTGTAAATAATCAATATAAGCTTTAGGGTTATCCAAAAAGTAAGGATTATTTAAATAAGTTACATCATTTTCTGGAATCACACTTTCAATACTAATCGTACGTAACTTAAACTCACCGACCCGATTGTATTCGCCGGCGTCAATAATTGTTTCACTTTTATCATCCGTTTCACCTTTTAATAAAACTTCAGTGGGATTAACAGGTAATGGCAAACAAAAGTTTTGATCATTTGTAATATAAATAACAAATTGATTTTCCATATTAACCTCCTAAATGAGCATTGGCTAGTGATAACATTTTCTGTTCTAATAAATCTAAAATCCGATCAGCATCAATCGTCGCATCACCACTACTATTCAATTGAATCGCACCCTTTTCAATGGTCACGTGAGCACTATTATCATTGTGAGTAGAACCAGATTGACCACCAAAATGCGCACTAGCCAAATTCAAAGGGTCGCGACTAGAGTCGGCACTTGTTTGCTCATCAATACCAATATCTGCACTGGAACCATTTAATCCGTTTAATGCCCCAGCAACCTGGTTAATTGCTCCATAAGCTCGATTAAAGCCATTCGCTAATAAATCGCCAGCTCCTAAATTTGTAGTATTAAAAGAACCCAAGGTTGGTTGCATTCCTGAAGCTGCATTAACCACACCTTGAGCCATGTTTGCCGAAGCTTGTGCTGCTGAACTCGCATCACGATTTAAACCATTGATTAATCCTTGGTCAACCCAACGTCCATATTGTTTAAAGAGTTTGGATGGTGAACCAATATGCAAAATACTTTTAGCCTTATTGACCACTGCACTGGCTACTTTACCAACTGCGGAAATTGCACCACCAATCATTGAACTAATCCCGTTAATTAAGCCTTGAATTAATTGCTTACCAGTGCTAACTAACGAATGTGAAAAACTTTTAGCCGCATTAACTGCGCTTTGAACGCCATTACGAACCCCATTAACAACACCACGCATTGCATTCACAATTGCATTAACCATCATTGTGCCAGCAGTGATAAAGGCCATTACTAACATAATAACCGCCACTGACACCATCATTAAACCAGCCGATACAAGCATTAAAGCAGCAGCGACAATTAACAACCCAGCACCAAGAATTATTGCAGCAACGCCAAGTAATAAAGCACCAACTGCAGCAATCATCATCATCGGCGCAGCTAACATTAAAGCGACCGCTAATAACATTAATCCAACGGCAGCAATCATAGCAACTGCCGCAATTAAGATTAAGCCAACGCCCATTAATAAAATGCCAACCGATGCTACAATTGCAAAAACTGCAATTAACATAATAGCAACTGCTAATAACATGACGCCGACGGCTGCCACGATCGAGCCAATGCCAACAATTAATAAAGCTGCTCCAAACAAAATGGCTCCAACTGCCGCAATGATTAAACCGGCTGCTAACAATATTAAGCCGATGGCTAACGCCGCTAAACCAACCATAGCAATTAAAGCTGCTACACCAAAGACAGCAATGGCAACTGATAATAACAAAATATTTAATGCAGCCATTGCTCCATATTGAGCAATATTAGGTAATTGAGTAGCTAATAAAGTTAATCCTAAAGAAGCTAGCAACAGACCGGCACCTAAAAGTAAAGCTGCTATTCCCAAAGCTAAAACACCTGCTGCTGCAGTATCCAAAGGACCAGCTAAAGCAGCTACTACCCCTAAGACAACAATAATAGCAATTCCAATGCCCAACAAAATACCTGTAGCGCTAGAGCCACTATCAGCAATTAATTTAATTCCAACGCCTAATAAAGCAAAACCGGCACCAGCCATCATTGCAGCAGTGCCAATTTTAACTAAAGCACCACCCATTTGTAATAAGCCACCAGTCGCTTTACCCGTTTCTGGAACTTCCGGTGTCTTGGGAGCTGCCGGTGTTTGAGTTTTTTTACCTAAAGCACCTTTCAGACTTCCAAAAACTTTACCAATCCCTTTTACTGCTTTAAAAGCCATAAATGCCCCTGCTAAAATATTTAATGCAATTGCTAAAGCTTTAATTTGACCAGGATCTAATTTGCCAATTTGTTGTAATCCCCAAACAATGGCAGTTAAAACTAATCCCTTAGTACCAGCTTTTAATGCTATGAATGCAGCACCTAATAGTTTGATTGCTCCTGGATTCATTTGTGATACTGCCTGAGCTAAATTGCCCAGCCCTTTAGCAACATTGCCAATAATGTCACTAGTACCTTTTCCTAAACCTTGGAACGCCTTGCTTAAATTATTACCCGATAAAGATTTCATTAAATTTCCAGCACTAGTTTGTAATGATTGAAACATACTAGATAATCCTGAGCCTGCACTACCTTTAGAAAATCCACTGGTGAAATCTGACCAAGCTTTTTGAACATTTTTGATAGTCCCTAATAAATTATTAGCAAAACCACTAAAATCCATACTTCCTAACTTGTCCGATAAACTACTTAAAGCTTGAATTCCGACTTGACTCAACTTGGCAAATTGTGGTTGAACTTTATTGGCTAACGTTTCTTTCAACCCATCCATTGCTTGACCAACAGTCTTATATTGTGTTGCCATTTTAGTAAAGTTAGCATTAGTCCCCGTTTTAGCAATTGCATTTAAGAAATCTTCGGTTTTAATCTTGCCATCTTGAACATTTTGTACTAACTGTTTTGTACTCATACCCATTGTTTTCGCGACAGCAGCCATACCAGCTGGTGTTTGTTCAAGCATTAACTTAAAGTCTTGCCATTGCACCATTGGTTTAGAAGCCATTTGCGTAGCTTGCTCACTCAAAGTTTTCATCGCCTGCTTTGGATCGGTTGCGGCTGCAGCTAAACCACCGAAACCTTTAACCAACTGACCGGTATTCTTAGTGCCGACCGCCGCTAACTGACTATAAGTTGAAGCCATATCTGAAGCCGAATAAATGGTTTGCTGTGCATACTTTTGCATAGATTTTTTAGCCACCGCGATTTGAGCAGGACTTTTACCCAGTTGACGCATATTGCCTTCGAATGTTGACCATGCCACGGTGGCTTCGTTTAACTCACCAGCAAATGAGCGAATACCATTAGCTGCTAGACTGGTAGCTGAACTAATCATCCCACCAAAAGCAGAACCAGCTATTAAACCTTTTAGTCCCAAAGTGGCAGAATGCGCACCTTGGTTCATGGAATTAAAACCACCGTTGTTCAACGCACCTTTTAAGCGACCCATCATTGATACACTGCGTTGCACACCAGAATTAAATTTGCTCAAAGTATTACTAAAAGCGTCATTAATTCGCAAAGTATTGCTAATAGTTGTCATATTAACCTCCTTTCTTAAATGTGTTTAGACCGTGCTTTGCGTTTAGCCTCACGTTCTTGTTTCTGTTCTTCTTTTTGGCGTACTTCAATAGAAGCAACAACTAATGCCTTAGCTTTCATCGACAAATCAGTAAACTGTTTAGGAGTCCAGTGATATTCATTTAACACATAATGGTAAATACCAAAATCACCATCAGACTCTTCAATTAGTTTTTTGCTTGTTCAACATAATTCTTCATATCTTCAACATCAAAGCCAGAAAGTTCTTGAATTTCTTGCCCCAAATCGGTATATTGACCAGCATTTAACATTTTCTTCAAAACTCCTGCTGGGTCTGCAACACAGCCCCAAGATTTTTGTAATTTTTCATTATTTAAATCGGGCTGCACAACTGCACTAGCCATCATTAAATCAACTAATTTCTCTTGATCCGTATCTTGAACACGTTGGTGTGTTTTCTTATTAATATAAGAATGTGTTGCCTGCTTCTGCAATTCATTAAATTCATCAGCAGCTAAAGAACGAATAATAAAAGGGCTCTTAAAGCCCTTAATTTTTACATTTTTTGTTTCTACTTCTTTTTTAACATTTTCTGCCAAAAAATCATCTACATTATAAGCCATCTATTCTTCCTCCTATAAATCAAAGCCAGTAAATGGCGTAACTAAATTAACTTGCTCAAAAGTAAAATCAGATTCCCAATCCATGACGCCATCATCAGCTTCAAAATCAGCAAATGGTACATCATCTAAATTAACTTCGCCAAAGTGTAAGGTTTGAGTTCCCGCACGACTGGTTGGATCATTAATTGTCATGGTGATTTCAAAATAAAGGTCCTTACCGCCTTGAATATAAGGCAATGCGTACTTAGTCCAATTAGAACTAATTAAATAACCACCTAAAGTACCAGTTCCTTCAACTGAAGTAACTTTCTTGTGCTTCCAGCGACTGCCCAAGGTTTGAACATCTTCCTTATTCTTTTCCAACTTGGCACTGAATTTTTTACATTCAATTAATGGAATAACTTGATTATTAATTGTTACATAAACTTTGGCATCCTTGGTCGAAATCGTATCACGACCGTTTAAAAAGTTACCTACTGTACTTACTGTCTCATCAGCCATCTTCTTCCTCCTATCCGACAACCATTGTCATATAAAGTTTTTCCATTGAGTCTAATGGTTTAATCGCTAAATTAACCAAAATCGAATCAATTTCGTTTCCCGGTTCTACTGAAATGTCAGCGGCGTCAAAGCCATCAATTACTTGTGAATCAGCTAATCCTTGTAAATAACTAACTCGATTGGCTTTGAACAAATCACGTCCTTCACCACTGTTAGATACTTTGCCGATGAACATTTGTTCAAAGACTTGTTCAGTATTAGTAACAATAGTGTCCATAGTTCGAACTACTCGATTTTTAGTAAAAGCTTGTGGCTTTTCATCACTAATGGCAGTAAGCGAATTAATATCTTGTTCAATTACTACTGAGTCATTCCGTTTGGTGGTAAAGACGATTTGACCAGTTTCCAGAGCTTGAATAGTTTTATCATTATTTAATTTTGGGTAAGCACTAATCGCATCTGGATATTCTACATAAGTTAACGATTTTGCAGCATCAGCTGAACTAGAAGCTCCAGCAAAATAACCAGCTGCTACAGTTGCCGGTAATTGAGTACCATCACCCAAAACTACGCCATTGGCTACCTGGGAAATACCTTCATAATTGATTTTAGTATTAGTAACCGGAACTACACCACGAACCTTGATGCCGTCATCTTCACGTAAATGCTTAATTTCTTCAACTAACTGTTGATGAATTGCATCATCAACCGCGAAACCGGCAGTAGTTGCCACATCGTACTCTTCAGTTTCTAACGCATCATTTAATAAATCAGTCATTGCGACTGGTGTAGAACTTCCACCAGTTAAATCTGCTGTAACGTCGTGGTCCAAGTTTGCTAATAATCCACCAGTTTTAACTAATGGCTCAGTTTCTGGTTCTTGTGTTAAGTCCTGTACTTCAGGTTGTGGTGTAGTGGTCAGCTGAACTTGTATATAATCATTAGCCACCAATTGTTCTGGTTGGTCTACATTAATTACTTGCTGATCGACAATCTTAGTACCAAAGATTGTTGAAACTGTTACCTGCTTACCATCTGAAGATTTTTCCACTGAAACATGTAAATCATTACCCTTAGTTCCTGGATACTGTGCGGTAAACTTCCATGGCAAGGCTGCATCACTGCTCGTTGCTTTTTGACCATCATTATTGTTTAATAGCAAGACGGTATCAGCACCTTTGAATACTTCATGCAAGACCTGTAATTCTGGTTCATCTAGCTCATGTCCCAGTAATGCTTTAAAATCTGAATCCTGAGTTAACTTAATGACACCTTTTTTGCCCCAATTTAATTGATTACTGATTGGTAAGAAAGTTCGACCTAAATCAGTATTAACGGTCCCATTACCTTTGCCAACAACATTAATATAAGCACCTGGACGGCGTTTATTTTGTGTTTTCCAAACTGTCATTTGAGACTTCCTTTCACTTGTTCGTTATTCATCATGGTTTCTTGATTCTCTGGATAAAATCGACCCCAAACTTCAAACTTATAAATCAAAGTATTATCGGCTTGTTGCGTTAATTCTTTGTTACGTAATGGTGCATAATCCTTTAACTCTAATAAATTACTCAACAAAATATCTTCTACTCGTTCCATATCAGTCTTGGGACTTTCTGAATTAGGAAAATAAATCACCTGGTAAATATAGTGGCGCATTTGTCGCTCAAATACTTCTGAAGCTGCTGTGGTCGTAATTTTTTCAATAAAAAAAGATGGTTCCTTAAAACCACCCGTTTGGTTCTCAGTATAAATTGGTGTTTGTGGAAAAATCCGTGCTAGTTCATCAGCAATTCGTTCAATAATTGTCATTCCATCAACTCCTTTAACACGCCATAAAAGACGGGTGTAATTAGTTGCGGAATTTGACCACTTACTTGTTGAGTAGCTTTTTCTAGCATATGTTGTCCTGCTACCCAACTAGCTTTTAGTCGTTTACCAATAGCTGGCACATAACGTCCTGGTGTTTGGCGGTGACCATTTTCCACAAATGACGCATATTCAGTATTATTAACAAGTTCAATAGCAATCATTGTTCCTGTAATTGTTGGTCCTTTCAAATACCAATTACGGCGTAAAGTACCACTTTTTACTGGTGTTAAATTTTTAGCAGCCCGTTGATATTGCACTCCGACTTGCTTGACACTTTGATTTAACTCACGCTTTAATCGCTCACCATTGACAAAACTCTGCACATGTTGGGCAAACTCTTGAAATTGGGCATCATCAACATCGCCAAAATTACTCAACTGATTCACTCGCTTTCTCATCACGCACCATTGCAATTTCTTGATGGCTAATATAACCAGTATAGCCTTTGCTAGCACGTTTATACTTAGTTGTTTGACCATTGACATCTGTGACTGTAATAGTAGCCCCCGCAGGAATTTTAATGCCATTACGAATTAGTAATTCAGCATCGTATTCATCCGTGCCAAAGAACGATTGTTCACTAGTCTTTTGACCTTTCAAGATCACCTTAGCTGTTTCATTTTCAACAATTAAAGCTGGCACATTGTTAGTAATATGGTGTTCATTAGTTACTGACTTGACGCCGTAAATCGTAACTTTATCAGTCCACAACATTGGCGCTATTGTTTTCAAGCGATTAAAACTACTAATCATTATCTTAACCTCCGAAACTGATTTAATTGACCAACAAAATCATCAGTCACTGCGTTCAATTGTTGAATTTTTGCATACAAATCAGCTGGCGACGTAAAACTAACTGATACATCGCCCTCAGAAATCGAATTAACATCACTATCTTGCGGATTGTTTACCCAATTATGGGATTGAATTAACTGAATACACATGGCTATCAGCGTCGGATCTAGTTCAATCGGTAAATCTTCAATTGGAATGTTGCAATAATTAGCTACATCTTGAATAACCTTGGTTAAACTAAATTCTAAAGTGGGATCTTCAGTTGGCGACTGTAATAATTTGTTAATTTGCTCCTTTAAAATATCAAACCTTTTAAATTCACTCATTATTTAGAACTCTTTGCTGTTTTAGACTCTAGCGCCGGAGTAGCTGGTGTTTTATCGGCAACTACAAATTGAATACCAGCAGTTTTCGTATTGAGCAATAACACATCATCGTAAGATTGTTCATAGTACAAATAATTCCCACTCGTGGCAGCGGTTGGTGAATCAAAACCAGCAAACGTGTATTTCTCTGGTGCAACTTGCACGCCGTTGTAAATTAACATCATTTCAATCTGCTGTGCATCATCTAAAGGCTTGGCACCGATAGTAAAGTCGTACTTCGTCTGCATTAAATCAGATGGAATAATCACAATTGTCACGTCATCTAAACTATAAACTGTCCGTTGAATCGTGTTAGCATCTTTCAAAACTAACGCCCGATTCATAGCCTCAGCACGTTTTAAAATCGCATTTACTTTTGGAGTTACATATAAAATTCGATTTTGATTAGGAATCCGTGCTTCATCAAAATCAACCATAATATTATCAAAAGCTTCTAAGATATTCTTTTCATCTAAAGTGTCTGTTGTAATGCCCTGACCACCATCTTTAGTTTGTTTTTCCTGGAACAGTTTGCTAAACATATAACGGTCTTTTTCGGGCATCTTTTCATCTAAGTTAAACTGTTTAGTAATATTAGCCATGGAGACGACTTGGTTAGTTTCATCAACATCTGATGGATCGACCAATGTTGACCAATACCGTTCATTCTTAATTTCGTAAGTGTCCCAATCATTACTATAGTTCGGTGTAATTGGTGTAATCGTCCGCCGAGAACGGTCTTTTCGTCCTTCTAAAATACTTAATTTAGGCAATTTGATATGCTTAGCACCATCAAATTTAATTAAACTATTCGATGGTGACTGCCATAAAGCACTGGAATATAAATGTCCATCATAGAAACTTTCTTGCACCGCCTGTTGGTAGGCTTCTGCATAATTAATTGTTGCCATTATTTACCTTCTCCTTTAAAAATATTTGTCATTTCTGCCACTGGATCAGAGTCACCACCCGGAGCACCGCCTTTCGGGTCGTATGGCTCCTTTGTACCCTGGTCAAATAAATAACCATCAGACTTTTGTAATGAAGCAAGTTGACCGTCTAAGCCTTCAAGCTCACCTTTGTCATTTAACTTAACTTGGTCCATATCTAACAATGCTTTGGCTGCTTTAGTATTACGAACTTTAGCTCCTGTTAATGCAGTGTCAATAGCGCTGTTTAGTTTGGTCTGAGTTAATTCTTTAGTTAAATTATCAGTGTCTTGTTTGTACTTATCTTGTAAGTCCTTGTACCGATTGGATAACTCTTCATTATCGCCAGCTTGCTTTTTTAAAGATTTCAAATCTTTATCGCGCTCTTGAATTTGTGCTTTTAAAGACTCATTAGTTTGCTGCAATTCAGTATTGTCTGCCTTAGATTTCTCTACATCAGCACCATGCAACGCCATAACCTTATCAACTTGTTCATCATTCAAACCTAATTTTTGTAATTCTTCGCGTTTCATTAATACTCATCCTCTCTCGCAATATTTTACGTGGGGCGACCACAATCAAGGGTATAAAAAATAAGCCTTTTTACGCCATGCTCAGGGCAAAATAAAAAGCAGTTGTTAGCTGCTTAAATTCCAAGAATAATCCTTTTTATCAATACCAAGCTATCGTATAATTTTTTGGAAATGATTGTTCTTCAGAAAAATCATTTAATTTAGTAATGAGATGATTCAAATAGCTTTCAGGGTACTTGGTAATTGTATTTTTTTCTAGTCTAAACTGTTGAGATTTAGAATCGTATTGAATTTCGCCCTTTTGCTTTGACTCAATGTTGAATTCGTATGTTACTAAATTTTTATCTTTATTTAATAGATTTAATTCAATCATTTTTATCAACCTCCAAAGCTTTTCTATAATCATAAATTAACTGTGTTCGATCGTGAGCTTCTTTATACGTAGTAGTTCCGTCAGACATTAATATCGACTCATACAACTCGTGTTCTAGCATTAGTATATCATGTTTTTGAATATCATGCTTATTATGAGAAGCCAATCTATTCCAAGATTGGGCCATATCATAATCAGGGTCAAACTTATGAATTTGTCCGTAACTAAATAAATGCTCATTTATAAAGATATGTTCATAAACTTTTTGAATTTGCTTTGGTGAAAAACCAGTATTCTTAGCAACTAATTTTATTTGAAAATCTTTATTACGATTAACAAACTCAGAATACAGTTTCTTAGCAATATTATCTTGTTTAATAATTTCCTGATTATTGTACCAATCATCAAATTTGGCGCCAGATTCTTTAGTTCTTTTGAAGATTTTATCTACAAATAATTTTTTCCATTCACTAAATTTCATATCTTCTATATTAACACTTTTACCTGTTTCAGGGTCACGCATCCAGCGTTGTTCTAAGCCAGGCAAATCTTTCATATACGGCATGGTCGTACACCGACAATAAGGGTGAATTAATGGATAATTGATACCGTCTTTTTCATCCTTAACGTCAAATATCTTACCATCTAAGTGTGCACATTCTTCACACGTATGTGATTCTAGGGTGGCTAAATACTCGTATTGGTCAATACCCGATTCTTGATAGGCCTTAGCAGTGGCCTGTTCTGCTACGTGCCCCATTTCAGTAATTACTAATCGGTGAATCTGATTATCTTCAACATTCTTAAAACGTTGACGAAACATCTTAAAAATTCGTGGTTCCGAATATCCTAAAACCGTCCCACGTAACAGTGCATCAACTAACTGATTAGGCAATAATTCTGTATAGTTTTTCCAAATCCGTTTTGAAAAATTAGACCCTTGCCATGGCTTACTCACTACTTGTTTCAATTGATTTTCGTTAAACCTAGCAAAATTATTACTTAATTTAGCTTGCTGCACTTGTGTGTTAAAAATTGTATGCATGTAGGTATCTTGAAACTGTTTTTTTAAACCAGCTTCAAAATGATTAGCTTCACTTGGCTCAGATTGTTTCAGTAAATTTGTTAATTGGTCATTGATATTTTGTAAACGAGACAACCGACTTTTAAAATACTCAGCATCTAATTCTTTATCATAAAAACCAGTCTTTGCTTTAGCTTCAAATTCATCTAGTGTCATATGCCAATCAGTGGTACCAATCGTATTGAGAATTTTACTAGCATCTTCAACACTAGTATTCTGATTATTTGCATAACGCTGTAACCAATAATGAACTTCCTTCTCTAAATCCTGTTCAACTAACTGTAATCTTGCTTGCATCGCAGATTCATATTCAGCCGAATTAGTTAACTGTCGGTCTTTTTCCTGCAAGTAACGTTTTTGCCAATAATTAGTCTGATTCTTCGTCATTATCGTCACCACCAGTGTCGTTCAAAGCACCAGGATTACCGAAGCTATCATTACGATTTCTTAAATCTTCTTGCTGGTCTTCTAATTCCTGTTGCCAATCTTCAACTAGTGGATTGGCTTTAGCAATCGCCTCTTTGCTGGTCCAGTTAGCCAGCTGACTAACAATTTGGGCCCGTTCAACGTCATTTTGAATTGCTGTTCGAGTCCACGTTTGATTGATTGACCGACTATCAGCATCCACAACATGCAACCAATTCATAATGGCTCTTACTAATTCAGTCAATGCATCTCTAAAGTAAGCCTCAGTCTTCGCAGCTTTTAATTCCAAGTGTGAATACAGCATCTTAATCGCGGTACCCGTTGCATTATTAGTTTCAAAATCAGTCGGATCAATACCTTGTGCATGAACAAAGATATTAGTCTTGGTGGTTTCTAGCATCGAATTACGTGCTTCAGTGGGAATTTCAATCGTTAACTGATCCATGCCCGATTCATCGCCAGGTCCTAAAGTATTAAACTTAACTGCTTTGTCTTTTCGCAACGACTCCATAAACTCATTTAAATCTTGACCACCATAATTTTTTAAAATAAAAATGACCTGTTGGATGTCATCCAGGTCATTTACATAGCCGTTATAAACTTTATCGTAAACATCAATCAAACCTTTATATTTAAACAAATCTGGTTGCTGCTCTTTATTTTTAGGAAAGGCGATAAATGGTATTCGACCAAGTCCATGTTCAAATACATTCGACTGCCCAGTCTCTTCACCAGTCGCCACATCATAAATTGTAAAGCGATCATTGATTGGCACTAAATCAAAGTAACTATTACTTGCTGATTTAAACACTGTCAACGTGGTATCAGTCCAATACTCATGAATAGAATAGTTCTTAGCAGTATCAGGATCCAAACTTTGATAAGTTCGACGCAAAGCAATTAACTTTCGATTCAAGTCTGTTGAGTAAATTGGTGTGATTTGGCCAGGTGGAACAATCGCATATCGAAATTGGCCACTATCATCAATCCAATAATGTAACCAGCATTAGCCGCATCAACCACTAATTCATTTAAACGCAAGGCAAAATTATCACCCAAAGTATCGATGATTTGTTCATTTAGTTTATCGTCATCAACGTCAATTGTTGGTGGTTTAGTTGCTAAATAACCAGCTTCTTGGTCGACTAGTAGTTGATGGAAGTTAGAACTCACGCGATTATCAGCATTGCGCAATGGATTTTTGCTACTAGTTTCTTCGTCCTTGTCTTTAGTAATTGATTTGCCTTGATTTTTTAAAGTAATATCATTTTTATTCAAATAATAACGTTTAGAAATATCATACTTATTCAAAAAGTTATTTCGTCGCTGGTCGGTATTCCTGAGCAATTCCTGCATCTGCTTTACTTCCATGGTTGCCATCCTCCTTTTCGCATTAAGTTTTCTAACGCATATCTTGTGGCATCCATCGTATGGTCATTACCATCGGGATAGCCTGATTTGTAATTACCGTTTAAATCAAGATCAAACTCATAGCTGGTAAATTCCCGCCAGGCATTTGGGCAACGAACAGGGTCAATCACAATTTCTCTCAAGTCTTCCAACCATTTATAACCATGATCCCGTGAACCTTGACCCTTGCGTGCACCATAAATATTCATTCCTAAATCACGATATTCGGCAATTGTACCTGGAGAAGCCGAATCGGCAGTCACGGGCTCATTTAATAGATTAAGTTGTTTAATCTGTTGCACCGCTTCACGATTCTTGAGACCGACTTGATAAATCTCTCCGTAAATAAAAATCCGCCGTCTGGCGGAATCCCAATAAATATTTACATAAGCAGTTGGATCATGTGCAAACCCAAAGTCTAAGCCGTGATAAACCTTGTCAAAACTATTAATTTCTTCATCAGTGATTTCACGAGTCGTAACGTTGTTAAACACTTCCGCACCAGTACCCGTAACTTCGCCAAGATACTCATGACGGTAAGCTTTCTCATTGTCTTTTTTCAACTGCTCAGCATCGGCCAAGAACTCAATACCTAACCAAGATTTAGGCACTGAGCGATAATCAGATAAGTTAACCAACGTATCATCACGCATCTGTTCGGTGTCGACTGCTTGATTGACCCAATTAGATTGCCTTGCCGGTGGATTATAGCTGTAAAACGTAATAATGCCAGAACCACCACGACCGAGCGATTGATTAATCGACCGAATTTCTTCCATACCTTTAAACTCAGTAACTTCTTCAAAGTGTTTGAACTTGGTATAGCCTTGTCTGAAAGTCTGTGATTTAATCTTGCGTGGATCATCAGCACCTTTGAATCTAATCTGTTGGCCAGTCGGTCGAAAGGTTAACTGCATTGGACTAACCGATGACTGCCAGTAATCATTAACTTTCAGGAGGTCAATTGCCCACAAATATTGCTCAAAGACCGAATCACGCAATGTGTTAGCAACTTTCCGTAAGACAATTGCATTCGCATCTTTATCTTGCATAATTCCAAGAACAATCATGATACTAATAAAGGAGGACTTGGTTGAACCCCGCCCTCCTTTGAGCCAGTAATTTGAATGTTTGCGATTATGAATATCCCAGAACATGCTGTAAAACGCTGGTGAGACGTTATCTTTTAGACTTACTTCAACCATCCGTTCCCTCCTTTGTTGGAATATTAAAGTTAATATCAATTGCAGCATCATTAGAATCATCCGATTCCAATTGATCAGCTTGATGCTCAGAAATACGTGCTTCAGCAAGTGCTTTACGAACCTTTGCTTTATCTAAATCAGGCGAACCATTGTCCGAAAATAGCCCTGCCCGCTTAAAGACAGTTTGAATTGCCTGTAGTTTAACCATCTCGGATTTTCCATGCTTGATTAGCTTCATTAACTCTTTAACGGAATCTGGCAAAGCCTCGTCTAATTGAGAAATACTATATTCACGTTGTGCTTCAATAAATAATGGATCATTTTTCCACTTAGCCAAAGTCCTGCGGCTGCGATTCACTTGTTTGGCAATCTCTTCATCCGTCAAAGTATCTTCAAATAGCAGTTTGACCGCCTTTTTACGGTCACTGTTCAAGCTATGAAAAGCCTTATTTTGTGAATTTTTGTGTACTGTCACATCATCTCACCACACCTCCTAATTTTCAATTTCAAAATCAGTTATTCTATAAAATCTTTTTTTCTTTTTTTAGCTTTTTTTTCTGCATCTAATCCATCGTGAGGTCCATGTGTATACACTTTACTGCCATATTTTTTATCATCATAAATGTGAATATGTTCAACTTTATCACCATAAGTAAAAAATATATCAGTTCCATTAATAGTTTTACATTTAATATCTACTCTATATATTTCTAAATTCAATTTTTTTGTTTCTGGATGTAATTTCAAATATTCACTACTATCTCCTATTACAACTTTTTGTTCCTTCTTGATAGGCAACATATGTCCTTTAATAATTTTATGATTATGATCTTTTATTTCTTTATAATCATCATAAAACAATTCTTCAGGAACTTTATCATTGCCTTTATTATGAAATTTTATATAAACATTGAAAACAACATTTGAAATAGGAAGTTTACTAGTAATTGTTGAAATAAGAACATTAAAATATAATTTTCCATCTTTATTTTCATTACAAAGATTAAATGACGTATGACTAAGATTAAAGTAGGGTAATCTCTGCTTAAATTCATTCTTTTCATAATCTCTATTGCTTTTTTTTGATAAATATAAAGAAACTATAACAGAAGCAATAGTACCAATTGCACTAAACCAATCGGCAGCTGATCCATTACTAAGCCAATATACGAAATTATTCCATGCCCTATCCAAAATACCAGATTCAATATATATTAGACAAGTTACCATAACGCCAATTATAATGCCTATAACAATGCCTAAAGTAAAAGCCTTGTTGTTTTTAAACCAATTAATAAACTTACTATTTTTCATAATTCACACCTCGGCACAATCATATCGCCTAGGCAATAAAAAAGCCAGACTCTTAGTCCAGCTCCCTAAATTATTTACACTATCATAATACCTCTTAAATCAATCGTTTCTCCCATAACATTTCCTCTGGATTTCCCCCAGATTACGAAATTTTTTATGATATAATTTTACATGGCAACTCGCCCCGAGAGGGGGTGGCTCCATGTTTAGAGATTTCCTAACATTGATCGTTGCACCAATTATTGTTGGCGCAGTGAATCAAATGATTGCTGAATGGTTGCACAGCAAACATAACAAACGAAAATGAGTTGTCGCTTGCAACCACACAAAAAAAGCCATTCCTATTCGGCGTAGGAGTGGCTTTTGTGTTTCCATGCTAAGATTTCCTAACATCTCGCAAAGTCATTATAACACGATTATTTAAAAACTAACAACCTGCCGTTCTGGTAAACTTCACAAAATCCAATTAACGCCCGATCACGTCGGTTTTGCATCATTCGTACCGAAATTAGATTGTGGTAAATTCGTTCGGAAATGACTAAATCTTTCAGCTTTTCAGGCACTAAATACGTGTAATACAAACTCAAACATTCTTCTCGGTCTAGCTTCAAAATAGCCGTGGTCATTTCATCAATATCCATTTGTGCTTCATGCTTACGGTCTAATTTAGTGAGCAGCGGTATCATCTGTCCATCATGGTCACCACTGGTAGCTTTAGGCATACCGTCAATAATCGGCGACTTGAGGGTGTCAATGTGATAATCCGCTATTCGTGCCCACATTCTAAATTTACTTAAAACATTCCGTGCGTTTGCCCTACTTTGCTTGTTGTCCAACTCATCGAATAATCCCAAGCCGCCAGCTCCTTTATGATATAATTTAATTACGATGTTAGAAGCTGCGGTTTAACGACCGGAGTTTTTTATTACTCATTTTGAGGGATTAATTCTGTCTGTGCCGATTCTAAATTGACACTGATTGTATCCTTGGTAAATTCATTCAAACGGTCCAATGAAATATCTTTGGTATTGGCTTTAAATTGAATTGTCACTTCATCATCTTTCGTCTTAAAACTATCAATCTGTCCTTTAAATTGTAATACTTTACCGTTCATTATCTTAATCCTCCTTTGGATCATACATAGCCAATTTCAAGTTAATTGAATAAATTTGACCATTGATTTCTTGAGCAATCTTATTGGCTGCTTCAATTTTCTTAAAAACACAAGCCTCACTAAAAGACTTAGCAAACAAGATATTTCCTTCTTTAGCAAATACAGGGTCTTTTTGCCCTTGATAAAAATAATTACCAGTTTTTACAACGTACATAATTCACTCTCCTTCCTCATCCACTGGCTCACTTTGTTTCCAACAAATCTGAATTGCCAGTCAATAAAATAAGAAAGATTTCAAAGAAACGATTAGCATATGCTAACAGAGGAAATTTTTCTTTTCCTGATTCACCTTTAATTTGATCCTTAGTAGTATATGCAAGAAAATGATGCTTGGTATCTACTAAGACATATTCAAGATTAGGATCATAATTGCTTAAATAATCTTTCGCATAAGTTAAATCAGAATATTTTTGTTTATAAAGAAGTGTTAATTCATCCATAGAATTTTCTGTAATATACATTCCAGAAACGTGTTCAAGTAGTTCTTTTATATCATTATCTACATTGTTGGCTAAATTAACTAACTCCTGTGTTTCCAATTTAAATTCATCATCTAGTTCTTCTAATCTTGTATAAAAATCTGTCCAGTAAGATATATCTTCAACGGTTAATACTTCTACGTCCGTAATCTGTTCAACAGCAGGTTTAATAATTTTATTAATTACTAAGCTTTGAAAAGCATCTTGTTTTTGGTTATTTTTAGTCATTTTAATAACCTTCCTTCTCTACCAACTCAGCGAATGGCTTGAACTGCGGAAAATGTTCCTCTATTTCAGCCATAGTGAATTGATTTTGATACGTATCATCTATTTGTTCATTGGTTCCGAGTTCCCATTCAGCAGCATTACTAAGAGTATCTGGATCAGTCTGCAAATAAGCACATCCCGACTCTTGTTTGAAGTGAATATAGTATTTCGACTTTTTTACTTTCCAACCAATTTGATAAGCATTTAATAATGCTAATGGTCCATTATCTTTGCACCATAAAATGGTGTCTAATTCATCTTCACCATTAGCCACATAAGACGTGGACATTGTTTTTTTAATCAACTCTTCTAACGTCACATTTCCGTTCTCAACTTCATTTAGCATATTAGCTACATACTGTGGTACATTAACTTCGGGAATATCAAACGATAGCTTTGGATTATAGCCATTCTTAACAGCATAATTAATTTGCCCGTTAATACTATTTATTAAACTAGTTTTGTGTGAAGAATCATTCTTCATATCATTCAATTGTTCTTGAACGTCACTTAAATTAATCTCAATTTTCATTTATATTCCTCCAAAAATAATTATTCTAAATCATCAACAACAACTGTTCCTGAACCAATATAGATATTGTGTTTCTTATTATGTGAATCTACATACTGTAAATCGTGATCATGATATTCAATATCGAATTTACCTTTTTGAGTGAATAAAACTTTGCCGTCAACATTGTAAACCGTAATTTTACGCTTCAGTCCATTATGTGTTTCAGACTTAAAATTTTTCGCCATTCTCACGCCTGAACCTGTATCATGAAAATACCAATTGGTACAGCCAGCTATTCCTAAAATAATAATTACTATACCTACGAGACAACCCATTTTAATTGAATGCTTACTAATTGATTTCTTCACTTCAATACTCTCCTATAACTTAATCTTCAATTTCAAATCAGAACTCGGTCTCTGTAAAATATCTTGATAAAATGACTGAAATATTTTTAAAAATATTTCGTACATAATTGCATCATCACCACTAGATTTATTAATGGTAATCTTCGTGCTATCAATCAAAAATTTTAATGAAGCTAGTAAGTGATTTTTATTTAGCCTAACTGTTCGTTTCATGTTTTCCTCATTGCTTTTTTTCTTTAAAAACCAAATCAACAAAATCAGAAATTTTTAGCATTACATTAATATCTGTTTCCGTTATAGGTCGATTCATGTGCCACAAAGCGTCTGTTCTGAGTCCGCATTTTTTTAATATTTGTTCAGCTTCAGCTATCGTATAAACTTTCATCTATTGCCTCTCAATGAACTAAGAAATCCAACCGCTCATACAACGGCACATTAACTGACGACACCCGACAGCTTTCAATCTGATAGCCATTTACACGTTCGTGTTCTCGTTTAGCATTAACCAACTGCGTTTTAGAACAATCCAAAAACTTAGTAATATTTTTCAAATTGTCCGTGTAATAAACTCGGTGGTCATTACATATCTTTTCTGAATAAATAATTGGCAACTGCACATGATTATTATTAAATGCTTGATTAAGTCGGCAATAATCAATCTGCAACATTTGCGCAGTTTCAACCATACCGGCGTTATGATTAGCCATATAAATTAAAGCTTTGTTGACTAACTTTTTATCTTCTACGGCTCTTTGTGGATCAATCTTCACGACTTTCATGGTCCGACGAATTTGCTTCAATTCTAAATTGTCATCCGGTACGTGCATCAAGTCGCCATATTCATCTTCCAGCTTTTGAATCTGCGGCATTACCTTTAACATTGGGTTCATGTTCTGCCCCCTTAGCTTGTAAACTCTCATCTTGGTATTCAAAAATAGCCACTAAAAACTTCACTACTAACGGATGATGATTGTACTTCAACTCAATTTGACTCAAGCGGTCACTTAGCCATTCCCAATATTCCACTGAACCAAAATCTAACTGTTGTAATTTTTTGTTTGATTGCCACATCACTCGTAGCAAATCAGTGAAGACATTCTTCCAAAAATCCAATCACACCGCCTCAATTCGAATATAAATACCGGGTACTTCCGCCCAAAATTTTTCAGTTATCAGGCTAACCACAAAACGATCATCTTGCCAAAATCCTAACTTCGTCATGCAATCTTGCAACAGCTTAACCGAATTATCCAAATCAGGCTTGGTATCTTTGAACTCACCATCAACGTGTTTACCCCTAATTGGAAAACACCACTTAATCATCAACTGCACACTGCCGTAAAACTTTTCTTTAGGTACATGTTGAGCTAAGGTATCCAAATATTTTTGCCGCGCAACTTTTAATTCTGCTGGTTCATAAAATATCGGCTTACCTTTAACCACATGTACTTGTTTTTCTTGATGCGTCACAGTTGGAATTTTCATTGGCATAAAAAACTCATACATTTTAATCTTCCTTTAATTTTTTATTTTTAAAAATCTGTCACAGCACCACTTGCTCCTCGTCTTGTTACCCTTCATAGCTATCTCTCCTGAGAGGAGAGCTATGAAGTAACTGACGGACAAGCAGTTTGCAGGGTTGTAAGAGCTAGGTAAAAACTATTAATTCCTAGATTAGCAATTACGAATGCTATCTTTTTTAGATATGACTAGATGTTAATAGCCATGAATAGAAAACATTAAATTAATTTTTAATTAATCTTCCGTCCTCAGCGTGAAAATTTTTATGTTTTCTAACCCTGTTGTAAACAGCTTGTCTTTTTATTCCCAAATAAGCAGCTATATCACTAATGTTTGCAATTTTTCCATCTTCACTAATAATATTGAATGCTTCTTCTAACTCCTGCTGAGCTTTTTGACTACGTTCTTGATTGGACCTTTGAGTTCCTTCTAACCATTTATCATTAGCGCTACCTTTAGTAGCCTTGCGCTTATGATTTTCTTTTGGATCTTCTTCCAATTGAATATCAGCTAGTGAATCGTCTAAAACGTGTACTGGATATCTGAACCAAGCATTAATTGGTGCAAATCTCGGAAATTCGCGCAACGTACCTTCTAATCGCCAAGCCGTTTCTTGACGAACAACTGATATTGCTTGGTCTTTGACCGCTTCGACTGTCTTTAAAATCACTTGAGAGTTTGGCAAGCTAGCAACTGCACTCATTAAATGATGACTCATCTGTGATTTGCTTGACTGATCATCCAAACTGACAGCATCGTAACTAGGTGCGTACTTTTTTATGGCTTGTTGATAAACACGACAAATCTCTTCATTTTCCAATTGCGCATAGCGGTCTTCACTAACTGGTAATTCAATTAAATCTAAAATGGCATCTGGGTCACGGGCAAACACTCCTGAACCACTAGAACGGTCCATTGAATTTTTACCACCTTGATTACCTTTTGAATGATGGTGGCAATAAATCACTGCACAATTTAATTCCGTAGCAATCTTGTCGAATTGATTAGTAAAATTGGCCATCTCATGCGCTGAATTTTCGTCGCCAGTTAAAACTTTATAAATTGGGTCAATAATGACTGCAATATAATTTTCTTTCATTGCCCGGCGAATCAACTTCGGGGCCAATTTATCCATTGGACTCGTCTTACCCCGCAAATTCCATACATCAATATTGCTGACATCTGGGTGTCCTTTACCAATCGTGTTATAGATTTCAACAAAACGTTTTTTAGCAGAACGTTCGTCTAACTCAAGATTGACATATAGCACGCGACCTTGGGTGCATTTGAATCCTAGCCAATCCCACCCCTCGGCAATGGCAATCGCCAATTCCATTAAGGCAAATGACTTACCAGCTTTCGACGGTCCCGCAATTAACATCTTGTGTCCTTGACGTAGCATGCCATGGATTAATTCGGGAGCTAAGACAATTTCTTGATCAAACAAGGTATCTAAACTTTCGATATCGGGCAGGTTGTCGTTTAAATCTTCAATATATTCTTCCCATTCTTCCCAGCTAGCTTTACCAATGTTCTTATCAATCAAGAATTGCTTTTGGTCTCCGCGCTGAAACCCCGGTAACCGTGTTAAACGTGATGGATTTTTATTTTGCTTATCAACTTGCAGACCATTTTTCTCAACGATTTTAAAAAGATAATCTACTCGTTCTTGATATTGTGGGTAATTAATCGCATCAACTTTCACAATGGCGTGTAAGCTACGATGACCAGAATAGGAAAGGGCTGCAATTGGTAATTCAAGTTTATGCAAGATTTCATTTTGCTTTTCAATTTCTGTGGTATCAGATTCAATTAAGGCATACCGGTAATCAACCACATTTGTATTTTTAACACCTTGTCCGTCTAACGGGTTAAGTCGCACCCACGCCCCCGCTTCGGGATTCGGGTCGCCCATTACCGCTCCAATATCACCATGGCTGCGTTGTAATTCTTCAATTAATTCGCCGGCTGTCCGCGTATAGATACCTTTTGACGGTAACCACTTTTCGACTGCTCCACTCTCATTACTCGTTTTCGGGTAGGCATTATTGACATACCCAACAATATCTCCCGGTCGAAACAAAGCATTAAGATAATCAATAATCTGTTGGGCGGGGTTCCAATTCTTAGGTTCCACAACTTGTTCGCCCATAATCCAATCGGTATTAAATAGCTTATATCCTTTATCAATTCTGGACTCGGTCGCCATAAAGCTATCGTCCCAGCCAAAAGCTGTGTCATCGCCACTACCTGGTTGCCACCCATTATCTTTTGCCATTTGCGTAATCGTCGCCCCAGTGATTGGTGAATCAGCACCATCAAAGCTATTCCACTTACTTTCACATTCACCTTCATGGTAACGACTACTGTCACTTTGAGACCAATTAGCCCAATCTTGAGCAGTGTAGCCTTCGTGCTTTAACCCCATTCCAACATCGACCCATTCTTGATAGCTCAAAGAAGCGGGATTGATATATTCTAAAAGAGGTAACAAATCAAATTTCTCTTCCATAAACTATCCTTTCTGTGGTTGATATTCTGCCGGCTTAATATTTTTGGGAATGCGCCAACCACTGGCAGCAATTCGATTAATCATCTTTTTAGCCGCTTCAAAATCCCAAGTACCAACGTGTTTAAAGTTGCGTTTTTCTAAAAATCTAATCTGCTTTGGAGTGGCCAGCCCTGCATCACGTCGTTTGCTTAAATGATTCAATAAGACTTCGGCTTTTCCAGCATTTTCAATTTCATCAGGAAAAATACCCATTTTTTCTAAAGCACTTTTTTGCTTTTTGGTTGCCGGTCCCATCTGGTAACCAAATTGAGGTACATAATTAGCCAAGTCCGCTGATTGAATGGACATTTCAAATTGCAATGGATCGACTAACTTGCGCTTACGTTTGCGCATTACTGCTAATTGATCCGCCAAAGAATCCTCACGTTCCTCAACCACCTCATCGCTAGCTTTTTGCTCCGCTTCTTGCAAATCAATTGCTTCGCCATTAGCTTGTTCAATATCTTCAGTCATCTTTTGAGCAACTTTAGCATCGGTGGCAATCACACTTGCCGGATGACATAGCTCATGGCGTTCGGTGTGCCATAAAAAATCTAATAACAAGAGGTCCTTTTTATTGGGTGCAATTCTGGTTCCGCGACCAACCATCTGGCTATAAAGGGCTCGCACTTTTGTCGGTCGTAAAACAACAACACAATCAACATCTGGACAGTCCCAACCTTCAGTTAGTAACATGGAATTACATAATACTTGGTATTTATCATTGGCAAAATCTTGTAAAATTTGCTTCCGGTTAACAGACTCGCCATTCACTTCAGCAGCAGTTAAACCATGCTGTTTGAGCATGTGGCAGAACTTTTGAGAAGTTTTAACTAGCGGTAAGAACACAACGGTCTTGCGTTCAGCGCAATACTTTGTCATCTCGACAGCAATTTGTTCCAGGTACGGATCCAAGGCCGTTCCTAAATCTTTCGTAGAAAAGTCACCCGATTGTTGCTTGACACCCGAAATATCTAGTTTTAATGGGATCGTAATAGCTTTAATCGGTGACAAATAACCATCTTTGATAGCTGCCGGCAAACTATACTCATAGGCTAAACTGTCAAAGTATTCACCAAGATTGCGCATATCACCCCGATCCGCTGTCGCAGTAACGCCCAAAACTTGAGCACTTTTGAAATAATCCATCACTCGTTGATAGCCATTTGAAAGAATATGATGGGCTTCATCAACGATAATCGTGTCGAATTTATCAGGTTGAAATTGCTTTAAACGCTGGTCTCGTTGCAAAGTTTGCACGGAACCAACTGTGATGCGATAGAAAGAATTAACGCTGGTTTGTTCGCCTTTTTCTACGGCCGCTTTTAACCCAGTTGCTTGATATAATTTATCGGCTGCTTGTTCCAATAATTCGCCCCGATGAGCCATAATTAATACTTGCTGCCCTTGGCGCACTAGCTCTTCAGCTAGTTTAGTAAACACAATGGTCTTGCCGGTTCCGGTCGGAAGTACCAGTAAGGTTCTTTGATGACCCTTTTGCCATTCAGCTTGCACTTTCTCAATTGACGTTTGTTGATACGGTCGTAATTCCATAATTTACACCCCATTAAAATGCTCCGGTTCCTGGTTGATAACCGTTTTGAACTGGTGCCTGGGTTGGTGGTGTTTGTGGTTGTGTATTAACAACTGTGGCATTAGGATCGGGTTTCAAAAATGTTTTAACTCTGTTGTTCGTCCGGTCTTGACCTTCTTTTTGATAATGGTTAATCTCTACTTCAGCCTGCCCCTTACTACCCACAACTTGGTTCCAATTAGGTTTAAATTGCTGTCCATCAACAACCGGTTGCCCGATTGCCTTAAAGAATTGCGTTAATTTCCAAGAGAATTTCTTCAATAAATAAAGACGTTCTCTAATTAACGTTGACTGACCATCTTGCGACGTAATCTTAACGGTAACTTCAGCAAATGGTGCTCCGTTGGGAATCTTATCAGAATTACCCTCGTAATTTTTCCGTTCCATATCGGTAACTTCAAATGGATATTTACCTTCTGGTAAAGTTACAAATTGGGTTTCCTCAGCTTCAAACGCACCGTCCCAGCTGATAAATTCATTTTCGTTGTTCATGTTATTTTTCCTACTTTCTCACTTTTGTATTTAATAGGCCCATAGCCGCATCCCACTTAGAAGCTAAATGTTGCCATAAATCAGTTGGTACATTTTCTAACGGCGTATCAACTGGCATAAAACCACCGACATAAATAATTTGGCGCATCTCATCCACAGAAACGTGATTTAATTGCATTAAATCAGCAACAGCTTTTGGAATAACAGCCGGGATTGTTTCTGTCGCTGTTTGTTCTTCTCGTGGATCAGCTTGCGGTGCTTCCTGTTCCATTGCTGGTTCAGGAGGTAAAGGTGGCTGCTCAGGCATGGTTGATTGTTCTATTGGTGCTAGTTTGGGTGTCACTTTATTAAACGCATCAGCAATTTGGTTATAATCAAAGTCCAATTCATCTGCTAAGCCTAACCGGTTCTTAGCGTCCCATGTTGGGCGGTGGGTTGTGTACATTACCCGTTGCCCACCTTGAGCTTTTTTAGAATTAGTCTTACTGTCGGTGACCACAATGGTTTTGTAATTCGCAAACAAAACCATATCTGCCCATTCTTTGACCATTGGCGCAGTTTTCTTTTCTAACTTCAACTCATATCGGTCATAAGCCCCCATTTCATCGGGCTCTTCTTTCTTCCGTAACCAGGCATGAGCGGTAACCACAACGTTTATTCCACAATCAATAACTTCACTTAATTTGTTGAGTAAATTACCCATTTCTGTCGCTAATGCAACATAACGTTTCCCATAATCGGTTGAATCAATCATTTTCCAACCGTTTTGCGAACAAAGATGCTTTTTGCATAAATCTTCGGCCCAATCAATTGTGTCCAAAACTAAAGTTTGACATGGTCGATTTACAATAGTTTCTTCAACTTCTTGCATCAACATTTCCCAACTCGTGGGTTTGGGATATCGGTTAACATCTAAATAATTAGATGAATCTTCAGTATCAATAAAGACCGGTTTAGGAAAATGACTCGCAAAAGTTGTCTTGCCGATTCCTTCTACCCCGTACAACACAACTTTTTGTGCTTTCGGAACAATTCCACTTGTGATTTCCATTAAAATGCTCCCTTTCCTTGCCAATTAGTAGTGGCAGTTTTTGTTTCACCATAGCCATCTTCGATAATGATTGAACATTCATCACCAGTTGAAACACGGGTGGCAATAGCTTGTAAGCCTTCAGCTTGAAGCCAATCACCAAACTCTTTTAAAGTTTCTAAGTCCATTTGTTCTAACTTATCTAGCAATACAAAGCCGCATTCTGGTTTAAGCTTACGGACAATCGCCGTGGACACTTTGAGTTGATCAGAACTCGACATGTTATCCCACTTTTGGCCTTGATAAACCAGCTCACCATCTTCAACAGATAAACCTGGTAATGGTAGTTGTGCTTGCTTTAATAAGTCGGCTTTTTGTTGTCGGACATTATCTAATTGGGTACTCAACTGAACATACTGGTTGGTGTAGTCCTTGGCGTCTTCTTCAGCTTTATCCTTATCCAAATTAGCTCGCACTTTGCGGTTAATTTCATCCACATCAGCAATGTTCTGTTCCAGCTCTGCGGTAGATTGATCTTGCAGTTGTTCAGTCGATTGCTTGGCAATTTCAACATCATTGAGCGTTTGTTCGTGTTGCTGCTGGAGTTGAGCTAATTGTTCACGCAACTGATTAATTTGGTCATCTTCACGTTTATATTGATCAGTTAACTGCTGCAACTGTTGGCGTTTGCGTTCATTATCACCATTTTGTGCCAGTATCGTTTGTTGCTGTTGAATTAAATCCGAGACAGCTACTAAATCTTTGGGTACACCAGGATAATATTGTTGCTCTTCGGCATACTTTTTCTTTTGATCGGCAATCTGTCCCAGTTCATGACGCTGGTTATAAATTTGCGTTTCTTGTTGTTCTAACTTAATTAATTGATCTTGGACGCCGATAATTTGTAACAAGATATTAGCCTTTTCTTTATTACTGGCATTCATAAACTTCGGAAGATTAATGGCTAATTCTTCAACAAAGCTATTGAGCAATTGTTGCCCCGCTTTTTCACCATTGGGGTCAATCACTTTCAAATTTGATTTTGGGCCACTACGTTCAACAATTAAGCCATTGTTCAATACCACATGCAATTTGGGTGGTGTTACTGAACCTTCACGCTGTGCTTGCGACGGTTTGTATTTGTTACCACCTAATGCCCAAGCAATCGCATCTAACACGCTAGTCTTACCTTGGTTATTTTTGCCACCAACAATAGTTAAACCGTTATCTGATGGTACAATTTCGACAGCTTTAACCCGTTTAACATTTTCAATTTCTAACTTGTCAATTTTGACTGGCATGTTCATCTTCCTTTCGTGTTATACTTAAATCTGTAATGAATATTGCATTTGACGCCAACCAGAGTGCCTGCTCTGTGGCGTCTTTTTTGTTTACAGTCCCCATAAATTTTTCCAACCTCCTTTAGCATCAACTAGATCTTTGAGTCCGTAGCCAAACAAAACACCAATAACTACACTAATGACATCAATTGGTACAACCATGCTTTTCACCTCCTCTCATTACATATCTCGCCAAAGTAATCTTGCATAAATTGGCTAAAACCATGTGGTTCAAATTGCCAACCATTCTTACCTGAAGCTTTAGGATATTTGACACACTTACTTAGTTGCCGTTTAAATCGAGAAACGTATAAAACATGCTCACGAAACCACTGTAAGTCGTGTCCATAGCGTTCTTTTAAATCTTTAGAGTTCCACCAGCAGTCATAGTCTGAACGTTCCTGTAACTGTTCAAGCTCTGATTTTTTAACTAGTACATATTCTGATGGAATGGTAATTTCTACTGTGCTCGTTATTTTCTGGACCACGATTATCACTCCTTTTTTGGTCTATCAGTATTCAAACTATCTATTTCTTTTAAAGATTTATTTATGTTACCTTGAATTTTAAAAAGAGAAAGACTAATTATTTCGTGATTTCTAGAGAATGCGTATTTAAAAGATTGGACCTTTTCATTTCTAAATAAGTCTTCAAGATCTTCAAAATAATCAGATGCAACTTTTAAAAATGTATTTGCATCGTTTAATAAGCAAGTCAAATCATACAAATCTAAAGAACTTCTCTTCGCCAATTCATTTAATAAATCAAAGTTTGATATTTTAGAAAGAAAGTTTATTTTTGTATTTTTAGAGTTCACAATGTTCTCCCTTTCTATACGTCCAGTACATATTGTTCTTTGATAATTTCTTGACCTAAAAATTTATTAATGAAGTATTGTTGCCCCTTTCCAGTGACCTTGGGAGTTTTTGTTACTTTTACGCTTCCATCTGGATTTTGAAAAGTACGCTCTTTGATTTCAAACAGTCCTAAATCTAAAGACTTTTGAGTTGGCATATTACGATCTGATCTTTTACCATTGATAAGGTATCCTTTTTCGCGCATCCACTGGAACAATCTATTTTGTCCGATGTTTACACCGTTTTGTTTGATAATCTTTGCCAATTCACCAACTAAAATACTAGTGTCACTTGTTTTAACCGCATCAGCAAACAATGCTTTAGGCTTCAGTTCGCCATTTTCAATTCGAAGTTGATTATTTTCATCTTGCAAAATCTGATAACCACGTTTGACTACTTCTGCTGGATCATTCCATTTACGTTCTAATTCAATGAAATACTTTCGATACTTCTTACCTTGTTCGGTTTTACTCATCATCGAAAGTTCTTTTGCCATTTCAATTGTTATGGCATAGTCATCATATTTCCTAAATGTACCTCTATTGCCACTTTTTGTGAGGTAACTTTCAGGTTCCCTCACAAAATCAATGTTTTCAATGAATCCATCTGATGCTTGATCAAACCAAGCTGAAAACTTTTTCTTTGACTTTAAACCTTTATGCAAATCTCTAGCTGAAACTAACTGTTGATTATTTTCAATAGTTACTTTGATCAATTCTTTCATTTAAATATCCTCCTATTTAATATCTAAAATGTGTTTCATTTTTCTTCTCAATTCATTGGACTTGGGTGATACATCACCTTTAATCGCACGATTAATTTGAGCAGGATTAGAATTTAACATTGATGCCATTTCGCGCTGAGTAATACCATGCTTCAGTAAAGCCATCTTAAATTCTGTTTCTGTATTTTTAGCAGCTTCAATCAATGTTTGATCTAGCATTTAAAGTCACCTACCTTTCATAATTTGTTTATCAAATAGTTGCACATTTTTAGACAATCGTCTATAATAAGGGTACAGAAAATAAGATAAAAGCTTTATCCAATCTACCGTTTTTTCGAATAGAGCATTTTAACTTAAGCTTATTTTATTGCTTAATTACTTGATGAATTAATAGTAACCCAATTGTCTAAAATTATCAAGCTAATTATCTAAAATTTAGGAGATTTTTTTATGACTTTATTTGATAACGTAAAAAGTATGGCTAATGAGCGTGGTTTAAGCTTACTTAAATTAAACGAACAAGCAGGATTAGGAAAAAACGCAATATATAAATGGAAAACTCAAACTCCTTCCACTAAAAATTTAACAAAAGTAGCTAAAGTACTAGGAGTTACGGTTGATCAATTAATAGATGAAAATAAAAAAAATACAAGTGATGACGATTTTTATGAATTAACCAAAGGACTTTTCAGATCTGTAGCTAAAGGAAAAAAATTAGATTCAGAAGAAACTGAAGAATTAAAAGATGACTTCAAAGAATATTTAGAATTTCGTGCTAATAAATTAAAAAATAGAAGGAACAATAAATAATATGGCAAATCTTTTAAAATCAAAAAAAATGGCACAGACAATAGAAAGGATAATAAACAACAATACCAACAAATCTTTAGCCGATTATTCTGCACAACCATATTTAAAATTATTTATAGATAATTACAGCCAATATATGGAATATGAATTTAAAAATGAAAGTATTTTAGGACATACTCTTACAGACGACTTAGGAACATCAACTACTATTAATTCTAATATTAATGATCCCACCAGAATGGCATTTACACAAGCACACGAATTAGGTCATCTATTTTTACATCAAAACGAATTGAAATTAGGTAAAGCTTTTTTTCATCAAATGGGTGATTATATAAAAGATCAAGATTATGCAGAAAAAGAAGCTAACTGCTTTGCCGCTAATCTTTTAATGCCAGATGATGTTTTATACGCAGTAATGTATGAAGGAAAAAGTAGAAAAAATATAAAGTCAACTCAATTTATATCCTATGAAGCGTTTGGATACAGATTATATGATTTTCTCTTAAATAAGCTTCTTTTACCTAAAGATTATGCGCAAAAATTAAAAAAAGAATTTATGAATTCTTTACCCGGTCACGACAAAGAAAGCATATTATCAAAATCTTGGAAAAGGTTAATTGTTTTTGACTACAATGACTATATCGACTACGACAAAAAGATATCAGATGCAGATGTAACTAAAACTAATATAAATATTATCAATAATTATTATTCTATTAGTAAGAGTGATTTTTCTTTATAATTTTTGTAAACGTTATATGAATAATATCCAATAGTTTAATTCAATTGCAATTTATAGGATACATTTTTAATTAAATAGTCCAAATACTGACGACTTTAAAAGCTGATACTTAGGGGGAATATGTAATGAAAAGTACAACTAAATTATCTATTGTAGGGTTATTAGCAGTGGGACTTTTAGCAGGATGTGGAAGTAATTCCAGTTCTAATAAATCCAATAATTCAGGTAACAAAACGGAACAACAGGCAAAAGCCGATCCTAAAAAGAATGGTCCAACACTGAATGATTTTAATGCTATTCAATTAGGTACAGATAATGGTACTTCAGATACTGACATTGTTAATAAATACGGTCAACCTAATACAACTTCAAGTCAAGCCGTGGGACCCATTCAAGCTGATGACAAAATTTGGAATAAAGTTAATGGTGGTGGATTAGGTTCTACTTTTACAGTCGGATTTTCTAATGGTAAAGCTGTCTTAAAAGCTATTACTGGATTAAAAGTTAAACGTGATAAAAAAATCACTCTTGAAGATTTTAATAATATCCAAAACGGACAATCGGTTGATGATATAACTAAGAAGTTCGGCCAACCTAATGGCTATTCAGAAACTAATGCTGCTGGTCAAGAAGCCAAAGATTTAACTTATACTTCTGATATTCAAGGAAATATCGGCGCTAATATGGTAATTACGACAGTTAATAATGCTGTTACTGGTAAAACTCAAACACAGATGAAATAATATTAACTCTTTCCCCACCACGGGGAATTACATAGGTCCAAATACTGATGACGATAAAAGCTGTATGTTTAATATGGGGGAAATCATAGTGACAAATGAAAAAATTATTATTGATTTGCAAAAAATAATTGATGAATTACCACATTTAGAAAGCTCTTCCAATTATTGGCTAATTAGGGCTGATGGAGGAAAATTCTACGTGGACTTTCAAATGAATAATTATGTAGGTTTATCATGGAACGAAATAACATTAAAAGATATTAAGGATAGTAATAATTCAACAGATGCTTTAAAAAAGACTATACAAGAAAAATTTCCTCAGCTTTTTACAAACTCAGTTTCCCAAAAAGGTCAAGATGAAAGCCAAGATCTTGAAATAAGTGAGGACAAAACGCCCCTTTCTTCTAAAGAGCTTGGAGCTATAGCAGGACAGTTAATGAGATTTGTTTATGATATAAATAAAAATGATATGGTTGTGGTTCCATCAAAACAATCGGAAACTTTTTTAGTAGGTAAAGTTGTTAGTGATCCATATGAAATACCACGCAAAGATATAGAAAGAATGGAAAAAGGATTTGAATATGAAAAATCAAATTTTCAAAAAAGAATAGATATCAAATGGATTGGAAGATTTAGTAGAGAAGACGCAGACAGTGCATTATATCAAATGATATTTTCACAACATACAGTCAGTCAAGTCAACCGATATAAAACGTTCATTAATCGTGCATTATTTGACGCTTATATTTTAGATGGAGAAGAATTACACTTAACTTTTCATATAAACAAGAAGACAAATGTGGATGCTAAATATTTAGGTCAATTCATATATCAGTTTTCAGAACTTTATGAAACATTAAGCAACAGTACTGATCTAAAAATCAAAGTTAATGTCCAATCTAAAGGTCCTGCAGAAAGTACAGCTAAATATCTGTTAGCGGCCGCCACAGCCGTAGCATTTATTTTTTGTTCAGGAACTGATTTTTGTGCAAATGCCATTAAAAATGGAGGATCTATATCATATTCAAAAGGAAAAATAGAAATAAACGTAAATTCTTCAGAGATTAACTCAATCAAAGCCGAAGAAGAAAAAGAAAAATTAGATAACCGAAAAATGAATGATCGTCTATCAAACGAGGAAAAAGCTTATAAAGAAGCGCAAAAATTACGTGTACCTATCTCAGCCATAGATATTGATTTGCCTAAAAATATTGAAAACAAATTACAACAACAACTGGATCAAAATCCTAATTACAAAAGATTGCAACATAATATCCAACCAACAATACAAGTAAATAATCAATACAATAATCAAAGCCCAGACGACGAAAACAATAATAGCAATTAAAAATTAGTAAATGTTAATTTTAACAAATGTTAAAACAATAATCGAAGCAACGCATATGCTACTCAAAAGAATAATTGAGTTTTTTATTTTTACATTACCGGTATCAAAACGAAATATGATTTTTGCAACAGGATAATAAAATATGGTTGTAACAAATAAGATAAGTGCAACGTAACCTGAAACTTCTATAATTACATTCATAATTAATTATCCTCCTAATCTATTATTCATTCTTCAATTGTTATATTGAACCTTGTGATTATGAATTTCAATGCATTTAATTATTTTATTGTTAGTAAAATAGCCATATCCCCCACCTACCAAGTCCAGGACATGACTAAACTGAAAAACATACATAGGTATGCGCTTTTCGTGTACCATTTTAACAAATAATTGGAGGTAAATTCAATGGCAACATTCATTAAAAAAGGCAAAAAATGGATGGCTCGCATTAGTTACAAAGATTCAAATGGTAATTACCAACGTAAAAATAAAGGCGGCTTCGATACAAAGAAAGAAGCTCAACTATATGCCAATGAATTTGAACTAAGAGCAGCCGATGGTCCAATTTCAACTTCTGGTAAATTAACTTTGCCAGAGTACTTTTGGAATTGGTACAAGACGTACAAAAAGCCTAACGTAACTGATCGTACTCAAAAAACATACACTCATGCCTACCATGTTTTACAAAAATATTTTAATGAATATCCAATTGAAGAAATTACCCGCCAGCAGTACCAAGAATTCCTGTCTGATTTCGGTTCTAATCATTCCAAGTCAACTATCAGCAAAATTAATTCTCTTGTTCATGCGTGCGTAAAATCCGCGTTATACGATGGTGCTGTTAAGAAAGATTTTATTCAAAACGTTACTGTTGTTTACGATAAAAACCGAACACGAAAAATTGAATACTTAAATATGAATGATTTAAAACAATTAGTTGACTATTTAACCAATTCACTCAATCCCCACTTTACATCCAAGTACATGATTTTATTGGCAATCTATACTGGTATGCGTCTGGGAGAAATTCAAGGCTTAAAATGGTCCGATATTAACTTTAAATTTAAAACCATTACAGTTAAACGGTCATGGCATGAAGGGTTAAAGCAATTCAAGGAAACAAAAAATGAATCGTCCAAACGAGTTATTAGAGTGAACAATACAATCTTGGATATTTTAAAGCAATTAGATCACAGTGATAAGACTAAACAAGTTTTTATTGATCAGTACCAAACGGTGCCAACTTCTGCTGCCGTTAACAAAACATTACATCAATCATTACAAGCAGCTGGTATTAATCGCCAAGGTTTTCATTTTCATTCATTGAGACATACGCACGTTGCTTTTCTACTATATAAGAAAATTGATTTATACATTATCTCTAAGCGCTTAGGACATAAAGACATGACCACAACTATCAGAGTGTACTCATATTTGATTGACGAGTACAAAACTCAAGCTGATCAAGAAATCGAAAATGTCCTCAATAGCCTAGAATCAAGCGGAAATAATCAAGAAGTTTTGGTGCCAAATTAGTGCCAAAACTTTTTAAATTTAAAAGTTTTTAAACACTTTGTTGTTTTTAAAAAATATCTTATAAACGTTGATTTAACAGCATTCATACCAATTTTGAGCAAAATAAAAAAGGCTTAAAAGCCTTTAAAAAACACGTATAAAAGGAGAGTACAGGATTTGAACCTGCGCGCCGATATCGAATCGGTTCGCCGGATTTCGAGTCCGGTGCATTACCGCTCTGCCAACTCTCCATAAAAAGCAGTTAACCTGCTTTAATATTGCATTAAAGTAAACATATCATAGTTTTTAATTTTATCACGACCATGAAGCTCTGTCAATTCGATCAAGAATGCAGTTCCAACCACAATTCCCCCTAATTCTTCAACCAATTTAATGGTTGCAGCTAAGGTTCCACCTGTGGCCATTAAATCATCAACCACTAAAACTCGTTGTCCTGGTTGCACAGCATCTTTTTGCATATACAACGACGCTTGACCGTATTCCAAATCATAAGAAACAGAAACTGTCTCACGAGGAAGTTTTCCCTTTTTACGTGCTGGCGCAAAACCTACCCCTAATTTATAAGCTACTGGGCAACCCACAATGAATCCCCGCGCTTCCGGACCAACAATCATTTCTGTTTGCTGCTTTTTAGCATATGCGGCAATTTCATCAGTTGCCTGCGCATAAACGGCACCATTATGCATTAATGGCGAAATATCACGGAACAAGATTCCTGGTTCAGGAAAATTAGGAACATCTGCTACATACTTCTTAAAATCCATATAACTCTCCTTCGATAGTTCTAACTTTGTAATTTAATAACATATTGCACTAATTGTTGAAAATCCGAATCAATTAAAGTCTGAACAATCTTTAGCTGGGCTTGATTTTGCTGATACAACGGTGATTCGTTCAGTTGTCGTGCCGGTATCGTAGCCGGCCATTTTAACAAGCCACTGTCTATTGTAACAAACTTCAACTCAGAAAACACTTTAATTATTAATTTAATTTGTGAATTATTTAGTTTCAAGTACCGCGCTACTACTGGTAAATCTTGTACTTGTAACTGCTGATGCGTCACTAAATATTTTAAAGCTAAATGCCATTGCTGTGGCGTAATCATCAATGGTTGCAAGCGATTTTTAAAAATAAAAATCAATTTTGATAATTGTGGCAACTTAACAATTAAATTTTCAAAATCCTGAATATGTTGTGGGCAATCCATTAAAACTGCCGTTTTTAATTGTTGTACTTCTGCTGAAGCTAAATAAGTCAAATAACCGGGCATTTGCTGTACAAAATGCTGGCGATTTTTTTCCTGGAAAAAAAGCAGCGGCGTGGCATTAGTTATTTGGCTTAACGAACTAATCCCGCGCGCATCAATAAATTGCTGTTGTTGTACCACCAGCTGCTCCAATTCATTGGCCAATTTGACATCGACTACTTTTAATTGCACTGTGGGTTGGCGATGCCAATTGTTAATCATGACCGTGCCATATAAAACTTGAATGGAACTCGTAGCTAATTGCTCCTTATACTGACCCCAATTGAACGCCAAACATTCGAGTTGTTGATCTACCAGAAATTTCAAATGCGTTTGCGTTTTTTTACCCAAAAATTCTACTTGAGCATGCTGAAAATTAATAATCTTGAACATGGGCTGGGAATTGCCCTGACCAAAAGGCGCTAATCGCCGCAGTTGTTTGTAAAAATCTAATGACAAATCCGTTGCCGCTACTGTTAAATCATACGTTTGTTGAGGCTTTTGCGTTAAATCTAATTGTAAAGCTTGCGGTAATTGATTTAACCGTTGCTTGAGTTGCTCTAACAAAGCTGCATCTAACGTTAAACCACAAGCCTGCGCATGACCACCAAATTTTTGATATAAATCGGCTTGACTTGCTAGCGCCGTATATAAATCAAACTGCTCATTACTGCGCCCAGAACCAGTTGCCACCTGGTGTTCATCAATGTGAAACACTAAGGTTGGACAACCACTTTGTTGTAAAACTTTACCAGCTACAACTCCTAAAATTCCCTGATGCCAATCTTCAGCAGCCAAAACTAAGACGTGTTGTCCCGCTGCCAATTGCTCTTGTGCCTGTTGCCAAGCAGCTGTAAATACTTCCTGTGTTAAATCTTTACGTTGCTGATTAAACTGATCAATTGTTTTCGCCAAACTTTGCGCTTGCTCTTCATCGAAAGTTAACAATAAGTCGACTCCTTTTTGAGCCTGGTCCAGCCGGCCTAACGCATTTAACCGCGGAGCAATTTGAAAAGCGACATCATCTTCATTTAAAGTAGACCAGTTCAAATGGGCCACTTTAGCTAATGCCGCTAAGCCGCTGCGTTCTTGAGTCTGCATTTGTTGTAACCCAAAAGTAACAATAATGCGATTCTCACCTACCAGTTCCATCACATCAGCTATCGTCCCGATTGCTGCCAAGTCTAATAAATCAACGGGGACTTCGTCTAACAAAGCACTCGCGACTTTAAAAGCTACTCCGGCACCCGATAGGTATGGACAAGGATATGCCGCCCGTTGATTGGTAGCTAAGGCTGGGTGCACAATCGCTAACGCTGCTGGCAATTGTTTCGGCAGTGTATGGTGGTCCGTAATAATAACATCAACTCCGTGCGCGTTCGCATATGCCACCTCTTGCACACCAGTAATGCCGTTATCGACAGTAACGATTAATTGGACTCCTTGAGCAATAAACTGTTGGTAACGTTCAAGGTTTGGACCATAACCATCTTGAAAGCGATCCGGAATAAAGTAATCCACTTGACCACCCAAATTAGTAATGGCTTCTGTCAAAATAGTCGTACTAGTAATTCCATCAGCATCATAATCCCCATAAATTAAAATTTGCTCTCCAGCAACAATTGCTTGAGTAATCCTATCTATTGCTGGCTGCATATCATGTAAAAGGTATGGGTCTGCTAACTGTTTCAGATCTGGTTGTAAAAATTGTTGAATTTCTTGACTAGTTTTGATCCCACGTTGATTCAGTAGTTGCACCACAAATAACGGCAACTGGAGTTTTTGAGCCAATTGCTTTAATTGAGCTGTTTGGTTCAAATCGGCTTTTTGCCATTGATATAGTAAACTCAAATTTTTTAACCTCTAATCAAAAATTGCTAAAGTTGCGCGATTAGCCACGCGGGCTTTAACCAAATTACCTTGAACAATCCACCGATTCGCACCGCCATCGGCACAGGTAATCAAACTAATCATTTTCTGCTTACCTTGATCATCAATCCGCCAAGTGGCTTTGGGTGAAATAACTTGCTTTAAAGTAATTTTATACGTATAAACGCTGGATAAGTCGGTTATATAAATTAAATCCCCAATTTGCGTATTAGAAATTGGCGAAAACAAGGCGCCCTTTTGGGTCATATAATGACCAGCTAAAGCATAATTACCCTGCCCCATTTTTTCATCAGGTTTCATAGTGCCCGCTCCGGTCGCTAAAGCATTATCGTCAATTCCTTTAACAATCGGCAACTGTAAATTAACGGACGGAATAGCAATTTTGCCAATCATGGGGGCATTTTTTTGTACACTGGCTTTCGCCACTTGTTGCACACTAATAGATTTAACTTTAGAAAAATCAAAGGAAGCTGATTTTAAATTATTCTGATGAACCTGTTTAGCTGTCAAAGATGACAAACTTTGCTGTGATAATTGACGAACCATAAAAGACTTAATTTGCCCATTAAAAATTAATGCTAATGCTACTACCAAAATAATGAATGTTCCGCAATATTTTACAATTTTTTTCATGGCTTCCCCCTGGACCTGCCTTTGAAGAATCAAATTAACTTTGCCAAAACAACTGAACTATTTTTGTAAATCATCATCATCCATTTGTAAAACTGCCATAAAGGCTGCTTGGGGAACAGTCACACTCCCCACTTCTTTCATGCGTTTCTTACCCCGCTTTTGTTTATCCAATAGTTTATTTTTCCGGGTTTGATCCCCACCATATAGTGGTCCGGTCACATCTTTACGATAAGCTTTCACAGTAGAACGTGCCACAATCTTATTACCAATCGCCGCTTGAATAGCCACTTCAAATTGCTGCCGGGGAATAATTCCTTTTAACTTTTGAACAATTTGCCGTCCCCGCCGATAAGCAAAATCTTCATGAACGATAAAACTTAATGCATCGACAGGTTGTGAATTCAATAAAATATCCATCTTAACCATTTTCGAAGGTTGATAACCAATAATTTGATAATCTAAGGAAGCAAAACCGCGTGTATTGGACTTTAAAGTATCAAAGAAGTCATAGATAATTTCGGCTAATGGTAAACGATACACTACATTAACGTGGTAATCATCCAAATAATCCATCGTATCAAATTGGCCCCGCTTGCGTTGAGCCAATTCCATCACTGCGCCGACATAATCTTTCGGAACCATAATTTCCGCTTTAACCATCGGCTCTTGAATCTCCTGAATTTCCGAAGGATCCGGCATTTGTGATGGGTTATCAATAATCTTCGTCGTTTGGTCCGTCAAAATTACTTTATAGTTAACGGACGGAGCTGTCATGATCAAGTCCAAGTTAAATTCCCGTTCAAGCCGTTCTTGAATGACATCCATATGCAATAAACCTAAAAAACCGACCCGAAAACCAAACCCTAAGGCTTGGGAAGTTTCAGGTACAAATTCCAGGGAAGCATCATTCAATTGTAATTTCTCTAATGACTCACGTAAATCGCCGTATTTGGCATTATCTACCGGATACATACCAGAATAGACCATTGGGGTAATTTGCCGATAGCCGGCCAAAGCTTGGGCGGTCGGCTGCTCAGCTAAAGTAATCGTATCACCCACTCGCGTATCTTGAACACTTTTAATACTAGCAGTAATATAACCGACATCACCAACACTCAAGAATTCCCGTGGAACAGCTTTGGGAGACATGACACCCACTTCTGTGACTTCAAAAACTTTGCCATTACTCATTAATTTAATGTGATCACCAACTTTGACTTGGCCATCGAAAATCCGCACGCTTAATACCACACCACGATAACTATCGTAAACAGAGTCAAAAATTAAGGCCTTTAACGGAGCCGTCAAATCGCCTGTCGGTGCTGGCACATCTTGCACGATCCGTTCCAATAAATCGGCAATGCCTAAGCCACTTTTGGCACTTGTTAATACAGCATTCTCGGCATCAATGCCAATCATATCTGTAATTTCTAATTTAACACGTTCCGCATCCGCCGATGGTAAATCAATTTTATTAATCACTGGCACAATCTCTAAATCATTATCAACCGCTAAATACGCATTCGCCATTGTTTGTGCTTGCACACCCTGCGCAGCATCCACTACTAATAAGGCACCTTCGCAAGCCGCTAAACTCCGCGATACTTCATAAGAAAAATCGACATGTCCGGGGGTATCGATTAAATGAAACGTGTAAGTATGCCCATCTTTAGCTTGATACTTCAATTCAACTGCGTTTAACTTAATCGTAATCCCTCGTTCACGTTCAATATCCATGTCATCCAAAACTTGATTTTCCATATCTCGTTGTGAGACAGTATCTGTTAATTCTAAGATTCGGTCGGCAATCGTCGATTTACCATGGTCAATATGAGCAACAATGGAAAAATTACGAATATATTTTTGTTTATTTTCTAAATCAGATTGTGGCATATTATTAATCCTCATTCCAAATTCACATTTATAGCTCTCTTGGTTTACTATATCAAAAATTTCCCGCTGACAAAAGACCATTCCCCGGCTAATCTCCAGCTCGTGAGCACGATAATTGTAAACTAATTTTTTCTGCGACGCACTGACGTCTTAATTACAAACAAGGACCTAAAGCCATCAACAGCTTTAAGTCCTGCAATTAATTTGCAACTGGTTACTTGAGTAATCAATTTAATTTTTGATAAATTATCACTAAAAATTGGGACGACAGTCGCACAACTCGCTTGAATGAACTAGTCTGCGCCTCAATTAAACAATTTACTTTTTGAAACACAATAATTAATTTTTTGAGCAAAATCGCTAACCTGATTGACTAATCGTGTAAACAGGTCACTTATTTAAACTTATCTTTCATATTGTCACGCATCCGCTCAAAGAAATTCCTGTCCTGTTCTTTGACCTTAGCACCACCTAATTGTGCAAAAGTCTGTAAGGCTTCTTTTTGTTTTTCATTTAAGTGCTTGGGGGTCACGATTTCTACGCGAACCTGTTGATCACCGACACCACCATGCAAACCGGGTACTCCTTGCCCTTTAAGTTTAAAGACCGTTCCTGACTGTGTGCCAGCCGGAATTCGCAATTCCACTTGTCCACGCACCGTTTTGACTTTAATCTCATCACCTAAAGCGGCTTGTGGGAACGAAATCGTTTCATGTGAGTAAATAGTCGTATCATGCCGTTCAAAATGCTTGCTGGCCTCAACTTCAAACGTGACAAACAAATCACCATAAGGACCTTTATTATCACCAGCAGCCCCCTGACCATCTAAGCGCATCCGCTGCAAATTATCAATTCCTGCAGGAATATCGATTTCGACTGCATGACTTTTGGTAATCTTGCCCCGTCCATGGCAAGTAGGACACTTTTCTTCAATTTCTTGACCAGTTCCACCACAGACGTCACAGACTTGTTGACTCTGCATCATCCCTAATGGAGTCCGCTGGTTAACGGTAATATGTCCGCTTCCCTGACATTTATGACAAGTTTTGGGGCTTGTCCCAGCCTTGGCCCCCGAGCCCTGACAATCTGGACATTGTTCACTGCGATTGTAGCGAATCGTCTTTTTACCACCGAAAATAGCTTCTTCAAAAGTAATTTTCATCCGGTATTCCAAGTCTTGGCCCTTCCGTGGAGCGGTAGGATCAGCTTGGCGCCGACTGCCGCCACCAAAAAACGAGTCAAAAATATCGCCAAAATCGCCGAAGCCATTCGTATCAAAACCACCGAAGCCTTGACCGCCGAAACCTTGGCCGCCAGCTTGCTGATCGGTGGAACCGTATTGATCAAACTGGGCTTTTCTTTGCGGATCTTTCAAGATTTCGTAGGCTTCATTAACTTCTTTAAACTTTTGTTCCGCATCAGGTGCTTTATTCAGGTCGGGATGATACTTTTTAGATAATTTACGGTAAGCCCGCTTAATCTCGTCTTCTGAAGCATTGCGGTCCAGACCTAAAGTTTCATAAGGATCCATATCTGACTTAACCTTTCTTTCAATAACTAAAATTTTCCCAAAATCACAAACTAGCACTTTTAAACACTAAAAGAGTCAAATTCTAACGTCCAAACCTGGATTTAGTAATTTGACTTTTTTAGATACAAACTTTGAACTTTTAATCTAGGCCGTTAATTCTAACAAGTAGCTACACCCCAAATAATGGTTCCAAGTTAATTCGCACTCTTATTTGTTTTTATCAGGGTCAACTTCCTTAAAATCGCCATCCACGGTACTATCGCCATCATTCTTAGCGTTCGCATCACCTTGGGCTTGTTGCGCATCTTGAGCTTGTTGATACAACTTCACTGATAAATCTTGAACAATTTTATTCAAATCGTCCTTCTTGGCTTTCATTTCTTCCAAATTATTGTCAGCTTGGGCTTTCTTCAAAGCTTCTTTTGCATCCGTAGCCTTCTTAATTTCATCTTCAGAAACTTTACCTTCTAAGTCTTTCAAAGTCTTATCAGTTGTAAAGATCAATTGATCAACTTCGTTACGGAGATCGGCTTCCTCTTTGCGCTTCTTATCAGACTCTTCATTTTCTTGAGCTTCTTTTTTCATCCGTTCAATTTCTTCATCGGATAAACCAGATGAACTCTTAATTGTAATCTTCTGTGATTTGCCAGTGCCTAAATCTTTCGCAGAAACATTAACAATTCCGTTTTTATCAATATCAAACTTAACTTCAATTTGTGGGACGCCTCGCGGAGCAGCAGGAATATCTGTTAACTGGAACCGACCTAAAGTCTTGTTATCAGCGGCCATCGAACGTTCACCTTGTAAAACATGAATGTCTACTGCTGGTTGGTTGTCCGCAGCTGTTGAAAAGACTTGTGACTTGCTGGTTGGAATTGTCGTATTCCGATCAATTAACTTAGTGGAAACACCACCCATTGTTTCAATTCCTAAAGATAGTGGCGTAACATCTAACAAGACCACATCTTTCACATCACCAGTAATCACACCACCTTGAATGGCTGCTCCTAAAGCAACAGCTTCATCAGGGTTAATCGAATGATCGGGTTCTTTACCAGTCCATTGTTTAACTGCTTCTTGTACCGCAGGAATACGCGTAGAACCACCGTTTAAAATAACTTTATCAATATCAGAACTGCTCAAATCGGCATCTTTTAAAGCATTTTGTACCGGAATCTTTGTCCGGTCAACTAAATCAGCTGTTAATTCATTAAATTTAGCGCGAGATAAAGTAGTCTGTAAATGCAACGGGCCAGCAGGGCCAGCAGAAATAAATGGCAAACTGATTTCCGTTTCACTCACACCAGATAAATCTTTTTTCGCTTTTTCAGCAGCATCTTTCAACCGTTGCAAAGCCATCTTATCTTGTGATAAGTCAATTTGATTTTGCGCTTTAAAGTCAGCGACTAACCAATCCATAATAGCATTATCAAAGTCATCGCCACCTAAATGGGTATCACCATTAGTTGACAATACTTGGAAAACGCCATCGCCTAATTCCAAAACGGAAACATCAAAAGTCCCACCACCTAAATCGTAAACTAAGACTTTTTCATCGGCATCACTTTTATCTAAACCATAAGCTAAAGCAGAAGCTGTTGGTTCATTAATAATCCGTTTAACATCTAAACCAGCAATTTTACCAGCATCTTTGGTAGCTTGCCGTTGTGAGTCATTGAAGTAAGCTGGTACAGTAATTACCGCTTCAGTCACTTCTTCACCCAAATATTTTTCCGCAAAGTTTTTAATGTATTGCAAAATCATGGCCGAAATTTCTTGTGGTGTATATTCTTTGCCATCAACATTGACTTTATAGCCAGCTTCACCAATGTGGCGTTTGATAGAAGAAATCGTATTCGGGTTGGTAATTGCTTGCCGCTTAGCCACTTCACCAACTTGTGTTTCACCATCTTTAAAAGCAACTACTGATGGTGTAGTCCGGCCGCCTTCTGGATTAGCAATAATCTTCGGGTCGCCACCTTCTAAAACAGCAACTGCTGAATTAGTTGTTCCTAAATCAATTCCGATAATTTTTGACATTAATTAAACCTTCTCCATTAAATTAATTTATTGTGCCACAACAACCATACTTGGCCGCAAAACGCGATCTTTTAATTGATAACCGGCCTGTAATACTTGCACCACTGTGTCTGCTGGATGCTCATCATCACTTGCTACTGTTTGCACCGCCTGATGAATCGTCGGATCAAATTTTTCATTCAAAGCTTTAATTTCAGTAATATCATTTTCCGCTAATGCTTGCTTCAAATGTTTTAAAACCATCTGCACACCAGTAATTAAGCCGTCATTGGTCTGATCGGCACTACTTGCTTGTAGTGCACGTTCTAAATTGTCAATTGATGGTAAAATAGCTGTCGCTAACTTTTGTCCATCATACTTAATTAAACTAGCCTGTTCTTGTTGATTATGCTTTTTAATATTTTGAATTTCCGCTTGTAAGCGTAACTCCTGATCTTGACTAGCTTTTAAATCTTTTTCTAATTTTTGATTAGCATCTAATAGTTTGTCTACCACTTCATCAGCAGCTGGCTTGGCTGTGGCTGGTTCATCCTGATCTTTGCTGGATACCACTTTTTCTTGATCATTAGCAGCTGCTTTTTTTGTTGAAGCTTTTTCTGAAGGAAACTCTTCCGGATCTATTTCAGGTTTCGTCATAAACACGCCTCCTAACTTGAATTACCATTTAGTTCTTGAAAATAATCAATTAACCGCTTTGCCAATTCATAACGTAAAGAGGTAATTAAACCAATCACTTGTGAATAAGGCATATTAGTGGGCCCTAAGAGGGCAATTAAGCCATCACCGTGAACGCCCACACTATATTTGGCGGTAATCAAACTATAATTATTCAATATTTGCGGCGCTAATTCAGCACCCAAATGGACCTTAATTCCTTGATTATTAGAATCATCGTCACTGAGATTCTGATCCATTCCCAAAAGCTTGGCTAAATTATGGTCACTGTCAAACAATGAATACAAACTCTTTAAACTGTCACTATTACGGGTATCAACGTAGTTAAATAAATTAGATTTACCGTCCACAAAGAAATGATCGGCGGCAACTTTATCTAAGATATCATCAAAAATTGACAAAAAACCATCTGGAGTCTGTAAATATTGTGCCACCAGTTTAGGAAAATCAGTCTTTAATCGCTTGGAAACCTCATTCAAAGTCTGACCTACTAATTGATCATTAATAATGCGTACGACCGCTTCCAAACGATCAGCCGCAATATCTGCTTCTAAGCGATACACTTGATTATAAACAGCTCCATCACTAGTTACCATAATAGCCATGACTTGACTGTTACCCAAGTCTACAATTCGAAAACCAGTTAAAACAGTATTATCACTCTCAGGTCCTAAAGCAATGGCCGTATAACTTGTCAAAGTTGAGAGAATTTTAGCGGACTGCGCAACAATCTCATCAATTTTGGTAAAGCGTTGTTTGGCAAAATCAGAATGAATGATTTCTGAAGTTTGCTCCGAAACATCTATCGGCGTTAACAGGTGATCCAAATAGTACCGATAACCACTATCTGAAGGCACCCGTCCTGATGACAAATGAATCTTTTCAATCAGACCCAAACTCTCTAAATTTGCCATGTCATTGCGAATAGTTGCCGAACTCACATGAATTGGTAACCGATCCATTAAAGCCTTCGAGCCAATAGGTTGCCCCGTTTCAATATATTGTTGAACAATTGCCTTTAAAATTGCAGCTTGACGATCAGTTATCAAACCAAATCACCTCGCTTTTAGCACTCTTGATATATCAGTGCTAACAATGTTAAATATAGCAAGCTATTAGCACTATGTCAAGTTAGTTGCTATTATTTTCTGAAATAATTTTCGGTAGCTTGCTGATCTTGTCGTAATTGCTGCACCAATGCCGGGGCGTCAGCAAATTTAATTTCAGGACGTAAATATTTTAACCACTGAATTTGGACTTCCTGACCATAGAGATCTTGATCAAAGTCTAAGAGATTAGCCTCTACTGTGACCGGATTATTGCCCCTTTTAAAAGTCACATTTCGGCCAACGGAAGTCATCGCTGGGAACCAGTCATCACCAACTTTGACTCGTGTGACGTAAACACCCAAGCTAGGAACTAATTGCTCTGCGCTTAAAGCTAAATTAGCTGTGGGAAAACCCAACTGCCGCCCCATTTGATAACCGTGAACCACTGGACCTTGGTTTTGGTAATTATAACCCAATAATAAATTAGCGTGTTGAATCTGATCCGTCTGTAACGCTGTGCGAATATTAGTAGAAGAAATTTTTTCATGATCGAAATTTAAAGAAGGAATCTCTACAATTTCAAAGCGTTGTTGGACTAACTGGCGTAAATACGTCATGGTCGCAATCTCTTTGGGGCCAAAGGTCCAATCAAAGCCGGCCACTAAAGTTGTAATATGCAAGCGCAACAAAAAATCTTCGACAAATTTTTGCGGTGCTAAATGCGCCAAAATGGGATTAAACTCTACTACATAGACAATATCTACTTGTAATTCTTGAAACAATTCTAGTTTGCGTTGAAATGGCGTCAGATACTGGAACGTTCCCGTCACTTTTTGCGGTTGATAAACTTCAATAGGATGGCGGTCAAACGTCAAAACTGCCGCTGGTTGTTGCCGCGTATGCGCCAGCCGTACTGCCGTTTTAATCACATTTTGATGACCGAGGTGCACGCCATCAAAAAAACCCGCCGCCAAAACTTGCCGTGCCGGAATTTTCAACTGCTGCTGAAAGGGATATTTTAAAATTTGAACTTCCACGATTTACTCACCTATCATTTTTTAAAAGCATAATTTGCGGAACATAGTTCTGATTTTGTAAATGATACAATGCTTTGACTTGATGCTGCCAAGTCAGTAAGACCTGTTCCTCAGTTGAAGGCAACTGAATGGCACCGCCGTTTTGCACCACTTGCCATTGCGCAGCAGTCAATTCATACAGTGGCATTTGGTCTGTAAAAGCTACATTCAACGGCAAACAAAAATCCATTTGGCCTTGAGCCAACTGCAGTTTGATTTGTTCTAAAGTCCAAGTCTCCTGTAGTTTAAAACCACCACCATAAGTTCTCGTTAAACGACTCATATGCGCCGGCAAATGAAGATACTGCCCTAATTGCACGGCTAAAGTCCGAATATAGGTGCCTTTACTGCACCGCACTAAAAATTCACAAGTTTGTTGTTGTTGCACTTCATCAAATTGACTGGCCGCTAATAAATCAAATTGTTTAATCGTTACTTGCCGAATTGGACGCTCCACTTCCTGATGAGCTCGGGCATATTCATACAGCCGTTTACCGTTAACTTTCACCGCCGAATACATTGGCGGTTGTTGCTGGATTAAACCCGTTAAACTATGCATTCCTAATTTAATCTTCTCATTGGCAATTGGTGCTCGTAATTTTGTCTGCGCAATGACTTCACCACTGGCATCTTCGGTAGTCGTCGCACTGCCAAAAGTGATTTGACCTTGATAAACTTTGTCCGAATTTAAGAGCCAATTAACCAACTTCGTGGCTTGACCAACACAAACGACCAAGACACCATCGACATCCGGATCCAAGGTACCAGTATGACCAACCTTTTTTTCATGTAATAACTTCCGCAATTGGTACACGCAATCCGCACTAGTCACACCGCGTGGTTTATACAGGGGAATAATACCATTCATTATCATAACCTCATTAATAATTTAATTAACTAATTTAGTATAGCATTGCCTTAACTAGAAAGATTTCCCGCAATACAATTATATGTAACAAAAAAGCCGCTAAGCGACTATTTGTCTGATTCATTTAAATGGCGTAACAATTCATCAATATGCTCACCATACCGAATGGAATCATCTTGTTTAAAGATTAAATCTGGAGTTTTATAAATTGATAAACGGTGTCCTAATTCGCGCCGAATCAAGCCTTTGGCTTTATTCAAACCAGCAGTAGCTTTTTGCGCCGCACTAGCGGTCTCTGCCAAAACACTGAAGTAAATTGTAGCTTGCTGTAAATCGCCAGTTACCTCGACTCCCGTAATAGTTACTTCCTTGACACGCGGATCACGCACCCGTTTTAACAAAATATCATTGACTTCTCGTTGGATTTCTTGTTCAACTCGACCAACACGATATTTCATTACAACACCTCCTACTTGACAGGAACTTCTTGCATGACATAAGTTTCAATCTGATCATCAATCTTAATATCATTATAATTTTCGATCATCAAACCACATTCAAAGCCTTGCTTGACTTCCTTAACATCATCTTTAAAGCGTTTCAAAGAGGCCAGTTTGCCTTCATAAACGACAATTCCGTTACGGATTAAACGAACTCCGCTATCACGTTGAATCAAGCCGGTATCCACAATGCACCCAGCAATCGTTCCTAATTTAGAAACTTTATAAGTTTCCCGTACGGTCAAATTACCAGTTACCTTTTCTTCATAAACAGGCTCTAGCATACCCTTCATAGCTGACTCAATTTCATCAATTGCGTTATAAATAACATTATGCAACCGGATATCAACACTTTCACTATCAGCTTGAATTTTAGCTTGCACGGTTGGCCGCACATTAAAACCGATAATAATGGCATTACTTGCCGAAGCTAAAGTAACATCACTTTCATTAATTGCTCCTACGGCAGCATGGATAATATTGACCCGCACACCTTCGACTTCGATTTTTTCCAAACTATTGCGCAAAGCTTCCACAGAGCCTTGGACATCAGCTTTAATCACGACGTCAACTTTCTTCATATCATTTTGTTTCATGGTATCAAACAAGTTATCCAAGGTGACCGCGTTAGTCCGCTTGCGTTCTTCCATTTGTGCTCGTTCAGCACGTTCTTCACCAGCAGCCCGGGCTGTCTTTTCATCTTCAAAGACCACAAACTTATCGGCTGACTGTGGTACGTCATTTAAGCCAGTAATCATCACTGGTTGTGATGGTAAAGCAGACTCAATTTGCCGACCACGATCATCCGTCATCACCCGAACGCGACCAAAGGTATTCCCCACGACAATTGGATCACCCTTGTGTAAGGTTCCTTGTTGCACTAATAAACTAGCAACTGGACCGCGGCCTTTATCTAAGCGGGCTTCAATTACGGTACCCACGGCTTTTTGTTGTGCGTTAGCTTTTAACTCTAACACGTCAGCTTCTAATAAGACCATTTGTAATAATTCATCAATGCCCGTGCCTTGTTTAGCGGAAATATTAGCAAAGATGGTATCACCACCATAGCTTTCAGGAATTAAACCATAATTCATTAATTCTTCCGTCACATGTTGGGGATTAGCATCTGGTTTATCAATCTTATTAATGGCGACGATAATTGGATCATTAGCTGCCTTGGCATGATTAATCGCCTCAATTGTCTGGGGCATTACACCATCATCGGCCGCTACTACTAAAATAACAATATCGGTAATATCAGCACCACGCGCCCGCATGTTAGAGAAGGCTGCGTGTCCTGGGGTATCTAAGAAGGTAATTAAGCGACCATCTAATTGAACTTGATAAGCACCAATATGCTGGGTAATACCGCCAGCTTCACCTGCCGTGACGTGACTATGCCGTAAATTATCTAATAAAGTAGTTTTACCATGATCAACGTGACCCATGATCGTAACTACTGGTGGCCGATTAGTCAAATTATCAGTATTATTGACTTCATCTTCAAAGAAGGTATCCAAATCGGTAATATCTTCTTCAACCTTTTCTTGCGCATCAATGCCATAATCGGCGGCCAAAATTTCAATTGTATCTTTATCTAAGGATTGGTTTTGATTAACCATCACACCCAACATAAATAACTTTTTAACAATTTCAGCTGGTTCCCGATGTAAAATTTTACCCAAGTCTTGCGCATTCATGCCGACTGAGTATTCCAAAACCTCTGGTAACGGCCGTTCTTTCCGTTGTGGCATTGGCTTTTTCGGTTGACTAGCTTGTTGCTTGCGTAATTTACGCTTGTTTTTATGCTTGGGCCGATTGCGATAATCAATATGCTCATTTTTGCGACGATTGTTCGTAAACTCATGTTGTCGCTTATTATTATCCGAAGTAGTTTTTTCAGCAGTCGGTTGCGTTGTTGGGCGATTAACCGTTGGCTTTTGCGTCGTAGTTGGCTTCCGCGTAGCTTGTTGATTACTACTATTATTCCGATTACGGTTAGCACTTTGACTGGAATGATTAGTAGTTGGTCTTTGTGAGCGTTGTTGAGTAGCACGCTCATTAGCACGCTTTGCTCTTTGCTCTTTTTGGCGCTGTTCATGATGCCGTGCTTGTTCGATTGATTCCACGGAAGCTTGCGCATTTTGTTTATATTGCGCTAAATGTTTCCGCCCTGCACTAGCCCGATTCATCATGGATGAACGCCGGTCATTATTTAAATTACGATTGCGATTATTAGTGCGCGAATTATTTGGTCGCGCATTCGTGTTATTACGATTTTGATTATTCTGATTAGTACGACCTTGATTATTATTAGTCGTCACTGGACCACGACTGTGTTCATTATTTTGATGTGTACGGTGCTCATTACCATTATTATTGTGGTTATTATTAGAATGCTGGTGGTTCTTCTTAGCATCATTAGGTTTAGGCGCATGCCGGATAGCTGTAACTTTAATTTTTGTTTTTCCTTTACTTTTAGCATTAGTCGTATCTTTCGATACTGGTGATTGAGTTTTTGGAGACTGATTAGTTGAACGTACAATCTTAGTTAAATCATTTAATTGTGCATCATCTAAAACTGCCATATGGGACGAGATTTCCATATGATGCTTGCGGGCTATATCCACCAAATCTTTACTTGGAACATGGAGCTCTTTTGCTAATTCATAAACTCGTTTCTTTCCCATAAATTCACGCTCCTTAATTATTTGTTATTAATTCTTGAAATCGTTGAGCAAATCCCCGATCGGTAATGGCAATGGCTTTAGTTGCCTGACCAATTGCCTGACTGAGTTGAATTTGATTAAAGGTCTGATCAAATGGGATTTGCTGTCGCTTGAGGGTTGTTTGAAATGATTTTTGAGCCACAGCCCCAGTATCTGTTGCCAAAAAGACAAAATAGACCTGACCATTTTTCATGGCTTTTAAAACTAATTCTTGGCCAGTAACAATTTTACGGGCTCGTTTCGCCAGACCCAAGAAATTCAAAATACGTTGTTGTGTCAATGTTTTTTACCTAGTTCACCAAACAAATCTAACCGCGCTTTTTGATGATCGACATAATTATATAGCTCTTCATAAAACTCAGCTGTCAACTTCGTTTTTAAAATTTCGTCTAACTTATGATCTTTTTGTGCCTGCTTAACTGCCGCGGGGTCTAACCCCACATAAGCTCCGCGCCCTGGCTTTTTGCCCGTTTCGTCAACGCTAACTTCACCGTCTTTGTTCCGAACAATCCGGACTAACAAACGTTTGGGGGCCATTTCATTAGTTAAGACATCTTTACGCATCGGTACTTTTCTTGTTTTCAAACAACCACCACCTTAATTCATTTAATCAAGATCCTCTTCATCGACTTCATCGCCTGCTTCATCAACGAATTCCACTTCTGATTCAGGCTTAATATCAATCTTAAAACCAGTTAGTTTCGCAGCTAAACGTGCATTTTGACCACGTTTACCAATAGCTAAAGAAAGATGATAGTCGGGGACAATGACAATACAAGACTTAGGATTTGTCTCATCATCAAATTGAACAGCAATCACTTCCGCAGGGTTTAAAGCATTGGCAATAAAATCAGAAGGATTGGGCTCCCATTTAACAACATCAATATTCTCGCCGTTTAATTCATCAACAATTGCTTGTACTCGCTGGCCTCGTGGTCCCACAGTCGTACCGACAGGATCAATATTTTCATCAGTTGACCGTACCGCAATTTTGGTACGATCGCCCGCTTCACGTGCAATCGAAACAATTTCCACGGTTCCATCATAGATTTCCGGAACTTCTTGTTCAAACAAGCGTTTCACTAGGCCGGGGTGCGACCGAGAAACGAAAATTTGTGGTCCCTTAGTAGTATTGTCAACTTTAGAAACATAAACTTTAATCCGATCTTGAGGTTGGTATGATTCATTCGGAATTTGATCTTTTCGTTCCATCACCGCCTCAACGCGGCCAAAGTTAATGTAGACAAAGCGATTATCGCGCCGCTGAATCACACCTTGAATAATTTCATCTTGGTACTGACTATATTCATTATAAATGTTATTCCGTTCTGCTTCACGAACGCGTTGCATCACCACTTGTTTGGCCGTTTGGGCGGCAATACGGCCAAAGTTTTTCGGAGTGACTTCTTCGTTAAGATGATCGCCTAATTCATAGCCACGATTCACCTGTTGAGCATCAGTTAAGCTAATTTCCAAACGCTGATCTGCTACTTGCTCCACCACTTCTTTGACTGTGTAAATATGAAAATCGCCTTTTTTATCGTCAAATATTACTTCGACATTTTGGGCTTGACCATAATTTCTTTTATAAGCTGATTTTAAAGCATCTTCCATTGCATCAATAATTAATTCTTTAGAAATGCCTTTTTCTTTTTCTAAGGCATCTAGTGCTCCCACTAATTCTTTACTCATAACGTGATCTCCTTACAGTTAAAACTCAATTGCTAAACGCATTGACGCTATTTGTTGACGTGGGATAGCTATTACTTTGCGTTGCGCTTTAATCTTAACTTCCAACTTTAATTGTTGCTCGTCAAATTCTTTTAAAGTACCTTCAAAAACTTTTTGACCATTGAGCTTTTGATATAAACTAACATGAATGTATTGGTCCAGTGCATTTGTTAAATCTTGCTGCGTCTTAATGGGACGTTCAGCACCAGGTGAAGATACTTCCAAAAAGTAAGCATTAGGAATCAGTTCTGGGTCTTGAGCATCTAATTGTTCGCTTAATTCTTGATTAACCACAGCGCATTCTTCAATATCAATGCCCCCGTCTTTATCAATATACAGCCGTAAATACCAGCTACCTGCTTCTTTGACATACTCTAAATCAACTAAATAAAAACCATGATCAGCTAAAATTGGTTGGACTAAACTTTTAACTTGGTCAATAACAGAATTCAAATCAACACCCCTTTCTATCGTGCTTATTCAGCTAGTTTCATGCAGCCTGCAATAAAAAGAGTGAGCATTCCTGCTCACTCGTCATGTGAAATCAACTTAGTTAAAGTATATAACTACCAGCTGGTTTTTTCAAGTTTTAGACTGGAACTCTTAGAACAACGACAACTGATTCTCATCAGGCATACCGTCTAAAACGTGGTTCTGGGTTAAATAATCAATAATTGATTGGGAGACATGGCCCCGTTTCGATAAATCTTCTTTCGATAAAAAGGGCTGTTCTTCACGGGCGGCCACAATTTGTTTAGCCACATTTAAGCCTAAACTGGGGACTGCCACAAATGGGGCTAACAATGTATGATCATCCAAAATTTTAAAATTCATCGCATCCGAATGGTCTAAATCAACCATTTTAATCTGAATACCGCGTTCCAAACATTCATTGACAATTTCTAAAACCGTCAACAAGCTCTTATCTTTAGCGCTCGCATCATTGCCCTGCTCATTAATAGACTTCATCTCCGCCTTCACGGCTTGTTTACCACTGGCCATCGCAACCAAGTCGAAGACATCTGCACGGACAGACAAATAAGCGCAGTAATAAATAAGCGGCATATGCACTTTAAAGTAGGCAATTCGTAACGCCATCATAATATATGCTGTCGCATGCGCCTTCGGGAACATATACTTGATTTTCAAACAAGATTCAATATACCAATCAGGAACATTTTTGTTGGCGCGCATCACTTCTTGCCATTCATCCGGGATTCCTTTACCTTTACGAACATGTTCCATAATTTGAAAAGACATGCCCGGCTCTAAGCCCCAATGAATTAAGTCCATCATAATATTATCACGACAACCAATCACATCTTTTAACGTGACGATGCCTTGCTGAATATATTCTTCCGCGTTACCTAACCACACATCTGTACCGTGGGATAACCCTGAAATCTGTAATAATTCAGAAAAAGTGGTCGGATGCGTTTCTTCCAGCATACCTCGGACAAATTTAGTTCCAAATTCCGGTACCCCTAATGTTCCCATTTTGGAATCAATCTGCTCCGGCGTCACGCCTAACGATTCAGTTCCGGAAAATAACGCCATAACCCCAGGATCATCAGTGGGAATTGTCTGCGGGTCAATGCCTGACAAATCTTGCAACATCCGAATCATCGTGGGATCATCATGGCCCAAGATATCCAGTTTCAAAATATTATCGTGAATGGAATGAAAATCAAAATGCGTCGTTTTCCAAGCAGCACTTTGATCATCAGCTGGATACTGAATGGGCGTAAAATCATAAATATCCATATAATCTGGCACAACAATAATGCCCGCCGGATGTTGACCGGTGGTTCGCTTAACCCCAGTTGCTCCCGCTGCTAAACGATCCTTTTCCGCACCACGAAATTTTTGATCCGTTAATTCTTCATAGTTGCTCACATAACCATAAGCTGTCCGGTCAGCCACCGTACCAATCGTTCCCGCCCGAAAAACATGGTCTTCACCAAATAAGACCTTTGTATAATTATGAGCAATTGGTTGGTAATCACCTGAAAAGTTCAAATCAATATCCGGAACTTTGTCACCATTAAAACCTAAAAAGGTTTCAAACGGGATATCATGGCCATCTTTCGCCAACTCTTGACCACATTGTGGGCAGACTTTATCGGGCAAATCAAAACCAGAGCCCACTTCACCCTTCGTGAAGAACTCACTATATTGACAATGAGGACACCGATAATGGGGCGGTAATGGATTAACTTCGGTAATTCCGGTCATCGTAGCCACTAAACTAGAGCCGACGGAACCTCTTGAACCAACTAAATAACCATCTTTATTACTCTTATAAACTAAGCGCTGTGAAATTAAATAAATGACCGAAAAGCCGTTACCAATAATACTCTTCAACTCCCGGTCCAAGCGTTTTTGCACAATTTCTGGCAACGGATCACCGTACAACTCATGCGCTTTATTGTAGGTTAAATCTTGAATCTCTTGTTCCGCCCCCGGCATCTTAGGCGTATACAATTTACTTTTTACAGGTGTAATTTCACCATCTACCCAATCAGCAACAATCTGTGGATTATCAATGACCACTTGGTGCGCAGTTTGCTCACCCAAGAATTGAAATTCTTGCAACATTTCCGTGGTTGTTTTAAAGTCTGCTAATGGTAATTTTTGTCGTGCCAATGGATTACTCTTTACTGCCTTGACAATAATATCACGATAAATCGCATCTTTCGGATCTAAATAATGTACATCACCACTCGCCACGACTGGCTTATCTAACGTTTGACCCAGCTTCACAATATTACCCAAGATTTCTTCTAACGCACTTTGATCTTGAATCAAACCAGAATCAAGTAAGGGCTGGTAAATCGCATGGGGCATGACTTCTAAATAATCATAAAACTGCGCTTTTTGATAAGCTTCATCGTAGCCCTTTTGCATCATCGCTGTAAACACTTCACCGGAACTGCAAGCAGAACCGACCACTATTCCGGCACGATATTCATTCAAAATTCGGCGCGGTACCCGTGGGGTGCGGAAATAATATTCCGTCATCGAACTGGAAATAATCTTAAATAGGTTTTTAAGTCCAGCCTGGGTGGTGGCTAATAAAGTTGCATGATACGGCCGCGCTTGTTTGTATGCTTCGCGGCCACCTAAATGATCATTTAATTGCAAAATGTTCGTCGTTTCAAATTGCTCTAACATTTCTTTAAACAAAGCATACAATAAATAACCCGTGGTAGCGGCATCCGAATTAGCTCGATGGTGGTGCTCCAACTTGATATCATACCGTTTAGCTAAGCTATCTAACTTATGATTACGATATTCTGAATGTAAAGTCCGCGACATTTCTAGGGTATCAATGATCGGTACCGTGACGGGTTGATAGCCGCAACGCCTGCGCGCTGCATTTAAAAAGCCAATATCAAACGTAACATTATGACCAGCTAAGACAGCATCACCCACAAAGTCATTAAACTTATCCATCACTTCTTGTTCAGAATTACTGTTATGCACCATTTCATCAGTAATCGAAGTTAAATTAATTGTCGTTTGTGATAAAGGATGTCCTGGATCAATAAATTCATCAAATTCCGCAACGATTTTGCCAGCTTGCATTTTGACAGCTGCCAATTCAATGATGGAATCATAAACAGCCGACAAACCAGTCGTTTCCACATCAAAGACTACATATTCTGCAGTTGCCAAAGCTTCATCACGTAAGTTGTAGGCAATGGGTTCTCCTTCATCGACTAAATTAATTTCCACTCCATAAATAATTTTGACACCGTATTTTTGACCAGCACTATAAGCATCCGGAAATGATTGGGCTGTCGAGTGATCTGTAATCGCAATTGCTGGTTGCTTCCAGTCCGCTGCCCGTTTCACCAAGTCAGTCGTCGAACTGACCGCATCCATTTGGCTCATATTAGTATGCACATGCAGTTCAATCCGTTTTTCTTCAGCTTGATCCTGCCGCCCAATTTTTTTAATTACATTTAAGTCATAAGCATTAATCGTTAATTCCCGGGAATAGTTATCTTCTTGTACCGAGCCGCGCGCTTTCAGCCAAGTCCCCTTCGTAAAATCAGCGAACACAGCGTCACTATCACCATTTTTGGAAAACTTTTTAATAACAAAGGAAGACGTATAATCAGTGGCTTCTAAAATCAACAATTGCCGTCCTGAACGTAATTGGCGTACTTCGGAACTAAAAATATAACCTTCCACTACGACTGATTGCTGTTCTTCCACAATATCTTTCATTGCTACCACGGGGGTGTCGCTAGCAATTTTTTTGCCAATAATGGAACTGGCTTTCCCCGAACTAGTCGGGTTAGCCTGGGCCTTTTTGACATTTGCCACCAATTGTTGCTGCTGCTGTTGTTGCTGTTGTTTTAATTGTTCAATTCGAGCCTGCGTTTGCGATTGATCAACTAAGACTTTGATCCGCATTTTTGGAAAACCCATCTGTTGCAATGTAGTTTCCATCTCTTGCAAATACTTACTTGTTAAATAATCTTTTAAAACTTCATTATTAACTGTTAGTAACAGCTCTTGTTCCAGCAACTGAGGCGGGGCTTGTTGTTGTAATTCTCGATAAATGGCCGCATTTAATTGTTGGCGTTCCACCACTATTGGCCAATAGGCATTGAGCAATTGTTGATCGAACTGTTGATTGCTTGTTTGAATAACTAAGTCCACCAGCTTCACGCCCTCAAAAGCGGTCTGTAAATGTTGGTAAAAAATTTGGTACGTTTTGGCAGGTAAAATTTGTTCAAATTCTAAAACAAAAGTCCATTGCTGAGATTCAGTATGGACTTTAACTTTTTGAATTTGAGCTGATTGAAAAATCGCAGTCTGTCGAATATCTTCCGGTAACTGCATTTGATCCAAGAGATTCTGAAACATTGCTCGTGAATCAGTCATATCATCACCTCAAATTATTTAATTATTGTGTAATAAGATCTTAATGGTCTCTTTAATATCGCCCACGGCAACTTCCACGGATTCTTGTTGCTGCCGCAATTTAACTTCTACGATTTGATCGCTGGCTTTCTTACCAACGGTAATCCGTACGGGCAAACCGATTAAATCAGCTTCCGCAAATTTAACCCCTGGCCGTTCCTTACGATCATCGACTAAAACACTTAAACCACTAGCGGTCAAATCAGTTTCAATCTGCTCAGCGAGTAACATTTGTTCTTCTTTTTTAGCATTCATGACAACTACATGAACCTGATAAGGTGCTAGTTCCCAGGGCCAAATCATCCCCGCATCATCATGATGTTGTTCTACAATGGCAGACAATAAACGACTAATACCAATGCCATAGCAGCCCATAATGATGGGTTGTTGTTTACCATTTTCATCCAAGAAGTTCGCATTTAAACTTTCAGAGTATTTCGTACCCAACTTGAAGATATGGCCAATTTCAATGCCCCGTGTAAAATGTAAAACTCCCTTATTGTCTGGTGAGAGCTCGCCTTCTTTGACAGTCCGAATATCGGCATATTGTTCAACCTGATAATCTCGAGGGGCATTCACGTTTTGATAATGTAATCCTTTTTGATTAGCACCGGTTACAGCATTAGTCAAATCCTGAATGGACAAATCACCAATCACTTGAATTTCCGACGCTAAATTCATGGGACCAATAAAACCGGGCACACTATGAAAAATTTCGGCAACTTGTTGATCTGAAGCGGGAGTTAATTCGTTCACCCCTAATAAGTTCTTTAACTTCGTTTCATTCACCGCAAAATCACCACGGATCAAAGCCAATACCGGCTTCTTATCAGCCAAATAGGCCACACACTTAATAATTTGCGCAGCAGTGACATCAATATCCTGTGCTAAATCGGCCACCGACTTCACTTGCGGATTAACTTTGATTTCTGATAATGGCAACATTTCAGCTTGCGGGTTAGGAGTTAAAACGCTCGTAGCCATTTCTAAATTGGCAGCATAATCACTCACATCCGAATACACAATCGTATCTTCGCCAATCGGGGCCACAGCGTGAAATTCTTTCGAACCACTACCGCCCATATCACCAGAATCCGCCAAAATTGCCCGAAAATCTAAACCGCTACGTTCAAAAATTTTGCGATAAGCTTGTTCAATTTGATCAAAAATTGTATCCAAATCATCCGTATTGGCAGTAAAAGAATAAGCATCCATCATCAAAAATTCACGCCCCCGCAACAAACCGTAACGTGGACGATCTTCATCACGAAACTTCGTTTGAATTTGATATAACACTTGTGGCATTTTTTTGTAAGAATTCAAAACGTTGCTAACTAACGAAGTCATCGTCTCTTCATGTGTAGGCCCTAAAATAAAGTCACGTTGGTGGCGATCCTTAAACTTAAATAAGTTATCACCATAGGTGTCATAACGGCCACTTTGTTGCCATAATTCAGCCGGCAAAACGGCCGGAGCCAACATTTCTACACAGCCAACTTGTTCCAATTCTTCACGAACAATTCGTTCAATGTTCCTTAAAACCCGATAGGCCAAAGGCAAATAAGCATAGACTCCAGCTGATATTTGACGAATAAAACCTGCTCTCAACATCAATTGATGACTAACTGCCTCAGCATCACTAGGGGTTTCCTTTAATGTTGGTATAAATACCCGTGATTGTTTCATAAATTATTTTCTCCCTTACTCCTAAAGATTATTTCACAAAGAAGCGCGTAATATCATTCCAAGTCACTGCGACCATTAAGATCAGTAACAAGCCCACACCAATCAAATTAACCACAACTTCTGTCTTTTGAGAAACGGGCTTACGGCGAATGGCTTCAATAATATTTAACAATAACTTTCCACCGTCTAAAGCCGGAATGGGTAGTAGATTCATAATACCTAAATTAATTGACAGCCAACCAATAAACAGTAACACTTGTTGCCAACCCATGGCTGCTACCTGACTAGTTTCGGAATAGATTGCTACGGGACCACCCAGTTGGTTAATGTTAAAACCACCAGTAACCATTTTCTTGAGCGCATTCACAATTGTTGCCACCGCACCAACGGCTGATTGAACGCCATATTTTAAGGTGGGACCTAGGCGGTGATCACGTGCTTGCATAATCCCGATTTGACCAATGGTTTGCTTACCTTCTTTAACAGCCCGCGGTTTAATAGTCACATGCTTAATGCGCTTTTGCGGCGTTTTAACCGTTAATTGAGTCATTTGCTTAGGCCTTTGACTAATCGCTTGGACTAATTGAGTCCAATTATGAATGGGTTTGCTAGCAACTTTAACTATCTGATCGCCCGTCTGTAATTGTGCTTGCGCAGCTGGCGAATGGGATTGAATTGTCCCCAACTGAGCTGAATTGCTCGGTGCTCCGCCCAAAATAAACGCACATAAAATGTAGACTAACATACCAAAAATAATGTTATTCAACGGACCAGCTAAGTTCGTTAAAAACCGGTGCCACAAACTAGCTGAATTAAATTGCACATCCAGTGGTGCAATCTGCATAGCATTATTACTTTGATCAATTAAAACCGCATCATGATCAACTGAAAACCGTTTTAAATGTTCATCATCACCAGCTTCATAACCCTCAATAAACAACTCCCGTTCCAAATCACTCTGGACAACTTGAAAAGGGATTAAAGTGGAATTATTAGTATTTTGTGAATTATCAATTTCCACAACTTGCTCTTGCTCATTGAGTTTCAGACCGACTAAAGTACCGGGTTTCAGCTGTTCGTCATCATCTTCGGCCCCCGCTAACATCACATACCCGCCCAACGGCAAGAGTCGAATGACGTATAAGGTATGGTTGCGTGTATAAGAAATCAATTTTGGCCCCATCCCAATGGAAAATTGGCGCACCAAAATGCCGGATTTTTTAGCAAAATAATAATGTCCAAATTCGTGAACAAACACAATAAGTCCAAAAACAATGATAAAAGTTAATATTGCAACCAAATAACTTCCTCCTGATTACATGAAGCCCAACGAATGAATTAACGGTAAGACAAATAACATACTATCAAAGCGGTCTAAAATGCCACCATGACCAGGTAAAATTTTGCCCGAATCCTTAACGCCATAATACCGTTTATAAGCTGATTCGACCAAGTCGCCCACTTGTCCAATAATTGATAGAAAAATCGTAATTAAAATTAATAACCAGATATTATGTGGAACATTGTCCATATAATTCCATTGGTTAAAACCTAACATATAAATCAAGGCAAAAATCACGGCACAGATGACCCCACCGATCGAACCTTCCCAGGTTTTATTAGGACTGATGGCTGGATACAACTTATGTTTACCAATAGCGCGACCAATAAAATAAGCACCACTATCTGTTACCCATACAATAATCATTCCAAATAAGAGCAATGACAAACCACCAGCATCCGAATTACGAATCGCAGCTAAATAATGAAAACCATTTCCAATATAAAACATGGATAAAATTGTTGTCCCGGCATCTTCAAAATTATAACTATTTTTGGTGAAAACCGTCAAAATTAATAACAAGGCGACAAACACGTATGCCAAATCAAATCGTGAAAAGGCATCGGGTAACCAAGTTAACGCTTTTTCGGGCAAAGATAGTAGTAACACGCCGATAGCCCCAATTAAAAAGTCAGGGGACACAATAATGCGTTTACGCATAATGTAAACTTCAGATAAACCAATCACCGCCAGGACAGAAGCTGCTACATCAATCCAGACTCCACCTGCTACTAAAATTGGAATAAAAATAAGTAAAGCAATTACTGCTGTAATAATTCTTGTTTTCAAAATAAACTCCTAATCTATTGTTTTATGCCGCCATACCGCCGATCTCTTTGCCCAAAACTTAAGACATCACGCCGTAGATTTTGTGCACTATAATCAGGCCAATATTCATCCACGAAAACCAGTTCCGAATATGCTAATTCCCATAAATAGAAATTAGATAACCGCTGTTCTCCACTGGTGCGAATCAACAGATCAGGTTCTTGCAAATCGGCTAATTGCGCAGTCATCAAATACTGACCAAACATTTTTTCATCTAGTTGATCTAATAACTCAGGATGTTCTTGAGCTTGGCGGCCAAATAATTTAACAGCATTAACAATATCACTTCTAGCGCCATAGTTAAATGCAAAATTCAAAATCATGCCCGTATTATTTTTGGTTTGGTCAATGGCTTTTAAGCAAACTTCGCGCGTTTTGGCAGGTAACTGTTCCACAAAACCTGTGATAAGCACCTTAACATTATTCTTCATCAAATCTGGCATGAATTTTCCAAAAAAATCAATTGGTAAATTCATTAAAAAGCGCACTTCCTTGGAAGGACGTTTCCAATTTTCAGTCGAAAAAGCGTAAACTGTCAAAGCAGAAATGCCCATTTGACTAGCAGCACTCGCTACTACTTGTAAATTATTCATTCCGGCGCGATGTCCCGCAATTCTTGGCAAGCCGCGTTTTTGTGCCCAACGCCCATTGCCATCCATAATAATTGCTACATGACGTGGTAGAACTTGATTAACCATTTTGAAAACTCCTAATAAAGTTTAAAGAGACTGGGGTAAAAGATCATTATACAGCTAATTCAACTAGGTTAAGATAGTTCAATGAAAAACCACTTAACCTATTGTATACTTCAAAGTCAATCCGGTTACTTTACTGACCAACCTTGGTTTCAGCCACCTAAGATCATTAATACCTTAAATAGTTAACAACTCCAACAAGAAGCGAGAACACAATAAGTTTTCGTCATTCAAGACGAAGTTTTACTTATTATAATGCGCCAAAACTCATGCAACTGCTAACCAATTCTTCCAGTCTCTTAATGTTCTAAACGAAGATATCTGATATCTTCCTCTATCGGTTAAAGAACTACTAATTCTTTGGATTTGTCATCAGTAATCTGCTCAATTTTTTTGATATTTTGATCAGTTACCTTTTGCACTTGATTTTCTAAATCGTGCATTTCGTCATCAGTAATCTCATGATTTTTTTGTTGCTTTTTCAAAGAATCCATGGCTTCACGGCGAATATTGCGAACAGCCACTTTCGCATTTTCGGAAATTTTGCCAACTTCTTTGACTAATTCCTTGCGCCGTTCACCAGTTAATTGTGGAATTACCAAGCGAATCACATTGCCATCATTAGCTGGGTTAATGCCAATATCAGAAGCTAATAAAGACTTTTCAATATCTTTTAACGCAGACTTATCAAACGGCGTAATCAAAATTACCCGGGCCTCTGGAATACTGATGGAAGCCACTTGGTTAATTGGCACTTCAGCGCCATAATATTCCACATTAATACCATTTAAAATACTAGCATTCGCCCGACCTGCGCGAATTTGACCGAGTTCGCGTTGCAAGGCATCGGCACTTTTTTGCATATGAGCTTGTGTTTGTTCAATAATTGTTTGGGTCATTAATTTTTGCCTCCTTGAATAGTTGTTCCAATACTTTCGCCTTGAACAACTCGTAAAATATTATCCGGTTCATTTAAGTTAAAGACCACTAACGGAATATCATTATCCATGGATAATGAGCTAGCCGTCGAATCCATCACACCAAGTTTTTTATTAATCACATCAAGTTGGGTCAATTCATTATATTTAACTGCTGAAGGATCTTTTTGCGGATCAGCGGAATAAACACCATCCACCCCGTTTTTCGCCATTAAAATCACATCAGCACCAATTTCGGCTGCCCGTAAAACTGAAGTCGTATCAGTCGAGAAATAAGGACTACCCGTTCCTGCTGAAAAGATGACCACGCGTTGCTTTTCTAAATGGCGAATGGCTTTGCGACGGATATACGGTTCAGCAATTTGCCGCATTTCAATGGAAGTTTGAACCCGTGTGGGAACGCCGACCTTTTCTAGACCATCTTGCAACGCCAAACCATTCATCACGGTGGCTAACATTCCCATATAATCAGCTTGGGCGCGTTCCATTCCTAATTCAGCACCAGTTTCTCCACGCCAAATATTACCGCCACCACACACAATAGCAATTTGCACTCCGAGTGCATGAACTTTTTTAATTTGTTGGGCAATATTTGCAATTACCGGCGGATTAATGCCAAAACCATTTTGACCTGCTAAAGCTTCACCGCTTAATTTCAATACAATTCGTTGATATTTAACAGTCATCGTTAACTCCTTACAATTTTCTTCTAGGGTTCATTTTACCATAACCAGTAATCAATACTGAATTTTACCTAAAATTAGCCAAAAAAAAAGCGCTGCGCGCTTTTATTTAATCTGACCCATAACTTCATCAACAAAGTTATTCTCTTGCTTTTCAATTCCTTCGCCAACTTCATAACGAACAAATGAAACTAACTTGCCACCTTTAGAGGCAACAAACTTAGCAACAGTTTGGTCAGGATCTTTGACAAAATCTTGATCAGCTAAACTAATTTCTGACAAGTACTTATTCAAACGACCTTCAACGATCTTTGGCACAATCTTTTCTGGTTTGCCTTCATTGATCGTTTCTTCAGTGTAAACTTGGCGTTCATGGTCAATGACATCAGCTGGCACTTGCGAACGATCCAAATATTCTGGATTAATCGCTGCTACGTGCATAGCAACATCATGCGCTGTTGCTTCATCAGCATCAGCAATCACTGTCAAAGCAGCTACTTGACCACCATTGTGTAAATAGGAGCCAAAACTTTCATTATCCTTTTTGGTAACTACTGTGAAGCGCCGCAGAGTGATTTTTTCACCAATCACGGCTGTTAAATTCGTAATGGCATCAGCAATACTGTTACCATCAGCCAACTTAATTTGGGAAGCAGCTGCTAAATCAGCAGGCTTTTGTTCCGCAATTGCACTCGCAATTTGGGAAACTAAGCTGGTAAATTTGTCATTGGAAGCCACAAAATCAGTTTCGGAATTAACTTCAATAATGGCAGCTGTATTGCCTTGAATTTCAATCGCAGCTAAACCTTCAGCAGCAATCCGGTCACTCTTCTTGGCAGCCTTGGCAACACCTTTTTCACGTAATTCGTCAATCGCCTTTTGCATATCGCCATCAGCAGCGACTAAGGCCTTTTTAGCATCCATCATACCAACACTTGTTCTATCACGTAATTCTTTAACTTGCGCAGCTGTAATTTTAGCCATCTCTAGTCCTCCTAACATTATACACACCAAAAGAAGCTGAATCGCAAAGTTTCATTAACGAAACACTTTCACGGTTATCTTACCAAAGTCTCACAGTTTAATACTAATTTGACTTCAGTTACAGCTTCTTAAAATGACTTAAAATAATAATTTTATTTATTTATCAGAATCTTCAACGACTTCTTCGATCGATTGTTCGCCGTCATTGTCTTCACTAGCAGCAGCTTGCGCCATCTGTTCTTCTGGCAAATCAACGTTTTCTTCACCTTGACGACCTTCAATAATCGCATCAGCCATCTTGGAAGTAATCAAGCGAACGGCCCGAATAGCATCATCGTTAGATGGAATAATCACATCAATGTCATCGGGATCCGTGTTCGTATCAACCATCGCAACAACTGGAATGTTCAACTTTTGGGCTTCCCGAACAGCAATGATTTCTTTGTGTGGATCAACTACAAACATTACATCAGGGATCCGTGGCATATCTTCAATACCACCCAAGAATTTTTCTAATTTTTGTTCTTGTTTAACTAATAAAGCAGCTTCTTTTTTAGGTAAACGTTCGAATGTGCCATCTTCAGACATCTTCTTGATTTCTTTCAAACGCTTAATCCGACTTTGGATCGTATCCCAGTTAGTTAAAGTTCCACCTAACCAACGATGGTTCACATAAAATTGACCAGCGCGGGTTGCTTCTTCAGCAATAGAGTCTTGAGCTTGCTTCTTAGTACCAACAAACAAGAAGACGCCATCATCAGCAGCAACATCTTTCATAAAGTTGTAAGCATCATCAATCATATGCACGGTCTTTTGTAGATCAATAATGTAGATACCGTTTCTTTGTGTAAAGATATACGGCTTCATCTTGGGGTTCCAACGCCGTGTTTGGTGTCCAAAATGAACACCGGCTTCTAATAATTGTTTCATTGATAAAACAGACATAATTCCATAACCTCCATGGTTTTTCCGCCGTCAACTTTAACTGATTTGTCACACCTTCGTGCACCAACAAACCAAAAGTCAACGTGAGTATTTAATACAATGTTTTATTATACTAAAGAACTAATTCACACGCAACTAATAAATTGGACACTAGCAATTACAAAGCAAATCACTGTAAAGAATTCTCTAATGACCACGTAACTGTGGCACTATAATTAGCAGCATGCACAGGATTAGCAGGATTACGTAAATCTAATTGGGGCCCCGCAATTTGTTGTTGACCCATATTCCACCAGCGATCTGAAATATTCGTCACAGCGTTGCCCGAGCTATCAACGGTTGTGTTGTAATGAGCATAGCTATCAATCAGTGTTGGCACTTTGGTAATGGCTAAACTACTATGATTAGGAGCTAAATACTGCAAAATATTCGTAAGTGCCGTCGCGGAAGAACCGCCAGAATAATTAAAATCATCTTTCATAGCTAATGATAACTGCCAACTCGGATCTCCGGTATCATCAGTAACCGCCAATTTTTGATCCAAAGCACTAGCTTTCAATGCATAAACTTGTCGAGAAGTCTGGACAATCTTCTTACCAAAATCTAAATCATTAGGAACCTTCATGGTCATCGTCCCCGAACGATATTGCAAATTCATTTGATACGGCTGGAGTAACGGATTATCAGAGGTTACAATGGAAGGAAAAGTTGTGATCGGTGTCGACTGCAAAGTATAACGGTGATACTTAGTCTTAATTACTGGTGGGACATCAGCCGTAGGAATATCTGAGCAAACGGTTCCAACAACCGTTTGCGCTGGTTTAGAATGCCCTGCTTCATTAGTATCCAGAACGGGCGTCCCCGTACTTTGGTCTAAATAATTGATTTGCACCAAACTATTCTCCGCTACCTTCACGGTTGCCGCCGGAGAAACTTGCGGATTTTCTGTCGTAAACTGCGCCCCACTATCAACTGCATAAAACTGGATTTGGTGACCACCAGCTTTCGGGGTAGCTAACGTTTTTAAATCTGTCGGGTCAGTCAACGCTAGTTGCCAAGCAGCCCCAGAAGCTAAATCATCACCCGTTGCAGTTAGAGCCGAACCCACCGGTTGACAATTATTAGTAACCTCAGCAATGTTGGTAATTGGTGTCGTTGGATCAATTGCATAATATAATTGCACATTATTACTATCTGAATCCGCAACGGTTCCAGAAATGTCTAATTCAGGTAGTGGTGTAGTTTGTCGATAATCATGACAATAGTTCATACTTATCGAAGTAGTCGCACCAGCACCCAGTTTAATTGAAGGTCGTTGATTAATTAACTGGCTACGCCAAACTAGAGTTGTCTTAGCAGGACGAGCAGTACCTAAAAAGTTAGTGAGATCATCTCGGTCATAAATTGCCCCATTAGGATGGAAGTCATCACTGCCAGTACCCACTTCTTGCCAACCACCTAAAGTCTGATAAGTCTTACCCGTCGTATCATCAGTGAAGTAAATTCCACTGTATGGTGAAATTAGATTTGATGAATAAACAAAGCTTTGATCTAATTGCGTTTTAAAAATCGTATCTGACCCTAACACTAACTTACGCAGCGAATTATCCCTATCTAAAATAAGTCGCGTTTCATACGCGGTTAAATTTTTAGTTTGAAAGTTACTCAAGTCCAAACTTGTTAATTTTGTACAACCAGCAAACATATCGTTCATGTCTTCAACGACACTAGTATCAAAATTTGCCACATCTAAATCTTTTAAGCCATTGCAACCATCAAACATCCCAGACATTTTGGTCACTTTATCTGTTACAAAGTTCGTCACATCTAAATCTGTTAAATCATAGCAATTCCAAAACATGTTAGACATATTAGTTACTTGATTTGTCACAAAGTGCGTCACGTCTAAATCTTTTAAGCTGCTACAATAAGAAAACATATAAGACATATCAATTACTTGTTTTGTATCAAATTTGGTCACATCTAAATTCTTTAAATCGCTGCAACCAGAAAACATATAAGACATATTAGTTACTTGTTTTGTATCAAAGTTAGTCACATCTAAATCTTTTAAGCTACTACAATAAGAAAACATATAAGACATATTAATCACTTTAGCTGTCACAAAGTTCGAGCTAGTCACATCTAAATCCGTTAAGCCACTACAACCATCAAACATCCCAGACATATCAATTACTTGTTTTGTATCAAATTCGGTCACATCTAAATTCTTTAAACCTCTACAGCCATAAAACATGTGATACATACTATCTACTTTACCCGTTTTAAATTGGGTCACATCTAAATCTTTTAAACCGCTACAGTCAGAAAACATCGAAGACATACTAGTTACTTGATCTGTTACAAGGTGCGTTACATCTAAGTCCGTTAACCCACTACAACCAGAAAACATCGAAGACATATTAGTTACTTGTTTTGTATCAAAGTTAGTCAAATCTAAATCTGTTAAGCTACTACAATTAGCAAACATCGAAGACATACCGCAGTCCGAATCAAAACCGCCATAAACTATATTATTCACTTGACTAGTGTCAAATTTGGTTACATCTAAATTTGTTAAGCTGCTACATCCCTGAAACATCTCAAACATATTATGAACACTCGCTGTATCAAAGCTGGTCACATTCAAACTTGTTAAGCCGCTGCAGCCTTCAAACATTTTTGACATATCTAACACCTTGGCAGTACTAAAATTAGGATCTTGCGTAAAATCTAGCTTAGTCAAACTGCTGCAATAAGCAAACATAGCTCTCATCGTTGTTACCTTAGTAGTGTTCAGCTTAGTTAAATTTAAGTTTTTTAATTGGGAACAGGAATGAAACATGTCAGACATATTTTGTACATTAGACGTATCAAAGGCCGTCAGATCAAGGCTAGTTAAATTTGAACAATAATAAAACATTTTACTCATATCAACAACATGACTTGTATCCCAATCAGTTAGTTTTAAATCAGTTAAACTTTCACAAAACAAAAACATAGAACTCATATCAGTTATGGAAGAGGTGTTAAAGTGGCTTACATCTAAACTGGTAACATCTGTCGCGTATCCAAACATCTGATTCATATTAATAACTGAATCAGTATTAAAACTACTTACATCAATAATCTTAGCACGACACTGGTAAAACATTTGCGACATATCAGTAACCTTATTCGTTACAAAATTGCTCAACTTTAAATCCGTCAACTGATAAGTATCATAAAACATTTTCGACATGTTCTCGACATTAGCAGTATCAAAAGCAGTCACATTTAAACTTGTTAAATTGCTGCATTCCCGAAACATCGCAGACATATTAATTACCTGACTCGTGTTAAAGCCGGTCATATCTAAATCTGTTAAAGAATAGTCATTATAAAACAATAAACTCATATCTGTCGCATTACTGGTATCCAAATTATTCAAGCCGGTAATTGTCTTGCAAGCAGTTAAATTAGCAAAGACATAACTGCTATCTGTTGGCAATTCTACTCCAGGTTCAATATCCACTTTTTGAATGTAATACTGATAAAGCAACCAGTTCTCACCTTCATAACTGTACCTAGAATAATCTACATCTGTGTACTCAGCATGAACTGCTAAGGTTCCTGGATTAACCGTCAAAGTTCCATCTGTAGCTAAGGTCCATGAACAAGTACCGGCCATACCGGTCACTGGCGCAGTTAAGGTCCTAAAATTACTAATGGACGGCTCTGCTTTTTTGGTTGGTGCCGCTGACTTTTTGGCAGCTTTCGGCTCTGTTTGCGTTAATGAACTAAAATTTTGCGGGTTAACCAAGAGATCATCACTTTTATGTATGACCGCAATCGGCTTCGTCGTCGATTGGACAGAATGAACTGTGTGTCGAGCGCCTCCGCCCGCAAATAACAAAGCAATTAATAACATTAGCAATTTAAATTGTTTATTCATCATAATCTCCATTGCTTAAACTCTCTACACAGATTTTGCCGTGAGCCTCCAACCACTCTGAACTACTTCCGATAACAGCGAATGATTAATAGCGCTTTCATTAAAGCTGGCAACAAGATCTACTGAACATCTTAATCAGTTAATTTCGAATAAATTATAGCATGCTCATTAAATGATAACTAGAATGATTTTTTTGTCATTAATTTAATATTTAATTAATTTAAAAGATAGTTTTTCTTTTTTGTCAATTAATTTGGCACTACTCCGCTTTTGAGCGAACAAAGCACTTTTTCGAGTAAATTACTATTTGCTTTTTAAATTAAAATTTCTCCATCAAAAATAAAAAATAAAAGCCAGCCGCTTGGTTTTATTTACCATTCAACTGACTATTTACACCTATTTTAATTAATTGCCATTTTTGTTGGCGCGTCAACTGTTTAATTTGCCATTCGCGCTTGGAAGCTTGGGAGCGATTGCCCACAACTTCTTGATACTTTAACTGAACAGGTCGGCGCGCTTTGGTATACTTCGCCCCTTTCCCCGCATTATGCATTTGAATGCGGTGAGTGACATCATTCGAGATGCCCGTGTATAATGTACCATCAGCACATTGAACAATGTAGACACTATATTCATTCATGAACAAACTCCCGTAATTGTTGGGTGTAACTCCCATCTGAATTATACAAAACTAATCCCGGCCAAACTTTCAAGCCGTTCGTCCGCCGCGTTTTACGACATTTGATTAACACTAAGTTAGCCAAATCCCCTTGGTGCGGATAAACAAACAGTAATTCTTTCACAGGCAAGTGGTATTGCTGTAAGACTTGCTGCAATTCTAATAACCGATCTGGTCGATAAACAATATACAAACTGCCGTTATCTTTTAAAAGTTGACTGGCAACTTGTGCCAATAACTCTTGCGAAAAGAATAATTCGTGCCGCGCAATATTGTGCGAGCGCGATTTACCTAAAGTTGGCGTATCCTTCTTAGCAAAATACGGCGGATTGCAACTAATAACATCACAACTATCATGTTCCACATAATCTAAAGCGGCAGCAATATCTGTGTTAAATAAGTGTACGTTTTCTTGCAACTGATTTTTTTGAATCGACTGTTGCGCCAACTGCGCCAATGCTGTTTGCAATTCTAATAAATAAGTCGTTACTTGGTATTTCTTAGCTAGACACAAGCCAATAATGCCACTGCCACTACATAAATCCGCAACTACAACATGGGCATTGCGTATAGTAATCCAATTAGCTAATAAAACCGAGTCAATGGAACTGCGGTATAATTGGGTGTCTTGGATTAAATCTAAGTCAAATCCGGGAATTCGTTCGAAGGTTTTTGTCATCACATGTTTCCTTTTGCTATAATAAATTTGAAAATTAATATTTGAGGTAAAATTATGTTTTATAAATTTATGGTTCCAATTGTTCGCTTTATTGTCTGGTTGCTGAATGGTCACGTACGCTATGAAGGCCGGGAAAATTTACCGACCAATGAATCTTACATTATGGTGGCCCCGCATCGTACCTGGTGGGAACCGCTCCTGTTTGCCTTAGCTGTTAGCCCTACTCCCTGTGCTTTTATGGCCAAAAAAGAATTATTTAAAAACTCGTTTTTAGCCTTTATTCTCAAGCACGCCAATGCGTTTCCGGTTGACCGCAAGCACCCGGGACCATCAACTATTAAAACACCTGTCAAAGATCTGAACAAGCGCAATCTCAGTTTGATTATGTTTCCCTCTGGCACCCGTTACTCCAGCCAATTAAAAGGCGGTGCGGTCTTAATTGCCAAATTGTCTAAGAAGCCACTAGTGCCAGTTGTCTACCAAGGTCCAGTCAAATTCACGGGCTTTTTAAAACGACAACGTTGTGTTATCAAATTTGGGGAACCTATTGCTATCCCACGGACTCTCAAAGTTAACGAAGAAAATACTGAACTCGTTAACCAACAAATGAGTCAAGCGTGGCAACAAATTGATCATTCTATCGATCCTCATTTTCAATACGTGCCCCCAGTTAAAAAGCAATAATTCTTGCAAAAAAATCTGTCAGCCTAATCAACCTGCTGGCAGATTTTTTATTATGACAAACTTTCACTCTCTTGTAATTGATACAACTCATAATAAGAACCGTGTTGTTTTAATAATTGCTCATGATTACCTCGTTCGACAATCCGCCCATGATCCAACACAATAATTTGCGTCGACTCTTTAATCGTTGACAGGCGGTGAGCAATCGCAATACTCGTGCGCCCCGCGCGCAAATTCTTTAAGCCAGCTTGAATCTGCTCTTCCGTTTCCGTATCAATATTAGCAGTTGCTTCATCTAAAACTAAAATTGTCGGATCCGTCACTAATGTTCTGGCAAAGGACAATAATTGCCGCTGCCCAGCCGAGAGACTACTGGTCCCCGGCGTCACTTGGGTCTGATACTTTTGGGGCAATTGTTCAATAAATTCATCAGCATGAACTAATTGAGCGGCTTGTTTAATTTGTTGATCCGTAATGGCTTGATCAAATAAGCGAATATTCGAATTAATCGTCCCATAAAATAAATACGAATCTTGTAAGACTAAGCCTATCTGGCGCCGAATTTGCTTTAGTGGTAAATGCCTCAGATCATAACCATCAATCAAGATTTGCCCCGAACCATATTCATAAAAGCGTAATAAAATATTGATCATCGTACTTTTACCGCTACCTGTTTGGCCTACAATGCCCAAACTCTCACCCGGCTGTAGTTTAAACGATACATCATGCAGAACTTCTGGCCCATTGGGATAAGCAAAACTCACGTGACGAAATTCCACCGCTCCTTGCGTAATAGTGCCACGATGAGGTAATAACTGTTGGGGACCATATTCTTGACTATCTAAGATTTTAAAGGCGCGCTTGCCAGCAACTACTCCATCTTGGAAAAAGGATAAATTATCCATAAAATTAGTAATAGGATTGAAAAACTGACTCACATAAGTGGTAAACGCATATACTACGCCAGCCTGCAAAATCCCAATATGATCTTTGAAACCTAAAAGCCCTAAAGCCGCAACTAATGCTAGTGTGTAGAGTAAATTGACAACTGGTGACAATAATAAGGAATTAATGCGGATCATGGATTGTCGCGCTTTCAAATATTGACTATTTGTCGTTTCAAATTCTTGTTGCGTCCGCTTTTGTTGGCGAAAATTTTGAATAATTTGAATACCCTGAATAGTTTCACTGATTCGCGTATTAATTTCACTTAGTTTATTACGCATATACCGATAAGCCGCCAAACTGTACTTATTATAAAGTTTAATCGTCAATAACAAGAGCGGTACAAACGCTAAGACGACTAAGGCGGTCACCCAATCAGTGACCCACATGGCAATAAAGGCCGCAATAATGGAGAAGACTCCGATCATCCCCGATAAAAAGACCTGCATAAAATCCGAAATGGACATTGTATCATTATTAACGCGCGACACAATCGCCCCGGGAGCCACCCGATCAAAATAACTCATCCCTAGTTGGTGTAATTTAGCAAATAACGCTCGCCGCAAGTCTTCTAGCATATACTCACTGCCCATATTAAAGGCAAACGTGGTCACTAATTGCCCAATGGAGCGCAGAATTACCCCTAACAGGTAAAGGAAAGCACAACCAATAATGATAGTTTGCGTCAGACTAGCCCGAGTCAAATAATGATCCATATAATATTGTAAGAATTTGGGCAACAAAATATTCATCGTTGATTGTAATGTCACTGCTAAGGCCGCAATAATAAATGACCAATAATGCTTGCCAGCAAATTTTAATAATCGCCATACAATCTGATGTTGTTCTTTGGCAGATATAACTTGTTTTTGTTTCACTTCAGACATTAATCTTAGCTCCTAATAATTCATTTGCTGCCGTCGCCACATGACTTGATACCAACCCGGTTGGTGTATGAGTTGTTGGTGTGTACCGCGTTGTTGGATTTGCCCTTGTTCCAAAACTAAAATTTCATCGGCGTCCATCACGCTCCGCAGACGCTGGGAAATAATAATTAACGATTGCTGCTGCGTCCGTAACTGTCGTAAATTGTGATTAATTTGCACCTCAGTTTTAGCATCCAGTGCGGAAGTAGCATCATCAAACACCAGAATCCGTGGCTGTCCTATCACCGCCCGAGCAATCGCTAAACGTTGTTGTTGACCACCAGACAGGTTAACACCCTTTTCACCAATTAAAGTTTGATAACCCGCACTTAGTTCTTGGATATCCGCATCAATCGCGCCGGCCAGTGCCGCTTTTTTGACTGCAGTTTGAGGACTGTGATTATTGCCAAAACGAATATTATCTTGCACTGTAGCTGAAAATAAGAAGCTCGTCTGGGGTACATAACCGATATTTTTTAATAAAGTATCTAAACTGTACTGGCGAATATCCACACCGCCCAAAGTAATTTGCCCTTGGTACTGATCAAACCGGCGTAACAAAAGTTTAATCAAAGTACTTTTACCGGAGCCAACCCGCCCCACAATGCCTAACGTCTGTCCAGGTAACAAGTCAAACTTAATTTTTTGTAATGAAGGAACAGACCCGTCGGGATAAGTAAAACTCTGTAAATCAACTTGCAGTTGGCCACCAGTTACTTGAGTCTGGCCTACATTGGAATCAATAATGGCTGATTTTTCGTTTAAGATCGCTTGAATGCGATCAAAACTCGCATTACCGCGTTCCAAAATATTGAACAAGCGCCCAATCGCAAACATCGGCCACACTAACGCATTGATATAACCCACAAAAGTGATTAATTGACCAATTGTAATCACCTGATTAAGGACTAAGTGTGAACCATAAATAATCGTAATCACATACGTCAAGCCCATGATTAAACCTGTTAAGGGATCAAACAAAGCATCAATAAAGTTCACCCGTCGATTAATCTGAATCGTCTGCTCAACCTTTTGGTCAAAATCGGCAATATCTTCGTGTTCTTGACCAAAAGTTTTAATGACTTTAATTCCGGTCATACTTTCCTGTGTTTTATTACTCAATTGTGAAAAAGCTGCTTGCGACTGAGCAAAGTGATAATGTAACTTGCTTCCTAAAACGCGCGCCATCATGGCTAACAACGGTAAAGGCAAAACGGCAATTAACGTCAAACGCCAATCAACCAACCAAACCATCGCTACAATCGTTAAACCACCAGTAATGATCGAATCAGCTAAAGTCAAAATCCCTGAACCAGCAACATTTTGTACAGCCGAAATATCATTAGTCGCATGCGCCATCAGATCGCCAATGCGATGCCGCTTAAAAAAAGGGTCATCCATGTTCAAATAATGCCAGAATAAACGACTACGTAATTGGCGCTCTAATTGTGCCGCACCACCCCAAATTTCGCGGCGCCAACCAAACCGAAACAGATATTGCAAAAGCCCCGCACCTGCTACAATGAGTAACAACCAAATGGTTTTGGTCCAAGTCAACTGGTGTTGATTCACCCAATCTGAAAAGCGTCCAATCGCTTGGGGAATAATTAGATTCGTAATGGCTGTTAAAATCAGAAACATAATGCCAATTAAATAATGCTTTTTTTGTTCTTTAAAAAACCAATTCAATTTTTTGAATATTGTCACAATAAAACCTCACGTTTGCACTTTGTTAATTTATTTTAACTTTAACAAATATTTTTAATATTTCAACACAAAGAAAGCACTCATTCTAACTAGTAATAGTTAAAATCAGCGCTTTAGCTGTAATCATTGCTGTGATTATTAGAAGAGCATTTGAAGTTTTAAATTAGTTGACTTCATTATGCTTTTTTAGATTGATTTTTCATCATTTGCATCATTTGGTTTAATTTCTTTTGTGATGGTTTTTGACCCATTTGTGCCATCATTTGCCGCATCATATCTGGTGAAATAGGTGGGTTGTCTTGCAGATACTTCTTCATATAAGCACGTGCTCCGAAAAAGCCACCAACTAATCCGACAATCAACATTACTATTCCCACTAGAACTGTCACTAACATTATTCATCCACCCTTGACTTATCTTTTAAGATTTAACTAGCAATACTACAATAACAATAAATTTTTTAATATTTTGGAGCCGAGATCAAAATAATTTTTCGTCAATTTAGGCGAACATTTTATGCTGATCATGCTCTCTTAACTTCTTTATTAATACTGTAGCCACTTTTTTAATTATAGCATAGTCATTCCCACTAATTGTGGTTAAATTACAATTTAATCTTCACGCCAGCCTTGTTCGCGCTGAATCTGACGCACTTTTTTAGACGTAACTTCTTTACCAGCCTTATCGTATAACTTCGTATGCTCAATCCGATCTCTTAAGCCGGAACGAAAATTAGCCAAATATTCTTGTCTCAAAGCTGCTTGTTCCCGTTTTTCCTCTGGATCTAAACCCTCATTTTTTTGTTTGTGTGCTAGAGTGTTAATCCGTTGAATTAATTCCGTTTGTTTTTTATTCTCATTAATTCCAGCCATCAAATTCTCCTTTCAACCAATGTCAATTTGAAACTACTACAAACTTATGCTAATCTTAGTTTAAACTTACTAGGAGTGGCGTTATGAGTCAACCAATCAGTGCTAAACAACTGGAAATTTTACAATTTATCTATGATCAACAACAAGAACACGGGTATCCGCCCACTGTTCGCGAAATCGGTCAAGCTGTGAACCTATCCTCAACTTCTACCGTTCACGGTCACTTAGAACGCTTGGAGACTCGGGGCTTTTTAGAACGCGACCCCACTAAGCCCCGCGCCTTGATGTTAACGACTGCTGGTTTAGACAAACTAGATATTCCTAACACGCGCATTCCTATTTTAGGAACCGTTACTGCGGGCCAACCAGCGCTGGCAATCCAAGAAGCTGATGCTGAATACTTTCCGTTACCACCTGATCTGGCGAACGAAAATCAACCACTCTTTATGTTAACCATCCACGGCAGTAGTATGCAAGATGCTGGTATTTTAGATGGTGATCAAGTTATTGTTCGTCAACAAAACACCGCGCAAAATGGTGAAATTGTCATTGCCATGAATGATGATAATGAGGCCACTTGCAAGAGGTTTTATAAAGAAGCCCATCAATTCCGTTTACAACCGGAAAACGAAGATTTTGCTCCTATTTATTTGACTAATGTTACTATTTTAGGCAAGGTAGTCGGTTTATACCGGTCAGATATTTTTTAAGATTAAACTTAAGAAACTAGTACTGAAAAATTATTTTTTCGATACTAGTTTTTTTATGGTTATCAAAAAGCACAATCAAGAGAGATTGTGCTTTGATAATTAATCTTTAATTTATTAACGACGCTTTTCAGCAATTCTAGCAGCCTTACCACGACGGTTACGTAGGTAATACAACTTAGCACGCCGAACGCGACCTTGGCGAATGACTTCAATTTTAGCAACTCGTGGTGAGTGTAATGGGAATGTCCGTTCAACACCAACACCACTACTCATTTTACGAACAGTATAAGTTGCGCTAATGCCACTACCGCGACGCTTAATTACAACACCTTCAAATAACTGAATCCGTTCCCGAGAACCTTCGACAACTTTAACAGAAACCCGCACAGTATCTCCTGCGCGAAAATCAGGAATATCATCACGTAATTGGGACTTCGTTACAACATCAATTAAGGGACTCTTCATACCCATATAAATCTCTCCTTTATACTAATACTCTTAAACTTAATAACAGTTCAGCGGAATATTGTTGTCGTGTAATCACACAAATTAGATTATAACACAAAATTTTATTTTTGAAACTTTTAATCATCAGCTGCTTTTAATTGTTGCAAAAAAGCCTGATCTTCCGGACTCAATTGTGCTTTGACTAATAAATCTGGTCGCATTTGATAAGTCTTCTTTAAGGCTTGTTGATGCCGCCAAGTGGCAATTTTTTGATGATTACCACTTAACAAAATGTCAGGAACTTTCATCCCGCGGTACTCTGCTGGCCGTGTATACTGGGGATATTCCAACAATTCATCGGTAAACGAATCACTATATGCCGACTGGCCATTCCCCAAAACTCCTGGTACAAAGCGCGCAGTAGCATCAATCATTAACATGGCTGCCATTTCACCACCAGTAATGACAAAATCACCAATCGAAAATTTATCCGTCGCCAGCTTTTCAATGCGATGGTCAAAGCCTTCATAATGACCGCACAAAAAAACCAAATGCTGTTCTTGGGCCAACTCTTGGGCCGCCGTTTGATCAAACTTGCGCCCCGCGGGATCTAATAAAATGACCCGTTTGGGAGCAGGATCTGCTTGATTAATTTCATCCATGGCCCGATAAAAAGGCTGAGGCTGCAGTAACATTCCGGCACCACCACCATAGGGGGTATCATCAACATGATGGTGTTTATCTTCAGAGTATTGCCGAAAGTCGCAAATATTTATGTCAATTAATCCCTTTTCTTGAGCCTTACCTAAAAGTGACTCATCCAGTGCCGCAAACATTTTAGGAAACAACGTTAAAATATCAATCTTCATCAATTAATCCTTCTGGTAAATTGACTTGCACTTGTTGCGCTGACAAATCAACCGTCACCAACACATCTTTGAGAATGGGTAACAAAATTTCGCCGTATTTCGCACCTTGAATAACCCAGATATCATTCGGACCTAAATCCCAAATATCCACTACTGATCCCAGTAACCCCCGCTTTTGATCATAAACTGTAATGCCCATAATATCTTTATAATAATATTGACCATCGGGTAATGGTTGCAATTGTTGCGCATCAATCCACAATTCATGCGTTTGAACTTTTTGTGCACTCTCAATGTCATTAATTTCCGCAAATTGAATGAGCCAAAAGTTCTTCTGAATCCGCGCACTAGTCACCTGAACCGATTGATAATGATCAGGTGCAGTTTCAATGAATAAAGTTTGACCAGGTTGGAAGCGTTCGTCCGCAAAGTCCGTTAAAGCTTGCACTTTAACTTCGCCTTTTAAACCGTGGGTATTTATGATTTTACCAACACGTAAATAGTCTGTTTGGGTCATTAATAACTCCTTTACTTCATGACAAGTGCTAAATTGCCGGCACTTTTAAACCTTAATTTGAAAAATGGCTGCAACTTTTAGCTGCAGCCACCCACCATATTAATCAGTAGTAATTGGTACAATATTTAGTTTAACTCGTTTTGAATTCTGATCATTTTCTAAATAAACAATCGTTCTAATTGCTTGTGCTACGCGACCTTGTTTACCAATGACCCGTCCAGCATCTGCTGTACTCAAAGATAATTCATAAACCAAACAATCTGCTTCATCTTCAACGCGAACTTGAACTTGATCCTTATCATTCGCTAGTGGTAAAACAATTGCTTTAATTAAGGTTACAATGTCAGTTTCCATCTTTGTTAAAACTACTTAGCTTTCTTATTAGCTAATTTCAATTCATGATATTGCTTCATAATGCCTTGTTTTTGTAACAAGTTACGTACTGTATCTGAAGGTTGGGCACCCTTTTGTAACCAATCCAAAATCAAATCAGCATCTAATTTTAAATCTTCTTTGTGTAATGGATTATAATGACCAACTTGTTGAATAAAACGACCATCACGTGGTGCTCTTGAGTCAGCTACCACAATTCGATAGAAAGGACGACGCTTACTTCCCATACGATGCATCCGAATTTTAACTGCCATAATTAAATTCCTCCATAAATTTAGCTTCTTAACTTAACGTTCAATAGTATACTCGTTTTCTATAATAGTGTAAAGCTTTTTTTCTTTACAAGTAGCAACTTTTAAGATTTGAATCGTTTAACTTTTTTTAGACGCTTTTTCTTACGCTTTTTATTATGGCGCACCATGGAACCCATGGCCATTTTGCCCAGCTTGCCTTGTAAACCGCCGCCCATTAGTTGATCCATACCGGCAAAATTACCCTTGGACATTTTTTGCATCATGGTTTGCATCTGTTTAAATTGCTTAATCATGCGGTTAACTTCAACAATTGGTCGCCCAGAGCCTGCTGCTAAGCGGCGGCGGCGTGATGGATTTAATAATTCGGGATCTTGACGTTCAGCAGGCGTCATAGAATAAACAATTGCTTTTAAATGATCCATATCTTTCGGGTCAAGATTCACATTTTGTAAAGCCGGATTGTTCGCCATGCCAGGAATCATCTTCATTAATTCATCCATTGGACCCATTTTTTGCACTTGATCCATTTGATCAATAAAATCATTAAAGTCAAACGAATTCTCCTGCATTTTGCGTGTTAACTCAACCGCTTGTTTATCATCGTATTCTTGTTGGGCTTTCTCGATTAACGTCATCATATCACCCATGCCCAAGATACGATCAGCCATTCGATCCGGATGGAAAACCTCTAGTGCATCTAATTTTTCACCAGAACCAATAAATTTAATAGGCTTACCGGTGACTGAACGAATGGACAAAGCCGCCCCACCACGAGTATCACCGTCTAACTTAGTCAAAATCACACCGGTAATATCGAGCTGTTCATTAAATCCTTCGGCCACATGCGTTGCTGCTTGTCCGGTCATGGAGTCCACAACTAACAATATTTCATTGGGTTGCGCAACTGACTTAATCTGACTCAATTCATCCATTAATTGGTCATCAATTTCTAAGCGCCCAGCAGTATCAATTAAGACATAATCATTCTTTTGCTCACGAGCTTGTTGGAGACCGTGTTCCACAATTGACACCGGATTTTGGTCTGTACCTTCATCATAAACCGGAACTGTCAATTGTTGACCGATAGTTTTCAACTGTTCAATCGCAGCAGGGCGATAAACATCAGCGGCAATTAACAAGGGACGGGCATGATTATTTTCTTGTAGATACTTAACCAATTTACCAGCCGAAGTCGTTTTACCAGCACCTTGAAGCCCAACCATCATAATTACTGTCGGAATTTTGGCTGCCTTATTTAAAGCAACCGCTTCGGTACCCATAATTTTAGTTAACTCTTCATTAACAATTTTAATAATTTGTTGTGCAGGAGTTAAGCTCTCCAAGACTTCACTACCGATGGCTCGTTGGCGCACCGTTTGAATAAAAGTCTTTGTGACATCAAAATTAACATCGGCTTCTAACAATGCCAAACGCACTTCACGCATCATTTCTTTGACATCATTTTCAGTTATTTTACCTTTGCCGCGTAATTTGGCAAACGTCTTTTGGAGCCGCTCACTTAATCCTTCAAAAGCCATATTTATCTCCTCTACCAGTTCCTTGTTTTTTTATCAAACATCTAACTGCTGCAATTTATGAAAAATTGTTTTTAAAGCTTGATCCTGTGGATAATCAGTTTGAATAATTTGCTCTAATTGTGCTAATAAGGTTTCCCGTTTTTGAAATTCTTGACACAAGTGTAACTTCTGCTCATATTTTTCTAAAATTTTAACTGTTCGTTTTAAATTATCATAAACAGCCTGTCGACTGATATGATAATTCTGAGCAATTTCCCCTAACGAAAAATCATCACCATAATATAGTTGCATATACTGATCTTGTTTAGCCGTTAACAATGGTTGGTAAAAACTATACAAGACATTAACATAATTTTTTTGCGCTAAATTATCATTCATCAGCTTCATCCAATAAGCGACTAAACAAACCTTGTGCGAATTGCTCTGGGTCAAAGTCCCGCAAATCACTCACTTTTTCACCTAAGCCCACTAATTTAACCGGTATCTGTAACTCATCATTAATTGCCAGAACAATGCCACCTTGCGATGAACCATCTAATTTGGTTAAGACCAGCCCGCTTACTTGCGTCACCTTTTGAAACTGCTTGGCCTGGCTCAGCGCATTTTGCCCTGTGGTTGCATCAACGACTAATAAAACTTCATGTGGTGCATCTGGCAATTCACGCGTAATAATCCGTTTGATTTTTTCTAGTTCTTTCATCAAATTAGCATTATTCTGTAACCGGCCGGCGGTATCTACCAGTAGCACATCATAGTTTTCCGTTTGTGCTTTTTGCAAAGCTTCATAAACTACCGCGGCAGGATCACTGCCCGCTTTTTTAGCAACGGTAGTAACCCCTGTCGCTTGGCCCCAGGCTTGTAATTGTTCAATCGCCCCAGCGCGAAAAGTATCACCGGCAGCTAATAATACCTTGTGTCCTTGCTGTTTCAACCGTGCAGCTAACTTACCGATTGTCGTCGTTTTACCAGCACCATTAACTCCCACAAATAAGATAACATTTAATGGGCGCTGAAAGTCCAAATTCAGTTGATAATCATATTTATGATTATCTGCCCGATATAATTCAACCATTTTTTGAATAATAACGCGCGAAACTTCCGCTTTCGATTTAGCATTCTGTAATTTAACTTCTTCGCGTAAGGCATCAGAAATCTTTAACGACATTTCATAACCAACGTCGGATTGAATCAACAAATCTTCTAAGTCATCAAAAAAGTCTTCATCAACTGACCGAAAATTAGCCATAAATGCATTAAATTTATCCCGAAAAGTATGCCGAGTTTTTTGCAGGCCTTGATTATATTCTTCTTCCTGAGAATCTGGCTCATCGTCAGCTGCTGGTGCTAACTCTGAATTAGAAGACGCTGCGGTTGTCTCTGAAGTAATGGAATCATTAGTTTCAGAAACAGCAGAAGTAGCAGCAACTTCGGGCTGCTCGCTATCAGACTCTGCAGTATCGTTTTCAATCTGAGCTTCATTGTCCTCTGGTTCAGCATTTTCCGTTGTTGGATTTTCTACAGTTTGACTTGTTACTTTTGGTGCATCACTAACATCAGTTACAGCTGATTGCTCTGCAGCAGCTGGTTTTAGATTCTCGGCAGTTGGCGCCACTTCTTTGGCATCATCTAATGGTTGTTCAGCTTCGGCTTTTTCGGCTTTTTCGGCTTTTTCGGCTTTTTCGGCTTTTTCGGCTTTTTCGGCTTTTTCGGCTTTTTCATCATCTACAGCTTTTTTATTTCTCTTAAATAAATCAAACAATCCCATGAATGTTTTCAACTCCATTCTGTTCTAATTTAACGGTTAATATCGTAGAAACTCCGGATTCTTGCATCGTTACTCCGTATAAGCGATCTACCTTGAGCATTGTTCCTTTACGGTGTGTAATCACGATAAACTGTGTTGCTTGATCATATTGCTGTAAAAAATTAGCAAAGCGCAACACGTTAGCATCATCCAAGGATGCTTCCACTTCGTCCAAAACACAAAACGGCACGGGCTTAACCTGCAAAATAGCGAATAACAAAGTGATGGCAGTTAATGCTCGTTCACCACCAGACAGCAGACTCATTCGTTGCAACTTTTTCCCCGGCGGTTGTGCAATAATTTCAATACCACTAGTTAAATAATCACCTGGCTCAGTTAACACTAGTTTGGCATGTCCACCACCAAACATCCGCGGAAAAATTTGTTCAAAAGCCGCCGCAACTTGCTGAAACATGGCTGCAAAGCGTTGACTGACTTCGTGATCCATCTCACCCATTGTGGTTGTTAACTGCTGACGTGCGGCCCTTAAGTCTGCACGTTGCTGTGTTAAAAATTCGTACCGGTCTTTAACCTGATCGTATTCGGCAATGGCTGCTAAATTAACTGTCCCTAAATCCGTTAATCCTTGTTGTAGGAGTCGCATTTGATCTTGTGCTTGAGTTAAATCAAAATTAGCTGGCACTTGCGCCATGGCTGCCTCAAAACTGAGGTGGTAATCTTGCTCCAAATGTTTCAAACGCTGCTGTAATTGTTGTTTTATTTCAGCTTGTTGCACCGACAACTGACTTTGCTCATCCATTGCCTGCTGTTGCAAGCCAACTAGGCGCTGATTCAAGGGATTTAACTCTTGAGAAGTTTGTTGAAGCTGTTCGCGTTGCTGCTGGCATTGCGTAATTTGTTGTTGTAATTGCTGCACTTTTTGCGTTAACTGCGTAACTTGCTGATGTAAATCTTGCTTGGTCTGAGCAAAATCATCCTGTGTAACTTGTAGTTGCTGCTGTTCTTGTTGCAATTGCTGAAGTTTTGTTTGTAAGTCTGCTTGCAACTGCTGTTTTTGCTGTAACTCTTTTTGCTGATTCTGAAAATCATTTTTTGTGACAATGATTTGTGTTTTCGTCGTTTGCAATGTTTGCGCTAAAGAACTCTTTTGTTGGTCCAAATTTTGAATTAAAGCTTGCTGGTGTTGATTGTTTTGCTCAATTTGTTGCAACTTTTGCGCTAAGTCCTGTAATTGTTGACGACTAGCAGCTGCTTGTTGTTGAAACTGCTGAATTTGCTGTGCTAAAGCTTGTTGTTGTTGCTTAAAGTCAACTAATTGGCCTTGGTGTTGTTGGAATTGCTGCTGGTGTAATCGGTAATCACTTTCTAACCGTTGTTGTTTAGGCAACAACTGCTGTAACTGTTGTTCTTGTGTCTTTTTTTGATCACCGATCAATTGTACTTCTTGCCGCAAAGTTTGCACTTGCTGTTGTCTTTTATCTAATTGTTTTTGTGAACTTTGAACAGATTGTGCGAGATGTTTGATTTGCTCTTTTTGTCCCAAAATAGCTAAATTGGCGCGGACTTGCCCGCCAGTCATTGATCCGCCCGGATTAATCAAATCACCTTTTAACGTCACTACCCGGTAACGATGTTGCAATAGGTTACTAACTTTCGTTGCTGTATTAAGCTGATCTACAATAATTAAATTACCAAAAAGGTAATCCACGATATTTTGTAAATCAGGATTAATCTGTACCACATCACTCGCTAGCTGCCAATTAGTTAACGCTTGTAAAGCTGACAACTGTTCAGGCCAAATCTTCCGACTTTTCATCACCGTCTGCGGTAAAAAAGTAGCCCGTCCTTGCCGATGTTGCCGTAAATAGTCAATCGCAGCCTTCGCACTAGCTTGATTAGTCGTAACAATCGACTGCAAGGCTGAACTAGCAGCACTTTGAATGGCCACTTGATAAGTTTCTGGAACATTGATTAACTCTGCTACAACTCCAATGATACCACTTAATTGGGCCGCCAAAATTGCCCGTACACCTTGATAAAAACCTTGGTGTTGTTGTTGAATTTTTTGTAGCGATTTTAACTCAGCTTGAACTTGTTGCACCGTTCGTAATTGTTGATAATACTGATTTTGAGCTGCTTGTAATTGCTGCTGCGTTTGCTGGTACTGTAACGTCACTTGCTGAACACTTTGCTGTTGTGTTTTTAACTGTTGGTGCTGTTGTTGAACTTGCGCATTTAATTGCGTTAAGTGTTGTTGTTGAGTTTGACCAGCAGCTTGTTGTTCAGTTAACGTTTTAATGACATCTTGGAGCTGTTGTTGACTTTTCTGCAATTGTTCTGTTTGAAACTGCAACTGATTAGTCAATGCTGCTTGCTGTTGCAAGTTCGTAACACGTTGCTGTTGTAAGTCGGTCACAGTTTGTTGAATTTGTTGGGGATCCGTTTTTAAATCAGACTGTTTTTGTTGCAAAGTAGCTTGCAAAGCAGCCAATTTAGTTTGCAGGTTTTGCTCAGCAGTGGTTAAATTGGCGATTTGGGTTTGCGTAAGCTGTTGTTGTTGCTGTAAATCTTCTTGTTGCTGCTGCAGTGTTTGATACTGAGCATCACTATTATTCCAGCGCTCAGCGTGGAGGGTAGCTTGGCCTTTAGTTTCCGTCAGTTTTTGACTTAATTGCGTCAATTGCACCTGTTTTTGGTCCAATTTCAAAGCTAATTGTTCTTGAGCTTGATTATTTTCACTAACTTGTTGATTAGTGGTCGTCAAGCGTTGACTAATATCAGCCAAGCGTTGTTTGATAGATCGTCTTTTTTGTAATAATGTGGTTTGCTTTTGATTCAAATCGGCAATCTCAATTGCTAAGACCTGTTGTTCCAGGTGACTAAACTTGGCTTGCTGCTCTTGATAATCACGAGCCAGACTGGCTTGTTCTTTGAGTGGTTCCACCTGTCTTGCTAACTCAGTAACAATGTCATTAACTCGCTGTAAATTGTCATCAGTCTGCTCTAATTGTTGCTGCGCCTGCTTTTTCTTTAGTTTAAAACTAGCGACACCAGCTGCTTCTTCAATAATAAACCGACGATCTTGTGGCTTATTATTAAAAATAGCTTCGACATTACCTTGCGACATGATAGCCATAGAGTGTTTACCCAAGCCGGAACTTAAGAATAAATTCGTAATTTCTTTGAGTCGAACTTTACGGTTATTGATCAAAAAATCACTCTCACCATTGCGAAATAGTCGCCGAGTAACTTGTACTTCATCATGGTCAAATTGCAATTGCCGATCACGATTATCAAACTTGAGCACCACTTCTGCCCGATTTAACGGCGCTCGTGTGGCGCTGCCCGCAAAAATAACATCTTGCATATTATCGCCACGTAAACTTTTGGGTGATTGTTCACCCATTACCCAACGAATAGCTTCGGTGAGATTGCTCTTACCACTACCATTGGGACCGATAATTCCCGTAATACCTTCATCAAAATGAAGCGTTGTTTTGTCTGCAAAAGACTTAAAACCCATCATTTGTAGTGCCTTTAAGACCAAACAAAACTCCTCCTATTTTTGATGCAATTTCTGTAATTGCCGGTGAGCTGCCTGTTGTTCTGCATCTTTTTTACTGTGACCCACGCCCATTGTTAAGGGTTGTTGATTAACTACCAACTGAACTGTAAAGACCGTCTGATCATCAGAGCCTTCCGTCTTCAAAACTTGATAATCAATTTGCACATCACCGTTTTGTTGCAATTCTTCTTGTAACTCTGTTTTAAAGTCATTATCATCACTAAATTCGCCCGCATCAATATGCCGATAAACCACTGCTTGCAAAAAAGTGACCACTTTGTCATTGCCTTGGTCTAAATACAAAGCTCCCACAAAAGCTTCAAAGACGTCTTCTAGTAACGTATCACGGTTACGTGAACCAGCTTTTTCCTCACCATTACCCAAGCGAATAAACTGTGGCAAGCCTACTTCGCGACAAAAGCGCGAAAAACTGGCTGTACAAACAATATCTGCTCGTAATTTGGTTAGTTGTCCTTCAGGTAATTGTGGAAATTTTTTAAAAATATATTCTGACACATTTAACTCTAAAACCGCATCACCTAAAAATTCTAAGCGTTCATAATCTTTAACCGCTAACTCGCGGTGTTCATTTGCAAACGAAGAATGTGTCAAAGCTGAATGCAATAAATCCATATTGTGAAATTTAATTTGATAATGATCAGCTAATAGCTGTACTAATTGGTGATCATCCATTGTTTTATTTTTAGTCAAAGGTCAAATAACCTCCATTTATTATTGTTGTGAAACAATATAATCAACTGCCGCCCCAACAGTTTGGATTTTAGCAGCTTCCTCATCAGGAATTTCGGCACCAAAATCATCTTCTAGTTCCAACTCAAATTCCACCATATCAATGGAATCAGCTTTTAAATCTTCTTGGAAATTAGTTGCATCCGTAATTTTATCGACTGCAACACCAAAGCGTTCGCTTAACATTTGAGCAATTTTTTGAAAAATATCTTCTCTATTCATAATTAACTGATCTCCTAATTATTAGTTTTTTGTTCTTGATTAAAGTAAGCCATTACTTTATCAAGCATTCCCTTATTATACATCATTCTCAATTGCGCTAAGGCATAATAGACCGTACGTGCATCTGAAGACCCGTGTGATTTAACAATTGGGGCTTTAGCACCCATCAAAACTGCACCACCGTATGTGGAAACGTCAAATAAAGATTTAATCGACTTGAGCGCTGGTTTAGCTAACAGTGCTCCCGTTTTCGCCCGCAAACCATTATTGAGTAATGCCGCTTTTAATTCTTTAATGACTAATGAAGCGGTCCCTTCAATCGCTTTTAAGACCGCGTTACCAGTAAAACCATCAGTCACTACCACATCGGCAGCACCAACTAATAAATTATCAGCTTCCACATTACCAACAAAATTAATTCCTGGTAACTCTTTTAATGCTTGATAAGCTTGCTGGTGTAACTTATCACCCTTATCATATTCACTACCATTATTCAATAAACCAACTCGTGGCTGAGCAGTATTTAAAACTTCACTGGCATAAAACGAGCCCATTACCGCCCATTGTGTCAAATAAGGAACTTTAACCTCAGCATTGGCCCCCGCATCCAAAAAGACAAAAGCATTGTTTTGACCAATCATGGGCATCGTGGGCATTAAGGCCGGGCGAGAAATATTTTTCAAACGTCCCACAATAAAAATTCCCGCAGCTAACAATGCCCCGGAATTTCCTAACGAAATCATTGCATCGGCTTGACCGGCTTTCACCGCTTGCGCAGCTAGAACCATTGATGAATCCTTTTTTTGCCGAATAGCTTTCATGGGCTCATCCGTGCCTAAAATTTGGGTCGTAGTATGCACAATTTCAATTCTCTTAGAATCTTGTAAATATTGTTTAATTGCCGTTTGATCGCCAAATAGACTAAATTCTAAATCTGTAAATTCATTCCGGGCTCGCTCTACTCCTTGTACGACCACTTCTGGTGCGTGATCGCCACCCATGACATCAACTGCAATTTTCATTCAAATAACCTCACTAATCTAAATTATCATGTATTACTGTTTGTAAATATTGCTTTAATTGGGGAAATTGAGTCAAATTAGGATCCGTTTGCATCAATTTTCGTGCTTCTTGGTAAGCAATATCAAGCATTTTAACATCACTCACTGGATCTGCCAATTCAAACTGTGGCAAACCTGATTGTTGATCACCAAAGAAGTCCCCGCTACCACGTAATTCTAAATCTTTTTGTGCTAACTTAAAACCATCATTGGTTTGTGTCATAATTTTTAAACGTTGAATTGCCGTTTGGTTCGCAGGGTCTCCCACTAAAATACAGTAGGCTGCTTGTTGGCCACGACCAACCCGCCCCCGTAATTGATGTAACTGCGATAAACCAAAGCGTTCAGCATTTAGAATAATCATAACCGTTGCATCTGGCACATCCACGCCAACTTCAATGACCGTCGTAGCGATTAAAATATCCAATTGGTGTTGTTTAAACTGTTCCATTGTCTGCGCTTTATCGGCCGCTGTTAATTGTCCGTGCACCAGCCCAATTCGTGCTTGGGGAAACTGTTGTTGCAATTCTTGATAGAGAGTTTTGGCACTAGTTAAAGTCATCTTGTCAGAGTCCTCGACCAGTGCGGTGACGATAAAAATTTGAGCTTGTTGCTGAAGCTGCACCGTCATAAAATGACGGACTTGCTCTAACTTATTGGAGCGCAACCAGTAAGTTTTGACTGCTTGGCGCCCCGCGGGTAATTCATCAATAATTGATAAATCCATTTCACCATAATAAGTAATTGCTAAGGTCCGCGGAATCGGCGTGGCTGTCATTAACAAGACATCGGGATTGCCTCCCTTTTGGCGTAAGGCCTTCCGCTGGCGAACACCAAAACGATGTTGCTCATCAATCACTACTAATCCCAAACGTTGATACTGGACCGCCGTTTGAAAAACTGCTTGCGTTCCAATAATAATGTTCGTATGACCTTGTTGAATATTATTTAAGATCAACTTTTTTTGTGGCGCCTTTAGCGAGCTGGTTAACAGGCTCGTTGTCATTTGAAATTGCTCAAATAACGGCGCCAGTTTTTGATAATGCTGCTGTGCCAAAATTTCGGTGGGGGCCATTAAAACCGTCTGGTAACCCGCCGTTACTGAGGCAAACATCGCCGTGGCCGCAACGGCAGTTTTACCACTGCCTACATCACCTTGTAATAGGCGATTCATCGGTTGGGGCGCTTTTAAATCGGTTAAAATTTCCGTTAAAACTTTTGTTTGTGCTGCTGTTAATTGGAACGAAAAATCACTCACAAATTGCTGCACATATTGTTCGTCATAATGTTGTGCCAAACCTGCTGTCTGCTTTTGCGTAGTTACTTTTAAATCACACAAGCGTAAACTGTACAAAAATAATTCACGAAATTTAGCACTTCTGCGAGCCAAATGGGCTTGTTGTTTGGACTTCGGAAAATGCATCCCCACAATAATTTGTTGATCAGTTAATAAGTGATAGGTTTGCCGCAGGGCAAGCGGAACAAGATTGGGAACTTGGGGCAAATATTGGTCGACGGCTTGGTGAATCAGTTTAATTAAACTTTTTTGCGAGATTTGCCGATTAGTGGGATAAATGGCCGCCAGTTGATTAGTTGCTTGATCATCACTGAGAACTTTCATCCCCGTCAAAGATCGTTTAGCCGCATCAAAACGCCCATAAATCAAAACTTCTTGACCAACTGTAAACTGGCGCTTTAACCACGGTTGATTAAAAAAAGTCACTGGGATCGTTTCATTGTCAACCAATAAACGAACAATGACTAAATTTCTTTTACCACCTAAACGTTTAAGTAAAGCGGGACTACCCACAACTCCTTTTAAAACTACTTTTTCCTGATCACTAATTTCAGCAAGCGTCTTAACAATAAGATCGTTATAGCGTTTAGGAAAAAAATAAAGTAGGTCACGTACCGTAGTAATTCCTAAAGTTCCTAATGCAGCTTGAACTTTAGGACCAACACCCTTTAAATAACTAACCGATTGTAATAATTCTTGCATACTGGCTCCTTAGTGCACCAATTATTCACAGCCTCAATGATCTCTTTATTCAACAGCAATCAAATACGGATACACGGGTTGATCGCCCTCATGAATTTCAACTTCTAATTCACTAAAATCATTCGTAATAGCTTCCGCAATTTGTTGGGCACTGTCATTATTTCCTTGTGCACCCACTAAAATAGTCACTACTTCACTATCTTCATCCACCATTTTAGCCACCATCTGGCGAGCTACTGTAAGTGAATCAGTGCCACTAACGACAATATCGCCATCAACCAGTCCGATCAAATCTGATTTTTTAATTGTTAAGTCACCAATGACACTATCGCGCACAGCTGTTGTAATCTGACCACTCTTAACTGTGGTTAACACTTCAGTCATGTTAGCTTCGTTGTCTGTTAAATCTGCAGTTGGATCAAAAGCTAACATGGCCGTCATTCCTTGAGCAATTGATTTACTGGCCACAATTGCCGTTGGTAAATTAACTTCTTGGCAAGCTTGTTGGGCAGCCATGACGATATTACCATTATTTGGTAAAACAATAACTTGTTTGGCATTACTATTCTCAATAGCCTGAATAATATCTTGCGTTGAAGGATTCATCGTTTGACCACCGCTAATAACAGTAGTCACGCCTAAACTGCAAAACAGTTTTTGCAGACCATTACCGGAAGCCACAGCAATAACTGCATAATCGACTGGCTCGGTCGCTACCGGAGTTTGTGCAGTGTCATTTTCAATAATGGTTTCGTGTTGAATCCGCATATTGTCGATTTTAACTTTAGCTAACGCGCCAAATTGCCGACCATAGGTAAAGACTTTTTGGGGATGCTGTGTGTGCACATGAACTTTCACCACTTCATCATCGGCAACCACCAATAGTGAATCGCCAATTTCACTTAATGTATTGCGAAATTGTTCGTAATCAAACTGTTGGTCAGTAGTTGGTTGAACCCCTAATTGAACCATCATTTCGGTACAAAAACCGTTCACAATATCTTCATTATTAAACTGCGTTTGCACTGATTGATGATGGGCTGCATTTAACATTTCATCCATTTCAGTAGCATCAGGTTGGTGAATATTACTATCATTAACTTCGCCACCTAAAGCTTGTAAAAAGCCTTCATAGATAAAGACCAAGCCTTGGCCTCCCGAATCGACTACGCCAACTTCTTTTAATACTGGCAATAAATCTGGCGTTTTAGCCAGCGCTTGTTTAGCTCCTTGTAAGGCTGCAGCCATCACTGTTTCTACATCGCTTGCTGTTGCACTCACCTGTTGGGCCTGTTCACTAGCTCCTCTAGCAACTGTCAAAATCGTGCCTTCGACTGGTTTCATCACGGCTTTATAAGCCGTCTGCACACCATCAGCGAACGCTTGGGCTAAATCTTGGGGCGTTAAAACTGGCTTCGCCTCAATGCTTTTACTAAAACCACGGAAAATTTGGGATGTAATCACTCCCGAATTGCCCCGTGCGCCCATCAACAATCCTTTGGCTAAGACTTGACCTAATTCACCAACGTGCTTCGTATCGGCTTCATTAACTGCTTTATAGCCCGATTTAAATGTTAAGTCCATATTGGTTCCGGTATCGCCATCAGGTACCGGAAAAACATTTAAAGAATTCACAAATTGAGCATTCTGACCTAAACGGTGTGCTCCCATGCGAATCATATCGACAAATTCTTGTGCCGTAATTCTTTCAACAGACAATGAATTTTTCCTCCAATTAATCCTCTTCTAAAATCTTAATTCCTTGCACGTAAACATTAACTTGCGCTGTCGGTGCACCTAACATTGTTTCTAAATTGTATTTAACTTTGCTCTGGACATTACGACAAACTTCAGAAATTTTCACGCCGTAACCAACAATTATATATACATCAACTACGGTTTGACTTTCCTGTTGGCGCACAACTACCCCACGTGTGTAATTTTCGCGATTTAAAATCTCATTGACGCCATCACGTAACTGATTTTTACTAGCCATCCCGACGATACCGTAAATATCAGTCGCAGCACAGCCGACAATCGAAGCAATGACTTCATTAGAGACATCTACTTGTCCATATTTTGTTTGAATAGTTACTGCCAAAGTCTAACACCCCGCTTTATAATCTCTTTTAACAATTAAATTTTATCATAGCAAAGCTATAAAAAACAGCTATCTACAAAACTGTCAAGTATTTTTCCTTGAATTAGAACTTGCTTTCTCAATAGGTAAATGATAACATGTTTAAAGTATTCTGTTATAGAAAGTATATAGGACAAGGAGGTTTGTCCCATGGCTAAAGATATTATTACTGGACGCAAGACCAGTTTTGGCAACAAACGTTCTCATGCTTTGAATTCATCACGACGTGCATGGAAAGCTAATTTGCAAAAAGTCCGGATTTTAGTTGATGGTAAACCCAAACGTGTTTGGGTTTCAACTCGCGCTTTGAAGTCTGGTAAAGTGACTCGTGTCTAATAATTAAAATAAAAAAGCTGTCCAACTTGGGCAGTTTTTTTATTTTAGTTTTATTCGGACAATTCTAATCCAGCACGTGAGCACCAATCAGCAACTATTAATTAATCGTGGCACTGGATCACAGCCATCAAACCACTGGTAAAGCCAAATTCCACTACCGCACCCACAAATTCATTACTGGATAACGAAACGGGGCGCGTTAAATCAGTTGGTTTTAAGGGATACTTGGCATCTTTAATCCAAAAATGTTTGACGGGTACTAAATTATAGAAACCTAGATACTTATCTTGTGTCCAATTTTGAATCTGATAAGTTCCGGGAGCAAAATAAGTGATAACATTTTGGTTATCAATCAGCCGTAACTTTTGGGAATCTCGTGGTTGAAAATCTAACGGTAAACAAAGATTAACCAGCTCATGATCGATGCGCCCACCGGTCGCACCATAAATATCTACTTGACGCGCATGTAAATCTCGCAAAGCGATTTTCACCGCTGCTTGAGAATCCGTAAAATCTTTTTCGGGTTTGGCATATCTTAAATCAGCAACTTGCGCTTCTAGCCAATTTTTTTCCAATCTCGTTAAAGAGTCATAATCACCCACGCCAATTTGAGGAACAATATTATTGGCTAATAACGTAATATTTCCATGATCGGCGCCCACCCAAGGACCAGTAATCTCTGACAAATTCAGTGGTAAATTATAGGAACTGCCTAACATTACATTAACTTTATTCATTTAACTAATGCCTGTCGTAGATTTTGCATTTGTTGCTCAATATTGTGATCAAACACGTATGAGCCGGCTACGAACGTATCGGCTCCTGCTTGCTGACACAATTGAATAGTGTGATCATTAATTCCACCATCCACTTCAAGGGTATAAGTATAATCCGCATTTTGGTGCCGTAATGTCTGTAATTGCTGTAACTTATTAGTCATGGCAGTTAAAAATTTTTGGCCACCAAATCCTGGATTAACAGTCATCACCAAGACATTATCTACTAAAGAAAGTAATGGCGTCACACTTGCCACAGCAGTGCCAGGATTTAACACAATGCCCGCCTTTAAACCTGCTGCTTTGACCTGCTGCACTAAACTATAAATATGAACCGTACTCTCCACGTGAATATTTAACAAACAATTAGGAATTTGGAGTAACTGGTCAAAATAATTACCAGGGTGCTGCACCATCAAATGCACATCTAATGGTAAATCAGTCATGGTCCGAATAGCTTGCACCATATCGGGACCAAACGTCAAATGTGGAACAAAGGCACCATCCATTAAATCAATATGAAACATATCTGCTCCAGCCGCAATCGCCTGGTTTAAATCCGTTTGTAAAGCTAACAAATTGGCACTTAAAATCGAAGGTGCAATTACATAATTAGTCATTGGACTACCTCTTTTTTTTAGGAGTTTTTTGATAAACTGGTCGGCGTTGTGCTAACTCTGCTTGAAATTGACAATAATTTTGATACCGACTGTGCAAAATTTCACCTGTCGCCACGGCTTGTTGTACAGCGCAACCAGGCTCTTTTAGATGAAGACAACTGCGATACTTGCAATTACCTTGAAAATGTTGAAAATCAACAAACAATTGGGGAAGTTGTTCTTTAGTCAAGTCTTGAAATTGTAGTGCAGAAAAACCGGGTGTATCGGCAACTAATCCTCCCGCAAATGGATATAAAGTTACTAAGCGGGTTGTATGTTTCCCCCGATTCAAACTATTAGAAATTGCGGCCGTTTTTAATTTTAATTGCGGCAGCATTTGATTCAATAACGTAGATTTTCCCACACCCGTTTGGCCCGTTAAGACCGTTTCACAATCGGTTAACGCGGTATTTAACTGCGGCAAAGTGTCGTGCGTAAAGATTGGATAATGCCAACTTTGATAATAATCAATAATCGGTTGTAAAGCAATTAATTGCTTTTTAGTCGCCAAATCGGTCTTACTGAGATAAATTAAAGGTTTAATTTTTTGTAACTGCAAGTTAACTAAGAAGCGATCTAATAAATTAGTCGAAAAATCTGGCTGAACAACCGACATGACAATCAAAGCTTGATCAATATTGGCAATGAGTGGCCGCACGATTTCATTTTTTCGCGGATGAATTTTTAGTAAATACTGTTCTTCAAAATCAACAACATCACCCACAATCGGTTTGATCTTTTGTTGGCGAAAATTGCCGCGAGCACGAGTGGTGACTACTTGACCGGTTGGTAATTGTACTTCATAAAAGCCGCTATTAGATTTAATAATTTTTCCTGTTTGCATATTAATTGCCTGTTACTGTCTGTGAATCAATCGTTTGACCGTCACGTTCAATACTATATTGTCCACTTTGTCCTTTATTCAGTTGTAAATTGATTGTTACGGGAGTATCAGCAGTAATATTCAATGTTTGATAAACATCATTAATATTATGATTGAGATCTTGAACATGAATTTTTACCACATTAGTACCATTATTAGTTTGTGCATTAAACGGCACCGTCACGGTCCGGGAAACATTTTGAACATTATCCGTTGGTGTCGCATCATCATTGGCAGTCGATCGAGCTTGTGGCGGATTATTGACGACATTATTACCACCACTAGACACGCTGATAATTAAATCACTCCCCCGCATCACTCGCGTACCCGCGACGGGACTTTGCGAAATAACTAAGCCCTTGTCCACGCTCTCTGAAGCAACTGTCTTCACCACTAAGTGTAACCCGGACTCATTAGCGTAATCTTGCGCTCCCCGCAAATTATAACCTGTCAAATCTTTCACAGTAACCCCAGTATTTTTAATTCCTAAAGAAATTGTTAAGTGAACGACCCGATTTTGCGCGGTTTTGCGTTTAGTAGCTCTGGGCGTTTGCTTAATGACCTTACCCGCAGGCACTGTCTTAGAATAGCGATTTTTCCGCTGAACTTTAAATCCTGCTTGGTGTAATCTTTTTTTAGCCGCATAATAATTCCAGCCTTGCACATTTGGTAAGCTTTTTTTGACGGGACCGGTACTTTGAATTAGTTTAACTTTCGTTCCGGTTTTGAGATGGCTACCCTGCGGAGGAATGGAGCTAATAACATTTTGAGTGCGGATCGTGTTACTCGTTTTCTTAGTGATCGTCCCAACTTTTAAGCTAGAGTTATTCAGCACTGCCCGTGCTTGATTAAGGCTCAAATCACGAACATCCGGCACCGTCACTTCTTTGCGATTATACCAAAAAACAAAACCGATGATAATAATTAGTATTACCAGTAGCACTATTAACCACCGCCGGTGATGCTTTTTTTTAACTACTGGCTTTTTCTGGCCAGACGTTAAATCAGATTGCGGATTAACACTAGGAGCGGTAGTTTGTTCATGAACATTCGATAAAACCTTCGTCTCTTCAGTATTGATCGGTTCAGGAATAAAGGGCTGTTCATTTTTTCGATCAGCATTTAAGCTTGTCTCTAAGTCTTGGGCCATGTCACTAACGGTTGCATACCGCTGGCTGGGAACCTTGGCAGTCGCTTTTAAAACTACATTAGCCAACGGCTGGGGAATAGCGGCATCAATTTGACATAAATTCGGCATCGGTTCATTAAAATGTTTAGCCGCTACGGCCATCGAGGTTTCAGCGTCAAACGGCAAGCGTCCTGTTAACATTTCAAACAAAATAATCCCTAACGAATAGATATCGGACTGAACCGTTGCCTGAGCCCCGCGCACTCGTTCGGGAGCCATGTAATGAACCGAACCGATAGTGGCATCCGATTGTGTAATCGACTGCTCGCCTAAAGATAAAGCAATACCAAAGTCGCCCACTTTCGCATGACCTTGCGAAGTAATGAAAACATTTTGTGGTTTTAAATCGCGATGAATAATCCCATGTTGATGCGCAACGGCAACGCCTTGCAAAATCTCCGCCATAAAACTTAAAATTTGTGGCTGACTAATGGGAAAGTTTTGCCGCAGATATTTTTTTAGACTTGGGCCCTTGACATACTCCATCACAATATAGGGGAAACTTTCATCACCAATATCTAAAATGTTGACAATATAAGGACTAGATAATTCACTCATGGCTCGTGATTCACGTTGAAATCGTTGTCGAAATTGTTGATTATCCGTCAAGTCCAAACGTAAACTTTTTAATGCTACGCGGCGATGTAAAAAAGTATCTTCTGCCAGATAAACATTGGACATCCCGCCTTCACCTAAGGTGTCCAAAATTAGATAGCGGTCAGCAATTAAGTCCCCCTTATTAATCATTGGAGTTCACCTCAGCATGACCAGCAGCCATATCAATTACTAAAGCGGTAATGTTATCTAAACCTCCTGCTTGATTAGCACGCTGAATCAATAAGTCACACTTGGCTTGAGGTGATAGATTTTGTTCCAAAATTTGTTGAATTTGCTGATCAGACAACATATTGGTTAAGCCATCACTGCATAACAAAATCTGCGCGTCAGTTGGCAAATCAAAAAAACCAAAAGTTGGTTTGACATCGGTGGAGACACCCAAACTTTGGGTAATAATATTTTTATTAGGTGAATTGCGGGCCTGTTCTGGGGTTATTTCGCCAGCTACCAGCAATTCATTAACCAATGAATGATCAAAACTGACTTGTCGCAGCTGTTTTTGCATTAATAAATAACAACGACTATCGCCAACATTAAAAACCGCCAATTGTTGAGGTAAAACAAATGCCCCCACAATCGTCGTGCCCATACCATTTAATTCGACGTGTTCGCTAGCCGTTGTGACCACGCGCTGATTTTCCTGAATCAAAAAACTTTCCGTCCATTGCGCCAGCTGGCGAATATCCCGCATTTGGTTTTTTTCAAATGCCGTCTTAAAATGTCGAATAACCATATTAGAAGCCACGTCACCACCCCGATGACCGCCCATACCATCAGCCACCAAGGCTAAAACGACACCTTGTTGATTTTGATAAACCTGCACATCATCTTGATTAGTTTTGCGTTGTTGACCAATATCCGTTGTAAATGCAATTTGCATACTTTACTTCACCCTTTTTAAACAAGCAATAAAAAAGCCGTCAGTTTGATAATCGTCTGGATAAATTTTTAACATTTGATTGCTTAAAGCTAACTTCTTTTGTGTGGTAACTGGTACTAATTCAAACTGCGGTTGATCCGCTAAAAACTGCTCAATTACTTGTTGATTTTCCTGATCAAAAATCGTACATGTACTATAAACTAAATAACCATTAACTTTCAATAATGGCGCTACTGCCGTTAAAATATCGCGCTGAATTTGTGCTAAATGTAAAACATCACTTAATTGGCGACCATAGCGAATTTCTGGTTTGCGGCGCATCAATCCAAATCCTGAACACGGTGCATCAACTAAAATCCGGTCAAAACTAGCTGCCGCAAATTCTTGGCCAGCTTTGCGCGCATCCAAGGCTCGGGTTTGAATTAACTGTTGCACCCCTAAGCGTTGCGCATTATTTTGAATTAACCGTAATTTTTTTTGATGAATGTCTAAGGCCACAATCTGCCCTTTTTGCCCTAAGAAGCTCGCCAAATGTGTGGTTTTACCACCGGGAGCGGCGCAGGCATCAAGAATTCGATTATCCGGTGCAACTTTTAAAGCCGGTGCAACTAACATTGAGCTTTCATCTTGAATCGTACAAAAACCTTGTTGAAACCATTTTGTGCCAGCACCAAAGCCATGTTCTGCCACTAAAGCATCTTCACTGACGGGACTCGGTTTGACTGACAAACCTTCAGTTTGTAATTGCTGTTGCAATTTTGCTCGCGAAATTTTAGCTGAATTAACCCGCAACGATAGCTTCGGTGGTTGGTTCAAACTGGCTAGCAATGTCCGGGTTTTATCCAACCCAACTTGATGTTGCAACTGTTCAATAATCCATTGGGGCACACTATATTGAATAGCTAATTGTGCTAATGGCGCTAAATCTGCTAGAGAACGCCAGCCATTGCGTAACAAATTCCGTAATACTGCTGTGACCAATTTGGATAAACCTAAGTTGCCTTGAACCTTAGCCAGTTGCGTTGCCTCAAATAAAATAGCGTGATTAGGAATTCGATCTAAATATTTTAATTGATAAACCGCCACCCGCAAGTCGTTTTTGACCCACGGAACTAATTTTTTTCCCCGTAAATATGGTGCTAATTCATAATCTAACGTTAGTTTATGCTGCAAAACGCCATACACTAGCTGACTCAATAAGCGTTGATCAGCATCATTGAACTGTTGTTGCTTTAGTGCTTGATTAATTAGTTGGTTGGAATAACCCGCATTATCAAAGACTTTAGTTAGAATTTGTATCGCTATCGCGCGAACACTGTGCTTAATTGATTGCGTCACCTACTTGAAGATCCTTTCCTTGACCATTTAAATATGAACTAATAGTCATCAATTTCTTACCTGCGGGTTGCACTTGTTCCAAATAAATAATGGAATTATTGCCTGCCGCCAAACCCAGTTGATGCTTATTGCGGACAACAATGGTTCCTGGCACCGCAGTAGTAGTTTGATCACTCAAAGCTGTTTGGTAAACTTTAACACGCTGCCCGTGGACCAAGAGATAAGCTACTGGATCAGGATTTAATCCCCGCACTTGGCGATCAATCTCTAATGCTGAATGTTGCAAATCAATTTGTTCTTCAGCTGGCTTTAAATTAGGCGTAATTGTCACTTGAGATTCATCTTGTGGCACACGCGAATTCGTGTGATTAATAACTTGTGGAAGTGTTTTTAATAATAAATCTCGACCAATGACGGCTAATTTAGCGAATAACGAACCCGCTGTATCTTGGTTCGTAATGGGCAACTGTTCTTGGCTAATAATATCACCTGCGTCCATCTTCGCAACCATATACATAATCGTAATTCCTGTTATCTGATCACCATTCATAATCGCCCGCTGAATTGGCGCACCACCACGATTATGTGGTAAGAGTGATCCGTGAACATTAATCGCAGCAATTTTCGCTGCCTGTAATAACTTAGTAGGTAAAAATTGGCCAAAAGCAGCGGTAATAATCAAGTCTGGTTGCAGAGCAATCAATTGATCCAATTCTGCACTGTGACTAAGTTTTTGAGGTTGCACGATCGGTAAATCATGCTGCAAAGCATATTGTTTCACTGGCGAAAATTCCAATTTTTTCTTGCGACCCACCTGGCGGTCTGGTTGCGTCACAACAGCACTAATTTCATAATTTTCTTTTAGCAAACCGGCCAAAATCGTCACTGCAAAGTCGGGGGTTCCCATAAAAATAATTTTTGTCATATTCTACTCCAATTGCTGAGGTTCATGATCAATAGCTACTAAAAAGCCTTGGCGATGATCAATTTGAACACTATTCATAATTTGATTTAATTTTTTAAATAAAGCGGCATTTTTACGATATTTAATAACAATCTGATAATAGTAATGGTTATCAATCCGGCCAATTGCTGGCTGTGTAGGTCCTAATAACTGTTCACGCTGCAGAAGTAGCGGTTTTAACTGCTTAGCTATATTATAAGCCATCTTTAAAGCGGCTGCTTGAGATTTATGTGAAATACTAATCTTGATTAAATAAAAATATGGTGGATAACCAGCCTGATGTCGAAAAACCATTTCCCGCTGGTAAAACTGCTCATAATTTTGTTGCGCAGCTAATTGAATGGCATAATGATCCGGATTATAACTCTGAATCAGTACTCGGCCTGCTTTGTGAGCACGACCGGCGCGACCACTAACTTGCGTTAATAATTGAAAAGTCCGTTCACTAGCACGAAAATCACTCGTCGCTAGACCCGTATCCGCATTAATCACTCCTACCAAAGTTACATTAGGAAAATCCAAACCTTTAGCAATCATTTGTGTCCCGAGTAAAATATCACCATGTTGTTCAAATTCACTTAACAAACGCTGATGAGCACCCTTTTTATTAGTTGTATCATTATCCATGCGAATAATTCGAGCCTGCGGCCACAATTCTGCTAATTCTTGTTCCACCTTTTGGGTTCCAGTTCCATCAAATTTTAATTTTTTGCTACCACATTGCGGACAACTTTGATAAATTGGTTCCTGATAACCACAATAATGGCACAATAACCGGTGCTCTTTTAAATGAACTGTCAATGAAATATCACAATTAGGACAATTAGGTACGAAACCACATTGACGACAAAGTAAATAAGCGGCAAACCCGCGCCGATTTAACAGTAAAATGGTTTGTTGATGCTGTAATAAATTAGTTTGCACTGCTTGCAGTAACGGTTTTGATAAGTCTAAATACTTGGACAATTGCTGTGAGTCTCTTAAATCAACAATTTGCACAGGTGGTAACGGTTGATCATGAACTCGCTTAGTTAAGCGTACCAAATTATAAACTTTTTTTTGCCCCCGAGCTCGCGACTCTAAACTGGGAGTTGCACTGCCCAAAACCACGGGACAATGATGATACTCCCCACGCCAGAGCGCCACATCCCGTGCATGATAGCGGGGATTATCTGACTGCTTATAACTAGCTTCATGCTCTTCATCAATAATAATAATGCCAATGTTTGTTAGAGGTGCAAACACTGCTGAACGAGCTCCGACAACTACTTGAGCAGTTCCATCTTGAATTCTTTGCCATTCATCATACCGTTCGCCTTGTGACAAACCACTATGCAAAACTGCGGTTTGCTGCCCAAAACGCTCTTGTACTCGTTGCACCATTTGTGGAGTCAGTGCAATTTCTGGGACTAACATTAATGCGGTTTTACCTTGTTGTAAATAATATTGAATCAATTGCAGATAAACTTCAGTTTTACCGCTACCAGTAACTCCCTCCAGCAAGGTAGGTTTGGCTGGACCTTGAATAATCTGTTCTACAGCTTGTTTTTGTTCAGGGGTTAATTGTTTCGGAGTAGTTCTTTGAACTGCTAAAGTTTGCGGCCGCCGCCGTAAAAGCACTTGATCTTTATCAAACCAACCTTTTTTTAAAGCCGAATTAATCGTTGCATTACTTATTTGGTAATCATGTTGCAGCTGACGATAACTAAAAAATTGCTGCTCACTATCAACAAATAGTTGTAATAATTTGCGCTGTTGGGTTGCTCTCGGTGTTAATTGTTTCAGCAAAGCTGCATAATCAAGCGGGCGCCGTTTTAAAACTAATTGAGTTAAATGATGTGCTTGATTCTTTAAACGATATTGTATTTGAATTAAGCCTTGCTGTTGCCAAAGAATTAATTGTTTTTGGTTGGCTGGTGTTAACTGTGTATTTAAAGCTAATACTGGTTTTTGGTTAAACAAATCTGAGTTAGTCACAACTGGGTCTAACGAAACGGCCAATTTTTGTGTTTTAGAGCGCATAACGTTAGGTAACATTGTCTGTAAACAAGAAATCCGAAAAGCAAACGTATTTTGCGCCAACCATTCGGACAATTGTAATAATTCTGTATTTAAAACTGGTTTTAAATCAAAAACTGCCACAATCTGCTTAACTTTACCCGTAAACGCACTTTCTGCTTGAACTGCCAGAACAAAGCCCTGCACTAATCGTCCTGAACGTCCAAACGGAACACTTACACGCATTCCGGGCAAAACTAACCCTTGCCAAGCAGGTGGTATTAAATAGTCAAATGTATGGTCAGTTTGCTTAGTGGGTACATCGACAATTACTTGAGCATACAAGCACACTTCACTCCCATCAACTATTAAAAAACTCCATCAGAGTTCATCTGAATGGAGTAGCATTACATTCCCTTTTTAAAATCTTCTAAACGTTCATGTTCAGCTTCTTCCAGATAATCAATCCGCTCTGCACTACGTTCACTAAGAATTGATTGCGGATCAACTTTAATTTTATTATCCGCAATTTCTTCCAAAGCTTTACCAACTGAACGTGGAGACTCATAACTACTTAACATCTCCACATCACCATCATCAATTTCATGCGCCCGCTTGGCCGACAAAACAGCCAAAGAATAACGCGAATTAACCTGCTCTAATAATTTATCAATTGAGGGATAAGAAATCATTTTAGTTAGCTCCAATCATTTTTTTATAACTACCAATCACTCGAGGCACTCGTAAGTGCTCACTACGAACAATCTGTTCAATCCGCTGGACAGCTTTGGGAACTTCGTCATTAACTACTGCATAATCATAGTTTGACATCATTTTAATTTCCTGTCTAGCTTTTTCCATTCTCTTATCAATCGTTGTCTGATCTTCAGAACCACGATTGATAATCCGACTCCGTAAACTAGCTAAGTCGGGCGGCGTCAAAAAAATAAATACCCCATCCGGCATCTTTTGGCGAACCTGCATGGCACCATTGACTTCAATTTCTAAAAAAACATCAATTCCAGCATCTAAAGTTTGTTGAACATAACTTAATGGTGTTCCGTAATAATGATCAACGTATTTCGCGTACTCTAGCATACCGCCGTTAGCGATTTCTGCTTCAAACTCCTCATTGGTTCGAAAAAAGTAATCAACGCCTTCCTGTTCACCGGCACGCTTTTCGCGAGTAGTCATCGAAACTGAATACTTAAATTGAATTGCCGAATCTTGTAAAATTGCCTTACGCACAGTCCCTTTACCTACTCCTGACGGACCGGACAGCACAATTAACATACCTTTTCCTGAAGCCATATAAACATCCTTTTACTTTAATAATCACGAATTATTTTACTTAACATAATGCACCATTTTCAGCTCTTTTTCAAGGGGGTGCTAGTTCTCGTTAAATTTTTTTGTGCTAAGGTCAATAACTCGGCCGCATGTTGACGCGTAATTGCCGTGACTTTGGTTCCCTCTAACATTTGTGCAATGATTTCAATGCGTTGATTGTACGTTAATGACTCAACCGTCGTAGTTGTTTGATCAGCTTGCACTTGTTTTTGTACCAAATATTGGTGAACACTATTGGCAGCCACCTGCGGTAAATGCGTAATACACAAGACTTGCAACGTTTGTGATAACTGGCGCATTTGATCACCAATCGCTTGCGCCACACGCCCACTAACTCCAGTATCTATTTCATCAAAGACCAATGTTTCTACATGTTGATAGCGCGCTAAAATTGTTTTAAGTGCTAACATAATTCGCGCCAATTCCCCACCGGAAGCAATTTTAGCCAATGGTTTTAGACCTTCTCCAGGATTAGTTTGCAAATAAAATTCAACTAATTGATTACCTTGGAGCGTAAAATCCTGTGGTGTAAATTGAACTTTAAACAGCGTATTTTCCATATACATGGCCTGTAATTGTTTCATCACTTGTTTAGTTAACTGATGAGCTGCTTGTTGGCGATTTTGATTTAAAGTCGCCGCTTGTTGCTGAAGAGTCTGCCGCAATGATTGCAGCTGTGTTTGCAACTTTTGTGGATCAACCAGCTGGGCTTGTAACTGCGTTAACTGTTGTTGTGCGTGTTCACCAAATTGCAAAATATCCGAAATATTAGTTCCATATTTTTGTTCTAAGTTATGAATTAATTGCAAGCGTTCTTCGGTCGCTTGTAATTTTTGTGGATCAAAATCCTGTTCATCTAGCTGTCGAGCTAACTGTTCTTGACTATCTTGTAAATCATAGTAAGCACCGGACAATTCTTGCTCTATTTCGGAAAAATTGGTACTTAAGTCGCTAATAGTTTGCATCTCTTGCACGGCTTGATTCAACTGATCAAGCAAATTACGTTCACCGCCGGCTAATAACTGATAAGTATTATTCAAAGCCGTATTAATTTTCTCAAAATTAGCCAATTGCTGCTCTTGAGCTAATAACTCTTCTTCTTCACCAGGCTGTAGCTGTGCAGCGGTAATTTCTTTAATTTGGAACTGGAGCATATCTATTTGTTGGGCACGTTGTTGTTGATTTTGCTGTAAATCTTGATACTGCTGTTGTAATTGTTGATACTTTTGATAAGTATGTTGGTATTGTTTTAAACTCGTTAGTGTTGCAGAACCACCGAATTGATCTAACAAATGTACATGACTATGGGGATTCAATAGTTGCTGACTTTGATTTTGACCACTAATATCTACTAAATATTGCCCCAATTGTTTTAAGGTAGTTACTGGCACTAACTGATCATTAATACGACAAACATTGCGCCCGTTTTGGTGCAACTCGCGTTTCACAATTAAACTATGCTCACTAAAATCCAAACCAAGGTTTTGACAAAAATTGGCGATAACTGCCTGGTTATCCGGTTCAATTGTAAACATACCTTGAACTAACGCCTTATCAGCACCGTGACGCACATATTCGCTCAAACCACGTTGCCCAATTAATAATCCTAATGCATCAATAATAATGGACTTGCCGGCTCCTGTTTCACCAGTTAATGCCGTCAATCCTTGATGAAAATGAACATCTATCCGCTTAATAATCGCAAAATCTTGAATAATTAACTCTTGCAACATTTGGATCCCTCACTAATGTGACTTCAATTGTTGATATGCTTGCGTTAAAACTTGCTCAATTTGTACTGTTGGTGCAATAGTCCCTGTCGTTTGGCGTAATCGCAAATGAACTAGAAATTCAATATTCCCACCACTACCAGTAATCGGTGAATAATCCAAACCTAAAACATCAAAATTGTGGGCCGTGGCAAAGCTTAAGATATCTTGTAATACTTGGCGATGAACTTGTGGATCACGAACAATTCCGTGCTTGCCAACATTTTCTTTGCCTGCTTCAAATTGTGGTTTAATCAAACAAACGACATCATGATCTGGTAATAGAATTTTGGTCAAGGGTGGCAAAATTAATTTCAATGAGATAAAAGAAACATCCGTCATTGCAAATTCTGGCAATCCTTGGGCAAAATCCTGTGGTTGACTATAACGAAAGTTCACCCGTTCCATAACTTCTACCCGTGGATCAGTCCGTAATTTCCAAGCTAACTGATTGTAGCCAACATCTAACGCATAGACTCGCCGCGCTCCATTTTGTAAAGCTACATCTGTAAAACCACCAGTCGAAGCACCAATATCCAGACACAGTAAATCCTTTAAGTTGATCTGAAACACTTTAATGGCTTTCGCCAATTTTAAAGCCCCGCGACCGACATATTGTTGATGTTTTAAGGTTTTTAAATGGAGTTGAGTATCACTCGCAATTTTTTCTCCGGGTTTATCTAAACGCAAATTATCTGCGTTATAAACTTCACCAGCCATAATTGAGCGTTTTGCTTGCTCTCTTGAAGCAGTTAAACCTTGGTTAACGACTAAGACATCCACCCGTTCTTTATTAGCAGCCATTATTGATCCCCCAATTGAAAATAAGCTAAAGAATCAGCTAAACAACTATCTGCTAAAGCAATGGCCGCTAATTCCTGTTGAGCTGTTGTTATCACTTGTTGCAGTTTGGTTTGGGCCTTTTGAACACCCAAAATTGCTGGATAAGTATTTTTACCTACTAATTGATCTTTGCCAACTGCTTTACCTAAAGTAGTTTGATCACCAACTATATCTAGTAAATCATCATAAATTTGAAAAGCCAAGCCAAAATTTTGGGCAAACGCAATCAAATGTTGTTTAACATCTACTGGTAGCTCTAAGCAAATTGCTCCCATTTCCACACTAGCTTGAATTAAAGCCCCCGTTTTTTGCCGATCCAATTGGGTGATTTGCTCTATGGTCAAGCTATGACCTGTTTGTACTACATCCGTCATTTGCCCAGCAACCATGCCTTGGACACCAGCCGCTTTAGCCAACGTATAAACTAATTGTGCTTGAATAGCTGCGGGTAAACCATTGTCTGTCAGCCAAACAAAAGCATGGGTTAACAAACCATCACCAGCTAAAACCGCGCGTCCCGTGGTAAAACGCTTATGATTAGTTAATTGTCCTCGCCGATAGTCATCATTGTCCATTTCTGGTAAATCATCATGGATTAACGAATAGGTATGCACCAACTCTAAAGCGCCCGCAATTTTAAAATAGTTCGTTAACTCAATGTCTCGGTTAGTCTGCACCGCTTGTAAGGTTGCCAAAAACAAAAGAGGGCGCAACCGTTTACCACCAGCTTGTAAAGAATATAACATACCTGCTCGTAATTGCGGTTGTTGTATTTCTTTAGTTAACTGCTGCTCTAAAAATTCATTAAATGGAACTAATAACTGCTTTTGCAAAATTTCAAATTTATTCATCAGTTGTCTTATCCTGCTTTGTTTGTGCATTTAATTGAAAATCAGTCTCTTGACCATCTTCACTCATTACTTTAGTTAATTTTTCCTGCGCTTGTGTTAAAGTTTGCTCCAATTTTTTACTTAAAGCGACACCTGTTTGAAATTGATCCATGGCTTCTTCTAAAGGTACGTCGCCACTTTGTAAATGTTCAACAATCTGCTGCAGGCTGGCTAAACTTTCTTCAAAACTTTGCTTTTTTTCCGTCATGTTGACCTTCCTTCACTTCTGTGACAGTGGCTGTCAAGCTACCGTCTTGGAGTTGAATTTGCACTTGTTCTTGAGCTTGAATTTGTTGCACACTAGTCACGACTTGGGTTTGCTTTTGCACCACAGCATAACCGCGAGTTAACGTTTTTAACGGGCTTAAATCCTCTAACAAATTAATCAAGCCCATGACTTGTTGGGATCGTTGCTCCAGATAATTATGATAATTTTGCTTTAAATTACGTTTTAAGTTCGCTACTTGTTGTACTGGGACTACTAATTGGGGTTGTTGATATCGTAAGCTCTGCTGCAACAACTTTAAGCGATGCTGTTGTTCTTTTAATAATTGCAACATTGCGTCTTTTAAAGCTGTGATTAATTGATCCACGCGTTGTAAATACTCTTGATACAAGGTTTGTGGATTTTGAAATAAATAGCTATTTTGATAACGAACTAGTTCTTGGTGTTTACGCACTAAAATTTGCTTAACTGCTTGATACATTTGCACCTTGCTTTGACGCAAATCAGCCAATACTTCACTCAAAACCGGCGTGGCTAATTCAGCGGCGGCGGTCGGCGTTGGTGCTCGTAAATCAGCTACATAATCTGTAATCGTCGTATCTGTCTCATGACCAACTGACGAAATCACCGGAATTTTGGAAGCCACAACCGCCCGCGCGACTACTTCTTCATTAAAAGGCCAGAGATCTTCAATTGAACCACCACCACGGCCCATAATAATCGTATCAAAATTTCCTAGTTGATTAACTTGCTCTAAGCGCTGGACTAAACTCGCCGCCGCACTATCACCTTGAACTTGGGCGGGAAATAAAACTAATTGGGCAATCGGATAACGGCGATGAACAGTCGTTATAATATCACGAATCACGGCCCCTGAAGGACTCGTAATGACGGCAATTCTTTGCGGAAAAGGAGCAATCTTTTGTTTCGGTAAAGCAAAAATACCTTCTTTTTGTAATTTTTGCTTTAACTGTTCAAAAGCTTGATACAAGGCACCAACACCATCGGGTTGCATTTGTTCTACATAAATTTGATATTGCCCTGTTGCTTCATAAATGGAAATACGACCGCAAACTAAGACTTTCATGCCTTCTTCAGGAGTAAATTTTAATTTTTGAAAAGCATTCTGAAACATAATGGCAGAAATCTTAGCATGCGCATCTTTGAGTGAAAAATATTGATGGCGCGGACGCAGTCGAAAATTAGAGATTTCGCCGGTTAAATAAACTCGACGATTTAAATAGGGATCCAAATCAAATTTACGTTTTAAGTACTGTGTTAGCGCGCTAACTGTCAAATATTCTGGTGTACTCAAACTGCTACCCTCTGTTGTGCTAAAGTAATTACTTGCTCTAACAAACCAGTAATGGTCATCGGCCCTACGCCACCGGGTACTGGCGTCAAATAGCCGGCTACTTCTTGCACTGTAGCAAAGTCAACATCGCCGACTAATTTACCAGCAGCATTATGATCCATCCCCACATCAATGACTACCGCACCGGGTTTAACAAAATCAGCCGTAATGTACTCCGCCTGGCCAATGGCCACGATTAAAATATCTGCAGTTTTAGTCAATGCTTGTAAATTTTGTGTATGGGAATGAGCCACCGTAACGGTAGCATTTTCGCGCAATAGCAAACCAGCCATTGGTTTACCAACAATATTACTGCGTCCTACTACCACAGCATGTTGGCCCGCAATGGGGATCTGATAATCATGTAATAACCGCAAAATGCCACGCGGTGTTGCGGGAAAATTGCCCGCCTCTCCGGACCACAAACGCCCGATATTTAATAAGCCAAAACCGTCAACATCTTTTTGTACCGCAATAGTATTCATTACCAAATCAGCATCTATTTGTGCGGGCAAAGGCATTTGCACTAAAATGCCATCAATGTCTGCAGCTTGGTTGAGACGTTTAATTAAAGCTAATACCTCATTTTGACTAACATCAGCCGGCAAATGATATAGCTGATAATTAATGCCGATTTTTTCAGCTCGTCGTTTTTTATTACGGACATAAATTTGACTCGCTGAATTATCTCCTACTAAAACAACAGCTAACCCTGGGATAACATTGTGTTGCTTCAAATCCTGAACTTGCTGGGCAAACTGTTGATCAGCTTGTTGGGCAGCTTGTTTACCATCCATTATGACAACCATTGCTGTTCCTCCTTTAAGTCTTTAAATCTGTTGGTTTTAAATTCTGAGTATTAAAAGCTTGCTTGTTTAAGCAGCTTTAACATAATTTCAAAAAAGGTGCTGTTTTACCAGCACCTTACTTTGGTTCAGTCGGTGACTGATCCAGGAAATGAGAGAGCACCCCATTAATAAATTTTTTTGATTGTGGTTCACTGAACTGCTCTGTCAATTCTAGTGTTTCATTCATTGCTACTTTTGCAGGAACTGCCGGACTATACAAAATTTCGAATAATCCTAAACGCATCAAGTTCACGTCACTACGACTGATCCGCTTTAAAGACCAGCCCTTTTTGAGATGTTGACTTAACTGTTCGTCTAGTTCACTAATATGTTCAACAACACCACGTACTAAAAAATCTAAATAAGCCGGCGCTTCTGTTATATTCTGTAAACTCAAAACTTCCTGTAAAGCCGCATCAATATCTTGATCGGGTAAAGAATCTATCAAAAACAAAGTTTGAAAAGCAATTTCCCGTACATTATGTCTATTTAAAGTCACTTCCACGCCACTTTCTGGATTAAATTTTAGCTAATTTTTCTGAACTATCATTCTTCTTAGCCATTAAACCAACCACATGCACATTTACTTGGGCCATTGTTAGATCCGTCATAAATTGTAATTGTTGACTAAGAGATTTCTGTAAATCATTGGCTACTTTAGGAACTGATACACCATATTCTAAATAGACATAAACATCGGCAATTAACTGCTGCGTTTGTTCATCATAAGAAACCCGGACACCTTGCGCACGATTTTGCCGACCTAACAACGAATTGATATTATTCGCTAACGTACCGCGCATTTCATAAACACCGGCAACTTGTGTAGCTGCAATACCCAACAAAACTTCCAAGACATCTGTTGCCACATGAATTTGTCCTAATTCATTGGCTTGTGTTGGTGCTATTTGTAAATATTTACCATCAGTCATCCCAAAGCCTCCTTAATCCAAATTACAATTATTTATTGGCCCGTGAACTGTAACTACCATCAACTGTATTGATAGTCAAAACATCGCCTTCATTAACGAAAAATGGCACTTGCACAACCAAACCAGTTTCCATCGTAGCTGGCTTACTACCACCAGAAGCAGTGTCACCTTTAATGCCCGGCTCCGTAGCGGCCACTTTCAGGTCCACAACGTTTGGAATATCAATCCCTAATGTCTCACCATCATGCATAATGACATTAACTTCCATATTTTCCACTAAATAATTTAAAGCATCACCCATATTTTCCCGGGGTAGTGATAATTGTTCATAGGTATTAGTGTCCATAAAAACATAATTATCACCGTCGGCATAGAGATACTGCATCTTTTTATTGTCAATTTGAGCTTGTTCAACTTTTTCAGTGGAACGGAAAGTCTTTTCTTGAACGGCCCCGGAACGCAAATTTTTTAATTTGGAACGAACAAAAGCACTACCTTTACCAGGCTTGACATGCTGAAATTCAACAATCCGCCATAATTCACCATTAACTTGAATTGTTAAACCATTTTTAAATTCATTAACTGAAATCATCATAAACTCCTGTGTTATAAAATTGTGCATAAAACAAAAAAACATTTTTGAAAATTTTTATAATTATTTTCAGTAGTCTTTACTATACTAATTTATTATATCATAAACCCAATTAAAACTTGATAGTTTAAAAAAAGCCGCTCACGCGGCTTCTTTAATTTAATCTTCAGTAATCACTGAAACTTGCTTCTTATCACGACCAAGACGTTCAAACTTAACCACGCCTGGCTTTAAAGCAAATAATGTATCATCGCTACCGCGACCAACATTAGCACCAGGATGAATCTTGGTTCCACGTTGCCGATAAATAATAGTTCCAGCATTAATTCTTTGGCCATCAGCACTCTTAGCACCTAAACGCCGACCAGCAGAATCACGACCATTGGCAGTTGAACCACCCCCCTTATGGTGAGCGAAGAACTGTAAATTCATTTCTAACATAATTGTTACCTCCCAACTGTTTCTTGTTTTAAATCAACCCGGATAAAATCTCCGTAATTGTCAACTAACGAGTGTAATATCTGATAACAATTAGCCATTAAAGTTTGTGTTTGAACCAATTGATCATGCGCAGTAATTTGAGAATAATCAACCTGACATTCTAAATAACCACCACTTTGTGCTTCACTATTAACCTGTGGCTTAACTTGAGCCACAGTTTGAAGCGAATTAATCGTTCCCAGTCCAATCACTGAGACGGCTGCACAAACAATATCTTGACCATAAGGGCCAGAATCGGCATGACCTTCAATCACAAACTTTGTTAATTGCTTAGCTGAATTACAAACAAAAGTTGCTTGAATCATCTTTAAGCTTCAATCTTTTTAATTACAACTTTAGTATAAGGTTGACGATGACCCTTTTTAGTATGGGAATGTTTCTTAGGCTTATACTTGTAAGTAATAACTTTCTTTTCCCGGCCTTGCTTTTCAACAGTACCAGTAACCTTAGCACCTTCAATTGTAGGAGTTCCAATAGTAATCGAACGACTACCAATCAAAAGAACTTGATCAAAAGTTACTTCTTGACCTTCTTGGACATCAAGCTTTTCTACAAAGATGGCTTTGTTTTCTTCAACCTTGTATTGCTTGCCGCCAGTTTTAATAATTGCGTACATTTGTACACCTCCATTCTTAGACTCGCCACACTAGGCGCTGTTAAGCTTTAACCTAGTCATGTGCGGTTGCAGCTGTGGTAGCACAATTACAACTGTTTAATTGTACAAAAAAAATATTGGTTCGTCAACTAAATTTAATTAATCTAAAAATTCATAGTGTACTAAACTGCGTAGGTCATAATCTCGACCTTGGACATCCGTAAAGTTGCCATCTTTATCACGCAATTGCTGCTTCAAATGATCAATTGCTGCCTGATCATCAGCATATACCGGCACATTAAGTATCCGACCATTAGAAAAAGTTAACTGCGCCGTAATTTGGGGACGCGTAACAGATTTAGATTTTTTAAGCATTGCTTTCATTGTTTTTTTCTTCATAATCATAATCACCAAGCAATTAAAATTTATTTATTTTTAATCTTACCACATTTAACGTGTGGGAACAAAAATTGCCCCGAATTGTGTAACCACCTTTTTCTTTTGGTGATAGCTTCATGTCTAAAAACTGTTTAACAGATTATTACCATTGATCATGATTCCATAAACGACCATCGATCTCTGATTGTAGTTGCTGCAATCTCCGATCTTGCTCTTTGATTAAAGTAGTTAAGCCGCGCCAAAAAGCTCGTTTTTCATATTGTGGCTCCTGCTGAATTAATTGCTCTAATTGCGCAACGGCCCATTGATTATTATCATTCAAGATTATCTGTTTCACCTGCTTTAATTAATTTTAAGGTATCGTTACTGGTTTCTAGTTGTAACAAATTTTGACTCAATTGTTCCTGTAGTAAATCAATCAGCGGATTAGTTGCAGTTGCGTTCAATTGGGTTAGTTGTTGTAAATACCATTGACTACGCTTAATTAAAGAATCTGGTTGGTCTTGGCTTAAATAACGCTGATAATCCATCAATAATTGCTGTTGTTCGGCTTCATTTAAGTAAGCAAATTGATAAATTGGAAACACTGACAGCCAAATCATTTGCGCTTGGCGCGCCAAGGCTTGTAGGGGCGTTAGTAATTGATCTAAGCTAAAGCCTACGCGCCCTCCAGCTTGAAACGCTGTTTGTGGTAAACCCGTTGAGACCACTACTCCTAATTGTTTACCGATTAGTTTTTGTTCAATAAATTTCGTCGTCAAGTAGTGATCCTGCCATTGTTTCAATTGCGCCGGCATTGTGTACCAATAGAGTGGAAACTGAAAAATAATTCGGTCAGCTTGTTGTAGTAACTGCTGTTCTTGCACACTGGAAGTTGATTGTGTTGCACTTACTTCATGCCAAGTTGCCTGAGCGATAGCAGCTCCTTGTTTTAAAAATTGTTGCGTTGCGGAATTGTCAAGCTGGGGATGAGCAACAATAATTAACGTCTTCAAAAATTCGGCCCCCTTAATTAAAAAGAAACTGTGACCTCCAAACAGTTAGACCGTTTTGCCACAGTTCATAATCTCAGTATTAGTATAAAGCACTAATCCTGTTTATGCTTATCAATTTTTTCATTGATTTTTTTAGAAACGTCGTCTTTCGCATCTTCCAGCTGATCTTTAGCTTTACCCAAAGCTTGTTCGGCCTTACCTTTGAGTTCTTTGGAATCATCGCCGACGACTTTACCAACACTTTCATTGATTTTACCTTTAGCTTGATTCATTTTACCATCATTACTCATCTTCATGCCCCCTATTATATCTAAACTTATTGTAAAAGGTGAGTAATCTTTTCGTAAAGTAAAGTGCTTGCCAAGCTGCTTTTAAAACTTAAATGTTGTCTGAACCAACTGCTGTAAATATCGCCGCCGGCGTTCTAAAGTCGAATTAGAGATTCTCCCAAAGTTTTGCCAATGACCATGTTTAACGCCAACTTGTTTCAAAGTTTTTTTAACAAAAACCTTTTGAATATCATCGCCACAAAACCATTTCAAATAAAAAGTCGGTGATGTGGAAGTCGTTAAAACATACGCTTGCCGTAAATTTTTGAGTTCGCCATGAATGCCATACTTGGTCACGGTATGTGATAAACCAGGGCCTTCTTTCATGACCTTGTCAATAAAACCTTTTAACATTCCGGGCAGTGTGTTCCACCAAACTGGCGTAATAAAGATTAATCCTTGCGCTGCTTGTAATAAGTGTAAATATTTTTGCGTTAACGGATCATGACTGGCACCAGTATGATATAAACGTAACTCTTCTTGATCATAATATGGTTGAAATTGATCTTGGTACAAATCAATCACTTCAAAGGGCTGGTGATGTTGCTGCAGATTAGTTTGAACAGCTTCTAATTCCGCATGATTGAAACTATTGGGATAGGGATGACAATAAATAACGATTACGGGGGCCATTAATTTTCTCCTTGCATAAATGCACATAAAGTCTGGCGAATCAACGTTAAATCTAAACTAACTACCTGCTTTTGTACTAACAAAGCGTATCCTTGAATAAATGACCACGTCTGCACAAATAAAGCATCATCAGAAATATCTGAATTAACATTGATTTGATGAATTAACTGTCTAGTCAAATTTAATAACGCGAATTGACCGTTAGTTTGCTGTAACGCTGCTTTACCTATCTCACTAAAAAATAAGGCATTAACTAACTGGGGGTGCTGGACAAAATATTCTACAAAAAACTTTCCTAATTGAACTAACTTTTCTTGGGCATCAAGCTCTGCCAACGAGCCAATTTGTTGCTCAAATTGTTGTGTAATCTGTTGTGACAGTCTTTGCATTGCCAAAGTCAATAATTCAGTTTTATTTTTAAAATGTTTGTAAAAAGCTCCTGTCGTTAAACCTAGTTTTTGTGACAATTTACGTAAGGATAGTGCCTCCAAGTTATCTTCTTGAAGTAATTGCACCGCACAATCTAACAATTGTGCTTTCGTTTGATTATCTTTCATATCAAGCCTCCTAGAAAAAAGATAACACTGTTATCTTCAAACTACAAGCCTTTTTTAAATTCAATCTGCAATTTTAATCACAGCTCGTGGAGCATTAGGTGCTTGCCAAGCTTGCGCCAGTTCCGGCAATGAATATTGCTTGATTGGAACCGTCCATTGCTTCTGAGACGCTAAAGTAAAAACTTTTTGAATGGAAGTAAAAAGTTCTTTTGGGGCCAAAGAACCAATTCCCGAACCTATGAGTTGAATATTGGAGGAGCGTAAAAGCGGCGCTGGTAAATTAATTTGTTGACCCGCAGTGGAACCAATTTCTACATATCTAATTGCTTGGGATGATTTGCTGTGAGATAAGGTTGTTAACAGTAGCTCAGCACTGGCTCCCCACAAATAATCCAAGACAATCGTTGCTTGGGCAATGATTGCTTGCAATGCCAATTGACATTGATCAAATTGTTGAGCATCCGTTAAATCATAATCTCCAAAGGAAAAGTACTCATCAGCACCAACTTGGGCTAATTTCTCTGCATTACGTCCTAAAGCAATAACTCTCATTGCCCCTAAAGCATACGCCATTTGTACCGCTAACGCTCCAGCAGTACCGGTTGCTCCATTAATAAGGACCACATCACCTGTTTGGATTTGGGCACGATAGACTAACGCTGCATAGGAACTCATACCGGGGTTAGCAATTGCTGCCGCCATGATCGGATTCAATTTAGCAGGCACCGGAATCAGCGAGTGTTTTGAAACCACTGTTTTTTCTGCCAAGGAACCATATGGCCAGCGTGGTTTAGCAAAATAAACACTTTGCCCATTAGCTAAACGTCCGACGCCTTCAGTACCAGCAATCCGCGGAAACTGGGCACTACTAGAATAATGTTGGCCCATCGACTGAGCTTTACTAACTGTACTTAAAGCACTCGCTTGCGGCATAACAATCACTTCTTGCTGAGAATTAACCGTTGGTTCAGCAACTGCTTGCAGTACCGGAACCATTCCTGGTTGTTGAACTATCGCTGCTTGCATAATTAATGTCCTCCTTTTAGGTGCATTTTGCACACAAAAAGAATAGCATACTTACGTGCATTTTGCACGTTAATTTAGTATAATTGATATTATGAATAATCAACAAATCCAAACTTTTTACGAACAATTAATTGAACTAGCTTATTTTTTTAATCAACCCCAAAATGACCAAGCTTTGATTAAAGCGGCGCACGTGCAACTTGATTATAAATTATTTCCTTTGTTTGCTACCATTGCCCGCCAACAGCCGACCAATGTCCAAAACTTAGCACATTTTTTGGGAGCTTCTCATTCCACCATCAGCCGTCAACTTGACCGCTTAGAACGTGCCGAGTTGATTACAACACAGATTAATACGCACGATTCACGCAAACGTGAGGTTCAACTAAGCCAGCTCGGTCAAACTTTAAATCACAGTTTGACGCAAACACGTTTACGAATGATCAAGCAAATACTCAACTCTGTTTCCTCAAGCAAGCAGTTACAAATTTTAGATGACATAACTTTACTCAATCAGGCCTTTGAAAATATTGATTTGAGCAATCAAAAGTAACAACAATTCTATTAAAAATGGGCCTATGCCTAGGCCCATTTTAAGGTTATTCACTTTTTGTAATCAACAGCCAGTCAGTCAATTTAATGATTGGTTAAATTTGGCTATAGCGCATTAACTCCACCTCATGGTCCCATAACCAAATCTTAGTCTGAGGAGCACACAGCATCGCAACTTCTTGTGTTCGCGGAATCGTCAAACTAGAGTGCGTCAAAATAAAGTCATCCAAATATCCTGGGTGGCAAACCATCACTTCATAGCCATCATTATGCTGCGTTAGTGCCGCTGCTTGTAAGGTTTGCCAAGGATTATAATTTGGTTGCATGCTTTTCATTTCTAGATATAATTTTTGATGATTTAATAGCGTCGGACTGTCGTCAAAATGATATTCTAAAAAACGTAATTGATGTCGTTGCGCTACAATTTTTAACGCTTTAACAAAGTTGTCACTAACCACAGCATGACCTTCAAAATAATCCGGTTTACGCCCTACTAATTCGACAAAACGGGCATATTGCGCTTCAATTTCGATAACGGCTTGGTCTAAATCAACAAAATCTTTTACGGAATTGCGATAAACTTTGGATGGCTTAAATTCACCGGTAGCAGTGGTCAAACTAGGCACTTGATCGGCGCTAATAACGGGACGGCCAGTACAAATTACTACGTGTAAGCCCAAGTCTAACGTTTTATGCGTCAGCTTCAGCAATGATTGGACTGCAGCTTTAGAAGTGGGCATATTAACCATGATACCAATGTTATTGATTATGCCGTCGCGCACGGTTTTCAAAATTCCGAGATTAACGGCTTCGCTGTAACCCAAATCATCCGCTCTTACAATAATTTTAGTTTTCATCGCTTATTCCTCCACTGGTTTTAATTCTGAAATTTTAGTGTCTGAATTATCTTTCCTCTGGAAACCGATGAAGTAAGTTGCAACAGCTGCCACCACGATTGCAATCACCCCACTCAAAATTCCATTAATCAAATTAGTGGGATCATTATGCACATAAGCCGTCAAAGACATAAAATTAGCTACAGGCACCAAAACATAACCTTTAATATGACAAATGGCAGCATACAATCCCCCACAAAAACCGCCAATCATCATCCCTAAGAAGCTACGTTTATAGCGCACCGCAATTCCGTACAAAGCGGGTTCTGTTACGCCACCAATAAAACTAGCAACAAAATAGCTCCAAGCTAAAGCTTTTTGATCCTTATTTTTCAAGCGTAGCGCTGCGCCAATACACATACCTGCTACTGACATACTAGCGGCTAAAGATCCTAATAACGTAAAGTTATCAAAACCATTTTGGGCAATGACCATCATCATTGCCGAAATTAAAACTAAGTGCATTCCCGTCATTACTAATAACTCCCAAACAGCACCAATAATGGCAATCGCTAAAATGCTCCAAATACCACCTAATTTGCCAAAACCAATGATTGTGTCACAAATATACTTGCCAATGAAACCACCAGCGGGGCCAACAATACATAAAGTAATCGGTAACATGACAATGATCGTTAATGTGGGGACAAAAATCGTACTTAACGAAGCGGGAATAAATTTTTTCAAGAAACGTTCCACATAAGACATCAACCACACTGACAAAATTATCGGTATGATCGTCGCACTATAGTTGACCAATGGCATATGCAGACCAAAAACAGAAAAATGTTTACCGGTAGTGACCATTTTAATTAATGTTGGATGTAACATAATCGCACCTAAGAACATGGATACTAACGGTTGCGTATGAAATTGTTTGGAGGCTGTATAACCAATTAAAATTGGGAAAAAATAAAAGCCAGCGTCACCAACAAACGTGAACAAACGATAAGTATCACTATTAACACTTAAAACATTTAACATACTCGGACCTAAAACGGCCGCAAACATTTTAAACATGGAAGCCGCAACTAATACTGGAATCAAGGGTGTTAAACATCCAGCTAATTTGTTCATGATAATTGTGCCAATACTTTTCCAAGTTAACTTAGACTGCGTTTTTTCAGTATCGAGGTTTTCTGTAATGGGCGGTGTCGTCTGTAAATGAGCGATTTGGCACAATTGGTCGCACACTAAATCCACCGTTTGCCCAATAATTACTTGATATTGGCCCGCTGAACGCCGGACGCCAATGACCCCAGCAATTTGGCTAACAGCTTGGTCATCTGGCAAACTGTTATCTTTTAAAATAAAACGTAAGCGTGTCATACAATGTGTTACTGACTCAACATTAGTACTACCGCCCACTGCTTGTAAGACTTTCTGGGCAATAATACGGTTGGTTTGTTCTTTACTCTTCACCATCAAATTACTCCTTTGCTTGAGTATTATCCACCATTCGCTGAATATAGAGCATTAAATAAAACTTTTCTGATTGATTGCTAACCGTCTGATAAGCTTGATCAATCACATTACTAATTTCACAGGCGCATTGATAAATTTCAGGAAATTGCTTTTGAAAAGCTTGATATAATCCTTCAGTCTGGCTACTAGCCATTTGTTGTGCTTGCTGTAACCTACGTAAATAATAATTCAGATGCACCACAAATCGATTATAAGTAAAGCTTTGGTGATTAATCTTTATATTAAAGTGTCGTTCCACAATATCTAATGCCTGTTCAATCACTTTTTGTTCTTGTTGAATCGTGCCATCACTAACGACTTCTTGACTATTTAAAAAGTGTGTAGCAATCGCCGTGATTTCTGCTGGTGGTAGTTTGACATACAATTGTTGTTCAATCAATTGAAGTGCGTATTGACCTACTGCCGTTTCTTGCGGATAGAATTGTGCAATATCATAGGAATACAACAAAGATGCATTTTGCTGCTTTTGTGATCGAATAATAGCAAAATTAATATGATCAGCTAAACTGAACACAATATTAGGATTTAGCGGACGGGTAATTAAACTACGGGCTTGTTGCACGATCTGTAAACTAACAGCCACTACATCTTCTGGCAATTCTGTTAACAACTGTAAATATTGTGAATTTAATTTGTAAAAAGTCATCGTTACTTGGCTTAAATCTGTGATTTCATACGGCATGGTTGGAAAACCGATTCCTTTACCAAAGGCAATTAATTCGTGGTCATCATTATCACGACATAATGCAACATTATTATTAATTTTTTTAATTGCTAGCATACTTTACCCTCAAAATTATTCTGTTCGCAACAAGATTTGACCGCGTTTGACCAAAGAATGCGCTAATTTTCCCAAATGTAACTGCTGATCATAACCCTTAGTAAAAATTAAGATTGTAGTCATGTCTAAATGATGCTGTGCCATTAATTGGGGATCAAAGCGAATCAAGGGGAAGCCCTGCGTAACATAATCATTGACTTGAACTAAGGCTTTAAACCCTTCTCCATTTAACATCACCGTGTTTAAACCAATGTGGATTAAAATTTCCAGCTTAAATTTTGCGACCTTAATTCCTATTGCATGTTTCGATGGCGGCAAAGCAACAATTTGACCATTGACAGGAGCCACGATGGTATCAGCCCTTACTGCCGGTTGAATTGCCAAACCTTCACCCATCATTTTATGAGCAAAAACTTCATCGTCCACTTCTGATAATGGGATAATTTTGCCAGCAATTGGTGCGGCAATTTCTAAAATTGAGGCTTGTTGAACTTTCCAAAATGGCAAAAAGACACATCCTTTCCTTGAAACTAAAAAACGCTTTTTGAGGTATAACTTACCTTTCCATCAAAATAGAAAAGGTAATGCCTCAAAAAGCGAGTAACAATCCTTATAATGAACTTCTTTAGTATAGCATATCAAAAAAACGTTTGCAAAACAGATTTAGCTATGACAATTTAACGCCCAGCCGCATTTCAATTCCTACTTATTTTCTGGTTGTAAAGGCCCATAGTAATAAGAGGCAGTTGCTCCACCATCAATCAAAAATGTGGAACCCGTGATAAATTGACCAGCAGGACTCATTAATAATTCTGCCACATTGGCTACTTCATCGGCCGTTCCTGGGCGACCAGCAGGACTTTTTGCAAACATATTCTTATAGAAATCACCACGTTGCCCATTAAACTCATCAATTGCTAAAGGTGTGACAATAATCCCCGGGGCAATATCATTAATCCGTGCTCCTCTTTTGCCCCATTCAACGGCCTGGGCCATTACGCGCTTTTCATTACACCGTTTGGCCAATTGGTAAGCTTTTAAGGAATCTTCAATTTGATCAGGTTGCAAAAAGTCTAGATCTAACAATTCTTCAGTCGCGGTCATGGCTAATTGGCGATCCTGTTGTGGCGTTAAGGCTGGCATTCGGTGGCCCGATTGACTAGAAATTACTACGCCGACACCATTGGGTGCAATCACTTTGCCCGCCTCTTCTAACAAAACAGCCGTGCCGTATAAATCAACATTGAGAATCGTTTCAATGGATGCTTGACTTGGTGAAACCCCCGCCGCATTCACAACCATCGTAATCTCGCCACTAGCTTGTGCTTGTGTTAATAAATTTTGAATGGATGTCCGACTAGCTAAATCCATCTCCACTGGTGTTACATCAAAACCCGCATCAGTCATTGTCTTCGCAATTGCCTGAGCATTCGCCAAATTTTTGTCACCTAAAAAAATCTTTTTGCCAAAACCTACGCGCCGTGCAATGGCCATTCCGATTTGGCCAGCGCCCGTGACTACCATTACTTCTGTCATTATCAACATCCTCCTCAAGAGCATCTAAGATTAGCGTCAATCCATAAGATCTTTGCCTTATTACGATTGACTATCATTAAGATACAACTTGGAGTTGACTCCAAGACAAGCAATAATTTTATTTTTTAATAATTTCAGACAAACGCTCATTTTCTAAGCGGTGCAGTTGATCCTCCGCTGGTAAAACATGATCACTAAAATGTTGAATTTTAAAGTCCAAGTGATCAATTGCCACCTGAAGAGCCTGTTTTTTATTCTCCATAATTTGTCGTTGTTCTTTTAATAGTTGATATTGTTCTTGTGTTGTATCCTCAGCCGATTGATATAAATTAATATATTTTTGTAAACTATCTAGTGACATGCCTGCTTGTCGCATCTTTTTGATAAATGCTAAACGACTCAAAACGGCCGCATCGAATTGACGAATGCCTGTACTGGAACGACGGACTTCGGGTAATAAGCCCAGCTTTTCATAATAACGAATCGTGTCGGCTGAGAGTCCAGTTTGTTCTGCCGCGTCTTTGATACTAATCATCACTGCCCACTCCTTTATTCATTTATTTTTAAAACTATCTTAACTAGTTAGACTAATTCAAGCAATGACCTTTACCAAATGCGAACATTTACATTGAAAACTCAAAAAACGTTTGTATAAATTTTGCCAATTTACCAAACGTTTTCCTTTATTTTAATTTACATGCCGCTGTTGCCGAAAAGTTTCAAAGTCATCGGTAATAGCATGTTGTTTTAACGCTGCATAAAAATCAATTTTATCTTGAACAACTTGTAAATGCTCTTGTTCTTGTTGAATTTTGGCTTCTAGCTCACGCTTTTTAGTTTGCAGTAACTCTTGGCGTTTGCCAATCGTGGCATCACCTTGAGCCCGCCAAGTCACGTACTGCTTCATTTCAAACAAACTAAAACCCGCACCTTTGAGATGTTGCAGAAATTGATACCACAAAACGTCTTGGTCCGTATACAAGCGCTGACCATGAACTTTTTGCACGGTCAGCAAACCTTCTTTTTCATAAAAACGCAAGGTATAAGGCGTAGTTTGGACGACTTTCGCAAATTCGCCAATCCGATAAGTTTTCGTCATTTAATTGACTCCTATTTGTAAACCGGTGTCGCACCATCAGTTCCTGCTTGGGCAATTCCCAAACTATCATTGACAAACAGTGTGGGATCATCAATCATTCGTTCAATTAAATTGGCGATACTGGCTCGTGAAATGGTTGTTCCTTTAAAAGGTTCATGACGATGAGTTAATTCATAATCAACTACCGGCGCATTCGACATGTAACCAGCCCGAATAATCGTATAGTCTAAATGACCATTCTCTTCAATTAGCTTGGCCGCATCTCTGGTATCTTCCATTACCGCATGACCACAAGATTCTTCAACCCAGGTACCAAAAGGATCTGGTACCTCGTGATACAAGCCTAAACCAGTCACATGAATTAACCGCCGTACTTGTTGCTCATTCATCGCTTGAACAATATTTTGGACCATCGGCGTAAAGACGCCGCCCAAATTAGCGTAAACTGAATCGCTACCAGCTACCGCTTTGAAAACATCGTTATAATTACGGGCGTCGCCTTCAATAATTTGAACATTATTGGCCGCTGCAAATTCTTGTGGTAGACGCTGCACATTACGAGCAAATAATTTTAAATTAACTTGATCATGGTTGAGATAATGCTGCTCAACCAACCGCGCAATTTGTCCATTAGCGCCAATTACAGTAATATTTTGTGACATTATTTAGCTTCCTTCGTATCCAAAGCATCATAAATTTCATCAGACACTGGTTCTAACCACTCAGGAGTACCAGCTGTAATTGCCAGATGTTCAAACCAGCTATCGGCAGTAGCACCGTGCCAATGCTTCACACCATCGTGCGTTACAACCACATCACCAGGGGTTAAATGTTGCGCTGGTTTGCCCTCTTCTTGATACCAACCTTCGCCACCAGTAACTAATAAAATTTGGAAGCCATCATGATGAATATGCCAATTATTACGGCAACCTGGTTCAAAAGTTACGTTGCCAACACCAACGTTCACGTCAGGATCTGAGACTAAATTCTTTAAATAACTTTGTCCGACAAAATATTGGGCAAAGGCATCATTTTTGTCACCACTACCAAAAATCACTCCATTTTTAACATCTTCATTTTTAGCCATTATTATTCTCCCTGTTCTTCATAGAATTTTTTAGCAATATTAAATGCTGACCAAGCTTTCGGCCAACCAACATAAAAAGCAATATGAGTGATAATTTCACTGATTTCATCTTTAGTTAAGCCATTTTGTTTTCCCATCTTTAAATGAGCTGGTAATTGTTCAAAATTACCAGCCGTAATGATGGCAACAATGGTGGCTAAACTACGATCACGTGGTGATAATTCTTTTTCACGTGACCAAACTTCTCCAAATAAAACGTCATCATTTAATTCTGCAAATTTGGGCGCAAAATCACCTAAGTTCTCACGTCCGGCTGTTTGTTTCTTCATAGTAAAGCACCTCCGACTTAGAATAAGTTAACTTTACAACTTAGAGCTAACTCTAAGTCAAGCGAAAATATATTTTTCAATTAATTAGAAGTAAAATTAAAGAAAAACAAAGCACATATACTAGTACGCCGGATGATAATCATCGAAGTTTTTAACTTTATAGACAATGACAAAATGTCCATTTGGCTTGATTCGCCAGGCTACACTATTACTTAATTGTTCATGATATAATTTTTAATGGCAACTCGCCCCGAAAGGGAGTGATTGTATGTTCAAAGAATTACTAACATTGATCATTGCACCAATTATTGTCGGTGCAGTGAATCAAATGATTGCCGACTGGTTGCACGGCAAACATAATGATAAAAAATGAGTTGTCATGGACAACCACACAAAAAAAGTCATTCCTACCAGCATAGGAATGGCTTTTGTGTTTGTATGCAAAGAATTACTAACATCTTGCAAGACAAGTATAACATAACTATCTCAAAGTGACACTATAATTGAAAAATGTGTCGCAATGAAACAATATCTATTTTTTCATAAAGCTTTTTAATTACTAACAAAAACAACTTTTGGCATTGCGATATTTAAATACCAGAAAAAACTTTTTAGTTGTAATTGCTCAAAAAATATGAATAAAAAGTCTAATGTTCACCATAGCGAAACAATATTTAATTAAAAATAAATACTTTCATTATAATATTTAAGTTGCAGCCCCGACACAGCAACATAAGGGGAAAAACCTAGTGCTAATAAAACTTTTTTACAGATTGTTTCGGCAGTTATTTCTGGTTGTTTAGTAACCATGTTTAAAAAATAGTTAGATAATCACAAATAATTTTTGAAACAAAAAAAGGCGATCTTAAACTTCCACCAAAGTTTTGAGCGCCTTCTTTTGTTGTTACATAAACCTAATGCTAACATCTTTTTTACATATTTATAGTAGCACAATGTTCCCAAAGTCCCACAATTTAATTATGTATTAGCTCCCACATTGGGAGCTTTTTTATTTACCACTGCCAGCCGTATACAAAGCTGGTAGATATTCATTAACCACTACTTGATAACACCCAGCTAACATTGATTTTGACTTATAAATCTCACCGTTAGTCACAGTCCGTACATAGTTGCCCTTTTTATCAATTAAAGGTGACCTGCTTGATAAATAAGAACGCACAGTTCCACCAAAATGTTCACCAAATTTCGACTGTGGATGTGATTGTGAATGAATTCAACAGCAAAACACTTACAAAATAACATTTATGTGCTATCAGATTGTGAATTGCAGCATATTAAGGTACAAAAAATGTCGCAGGTGGGATTCGAACCCACGACCTACGGTTTAGAAGACCGTTGCTCTATCCAGCTGAGCCACTGCGACAAACAACTAACATTATATTGAACATTAAGTACCTTTGTCAATATTATTTTTTAAAAGTTACTTATTCTAAAACTAATAAGTTCCAGATTGCAAAGTAATACAGGACGAGTAAAAAATTCATATACAAATCAAAATTAGATAAAAATACTATAATACGCGTGGTGCTAGTTAAAAATTAGTTGAAATAAAAATCCTGACTAGGCTACACTTCGGTTATCCCTAGCCAAAGAAAGTGAATCCCTATGTCAGACCTATTTAAGGGTAACCGAGAATCTTCTAGCTTGCAATCTTTAATTCAAGATTGGATTAATATCTTAACACCATCTTATTGACACACCCACTAAAAAGGAAATGAATGAGCACTATAATTTCATAAATAGTTTGTTCATAATAATAGAAAAGAAACGTCATCTATAAAATTTCACAATTCTTAACATTCGAGAATCTCCCAAGATAGATTGTGTTGCAAAAAGCTGAATTACTAATAATTACTTTTTGACAATCATTGGAGTTTGGCAAAGCTTCATCTAGTTATTCACGTTGTGCTTCAATGAACAATGGATCGTTCTTCAACTTTGCCAGTGTTCTGCGACTACGATTCACTTGTTTGGCAATCTCTTCATCTGTCAAAGTATCTTCAAATAGCAACTTAACCGTCTTTTTCCGGTCACTGTTCAAGCTATGAAAATCCTTATTTTGTGAATTTTTGTGTACTGTCACGTCATCTCACCACACCCTCTAATTTTGGATATAAAAAAGCACTCCTACTGAGTGCTTAGAAATAAAATCTATTTTTTAGAACTATGATTTTTCAACCAATTGGCAGTTGCAAGCATAACTTGTTCATCATCCGGTTCATTGGTTACCGTTAAAATGAATAGCTTCCCAGATTCTAAGTCAAATTCTAAATGATAACCATTCATATCCAAAAAAAATGCAGTTGCTATCAAGGTGGTCCTTTTATTACCATCTTGAAAAATATGCTTCTTGATTATTTTCTGTACAATGAACGCCGCTTTCAGCCAAATAGTCGGACATAATTCCCGACCGAACAAAATCTGTTGTGGCTGTTGAACGATTATATCTAGTCCTTCACTGTACTGAATCCCAAAATCTCCGTTGATGGAACGCTCGATGACAGCTTGATTAACCTCCACCAGCAGCTCTTTGCTTAAATATTCCATATCATAAATTCTCTAACTCAGTCATTAATTCACCATTCTTTTGATAAAAATCATCAATAAATTGATCTAATTCTTTTGGAACAGCTTCTTTCTTTTTAAAAGTGATAGACTTTCCATCTGGTGATACCACTTTTTCAAACATGGTATCTTCAGTTAATCCCAGTAACTCACTATCCTTCTTAGTTATTCTAAACGCAAGCGAATTACCTGATTTGAATGGTTTAACACTACTATTTGTCATCATCAAGCCTCCTCGATTTAGTATATACACTATACTATATAGTCATCACAAAATAAAAGAGATAATCTTTATTAAAGTATTCGATGCCAAATTATTTACACTACCATAATGTCCCTGAAATCTGGCTTTTCGTCCATAATATTTCCCCCAGATTACGAAATTTTTTATGATATAATTTTAGACGGCAACTCGCCCCGAGAGGGGGTGCCGTTTTTGTTTTATATTATCTTCACGTCAGTTATTGCTCCATTGTTTGTGAGCATATTTGGTCAAATGATTATTGATTGGTTACGCAAAAATCATAAAAAGTAAATTCGAGTTGTCTTGTAACCACACAAAAAAAAGCCATTCCTATCGCAATTAGGAATGGCTTTTGTGTCGTTTTGTTTAAATCATCTTCACGTTTCGATGTAATTGTAGCATACCTTTAGTATATATTCAAAAGATCAAACTACTCGAGATAGGTTGGTATTTGTGTAAACGAAGTAGAAAAATTAACTAGTACCACGCGTTATACATAGTAAAAAGCCTCCAATTATGGAATTGTCTACAAATTAAATTGTTAGGATATCAAGAATAATTGTGTTACTATAAATGCGAAATTGGTTGAGCATTTTACTCAAAGCAATACAAAAAGACATCTAGTTGACCACGGTAAGTTACTAGATGCCTTTTTACTTGCGCTAAAATTAGCGTTTATTAATCCGCCACATGTATATGGAAATGATAATACCAGATATTACTGATATTAAAAATTGGTTGAACATAATTACTCACCTCCGAGTGTTGCATATTATGGAGGTTGCAACCAAAGTATTATATCTAATGCTAGTAATTCTCTCCAAGCGTCTAAAAGCAAATATTAATTAAATATTGTAAGCTAAGAGATCTTGATGACGCTTAAAAGTCTGACATAGGATTAACTTTCTTAGACTAAAGATAGTAAAGTTTAGCTTAATCAGGCTTTTTATTTTAAACATTTTTTAAATAGTACCACACGTAAAATGATATAATGTATCTAGCACTAATAGTTACCTTAGGAGGACAATAATTATGAAAAACTTATTTCAGAAACTTCCATTGGATGACGAAAACTTTAAACGTAAACTAGTTACTACCGTAGCCGCTGTCAATTTAATTGCCTCAGTCCTCAATTTGATCCATAGTCTAAAAATTTTAAAGCAATCTGAATAGACCTGCTGTGACATTAATATCCAAATAAAAGCCATTCCTTGCCCTGAAGGAATGGCTTTTACTATACATACATTTTAGATACTAACTTTAAAGATTGGCAGAAGTATCAAATAATGAATGATCTACAATCAACTTTTCAGGTACTAAGATAAAATGAATAATCATCTCACCGCTACTTAGGCGATACAATGAAAGACCAAAGTAATCATTGGCAGTATTATTGTCACTCCAATCACCAGTACTTAACAACAGACTATCATTAATTTCATCATCGGCAATGTTTTTGATTGCTCGATCAATATCTTGTTTCAAATCTGGCATACTAATTTGTTTAGGCGTATCAGCAAAACTTTCCACTTCTTCATAATACTGACCGCTGTTATCCAAGCCATACTTTGGAGCTAATTGCATGAAGGCAGAATTGAAAGAACCATGATTATTAGTATTCAACCCTTGATTTTCTTGTAAATTTTGTTGAGCAATCGCATTGGCATAACTCATCGCTGAGCGATTCAAAAGTAAGGATTGACTGCCAACCGACTTGCGCAATTTATTTAAGGCTGCGACCGCGTATTGATTCAATTCTAATAATTGATCCTGTGGTAAGTTGTTCACATCGTACTTTTGAACGTGAGCTTGACCGGGAATATGAAAGAGATCAGAATCTTGGATATAATTCTCAGGTACTGAGATAAAATGCGTTATCCGTTCGCCACTAGGTAATTGATTATAAGCCATCCCAAAATAGGTATTCTTTTGCGCTTGACTAGCAAATCCACCAGAACTCAGCAAACTATCACGATGGCCCCAGTTAGAAGTCGCATCATCATAAATCATATCGTGAATAGCCGCGGCAATGTCTTGCTTGAAGCCAGCCATTGTCGTTGGATTTTGATAAGGTGATGTTTCGGCATTTTCATAAAATTGTCCACCATCATTTAAGCCATACTTGGCAGCCATCTTAGTAATAGCGCTGATATCATGTGCTTCTGTTGTAGGACCAACGTGCTGAATATGCTCAAATATCGACCAATTATCCGCTTGATATTGCTTGGCCACATCACTAGCAAAACTCATCGCAGAATTATTTAAGATCCAAGGTTTTACCCCCACATTTTGGCGGTAACCATTAATTACATCTAGTGCGTACTGATTCAATTCGAGCAATTGTGCTTGAGTCAAATTATTGGGATCTAACGTTTGACTGTCATTATTATTGCTAGGACTCGTATTACTGCTATTGGTTGGATTATCATTGCCCGTCGAAGTTGTCGGATTAGAATTATTCGTGGAATTACTACTTGTTGAACCACCACTAGCACTACCAGTAGCCGTATTGACGTTAGTATCATTGTTACTTGGCTGATTATTAGCAGCGCCCAAGTTATTAGTTACTGTTTGCCCTGACTGGTTAGGAGCAGTAAAGTTAGCTACCCCATCATTAGAACTCAACCACTCCTTACCATCAATTTGATAGTAAGTGACATTACCAACGGTTTTGACTTTACCAACGCGCCAATCCGAAAAATCTAACACTACACGGGCTTCAATTAGTTTTTGTTGATTATCATATAACGGCGCATAGCCACTCTTGGGGGCAATGGCACGCACCACATGGTAATTATAATGTTGTGGCGTAAAATTATTCGAACTCTCTGAACTGGGGAGCCACATGTTTTGAGCCACTTCATACATTGATTGACCATTAACCGTTTGAATATCTAAGATCCGCCAAGCCGTATTAGCAGCCAACGACTGCTTAATTGGCTGACCACCAATATTATATAATTGCGCTGAATTTTTTACTGTTGCTACCGGATAATGATAGTCATCAGCTTGCAATTTTGAAGTCTGATACTGACTCCCAATACCCAGTGCTAAGAAAGCTGCTATACATAATGAAGTTTTTAGTTTCATTTCAAGTTCTCACCTTTCTAAAAAATATAATTGAAAGAACTGCATACTAAAAACGCCAAGAACCAGTGTCTTGACATTTTAGTGTTAAGTTATTTTCCAATATGGTTTAATAATTATTTTTCTATATCTACTATAGAGTCAGGAACTAAAGTATCAGGCGCAATCTGATAAAAAACTTTTTCGCCATTTCTACTTATATATTTGGCAGTATATTTCCATTCGCTATCTCCATTGAGAGTGACAGTCTGTTTTAGAACGTCGCCTTCTAAATTACCGGCTACTGGAGAACCTCCTACTAAAAGCTTTAATATTCCATGTTCCTTAATTGGTTTCAAACCGAATTGAGAATCTGTACCTAATTCTACCCATGAATTAGGTGCAACTTTTACATACTCAGTATTATATGAGCTGTCCTTGCCATTCTTATATGGATGGTTATATGTTAACGCATGTTGATCGAAAATCCATTGAGAATTTTTTGCCAAAGTTCCATTAGTAGGTTGTAATGTATGATTTACAATTTTATAGATTGGTTCTTCCTTGCCAAGGATAATGATTCCTCTAGTCTTTGTAATATTATTTGGAATTTTTGAAGTATCCATATTAGAATTAGAATAATAATAAACATCTTCTGGTTCTTGTTCGACTTGTAAACCTGAAGAATTAGTAAAAGTAACATTTTGTACTGATGGAGTAAATCCTGTAACTGATGGAACTTTTATAGTTTTAGTTTCTCCTTGATTAACTGTTATCGTTCCTTGGGGAATAGCAAAACAATGTGCAAAATTGGGTGTTTCATTGTCATAAACTCCCGATACAAAATTTATAGTATTCCTAGTATCAATTTTTTGATTATCGACCAATTCATTCGAAGCTTTAGGATAAGCCCGATCAAAATCAGGATAAGCTGAGTTAATATTGTTAAAAGAAACTGAATTATTAGGCGTAGATCTACCTCCTGCTGCTGCTACTAATCTATCAGCATGAATCGTGTTTAAATTAACTGAAGTCCCAACTGTGCCAACCCCGACGCCGGCTAATGCTAGCGCTGTCATTGACGTTAACAATAATTTCTTACTTTTTCTCATGAAACTGATCTCCTTTTAAATATTATCGCTTTCATTTATTAAAACCAATTACTATTTAAATTTGATAGTCTATTCGAGATGTTGTTATGTATTTGTCACATCTTTCAGGCCATAGATTAAAAATTTTATCTTAATCCTTTTTGCTAGTAATTGTTTTCACTAACCTTTAAATCACCTTTATAATTAAACGCCGAACTAAAAATTTGTTCTTTAGGTACTTGGCTAAGATCTTCTAACTGCTGCATTTTTGCGGCCGGAGGAATACGAAAGTCCCGCTCCCAAGCACTGATCGTTTTTTGCGAAACATGCAATTGTTCGGCTAAATAACTTTGAGTCCAACCACGCTCCCTTCGAATATCTTTTAATTTATTCATTTCTCATCACCACCTTAAAACTACACTGAGTAGTTACAAGAACAATCTTATGCTACAAAAAGTAGCTTGTCAATGTATAATACTACGTTCTGTGCGTTTAATTTTACTACTTATTGTAGTAATTTCTTAATACGAGGTTAATTATTATGTTTGGTGAAAGATTAAGAACTTTACGCAAAGAAAAGAACTATACACAAGAAGAATTGGGCTCCCAGCTAGATGTTTCTGGCAAAACGATTGGTACTTGGGAACGTGAAACGCGCGAACCGTCGATCAAAAAAATCAATCAAATTGCTGGCTTCTTTAATGTTTCTACTGATTACTTACTGGGAAAATCCAACCTCAAACAAATCGTACCTTGTAAACAAGATATTGATATTACTGACGATAATGTCGTGATGACCTATGAAGGTAAGATCATTCCTCAAGCTGATTTAGACGTCATGTTTCGCTTTTTAAAAGGTGGACAAAATGAGTAACAATCAATAACCTTACTTACATATTGTTGATTTTCTTAATCTAAAATCATTATACTAACGCATTTTGTTATTGTAAATACTTTTTTCAATATTTGCGTTAGTATAATAACAATAACCGTTACTTTTGATATATTACAATCAATAAGGAGTATACATTTTGGCAACTATTGGTGAAAATATCAGAAAGTATCGCAAACAAAAGAATTTAACCCAAGGTCAATTGGGAAGTTTAGTAGTACAATCAGCCCAAGTAATTTCTAACTATGAGCGTGACTATACCACACCTGATTTAAATACATTACAACTAATTTCTAGGGTTTTAGGTGTTTCTATAGACACTCTCACACTTTCATCTAAGAAAGATACAAGCATTCAATCAGTAGATTTAGCAGACAATAATCTAACATTTACTTATAAGGGAAAAACCATAAGTTCAGAAGATATGAGAGTTTTACGAAGATTCTTGCAAGGAATTACATCTAAACAATAATCATTAATAATCTAAAGGCGATGGTTTTCTCTGCATGATCAAATCTTTGACTATTTATTGAACATTGCGACTATGAATCAAATCGTAGTGCATTCTTTTTCATTAGCTCCGCAAACGGCACCCTGCTCTTATCCCGCAACGAAGCGAATTGCCTTAAATGCTAATTGGCCAAACCAACGTGAAATTCCCTTTCAACTAGCTCATGAAATGGGACATATTTTTTGTCATCACAATAATTATGCCGCACTCTACCATTCTTGCTATAAAAAGGTCATGGAATTAGAGGCAGACACTACTGCTGTCAGATTAATCCTCCCAATTTATGATCAGCTACTGACGGCTGAACAACTGAATGCCACCGCCTTTATTGCTTATTTTGGCATTCCCAAGTATTTAAAAAGTATGATTCAACAAGAATTCAAGTCTTATTTAAACAAAAAAAAACGGACTAACTTGATGCAGTCCGCTTTTTTATTGTTCAATTGTATCTATTATTTTACTTATTTTTAACTTGTAGCACGGCTTGACCAGCAGTGACTTGATTAAAAGATAGTTCACTTAACTCTTGCACCGCAGCCATATTGGTAATTACGGTCATCACTGTTGCTTCTTTGTTAGCCGCTTTGATTTGCGCTAAGTCCATTGTTCCTAATTCTTGTCCTGCTTGCACTTGTTGCCCGGCTTTAACCGTGAATTCGAAGGGTTGACCACCTAATTCTACGGTATCAATGCCTAAATGGACCAAAATTTCTAGTCCCGTTTCGGATTTTAAAGTAAATGCATGTTTAGTTTCCGTCAAACTAACTAAAGTTCCTGTGGCCGGTGCCACAATCTGTGCTTGCGTCGGTTCTAAAGCAAAGCCATCACCTAATAATTTTTGTGAAAAGACATCATCATGGACATCACTTAAAGCTAATAATTCACCAGCCACTGGTGCGACCAGTTGACTAACTGCGCCTACTTGAGGTTGCAGCGCCAAAGCTTGTTCTACTGCTGTGGGTGCACTCGATTGTTCTTTGGCTTCTGCAGTGTCTGCCTCAGTAACTAAACTACCATCAACATTGGTGGCGGCCATCGCTGTCTTAGGAACACCAAAGAAATAGGTCATCACAAAACCACCAAGATATGCTGCTAATAATCCAAGAATATATTGTAACCATTTGCCATGCGCAATTAACGGAATTAAAGCCACACCAGAAGGACCGATGGACGTTGCACCCACATGAAACGCCCCAATCACTGCGCCACCAATTCCACCACCGATACAGGCAGTAATAAACGGTCGCCCTAATGGTAATGACACACCATAAATCAGCGGTTCGCCCACACCAAGAATTCCCACAGGCAAAGCACCTTTAATCATTCCTGTTAACTGTTTGTTTTTTCGGCATTTGATCCATAATGCAATGGCACTACCGACTTGCCCGGCACCGGCCATGGCTAAAATCGGCAATAGTGGCGTGGAACCGGTATTTTTAATCATTTCCAAATGAATCGGCGTCAAAATTTGGTGTAGACCTAACATAACCATTGGTAAGAAGACGGCGCCTAATACAAAACCAGCAAAAGCACCGCCGACTTTCAAGATCCAATTAATGCCCCCGACAAGCGATGCTGATAACCAGCCGGCTGCGGGCATAATTAAAAAGATCGTGAAACAGCCCATCACCAATAAGGTTAAAAACGGCGTAAAGATAATATCTACGGCATCCGGAATCCATTTATGCAACCATTTTTCTAAATAAGCCATGACCCAAACAGCAAATAACACACCAAGTACCCCGCCGGAACCAGCTACTAAGGCTTTACCGGTAAAAATATTCGGTAAGGTAATCGGTGCGACAACTCCTGGTAAATAAATTAGACCGCCCAAGATCCCACCTAAACCCGGAGTGGCACCAAACTCTTGCGCTGCATTAATGCCAATATAAATATTTAGATAAGTAAATAAACCACTATTAATTACTTTTAGAACTGTAATAAACGGCGTCCATTGCTGATTCAAAGTGCCTGCAACTTGCAGATTACCTAAAATCCCCGCAATGCCCGAGATTAACCCCGCACCAACAAAGGCTGGAATTAATGGAATAAAAATGGCACTAATATGTTTTAGGGCTTTACGCCACCAAGTCTGCTTTTGTTGCGCCTTATGCTCAGCATGTACCTGCGCAGCCTTAGCTTCAACTGCACTTTTACCATCAAACTTAGCCGCTGTCTGCGGAAAAGGATCTCCTAATTTGACCCCTACTTGATCAACCATAGCTTGCGCCACTTTATTAACAGTACCAGGACCAACAATTACTTGCAGAGTGTCTTCTTGAACAACTCCCAACACTCCTGGAACTTTCTTTAGCCCTTCTAAATCTACTTGAGCTTCATCACGAATTGTTAAACGGACTCTTGTCATACAATGAATTAATTTAACAACATTATTTGGACCGCCAACGTGGTCATAAATACCTTGACCAATTGCTTGATAGTTATCTTTCGCCATGGGTTTCTCCTCCTAAAGTTTAGTTCACAGTTGCGGCTAGCAACTGTAGTTTTTGGTTTGCGCCAATGTATGGCAACAAGTCTAATTGCGCTGGTATCAAATGGGCAATCACATTCACCGCTGGATTTTCGGGCAAGTCACATTTTGTTATTTGTAATTCGCCAGCATACCGCTGATACCGCTCATTATCACAGGTCAATGTTCCGCGCGGACGCTGAGCGACTTGTTGTACAGCACAACTAAGTAATTGCCGTTGTCGACTTTCTTGCAGACGAACTACCTGTTGAGCAACATCTGGACGATTATGCCAGGATGTTTTTTGCAAAACAGGTGGTAAATCGGCAAAATATAATTCAACGACTTGCTCTTTTAAATACGCCGCAAACATTGCCTGACTCAAAGCACTCAACGAGTTATCACCAATATAAACATGATCAGTCGCTAATTGCCGTATTTGTAAAAAGCTGGCTAACGGTAATTGTTCACGCTGTGCTTCCAACGTTGGTAAATGTTGATACAAAGGGCCACGCAAACTACCGTCTCCGGCAATAAAGCCCATTGTCTTTAAACCTAAGTTCTGTAAGAATTGGTTCTGATGCTGATACCATGCAATACCCAAGCCGGTTTCGGGACGCGGATAATAATTATGCCACGCCTCAATATTCGCCAAATCAGCATTATTTGCACACAAGGCCTGATAATCGGCCTCATTAAAGGTACTAGCATTCACAGCCACAGTGAAATAATGACTCAGCCAAGCGACTTGGCGCCAAGTTAATCCCGCGTCAACACGAATTCCCGTTAAACCCAGTTTTTGTAAACTGTGCGGATCTGCTAGCGACCAACCTAAGCGTTTTAATGCAAAATCAGATAAGTCTACCATTAAAGCCAGATTATTTTGCTGACACCAACTAGCTAATTGTTGTAAGCGCTGGGCCAAAACGGCAGCATCATCCTCCGGTAAATTTAATGAAGTAAATACACCTTGAAAACCAATTTGAGCCATCGTTTGCAGATAATGTTGCACTCGGGCATCCAATGGCTGGGACAAATAAACTGAAAAACCTAACATTTGGAATGTTCTCCTTCATTATAATTCAAAATACTATAAAATTATTACAAAATTATAAAATAATCTAAAAACTTTTTGTTCTGGCTATTTGTATTTGACTTAGTTAACGATTTCAGTTAAATTATAACTGAATGAAATATAATTTCAATCTGATGAAATAATATTTGATATCCATTTTCATTATTTATGTGAAAGGGCAAAAATTTTAATTGAAACCAACTGAACAACGTAATCAAAAAACAACTAATATTGACCAACTTTCAACCTATGAAATCTTACAGTTAATTAACCAAGAAGACCAAACGGTTCCCAGCATCATCGGTCAACCGGAAACTCTCCAACAAATAGTCCAAGTAGTCACTGCTATCAAAACAAGCCTTACCCAAGGCGGGCACGTCTTTTATGCGGGGGCCGGTACTAGCGGACGCTTAGGCGTTTTAGATGCAGCCGAAACTGTCCCGACTTATGGAGTAGCACCGACTGTTTTTCAGGCGATGATCGCTGGCGGACAAAAAGCTATGTTAACAGCGGTTGAAGGTGCCGAAGACAATCCCGAACTGGGGCGACAAGATTTAATTGAGCGAAACTTTGGACCGAAAGACTTTTATTTAGGAATCGCTGCTTCAGGTCGCACGCCATATGTCATTGGCGGATTGGATTATGCCCGGCAAATCGGTGCTCAAACTGGATCTCTATCCTGTAATCCCGATGCAGTCATTAGTCAACATGCCGACTTTCCCATTGAAGTGGTCACCGGACCAGAAGTCATCACCGGCTCCACCAGAATGAAAGCGGGCACTGCCCAAAAATTGGTTTTAAATATGATTTCAACCACGGCCATGATTGAAGCGGGCAAAGTTTATGGCAACTTAATGGTTGACGTCCAACCAACCAATGAAAAGTTAGTCGATCGCGCTCAAAGAATTATCTGCGAAGCTACTGACTGCGACCAAGAAACCGCCATCCAGACCTTTGAACAGGCGCACCATCGCCCTAAAGTGGCTATTGTCATGATCTTAACTGGCTTAGATGAAATGGCTGCCTTAAAAGCGCTCAAAGCTAACGAGGGGCGGATTGCCAAAACAGTGCAAGCAATTTTAAATTAGGGGGAACATTATGAGTGTCCAAAGAAATATTGATGGAATTTATTCTAAACTGTCTAAATCTGAACGCCGATTAGCTGATTATTTAAAACAATTTCCCCAAGAAGTCATCACGATGAATGTGCACGACTTTGCGCAAGTCGCACAGACTAGTCCCGCTACTGTCAGCCGCTTTGCTCGAAATCTAAGCTTCGACAATTATAATCAGTTAAAATTACAATTAGCCTATGATCTCTCACAAGATGTTGATGCTGACCAAATTATTCAGGCTGATATTCAAGAAAACGAAAGTATTCTTTCCATTAAAAATAAACTCTTACACGATACACAGCGTTCTTTGAAAGAAACCGTTGAGCAGATTCGCAGTAAAGTAGTCTTAAACTTAGTTGAAGAATTAAGTAAAACTCAAAAAATTATGGTTTTTGGTGTCGGCGCTTCTAATTTAGTGGCTCAAGATATTGCTCAGAAATGGGCACGCCTTGGCATCGCCACCAGTTATAACGATGATATTAACCAATTTTTACCACTGGTCGTTAACTCTAACGAGCAAAATAGTTTACTCTGGCTAGTTTCCAATTCAGGCGAATCACCAGAAGCCATTGCCATGGCGCAGTATGCCCGCAAATCGCACATTCCTGTCGTCACGATGACGGCTTTTGGCAAAAACACTTTGACTAAATATGCCGATATTGGGCTGCAAACTTCGCATCCGATTGAAAGTAGTATGCGGATTGCTGCCACCGATTCACTGCAAACTCAGCTGTTTTTGGTCAATATCATTTATTACGCTTATGTCAGTCAAAATTATACCCCAGCTAAATTAAGTGTGGAGCGTTCACGGACAGCTATTGATACATATAAGGCTGCCGTCAAATATACTTTAAAAAGATAAATTCTGCTTGACTAATTGACTAAAAAAGCAACTTTCAAACTTGAAAGTTGCCTTTTTTATTAGCTGACTTTAATTAATCAACAATCACTAATGATTTAATAGCTTGGCGTTGATCCATTGCCTGATAAGCTGCATCAATTTGATCCAAATCAAACCGCTTGGTAAACACTTTTCCTGGATGAATATCCCCATCTAAGACTGCTTTTAATAAGAATTGTTTATCATAAGTGGTTACGGATGCCGGACCACCAGCCACATTAACATTACTAAAGAAATAATCAGAAAATTGTAAATCACCGTCATGTGGTACCCCAACGCGGCCGACAGTTGCCCCGGGACGCGCAACTTGCATGGCTGTCGTCATGGATAATTTAGTCCCCACACATTCTAAAACAGCATCAGCTCCCGTTTGATGGGTTAATTCCAGCACTTTCGCCACAGCTTGCTCACCACGTTCAGCCACAATATCCGTGGCGCCAAATTCTAGAGCTAATTTTTGCCGATCTTCATGTCGACTCATAGCAATAATCTGCTTAGCACCCCGCATTTTGGCCGCAATCACACCGCATAAACCGACCGCACCATCACCAACAACCACAGCGCTATCACCCGGTTTAACCCGCGCACTCTTGGCAGCATGATAACCGGTCGCCATGACATCAGCCAACGCTAACAAGGAATTCAACATTCCATCACTGTAATCTTCATATTTACCTGGAACTTTAATCAAATTCCATTCACTGTGCTGACTTAAAATATATTGCCCCTGCATTCCGTTTCTTAATTGCCCGTGATTAACTTGACAACTAGCATCATAACCTGCTAAACAAGCCGCGCAATGGCCACAACCATGCGTAAACGGCACAATAACAAAATCACCAGGTTTAACAGTCGTAATAGCATTACCCGTAGCTTCCACCACGCCTAAAGCTTCATGACCAGTATTATCAGAATTGGCTGGCCGAGGATCTAAACCGCGATATTTCCACAAGTCCGAACCGCAAACACAAGCTCGTTTAACTTTGATTAAAACATCATCATCCGCTTGAACTTGAGGTGTGGGTACCTCTTGCACTTCCACGTGTCCTGGTTTCACAAAAATTGTTGTTTTCATAAACGCCATTCTCCTTTAATTATAATTAATGATAGTTTAAACCTTAGAGCTGGCTCCAAGTCAACTATTATTCTGCTTTGGACTTCATTTTAAAGGCAAAAAATGCCCGCAACACTTTTGCGGACATTTTCGAGATTTAATATTAAATTTAAAAGCGTTTCAGGTATTGATCACGTTCCCATTGCGAAACTGTTTGGCGATAAGCGCCCCATTCTAACTCACGGGAATCAATAAAGCTCTTATATAAATGATCACCCATTGATTGCTTAACCACTGGGTCTTTTTTCAATGCCTTCACTGCATTATGCAAAGTTGATGGCAAATCAAAAATTTGATTATCCTGCCGCTCGGCTTCCGTCATTTTGTAGATATTACGGTTCACTGGCGGAACTGGTGTCGTTTGCTTTTGAATACCTGATAAACCACTATACAAAATAGCAGCAATCGCTAAATACGGATTAGCTGTTGGATCAACACTCCGCATTTCTAAGCGAGTTCCATTACCACGAGCCATTGGTACCCGGATTAATGGTGAACGATTCTTTCCAGACCAAGCAATATAAACTGGGGCCTCAAAACCAGGAACCAAGCGTTTGTAGGAATTAACTGTTGGATTATTAATCGCTGTTAGTGCTTGGGCATGTTGCAACAAGCCACCTAAGAAATACATTGCAGTTTGTGACAATTGATTTTGCGTACTTGGATCGTAAAAGGCATTACCATCTTGATTAAACAAAGACATATTAATATGCATACCGGAACCATTAATGCCTTCAAGTGGTTTTGGCATGAAGGTGGCATGTAAGCCATGTTTCCTGGCAACGGTACGCACAACTAATTTAAAAGTTTGAATGTTATCTGCTGCTTCAATAGCATCAGCATATTTAAAATCAATTTCGTGTTGACCAGGAGCAACTTCATGGTGACTAGCCTCAACTTCAAAGCCCATCTTTTCTAATTCCAGCACAATTTCGCGCCGACAATTTTCACCTAAATCTACCGGTTCAAAATCAAAATAGCCGCCGTTATCATTTAAGTTCAACGTCGGTTGGCCCTGATCATCTAATTTGAATAAGAAGAACTCTGGTTCTGGTCCAATATTAAAACTCGTGAAGCCCATATCATGCATTTTTTGGACAATGCGGCGTAAGTTATTGCGTGGATCACCAGCAAACTCTTCGCCATCAGCCGTATGAACATCACAAATTAAGCGTGCTACTTTACCATGTTCTGATCCCCAAGGGAAAACTAACCAAGTGTCCAAATCAGGATATAGTAACATATCACTCTCTTCAATGCGCACAAAGCCATCAATTGAAGAACCATCTAAAGTGGCCTTATTATCTAAAATCATATCCAATTGATCAACTGGCATTTCCACATTTTTTAAAATACCGTTAATATCTGTAAACATTAATCGTAAAAATTCGACATGTTCTTCTTTTGCCATTTGGCGAATATCTTGAGCAGTATACTTCTTTGACACCATAAAACCAATCGTCTCCTTAATTAAAATGAATTATTCGAGTCTTGGTTATTCAAGCGACCCACTTGTAACATTTCCTGTGACAAGATTTTGCGGACAGCTGAATCACTCATTGTCTCAGTAGCAGATAAGCAATAATTTTCCGGTTCCTTTTTAGTTAGGACACGAACCACCTCGTGCATATTCATCCCCGAAGACAAATAATCTTTGACTTCTAGCAAGCGATCAACATCATTAAGCGAATACTGTCTTTGATTTCCCGCACTTCGCTGTGGTTTAACCAATTGAAAATCTTCATAGTATCGTAACTGTCGTGGTGTTAATCCTGTTAACTTAGTGACTGTGCCTACCGTTAATACTGCTAAGTTGCGCCGAATACTTTTCTCACTCATGCTTTACAACCTCGAACATATAGCTACCTTATCAATTAAAAAAAGCCTTGTCAACATTTCATGTTAGCAAAGCTTACATCTATTAAAAATATTACAAAATTTCGGCACAAGCATGCGCAATGGCAATCTTCGCATGCGCATAAGTCAAACCACCTTGTAAATAAATCGCATACGGTGGCCGTAGAGGGCCATCAGCTGATAGTTCAATCGTTGATCCTTGCACAAAAGTTCCTGCGGCCATCACAATTTGGTCTTCATAGCCATCCATGGCACTTGGTACTGGATCAACAAAGGAATCAATCGGTGAATATTTTTGAATCGCTTTCGCAAATTGGACCATTTTCTCAGGGCTACCTAAGATAATCGTTTGAATCAAATCCGTGCGCGGTTCATCAAAGCGCGGGGTCACTTGAAAACCTAATTCTTCTAGCAAGGCCGCCGCAAAAATCGCCCCTTTAATCGCATTACCAGTTGCTTGTGGTGCTAAGAAAAAGCCTTCAATCATCCAACGTAAATTACTCCCCGTGGCGCCCTCATGACGCCCAATACCCGGAGCAGTTAAGCGAATAGCACTGCGTTCAATTAAATCTTCACGTCCCGCTAAATAACCACCTGTCGTTGCTAAGCCCGCACCAGCATTTTTAAATAAAGAGCCCGCCATTAAATCGGCACCGACTTGCGTAGGTTCAATTTCTTCCGAAAATTCACCATAACAATTATCCACAAAAACAATTACTTCTGGAAGACGTTGTTTGACAAAGGAAATCATTTCCTTAATTTCCGCAACTAAAAAACTCGGCCGTGGATCGTAACCCCGTGAGCGTTGAATCGCAACCACATCCGGTTGAAATGTTGTTAACTTTTGCGTCAACTTTTGATAATCAACTTTTCCCTCGGCAGTTAAGGTCACATAATCAAATTGCACACCGTACTCTTTTAAACTGCCAACGCCACTGCCCGTTAAACCCACTACTTCTTGCAACGTGTCATAGGGTTTACCTGTGATATACAATAACTTTTGCCCTGGCTTTAAGCAGCCAAAGAGCCCCACTGCTAACGTATGCGTACCCGAAACAAATTGCGGACGCACCAAAGCTGCTGGCGCCTGAAAAACTTGCGCATAAACAGCATCCAAGACTTCGCGCCCTTCATCATTATTGCCGTACCCTGTGGAACCAAATAAATGACTCTCAGCAACTTGTTGGTCTTGAAAAGCCTGCAAAACTTTGGCTTGGTTATTTTCCATGCGTTGATCAATGACTTGTAAATATGGTTGAATTTTTTGATCAACTTGTTGTATTGCGCTTTGAACTTTTTGTGGTAATTCTTCTGTCCAATTCATTCTCATTCCTCCAAAAAATGTTGTATTACTTGTTGTACCACCGATACTTGTTGTGGATTTTGCAACAAATCGTACCACTGTAGCGTTAATTGATGCCGAAAATAGGTTAATTGGCGTTTGGCAAAGCGCCGTGAATTACGCTTAATTAACTCAATCGCCGTTGGTCGGGAAATTTCACCTTGAAAATAAGAAAACCATTCTTTATAACCGATAGCGGCCTGCGCCTGTGGCACCTGTTCTTGTTGTTGATACAACCAGTCAGCTTCTTGTTCTAAACCTTGCTCAACCATCAAATCAACCCGATGATTAATTCGTTGATACAAAACCGGACGGGCCGTCGTCAAGCCAATAATTAAAAAGCGTTGTGGCACAGCTGCTTGCTGTTGCTGACTAAACTGATGCCCAGTTAAATCATAAACCTCCAAAGCGCGGATGACTCTACGAGTATTAGCCGGAGCAATTTGTTTGGCAGCCAGTCGATCTCGTTGTGCCAACAAGTCCCACAAATATGTAGCTCCAAAACGCGCTAGTAGTTGCTCATAATGCTGTCTAATCTTCAAAGACTGCTCCCGACTCGCTGCTCCTCCCAATTGTAAGTTCTGTGTCAAGGCTTTAATATAAAAACCAGTTCCGCCTACCACCACTGGAACATGCTGCCGTTGATTTATTTCAGTAATTAACTGTTGAGCAGCTTGTTGAAACTCGTAAACCGTGTAACTTTGTTGCACATCACGAATATTCAATAAATGATGCGGAATTCCCTGCTGTTGCTCTGGTAAAATTTTAGCGGTACCGATATCCAAATGCCGATAAATTTGCATCGAATCACCAGAAATAATCTCACCATGAACTTGGTGGGCTAACTGTAAACTCAGATCAGTTTTCCCCACCGCAGTAGGACCGACAATGACGATTGCTTTTTGAACCATTATTACTCCTTGGTCTCCAAAATTAATCAGGAATTTTAGTTGAAATTGCAACAGAGTTTGTTAATAATTAAGAGTAGATAAAAGGAGGTCAAGCTGATGAAAAGAAAAGGTATCGTTCCAGGTATTATAATTGGTTCCTTAGCCACTGCAGGAGCCGTGGTGGGTTCAGCATTAACTTATCATCATAAAGTTATCCAACCGATCGATCAAGCAGAAGATCGAATTGATGAAAACCGGCGTAAAGCCAACCGCAAAGCACATTCTGCCCATATTAGTTAAAAAGGAACTATTATAAAGAAAAAATGTTCGTAGCAATACGAGCATTTTTTTGTACCAGCTTTATTTTTTTATCCTAGACAAAAGCTAATCTGAACCTCCTGGCTTAAGTATCAACCTAAAACTATTACAACTTCGTAGTCTTTTTGGTTTTGCCATTCCATTCATTAAAACCATGTTTCAACCATTTAACATTACTGAAACCTTGTTTCTTAAGTTTAATAGCCGCCCGAATGCTTAACGTGTTTCCTTGTTCATAAAGATAAACTGGTAAATCGGGACGTAATTCTGAAATTAACATTTTTAACTGTGTATAAGGTAGATTGCGCGCTCCCAAGATATGTCCTGAATCAAAATATTTTTTTTCACGCAAATCAATCAGCTGTGCTTTACGCATAGTGGCTTCAAACTCTTCTTCTTCCAAGGCACCACCTAATTGTCGGGCGCGCAACCAATAATACAACCATGAGATTCCATAATATAGAGCAATAACAACAATAACTAACAGTAATGAATTTAAAAACGACACATCTACACCTCACACAATAATTATGATTAAATACTAATAATGTTGTTACAAGCACACATTAATTAAACTAATGTGGTTGCACAACTAACGATGCCGCACCAATAACCCCAGCTTCATTACCTAAAGTAGCTAACCGTAATGAAGTAGTCCTTTTAACAGCCGGAAAAACAAACCGTTCATAAGCAGCTTGCACTTGTTCTAATAAATAATTACCGGCATTAGAAACACCACCGCCAATAATAATATACTTGGGATTTAACGTCATTGCAACATTGGCCAAAGCTAATCCCAGTTGTTCACACACTTGGTGGACAACCATTTGTGCCAAGGGGTCCGCTTTCTGGGCTAAATCAAAAACATCTTTAGAAGAAATCATTTGCCCATCATCAATTAAAGCTTTTAACTGCGCAGGCCCCGCATACTCTTGTGATAACTTTTGCGCCGTGCGCACAATTCCCGTGGCGGAAGCCACAGTTTCCAAGCAACCTTTTTTACCACAAGTACATAAAAAGCCGTTCGGATCAATTGTTAGGTGACCAATTTCACCAGCGGCGCCACCAACACCATGCACGATTTGGTTATTAACGATCATGCCGCCGCCAACACCAGTTCCTAAAGTAACAAACGCCACGTCAGCTGCATTATCGCCTGCTCCTTGCCACCGTTCGCCTAAAGCTGCCACATTAGCATCATTTTCAACAACGACTTTTAAGTCCGTTTCCCGTTCCAGCTGTTCCTTTAACGGCATGGGACGGTCCCAATTTAAGTTAAACGCACTATCAACTTGACCAGTCTCATAATTGACACTACCCGGCGTACCAATGCCAATTCCTAAAAATTGGTCAGCAGACATTTGATATAACTGCAAATGCTCATTAATGGAAGCACTAATACTCGGAATAATATTATTACCATCATTCAAAATATCGGTCTGAATACTCCAACGTTGTTGAATCTCACCTTGTGGCGTTAAGATAGCAAACTTGATAGTCGTTCCACCTAAATCCACGCCAATTACCTTTTGATCAATCATATTAGCCTTTCCCTTCTTCAATTCGATGTTCCCGATGTAAAACTGCTTTACAAGTAATGAAAGTTGGTTGATCAATTACTTGTTCATGGTATAAGCGATCCAATTCAATTGCCATTAACTCAATATCCCAAATCCGTTTACCAACATAGACATAGATGCCAAAACGTTTTAACACTTGTTGCACATCGTACAGTGTTTGAATATTCGTTTCCTTCATCCGCGTTGCACTCCTAAATAGCTCAAACCAAGGGCCAAAATAACTAACAATCCACCACAAAATAATCTTTTACTGAGTGCTAAACCACTGGTCTGATGAGGCACGGGGATCAATCCAGCTAATAAAATACCACTAATCACGCCGCCGATATGACCCCAAAGATCAATTTGCCCCATGAACAGATCCGTAATTAAATTCAAAACAATTAAAACGATAAATTGTTTGGACCACGATTTCACAGCCGGATTATTGGCAAAAATAAAGCCCAAGGCTGCAAAAATCCCAAACAAACCAAATAAACTCGTACTAGCACCTGCAGCTAGAGCATTAGCATTACCAAAGGCCCAACCAAATAAATTGCCACCAATTCCACTCACTAAGTACATTATTAAAAAACGTCCTGAACCATAGAGGCGTTCTAACTGAACCCCTACAAAATAGAGTGTTAACGAATTAATAATTAAATGTGACCAGCCGATATGGACAAAAATGGGCGTTAGCAAACGCCACCATTGGCCTTGGGCAATGAGACCGTTAAACCGTGCTCCCGCACTGATCAGAGTTTGCGTATTAAAGCTTCCACCATTGAATGTTTCCCATAAAAAAACACCAATCTGCACAGTCAGTAGACCATAAGTTGCCCATGTAAGCTGCCGCCAATTTGGTTTCAAGATAGTTACCTCATTTATTATTTCCAGACTATCAATAGTTTAGCATAGAATGAGCACAATAATTTAATTATTCTAATTAGATAGCGATTACAATTCTCAAAAAGAAAAAACAACAGGTTAAACCTGCTGTTGTTTTACTTAGTTTCCCGATGTAAAGTTGTTTTACGTTCACGAGGGCAATATTTCTTTAATTCCAAGCGATCAGGATTGTTCCGCTTATTCTTGCTAGTTAAATAATTGCGTTCGTGACATTCAGTACATTCAAGTGTAATATTTACGCGCATAATTCATGAACTCCTTTTGTCTACATTTGCTAAACGACTCTCTTATGATACCACTTAGTTACTAATTTGACCAGGGTTTTACTGGGAATCTTTCGCGTTCGTCCCGAAATAACTCGTCACCATACTGCGCACTAAATCTAAGTTATAGTCGCCTTTTTCACTACTCAAATTAGGGAAAACAACGGCAAAGGCGATTTGTGGATTATTAGATGGCGCATAGCCAACCATACTTAACGTAATAGTTTGTGGCGGATTAGGATTATTCGGATGCTCGGCATCATAATAAAAGGACTGTGCGGTTCCCGTTTTAGCAGAAATCGACGGTGTTACATTCCCTAATGGCTTCGCTGTCGTCCAACCACCGGAGCCATGAACAACATTATAGAAACCAGTTTGCACAACATTTAATTGACTGCTGGTAAAACCAACGCGATTTAACGCTTGTGGTTGCGTTGTGTGCACGACCGCACCTTTAGAGCCATCCCGATTGGTTTTTTGGATCGAACCGACCACATAAGGACGCATCCGATAACCGCCATTAGCAATCGTGGAAACGTATTGGGCCATCTGCATTAACGTATAAGCATCGTAGTTACCGTATGATTCATCTAAAGCTGAACCAACTTTCACTAAACCGCCCGACTTACTTGGACCTTCAATCCCACTAGCTTCACCAGGCAAATCAATTCCAGTTTTCACACCTAAGCCAAATTGGTTAAAGTTAGCTCGCATTTTTTGAAAAATATCTTGATCAATATGAATGTAACTATTGGGCACATACTTGGCATGACCTTCACGCATCGTTAAGCGCATCATATAAATGTTCGAAGACACTTCGAGCGCTTGTTCAGCGCCAAGGGCACCAAAGGTTCCTACTGGATACACGGATTTTTTAACTGGTGTACTTGGTAAATAAATGGGATCGTCTGATAAAACATTATTATCAGGCGTAATCGCATTACTCATCAAGCCGCCCAAAACCGTCGCACCCTTGACTGCTGACCCCATAACAAAAGTCCGATTAATCACACCCAACGAATCGTCCGACAATTTGTCCGTTTTAGGATTATAGTGTACTCCTGACATGGCCAAAATAGCCCCCGTTTTGGGATTCATTGCCACCGCATAAGCCCCATCGGAATACTGTGCAACACCATTTGCTTGGGCGGACGCAAAGGTACTACGTAAAGCAGCATCGACCTTCTTTTGATAATCAGCATCAATTGTCAAATTAAGATTATCGCCCTTGGCTCCCGCATACTTTTGGACCGAATCCGTTAATTTATTATTTGGACTCACCGCAATCTGCGTTTGTGACTTACTACCCTTTAAGATGGGTTCATATTCTTGCTCTAAATAACTAGTTCCCACACGATCATTACGGGAATAGCCCTGGGCCAACAATTCATTAACCTGGCTATCCGGCAAACCTTGTTTTTCCGTGGAAACTTGCCCAATGATACTCGTCATCGAATCGCCCATTGGATAGGAACGTTGCGAATCAATACCGACTTGCACTCCGGGTAATTCAATTTGGTGCTCACTAACTTCCGCAACTTCTTTAGGTGTCGCATTATAACTCTTAATATACACCGTTGAATATTGATAGGCCGAACTCATTCGTTGAAAAATGCTGGCTGCTTGTTGTTGAGCCCAAGTTAAATTAAGATGCATTTTTTTAACATAATTCACAGCCTTATTATATTGCTGGCTTTGACTTTGTTCTTGAACTTTTTCATCACTTAGTCCCTTATTAACTACTTTTAAGACGCGATTATAGTTTTTCGTATTAGCCAAATAATAATCAGCTTTGTCTCGTGGCGTCAACTTGGCATCATCAATAGTGATAAATTTTTGCAAACGATTGGCAATTTGTAACATATCAGCAGTCTTAACCGAAGAACTTCTTGTATAAGTAATCGCACTGCTGGCTTGATTATCAACAATCAAGCGTCCCTTAGAATCATAGATCAAGCCCCGTGGGACGTCACCGTTAATAATGGTCTTATCCGAACGGTCAACTTCCGCTTGAAATTTATTGCCATTTAATAATTGTAGATAAGCTAATTGCCCGATTAATAAAGCAAATAAGGCAAAGACAATCAATAACAGCACATTCAACCGAAAAGGCAAAATTGATTGTGTTGATTTTGATCGATTTAATCGTTGAAAAAATTTCAAAATAATAGTTCTCCTCAATTTGACGTTACTGAATTATTATATCAAAAAAAGCAGCTTACCTGACAACAATTTATCAGTAAACTACTTTTTAATCCGCAGCCACAAAAGTATAAACTGGACTATCAATTTGTGGGTCATAATCAATTTGCAAGTCTAAATCCTTAAAAAACCAAACATCATTATCCGTGAAGAAATATGTGATCTCTTGATTTGTTAAAGAGTAATATTCATCATGTGGTTTTTCTTTAATAAAAGCTAGCGAAAAACCCTGATGCACATTGGTCTTACCGTAAACTTTGCCATAAAAATGTAACCCATCACCTGGTTTTAAGTCCAAGTTATCTTGATACCATTGATGTGCCTGGGGCGTTATCATAAATTTCATCTTCATCACCATTATTATGATAACCTATGCTCCTCTTTAACGCTAGCAATTAGTTTTCGACAGCTGTAATTTTCACAGTGAAAGAGCCACCTGGTGTTTCAATAACCACATCATCGCCAACTTTTTTGCCTAATAAAGACTTGGCAATTGGTGAGTCATTACTAATCTTACCCTGCATTGGGTCAGATTCAGCGGCACCAACAATTTGATAGGTTTCCGGATCATCATCATCTTCTTGAAAAGTCACCGTTTTGCCGACCGAAACTTCATTCGCATCAACTTGACTAACATCTACTACATCGGCGTACTGCAACATGGTATTAATTTCAGAGATACGTGATTCCACAACACTTTGTTCATCTTTAGCAGAAGAATACTCTGAGTTTTCAGATAAGTCCCCAAAACCACGAGCAATTTTAATACGTTCAATAATTTCCGGACGCTTTTTTAATTTTAAATCTTCCAGTTCTTGTTCTAATTTCTTTTTACCTTCAGCTGTCATTGGATATCTTTGTTCAGCCACAACTAACACCTCATTTAAGATTGATTAGACAACAAAGTTCACTGCTGTTGTCGTTTTTGATGCAAAAGATACTTAATTTTGGAAGTTAATAAATCAATTGCCACTTCATTGGCGCCACCTTCAGGAATAATCACATTAGCAAAACGCTTGGTGGGTTCGATAAATTGTTGATACATTGGACGCACATGATCCAAGTACTGGGTAAACACCGTATCTAAAGTATAGCCCCGTTCTTCGACATCCCGCTTAATACGCCGAATTAAGCGAATATCATCATCAGTATCAACAAAAACCTTAATGTCCATCAGATCACGTAAATCTTTTTCATATAAAGTCAAGATTCCTTCTAGAACAATGACATCGGCAGGTTCTTGGTGCCGCGTGCGATTCGTTCGATTACTATCGACAAAATCATAAATTGGCACCTCAATACTTTGAAAAGCCCGCAATTTCTTTAAATCAGCAACTAATAAGTCCGTATCAAATGATAACGGATGATCAAAATTTTGTTGTTTACGCTGTTCATAAGGTAAGTCTAGTTGTTTATAATAAGAATCCATTTGTAATAAAGCAATTGATTCTTGTGGTAATTCTGTGATTAAGCGTTGGGCAATAGTGGTTTTACCACTTCCAGAGCCTCCACTAACTCCAATAATTAACGGCTTGTTACCTGCAGTCATTTATTTCTCCTTATCAAAAGGGACTGACTTTGCGTCAGTCCACTAAATTATTGACCAATTTTTGAATTGGTATCCAAATGTTGCGAGTAATTTGTTGAATAGTAAACTTTACCAGTCTTCAAATTAGCTACAAAATAGAGATACCCTTTATCACGATCAGCAGGATTCAAAACTGCTTGGATCGAGCCTAAACTAGGTGAGTTAAATGGACCAGGCCCAAAACCTTTATTCTTGTAAAGGTTATAAGGCGATTTTACACTCGTATCTTTATTTGTCAAACTGTGTTTATGCTTGTTTAAAGCGTACATAACGGAAATATCCGATTGTAGTGGCATATTTGCATCTAAACGATTAAAGAACACGCCCGAAATCTTGCGGCGATCAATATTTGTTACCCCTTCGCGTTCTGTTAGAGAAGCTAAAGTTAACAGTTGTTGCACGGTCAGATTTTTAGCCTTAATTTGCTCATAATAAGGTGCAAGTTCTTGATTAGTTTTACCAACCATTTCGCTCACTAGTCGTTTCAAAGATGTCCCGGAATAATAAGGATAAGTTGCTGGGAACAAATAGCCTTCTAAGTGATAACGAACACGCTTAGACTGTAAAGAAGAAGCCAACAATTTCGGATACTTTTGCTCTAATTGCTTCATAAAGGCTTGATCTTTCATCAAATGCAGAAAATCAGCCTTTGAGTACGGCGTCTTTTTCGCAATCACACTACCAATCTGATCAATGGTCACCCCTTCGCGCACTAGCACTGTATTACCGGGTTGACCAACTTGATCTAAACTACCACCCTTTTGCAAACGAGCAACAATTTGAGTCAACGTCATTGACGGTTTAAACGTATAGTAACCGGCTTGAAAGTCGGTATAATTATGGGATTTAACATAATAATTAAAAATTGTCGCGCTACGAATAATATGTTTATTCTGCAACTTTGAAGCAATTTCTTTATTAGAAGATCCAATCGGAATTTTCACTTCTACAGCCTGATGATCCTTGTGGTTATAAGGCTGCAGTGATTCTTGCACATAATTATAGCCTAAAACACCAAACGTTAAAATCAGAATTGCCAAAATACCAACAATCCAATAAACAATATGGTTAACTACTCTTTGTTCAGACTCGCGCACTTGCTTTTTGTGACGAATAGATTCCTGATCATCACGATACTGACTACGATTTTTATCTGACTTAGTCAAGAATGGTTCCTCCAACATTTAATCTCAACTGTTAATTATACACAACTTTTTCTTAAATGCTGGATTTTTTAACGAATTTGTGCGTTAAACAAATCAATTAAAGCTTGTTGCACATTAGCAAAATCCTGATTAACTTCATCGTCTGTTAATGTAGCTTGCGGATTTTGGAAAGTCAAATTATAAGCCAATGACTTATGACCCGCAGCAATGCCCTTACCTGCATAAACATCAAATAGTTTAATATCAGCCAAATATTTACCAGCCGCTTTTTGAATAGCTAATTCTAACGCTTCATTAGTAATAACTTCTGGAACAATTACCGCAATATCACGACTAATTGCAGGATACTTACCAGCTGGAACATAAATTTCGGAAGCTTTAGGATAGGCCATGACTTTTTCCAAATCAATTTGGAAAACTACCGTTGGCGCTAAGCGTAATTTTTTGGCTAAAGTTGGATGTAGCGTACCGATAAACCCAACCGGCTGTTGATCCATTAAAATAACTGCTGTTTGTCCAGGATGCAATTGCTTAATCGCACTCGTGGCTTGGTAAACAATCGTGGCTTTTCTTTGGAAACTTTGTAATAAGCGCTCCACATCACCTTTAATGTCATAAAAATTAACATCGCGGGCCGTTTGATCCCAACTATCCTGGATTACTTGCCCACTATAAGCCCCGGCAATCATTTCGACTTCCTTAGGCCGCACTACGTTTGCGTCATTCTTCAAGAACACACGTCCTTGCTCAAACAAGGCTACATTCGTTTGCTTACGCGCAGCATTATAAGCTAAATCATCTAACAAACCGCTAACTAAGTTGGCCCGTAAATACTCATGATCTTGGGTCATTGGCCAATCAACTTTGGTTAACACTGCGGGCTTCAAGCAGAAGGCTGCCGCTTTTTCTTGAGTGGTCAAAGAATAACTGATGGCTTCATCATAACCCAATGACCGCAAAGTTTGCCGACTTTGGCGAATGAATTTTTGTCTAGGGGTATAGCCACCAATCGTTTGGGTAACTGCTGGTAAAGTGCTCGGAATTTTATCGAAACCATAAATTCGAGCCACTTCTTCAATTAAATCTGAATCAATAAAAATATCCCACCGACGTAATGGTACCGTGACAATTAACTCTGAATCTTTAACCTCTACCTCAAAGCCTAACCGTTCAAAAATCGCAATAATTTCCGCTTGTGAAATTTCCGTCCCCAAAGCATGATTAATCCGATCCGTGGTTATTTTGACTACCGTTGGCTTCAAAACTGATTGACTACCAACTACTTGGTCTTTTAATACTGTTCCGTCAGCTAATTGTTGCACTAATTGCGCTGCCATATCTAATGCTTCAGCAATGGCGGATAGATCCACCCCTTTTTCAAAGCGAGCCGAAGCATCCGTTCGTAAATTATGACGCTGCGCAGTTTTGCGGATTTTCGTAGGGTTAAACACGGCTGATTCTAAAACTACTGTGTGGGTTTGCTCAGTCACCGAAGTAGCCAAACCACCCATAACTCCAGCTAAACCAACGGCTTGTTCGTCATTAGAAATCACAATATCTTGATCCGTTAAATCATATTGTTTTTCATTTAACGCTGTAAAAGATTCTCCCGCAGCCGCTAGGCGCACGGTTAATTTTTTGGAGCCCAATTTGTCGTAATCGTAAGCATGTAATGGTTGACCATAATCTAACATAATGTAATTAGTAATATCGACAATATTATTAATTGGTTTGATACCGTTATTCCACAAATGAACTTGCAACCAGAGCGGGCTTGGTTTAATGTGAATATCCTTAATCACCCGTGTCCGATAAGTCGGGGCCAATTGTTCATCAGTCACGTCAATACTTAATTGTTGTTCTGCTGAAGCTGCATCCTCACTAACACTGGGCTGTTCAAAATGGGGCTGTTCATCATACATTGAAGCCACTTCCCAAGCGGCACCATGCATTCCAAGTGTATCCGCCCGATTAGGCGTAATATCAAAATCTAAAACAGTGTCATCCAAGCCTAAATAAGAATAAACCGGTTGACCTAAGGGAATATTTTCGGTTTCTGGAAAAACATAAATTCCATTTTTAAAAGCATCAGGAACGACGGAATCATCGAAGCCAATTTCTTGCAAGGCACACAGCATACCATTGGAGGCCACACCACGGAATTTACCTTTTTTAATTTTTTCGTTGTTAGCAATTCTGGCACCAGGTAAAGCCACAATAACCGTTTCACCCACAGCCACATTCGGCGCACCACAGACAATCTGGGCCAATTCTTCGGCACCCACATCCACTTGACAAATATTTAAGTGGTCCGCATCGGGGTGCTTGGTGACCGTCTTAATTTGACCAGTGACTAAATTCTTTAACCCAGCGCCTGATTTAATTATTTCATCAACTTCAATGCCGGTAACCGTCTCCCGATCAGCTAATTGTTCTGGTGTTTCTGGTAGATCAACATATTCTGCTAACCAATTAGTAGAAATCTTCATTAATTTATTCCCCCTGAAATTGTTCTAAAACCCGAACATCATCTTGATAAAAATCGCGGATATCATTAATGCCGTATTTTAACATGGCAAACCGATCTGGCCCTAGACCAAAGGCAAAGCCACCATAAATAGTCGAGTCAACGCCAGCATTTTCTAAAACATTCGGATGCACCATGCCCGCACCTAACACTTCTACCCAGCCGGTGTATTTGCAAACTTTGCAGCCTTCACCACCGCAGGCAAAGCAGGAAACGTCAACTTCCACTGATGGTTCCGTAAATGGAAAATAACTCGGACGTAAGCGAATTTCGCGTTCTTTACCAAAAATATGACGCGCTGTTAATTCCAAAGTACCCTTCAAATCCGCCATCGTAATATGCTTATCAATGACTAAACCTTCAATTTGATTGAATTGGTGTGAATGTGTGGCATCGTCAGTATCGCGACGATAAACTTTACCCGGACTAATCATCTTCAAAGGACCTTTCGAAAAATCATGTTTTTCCAAAGTCCGCGCTTGCACAGGTGAAGTCTGCGTCCGCATCAAAATTTCATCCGTAATATAGAAAGTATCTTGCATATCACGCGCAGGATGATCTTTGGGAAGGTTCATCATTTCAAAATTGTAGTGATCTTCTTCGACTTCGGGACCATTGACCACTTCATAACCTAAACCAATAAACAAGGCTTCAATATCATCCATTACCTGATAAATCACATGCTTGGTTCCAATGTGACGTTGGTGTCCAGGTAAAGTGACATCAATTTTTTCATTGGCTAATTTGGCTGCAGTCGCTTGACTTTCTAATTGTTCCTTGGCTTGATCCAAAGCTGTTTGTAAATCATCGCGGACACTGTTGGCTAAAGCACCAACCTTAGGGCGTTGTTCCGCGCTTAAATCCTTCATTCCCCGTAAAGCTTGGTTCAACGGACCTTTTTTACCCAAAAAATGAATTCTAATTTCATTTAAATGTTCGATTTTTTGTGCATCATGAATCTGTTGTAGACCTTTTTGCCGCAAATCGTTTAATAAATCTTTTAAATCCATCACTACCTGCTCCTCTAAATAAATAATTTCAACAATAAAAAAAGCCCCATCCCTAAAAGGGACGAAGCTTCGCGGTACCACCCTGCTTGAGTTCAGTCCAGCTTGATAGCTGCACCTAAACTCCACTTATCTGTCATATAACGCTGACTAATGACGTTTAGACTCCAGAGTGAATTCACATCATCTGGCTTCAATTGTTCTCACTTACCCAATTGTCCCTGTGAATCCAGACCTTGATGCTACTACTTTCTTTCATCGTCGTTAAAACCAGTTTAAAACTTTCATGCATAAATTTCAATTAAATTTTAATTCGATTGCTTCAAATGTAATTTTTGGCGCCACAATGCCAACTTGGGCAAGCAAGCTTCCTGCACGGCACACTGATCATCAACTAAGTTAACAATTAAGCTTTCGAGATATTTCGGTGGCGTGGACGTCGCACCAAACATATGCTTGACAATAATGTCAGCTTCAATTGGTCTTAAATCGGTTAATTGTTGCGCATTATTTAGCGCAACATGTGCGTGAATATCGGCGTGCGCCCGAAAACTCAATTGCTTGCGATCCCAAGTGTAATAAAACAAGTCATGCAACAAACCGCCACGTGCCAAAGCGCGGGTATCTAAATGCAACTTCTTGCCAATTAAATAACTGCGATAAGAAACGCTAATTGAATGATCCAAACGATTAGAATAATGATGTTGTGGAATTTGACTTAACTTTTGCACCTCGGGTTTAGCTAATAAATCAGAAACTTGAGCTAAATAAGCTGCATCAGTCTGCCAATTTAATTCTCGAGCCAAAAAGTATCCTCCTTAAAGACTGAGTCTATACATAATAATACCAGCTGCTACTGCCACGTTCAATGATTCTGCGGATCCTAAAATGGGAATATATAAATTTGTATCCGTTAAAGCTGCTAATTCAGGCGCCAAGCCGTGCGCCTCATTGCCCATAATTAAAGCAAAATCTTTTGGCTTGGCTACAGTTTGATACTCTTGGGCCTGATCATTCACCAAAGTTCCGTATACTGGAATTTGTTGTGCTTTGAACTCACTGACTGCTGACTGTAGATCCAATGACTGAACGGGTAAATGAAATTGACTACCTTGCATAGCACGTTGCACTTTTGGTGCATAAAAGTCGACCGAATCTTCGCTGAGTAAGACGCCACTGAACCCAGCAGCATCAGCTGTGCGAATCATGGTTCCCACGTTACCCGGGTCCTGAATTTGTGATAATAATAACCACTTTCCATGGCTTAAGTCAATAGTTTCCGGTTGCGGTATTGGTAATTCCGCAACAATGCCTTGGGGTGACACGGTGTCGGTAATCGCCTGCGCAATTTCCGGAGTGATTTCCACTACTTGGTCCATGTGATCACGCACTAAATGTTTGGGATCACGATTGAGATAATCCGTCGTTGCATAAATAGCATTTAGCTTAACTTGATGGGCCAACGCCTCAAAAATCAAGTGCTCGCCTTCTAACAAGTAACGTTGTTGCTTTTTACGTCCCCGGTGACTTTGTAATTTCTTCAAATCTTTAATTTTACTATTTTGCCCTGAACTAATATACTCCATAGCTAACCTCTCTAAATCTAATCTTCTTACTTATCATATCATTTTTTGGACATTTTCTTGGCAAAATTAATAGAATGCTTTTGGCTTCAACTATATTTTCCGCTATACTAGAGAAGTATCATTTAGAACAAGGACGAAGGAGGTTTTGATTTTGACTCAAAAACATGTTGCAGCAGATATTTATGGTCATGTACAAGGTGTGGGCTTTCGTTATGCAACCTACTCCGTCGCACAAACTTACCAAATTACTGGCATTGTCAAAAATTGTGACGATGGTAGCGTCCATCTAGAAGCTCAAGGCGACACTTTAGACTTGGAACATTTTATGAAAGTGATGCAGCAAAGTCCGAGTAAATTTGCTAAGATTGATCATATTAATTGGCAAGAAAAACCTCTCGCTAATTATTCTAAATTTTCAATGATGTAACGAGATGGAGAAATTTATGAAAAAGACAACTAAACGTTTACTTTTATGGGGTGGTTGTTTAAGTCTATTACTCTTAGTCACCGCCTGCTCTCGCAGTGGTATCAATGCAAATCTTAAGCCGCCAACTCATGGTCCTTACGGCTGGATCTACCAATATATTGGCGTACCTTTCCAAAACTTAATGCTCTACGTTTCTAAAACTATTGGTGGCAAAAGTGGCTATGCCTGGGGCATTATCCTCATTTCCTTTGTGGTGCGGTTAGTTTTATTACCATTAAGTTTGATGCAACAAAAGAAATCAATCGTGCAACAGGAAAAAATGAAGGGCATTCAACCCCAACTGCAATTAATTCAACAACAGCAAAAAAAGGCAACTACGCAAGAAGAACAAACGCAAATCAGTCAATTAATGATGCAAGTCTATTCCAAAAACGACATCAAATTAACTGGGGGCCTGGGTTGCTTACCTTTGTTGTTACAATTTCCAATTTTTATTGCCATCTATCAAGCCGTGCAATACTCACCGGAAATTTCGAAAGCTAACTTTTTAGGAGCACCATTATCAAAACCTAGCATTCTGATCTCAGTCGTGGCGACAATTTTTTACGTGGTTCAAAGCTGGATGACTTTAAAGAGTGTGCCACCAGAACAAAAGAAGCAAATGCAAACTATGATGTGGCTCAGTCCAGCCATGACTTTCTTCATTAGTATTGCATCCTCAGCTGCTTTAGGTCTGTACTTCTTAATTGGCGGGATCATCGTCGTCTTACAGCAATTGATTAGCGATTATATCATCACGCCAAAGGTGCGTAAGCAAGTCGATCAAGAATTAAAAGACAAGCCGATTGTGCAAGTAGTTACCGAAAAAACTTTTGCCCAACAAGCAGCACCAACAAAGGACAATGCAAAACAAGTTGGTCAAACTAAGCAACAACATCAAAAAAATCGCCAACGTAATGCTGGTAAGCAACAGCATCATAAGTAAATTTTTGCAATAGTACCTTACTAAAAATGCTCCCATCGTTAGACATCATATCTAATGGTGAGGAGCATTTTTTAATGAAAGATTGAATAATCCTGATAAGCTACCACCAACCGTATTAATAACTTAGAAAATTGTATTACTAAAGTAATAACCTACTGATCAACTGTTGCCGAAATCTGCAAAATAGCAGCTGACGTGTATTACTAACAGTTGGGCTCACACGTGGTATCTGTTATCCGCGTTAAATCATATTGTAAGCTATAAGATTGTTGAGCTGTTTGTACAAACTTGATTCCAAAATCTAACGTTTCAAACACACTCAATAATTTTTTAATAACCAGTTAACTAATGTCGCTTTTGATTTTTGAAATCAACATAAAAAAGCCTTGCAAACAACCAATGTTATTTACAAGGCTTTCAGTCTTCTAAAACTACTTTAATTTTTTTGATTCAACCAGTGGCAGATTGATTCGGAAAATGGTTCCTGAACCCACCGCACTTTCGGCGGTAATGGTTCCCTTATACATCTCAACAATCTTTTTGGCAATTGACAAGCCCAAACCATTGCCCCCGCTTTCGCGTGAGCGAGCTTTATCAACACGGTAAAAGCGGTTAAAAATGCGTTGTAAATCTGTTTGGGTAATGCCCACACCAAAATCTTGTACCGCAATATTTAACATGCCATCTTCAGTCGAAGCCGACAAGTTAATCTCTTTACGATCTTTAGAATATTTGACGGCATTATCTAATAAAATGACCAAGATTTGCATCAAATGGTTGCGGTAGATTTGTACCATGGTATGATCTGGCACCGTATCATCAAAATCAATTTCAAAGTCAGGGTGTAACATCACAAAATCGCCATAGGCTTGCTTAATCGTTTCATTAGCTTCTGTGACTTCATTGGTGTAATTGACTTCAATTTGTTCTGCCCGCGTTAAATCCAACATTTCTTGAATCAATTTTTTCATCCGCGAAATTTCACTCACAGATGCTTCAATGGATTCATCAAGCACTTTGGGGTCATCTTTGCCCCAGCGTTGAAGCATCTTGAGATGGCCTTCAATGACCGCCACGGGCGTCCGTAATTCGTGTGAAACATCTTCCACAAACTCTTTTTGCTGATTGGTATACTCTTGCAGGCGGTCTAACATATGGTTAAAGCGGTCGACCAAGTCCGTAATTTCATCATTAGACGACTGCTTGGGAATCCGCGATTGCGAATCAGGATCTTCGTTAATCTCATCAATCGTACGGTTAACTTGGTTAATGCGCCGCACTAACGGTTGGGTTAAAACATAGCCCAAAAAGACACTTAACAATAATGCAAAAATAATGACCACAATCATCCAGCGATTAAGTTCGCGAAAAGCACGGTGATAACCGCGCAGACCGTCGTTAATTTTGACGTAGCCAATCACTTTATGATTACGACTTGAGTGAATCGGCACCGTCGTTTCTAAAAAGCTCAATTTTCTGGGAACTTTTTTGACCGTAATCTTCGTGGTGCCAGTAAAGTTAGGATCAATTGCCCCATCTTTAAACAAAACCATCCCGTGCAAATCATATAACACAATGGCTAAATCACCACGCGCCAATTGCTTGGATAAACTGTCATGGTAAAATTTTTCTGGATTTTCAGCCACTAAATTCCCATTGGCATCCCGTTCCACCGTTTTTTGATTTAAGCGCGGTGCTAAACGATTTTGCACTTGCTGCTTATTCAAAGGACCTTGGTAAACATTAAAGCGACTATCCACTGCGGAAATAGTATCCCGCACATTATTTTCTTCACTACGTAATAAAGCTTGATTGACTGAAGTATAGATTAAAGTTGAAAAAAGACCAAACACTAAAAAAATAGCTAAACTCAAAAAACACGTCCACTTAAATTGAATAGTAATTCGTAAATTAGCTAATTTTTGCTTCATGGGCGAACAACGTAACCAGTACCACGAACCGTCTGGATATAACTTTCTTTATCAGGTACATCAATTTTATTACGTAGATAACGCACATAAACATCAACAATATTGGTCTCACTTTGCGTGGATTCACTGCCCCAAACACTCTTCAATAATTGTTCCCGACTTAAAACTTTTCCCATGTTATTCAATAAAGTTAAGAATAAGTCGTATTCGCGCCGAGTTAATTCAATGACTTGACCGTTGCGACTCAAAGTATGTGCTTCTTTATCCATAATTAAATCCCGGTATTCAATCTTGGTTGAATGTGGCGCCATCTTCTGGTCTTCGATATCAATCCGCCGCAACAATGCTCGTAAACGTGCCAATAATTCTTCAATCGCAAACGGTTTGACGATATAATCATCAGCACCATGATCTAAACCAGATACGCGATCAATAATAGAATCCCGTGCCGTCATCATAATAATGGGGGTACTCTTTTCTTGACGAATGCGGCGGCAAACTTCTAGACCATTTAAAGTTGGTAACATTAAGTCTAACAAAATAGCGTCCCAATCTTCACCTAAAGCGGCGTCTAAACCTTTGCGCCCGTCTAGTTCCACGCGGGTATCATAACCTTCGTGTTGTAACTCTAATTCTACAAAGCGGGCTAAATTTTTTTCATCTTCAATGATTAATATTTTTGACATTTATAAGACTCCAGTTCTTAATTAGATTAATTTTTTCTAAATCTCGCTATCATTAGTGTATCACGTTTATTTAACCTTTGGCTAATAATACAGAAACTTAAAATCTATGATTAACATTTTAACGATACCACTAATTTTAAAACGCTCTGAGTACCTGTTCCCCCAATTCCAACAAACCTCATTTTTTCTAATAAGCATGATTAATTTGATTGCTTTCAAGTATTAACTATTGGGAACAGGACTACTATAATAATACATTTATACAATCTGCGCTATTTTAATGCTCAAAAAGAAGCTAAACAGTAGGAAAACTCGGCAATAAAATTACCGAGTTTTCTAACTTATCTCTATATTAATTACATTTTAATACTACAGATTATTGCTCTTCATACCATGGATAATGGAAGATACCAGCACGGTCAACGCGTTGATAAGTATGAGCACCAAAGTAATCTCTTTGTGCTTGAATCAGACTAGCTGGTAAAACAGCTGCGCGATAAGAATCATAATAAGCAATCGCCGCAGATAAAGCTGGAACCGGAATTCCCGCTTGTACGGCCCAAGCTACGACTTGACGCGCAGAATCTTGATATTTAGCACAAATATCTTTAAAGTAATCGTCTAACAATAAGTTATCTAAATCAGGTTGGTTCTGATAAGCCGCCGTTATCTTTTGCAAAAATTGCGCTCTAATAATGCAACCTTCACGCCAAATATTAGCGATCTTACCGTACTGCAAATTCCAATCATAATGATCAGAAGCTGCTTTTAACTGCGCAAAGCCTTGCGCATAACTCATGATCTTGCTAAAGTACAAAGCTTCCCGAATTTTTTCAGTAAAGTCATCTGGAACTTTCATTTCTAACTTGGACGCTGGTAGCTGTTCACTGGCTTTAACCCGTTCATCCTTAAAGGTTGAGATATAACGGCCATAAACAGCTTCAGTAATCAATGATTGCGGCACACCTAATTCAAGAGCACTTTGTGAACTCCATTTACCCGTACCTTTATTACCTGCAGCATCTAAAATTACATCAATAATCGGTTGATCACTACCTAAATCATCTTTACGCGTCAAAATATCAGCAGTAATCTCAATCAAGTAACTAGAAAGTTCGCCTTCGTTCCATTGACTAAAAATTTCTGCTAATTGTTCTGGTGTTAATTGACCTAAATTACGCATCAAGTTATAACTTTCAGCAATCAACTCCATATCGCCATATTCAATGCCGTTATGCACCATTTTGACGTAATGTCCCGCACCATTTGGACCAATATAGGTAACACATGGCTGACCATCATCGGTTTTAGCCGCAATTTGTTCCAAAACTGGCGCTACCAAATCGTAAGCTTCTTTTTGGCCACCAGGCATTAAAGAAGGACCCTTCAAAGCACCTAATTCACCACCAGAAGTGCCCATGCCAATAAAGTTAATGCCAGACTTATCAAGTCGCTTATTACGTGCCATAGTGTCTTCAAAGAATGTATTACCACCATCAATTAAGACATCACCTTGATCAAGTAATGGTAATAATTCATCAATCACAGCATCCGTCGCCTTACCAGCCTTCACCATCATCACAATCCGGCGTGGTTTTTCCAGAGAATTGACGAAATCTTCAATCGTAAAGCTAGGAACTAAACTTTTGTCCGGATGATCTTCAATTACTTGCTTGGTTTTCGCCGTGGTCCGATTATAAATAGCAACCGTATATCCCCGACTTTCAATATTTAAAGCTAAATTCTTACCCATGACAGCCATACCAATGACACCAATGGTTGGTTTATTCATCTTCATGTGCCTCCTGTTGATCATTTGTCTAACAATACCCTATCACAACTCGCAACGATTGATAATCCTTAATTATTTAATCTTGCTTATCATCAGCAAAAAAATCTTTTAACTTGGATAATTCTTCACTAGCTTCTAGATTGGGTGTGGCTTTTTTTTCATAATCATCTTCTGAAATAACCGTCCACTCATTGCCCTGTGGCATAGCCCCGGTCGCTTGTTCTTGGGGCGTTAAAACCTGAGTTGGAATATTCAATAATAGATTATCTTCAATCGCTTGTTGTAAGTCTAAAGTTTGGTCCGTCAATGAAATAATTAAATCGTATTGCTCTTTTTGTTCTGGGGTAATTTGATCATCTGTTAAATTCGTATATGTTTCATGAAAAGTAAAATCAATTGGTAAAACAACCGGCTCTAAACTCCGTGTTGACGGATAAGTCATAGAACCTGTCAGGTGAAGATCTCCGAAAATAAATTGCCCATCTAAACTAATCGCGCCTTGAACCTGAATTGGGCTCACTTCCATGATTTGTGGGTCACGTTGCTTTAGATCGGCACTAACATCCAGCGTTTGTTTTAAAATTAATGGTTCTTGGCGATACTTTTCTAATTCTCGAGTTTTAAAAACTAACATTATAATCACCTACTTTCGTAATGGTTGTCGTCCAAAGTTTTGCTCCGGTAAATCAAATAACGTTAACAAACGATCTATTTGCACAGCATCAGCCATAATTCCCGGCTTGTTACCCAATTTTTGCGTAACTTTCGTAATTAACGGCCAACTCACTTGCTTGCGTAAATAATGCAAATGTTGTTGACCACTGACATTAAAGCCCAAAACCTGCAAATACGGTTGCGCCAACATTTGCTGCATTTGACTAGTAGAAATATTCAATAATACATACAGGCATAGCCGGCGCAAGCGCGCAAACGTATACCTTTTACTCTTAATACGATACAAAAAATCCGAAAAATTCGTACTGGTAACTACTGCTTGTTTGAGCTTATACTGCAAGCCCTCATTCATCTGGTAAATTTGCCCTAATTCTTCCAAACTACTCGTCAACAACCGATATTTTAAATACGGAAAAAGCTGCTGCCAACTGAGAAATGGTGGCTTTAACAAGTCAGTCACAAAGTCTGGAATTGCTAATTGATAAGACTGGTCTTGCAATATTGCTTGGCGAATGGCACTAGCACTAGAAAACTTTCCCGACAAATCACTTTGATCATGTTGCCCCAAGCCTTGCCTCGGCAGAGCAACCAGTTGCACCGCATAATTTAACTCAAACGCCGCCTGGGCGTAAGCAACACCTAGTAGCTCATTGGGATTAGTTAATGTTAAACCCAACTGTGATTGTAAGACTTGATTAAATTGTGTGGCATAGGTCTGACGATAATCTGTAAATGTTTCTTTAGATGGATTTATTTGGGCAATTTTTTGACCTAATGTTTGATAATCTAATTGTGCATTCTCTGTGCTAAAAACCAGGTGCGAAACTGCTAATTGTTGACACAGTTTCAGAGCTTCTCGGGCAAAAATATCTGCTGGTTGAACGGCACCATAAAACGGCAACTCAACCACCAAATCTACTCCCGCTGCCAACGCCATTTGCGCCCGCTGCCATTTATCAACCAGCGCAATCGCACCACGTTGAACAAAATTACCTGACATAATCACTATTAACACATCAGGCTGTAATTGCTGGCGAATTTGTTGCAGCTGCCATAAATGACCATTATGAAACGGATTATACTCAGCGATTACTCCACAAACGCGCATTATTTTTTCAGTAAGGGAGCAACTTCAACAACTGGTGCTTGTGACCATAGCTTTTCCAATTGATAAAATTCACGCGTTTCTTGAGTAAAGACGTGCACAATGACATCACCTAAATCCAACAAAATCCACGGTGAATTTTTTGAGCCCTCAATTTGTTTAATCGTTAAACCGTGATTTTCTTCGGCTTCAACCACCGCATCCACAATAGCATCAACTTGGCGCTGACTATTAGCATCCACGATGACAAAATAATCCGCAACCAAACTAACTTGCTGCATGTTTAAAACAGTAATCGCATGCCCGTGTTTGGAATCTGCTGCTTGAACTGCAATTTGCATTATTTGTTGACTATTCAATCGTAAACCTCACTTTTTGGCTGCTACAACCCATTGATTATAGCTATCAATTGTTTTCGGATAAATTTGCTGTTTCTGACTCAATAACAGTTGCAAGGTATGTTCAATCTGATAACTAACCCCGGCATCTAAATCTTGATCGGTAATTTGCCGAGCTTCTTCGACTCCCGGAAAATCCCGCCCTGCTTCTGTATAATCAGCCATAAAAACAATCTTATCTAAAGTCGTCATTTTCACGGCTGCCGTAGTATGATTACGCACCGCGTTTAGAATTTCTTCATCATAAATGCCCAGTTCTTTTTGAATAAAATAAGCACCTACAACGCCATGCCAAATCGCGTTCCCATAATTTAACAAATCAGGATCCAAATTTTCTTGTTTAATCACTTGAATAAATTCATCGGCACTACGTTCTTTGGCATAATCATGAACTAGTCCCGCCACTTTAGCTTTAGTTATATCACTGTGATTTAACTGGGCCAGCTCTACACTGCGTTGACTCGTGCGCACACAATGTTCGAAACGATAAGGTGACAATTTAGCTTGAACTTGCTGTTTTAAAGCAACAAAATCATAATCAGTTTGAACGATCATTACTATAAAGCCCCTTTTCTTCAATATATTGACGTACTAGATCAGGAACAAAATACCGAATTGAGCCTTGGGTCTGCACGGTTTGGCGAATCCACGTGGAACTAACATCAATTTCGGGCATATTAATCCAAATCAGCGGATATGGTGAACTTTTTTCATAACCTTTGCGACAAACACCGACAAATTGCACCATTTTCGTTAATTCATCAATTTTATGCCATTTCGGCAAATATTCGACCATATCGCCGCCAATAATAAAATAATATTCATTTTCTGGGTGCATTAATTTTAATTGACGCATCGTATCATAGGTATAACTAATACCACCCCGTTTTGCTTCAATCAAACACAAATCAAAATTTTGATGATCAATGATGGCTCGTCGCACCATCTCAACACGATGTTCAATCGAAATAGCGGTTTTCACATCAACATGTGGTGGTTTAGCATCTGGAATAAACAAAATCTTATCTAAACCCAATTGGGCAAAAACTTGATCCGCAATCATCAGATGCCCAATATGTGGTGGATTGAAAGTTCCACCTAAAATACCAATGCGCTCTTTTTTCGTTGTGGAAGCCATTTGAGTTTGTGGCTTGATAACTACTTGCTTAGTAGTTAAGGTCTGCGCCATTTTGATCACCTATCCTTTGATTTTTGCCACCTCAAGACTTAATTGTTGGTGTTCTTTTTGTGTAGCAGGTCGATAAAAAACCGCAGTATGACCGATTTGTTGCACTAAAGTAATTTGACTATCCGCTTGGGTAATTGTGGCAACGACTTCGGTCCGATTAACTGGTGCCATTTGTAACCAATTAATTTTAATTAATTCTTGTAATTCTATTTGGTCTTGCAGTTGTTTCAGAAAATTAGCACTGAGACCATTCTTGCCGATTTGAAGACTAGGTGTCAAGGATTGCGCTTGACCTTTCAAAAATTTTAATTGCTTTTTATTTAACATAATTTACTCCACTTAATTAATCAAAGCGGGCCGCACATTAACTTTAATCCCAGCGGGTAAATAAGCCTTGACGACCACATGAGCTGGGACACAAACCCAGCCTAAACCAGAAAACACAATATCACTTTTTTCGGTAGTTTGAATTGTGTGAGCTACTAATTGTTCAATTGGCTCCTTCGTTTGGGGATGCGCCAACAAGTCGCTTCGGTGAGCTTGATAAAATTCATCTGCATGGCTTAACTTAGTGCGGTGAACATACAATTGATTATTCACAAAAGCCGCAAAGGAACCCGCAGCACCTTCTAAAAAATCTAACCGGCCTAACCCCGCTAAAAACAAGGTTTGCTGGGGCTTTAATTGAAAAACTTTCGGATGCAATTCACTTTGTGGTGCTAGATATTTGAGATCTTTGGCCGTTAACAAATTAGCAATTTGACCGGGATGGATAATTCCTGGTGTATCAATCAAATCACCACCACCAGCTAACGGAATTCGAATTTCATTTAAAGTAGTTCCCGGATAACTAGAGGTCGTAATTAAATTTTTTAATTCACTGTTAGCTTGTAAAATGGCATTAATCAGTGTTGACTTGCCAACATTAGTAGAACCGACGACATAGACATCTTGACCATGACGTAATTGATCAATTTGGTACATCAATTGGTCAACATGCGTTAATTTTTGAGCACTAACCAGTTGCGTACCAACGGGATGCAAGCCCATTTGTTTGACCTGTTGTTGCAGCCAATTAACTAATTTATTTTGATTATAGGAATTAGGAATTAAGTCCAGCTTGTTACCAACAATTAACACCGGATTATTTTTAATATACGATTTTAAGTTGCTGACAATACTTCCCGAGAAATTAAAAATATCCATCACGTAAACAACTAGCGCCGCTTTTTGACCAATGCTTTTTAACAGTTTTTGAAAGGAACGATTATCTAACGGAACTTCCGCTACTTCATTATAGTGTCGCAAACGAAAACAACGTTGACAATAAAGTTCTTGGTCATCCAAAGCTGATTCGGCCTTTTTCAGGGCACTACTAGGAACAAAACCGGCTAACTGGGAATTAGTACTTTGTAATTGTGCCCCACAGCCTACACAAGATAATACTTCATCAGTCACGTAAATGCCGCCTCCAATCTAGTTGTGGATACAGAAAATGATTAATCCTTAAAATGGGACGTTCAATCATCCGATTAATCCGAGTTTTTTTAGAATCCGTCGTCACTAACGGTTTGACTAAGATTGTTTGCACTCCGGCCAAATTACCTGCCAAAACATCAGTCATTAACTGGTCACCAACCATCACCACTTCTTGCTTACGATAAGAATTAGATTTGAGATATTTGCGTAAAGCAAACGGTAATGGTTTCAAGGCTCGTGCAACTATTTTAATTGGTAATCCCGCCACGGCCCGACTAACCCGCTCTTCATTATTATTTGACACAATAACTAATTGAATTCCATGAGCGGTTAATGCCTTTAACCAATTAGCTAACTGCGCATTTTGGCGATCCTTTTGATTCCAAGGAATCAAAGTATTATCTAAATCCGATAAAATCACTTTAATCCCTGCCGCCATAAATTCTTCAGGGAGAATTTGTGTGATTTGTTCAATCATCATGTTTGGCTTGAAGATTCCCAGAGTGTTCACTTCCTCTATATTATCCGTAAAAAAGTTGAGATTTAACGTAGATATCAATTATCTATCATAATAAACTCTACATAACACTCAACTTTTAGTAACTTTTTTATTTTTAAACTCATTCGATGAAAAACACGTAACTAGCTAAGCTAGTTACGTGTTTATTTTAACGCATCTTTAGCTAAATCAACTAACTTCTTAAAAGCACGTTGGTCATTAACTGCTAAATCTGCTAACATCTTCCGATTGATATCAACTTGAGCTAACTTCAAACCATGCATTAATTTGCTATAACTCAGATCATACATCCGAGCACCAGCATTAATCCGGGCAATCCACAATTTGCGGTAATCACGCTTAACTTGCTTACGATCCCGAAAAGCATAATGATAAGAATTAAATAACTGTGTTGATGCTGCTTTAAATTGAATATGTTTAGAACCGCGGTAACCCTTGGCTAACTTAAGAACTTTCTTCCGACGTTTGCGAGTTACTGTTCCACCTTTAACACGTGGCATAAAGATTCCTCCTAAAAATTATTAAATAAAATAATGTTATTTGTAAGTAGTCAACATTTGTTTGATACGTTTCATATCACTGGAGCTGACCATTGCTGATTTAGCTAATTGACGACGTTGTTTCTTAGTCTTACCGTGGAAACGGTGACTAGTATAACCATGATCACGCTTCAAACCACCATTAGCAGTAAATTTAAAACGTTTTGCTGATGCACGATGTGTTTTTTGCTTAGGCATAATAAAATCCTCCTGCGTTGTTATTTTTTCTTATTGTCATTAATTGGAGCAAGCATTAAGAACATACTACGACCATCCATCTTTGGCCGCGTAATTACGGTTGCAACATCTTTCGTTGCATCTGCCATACGTTCCAAAACATCCCGACCGATTTCTTTGTGAGTGATAGCACGACCACGGAAGCGAATCGAGATTTTAACTTTTGAACCCTTTTCGAGAAATTTACGAGCATTCTTGAGTTTGGTATCAAAATCATTTTGCTCAATAGTTGGACTCAAGCGAATCTCTTTGATGCTAACAGTCTTCTGTTTTTTACGAGATTCGCGGTCCTTTTTTTGTAACTCAAACCGATATTTTCCATAATCCATAATTCTAGCTACTGGAGGTTTGGCATTAGGCGAAACCAATACCAAATCCAAGTCTGCTTGTTCGGCCAAGCGTAATGCTTCCTGCTTAGTCTTAACACCTAATTGTTCTCCATTAACTGAAATTACACGCAATTCACGTGAACGAATGCGATCATTCACGATCATATTGTTTTTGCTATTATTAGCTATGGGTATCCACCTCCGAAAAATTATCACTCACAAAAAATGCGGGTGCCGAAGCACCCGCAATCAATTATCGATTATTATTATCTAACCCAGTGGCTTCAAGCTTGGGTGAGAAGCGGGAGCTTCTGCTTGTTTCAACACTTAAACAGTATAGTTTTCATTTAAGCAGAAGTCAAGAATTATTTTTTAACTGCTTGTTGAATCCAAAAAATCATCTTTTCCATTGTTTGTTCTTCTTGACGAGCATCAATGCCATTAGGATCTTGCAATTTGTAATTTTGAATAAAAGTAACTAACAATTGGCCAACGATTAAATGGGTTAAATCAGTAGCCGTCACTTCTGAACTGACCTGCTGATCCGTTTTTAACAATTGTGTTAAGATCTCTAACGCTTTGTTTAACTTAGGCTGCACTATGTCTAACACCTGCGTGCGAAAGTTCTGATTGACTAAAATTTGATCCAACACAATCAAAATAATTTGCCAGTTATTAGCCATAAACTGATAACGATCACGCATAATATATGCTATCAAATCTCTAACATTAGTGGCCTGCTGCTGAATTTGTTGCAAAAAATGATCACTGATCTTGGGAACCATTTGTTGCATCAACGGCGTAATAATTGCCTGCAACAAGTCAGATTTATTTTTAAAATGTTTAAACATCGTTGCATCACTTAGACCGGCTTCTCGTGCAATAGCCGCAGTCGTGGTTGCTTGATAACCTTTTTGTGCAAATAGCTTAACTGCTGCTTGAAAGATTTTCTTTTTACCAGCCGGAATCTTTTCATCAGCTAACCAAGAATCAACAATTTTTTGAGTCATATGACTTTAAACCTTTCTGTAACGTTTTAATCCTATTATATTACCAACAGTTAGTGCTAAAAGAAAGACAACGAGAACTAAAAGATCACCACTAATCTGATTCAAAGTAAATCCTTTCATAATCACATTTGTCAGAGCTTCAGAAGCATACTTTAATGGTAAAATATCAGACAACCATTGCGCCCATTTAGCCATGGAAGTTAATGGTACAATTCCGGAAAAGAAAATTTGGGGAATGACGATTACTGGAATGAACTGCATCATTTGAAATTCGGATTTGGCAAAAGTGGACATAAAAATTCCGGATGACAAAGCCACTAAAGCCAAAAGTAGAGTGATTAATAAAACTAACCATAAAGAACCAACGACTTGCACTTTCAAAATACCTACCGTAAACAAAACAATTAAAATAGTTTGCAAAATAGCGATTAGTCCATAACTCAACATATAACCCCAAACGATTTCGGAACGCTTTACTGGAGTGGCTAACAAGCGATTCAACGTTCCTGAGGTCCGTTCACTTAACAACGCCATTCCTGAAATCAAGAAAACAAAGAAAAAGACAAAGGCTGCCATCAGAATCGGCATTAATTTGTCAAAAAATGTCGAATCTTTCGTACCGTAGTTATAAGCATTATGAATTTTTAGTTTTTTAGATTGACCTAGCACTGTTGGTTGTTGCAATGTGGGCGGCAAAACTTTTTGAAGAGTTTGAAATGATGATTTTAATTGATTTATATTTTTTTGATTCAAGGCCACTTGTAAAGCTGACTTAGCTAATTTGGTTTTGCCCGCATCAACATTCGCGTAAGTGACCACCAACTTATTTTTACGTTGAACAATGATATTATCCACCTGTTCTTTTTTCAAAGCAGCCTTAGCTGATTGAGAGGACTGATAAGTTTTAACATGAACATGCTGGACCTGATTTAAATTATGTTTTAAACTTTGCGAAACTTCTACGGTGCCAATTGTAACATTAGTTGTAGTATTAACATTAAAAATATAATTCATTAAAGCTAAGACAATTAACGGCGCAATAAACATGAGCGCCAAAGTCTTTTTATCACGAAATAATTCCTTTAATACACGTTTGGTAATAGCCCATGTTCTCATTTCAAGTCACCTTCTGCTTTCAAAAAGACTTCTTCTACTGTTTGAACATTGTATTGTTTTTCTAAATTCCTGGGATGATCATTAGCAATAATTTGCCCATCAGATAATAAAGCTACTCGATCCGTCAATTCCGCTTCATCCATGACATGAGTGGTAATTAAAATGGTCCGACCACTATCGCGCAAGCGCATCAATTCCTGCCAAATTTGCTGGCGCAATGCTGGATCAATCCCCACTGTCGGTTCATCTAAAACTAATAATGGCGGATTACCTAATAAAGAAATCGCTAAAGATAACCGCCGCTTCATCCCGCCAGAATAACCACTAACTCGTTTCTTTAGATCTGACGTCAAATCAACTACTGCCGCCGCATGTTGAATTTGTTCATCAATTTGTTGTTTCACAATGCCTTTCATCTGTGCAAAAAATTGTAGATTCTCATAAGCGGTTAAAGAATCATATAACGCATCCGTCTGAGCCATGTAACCAATATCTTTTAGTAAAACGCGATTGGGCATAACAGTATCAAACACCGTGGCTTGGCCGGCATCGGCTTTTTCCATACCTAAAGTAATTTTAATGATCGTGGATTTACCAGCACCAGAGGGACCGATCAAGCCCACTATTTCACCAGCTTGTACTTGAAAACTCACATCATCCAAAACTGTTTGTGGGCCAAACTTTTTTTGAATATCAATTAATTGAATAACTTCTTGAGTCATGGCAACCTCCATAATTTTAGTAAGTTAGTAATTACTTACTTACAAAATTTATTGTAGCATTGTCACTGGAATTTACAAGTTAACTCACTAAAAAAGGCTGAAACAACGATGATTGTTCCAACCTCTTTTTTTATTGCTACTATTAATTTGACTTTATTCGGACCATACTTGACTAGCCACGTGATTCATCAAATCAATTTTGGCCCATTGCTGTTCTCCAGTTAAATCATTGCCTTCTTTAGTTGAAGCAAAGCCACATTGTGGTGACAACGCCAAATTATTTAATGGCACAAAATGGGCCGCGGTTTGAATTTGCGCAATAAGTTCTGCCGCTGTTTCCATTTGCCCAGTTTTTGTCGTAATTAATCCCAAAACAAAAACGGCTTGCGGTTGTTCTTGATGAATTTGCGCTAAGGGAGCAAAATCCCCATCAGCTTGCTGATCATCATATTCTAAGAAAAAGGCATCATAGGGTAATTGTGTCAAAATATCAACAATATCTTGATAAGTTCCCCCACCTAACGGTGCTGAATGAAAATTACCGCGACAAATATGAGTTGTTACGATTAAATCGGCCGGTAAACTGGCTAGTAAATCTTGCAGCAGTTGCACGATTTCTTGTGTTAATTTTTGTGCTGCTTCTGGTTGCTCTTGTAACCCAGCAAACGGCAATGTAATTCCCAATAACCAAGGATCATCTAATTGTAAATACCGTAAACCTAAATCATAGAAGTGCTGAATTGTGCGTTGATACGTAATCAAAATATCGTGCAAATATTCTGCGCGCGTCGCATAAAATTGTTCTACATTATTAATTACTGCAAAATTACCTGTAAATAAGAGTGGCGTTGGTGCTGGAATGGTCACCTTGGCTTGTTCATCATCGTGTAAGAGGCTATTTAAATACAAATAATCCGCAAAAAAAGGATGTTGCGCATTGTACTGAATTCTACCAGCCAATTGTAAACCATCATCAACTAACTGTTGCCCACTAAAGTTCAATTGAAAACCTTGTGGCACAACCGCAATTCCGGTTAACCCCGCCAAAAAATCCAAGAAAAAATTTTCACGGTTAAATTCACCATCATTCAGCACCGCCAAATGATGCTGGCGTTGCTTGGTTACTAACTGTTTGACTGCTTGTTGTTGCAGTGCTTGAAATTTTTCTGGTGTTAAACTGTGATCTTTTGCTTGTTGGTAAGCCACTTTTAAAGTTGCTGGTCGTAAAAAGCTCCCCACAACATCAGCATGATAAGGATACTTATTGATTTTCATAATTGCTTCAGACCTCTTTTGCTTAATTTAATTCTAGTCTACACCCGTTGCATTAAAATTCTAGAAATGTTGTTGACAAATATGAGTTTTATTTTATATTAAGACTATTAATGTAACTTTGAAGGGAAACAATTAAGTATGCAAATTGAACCAGTTAATTTTCGTGACATCGGCGGTATTGCAACGGCAACCGGTCATTTAAAAAAGAATACTTTTTTTCGTAGTGGCCAATTAATTAATTTAACACCAGCAACAAGTGCTTTTTTGGCCAATACTTGTCAAATCAAAACAATTTACGATTTTCGCAGTACTAAAGAAACAGAACAAATGCCGGATACTCCAATTAAAGCTATTACTTGGAAACATTTGGACATCTTGGCTGACGCCACGGCCAATTACGCTTCTATGAATAAGATGGTAGAAAACTCTGGTGATACCCACCAACATATGCTCGAAACTTACGAGCAATTGGTTACCAGTCATTCTGCTCAAGTTGGTTATCACGCTTTTATGATGGATTTAATTGAACAGCCACAACCAATTATTTTTCATTGTTTTGCTGGCAAAGATCGCACTGGTTTTGCAGCTGCTTTAATTTTAAAAGCGGCTGGTGCTAGTGACGAAGCCATTATGGATGACTATTTAAAAACCAACGAATTACGAAAAGAAGCCAACCAAGAAATTGTGGAGCAGCATCGCGATGAAATTACTGATTACCAAGTACAACAATTATTGATTGCTCTGCAAGTGGCACCAGAATATTTACAACATGCCCAAACGGTTTTGATTGCCAAATATGGTAATTTTGATAACTATCTTCAAGCAGGTTTGAATTTACCTGCAGATTATATCACTCAATTTCGAAAACTATATGTAGAATCCTAAAATATTTCAAAAGACACTGAGCTCACAATTAAGCAATTAAAAAAGCCAACTTTTCAACAAAAGTTGGCTTTTTTAATCACTAAAATATTATAGAACAAACTTTTCAAAGGCTTGCGCAATGCCATCTTGATCATTAGATTGGGTAACATAAGTAGCGTGTTGTTTGGCTAAGTCCGAGCCATTCCCCATCGCCACTGCTGTTTGCGCAAAATCGAACATCGGAATATCATTTTGTTCATCACCCATTGCCATCACTTCTTGCGGAGTAAAACCTAATTTTTGACTCAAAGTCTTTAAAGCAATCCCTTTGTTAACATCAGCGTGCATAATTTCCAAAAAGTTAGCTGCAGCCCGTACTACATAATTATCCTGACCAAAAGTTTGCTTAACTTCAGCTTCCTGGCGATCTAATTCAGATTTGTCACCCACAAACACTGCTTTAATCATCGTAGTATCATCCGAAACCGCTTGCGGTTGACGAATTAAAATTCCCGCCTGATTTTCCCAAGCTTGAATGACAGTTACCCAATTTACATCTTGGTTACTAGTGTAAATCTGACTGTCAGCATCCAGGACATTATAGGCCAAGTGATGTTCTTGGGAATAAGTATCGACCAGTTGATAAGTAGCTTTCGTCAAACCTTTTTGACTAAGTTTTTCACCAGTTACCGATTCAATTACCGCACCATTAAATGTAATAACATATTGATCTGGTTGTTGAATCTTTAATTGGTTTAAAAATCCTTGCACACCAGCTAAGGGGCGGCCCGAGCATAAGACAACTTTCACGCCGTTATTAACTGCTTGACCAATCACTTGAATCGTTGACGCCAATAATTCACCTTTACTATTTAATAACGTATCATCAACATCAATTGCGACTAATTTAATCATTGCTTTCTCCTTGAATTGTATTTTGCATCTGCTTTTGTGCTTGCCAATAATCGCTGCGCTGCTGGCGCCAATACTGATAGTCTTGCGCATTGATCGTTCGCAGCACGCGAGCAGGGTTACCAACTGCGACACTATTTTCCGGAATATCTTTCGTAACTACTGAACCCGCACCAATCACGGAATTCTTGCCAATAGTTACTCCAGGTAAAACACTAACACTCCCACCCAACCAAACATTGTCTTGAATAACGATTGGTTGACCAAACTCCAGTCCTTCTTTACGTACTGTCGGATCCACCGGATGCCCTGCAGTGTACAAGCTGGTATTTGGCCCGATTAGTACATCATTGCCAATTGTAATCGAATTAACATCTAAAAAAGTACAATTTTGATTAGCATAAAAATTATCACCAATGAAGACATGGCGCCCATAATCAACATAAACTGGCGGATTAACATACAGATTCTGTCCGGCTTTGCCAAACAGCTGATGTTCTAAGGCCACAATTTGTTCAGTTTGATTTAAAGGAACTTGATTAATTTTTTGAGCAATCAATTTGCCCGCCATGGATTGATGTTCTGGCAAAATTTGATCAGAACGATAAAGTTTACCTTGCTGTAATTGTTCATAATCAAAATCAGATTGCATTTTTACACCTCCTATGGCTAATTATGGCATAAATTGAGACATTATGAAAACGTCATTATAGTAGTATTAATACTTTCTTAATCTTTTTTTCTTAAAAGACCGTTTTACGTTTTAATATATAATATAATGATATTAATCATAAATAGTAAGGAGGATTATGATGACAACTTATCAAGAACAAGATCCCCAGTTATGGCAGCTCATTGCTCAAGAACAAGATCGTCAAGAACACAATATTGAACTGATTGCTTCGGAAAATATTGTTTCAAAAGGAGTTTTAGCCGCACAAGGATCCGTTTTAACCAACAAATACGCCGAAGGTTATCCAGGCAAACGCTACTATGGTGGCAATGAATACATTGACCAAATTGAACAATTGGCCATTGACCGCGTGAAAAAGCTTTATCACGCTGATTACGCTAATGTCCAACCACATTCCGGTTCCCAGGCTAATGAAGCTGCTTATCGTGCCCTAATTAAACCTGGTGATCGCGTACTAGGCATGGACTTAGATGCGGGCGGTCACTTAACTCATGGTTCGAAAGTTAATTTTTCTGGTAAAACTTATGACTTCTATAGTTATGGTGTCGATGACAACGGCTTTTTAGATTATGATCAAGTCCTAAAAGTTGCACAAGAAGTTCAGCCCAAATTAATTGTTGCTGGCGCTTCCGCCTATAGTCGCGTAATTGATTTTCAAAAATTCCGCGATATTGCCGATCAAGTCGGCGCCTTATTAATGGTCGATATGGCTCACATTGCTGGCTTAGTAGCGGTGGGGTTACATCCTAGCCCGGTTGGCGTAGCCGACATTGTAACTTCAACTACACATAAAACGTTACGTGGTCCACGAGGCGGCTTTATTTTAGCCAAGGAACAATATGCCAAAAAAGTTAAAAGCGCAGTTTTCCCAGGAACCCAGGGTGGTCCTTTAGAACACGTCATTGCTGCTAAAGCAGTAGCCTTTGGTGAAGCCAGTCAACCGAGTTTTAAAACTTACCAGCAACAAATTCTCAATAATGCCCAAGCTATGGCAGCTGTCTTTAATGCTGATGAGCAAGTCAAAGTCTTAACTGGTGGTACTGACAATCACTTAATGACCTTAGATTTAAGTCAAACCAAGTTAAATGGTGCTCAAGTCCAAGACTTATTAGATCAAGTACGCATTACTACTAATAAAGAAGCAATTCCTAATGATCCGCTACCCCCTTCTAAAACATCGGGTCTACGTTTAGGGACACCAGCGATTACTAGTCGCGGTTTTGATGAACAAGATAGCCAATTAACCGCCCAATTAATCTTGCAGGTCATTCACAACGCTGATGATCCCGCAAAATTAGACCAAGTCAAACAACAAGTCCAAACATTGACTGCCAAGCATCCAATTCAACGTTAAACTAAATTTAAATTACAGACAATGAAGCCCCCGAAGTTCGAATAACTCCGAGGGTCTTTTTACATTGGACTACGATAGTAAGCATATCAATTTTAAAAATCAAATAATAATCTTATATCGTAAAAGTATATTCCACTCGATCACAACGAACAATTGAACTAGAAAAATGCATCACCTTTTTATCAGCTGAATAGCCTAATTTATCAACTACAAACAAGGGATCACCAATCAAGCAATCTAATTTTTTAGCCAAATATTCATTTGCCGAGATCCCACTAATATTAAGCTTCGATTTAGCTATTTTTACCCCATATTTTAAGTCAAAGACCTTATATAGATCATTTAGCGATATCATATTTTCAATGAATTTTGGAAAAATATTGGCTGATACATAAATATTATCAATGCCTACTGGTAAGTCATTTTCACTTATTAAGCGTTGTACATAGTACAGAGGAAAAGAAATATTCTTCACTACTGCTGAAGGTAGACTATCACTCTTATCATTAATGATTTTGGTTTGTAAAAAGTCATTCTTGACTCGATGCCCCTTTGAAGAATAAAAATCATAAAAACCCATCGGCGTTTTTCCAATTTCTTTAACTTCTTTGACGTATTGTACAAAAGTTCCTTTTCCCTGAATCTTTTTGACTAATCCTTGTTTTTCCAACATTTGTATCGCTTTGCGTACAGTTATTTTACTCACAGAAAATCTGTCACATAATTCATTTTCAGTAGGCAACTTTTCACCAAAAACGTATTTTTCAGAATAAATTTCACTTCGCATCAATGAAGCTATTTGTACATATAATGCTTGGTTCTTTTGTAACTCCGTCATTAATTGATTCCTTTCAAAATTTAGATATAAAAAGCCCACGCATCCCTACGAGGATTTCCCGTCGAAATGGTGAGCATTTCAGGACTGAAATTAAAGAATTCCAAGCGCTCCAATAATTATTCCAAAAACAATAATGCCTATTAGTAGGGTATTAGTATTTACTTTTTTCTTTATTAGGTAGTATATCACAAGAGTAAAAATTATTGGCAACAATTTCGGAAAGATCTGATTGATCATGCTCTGTAATTTTAATTTGGTACCACCCGCTGCAAATTTCAGAGGAGTTGTAATATCAATCATACTAGCAACCATGCCACCAACAACTGATAAACCAATGATAGAAGCAAACTCCATTATCCGATCCATCAAACCTTCTTCATACAGTTTGGTTAGATATTTATTACCAGAATTATAGCCTAAAAATGTGCCATAATACGAGGCCAACAATGATGGAATTGCAAATAAACCAACGGCAAGAATTGGGCCCAACAAACTACCTTGCTTAGCAAAAGACAATCCTATACCAAAAGTAATTATTCTAATTGTTCCTTGAAAAAAAGAATCTCCAATACCAGCAAATGGCCCCATTAAACTAGTTTTAATCATCGAAATAGAGTCGGCATCATAATTATCAGGATCCTTAGCATTTTGTTCTTCCATTGAAGCAGAAATTCCCATAATAAATGACGTCATCTGCGGAGTACAGTTATAAAACTGCATATGCCGTTTATAAGCTTTTTTCTTGCCATCTAAATCATCAGCATATAGCTTATCTAAAATAGGCGCCATACCATACATAAAGCCCATATTCATCTGACGTTCATAGTTCCAAGAACACATAATCGCCATTGATCTCAGAAAAACTTTGCGCAAATCTTTTTTAGTAATTAAACTGCCAGATTTATCTGTAACGTCAGTTTTATCAGTCATTTTGCTTCCTCCCTTTACCATAGTTAACTTTGTCCATAATAAACGCTAGTAATACTGAGAAACATGTTAACCCGATAAGACTCAAATGAGAGTACGCCACAACTAAAAAACCAAACAAGAAATAAGGAAATAGCTTCTTGCTAAGCATCGTACTCAACAACATCGCAAAACCTAAAGCAGAAAGTAAATTACCAGCAACAGTTAAACCATGTGTAATTGCGTTAGGAATACTATCAACTATTGGCTTAATAGATGATGCACCAAAGTAAATAGTCACGAATATTAATGTAAAGTATAGAATACAATTTAATGCTAGCGACCACCATATATGAACATGTTGTGCGCGTTTAAAATCGCCCCGATCAATTGACTTATCAGCAGAATGGCTGAATTGCGAAATTAACATCCGCATTAAAATATCAATAAATTCTGCTGCTACGGCTACTGGTAAAGCAATAGCTAGCGCTGATTCAGTACTGGAACCTGATAAAATCGAAAATGCCGTAGCAATAACGCTTCCAATTTGCATATTAGGTGGAGCTGCTGCACCGATTGCAACAAAGCCCATTGAAATCAATTCCATGGAAGCACCTAAAATAATTCCCTGTTTTAAATCACCTAACACCAAACCTGTTAATGTACTTAAGATTAATGGTCGCCCAAGATTTTGACGTCCAAATATTCTTGAATCAAACACACCAAAGATAGAAACCAAGCCTAAGAGAACCGATTTTAAAAGCATTTAATTTTCCTCCTAAACAAAGCTAACTTTTTCAGGTGATACCGATGGGACTTGCTGTACAACAATCTTGATACCACTCTGAATAATGTTTTGTGTTGCTGCTAATTCATCACTATTCAAAAAAATTGTTTTAGCGTACTGTTTAGAACCATCTTTTTTAGCTACACCACCATAATTGATTTCTTTTACTTCATCTGGAATAATTTTAGCAACTTCATACGCTTCTTCAGGTCCTTTTACTAGAATCATAATTTGATCATTACTATTTTTTTCAATCGTATCTTTTATTTTAGCGATGGGAATAATATCTAGTTCACAATCAGTTGGTTTGGCCATTGATAAGGCCATCTTACTCATTTGATTATTGATAACTTTGTTATCAGCCACAATAATACGATTAATTGAATATTGTTTTACCCAAGAAAAAACAACTTGGCCGTGAATCAAGCGATGATCCACTCTGAATAGTTTAATCATTAAGCTTAACCTTCCTTCTCCTACATTGACTCAATTTTTTTGTTAACTGATAATATCCCTTCTCGACTTTCCTTTATCATCTTAGCAATATCCACATTAGATAATAAAGTGCCATTATTTCTTGCAATAATAACTTCAATTAATAGTTGTAAATTTAAACCTGAAATAATCTCAATTTTTTTATTTGAAGTTAATGCTTTAATAGCTTCATTGGCAGGCGTTCCTCCAAAGATATCAGTTAAAATTAAAATATCTTTTTTTTGACACTTGTTCATAATCAAATCTTTTAATAAATCTTCATAACTGTCAACGGACATATTTTCGACAAATGATGCAGTATAAAGTTTTAAATCAGTATTACCTAAAATTAAAGAAGCAGCTTGTATAAAACCATCACATAAACTACTATGAGTTGCTAAAATAATATCAAAATTCATTAAATCACCTGATTATTTAGTATTTCAAATGCCACATGTAACGTCGTACATCTAAGGAATGACCTCTTTCATAGGCTAAAGATTCCACAAGTTGTCTGATCAATACTCCAGATAAAATAGCAGCAATATATTCTTTAGCAGTATCATCTACAGAGTCTAATGGTAGTTCAGCTTGGTCAATAACTGTTAAGCAATCAGTATGTTGTTGAGCAAATTTTTCAACACGTTCATCCAAGAAACGTGTATTACCAATACTTTTCACTAATAAAAATGGCATATCGTAATCCGTTACTTCAAATGGGCCGTGGAAGTATTCACCTGAATGAATAACACCAGAGTTAATCCACTGCATTTCCATAAACCAGCACAGCGCTGTTGAATAAACTTCGCCATAATTAATACCGCTACCAATGGTATATATAGTAGAACTTCTTTTATATTTTTGTCCCCAAGCCGTAGCTGACTTAGAATGCTCCGCTTTGACTTTCACAGTTAAATCTTGTAATTTATTTAATTCATTAAAGCAAATATCCCATTTACCATCTCCAGTAAAATGTTTCAATAACTTAAAAATTAATCCATAAAAGACTGGCTTATTTAAATCGCTAGCATCTGCTTCAGTACCCCAATCATAATGAATCGGATACTCACTTGTTTCCCATAAAGGTGAACTATCATCATGTGAAAAGCTAATAGTTAAAGCTCCACTTTCTCTAGCCATTTTTGTAGCTTGAACAGTTTCCGGCGTAGTTCCAGAGTGTGACATGGAAACTACAATCGAATTTTCACCTAACATTTTAGGCTTATCATAAATAAATTCATTAGCAGTATAAACCTGATTAATTAAGGTAGATTGCTTGTCAAAAAGATACTGTCCCGGCATAAGAACTGCTTGTGATCCTCCGCATGCTACAAAGAAAATACTATTAAATGATCTCTTCGAAACAGCTGCTACTGCATTTTCAATTTGTGATACGTGCTCTTTTCTCATCTGCAAAACTTCCTTTATCTAGTTTAAAGATTATATAACATTATATAACCTTGTATTAAGTATACAATGATAGCGTTTTATAAAGCAAGTATATTTATTAAATAATTCAAATTAATTTAAATTTTACAAACAAAAAAGAAGCTAGGACCAAAAATATCGCTAATCTAAACGACATTTTTGATAATCCTAGCTTCAAAGCAAATTTGTCTCAACGTATTAAAACCTATAAACTTTTAAAATTTTATCATAAATTCAAATCGGTTTGGTAATTTAACGGCGACAAAGCGGTAGACCGCGTCACTAATTCGGCAATCAATTGTCGATACTGTTGCGCCGCATACTGCGCATTTTCTTGTGAACACTTGGTTAAATAATTTGCTAACATGGACTGATCACTAAACTCCTGCGCTGTACGGTCACTCTGGTGCAAAGCATAATTCAAGTGGGCTGTAATCTTTGTTTGATAATCTTTTAAAAGTGAACCAAATTCATGATAGTGACTATCAACCAAGACACCTGCCAATTTATAAAGCCAATAAGCAGACACACTATCATACTTCAGATCGCCTACTTGATAAAAATCGGGTGTTTCATTCATTCCTAAATAAAATGGCACATAAACACTTTGAGCACTAACCCCCATAGCCAACCACTGAACACAAGCAATGGCTGGACGCCAATTGGGACGAATTTGCAGTAAATGGGATTCTTGAGTTTTCGCCAAACTAATTGGACGGAATGGATGTTCCTGCTGATTTAAAATGTCATACGGTGTTTTTTCATAGTGCGAAGAGAGATACATTTTTGCGTCATCAATACTCAATTTATGTTGCGGCTGATGTAAGAAGGACAAGTTTTCACTCGTAGGCTGTTCATCAGTAACTCCGGAAAATTGTTGCTGTCCCCACCAAACACGGGGTGTATTATAATGTTCATCAAAAGCGGTCTGTGTTCCAAAAATTTGTCGAAAATTAAATCCAGATGTTGCAGGATTCAACTGATGCTCAATCACAAACTCTTTGAGATCATCTTTAAACATAAAATTATAATTATCTTCAAAATCAATTTCTTGAATGGCAACTTGATTGGCGACAACAGCATAACTATCATCAGGAATTCGTTGGGCGGCCCATTGATGACCGCAAACAATTTCCATATACCAAGCTTCTTGTTGGTCAGCAAATAAAACGCCATTGGATTCACAAGTGCCATATTTTTCCACAATACTGCCTAGACGTTCCACTCCTGCCCGGGCGGTTTTGACGTATGGCAAGACACAAGTTACCATTGCTTCTTCACCAATACCATCAGTCACCAAGGGATCGGCTCCTAAAGCGGTCGCATTGGTATAAGTACTTTCGGTGGCGCTCATAGCGACCCCAAATTCATTAAAACCATCCTCTTCAAATAGACCGTTCTTTGAGGTACATTCTGGAGTCGCTGTATATTTAAAGCGTTTTTTAGGCAACGGCATTTGAAAATGATTGGCTTGTGAAACAAATTGTTGTGCAGTCGTAAACTGTTGATGCTGATGTACTAGAAAATGTTTCGGTAACGCGGTATTAGCATCTTCATTGCGTCCAATAATAATTGAACCATCCAGGCTAGCATTTTTACCAATTAAAATACTAGTACAAGCACTGGTTCTATGTGGGGTTTCCATTGTTTGACCTTCTATCTAACATTATTTAATCAACTTATTTTAATTGTAGGCATGTTTATGCAGCAGTGCAACTAATCCCCCAATTAATCTTTAATTTTTCAAATTGCTATTGACACAAACGCCATATTTCGATAGTATATTAATGTTGATTCATTGGGTATTCGCCAAATCGGTAAGGCAACGGACTCTGAATCCGTAATTTGTAGGTTCGAGCCCTACATACCCAATCAGTTCTAAAACATCAAAATACCAACCAAAAGGTTGGTATTTTTTTATGTTATTAAATTTTTAAAATAAAATGAGCATTAGGTATCATAAAATTGGTTAGTACGCACGATGCTAGTTAAAAAATAATTGAAATAAAAAGCCCGATCTCTAAACTATTTATACTATCATAATACCTCTTCTTTTTGTCCATAACATTTCCTTCAGATTTCCCCCAGATCACGAAATATAATTTTTAACGGCAACTCGGGTGCCATCATGTTTAAAGACGTCTTTATCACAATTATTGCACCAATAATTGTGAGTATAACCAGCCAGTTGTTTTCTGAACTATTGCACAGCAAACACAATAAAAAGTGAGTTGCTAATTACAACAGCACAAAAAAAGCCATTCCTACCAGCATAGGAATGGCTTTTGTGTCATCATGCAGACGTCTTTATCTACATGTCAATTATAACACGACTATTTAAAAACTAACAACCTGCCGTTTTGGTAAACTTCAAAGAATTCAATTAACGCCTGATCAAACTGATTTTGCATCATTCGCACCAAAATTAAATTGTGGTAAATCCGTTCAGCAATTAAAACCAAAAAATGATATGCTTTGCAAACAGCAGCTTCCTTTGCAAAGCATATCATTTTTAAATTAAGAAAATATTCTATAGCTCAATACTTAATCATGCTTTTCATCACAGCCATTATTATTTAGTAAATTCTGGTTCATTTAAAGCATGTTGGGCAGCTAGATTGAGTAAGCTCCATTGCCGATCGAATCCGGGCTGGAAGAAGAAGTCCGCTTCTGCTAAATCTTCGACCGTCAATTGGTGTTGAATGGCTAAGGCTAAGACGTTAGCTTGTGCTGTAATATCATAAGTTGACAAGACTGCCCCTCCTAATAGCACATGACTTTGCGGATCAAAGAATAATTGCACGTAGACAGCTGGATTGTCGACACCACTAGGAACATAACTTGGCCGCAAAGTATCTTGGTAAAATGAACTAGCTAGCTGAACTCCTGCACGCTCGGCCGTGCTACTATTCAAACCACTTTGGGCAAAATGATAGTCAAACACACTCAAAGCTGACGAACCCACTACGCCCTTGAACGGCTGTGCCGGTTGTTCTTCAAATAAGTGTTGCACCACATAACGAGCTTCGCGCCGGGCTACCGTCGCTAAGGCAATGGGCATTTTTTGTCTAGCAGCTACCGAGTAAGCTAAGGTTGCATCCCCGATTGCATAAACATCTGGCAAATTAGTCCGCAAATATTCATCCGTCTGAATAAAACCACGTTCATCTAAAGCAACCGTACCTTGTAACCAGTCAGTTACCGGTTTGACACCTGCTGCTTGAATGACTAAATCACTGGGATAAGTAGCTTGCTTACTTTTGACGGCCTGAACTTGACCCGCTTGACCACTAAATTCCGTAATCTGGACATTAGTTTGAACATTAACACCTTGATCAGCTAAATGTTGACTTAAGATATCTGTTAACGGGGCATCTAAATACATTCCCAAAGGGCGCGCAATCACGTCTAATAAAGTAACTTTTTTACCAGCTTTCATGGCGGCTTCCGCAGCTTCAATCCCGATATAACCGGCACCAATGACCGTTACATTTTTAACCATTGGATCTGCTAATTTAGCCTTGATTTTGGTAGCCCAATCTAAGCCCCGCATCAAATAAACATTATCTAAATCAGTTCCTGGAACTGGCAGTGATTTGGGTTGGACACCGGAACTCAAGATTAGTTTATCATAAGCAACCGTTTGACTTTGCCCCGTTGTTACATCTGTTACTGCTACTGTTTTTTGATCACTATTAATCTGAGTCACCTGGTGATTACTTAAAATGTGCACGTTATCTTGCGGGAAACTCTCCGCGCTAAAGTTGCGGACATCATGAACATCAGTCACGCTGTCTTCCAAATACAATTCCATACCGCAAGACATAAACGAAATAAAATCGCCGGCCTCAAATAACGTAATCTCGACCTGATCATGATAACGATTGAGTAATTCCAAGATGGACTGATGACCACCATGAGAAGCACCAACAATTACAACTCTCTTTTTTTTCATAAAAAATCTTCCTTTGAAAAATTAAATTAGTGATCCCATCAAATTGCTATTATTGTAGCAATAATTATTCAATTTAATAACAATTTGAACACCACCATTAAAGTTAGCACATTGAATTATAGTTTTCAAAGTTAAATTGGCCTAACAATTTAACTAGGACCGTTTAAAAGCTAAATTAACCAGTAAAAACAATAGCTTAATTTTTATTTTTAAAAATTCATTTAGCTTATTTCACTGTTACTCTATAATAAGAAGCATAACTAACTTGAAAGGAATTTTGGCAATGAAACTTAATCAATTTGGTATTCAACCTACTACTACTGAACAAGAAATTAAAGAACTGCAACAAATCAAATTTCTGTCCAACAGCCAACTACAAAAACCAGCAGCCACACTTTTTGCAGAATTAATCGGTAACTGCTTTCCTGAATTAACTAATCCTACATTAAAAATGCAACAATTAGAGAACCTCATGGCTACCCCCAACTTGACTGTTGCCCAATATCTTCAGCAGTACGATTTTGTCTCACCCAATGTTTTTTATAATGTCTACTTTCAATTACTAGGTTTAGAAATTGACCAAGATTTCACCTTAGCGACACCGCAAAAAACGACAGTCAAATTAAATTACCCCGCTTTTGCGCATAATCATTTAACCACTGCGGAAGTTATTCATGGCTTTTACCAACTGTTAATTACACATACCGTCAACGGGCAAACGTATCTCGATGAATTAGCTAGTCGGGGGTACTTTGTTGAATTAATGAAGGAGCAGCAAGTGCCCCAACCGTTATTTTTTAACGGCAAAGCCCAGCCTGTATTTGACACAACACAATTAATTAACGAAGTCGTTTATGTCGAATCTAGTCAAGACACCGACCACGATGGCCAGCGCGATTTACTCAAAGTCGAAATTACGCGTCCTGCGGAAACCAATAACGGACTTAAAGTCCCTGTTTTGTACACGGCTTCACCTTACAACCAAGGTACTAATGATGCCGCCGGTCAAAAATTAACGCACGAAAATATGGGCTATCAAGAACCCAAACAGCCACAAAAATCTACACTTTCAAATACTCTACCGCAAAATCCACCCATTCCTGCCCCCCGTAAAATCCTGGGCCACACTACTCAAGTGGAACAGAGTTTCGGTAACCATTTTACGTACAGTTTAAATGATTATTTTCTGGCACGCGGCTTTGCGGTTGTTTATGCTGCTGGTATTGGCACCAAAGATTCCGATGGTTTTCGCACCTGCGGTGATCAACAAGAAACCATCTCGACCACTGCTGTCATTGAGTGGCTTACCGAAACACGTACTGCTTTCACCAATAAAACAGACCAAATTCAAATTAAAGCTTGGTGGTCCAACCATAAGATTGCCATGACGGGCCGGTCATATTTAGGAACCTTAGCGACTGCTGCGGCCACCACTGGCGTTAAAGGCCTAAAAACCATTATTAGTGAAGCTGCAATTTCCAGCTGGTATGACTATTACCGTGAACACGGTCTGGTCGTGGCTCCTGGCGGTTTTCAAGGCGAAGATTGTGACGTTTTAGCTGAGGAAACTTTTTCTCGGCAAAAACAAGCGGGTGATTATCACAAAGTTCAACAGCGCTGGCAACAACATTTACAACAAATCACCCAGGGTCAAGAACGCGAAACTGGTAATTATACTGATTTTTGGGAACAACGCAATTACCGCCATCAAGCCCAAAATATTAAAGCTGACGTTATTTTAGTGCACGGCTTAAATGATTGGAATGTCAAACCTAAAAATGTACAAAAATTGTGGGCCAAATTACGTGATTTGCCAATTACCAAGAAGTTGATTTTACATCAGGGACCCCACATTTATATCAATAATAATCGTTCGCTAGATTTTAACGATATGATGAATCTCTGGTTATCCTACAAACTTTATGATGTGGATAATCAAGCTGACCAGATTTTACCAACTGTGCTCATTCAAGATAATACAGTTCCAGAAACGTGGCACACCTATGAAGACTGGTGCAGTCCAGCTAATCCTGTACAAACTTACTATTTATCAGATCATTATTTAACCAAGCACCAACCACAAGCCATTGAAAAAGCAAGCTTTACTGATCGTTCACATTGTTTTTTGACCTATTACAATAATGCCAAACAATGGCATGACAACTTAATGAATCTCAACTATTCGACCTTAGCCAACAACCGACTAATCTTTTTGAGCGATAACCCTAATGATCAACTAATTATTGATGGTCGTCCCACAGTTCACTTACGGGTTGCTAGTTCTGATAAGCAAGGCTTCTTAAGTTTGCGCTTAGTCGATTTTGGCACCGCACAACGGCTCAAACCACTCCCCACTACTTTGGCTGCCCAAGCCTATGATCAGGGTTATCATTATCATTCAGAAGATTTAAAAGAATACGAATTAGATTCCCAACGAAGCGACTATCAATTAATTTCTTTAGCACATATTAATTTACAAAACCGCCACAGCCCGAGCCAAGTCGAAAGAGTAACTCCCAATCATTTTTATGATATTGACGTGCAGTTGCAACCTACTCATTATAAATTAAGCAAATTTCATCAACTGGGATTAATAATTTATTCCAGTGATTTTGAAATGACCAATCGTCCTAATAGTATTATTGACTATACCTTTGAGTTAAGTCATTGCTCTTTAGATATTCCCCACTTATAATAATGATAATTATATTTTAAAGGGGTCATTTAGTATGCCAACTCATTACTTGCTTTGGGGTCTCTGGTTGATTGTTGTCGGCAGTCTAGTCGGCTTAAGTATTAGTCTGGCTCAAAATAAGTTTCGCTTATTAAACGGTGCCTTGGCTAATATTCTCGTTTTTACGCTCGGAATTGCTTTAATCTTAACCGTTGAAACCATGCATAACCCTTTGCTGTACCAAATCGTCTACTGGATTGTCGCTGCTATCACTACTGCAATTCTGATCTTTTACGCTTCTTTAGGATTGTTACTCCTTTGGAATGCGGTTATTGTCTGGCAACACGAAAGTCATTCATTGGCTAATAATTTGACATTAATTTTAGGACTAGTACTTGTTAGCATTCCTATTATTAAATTATGTACGCGCCATTTTCTATCGCCGACTTTCTTTAATTTATATAAGCACATTGTTATACCCATCGTTGGCTATGTTGTTTTTTGGTTTTTAGCCTTTGTAACTTCTTTTTTAATCACAAGGCTCTATCGACCACGCTTCAATCAAGATTACATTATTATTTTAGGTGCGGGATTATTACACGGTGATCAAGTTTCGCCCCTGTTAGCAGCGCGAATCAATGTAGCTTTAAATTTTGCGCAGAAACAATTTCAAAAAACAGGCTACTTTCCGTTAATCATTTGTTCCGGCGGCCAAGGAACAGACGAAACGATCCCTGAAGGTCGTGCTATGAAAAATTATGTTTTACACCAAGGTATTGCGCCGCAAAATGTGCTGAGTGAGGAACAATCACGTACTACGTATGAGAATATGCTTTTTTCGAAAAAAATTTTACAAGCCAAACACATCAATTTACAAAATGGTATTTTTGCCACCAGTGACTATCATACCTTTCGTGCAGCCGGTTACGCTCGTTATGTTGGCTTAAATATCACTGGTATTGGTGCGAAAACGAGTCACTTTTTTGTGCCAAATGCTTTTTTACGGGAATATTTGGCCCTGTTAAATAATCATAAAAAATTTCATATTATTTGTTTGAGTTTGATTTTAGTAGGTTCACTTTTTGATGTTTGGGCAGTCCTAACCAATTAACCATTAACCCAAATATTTGCTTCAAAGCTGAACATTTAATCATATGTAATAAAAAGTAGCTAGTAACAATCATCATCCTGTGACTGTTACTAGCTACTTTTTATCGCTTAACTTATAACAATTGATCTTCAATCAAACATTGCGCAATTTGGACAGCATTCCAAGCAGCACCCTTTAATAGATTGTCAGCAACCACCCACAAGTTAAAGGCTCCCGGATTTTCTGAATCTGCACGCAAGCGTCCAACAAACGTTTCCCGCTTACCAGCAGCCGTAAGTGGCTGCGGATAAAGTTGCTGTTGAGGATCATCTTGGACAACCACACCGGGTGCTTGTACTAACAGTTCACGTAATTGGTTCGCAGTAGCACTTGTATCTTTGACAGTGAAATAGACTGATTCACCATGACCAATCGCTACCGGTACCCGAACACAAGTTGCTGTGACTTTGAGTTGAGAATCGTCCATATCTTCTCGTAAAATCTTTTTAGTTTCATGAATCATTTTCCATTCTTCATGGGTATAACCAGAGTCCTCAAATACATCAATCTGTGGTAATAAATTAAACGCTTGCGGATAATGTTTACGATCACCCTTGGTTGGTAAAATTTCCGCGGTTAAAGGTTCATTATTTAAATACTGTCGAGTTTGGGTTAATAACTCATTTAAAGCGGATTGTCCCGCACCAGAAACTGCTTGATAAGTGGAAACAATCACTTGTTGCAAACCAAATTTTCGATCAATGGGAGCTAAAGCCATTAACATTTGAATCGTGGAGCAATTAGGATTAGCAATAATGCCATGGTGATGCGCCAAAGCAGTTCGATTAACTTCTGGAATCACCAGAGGTACCTCGGGATCCATCCGAAAGGCACTGGTATTATCTACACAAATCGCTCCAGCAGCTACCGCATGCGGCAGTAAACGTTTGGAGACTGCGCCACCAGCTGAAGATAAAACCAAATCAACGTTTTTAAACGAATCTTCGGTCGCTTCTTGAACGGAACATGTGGTCTCACGAAAATGTAATTTTTTACCAACTGAGCGTTTAGAAGCTAATAATTTTAAATTTTTTACTGGAATTTGTGTTTGTGCTAATTGTTCAATCATTCTGGTACCCACGGCACCAGTAGCTCCTAAAATTGCTACATTGTACTCTTTCATCTTTTCAATCTCCTAATTACTTTTTACTTCAGTAACCAATCACGCATTTGCTGGACCGCTTGCTGTAATTTCTCTTGACTAGCAGCAAAGGAAAAGCGAATGTAGCCTTGACCTGCTTGGCCAAATGCTCGCCCGGGCGTACAGCCAACTTTGGCTTTTTGCGCTAACAACCGCGCAAATGCTAAATCATCATCACCAAAGCGAGCCGGTATTTTGGCAAACATATAAAATGCTCCTTGCGGTTTGATTGGGGTAAAACCCAAATTAGTTAACTCTTGGAACAAGTAATCGCGCCGCTGTTGGTACAAGTTTACTGCTTGCTGGGGATCTGCATCGCCTTGAATTTGCAGTGCTTCAGTCGCCGCCGCTTGTGACGGATTGGGCGGACAAGTTACTAAAAAGCCGTGCATTTTGGCAATTAATTGAATCCAAGGTGCTGGTGCTACCACATATCCAGCCCGGTAACCGGTCATCGCATGTGATTTTGATAAACCATTAACTAACACGGTGCGTTCACTAGCAAATTGGGCAATTGACTCGTGTTGACAGTGGTCATACGTCAATTCACTATAAATTTCATCAGCAATAATCCCTAGATGATAGTTGCGACTAAGCTGCGCCAATTGCTGCAATTGTTGATGTGAATATTCTTGACCAGTAGGATTTCCCGGGTAATTTAAAATTAAAAATTTAGCATTCGGATGTTTATTTAGAGTAGCTGCTAATTGCTCCATTGCCAAAGTAAAATTAGTGGGCGCAGTGTTAATTTCTATCATCTTGGCTCCTGCCAATTTTAATAGTGGAAAATACAATGCGTATGTGGGTGTTGGGATTAAGACTTCATCACCTGGATTAACTAAAGCAAAAATCGTTGCTGTCAACGCCTCGGTTGCCCCAACTGTGGCAATGATTTCCGTTTCTGGGTCGTACTCTAATTCGTATTTGCGTTTTAAATATGCACTAATAGCTTGCCGCAATGCAACTGTCCCTTTTTGTGGCGAATAATGTGATTCATTTCGTTGAATACTAGCAATTGCCGCTTGTTGTACATGCAATGGTGTATCCAAATCTGGTTCGCCTAACGTTAATTTCAAAATTCCCGGAATATCGGAAATTTCTTGATCAAATTGTCGAATTGCTGAAGGTTCAATGGCCGCTAAGGTTTGATTACCTGCTGATTGTAAATCATCTGCTAATTGTGGCATGCTATTAACTTCCTCTATAAAATATTTTCTAAGCCCCAAACTAGTTGAGTCAATTGTGGCACCTTGTCTAAGGCCACATCAACGCCGCGCATAAATGAACTGCGATCAAACGAATCTTGACGAATACTCAAAGCTTCACCTGGTCCGCCAAATAAAACTTCCTCGTGAGCTACATAACCCGGTAAGCGAACTGCATGAATGGCTACGCCCTCATGATCTAACCCTCGAGCCGCTTGGGCAAAAGTTGGATTAGAACGTGCTACTTTACGACCAGCTTGAATCTTGCGTGCCGTATTCAAAGCGGTGGCTGAAGGAGCATCTTTTTTATCTGCATGATGCAGTTCAATCACTTCTGCGTCTGGGAAATATTCAGCCGCCATTTGGGCAAAACGTAACAACAACACCGCCGATAAACCAAAATTAGGGGCAATCAAACCGCCTAAACTTTGTTGTTGTGCTAAATTTGTGAGTTCTTGAACTTGTTGTTCATCTAAACCACTAGTTCCAATAATTGGTCGCATTTGGTGATTTAATGCAAATTGCGTATTTTCAAAGACGGCTTGCGGCGTCGTAAAATCTAGCCATAAATCATAAGTTTGGTCAATTTGTTCCAATTTAGTAAAGCGTTGCGTCGTGGAACTGAGTTCTAAATCAGTTGTGTCAGCTTGGGGCGCCAAAATGGCCGACACTTCATAATTGGACTTATTTTGAACTAATTGAACTGCTTGTTGACCCATTTTGCCCGTCGCACCAGCTACTAAAACTTTATACATTATTTATCCTCTTCCAAGTCAAAACTTAAATTATCACTTAATTGCTGAACTCCTAACGCTTGGGCCACCTGCGCTTCTTGATCAGACGTTAAAGTTGCAATTGGTAACCGACAACTCCCCGTTGTAAAACCTTGAGCATTTAAACTAGCTTTAACAGCAGACGGTGATGGATACATAAATAACGCATGCATCTTAGGGGTTAACAACCGTTGCCAAGCTCCAGCTTGCGCCACATCACCCGCAGCTAAAGCCGCATACATTTTTGTCATTTCTCTTCCATATAAATGGCTGGCTACTGAAATAACTCCTTTGGCGCCTAATACTTTTGCTGTCAAAGCTTGTTCATCTTCGCCAGTGTAAACGGCAAAGTCTTGGGGTACTGCTTGAATAATGGCTTGTAAATCCGTTAAGTTTTCACATTCCTTAACGCCAATAATATTCTTATTATGTGCTAAATGAATAACGGTTTCTGGTCGCATGCTAACACCAGTCCGCCCTGGAATATTGTAAATCACAATTGGTAACGGACTTTGAGCTGCTATGGCCTCATAATGGGCAATCATGCCGCGTTGGTCAGGCTTATTGTAATAAGGAACTACTACTAAAACGGCATCAATTCCGGGAATTTGCCCGACTTGCTTGGTAAAATCAATCGTCGCTTGTGTGTCATTAGAACCACTACCAGCCACAATCGGTACGCGACCATTGATGGTCTGACTAAAATGTCGGTACAAAGCTAATTTTTCTTCATTAGACATCGTAGCTAATTCGCCCGTAGTTCCGCCAACAATGAAACCTTGACTACCAGTCTGTAGTAAATGCTCAATCAATTGATCCAAACCGTCAAAATCAATTTGATTATCTTCAGTAAAAGGTGTCACAATCGCTGTCATTAATTCTACTTGTTCAAACATTATTCTTCCTCCTATTGTCCCATTCTCTGTTCCAAAAACTTCCGGCCCACGCGTACACCTACTGCCAAAGCCGCTTCATTCGGCTGCAATTGGGCAGTATGTAAACTCGCAGAACTCTGCACTCCCAACCAAAACATTACACCAGGAAAATGATGCAACAAATACCCAAAATCTTCACCAGTCATAGCTGGTTTGGTTTCTACCAATTCAATCTGTGAATCGCTTTGGCAAGAATCCATAAACAATTTGGTTAACTGCGGATCATTGACTACTGGCAAATAGCCCCCTTGATTAAGTTTTAACTGAACTTGCACATCAAAACTTCGCGCAATGCCATGAGCTATATCATCTAGCCGTTGCCCAATTTTTACAATCATGGGTTGATCCAACCCCCGAATTGTCCCAGCTAAATGGGCACGACCAGCAATAATATTCCGAATTGTTCCAGCGTTCAGCTGACCAAAAGTAACTACCCCACTGGCTAGGGGATCAATATTGCGAGCTACTATTGTTTGAGCTTGGTTAACAAACTCTGCGGCCGCCACAATCGCATCATGAGCTTTTTGGGGAGCAGCTGCATGCCCACCTTTGCCAATAAAATCAACATCAACCTCGGTAGTTCCAGCAAATAATGTGCCCTGGCAACAACCGATTTGGCCGACTTTCAAATCGGGATTAACATGCAAGGCATAAAATTCGTCTGGCCGAAATTGCCCGGTAAATACACCTGATTTTTCTGCTATAACTGCACCACTATCACTTTCTTCCGCTGGTTGAAAGAAGAATACTAAATTATCTTGTGGTTGATGCTCCGCAAAATATGCTAAAATCCCCAAAGCAATCGTTAAATGAAAATCATGCCCACAAGCATGCATGACACCAGCATGCTTAGATTGATAGCTTAAGTTAGTTGCTTCGGTCAATGGTAAGCCATCCATATCTGCCCGATAACCCAAAGTTCTTTTCGGATCCGTACCTTGAACATGAACCAAAATGGCCGTTGGTAATTGACTAATCGTTTGTACTGTTAGATATTGCTGTGGTAATTGCGCAATAATTTGTCTTAAGTAGGCAGACGTTTGCGTTTCTTTTAAAGCTAGTTCGGGGATTTGGTGCAAGTGGCGCCGAATTTGAATTAAATCTTCATTTAATAGCATTAATTTCACAACTTTCGTAAGTCAGATTCTAAACCGGTTTTTTGCTGTGTTTGAGTATCAACTTGTTTAATCACTTTCGCCGGTACTCCCGCTACCACACTATTGGCAGCCACATCCTGGGTCACTATTGCTCCGGCTGCTACAACTGCATGCGATCCAATTTTCACCCCCTCTAAAACTACAGCATTAGCACCAATTAAAACATCATCACCGATAACAACGGGCTGGGCAGAAGCCGGTTCAATCACACCAGCAATCACAGCGTTGGCTCCGACATGAACCCGTTGACCGATCTGAGCGCGCCCACCGATGACTGTGCCCATATCAATCATGGTTTCGGCACCAATTTGAGCACCAATATTGATCACGGCACCCATCATCACCACGGCCTGATCACCAATTTGTACGTGATCACGAATCAAAGCTCCAGGTTCAATCCGCGCATTAACATTCTGAATATCTAACAAAGGCACCGCTGAGTTACGCGCTGTTACTGTTAAATGTTGAGCTGTAATGACGCTTTGGTTAACTTGTAAAAATTCTTGCACCTGAGCATAATCGCCATAAATAACTCCGACTTGCTCGCCAACAAAACTTTCAACCCCAGCTATCGCTTGTAACTTAGATAAATCGCCCTTAATTACTACTTGCACCGGCGTTTTCTTGGGTGCTTGACTAATAAAATTAATAATTTCTTGTGTATTCATCACAAATCACTCTTCTCCAGTTACTTGATAATCTTGATCTAAACGAAGTAAATCCATCGGTGTTTCTCGTTTGACAACTACTTGGCTATGCCCACGTTCGGCAAAAACCACTGCCGGACGTGCTACGCGGTTATAGTTGGAAGCCATTGAATAACCATAAGCACCCGTATCTAAGATTGCTACAATATCGCCCGGCTGCGTTGGCGGTAAAGGTTGATTCTTAACTAAGATATCACCAGATTCACAATAACGTCCTGCAATAGTTACCGTTTGCGTCGTTTTAGCTTGTGGTGCTTTAGCTAACACAGCAGTATAATCCGCTTGGTATAAAGCGGGGCGAATATTATCACCCATGCCCCCATCTACCGTGACAAAATTACAAATCCCAGCCACTTTTTTATGGGTTCCAATTGAATAAAGACTGACTCCGGCGGCCCCGACTAAAGAACGTCCCGGTTCAATCCAAATTTCTGGTAAAGGTTGTGAAGCTAATGGCCAAGCTTGTTGTAATGTTTGAACAATGGCTTGAACAAATTGCTTAGGCGCCAAATCCTCGTCACTTGCAACATACTGAATACCAAAGCCGCCGCCAAGATTTAAGACTTGTGGTACAAATTGAAATTTTTGGTACCAACTGGCGACTAACTGACATAACTTTTTAACTAACAATTCAAAACCTTCAACAGCCATGATTTGGGAACCGATATGGGCATGTAAACCAATAACTTGTAATTGTGGTTCTGCCAAAGCCTGTTGTAAGGCAGCTTGTGCTTGCTGTGATTGCACATCAAAGCCAAACTTGCTGTCAATTTGCCCAGTTTGATCATATTCATGGGTATGTGCTGAAATGCCGGGCGTAATGCGTAGCATAATCGCCACTTTTCGCTGAGGATAACTTTCGTGTAGCAATTGTGTCAACATGTTTAATTCATCAAAATTGTCAACAATGATGACTCCAATCTGATTTTGCACGGCGTAATTTAATTCTGCTAATGATTTATTATTACCATGAAAACTAATCTGCGCGGCGGGAAATCCGGCTTGTAATGCCGTCATCATTTCTCCTAAAGAAACTACATCAACATGTACTTGTTCTTGTTGCATCACTTGATAAATAGCTTTCACAGCAAAAGCTTTGCTGGCATAACTAATCGTGGCGTTAACGCCGGCTTGTTGAAAAGCTTGCTTAAATTGATGAACTTGTTGCCGAATTTGGGCGACATCATACACAACCAATGGTGTTTGATATTTATGTGCTAAATCCAGGGCATCGCAGCCCCCGATTGTCAAATGTCCTTGCGCGTTTAATGCCATTGCTGACTGCATGATTGCGACCTCCAGTAAAAATAAAAATTAATAATAAAAAAGGTCCTTTTGCTCGCTTTCGAACAAAAGAACCCATCATTCATTGCTAAAATTATGGCATTAGTTTGTCGTAAGCGCTCCGTAGAGATATTTTTCTACGACAGTCCATAATTTATTCAATTATGTCCCAGAATTTAAGCCCCGGCCTTTGGACTTAATCCTTCGGCAATCGCCCCTTTCACTATATTCTCAGCTGACCAGCTCCTATAGTTACTCTTGTTGATTGCGACCTCTTCGATATGTAAAATATTATAATTAATTAAAATATTTGTCAAGCTATTTTAATTTATTTCGGCAGATAGTTAAAAAATAAGTAGTTGCAGATTAAAAAATAAATGTTAGAATGCAAATTAATCCCCTAATAATTTTAATAATTGGGTAATAATTGATCAAGCAGAGAGGAATTCGTTAGTTATGAAAGTTATTAAATTTGGTGGTAGTTCGCTAGCCACTGGTTCACAATTTCAAAAAATTATTGCCATTATTCGAGCTGATCCTCAGCGCCGCATTATCGTTACTTCCGCTCCCGGTAAAAGATTTTCCCAAGATACCAAAGTAACCGATTTGCTAATCAAATACAGTCAATTAGTTATTAACCATCAGGATTTTACCCCCATTGTGACCGAAATTTGGCAACGTTACGTCGAAATTGCCCAAACTTTTGGTTTATCGAGTCTGCAAATTGCTGACTTAAAGCACCAATTAGACATTTTACCCACTACCACTTTCGCCAATAATGATTATTTAACCGCCGCGTTTAAAGCCCATGGTGAAAAGTTAACCGCCCAATTATTAGCCCTGATCTTGCAACATCAAAATCTTGATGCCCAATACATATCACCGCAAGATCTCGGTTTATTAGTTAGTGATCAACCTCATGATGCTGAAGTTTTACCGCAAACTTATCTTAACCTCAAAAAAATTAAGCTCCAACACCAATATTATATTGTGCCCGGTTTTTATGGCCTCACGGAAAAGCAACAAATTGCGACCTTTTCCCGCGGCGGTTCTGATATTACTGGGGCCATTTTAGCTAAGGGATTTCAAGCTGATCTTTATGAAAATTTCACAGATGTTGACGCTATCTATGCGGCTAATCCCCAAATCGTTGAGCATCCTCAAGCTATCAAAACTATGACTTACCGGGAATTACGTGAATTATCCTATGCTGGTTTTTCTGTTTTTCATGATGAAGCGCTCATTCCGGCCATTCAAGCCCAAATTCCGATTAATGTCAAAAATACTAATCATCCCGATTTACCAGGAACTTTAATTGTACCTGAAAAAGACTTTCACCCTCAACAATTAATGACGGGGGTGGCCACGTCCAACCATTTTGTGGCTCTCTATTTGCACCGTTATTTACTCAACAAAGAAGTGGGCTTCACACTCAAATTACTACAAATTTTTTATAAATATCATATCTCTTACGAACATATGCCTTCTGGAATTGATGATGTTACAATCATCTTTGATCAACGCCAATTTACACCTCAAATCGCCAAACAAATGTGTCAAGAAATTCAAGACACGCTTCATCCCGATCAATTAGAATGGATCGATGATTACGCCATTACAATGATTGTTGGCGAAGGTTTCCGCCAAAAAATTGGGGTCTTAAAAAAGATTATTGATCCGTTAGCACACGCCCATATTGGTTTACACATGATTAATCAGGGGGCTTCCCGTATTTCCATTATGATCGGTACCAAACAATCAGACGCTGATAAGGCCGTGCGGGCCATTTATCGTAGTTTTTTCGAATAGGAGACTTTAATATGGTGCAATTACTCAAAGTTCATGGTTCACTCAATCAATTCTTATTGCTGGACCAAACCCTTTTACAACAACCATTAACTACTCAAGAATTACAATTATTAGTCCAAACTTTAACCCAGATTCCCGCTTTGCAGCCGGTTGACGGTTTGCTTGTCGTGGACCAAGCAACTGAGCCAACAGCCTTAGGTCAAATGCAAATTTTTAATGCGGACGGTTCAACAGCTTTAATGTGCGGCAATGGTTTACGAACAGTGGCCCGCTATTTAGCAGATAAATTTCAGCAAGATGATTTCACTGTGGAAACTTCACAAAAAAGTTTACACGTCAAACGTTACCCCAATTTGGCACCCAACGTGCCAGCCTTTGGCGTGGAAATCTCCCCCGTCAGTTTTGAACCACAGACTGTCGGTTTAACTACTCCAACAGAGCCAGTCATCAATCAGGTCATTCCCACGATTGATCCTGACTTAAAATTTACCGCTTTAGCCGTTCCCAATCCGCACTTGATTACTTTTGTACCAGAAATTGATACAACTCGTTTGCAACAGCTCGGCCAACAATTAAATGACCACAATCCTGAATTACCTGACGGAGTTAATCTAAGCTTTGTTAAAATTTTGGGACCGCAAACAATTTTTGTGCAAACTTTTGAACGCGGTGTCGGTTTAACCAACGCGTGTGGGACCGCAATGTCTGCGGCCAGCTTAGCTTTAGTCTTAAATTATCCGCAAAAAGCCCAGTTAGAACAACTACTTCAAGTTTACAATCCGGGCGGTATGGTTCAAACCAAAGTTCATCACCAAGCCGATCAATACTGGATGGAATTAATTGGTAATGCGACCATCATGGGCCAAACGCAGTTGTCAGAAGCTTGGTTACATCAGCCCCAAGCTACGGACAAGATTAGTTTGCAAAATGACAGTGAAGCCATTGCATACCGTAATTGGACTCAACAGCTAAAACTTTAAAATAACAATAAAATGAGGCTAGAACAATAAGATTACGCTCTTATTATTCCAGCCTTATTTTTGTTTTAATTTAAAATAATTGAGTTTTTAAGATTTGGCTTTTTGGTTCAAATACGAATGCCGAATACCATAACAGAAATAAACAATTAAGCCAATGATAAACCAACCTAAGGCATACCACTTAGCTTCTTTACTCAAGCCCCAAAAGACTAAGAGTGAACCTAAAAAGCCTAGTAATGGCATAACTGGGTAAAAGGGCATCTTAAATCCAGGTTCCGGCAAATCTTTGCCTTCGCGCTTCCGTAAGCCGTAAATTCCTAATGTAACAAACATAAATGCAATTAAAGTTCCGGCCGAAACTAATTGTGACAAAATACCAAATGGGAAAATAGCGCCCACGATTACATCAACAATCGTCAAGACTAAAACAGCATGATTAGGCCGATTTTTTTGATCCAAATGACCAATCCACTTAGGTAACAAACCATCACGGCCAAAAGAATACAATAACCGTGAACCGGCCATCATCATTCCAATTAAAGCGGTAAACATACCAATAACCGCCACGGCTTGCACAATAGCTGCCACTAAACTATGACCGCTATGCCGTAACGCCCAACCAACCGGTTCAGCATTATTAGCATATGCAGTATACTTAAACATCCCCACCAAAACTAACGAAACACAAACAAACAAAAACACCGCAATTAATAACGAGCCTAAAATGCCCCGCGGCATAGTTTTTTGTGGATCCTTAGCTTCGGCTGAATTAGCTGCAATTGAATCAAAACCAATATAAGCTAAGAAGATCATCGAAACACCCGCATAAATACCACGCCAACCGCCAAAGGCACTACCATCAGGGTTTAAGTGATACTTAGGAATAAACGGTACATAATTGTGCGGATGAATTGCAGTTAAACCAACGACAATAAATAACAAGATTGCTAAAACCTTGCACACGACTAACACATTTTCTACTCTAGAAGCTTGAGATGCACCTAACGATAACAAAAGAGCAACCGCAATAATTACCACAGCAGCAATTAAGTCAATGCCGCCACCGGCGGTTCCAATCGGATTCGCTAAAAATTTGGGCAATTGCAAACCTAAAGGTTCAATCAATCCCCTAAAATTGGCCGAAAGACCAGAACCAACAAAGGCCACCGCAATGAAATACTCTGCTAATAATGCCCAACCGGCAACCCAACCAAAAAATTCACCAAAAATCACATTAATCCACGAATAAGCGGAACCCGCAAAGGGCATGGCTGAAGCCATTTCTGAATAAGCAAAGGCCACTAATCCAGCAACAATCGCCGCTGCTAGGAACGATAACACTACCGCCGGTCCAGCATGTAAAGCTGCCACATCACCAGGTAAAGTAAAAATGGCCGTCGATACAATGGTTCCCACTCCTAGAGCCAAAAAGTCCTTTGTTGTTAAAGATTTAACTAAGTGTGAATCCTTTGATTCATAAACACTCGGATCTTCTTTTCGAAAAATCCGCTCCTTAATACTCGCCATAAAAATGCCTCCCATAACTTTGTTGCTTTAATGAAACTTCATTAGAGTATGGTTAACATTTTCTAACAAAAATATAAATTTGTCAATCTTTCATTTCTACTTTTAGCTATTTATTCAAAAATAGTATTTTACGGATAATTTAATGTGCATGAAGCATAGAGAAAGGCCTAATTATTAGGCCTTTCTGAGATTAATTCTTAACTTCTTTACATTTCGTGCATTGCGTGTAAATGGTAAGTTCGTGGTTGCTTAGGATCGTAAACTTCAATTTGCGCCATCATGCCGGTATCTTCATGCTCCAAAATATGACAGTGGTACATAAAAATACCTAAAACATCAAAGCGAACTCGAATGCGCACCGTTTCGCCAGCATTAACACCCACTGTATCCTTAAAACCGGTTTCGTTAGGATACGGGGCTTGACCATTACGACTAATTACTTGAAAATGACAACCATGCATGTGAAATGGGTGAATCATCCCCCCACAAGTATCATTAGTATTCGTAATTTCCCAATCAACGGTTTGTCCTAATAATTGTTTGCGATCAATTCGCGTCATATCAAAGCGCCGACCATCAAGCAAGACCTCATCATCCATTCCCGACATTACAACCTTTTGAACCGGAGCTTGTTCATCAGCTTGCCACTGCGGAACATCGAATAACTGATCAGGAATAGTTTGTTTTGCTTTAGTCATGGCACCAATTTCAAAAGTACATAAAACCGTATCATCAGACAGCAACTGTACTTGATCGCCAACTTGACAATCACTAAAATCAACCACAATTTCAGCTCGTTCAGGAACAGTTAACATTAAACGATCTAAATCAATAGTTTGTTTTAAGAAACCACAGTCTCCCGCAATTTGCGTAAAACGGCGCCCATCATTAAAGTGCAACCGAAACTCACGTCGATTAGCAGCATTTAATAAGCGTAACCGCACTTGCGGAGTCGTCACCTTAAACACACCATTGATCGTACCGTTCACTAACGGATACTCACCTAAAGTCCCATCCACATCATAATCGGCTTGATAATCCAATTGATTATCATGATAGGAGCGATCTTGCAGAATTAGTGGTAAATCATCGACACCGTATTCTTGAGGCAGTGGTAAGGTTTTAGCATGTTCATCAGTAACAATTACCATGGCTGCTAAACCATTCCAGACTTGGCGGGCTGTATTGGGACACGGATGTGGATGCATCCAATCTGTTTGCGCCCCTTCTTGATGCAATGTAAATTCAATATCACGTGCTTGACCAGGCAAAATAGGAGCATGGGGACCACCATCAGTAATGGGACCCGGAATGTTTAACCCATGCCAATGTAACGTCGTGGTTTCGGGTAAGTGATTTTCAATATGCACATGATAATGCCAACCATCATGCAAGACAACCGTTTGTCCCAAAATCTCAGCATTATAGCCCCAGGTCTTGGTTAATTCACCTGGTAAAATCGCAGCTTGTGACTCCTGAGCCACTATGGTATACCATACCTCATGATCTTGAACTTTATCTGGCTTTAAAATTGGCGGAATCCTGAGCGCCTTACTAGGCACCTGCGGCAACGTCAGTTTTTTATAACCACCATCATGTAGGTCATAGACGTTTTCATCATAAAAATATTCTTGATAAAATGGTCGTTGACTCAAATTAATCACTCCTTTTCACAATTTGATCATAACACACTCTGCATTTAGGAGAAATCAAACTGAACGCTTCATCGTGACATCGGTTACCTGAAAGCCCAACTTTTGATAGAGATGCTGTGCCTTATGATTAATTCCAAATACGTGCAAGCCGAGCTCTTGATAACCCAAATCATGTGCCTGATGAATCACCAAGTTTAAAGCTTCTTGCCCCAAACCTTGGTCTTGAAAAGTATCCAAGATGGCAAAATCATATAAAAACAAATACGGTTGTGCTGAGTAATCACTATCCATGACTTCCGCTAGCCAAACGTAACCCACTGTTTGCTCAATATTTTGCACCACATACAAAAAATTGTGGTAAGTATGTTGTTGATCCGGTAGCAATAATTTAAACTCTTCCTCCGCTCGAAATAATGCTTCCTGCTTCGTCCAAGCGTGATTTAACATCTTTTGCTGTGCATATTCTTTTGTTTGCGAACTAAAAAAGCTTTGAAATTGTTGATCATCCATTGTCTTTAATACTAAATCTGTCATATTCATTGACCTTCCTTGCCAAATTCTAAATAAATAGTAGCTTTTATATTTTTTTAAAGTTAAAATATTACTGATATTCAAGGGGGTTCTTTGATGGCGACAAAAATTAGCATTATTGTACCATGCTTTAACGAAGAAGAAACGGTGGAGCTATTTTATCAAGCTATCGTTCATACTTTTCAAAAATTACCAGCATATGAGCCGGATATTTTATTTATTAACGATGGCTCAACCGATCACACCTTACAAAAATTACGCCAATTACACGAAGAGCCAACCATTGAAAGCCACTATTTATCTTTTTCCCGGCAATTTGGGAAAGAAGCCGGCATTTATGCAGGGCTGAAAAACGTTGACGGCGAATTAGTGACAATTATGGATGCTGATCTACAAGATCCCCCCAGCATGTTGATTCAGATGGTCCACCTCTTAGAAACCACGGATTACGATTGTATTGGTACTATGCGCCAAGATCGTAGTGGTGAACCACCGATTCGTTCCTTCTTTTCCAACCTTTTTTACCGCATCATCAATAAAATTTCCGATACGCAAATCATTCCGGGTGCCCGCGATTTTCGCCTAATGCGCCGCGATATGGTCAATGCCATATTAGAGATGACTGAATACAATCGCTTTTCGAAAGGAATTTTTTCTTGGGTTGGCTTTAAAACTAAATATTTACCATATAAAAATGTCGAACGAGTTGCTGGCAAAACTAGTTGGAATTTTTGGAGTTTATTTAAATATTCTGTCGAAGGCATTACTGATTTTTCCACAGTGCCCTTAATTGTAGCGGTTTGGCTCGGCTTAATTGTCATGTTCTTAGCTTTTGTAGCTCTATTATTTATCGTCGTGCGTTCTTCGATTTTTGGCAACCCGACCAAAGGTTGGTCTTCTTTAATTTCCATCATCCTCTTTTTAGGCGGTATGCAATTATTTTTCCTAGGGATTATTGGTAATTATATTGGCAAAATCTTCTTGGAAGTGAAACGCCGTCCGCTATATATTGTGAAAGAAAAAAAGTAGATTGCAAATAAAACCACTTTTTTATGCAATAAAAAAAGCCTAGAAAATTCTAGACTTTTTTTGTTGACGCAAAAACATTAAAAATTTTATAACCGTTGATTCAATTCTTGGCCTAATTCTTCAAAACCAGGTTTACCTAACAAAGCAAACATGTTCTTCTTATAAGCTTCAACACCTGGTTGATTAAACGGATTGATACCGTTCAAATAACCTGAAATAGCGATCGCAATTTCAAAGAAGTAAATTAAATAACCTAAAGTATAAGCATCTTGTTCTGGAATATGCACACTCATTACAGGCACACCACCATCAGTATGCGCTAAGACGACCCCTTCATAGGCCTTCTTGTTAACGTAATCCATGGTCTTACCTTCCAAGTATTGTAAACCATCTAAATTATCGCTTTCTTGTGGAATAGCAACGTCTTGACGTGGCTTGTCAATCATAATCACTGTTTCCATCAAGTTACGCTTACCTTCTTGGATATATTGGCCTAAAGAATGTAAATCCGTGGAGAAATTAGCAGAAGCAGGGAAAATACCTTTTTGGTCTTTACCTTCAGACTCACCAGCTAATTGCTTCCACCATTCACCAAAGTACTGTAAGTTGGGTTCATAATTTTCCAATAATTCAACCGTATAGCCTTTACGATATAAAATATTGCGCAAAGCAGCATATTTATAAGCTTCATTTTGTTGCACATCAGGATTTTGATAGTCATTACGTGCACTAGCTGCACCTTGCATTAATTGATCTAAATCAATGCCAGCCACTGCAATTGGTAACAAGCCGACCGCTGTTAAGACTGAGAAACGACCACCGATATCATCAGGAACAACAAATTCTTCATAGCCTTGAGCATCAGATTCTGTCTTTAAAGCACCCTTTTGCCGATCAGTCGTTGCATAAATCCGCTTCTTAGCTTCGGCTTCACCATATTTAGCAATTAATTTTGCCTTCAAAACTCGAAAAGCAATTGAAGGTTCGGTCGTAGTACCTGATTTGGAAATAACATTAATACTAAAGTCCCGATCGCCAATAACCGCTAACAAGTCACTTAAATAATTAGGGCTAATAGAATTACCACAGAAGTAAATTTCTGGTACTGCTTTTTCATTTTTGATATTGTAAAAACTGCTACTCAAAAAATCAATCGCTGCCCGCGCTCCTAAATAAGAACCGCCAATCCCAATAGCTACGAAAACTTCGGAATCTTTTTGAATCTTTGCTGCGGCGGCTTTAATCCGGGCAAATTCTTCTTTATCATAATCAACTGGCAAATCTAAAAAACCCCGAAAGTCATTGCCAGCACCAGTTCCTTGCCGCAATTCTTGATCTGCAGCAGTCACTAACGGTTGCATTTCAGATAGTTCATTTTCATGAACAAATTTGCCCAATTTTGAGTCATCAAATTTGATATGTGTCAATGTACATTCCTCCAAATTTTGCTTGATTTTCTTAATAAGTACTACGAACAAATTATAGCATATTCAATTGCGAACAAGCCTTGCGATTTCAGAAAATTTTCTGACCCAACCAGTAAATCATATAACCACAAATCACCCCCAAAGTGTTAAAAATAACATCATCAACATCACTCACACCCGTTAACAAAACAAATTGTAAACTTTCAATTCCAATCGATAATAAGCTGCCTTCAATAATTGTTTTCAAAGCTGCAGATTGTCCCCGACTAATTAAAGGACGCAATAATCCAAACGGAACAAACCACAAAATATTGCCTAATGAATTATATAAAAAATCAATCATTGATTTACCGGCAGTTAATTTCCACGTTTCCACTAAGGGCACCCAATTGATGGCCGTTAAGGAACGATGCCAATAAAAATGAAAATCCCACGGAAAATAACCCTGCCGAAAAACCGTCAAAAAGAGCAGTAACAAAAAATAAATCACAAACAGATTAACTAATAATTCGTGCCCCAAACTGGTCGCCTGCCGAAAAATAGCTAACCACAGTATTCGACAAAGTAAGAATACTAAAAAATAAAAAATAGTTTTATCAAGGCTTAAAAAAATCAGCCGAATTAACGGAAAATGATTAATACGTCCTGCCAAATGCTGATAAACTTGTTGATATATTGAATTTAAGAAAATCATGTCTAACCTCACTGTTACCATAATTAAATGGTAAAATTATGAATGATACTATTATGGAGAGAAATTAATTCATGAAAATGCACAACCAAATGAACACTCGGCGCAGTGGCTGGTTATTAATCTTAACCGGAGGTCTCTGGTTAAAAACCGTCATTGCTTATTACTTAGATTTTAATATGGGCGCCGCTGATCCTTTTCAGCATTTTTTACTCATTATGAATCCCATTGCTACAAGTTTACTCTTATTGAGCTTGCCACTTTATTTCAAAAAAGCGAAACCATATTATTGGACCACTCTAGCCATTTATGTTTTAGAAACAATATTACTATATAGCAATATTTTATATTACCGCGAATTTAGTGATTTTATTAGTATTAACACCATTTTAAGTGTGGGCAAAGTTGCTAAAGGCCTTGGCAGCAGTGCCATTGCCATGATTAAAGTACACGATTGGATTTATTTTATTGATTTTCCAATTTTTGCTTTGTTATGGATTACTAAAAAAGTTACTGCCGACCCCAAGCCCACTAGTAAGTTACAAGCTTTTTTAATTACCAGTCTGAGTTTAACCATGTTAGCCGCTAACGTTTTTTTAGCCGAATTAAGTCGACCACAATTATTAATGCGGACCTTTGATCGCACCTATATTGTTAAATATTTGGGACTGAATTCTTTTTTAGCATATGATAGTTTTAAAACCGCCCAAAGTAACAATCTCCGCTCCGGAGCGCAAGGAGCTAATATGGATCCGGTCTTATCTTACGTCAAACAACATTACGCCACACCTAATCCCAAGTATCAAGGCATTGCTAAAGGCAAAAATGTTATCATCATTCATCTCGAAAGTTTTCAACAATTCCTGATCGATAGTAAAGTGAAGGGTCAAGAAGTAACTCCCTTTTTAAATAGTCTTTATCATTCCGATAATACCCTAGCTTTTTCCAATTTCTTCCACGAAGTTGGTCAAGGCAAGACAAGTGACGCAGAAACTATGTTAGAAACGGGGCTTTTTGGCTTACCTGAAGGATCTTTTTTTACTAGTTTAGGATCTAACAATACCTTCCAAGCCGCACCGGCCATTTTAAATCAACAACAAGGTTACACCTCGGCGGCGTTTCATGGTAATATTGGTTCTTTTTGGAGTCGCGACACTGTTTACAAAAATATGGGCTACAATTATTTCTTTGATCAAAAGTATTTTCAACAAACTGCCGATAGTAACACTTATTGGGGCAGCAAAGATAAACTGTTATTTGCGGAAAGTACCAAATATTTAGAACAGCTGCAACAGCCATTTTACGCTAAATTTTTGACAGTCACTAATCACAACCCCTTTGAATTAGCCAATGATGACCTCGGTGGTTTTCAAAAACCGGATACTAATAATACAATGGTCAATAATTATTTTGGCACTGCACATTATCTTGATGAAGCTGTTCACGAATTCTTCGACTATTTAAAGGCTAGTGGTTTGTATGACAATTCGATTATCATTCTTTATGGTGATCACTTTGGACTAAGTGAAGGTGATGAAAAAGACGTTGCGCCGGTCATTGGGCATGATCCGAAAACTTGGAGTCAATTCGATCATATTCAACTGCAACGTGTTCCGTTTATGATTCATATGCCCGGATTGAAGGGAGGAATTCAAAAACAATATGGTGGAGAAATTGATGTTTTGCCCACTTTATTAAATCTCTTGGGTGTCAATACTAAACCTTACATCTTTATGGGCAATGACCTCTTATCTAAGCAACATGACCAAAATGTCATTTTCCGTAACCATACGTTCGTGACACCTAAGTATACCGTGATTAATAATAGTAATAACAAAATGACCATTTATCAAAACAGTAATGGTCAATTAATCACTGATCCAACACCAGAATTGAAAAGTAAACTACGCCAAATTGCCCAAAAGAAGGATACTGAACTGAGTTTATCAGATTCCGTCAATAAAACTAATCTCTTGCGCTTTTACACTCCCAAGGGCTTTACCCCTGTCAATCCTAAGGACTATAACTATCAAAACGAATTTCAACACTTAATGAAAACACGCGATGCTTTGGGGGATAAATCAACGAGTCTTTATTCCAAAAATAATAATAAAACGACTACTGATTTATATAAGAGCAATGCCCCTGAACTAGATGGTAATGATAATTTTCTCTATGAAGTTCCCCAAAAATAAGCTAAACAAACTAACTAAAAAAGCATTAGTTCAACATTCTAGTAACGAATTCACAGTTGAACCAATGCTTTTTGTTTTATTCTCAACTTAACTATAAAATAGCATTCACAATTAAATCTAATAAAAATAAACCACTTAAAACTAGCAATGTGGCATTTAATTGCTGACCTTGCTTAGTGGCCCATTTAACCACAGGATAACTCACAAAACCAAAAGCTAACCCCGTGGCAATACTACCAGTTAGCGGAATCAACGTAATAATCAAAAACGCCGGAAACCATTCACTAAAATCTTGTAAATTTAAAGTTTGCAATTGTTGCATCATCATAGCCCCTGTCAAGATCAAAGCCGGTGCAATCGCGGCTTGAGGGATATATTTTAAACCACCGACTACAAACAACGAAGCACTAAATAAAATAGCTGCTACTAAAGATACAATCCCACTGCGACCCCCACTTTCAATTCCCGCAGCACTTTCCGCCGCGGCAACAGTCGGACTACTGCCTAGAATTCCAGATAATACAGCTGTAATGGAACTACTTTGAAAGGCTCGCGGAAATTTTTTCTGGTCAGGTAAAATGCCAGTCAATAGCCCCATGGATTCAAATACTAAAATCATGGTCAAAGAAAAGACCGCCAACCAAAATTTCAAATTTCCAATTTGACTAAAATTAGCTTGATTAATTAACTGTGACATTTGGGTTAATTGACTTAATTTGACTGGGGGAGCAGCTGCTTGTAAATGAAAAATAACCGCTAAGATACTGCTCGTAATAATACCGATAATAAAATAACCTGGAACTTTTTTTAAATATAAAACTAACGTTAATACTAAGCCAAATAAGGCCAGTAACGTTATTGGCGCAGCTAAGTTGCCTCCTGCTACTAAGGAACCATTATGACCTGCTACAATGAGTCCCGCCTTTTTTAACCCCAGCTCGACCAAGAACAAGCCGATCCCAACGCTAATCCCTGTTTTTAAACTAGCTGGAATTGTTTTAGCTAACAAGTGTACTAGTGGTGTAAAAGCAATCACTAAATACGCCAAACTGCTTAAGATAGAAACTGCTAAGGCCTCTCGCCAACTAAATTTGAGGTTAACTACTAAGGTATACGTAAAAAAGGCATTGACGCCCATTCCTGGGGTCAAGATCACCGGTGCATCTGCCCAAAAAGCCATAATTAAACAGCCGATTGCCGAGATAATAATCGTCGCAAACACACTCAGATTAACTGGCATGCCGGCATCCTTTAAAATTAGCGGGTTAACAATAATAATATAAGAAATGGCGAAAAAACTGGTAACCCCCGCTAACAGTTCAGTCTTTAATTGCTGTGGTTGCTTGAATATTTTAAACAAAATGATCTTACTCCTCATTAATTTCTTTCGGAATGCCATCAAAACAGCAAAGAAGCCAAGAAAAAAATCGCTGAGTATGATTATAACTTTCTTAAGTGTTAGTAACACCAAAATTGAATCGCAATAATCAGCTTTGAGCGACTTTGATCTCAGCCTCTAACTTCAGCTTTAAAATGATGCTAAAATTAATTCCTTGATTGCTGTTTGCACTCCTTGTTGTTGCTCTTGAACTAAAGCGACGCGACCAGCAATGGCTTTTTCATCCATAGTAATTTCTCGACCTAAACCGGGCACAGCCACTTTGGGCTCAAAAAATTGTTGAAATTCTGCTAAACGCTCTGGTGTATGAAAGGCATTCGCGGTCACCGTAATAAACGCAGTAAATTCCATGTCGCCACCTAAGCTTTGTTCCAGCCAACTCCAATCGCTGCGTAACCAATCCCAAGCTAGTTGTTGCCCCTGAGGATTAAGTAACACGCCCCGATACCAAGCCCGTAAGTCTTGCGGTTTAATTGTTTGACTATCTTCAAATAAAGCGATCATCTGGTGTAATAATGATGGATCTGCTATTTTGGGCATCGCAGCAGCGATATCACTCTTTAAATCAGCCACACTAGTTTGCCGATATAAAGTCATTAATTGCTCAAACAACGCCGCATTGCCATAGTTTTGCACTTCATTAACTAACAAACTTGCTCGCGTGGCAGCTGGAAAACTAGCCAAATTAGCTTGATACTGACCGAATAATTGATGCCCTTGTTGAATGAGAGCTGGATTTTCACCATAAAGACCCGCTTGTATCAAAATTGGGCGACTTAACTGATCATCTAGACTTTCTTGTTCTTGAGGTAGCCACCCTAAACGATTGATTTCCGCCGCACTAAATTGGCGATAAACTTGTTTTAATGCAGTTTCGGCAGCTGTTTGTGGTTGGACAAATTTTTGCAATTGACGCAAAATTTGGTAAAATTCGGCATTCACAATATTAGAAGTACTATGACTAAACTGCGGTAAAATCTGAATAACTGCAGCATAAGGCTTTTGTTGCCCTTCGGCCAATAACGCCGCATCTTGTAAAATTTGTAATTGAGTCACCGCATCTAATTCGCTAACGTTTTGAACCAAATCGGCTAAGAGTTGATCATCATAAGCTACAATAAAGTGTGATTCATTTTCCACGTTCAACTGTAATGGCTGCTGAGCTGCTTGCCGTAACTCGGTATAATGCGGAATTTCTATGGTGGCTGTCGTCATCAACTGAGGTACGGCTGTAAAATTACTCTTTAACGGAATTTGCCACTGCCGCTGTTGGTCTTGACTTTCGCCAATAAAAAATTGTTGTTGATGTAAGACTAATGTATCAGCCTGCAGTTTAACTGTCACGACTGGATACCCCGGCTGCTCCAACCAAGTATCCATAATCTTTTTTAAATCCATATGGGCAGCATTACCCAAAGCTTGCCACAGATCATCGCCAGTCGCATTAGCATACTGGTGCTGGTCAAAATAGGCTTTGAGACCTTGCCGTAACGCTTGATCACCAATCAAAGCGCGCACCATCACTAACATGCGTGCCCCCTTGGCATAAACAATCGCACTATCAAAGATCGCGTCAATTTCGGCGGGCTGTTCAACTTGCACGTGAACTGACTGGACCCCAGCAGTGGCATCTCGCTTTAGTGCTGCCGGCACTTCGGCTGTTTGAAACAATTCCCAGATATGCCAATCCGGTTGCAAGGCATCAATCGCCACGTATTCCATCATATTAGCAAAACTTTCATTTAACCAGAGATCATCCCACCACTGCATGGTTACCAAATCGCCAAACCATTGGTGAGCCAATTCGTGGGCGATCACTGTCGCTACATATTGCTGATTTTCTAAAGCGGCGTTTTGCGGATCAACTAGTAAACAGGTTTCCCGATAAGTGATTAAGCCCCAGTTTTCCATGGCACCTGCTGAAAAGTCTGGCAAGGCCAAATGCCAAGAATGTGGCAAGGGATATGGTGTTTGATAATAATCCTCATAAAATTCAATTGAACGTTTGGCGATGTCTAAAGCAAAAGTTAATTCCTGAGCTGAATGGGCTTTGGTAGCAAAGACGCCTACCTCTACCCCACTTTTCGTCGTGGTCGTCACTTTTTGTAACTCACCAAAAGCAAAGGCTACTAAATAAGTCGACATTTTAACTGTCGTTTCAAAATAGTGCACCCCTTGCTGCACTTGTTTTTCAGGCATATTGCTAATAATTGTTTCACCAGGGTGTTCATCAAATTTAATAGCTAAACTAAAAGTTGCCTTGGCCGCTGGTTCATCGACACAAGGAAAAGCTTGCCGCGCAGCTGTCGTTTCAAACTGAGTCCCAATTAATTGCTTGGTTTGGCCGGCCACTTGATAATAAGAGGGGTAAATGCCCATCATTGAATCAGTTAAAGGTGCCTCATAAGCAATTGTTACCGTCGTAGCTCCTGCTTGCGGCAATTCAATCGTCACAGTTTCTTTTTGTTCATCAACACTAAAAGTTAAGTTTTGATCGGCTGCGGTCACATTTTGAATAGTTAAATATTTTTGATGCAATTTAATAGTTGAAGTCACAGCCCAACCGCGCACTGTCGTTTGCCCATGAATCATTTTAGTTTCTCGATTAATGTCTAAATACAAATCATAATGCTCGGGTTGAAATTGTGCGTATAATCTAGTCTTATCTGTCATTATTAATCCACCTAACATGAGAATAATTTCATTATAATTTATCTATTCTGCAGAAACTAGTAAAAATTTTTTCAGGTATTCATCCAAGTTGTTATCTAGTCGGCTACTAAGCGCCTTGGGGATTGCTTTTCTTGGCTGCAGCCAACTTATCTTCATCATAAAAAGTCAGCGTAAACGTCGTGCCTTTTTCTAATCGGCTATGGACTTGGATTTTACCTTGATGTTGTTGCATTAACTGGTGCACAATGGCTAGCCCTAACCCTGATTCGCCATATTTGGTATTTTTGCGGGATGGGTCAGCTTTATAATAGCGTTCCCAAATGTTTTTCACTTGGTCTTCACTCATGCCAATGCCATTATCACTAATCGTAATCATGACGGCCTGTTGTTGGTCATCATGCCAAGCCGTCATTTTAATCCAACCTTGTTGGGTAAATTGAATAGCATTTTGGGTAATATTAAAAACTACTTGAATAAACCGATCATAATCCGCATAAACATCTAACTTCTCCGGTGCTTGCAAAATTAATTGATCTTGTGCCGATTCCGCCTTTTCTTTTAATTGCGCAATAATATTATTTAGACAATCCGTGGCATTAAAAGTTCGTTGATGCAACGGAATTTGGTTAGTCCGAATTTTTTCATAATCCAAATTCTCATTAACTAAGCGAATCAAACGTTTAGTTTCATTGCGCATTAATTGGATACTATGCTCACGCTGATCCTCGGGAATAGCATCATAAGCCAAGCCCTCTAATAACCCATTAATTGTCGTTAACGGTGTGCGCATCTCATGCGAAGCATCGGCCATAAACTCTTTGCGACGTTGTTCTTGGCGTTTAATTTCTTGATCAGACTCTTGTAATGATAAAGTCATCGCATTAAAATCATTAGCCAAATCATCCAGTTCATCTTGACCATCCGCAGCAATTTGAACATCAAAATCGCCACCCGCGACTTGTTTAGTCGCGCGCCGTAATTTATCAATCCGTTTGACTTGCCAATTAGCCAAATACCAACTCATAACCAAAGCAATTAACACTGAAATTAATAATGCTATTAATAAGTTATGTTTAATCGTATTAATACTGGTTTGAATCGCTGATACTTCAGAACCAGCCAATAACACCGCCACTAATTTATTATTATGATCAAACCAAGGCTTCATAATATAAGTCATCGGCTGCTTATTATAAACTCGCGGCCGTTCGTTTTCATGACTATTGCGCTCGCGAATAACGTTTCCCGCTTTTAATAATTTTAACGTGTGGTGATCAATTACCGGCCGTTGCGTTCGGTTCGGATAAATCTCACTCCCCGTTTTATCAAACATGACAAAATTAACCTTTTGGTCTGCCAAAACTTCTTGCATTGATTCTAAAGTGTCTGCGGTAATGTTATCAATATTGCCCGTGCGGGGATTCACTTTGAGCGCCATTTTTTGTAAGTTATCTGAATAGCCCTCCAATTGCACCCAGGTTTGACGATAAGCCATATTTTCACTATAGCTATAAACTGCAATGGAGATAACTCCTAGACAAGTTCCCACGACGATCAAAAAACCTAACATATATTGATAGATTAATTTCATGATGCACCTAAATCCGAATCGTCAAACTTATAACCTACTCCCCAAACAGTTTGAATCACTTGGGGACCGACTTGTTCAATTTTTTGGCGTAATTTTTTAATATGGGCATCAACCGTCCGCTCATCACCAAAATAATCATAGCCCCAAACTTGTTGTAACAATTGTTCCCGCGAAAAGACTTGGCGCGGCTTATTAGCCAAAGTTTTCAACAAATCAAACTCTTTAGGAGTTAGATTAGGAATTTCTTGTTGCATTAAATAAGCTTCACGAGTATTACTATTCAGTTTGAAATATTTAGTTTGAATATCAAAATTTTTATCACTAGCCGTGGAAGTTTCGGTATCAGTTAATTCACTGCGCCGATGCAAGGCTTTAATCCGAGCAATTAAGGTAATCGGGCTAAACGGTTTCGTGACATATTCATCCGCATATTCCAAACCTAAAACTTGATCACTTTCAGAATCACGGGCCGTCAACATAATAATGGGCACACTGGCCGATTTTTGGCGAATCTCTTTAGCCACTTCTAAGCCATCTTTACCGGGTAAATTCAGATCCAAAGTAATCAAATCCCAGGAATTCGGCTCTTGATTAAACATCTCTACCGCTTCATTACCATCATAAGCAAAATGAACGTCCCAATTTTCTTTTTGAAAAAACATCGACATCATTTCGGAAACAGATTTATTATCCTCAATCATTAATAATTTCATAAATTATCTCCACATCAATTATTCAAATCTTACTTATAGAATACAGTTTAAGGCTTACCATACGTCAACACAACCTTTCCCGTGGTATGTTGACTTTCTACCAGCTGGGTTGCGTGTTGCAAACTCGCAACTTCAAACCCAGTGATTTCTTTGGTTAACGTGGAGTGCAGTAAACCTTGATCTAGCCAAGCTGCAATTTGGCGCAAATACTGACCTTGTGAAGCCAAATTTGAAGTTTGATAATAACTTTTCGCAAACATCCACTCCCAGCAAAAGCTAACACTTAACCGTTTTAAATCGTTAATCTGGTGCTGACTCATATTAGTAATTGTGCCAATCATGCCAGTTGCTGGTTGAATGAGTTGAATAATCTCTTGCCAATGCGCATCGACATCACTCAAAACTAAAATATAGTCAAACTGTTGCTGGTGTGCTTGCGACACTAAATCTTGATGATGATCTAAAACATGATCCGCTCCTAACTTTTGGACCCAAGCGACAGCTTCTGGGCGTGAAGCCGTCGCCCAAACCTGCAAGCCACACAACTTAGCTAATTGAATCGCACTTGAACCAACACCACCAGCACCGTTAATAATAAGAATAGATTTAGCTTGATTAGCTAAGGTATTCAACGTTAAATGTAATTTTTCAAAAAGTAATTCGTAGGCTGTCAGAGCAGTTAAAGGCATAGCAGCACTTTGAGCCACGGACAATTTTTGGGGAGCTAACGCTACTAAGCGCTGATCGACCACTTGTAATTGGGCATTACTACCCGGTCGCTTCAGATCGCCGGCGTAAAAGACCCGCTCTCCAGGATAAAAATCTCGAACGGCGGAACCAACTTGTTGAATAATACCAACAGCATCAAATCCCAAAACGCGAGGTTGCTTTAAAGCGTGTAATGTTTTACGCGTCGCAATATCAATCGGATTGACAGCAGTCGCTAAGACTTCCACCAACAAATCATTCGCTTTTATCGTTGGCAAAGTCAACTCCGTCTTTTGAAAACACCGGTCATCTGTAACTGGGTAATAATTATCTGAACCCATTGCTAAACTTAACATCGCAATTCCTCCTTAAAATACTACTTAAAATTTTAATAACTAACGTTGATTAAACAATTGCTACTCCAAATTTTTCTTTTAGCACAACCGCATGGTTTTTTGACTAAAATACGCTATAATTAATTCATTATACTTAATTTATCTTGATAGGAGTTTTCTCATGACCCAAAAAAAATCACTCTACTTGGCTTGTTCTTGGTTTAGTCCGGAAGAAGAACAATATATGCAACAAGGTCAAGCCGCTTTAGCACAAAACCCAACGGTTGATTGGGAAAATAGTTTTCGACCACTGGAACACCAATTTAATGATGTCGATGTGACCAAACAACCAGAAATGTTGGCTGATCCTTTATGGCAAATTGGCACTTTTCGTGGTGATCTCGCAGGAATTGATCGTTCTGACGTAGTCTGTGGCATGTTTTTACCAACACATGCAGACACTGGGATGGCTTTTGAATACGGTTATGCCTATGCTAATCACAAACCTATTGTCGCCGTCATTCCCGACGATAATCAAGAAGCCATCAACTTAATGCTGATTCCTAGTGCCACTTGTTATATTACGTTGAGTCAATTAGCAACCTTTGACTTTAATAACATCACTTATCAAGTTTATCCTGGAACCTGTTATTAACTTTTCAAAAATTCATAACATTAAAAGAGCCCCTTGGTAATTAGATTACAACAAATCTAATAATTAAGGGACTTTTTTTACTTTGTAAATTAAGTTATGAACAAAATTCGACCACCCAATATCAATAACAGAATGGCCAACACTAAGTTACCAATTTGGGCCACTCGCCAAATCATTTGAAATTGTTTACCTATGGGCCGCTTAGCATTTTGATAAATCCGGTAGAATTGCCAAATGCTTAAACTAATAATAAAAATTGCACTTAATATTTTTAACATCTGTGCCTCAATTACTTAATCGGCGACCAAAATCTGGTTTAAACCATTTAAATTGGCCTACCCGAACCTTTTCTCCTGGCTGAGGAGCATGAATATACTCACCATTACCGGCATAAATTCCCACATGTTCAGCACTCCCGGGTGCGCCCCAAAAGATGAGGTCACCAACCTGTAATTGATCTAATGGCACATACTGTCCCACTAAACTCTGTTCTTGCGAAGTTCGTGGCAAAGCTAGACCCAACTGGCGCCCCACATATTGAACTAATCCAGAACAATCAAATCCTGCAGGTGTAGTACCCCCATAAACATATGGCACTCCAATATAGCGATTAGCTAATTGAACAAACTCGTTATTTTGCGCCATCGGTGGCAATTGTAAATTAGGAATATCGGTAATCTCGCCCCGCATTTGCTTTTCGTGAATTTGATAATCAGTCGAATTAACATTAATTTCCGGAACTGGTAAAGTTTGCGTTTGTGCTAACGTATTTTCAACTTTAATAATTGGTGTTGTGCCTGTCTCTGCATGAACAACAGAACCACTGACACCAGCAACTCCTAAAATTGTGATTAAAACTGACCGTCTAATAAATTTTTTTAATATCATTAAATCATAAACCCCTTAATGATTTATTTAAGTTCAGTTTATAATTTAACAAGCATCGGTGCAAGCTTTTTCACAAATAATTTGCAGCTAATTTTTGTTTATATCCACGCTAGCTGTATTAAAAATAACCACAGATCCTTTAACAGCAAAATAGCGTGTTCAGCGCCTACAAACGACGCAGCAATACGCTATTAAATGATTGAACTTTATTTCTGAGCTGAATAATTAATTTTAGCTAATTCATCAATCTTGTCGTAGAAAGCTTCGGCATCAACATTCGTTACGAACGTTACTTCGCGACCTTGGTCCGTTTGATAAGTTCGACCTTGGGAAGCTCCAGTGGTGGAAACGTCTGACTTAACCACTTTAGAATCCGCCAATTCAGGATAATTGCTTAACAATGTGGTCAGCACATCCCATAAGTAATAGATTGAATTAGCTTCAAACGAGTGCACCAAAGAATAGCCCTGACCAATTAAATCTAAAATTGGATACTGGCGCTGTTTTGCCCAACGTAACCGCAACTCTTTTGTCAAAGGAACTTGATCCGTACTATCTAAACCAACCATTGTAATTTTTAAATCAGAATCCCAGACTTTTTTGACAGCAATCGGATCCCAATAAGCATTCCATTCCATCGTATCATCAGCGCCGGGTTCAAAAACATTACCTTGACTATTCAAAGCTCCGCCCATCCAATATAACCGGTCAATCTTATTAACAATGCTGGGATCTGCATCTAATGCCCGCGCTAAATCGGATAACGGACCGGTCATGACCAACGTAATTGGTGCACTAGCAGCTTGAATCTTGTCAATCATATCCAAATGCGCTGGCTTAGCAGCAATGGGCGTTTTGGGTGCGCCATGTTCATTTAAAATTGGAAAATCATCAAACGAAAAAGCACTCAAGCGCCACTCTTTAGGAAATTGATGAGCCGCCCGGGAGTCTGATTTAGCAACTGCTGCTGGTCGGCGTCCGGCTTGTCCAAACGTATCAATGATTTTCTGTGAAGCACTAGCAGCGGGATCCACATAACCATCGGCATCGGTGACACCAACGCCAATGACATTAACATCGGGCATTTGTAAGAGCAGTAACAATGAAACTAAATCATCAACATTACCATCGTGATTTAAATAAACATTACGCATGAATGAAAGCCTCCTAATTATTTAAGATAAGAATGACACAGGTCTCATAAAATCGTCAAGTAAAATCTTTTTGAGGTTAAACTTTAGATCATTAAGGTGCTTTAAGAAAGTTGTTTGGAATTAAATGTAAATATCATGATATATTAGTAATTAGCAAAAACATTTGTATTATTCGTGAATTAATTGAATTAAGGTAAATAAATAGAGTTTTATTTGAATTTATATGTAAGCGTTATTTTAGATTATATTAATGATAAGCTAAAAATCATTAGAATTAATAACTATGATAGTCCAAAACTGATTGACTTTAAAAGCTGTATTGAGGGGGAATTTAAGTGAAGAATGGATTAAAAGCATCAGTCATAGGTTTAATGGCTGCTAGCATATTAGCTGGTTGTGGCAGTAATAACAGCCAACAGCAAGAAACAAAAATCAGCAAGAGCGAATTGAAAGAAATAGTTTACAAAGACACCAATTTAACTGGTGCTGTTTATGAAAAGTACGCCGATAGCATGCAAACAAACCAAAATTTAACTAAGCCATCCGCAGAGAAAGCAAAAAAATTCACTAGCAAAACGATTAAAAAACTTAAGAATAGTGAACAAACAAAAACAGAAAAAAATGTACTTAAGTTAAATAAATATCTCCATAATTCATCTGTTGCATTTGAAGAGTCTGATTTTAAGGAAGCAAACGCTGAGATTAATGCAATGGCACCTTACTTAGGCAAATCTCGTAAAGCGCTAGGAATTAATATTAAAGATAAAAAGTTGTCTCCTTATAGAAGGTCTATGGCACATTTTGGTAAAGTTGCTGATGAAATTAAAAAAACTATGCCAATGATTGATAAGAAAAGCATGACCGTACGAACTTCTGATGAGAAAATTCAGTTTACTAGTGCTCAAATAGTACCGGGATATGAAGGTAAATCCACTATTTTAGTTTATTACAATGCCACTAATTTATCAGATGAACCTCAGGATGCTTATTCATTGATGCTTGATGCTGGCGATTGGCAACAAGATGATGGAGATTCGTATAAAGACTTGGATATGGGTATAGTGGATAGTGATTGGGAAGATGCACACCCAGATTATGAACAATTAGATAAGGATAGCTCTGAATCAAAATTAAAACCGAAAACCCAAGCACAAGGTGTTGCAGTTTTAGAACTAGCAAACAACGAAAGTCCTTTATTATTTAATGCCAAAGATGAAGAAAGCGACACCAAATTAGGCACAATCAAAATCCCTCTGAATTATAACAATCAATAATGTATCGTTATTTTTTTGAAATTTAGTAAATGTTACGGAGGCAACCACATGAAGAAAATATGTACAGTATTAACTGCTACCTTAATCACACTAGGTTTAGTAGGCTGCTCTTCAACTAAATCTAGCACCAAGACGAACCAATCAAAAACTGAACACGTTAAAAAATCAAAAAGTAGTAATAGAATACACAAAGAGAAAACTAAAACAGTCAGAAAAAAAGCTAAGAAAACCAATAAACAAGCTCAACAGTCGGCTGATAATCAAACTGCACAAAATCAGCAAGCTAATGATAATAGTCAAGCTCAGACTCAACAGCCACAGCAAGACCAACAACAGAATAGTGGTCAGCAAAGCCAGCAACAGCAACCGTTAACTCAAAGTCAAATAAATATGCAACGCGGTTACGATCCAAACGGCAATCCACTATTACCCGGTCAAGACCATGCGGCTGGTTCCAATCCCGATGGTAGTCCCGACGCTTGGGTTCAAGGACAGATTGACTGGGAGAAACAGAATGGTTATTTGAATGCTGACGGTACACCAACAGATAAAGGACAGCAAGCTATTGATGAAGTGAATGCTAACGCTAGTTATGACTATGACGATACTAACGGATATTAAAGGATAACTCCCCTTTCGGGGATTACATACGTCCAAAACTAACTAATTAATTACGAGGTAAGGTTAATGCACATAGGCGAACAGACAGTTGACAAGCACGAGATTTTGACACAAATGAAAAAAGAATACTCAGAACAATTACAATATATCGGAATATCTGACGATGATTTAACGCGCTTTAGCTGGTCACAAGATAAAAAGCTTAAATTTTATATGATCAAAGTTAACGATTCTTTATCGAACAAAATGTACTTTAATGCTTATCTTATATTTGCAATGGATAATAAAGAAGATGACTTTATTTATATAGATCTATTGAAAGAAACAAAGAATTTTGAATTTGAAAATTTAAAAACACACAAAAAAGCTTATGTATATATTAGAAAACAGCATAAAATTAAAAGTTAATTCTGAAAATATTGTATAAAACAGCATTGACCTCAGATTTAGTCTCATGAACATGAACATCTATACAATCAAAAAAAATTTTCAAGAGAATTTATTTGAGTTTTTAAAAGAATATATTAAAAGCTTTGTAACTATGGAATTTAATAATTCTAAAAAGAATCTAGAAAAAAGAAACAGTATTGAAAGCTTTCCTTTTTCAAATAAACAAATATTTGTAGATAAATATCATTTTAATGACATGCTTAAATCTATAAATGATGATCAATTTACCGATGAATTTAATCAATGTCTTTTTGCTTATGAACATGAAAAATGGTTTATTTGTGCTACAGGTATAGGCAGCTGTTTGGAGCATCTGATGTTACTTATTATTTATAATTATAAATTAGAGAGAAAATTAAACAGTAGAAATCCAACCGCATCGGATTATCTTAAAGTATTTACTCAACCAACTATTAATATTGATTCGCGTCAACAAACATTCTTCGATGCTCTTTTTCACTTAAGAAATTCTGTCGATCACCATAACTCTGGCTATACATCTAAGGGGATCTGTGATCAACTATTAAATGGAATAACTGATGTTTTTAATGAATATTACTTACCATCAGTTAAAAAATGAGATTAAACGTGATAATTGGTTAGCCATATTAACTTCTGGCGTGTCATAAACCATATTTCCATCATCATCTAAGTAATCCAAGTCTTCATCCTGCCACCCAAAAGTTAAGACTCTATCTAGTAGAATAATAGTTTTGGACTCCGTAACCGTAAATTTGTTAAATTAATGATGCAAAAAACTCAAAAATAACTCAATTTAGATATTATGCAAGTCAATTGATTAACCATTTCCTAAAACATGAGCCTATATTCGCTAAGTAAAGTTTAAAAAATTATTGCTTTGTAAAAGGTGACACAAATGAAATCTGTAACACTCACGCCAACCTGTTATATAATAAGAATCCGTGCATTACCCCTAATTCTAATAATGTTTGAGACACTCTAACACATAAATAATCATGAATATTTATAAACACGCAACTGATCATTCAAACCAAAAAATAAACAATAGCCAACTAAAGTAACTCAAAATTCAAAATAAAATTAAACCGATTGACATTTATAAATGTAACAAAAAAACACCCTCAAATATTGAATTTGAAGGTGTTTTTATAAAATTGAAAAAGTTGCAATGGAGATGAGGAGAATCGAACTCCTGTCCATACATACTGCCACATTAGTCTCTACATCCATAGCTACACTATTTAAAGTTCACCGTTAAGCGCGCCGTGTAACGAGGCTAACCTTAACGGCTAACCTACTAATCTCTTTTTAATTGCTCAGGTGGCACAATCAAACGTAGCCTAATTATTTGAGACCCAGGATCAACCCTTAGGCAAAATTGACTGGATCACACTTTAAACTGTGATTAAGCAGCTAAAGCGTAAGAATTGTTATTATTTTTTGCAGTTATAATTTAACTGTAACGTTTTTCCGTAGCCGTAACCTACGAGATGCAACCAATGCTCAACTACATATGTCGAATCCATAACATCCCCTTAATTTTAATAATCAAATTTTATCACGTTTTAGAACCAATTTCAATTTTCAAACATCAAAAAAGATGAGACCTCACTTAAGATCTCATCTTTCATCAAATTCAATATTTAAATAACTATTTAACTAACCGCGCAAACTCCCGCGCAATCATTAACTCTTCATCAGTTGGAACGACTAACGCTTTAATCTTTGAATCAGGAGCAGAAATTACTCGGGCCCCATGACCATCGTAATTGGCGTCATGATCAGCTTTGACACCCATAAAGCTAAAGGCATTCATAACTTTTTCACGAATATGGGGATTATTTTCGCCCATCCCAGCGGTAAAGACTAAGACATCAACGCCCTGCATCTCAGCAATATAACTCCCAACATATTTCACAATGCGGTTAATAAAGACATCAATCGCTAATTGGGCATCTGGGTTTGTCTTGCGCGCCGCAATCAAATCCCGCATATCGGGTGAAATTCCAGAAATACCCTTTAAACCAGATTCATTATTTAACAGGTTAATCATCTCTTGCATATCAGTAATTTGCAATTTTTCCATTAAGAACGCCACCAATGATACATCAATATCACCAGCACGCGAACTCATTGTCACTCCAGCAATTGGTGTAAAGCCCATTGATGTATCAAAGGCTTGCCCATCTTTAATGGCTGTGACTGAAACACCGCTCCCCATATGCAAAGTAATCATCTTTAATTTATCATAATCAACATTTAACAGTTTGGCTGTTTCGTGTGAGACGTAATTATGGCTAGTTCCGTGAGCACCATAACGATGAGCACCATACTTTTTATCTAATTCACGGGGAATTGAGTAAATCTTATTCATTTCAGGTAAGTTATGATAGAAAGTTGTATCAAACACTGCCACCTGGGGTACTCCTGGTAGGATTTGGTTAAAAGCTTCCACACCTTTACGTTCCGCTGGATTGTGTAATGGCGCGTATTCATCAATTGTGGCTAATTTAGCCAAGTTATCTTCTGACAAAACAACTGAATCACTGAACACCGGACCACCAGAAACCACACGGTGACCAACTCCTGAAATATCTTGGATACTATCAATTACCTTCAATGCTAACAATTGTTTGATTAGTAAATCAACTGCTGCACTGTGCGACTTAATTGGTAATTGTTGCGTATGCTTTTGACCATCATAAGTAATTTCAAATGTTGATTGATCACTACCTAACCGGTCAACCATTCCTTTCGCAACAACTTGTTCATCTGGCATATTAAACAACTTAAACTTCAAAGTTGAACTACCAGAATTAACTACTAAGACTTTACGCATAACACTACTCTCCCCACTGAAAAGTTTTCTGACTCCAAGTTTGCAATTGTTGTTTAAATTGTGTTAAATCTTGCGCATCATCTAAATTAGGAATTTGCCCCATCAAAACTTCGGGAGATTGTTGTGCCAAAGCACCGTGCCGTTGCAACACTACCAGTGATTTGGCAGCTTCTGCGCTCGCAAACAATTTCGTAGGTAAGCTTAAAACTGCTTGTAAGTATACATCTTGAACCATCCACTCTGCCAAGTGTTTGGCTTGTTCTGTTTGAAAAATTTGCGACGGCACAACAAAGATACCGATTCCACCAGGCTGCACATTTTTCATTGCCTGCTCCATCAAAAGATGATGAGCATACGAATGTCCTTTTTGGGCCTTAGTTTGAAAATTAACAACATTATCATCAACCGGATAATAACCTACCGGTAAATCCGACAAGATCAAGTCAAAATCGCTCAATAACCAATCAGCAACCGCATCTTGATGATATAAGTCAACAGAAACTTTAATTGCTTGACTAACCGCATCAGCCAGCATCAACATTTGATCATCATTGTCCAAGCCATACATTTGTAAACTCAGCTCTGTGCTGTGCTGTAATTCATGATTAGTTTGGTACAGCAAATTACCCGTGCCAATCGCTGGATCCATGGTCTGCAAAACTTTTTTCGGATACTGCTGAAACACTTCTGTAATTACTAAGGAACAAAGAGTGGCAATAATATTAGGTGTCATTAAATGATTGACATCGACTTGATCCAACCGCTGTGCCTTAATAATTGCTAAATCTAGTGCTTCCTTGACTTCCTTAGTACTAAAAGTCGTTAAATCAAAACTTTGATATTGTTGATTTAAACTCTTAGCCTGCTCTTCATTCGGAAAACCATCCTCAATAAAAGTTGCTTGACTCAAAATATTTAAAATATTTTCGGATAAGGCATCTTGATAAGTCACCCGTAAATCTTGTTTTAATTCTTGCGTCGTTTGATCCACAAATTGATAAATTTGTTGAATCCGAGCTTGAGTTTGACTCATAGTCGTCTTCCTTTCACTTCACACTTCCATAATATCTTAGCGGAAGTTACTTCAATTAGCAAAGTTTATAATTTTTTCCGTATAAAGCTGATCTAATTGACGTTGTGTGTGTAATTCCGACTGGTAAAAATTCAAATAGACTATCAAGAATAAACATTCAACATTCAATAAAAAAATTGCACTAATTGATACCATAGCCTGCTGTTTTAAATGATGTTGCTTATTGGAAGTCAACATAATATTCCCACTTTCGACGATACTGGTCAATGGCTTTTATTTGTAAAATTTGATTTTTAACTTCTAAATGCAAATTTTTTTGCTTAATTAATAATGGCATGTGACCCTGGCTCACACCGGTGAGTCGTAACATATCATGATAAATCTGTAATTGATAAATTTTGTGCGGCAATTTAGCCTGCTCATCCGTTTTTATCACTACTTTAGTAGGCGTTGCTTGTTGGATACTAGCATGCTGGCTAATTTCCTCCAGTTCCAGCATCGCTACCACCCAATCACTACTAGCCCGAAACAAACTGACTTTTTGTTCATGATAAGTTGTTAGAAAATAAGCAATGCAAGAAAAAGTCAACATTGAAATAAATAAGGAGACTAATACTTCACTGAGTAAAAAAGCGGAATGTCTTTGTTTGAGTATCATAAGTTAAACCTACATTTTGACAAGATACTTTAATTAAATCCGTTCGTTGATTAAACGTATACTGTCGATTATCAAGTGTAATTTGTTGTAAATTTGGTTGTTGTAATTTTTGATACAGCGCGATTTTCAGACCCGTCTGACGCTGTGTTTCATGCAATTTCGTTTGCGTTGGTAAAATGCACAAGGGGATAATACTAATCGCTTGCAAAACTAAGAAGAACCCCAGCATACTATCAAGTAATAAAAAAGCGGCCTGCCGTTTATGTGGCAATTAATTGCCCCCATCCCATTTGAATTTTATAAATATACTTTTTATTTTTGGTGAAAAAAACAATCGTTGCTGGTGAAACTATCGCATCACCAGCGATTTCTAACTTTAATGCTCGCCCATGATTCGTATCAAACTCAAAAGTCATACTCTGCGGAAAATCTTGAATGATTGTTTGACCATTGGGCAAACCAATGCTGCGAAAATAAATTCGATGAGCTTGATTATCTAACAAAATGGTACATGAATGCTTCGTTATAAAGACCATTTTTAAGGCAGTGTGCCAATTATATTCAAACTTAGCTAAGGCTAATTGTTCTTGTTGGTCGACTAATTGTTCATGATAGTCATTAGTCGGAATTAACAAAATAGTGCACACTAAACCTAACGTGATGACTGCTTCTAACAAGGTAAAAGCTGCTTGACTATTTCTTAGGTCCTTGAACGGTGCCATTTTCAATGGTATAGCCATCTCCCTTGGCTTTTTTAGCTTGTGCTGCTGATAAATAATGATCTTGTTCTAATTGATCCCAACTAACATTGTTACCATCGTCGTACATATCAACCTGAGTTTGTAAAGTTGATTTAAAGGCATTATCAGTTTTGGACTGCGCCGAGTGTTTTTGCGTATTAATATTTGGAATAATGATTAATAATAATAGCGAAATAATAAACAAGACGATCACCATTTCGATCAAGGTAAAGGCAGACTGCTTTTTCGTCAATTTTTTCTTCATGATCTACAATCCTTTCATCATGGCATAAATTGGTAAGAGAATGCTTAAATATGTTCCTAGGATCATGACCGCAACTATTATGAAAAAGAAGGGCTGGATTTGATTAATTAACCGTTGAATTTGTTGTTGAACTTGTTGATACTTTAATTCAGCAATAGTTTGTAATTCAATCGCTAATTGTAATGTCGCATGCCCCAGATTCACGGCAATATTAATCTCTTTCGGTAATAGCGGACTCGTTTTAACAATTTCGTTCAAAGAAAGACCGTGAATGATTTGCTGTTGAATCTGCTGGGCCAAATCATATTGAATCGATCCGGGTGTTAACTTTTGGGCTGCTTGCAAAATTTCTTGCAAGGACAAACCACTTTTTAAAAAAGTCGCTAAAGACGTCAACAAAACATACTGATAATAATTTTGATAAATACGTCCTACAATTGGCCAGTGTAATTTATGCAAAGCTTGCTTTAATTCTGGCAATCGCCGTAAATAAAACAATTCTGTTAATAAACCACCAACAATTATTAAACCTAAAATTCCGAGAATTACCTTACTCCAGATAGATAAATGAATTTTAGGTAATTGTTGGGCCAATTCCACTTTTAAAAAAACTAATAATGTTGCTAAACTAATCAACAAAAATATTGGATAAGCTAATAAATTCAAAATTGTCCGAGTATTTTTTTGCCGCGTCTTTAAGGTTGCGGCATTTTCTTCTAAGCAGCGCACCAAATTACCGTGAATATCCGCAATCGTTATTTGACTAATAATTGTTTTGGATAGTCCTGTCACAATTAAAGCTTGATCTAACAGCATTCCCGCGTTTAACCGTTGCAAAACTTGGTTCAAAACCTGCTTTTGTTGCGGATAAATTATTTTTAACGATAGTAGTGCAATTTCTATCGAAAAGCCATTTTTAACTAATTTAGCCAATGTGGATAAAAATTGTGCTTGTTGGGCTACCGTCAATTTAACCGGTCTGTAATTGTTCAAAAACTTCATCACTAATCAATCCCTTTTGATAATCATGGTGTAATAATTGCTGCCAATCTTCAAAATTACTTTGCGGAATTTTAATGGCTTGCACCAAGTCATCATCTAACAAAACATCTTGATAAACTTTGACCGTTTGACTAACTAGGGGCACTAACCGCTGGTAAACCACGCAGTTTAAGACGGAATACATTTCACTTTGACTAATTCCGAGTTCCATCATCCGCCCAATGACGGCATACTTATTGCGTGCATGTACCGTTGATAAAACCAAATGTCCACTCAAAGCAGCCCTTAAAGCCATGCGTGCTGTGGTTTCATCTCTAATTTCTCCTAGTATTAAAACATCTGGTCGGTGTCGCAATGAAGTTTTGATTAAGTCTGCGTAACTCATTTGTGCTTGATTATTGACTTGAATTTGTAAAAAACTCGGTTCGATGATTTCAATGGGATCTTCAATCGTCAATACAATTTTCTGAGCGGCATATTGTTTCGTTAATTGATACATTGACGTTGTCTTCCCCGAACCAGTTGGACCACTAAATAAAATTAAGCCCCGGCGATTCATTACTTTAGCCCATTGCTTACGTAAAAGTGTCGGACTAGTATCAGACTTTAAAGGGTACAGTAAGCGAATCACTAAAGATTCCTGATTGGAAAAATTGCCGACTGTTGACAATCGTAAATTTAATTGTTGCTTTCGATAAGAGAAACTTCGAGCTCCTACTTGGGGCCGGCGGTGTTCACTGATATCCATATCCGAGCTAAATTTTAAATAATTAATCACACCTTGAGCAAACGCCGCATCCAAAATTTGATAATCATGTAAACCATCGAGTTCACGCATTTTCACTGCAAACTTGGAACCATGGGGCAGGAAAAAAATATCCGAAACTTCGCGTTGACAAGCAAATTCTAACAACTGTTGGGTATAAACTTCTGGTTGCATCTTTAACCTCCTTTCAGTTTAAAAATACCCGGAAAAACAAAAAAACTTTTCTTAAAATTAAGAAAAGTTTTTTATCGGAAATTTGTAATTTTTAGTTAATTAATAATTTAATCTTCTTCAGCAGCCGCCGTAAAGACTTCTGAAACATCATCATCATCTTCTAATTGATCAATCATGTGTTCAAATTGTTCTTGCTTATCTGCGGGAACTGGTACCGTGTTCTTAGGAATCATCGTTAAAGTAGCATTAGCTAATTGGTAACCCATTTTTTCCAAAGCATCCCGGACCTGCGTAAACTCTTTGGCTTCCGTATAGATTTCAAAAGCGTCATCACTAACTTCCAAGTCGTCAGCGCCAGCTTCCATCAAATCTTCTAGCATCTTATCTTCATCAGCATCCGTTGTTGAACGATCAATGACGATGTAACCTTTACGATCAAATAAATAAGACACTGAGCCAGCAGAGCCCATACTACCACCATTGCGGGTAATGGCTACTCGCACAGAAGTGGCAGTCCGATTCTTATTATCAGTCAATGTATTAACTAAGACTGCCACACCACCCGGAGCATAGCCTTCATAAGTGATTTCTTCATAGTTAGCGCCACCAGCACCGGAAGCTTTATCGATCGCCCGTTTAATATTATCTTTCGGCATATTAGCTGCACGAGCTTTATCCATCACCAAACGTAAGGAAGCATTGTTCGCTGGGTCAGGATCACCACCCTTTGCTGCCATGTAGATTTCACGTGACAGCTTTTGAAAAATTTTACCACGCTTTGCATCTTGAGCGTTTTTCCGCCCTTGAATGTTATGCCATTTAGAATGTCCTGACATTCGCTTACTCCTTCTTTCCGATTAGTATAATTAATAGACAAAACCTTTATAATCATACCAAATTTAACGTCTATCAGCAACGTTTTCTCCATAATTGCCAAAGCCATAAGAAAATATAGGTTAATCCGGCGCCAATAAAAGCTCCCAAACTATCCAACATGACATCTTGAATTAAGGGACTGCGGCCACTCGTCAACAATTGATGAAATTCATCTAACCCCGCTAAACCAGTAGTACTTAACCAACTCAGCCACGGAGCTAGGTGCCAATGCTTAACTTCATTTTTTAAAAATAAAGTTCCCACTATGCCTAACATTCCAAAGACACTCAAATGTGCTAATTTGCGAATGCCAAATTCAATTAATTTGTAATAACCAACCGTTGCCACTGCTTGGCGCTTATGACCATAAACAAAATCAATGTTTTGTAAAAACCGATTGCCTGGACGATTAGGTAAATAGTGCTTTAAGAAAGGTACTAGTGACTGCTGATGATAAGTCATGGATGAACTAATAAAAATTCCAATAATCAATACTACAATTAAAATTAACCACCAAATTTGTCGTAAGTGTACTTTTTTCATCTTAACCTCAACTAACGCTTTGCTGCATTAATTTTAATATATTCTCAAGATTTATTCCACCGTCACACTTTTGGCCAAATTACGGGGTTGGTCAACATCATTGCCTCGGTTTTTAGCAGTATAGTAAGCCAACAATTGAGCAGGAACAATCGCTACCAACACATTTAACAGCTCGCTTAACTCACTAAAAACAATTTGATCTGTAGCTAAGGCCAAATTACTTTGACTAATCACTAACGGCTTCGCGCCCCGACTGACAACTTCTTGAATATTACTTCTCGTATGACTAGCCGTCTCTTTTTCCGTGATAAAAGCAATGACGGGAGTCTCTTGTTCAATTAAAGCGATGGTTCCATGTTTCAATTCACCAGCGGCAAAACCTTCCGCGTGTAAGTAAGAAACTTCCTTTAATTTTAAAGCGGCTTCCAAAGAAACATAATAACCGTTACCACGGCCAATAAAGAAAGCGGCTGCTTGGTGATCAAAATACTGTTGCGCCAATTGGGCAATCTGATCTTTTTCATCGACAATGGTTTGCATGCCATTAGCTGCTAAAGCTAATTGTTGTTGTACATCAAAAGTTTGCGCTGCACTCAGTTGCTTACTTTCACCTACTGCTTGCGCTAAAATGGCTTGGACAGCAATTTGAGCTGTATAAGCTTTGGTTGATGCCACTGCAATTTCAGGGCCCGCATGTAACAACAAAGTAAAGTCTGCTTCACGTGATAATGTAGAATTGGCAACATTAGTCATTGTTAACGTCGGATAACCTAAGGCTTTAATCTTAACCAAAACTTGTCGACTGTCAGCTGTTTCGCCACTTTGACTTAAAAATAAGAAAAAGGGTTTGGCAGATAATTTGGGAATGTGATAACCGAACTCGCTGGCTAAAGCTACTTCCACTGGGATATCAGCCAAAGTTTCAAATAATTGCTTTCCAATTAACCCAGCATGATAACTTGTTCCGGCCGCCACAATATAAAGGCGATCGCTTTGTTTGAGCGCTGTCAATAACTGCGGGTCCATTTGAATTTGTTTTTGCTCAAAATAATGAGCCACAATTCGGCGCAAAACAGCGGGTTGTTCATCAATTTCTTTTAACATATAACTATCATACGTACCCTTAGACAAGTCATCGGCCGCTATCTGAACTTGATAAGTTGCTCGCTCAATAGGTTGATTGTCAATATCAAATAACTGCACTTGATCTTGTGTAATAATCCCCGTTTCGCCATCGTTAATTTCCATAAAATTACTCGTTTGCTTCAACATTGCCAAGGCATCCGAGCATAAATAGTTGGCAGTAGTTCCGACGCCGATTAATAATGGACTTTTATTTTTAGCAAAGAAGATCTGTTGGGGATTTTGGCGGTCCATTAAAGCAATCGCATAAGAACCCGACAATAATTGCACTGTCTGTTGTAACGCTTGTAAAGTTGTTAATTGTTTGGTCTGGACAAAGTAAGCAACTAATTGCACAATCACCTCGGTGTCCGTTTCACTATGAAACACCACATCAGCTAAGTATTTTTGCTTCAAGTCTGCACTATTGTTAATGACCCCATTGTGCACTAAATAAAAGCGTTCATCATTAGAAAATTGTGGATGGGCATTTGCTTGCGACGGCTGGCCATGTGTGGCCCAACGTGTATGTCCAATCCCCGTAGTTCCCTGAGGATAACTGGCAACTGCTTGTTTCAGATTATTAATTTTTCCCGAGCGTTTACATAAAAAGTCTTGCTGATCCGTGGTTGTTAAATAAATTCCGGCAGAATCATAACCCCGATATTCTAATTTTTCCAAACCTTCTAATAAGATTGTTTTTGCTTGTTCAGCTCCGGCAACGCCGACAATTCCACACATAAATGTTACTCCTTAAAAATTGGTATAGTCCTAAATCCGTTTTTTGATTGATTAGAACAGCTGAAATAATAGCTTTTTTTAAAGATTATGTCAACTTATTGAAAAATTGGTATACACCGATTGCTGATAAAATTAAGTTGCTTTTCTAAAATTAAATGTTTATCATTTAAATGTAAGCTTTAATACCTAAAAATAACTAATTAATTGCGTGAGGTGAAGGATTTATGCCCTTAGGAATCAAAATTATCGCCCAAAATTGTCAAGGCTTAGTGACCACCTTTGGCAAATATAAACGTAGCGTAACCCCTGGTTTACATTTTTATGTACCTTTAGCTCAAAAAATAACTTCGGTCAGTTTGGCCATGCGTCCCATCGAACTGCCCCACTACTCCATCATCACTAGTGATAACGCCGAGGTTTCAACTTCGGTAACTTTAAATTTCCACGTCACAGATGCAATCAAGTTTGAATACAACAATACTGATTCAGTTGAATCGATGGCCCAATTAGTACGCGGGCACCTCCGGGATATTATCGGGCGGATGGATTTAAACGCCGCTTTAGGTTCTACTGCACGTATTAATTCTGACCTCTCCAAAGCCATCGGTGACTTAACCAATATTTACGGCATTACAGTCGATCGTATTAACATTGACGAATTGTTGCCTTCCCAAGAAATTCAAAAGGCTATGGATAAACAATTAACCGCTGATCGGGAACGGATTGCCGCAATTGCTAAAGCGCAAGGTGAAGCAGAATCCATTCGTTTAACTAATGAAGCCGAAAATAACGCGTTAATTGCCACTGCTAAAGCCAAAGCACAAGCAACCAGAACACGGGCCAACGCTGAACAATATCGCATTGATACTATTCAAAAGGGATTAGATCATGTTGACGATAAATTCTTTCAAAACCAATCGATCGCTGCCTATCAAACATTAGCCACATCAGATACTAACTTAGTCGTCGTGCCTAACGACAGTAGCAACGATTTTGGTCAAACTGCTTTGTTAGCGCAAGCCATTCAAAAAAAGCAACCTTCGGCATCGGAACAAACTGAGAGTTGATTTTCATTAAATAATATCCAAACTAAAAAGACGAGGTGGGAGAATAAGCTGCACAAGCTTATCGTAATTGCCACCTCGTCTTTTTATCATAATGGTAATAATACGGTCACTGTCGTTCCTTGATTTAACCGACTAGTAAGGGTAATTTGCCCCTGTAATGCTTCGACGGCTTGTTGTGTAATAGCTAAACCTAAGCCTGTCCCACTAATCTGGTGATTACGTGATTTATCAGCACGGTAAAAGCGTTCAAAAACATGTTGTTGATCCTGCTTTGCAATACCGCTGCCAGTATCGCCAATTTTTATTCGTAACTGCTTGTTAATTGCATCATGTTGTATTTGAACATGAATCTGACCATTGAGGCGGTTATATTTCACTGCATTAGTAATTAAATTTTCCAAAATTTGCCGTAACTCCGCCCCAGCCAGCTTCACCCAAACATCCCCTTGAAATTTGGTCGTCACTTGTAACTGTAATTGCGCAATTTGGGGCTGTTGTTGCCGCAAAATTTGTTCGACTAGTGCTTGAACATTTACACGTTGACTATTTAACTGCGAAGTTTGTTCTAAACGAACTAGTGTCAGAGCATCTTCAATCAAATCCACTAAGCGCTGAGCTTCTTCTTGAATAATTTGAATAAATTGGGTATTTTTGACTGGATCATCTTGGGCGCCATTCAATAGCGTCTCGGCAAAACCTAAGATCGCTGTAATCGGCGTTTTCAATTCATGGCTAATATTCGCAATGAAATTTTTTTGCTGTTGTTCCAGTTGATGCACATGCGTTAAATCATACAAAATAACTATGACTTGGCGTTCTGTTAATGCTTGATCGCGGGCAATTTCAATAACATTGGCATCAACAAAACAATTGGAATCACCGATTAATTGAATTTCTTGATGATGATTTTGATTTTTGCGCAGCGTGTGTTCAATCATCCGACTTAAGGCGTAGGTTTTAATATCTTCAACAAAAGGATGTGGCTGATCAGCAATCTCTTTGCCTAAAATATCCACCAGCGCTTGATTATGCAAAATAACGTCTCCTTGTGCATCTAGCAACATAATTCCTAATGGCAAATGGCGTAATAAACTAAAAAAGCTTTGCTCCAACAGTTGATTAGTTGCTTCTAATTGGGTAGTGTATTGTGTCACGGCATTGACAGTTTTAATTAAATCTGTATATGGCGTATTATCTAAGGCAATTAAAGCCGGTGTGTGGCGCTTTTGGTTTAAGCGTTTTAACTTATCAATCGCGGCCTGCAGATATATTTTTTGATTGCGATCAGCTCGGAGTTGACTCGCCAACAAAATCAATAATAAAAACAAATAGCCACCGGAAAAAAGCCCAACTAAATTTGATCTAGCCCACACAGAAAGATATTTTTTGACAATCACTTTTCGCTTGGTTACCGCTGATGGTGTTAATAAATAAAAAATATATTTTTGTCCGTGAACTTTTTGAATCCGGTAAAGATGATTACTATCCAAGACATCTTGGTTCAATAACGTCAGCGCTTGCTTTTGTAAATCATTCTGCGGTCGTCCTTTTTTAATCGTCAACACCCGTAACTGATGATCGTCAGCCCAAGTAGCCAGCAATTGTGGTTTATTATCCTGATTTAAAACTTGATAATCTGCTTTTAAAGCCGTGATATGGTTGATTTGTTCTTGCTTATTGAATTGAATTAATATAAATAAACAAAAACCATAAATTAAGCCACCAAAAACCATTGTTCCTAAGATCAACTGCCGCTGTCGTTTCATATTATTCTCCTGAATTAATCATGGATTAAACGAAAAATTATCAGCTGTTTTACTTATTAATCATTAGACATTAATTGAAGATTTAACGAAATCATAGCAATACTTCTTGAATGATTTTAAATTGTTAAACGATAACCAAATCCGCGGATGGTTTGTAAATATTGTGGATCTTTGGGATTTTGTTCAATTTTATCACGCAAATGACTTACTTGGATATCAATTGCTCGAGAATCTCGATCAAGCTCAGCAGCCGTTCCCCAAAGATGTTCTCTTAACTGCTCTCGAGTTAAAGTGTGATTGGCATTGCTGTAGAAATAGTCAAATAATTTATACTCCGTTTTAGTTAACGCAATAGCTTGTTGGTTGACAATTACTTGAAAATTAGCCCGATCTAACTTTAACTTGTCAGACGTTACCGTTGTCGATTGCCGCCGCAAAATAGCATTAATCCGAGCGATTAATTCTGATAAGTTGAACGGCTTCGTAATATAATCATCTGCCCCCAGATTCAGACCTTGTACTTTGGTTTGTGCATCATCACGCGCTGTAATCAAGATGACTGGAATTTGATTATGTTGTGCTCGCAATTGCTCTAACACCTGTAAGCCATTAAATTGGGGCAGCATTAAATCTAGTAGCACTAAATCAAACGCTTGTTCTGCAATTTTTTGTAACGCATGTTGGCCATCAGTAGCTGTTTGCACCAGAAAATCATTTTGTTCCAAATTATATTTCACTAATTCTACAATTGCACGTTCGTCATCAACTACCAAGATTCTCTTCATGAGTTAATTACCCTTTTTCATTTAAATCCTGCTGACTTAACTTCCATTGCAAGTAAGCATTCATAAATTCATCTAAGTCACCATCTAAAACCGCTTGACCATTACCCGTTTCCATATTAGTACGGTGATCTTTGACCATCGTATACGGATGAAAAACATACGACCGAATTTGTGAACCCCAACCAATATCTAATTGTTCACCTTTGAGTGCCGCTTGCTGTTGGGCCTGCTGTTCCTGTTCACGTTGATACAATTTGGCACGTAACATATTCATAGCCGTCTCCCGGTTTTGTAATTGGGAGCGCTGAGCTTGCGAGCTCGTAACAATGCCTGTTGGCAAATGGGTGATGCGCACTGCCGAGGATGTTTTATTAATATGCTGGCCACCAGCTCCACTTGATCGGAAAACATCTACCCGTAAATCATCCGGATTAATCTCAATATTAATCGTTTGGTCTAACTCAGGCATAACTTCTACCGAAGCAAAAGACGTATGGCGCCTTCCAGCGGCATCAAACGGTGAAATCCGAACTAAGCGATGCACTCCATGCTCAGAACGTAAAAGGCCATAGGCATTATGACCTTTAATAATTAACGTCACACTTTTCAGACCGGCTTCATCACCAGCTTGGTAATCCGCCAATTCTACGGCAAAACTATGCTTTTTAGCCCATCGTTCATACATGCGTAATAGCATCGCTCCCCAATCTTGGGATTCTGTCCCACCCGCACCCGGATGAATTTCCAAAATTGCATTATGACTATCATAAGGTTCACTTAACAGTAAGGCAGTTTCATATTGTTGCAGTTGCTGCTGTAAATCCGTTAAATCTGTAACAGTGGTAGTCAATAATTCCTGATCGGTAGGATCTGCTTGCAGTAATTCGAGTGCAATCTGTAGATCCGCCAATTTCGTTTGCAGCTGGCGAAAATTATCATACTTTTCTTTTAAGACATTATTTTGAGCAATAATGGTCTGCGCGTGAACGCGATCTTGCCAAAAATCTGCTTGAGCCATGGCGTGTTCATTTAAAGCAATACTCTCTTGTAACTCGTCTAAGTCAAAGAGACCTCCCGAATTGCTCAATTTTTGTAGCTGCTTGACTTAGTTGTTCTTTAATATCCGCAAGTTCCATCTTTAAACTCCTATATTTCATTTCTAAAAAAACAGGCCGCAGCCTGTTTTTTATCTTTGTGCATTTTGGCGAATTTCCGCCTTCATAAATAATCGTGTCACATCATATTCAATATCAGCAACCATGCTTTCGAACATCCGAAAACCTTCTTCTTGATATTCAACTAACGGGTTCATCTGACCATAGCCACGTAAACCAATTGATTGCCGTAACTGATCCATTTCATCAATATGATTAGTCCAGTGTTCATCAACAACCCGCAAAATAACTACTTTTTGAAATTCTAACATTTGTTGCGGATCTTGGAGCTGCTGTTGTTTTTGTTCATAATTTTCTTGAACAAATTGTTTAAACAACTCTTTTAATTGATCCACCGTTTTGCCATCCAAATCGGAACGTTGTAATTGTTTTGGACTAACTAAAACGTTAATCGCAAAGTCGTAAATACCATCTAAATCCCAATCTTTGGCATCCCCGTACGTGCGTGAATCAATCGCACTGGCAATGGTACGTTGCATCATTGGTACCAAAACATCTTGTAAACTATTTTCTTCAGTAATTACTTGCATGCGTTGCTTATAAATAACTTCACGTTGTTCCCGCATCACATCATCGTATTGCAAGGTATTTTTCCGCGTATCGTAGTTATTACCTTCAACCCGCTTTTGTGCAGATTCAACCTGACGAGTAATCATGCGACTTTGAATAATAGCATCATCATCATCAATTTTCATCGACTGCAAGAAGTTCTTGATACGCTCTGAACCAAAACGCTTCATTAAGTCATCTTCTAAAGACATATAGAAGATCGTCTCACCGGGATCACCTTGTCGTCCGGACCGGCCCCGTAACTGGTTATCAATCCGCCGCGATTCATGCCGCTCGGTACCAATCACACATAAACCGCCTACTTCACGGACACCAGGTCCCAATTTAATATCAGTTCCCCGACCAGCCATGTTCGTTGCAATTGTCACAGCGCCTTTTTGACCAGCACGTGAAATAATATCAGCTTCTTTAGCATGATTCTTCGCATTCAAAACAGCATGAGGAATGTGAGCCTTATTTAATTGCTGCGATAAATATTCAGACGTTTCCACCGCAACTGTCCCGACTAATAATGGCTGCCCTTTTTTATGGCGCTCAATAATATCTTCAATAACCGCTTTGAATTTATTCTTGAGTGTTGGATACAACACATCGGGATAATCAATCCGGGCAATTGGTTTATTGGTCGGAATTGTAATAACTTCCATGTTATAAATTTCCCGAAATTCTTCTTCTTCAGTTTTCGCTGTTCCGGTCATACCCGACAACTTGTCGTACATTCTAAAGAAGTTTTGGTAAGTGATATTGGCCATGGTCTTGGTTTCATCTTGAATGGGGACACCTTCCTTGGCTTCAATAGCCTGGTGCAAACCATCTGAGAACCGACGTCCTTCCATTACCCGACCAGTAAAGGAATCAACAATCATAACCTTTTTATCACTAACCACATAATCTTTATCTAATTCCATAATATAATTAGCTCGTAAAGCTTGATCAATATGGTGATTCAATAAAGTGTTATCAATATCATAAAGATTTTTTAACGCAAAAGTTTGTTCACCTTTTTTAATACCACTTTCAGTTAAACCAATGGTCTTAGTCGGCCAGTCAATCTTATAATCAGCTTCATTCAAAGATTTGACAAACCGATCAGCTCGCAGATAAAGTGCTGTCGATTGCTCAGCTTGTCCAGAAATAATCAATGGAGTTCTCGCTTCATCAATTAAAATGGAGTCCACTTCATCGACAATGGCGTAATTTAACGGCCGTTGCACCATTTGCTCTTTATAAACAACCATATTATCCCGCAAATAGTCAAAACCTAATTCACTATTCGTCGAGTACGTAATATCACAGTTATAAGCAGCCCGTTTTTCTTCTGCACTTTTAGAATTTAAGTTTAAACCAACGCTCAGTCCCAGCCAATTATATAATTGCCCCATTTCTGTAGCATCACGTTGTGATAAATATTCGTTAACCGTCACAACGTGCACACCCTTACCAGTCAAAGCATTGAGGTAAACCGGTAATGTCGCGGTTAAAGTCTTTCCTTCACCAGTTTTCATTTCAGCAATATTACCTTCATGTAAGGTAATACCACCAATAATTTGTACACGAAATGGATACAATCCTAAAACGCGTTTAGCAGCTTCTCGTGCAGTAGCAAAAGCTTCTGGCAACAGATCATCTAAAGTTTCACCTTTGGTTAATCGCTCTTGAAAAGCCGGAGTTTTAGCCTGTAAATCTTCATCCGAAAGTTTCGCGTATTCATCAGCGTAGGCTTCTACCTTATCCGCGATCTTGCCCATACGCTTAACTTCACGTTTGTCACTTTCTACCCATTTTTTAATTGGATTCGTCATTTATTAAATCTCTCCTGTACTTTCAATCTGGTACATCTATAATATCTTATCATTTTAGTAGCAATAATTAAACTCTAACTTAATTAACGAAAAAGGTGCTCGGAAGTTCAGATTCCGACCACCAATCAAAACGATTATTAAAATTCAATCAAACTCATTCATCAGTTTCAATTAAACCATAGCGTCCATCATTTCGCTTATAGACAATACTTGTTCCATTAGTTTGAGCATCTTCAAAAACAAAAAAGTTATGTCCTAACATATCCATTTGCAAAACTGCTTCTTGAGCATCCATCGGCTTTAAAGCAACGCGCTTTGTCCGGACAATCGGCAAATCCTGTGAATCATTAGCTGATTCATCGCTCGGACCAGTTAAATCAAAATCTTTAATCCCCTTTTCGCGCGACTTCCGATTGATTCTAGTTTTATATTTTCTAATTTGTCGTTCCAATTTTTCAAAAACATCATCAATACTTTTATACATATCCTTATCCGTTTTTTCGGCTCGTAAAATCAAATAAGGCAATGGGATAGTAACTTCGACCTTAGCATTTTTATTACTATAAACTTTTAAATTAACATGAGCAATCGGATGATCAGTATCTTTAAAATACTTATTTAAATTATTTAAACGTTTCTCAATATAGCTTCTAATTGCCTCTGTTACTTCGATATTTTCTCCACGAACATTAATTGTCAACATGAAGAGCACCCCTTTTCATTTGCCAATTAGACTTCTATTGGTCTACTTACATTATAATGATTTTATTAATAAAAAGCCAATCATCTGGCCAAAGAAAACGAAGAAATTTCTCCCTGATAACCCGCTTGTCGTAAACAATCATAGGCGTGCAAAATGGTGCGCCCTGTTGTATAAATATCATCCACCACTAAGATTTGTTTGACTGATAAGATAGAATCATATTGATGATTAAATTGCAAAAACTGAGTCGTTTGCAATCTTTCTCGGCGATTTTTTTGCGCTTGTGCTTGCTGGGTGGGTAACTTAATCAATGCTGGTGTTAAATCGACTACTTCCTTGAAAAGACCGACAACTGGATCAAAATGTCGTTGCTGCAAATGCTCCGTTGAACTAGGAATATAAACTACTGTGCCTTGAAAAGACCGTAATTTTTGGTGGATTAGGCTTTGAAAGCAAGCCCTTAAAGCATAATCGCCATAGCGCTTATATCGTTTAAAATAATCATGCATGGCATTATTATATTTAAACAAAGCACGATGGCGCACATTTAGATAACCTTGTTTTTGCCATAATTGACAATCTGAACACAGTTTACTGGAACCCATTTTATAACATTGCGGACAATGTGGTGACGTAATTGGCGCAAATTCTTGTAAACAACGCTGACAAATCGCGGGTGGATCAATTAGCTGAATTCCTAAAACTTGCATCGGTGTCAGCTCAAAAACAATCGCTTCTTGGCATAATAAACATTGCTTAAGCACAATTCAACCGCCGAATTTGGTGAATTGCCTGGGCAATATTAGTTGTATAATGTGTTCCAAAAAACCAAACTTGATTATCCGGATGACTACTACTGCGCCCGGCTCTCCCAGCAATCTGAACCAATGCTTGTTGGGTAAAGCGCTTGGAATCGGCCTGCCAAACTAAGACATCAATATTATCAAACGTTACTCCTCGTTCCAAAACGGTGGTTGTCACCAGTGCTTGCCACTGACCAGCGCGAAACTTTTGCACTTTGATTTGTCGCATTGCATCTTTGGCGTGCACATAAGTTTGTTGTAAGTCAGGATAGGTTTGCTGTAACAACTGTGATAATTGTTCAGCTTGCCGAATACTATCCACAAACAATAAAAAGCGTTGTTGTTTGTCCAAAAGTTCACGAATTTGCCGTTTTAGGCGCCAATGAAGTTGCCGCATCGAAATATGATTGACCCAACAATATTTAGGTTCTGGTAAATCATGTCCATGAAATCGGCGGCTTAGTAAGCTATAGGATAATTTTTGCTTCTTGATCAATTGTAAATATTCTAAACTAGGCGTGGCAGACAAAGAAATTAGTGAATGCTTTGGCTTCAAAGCGTTTTTAACGGCATTATGCAACATTAAATTATTAACATATGGATACGAATCACATTCATCCAGAACTATCAAATCAAACGCTTGGTAAAATTTTAATAGCTGATGGACTGTACAAACTAAGATTTGTGAATAATAATATTGGCTAGCACCTTGTCCATGTAATAGTGCCAAACTAACTGGTTGAAAAGCTGCTTGCAATCGTGGATAGATTTCATTACAAACATCCACTCGCGGAGCAACCCAAGCAATCCGTTCTTTCTGAATAACCGCTTGCTGTAAAACTTTAAATAACATTTCAGTTTTACCACTACCAGTTACTGCCCACACCAAATGATCCTGTTTGGCTCGTTCTATTTGACAAAGTTTGTGCGAAATGATTGTTTGAGCAGCTGTTAATTGCCCAGTCCACGTCAACGGTTGCTGAATTGCTGGAAATTGATTCTGCTCAGCAATCGCAATTAGATAATTATGATTAGTTAAACGTCCTAAGCTTAGACAGGCTGGACAATAAAAATTATCACCTGGCAAACTATAAACTCGCCAGTCATTAACCATCTGGCACCGACGACAACAAAATTGATTTCCATCAAGTTTATATAGTGCAGGAATAGCTTTAGTATAAGTTGTCGGTGAATCTAGAACTAATAGTCGTCCAGATAATTGTTTTACATCCATCAATTACTCACCTTAAATTAATTACGATAAAAAGGAGAATTTTTTTGCCAAAAATTACAATTGCGCAAGATTTTACGAATGAACTAGTTATTAAAAAATCTCGGTTCATTACTTCACTTAAACGCGTGCAAAGCGTTAATGAAGCGCAAGATTTTTTAACAGACATCAAAAAAAAGACTAGCAAAGCTAGTCATCATTGTAGTGCTTATATTATTGATAATTTACAGCAACACGCCAGTGACGATGGTGAGCCCCGAGGCACTGCGGGAATACCTATGTTAGAAACTTTACAAGCTATGCAAGTTCAAAATACACTAGCCGTAGTCACCCGTTTTTTTGGTGGAATTAAACTCGGTAGCGGTGGTTTGATTCGCGCTTATCGTCAAAGTGTTGCAGATGCTATTAACCAAGCAGGACGTGTGCAAATTGTGTTGCAACAACAGCTGCTTGTTACCTTAACTTATAAACAGCTAGACCTGATCAATTACTGGCTCAAACAGCAACCTGTTAATCTAGTTAATACCAATTATGCCGCTCAAGTCCAACTAACATTACTACTCGATCAACAACAGACCCCGAATTTTCTCACCGATCTTAATAACCAACTACACGCGCAAATCCCCGTGCAAATGGGACCTACTACTTTTCATGAGATTCCTTATTTAAAGTAACTTCATCATCTTTTTTCAGATCATCTTTTTCCAAACGTTTAACTAATTTTTGAATTGCATGTAACAGAGGTTGGCGATTCTCTCCAACTAAACCAATTGACTCCACAAAGAGCTCCAAGCCAATTAAAACAGCAATAGTTAGTAAAATACTACCCCAAAAAGAGGAAACCGGATATAGTAAGGCAATAAAAGAAAAGACTAATGATAAACCATAAATGACTAACACCGTTTGGCGATGGCTCAAACCCAATTGCATCAAACGATGATGTAAGTGATGTCTGTCCGCCTGAGAAATGGGCTTGTTATTCAAAAACCGTCTTAACATGGCATAGACCGTATCACTAATTGGCACTCCTAAAATCACAATCGGAATGACTAAAGAAATAAAAGTGACGTTCTTTAAGCCCTTTAAAGAAAAGACAGCAATCATAAAGCCCACAAACAGTGCACCAGTATCTCCCAAAAAAATTTTTGCCGGATGAAAATTATGTGGCAAAAAGCCCACTAAGGAAGCCACCATCGCAAAAATCCAGATCGTCACATAAGTATTACCCACAGATGAAAAAAAGTAACCAATTACACCCATGGTAAACAGTGCAATGATCGAAACGCCAGTGGCCAACCCATCCAATCCATCAATTAAGTTAACCGCATTCGTAATTGCCAAAATCCAAAACACTGTCACTGGCAAACCGAGCCAACCTAATTGAAAAGAACCTACAAAAGGCAAGACAACATAAGTCATTTTAATTCCGGCCAAGAAATAAACTACTAATGCTGCAATTAAAATCCCAAACATTTTTTGCATCGGCTTTAATTCTCGAATATCGTCAATCAAACCCGTCAATAAAATAATACATTCTGCTAAAAAAACACTAAACAATTCATGTGTGGGAAATTGGGCACGTAATAAGACAAAAGTCGAAAAATTAAACGCTAAAAAAATAGCTAAACCGCCCAGTGTGGGCATTGGCTTTTTATTAACTCGCCGCGCATTAGGATTATCAACAGCTCCCAATACCAGGGCCAATTTACGAACAAAAGGAGTTATTACTGCTGCAATAATCATTGTTAAAACCAATTTTACAATCACACTTAACATCGTTGGTAGCGACTCCTTTCACATACAAAGGAAATTATAATATTTGCTCTACTTGAATACAACTTTTATTAATTTTTTACTTAAAAAAAGCTTATGCCTTATTTAGCATAAGCAATTTTTCGAGTTTCACGAATCACTGTTACTTTGATATGACCCGGATATTCTAATTCTTTTTCAATTTGATTGCGAATTTTCCGCGACAAAATTGTTGCTTGATTATCGGAAATTTGTTCTGGCTTTACCATAATCCGAATCTCACGTCCTGCTTGAATTGCATAACTATGATCAACGCCATCATAACTATTAGCAATATTTTCCAGCTTTTCCAATCGATGAATATAATTTTCCATTGATTCAGAACGAGCTCCAGGACGAGCAGCAGAAATCGCATCTGCCGCAGCCACCAATACTGCAATCATCGATTGTGGTTCAACATCACCATGATGCGAAGCAATCGTATTAACTACCACTTTGGGTTCTTTGTACTTACTTGTAATATCGACACCAATTTCAACATGTGATCCTTCAATTTCATGATCTAATGCTTTGCCAATATCATGTAGCAATCCTGCACGCCGCGCCAAAGTCTCATCTTCACCTAATTCAGCAGCCATAGTTCCTGCTAATTTTGCAACTTCAATTGAATGACTCAAGACATTTTGACCATAACTAGTCCGGAAATTCAATCGTCCGATAATCTTAATTAAATCGGGATTAATACTATGAATTCCCAAATCGTAAACAGTCTGCTCACCTAATTCACGAATACGTGTATCCATTTCTTTACGTGACTTATCAACCATCTCTTCAATACGAGCTGGATGAATTCGTCCGTCGGAAATTAATTTTTCCAATGACAACCGCGCAATTTCACGCCGAATGGGATCAAAGCCACTCAAAGCCACCGCCTGTGGTGTGTCATCAATAATTACATCAATTCCTGTTAAAGATTCTAAAGTACGAATATTGCGACCTTCACGCCCAATGATTCGACCCTTCATTTCTTCATTAGGTAAAGAAACAGTTGTAACTGTGGATTCAGAAACAGTATCCGCTGCACTTTGCTGAATAGCATCAACAATAATTTGTTTAGCACACTTATCAGCATCTTGCTTGGCTGCTTCTTCACTATTACGAATCAAACGGGCTTTTTCTTGAACTAAATGTTCATCAATTTGTTTTAAAAGATAGTTACGGGCCTGTTCATGTGTCATGGCCGCAACTTCTTCTAATTTATTTTGTTGCTGAGTTAAGGTAGAAGAAATTTGCTTTGTCTGTTGTTCTAATTGTTGTTCTGTAGTATCAATCTTTTGTTCACGTTTCTCTAAAGAATGTTCACGTTGATCCAGCGAGTTATCTTTGCGATCTAAAGTTTCTTCTCGCTGCAACATTCGATTTTCTTGCCGTTGTAATTCCTTACGGCGATCACGCAGATCATCTTCTTGTTCCTGACGATACTTGTGACTTTCCTCACGTGCTTCGATCAATGCCTCTTTTTTGGCAGATGCAGCAGCTTTTTTAGCATCCACAATAATTTGTGCTGCCGATTGTCCTGCCTGCTCTAAACTTTTTTCGTAGACATTTTTTCTAATCAAAAAACCAACTACAGTACCAATAACTAATAACCCCAGCGCGACTATTAGGGCGATTAAAACTGCCATTTAAATCCCTCCAGCCACACTAATGACTTCAGAGACTGAAATAAAACGGCTTACCATCAAGCAAGTTAATTTTTTAGAAAGTAACTAAAAAATTTCAACCTGACTATTAAACTTAAAACATTCAAATAAGCACATTCGTTTCAGTTTCTTTTTCTATTTTATTGGCACCTAGATAAAGCACTTAATTAAATTACTGCTTTAAAACTCGGTACATATTAATATTATTGTTTATTGGGCAAACTGTCAACGAATGTTTATTTGAATCAGAACTTTAACGTTAAAAAGTTTCGATAATAGGCAAATCTTTCCAATCAGCAAATTTTAGCCAAAATTATTGATCTGTTAAATTAAGATCAGTTTTATTGTTTTTAGAATCGGCAGCAGTTTTTTCTACTGATTGATCTTCAGTACTAGATTGTTTAATATCATCCATTTGATAAGCATCACGAACCTGCTGTTTAATATCGGCTTTCATCTCTGGATGATCATCTAGATATGCTTTAGCATTTTCGCGGCCTTGACCGATACGTTCATTTTGATAAGAGTACCAAGAACCACTCTTGTTAATAATTTCTTGATCAGCAGCCATATCTAAAATCTCACCTGTTTGTGAAATTCCGTGACCATACATAATATCTACTAGTGCTAATTTAAAGGGCGGTGCTACCTTATTTTTAACCACTTTAATTTTAACTTTATTACCAATAACGTCAGAGCCCTCTTTGATCTGTTCAGAACGGCGAACCTCTAAGCGCACTGTCGCGTAAAACTTTAAAGCACGACCACCGGGAGTAGTTTCCGGATTACCAAACATAACGCCCACTTTTTCACGAATTTGATTAATGAATAAAGCAATCGTTTTGGTTTTATTAATATTACCAGACAGCTTCCGTAAAGCTTGCGACATCATCCGCGCCTGCAAGCCGACATGTGAGTCACCCATTTCACCATCAATTTCTGCCTTAGGAACCAAGGCAGCTACTGAATCAATGACCAAGATATCAATCGCACCACTTTTAATTAAAGCATCAGCAATTTCCAGTCCTTGTTCTCCAGTATCTGGCTGTGACAATAACAAATTGTCAATATCAACCCCCAAAGCCTTAGCATAATCTGGATCCATCGCATTTTCAGCATCAATATAAGCTGCGGTTCCCCCGTTCTTTTGCACTTCTGCCACAGCATGTAAGGCCACAGTTGTTTTACCAGAACTTTCTGGACCATATATTTCCACAATTCTGCCGCGCGGATAACCACCAATGCCCAACGCATTATCCAAAGCCAAAGAACCACTTGAAATAGAAGAAACTTTAGTTTTAGGACTTTCTCCCAAACGCATAATAGCTCCTTTACCAAAATCTTTTTCAATTTTCTTTAGAGCTTTATTCAGCGCTTCCTCGCGACCAGCTTCATCTTCTTTATTATCTTTAGCCACTTTAATACCTCCATACCAAACGTTTGTTCTCTCAATCAAGATTATAACTGATTTAAAATCATAATAAAAGCAGCAATTACACTTTTTTGGCGAATGACTTGTCTGGTTCCTTGAAACGCAAACCGCCGAACTTGCACATCTTTGGGTGACTTAACTCCTAGATAAACGGTCCCTGGTTGTTGTTGCTCCAATAAACCTGGTCCAGCCACACCTGTTAAGCCGACCCCCCAATCACTACCAATAATCCGAGCACTATTTTGCGCCATTTGTTCGGCAGTCCAAGCACTCACCACTCCATAATGTTCTAATAAATCTGCATCAATAGCTAATAATTGAGCTTTCATGGCTAGCGAGTAAGTCACAAAACCACCCGCAAAAACTTGCGAAGCACCAGGTACGGTCGCTAAGGTTGCTTGAAATAAACCAGCGCTTAAACTTTCTGCTGCCGTAATGGTTTGCTTATTATGTTGCAATCCACGTACCACTTGTGCTATTAAAGGTTGATAATCAGCCCAATTAAATTGGGGCGGATTCCCTTGACACATCCAAAATTGTTTTATTTCTTCTGACATCCAATCACCCTTTTATTAATTACAAAATTATCTTACTAAATAACTTAAAAAAGCAAAAAACGTCCTATTAACTAACAGGACGTTTCAATTATTTAAAATCAGAATAAAACTGACGATTCTGCCATAAATAATCATATGCCGAATAAACGGTAAAGATTAAACAAATATATAACATAATTAAACCAAACGGAATATTCCAATAAGCAAAAATCGGATCTTTTAACATTAAGAAAACAATTGCCAACATTTGGGTTGCAGTTTTAATTTTACCGGGCATCTGTGCTGCCATGACGGAACCACCCTGTTCCACAATCAATAATCTTAATGTCGTAATCAATAACTCGCGACAAGCAATAATTGCCACAATCCAAGCCGGGGCTTGGTGCCGAGCTGCCAAATACACGAACGCTGTTAAAACCAACATTTTATCAGCTAATGGATCCATATATTTACCAAAATTGGTCACCAAATGACGTCCACGCGCAATTTTACCATCAATAAAATCTGTAATAGAAGCTACTATAAAGATAATTGTAGCGATTAATGATTGCCACGTAATGGTCGTTGCTAAAAAACTCACCTGTCCTAAATGAAAATCAATCGACATAAAAATCATAAAGATGGGAATTAAAATAATCCGTAATAAAGTTAATTTATTGGGTAAATTCATTCAGATTACTCCTTAATTTGCATTGTATAGGTATGAACCGTACCAGTTTGATTATCTGGAACTGGCAAGTTTTGATTATTAATCAAAACTTTAGTTACCGCAGCATTACCAGTTTGTACTTGAAATTGTTTTAAATTACTACTCAATTGAACCGTTTGTTCAGAATTAGGCTGTAAAGCTCCCTGCCAAACAGTTTGTCCATTAGCCCGTACCGCAATCCAAGCCTGGGCAGAAGTAGCTTGTAATTTAACTTCGTGCTGCGGTTGTTGTGACCAATTTTGAATGGTAAAATGATCGGCCACATCAGCATCTGCCTTTAAAACTAGATTTTTATTGTTGGCAGTTGTTTTTTTAGTTGACTGCTTAGCTACTGGCTTTTTAATATGCTTCTTCGGCTTTTTAGTCGTTGTTTGTTCCACTTTTTGATGCGAAGTTGGAATTGGATTAGCATTTTGCTTGTGAACTTTCGCTGCCACTAAACAAATTAAAATCACAATAATTAGCACTACTGCTAAAATTACAATCTGTGGCCAATGCCGTTTTAAATTAGGAGCCAAAGCTTCTTTTTTAACCGTTGGTGACTGGACGGGTGTCTCTTCTGGTTGTACTTTAGGAATTTCCGACTGATAGTCCTCAATTAAAGCTTGGCTATCTAACCCAACACTATCCGCATACTGTTTGACAAAAGCACGCACATAAAAATCACCGGGTAATTGATCTAATCGTCCTTCTTCAATTGCCGTTAAATAACGTTTTTGAATTTTAGTTATTTTTTGTAGATCATCAATTGTATAACCCTTTTCCAGCCGTGCATCACGTAATTTATCGCCTAATTCACTCATTGCTCAACCACCATTATATTGAAATTTAAATAACTAATTAATTTAACCAACCACCAGTTACGTACAAAGTTTGACCTGTCAAGTATTGGGCTTTAGGATCCAAAATCGTTCTAATCCAATAACTTAAATCTTGTGGAGTCGCCATTCTTCCTAGCGGAATCTGTTCCACTAGTTGCTGTTTAGCCGGTGGAGTTAGCATTTGATTCATAGTAGTATCCACTGCCCCAGGAGCCAAAACATTGACTGTGATGCCTAAACTAGCAACTTCTTTTGCATAAGCTTTCGCAAAAGCGGTCAAAGCACCTTTAGTGGTACTATACATCACTTCCATTGCACTACCTTGAGCGCCATATACTGAACCTAATAAAACAATTCTGCCACAATGACTGACCGCCAACTTATCTTGCAATTGTTGGATCAAGTGCAATGGAAAAACCACATTAACACGCAAAACTTCCTGCATTTGTGTCAAACTCAACTGATCAAATAACTGATAATTAGTAATTCCTTGTGCCGCAATCAGGGCATCTAAACTAAAGATATTATCAACTATTTGGGCAGTATTTTCAAGCTTCTTGAAATCGGATTTTAAAACCAAAAAATCTTGTTGGGGATATTGCTGCTGTAATTGTTGTTGATCCTGTTGTAATTGCGCAATATGTTCGTTACCTTGAAGATACAATGACCAGCCTGCTTGTGCTAAATCAGCAGCAATAGCTTGGCCCATTCCTCCACTTGCTCCTAAAATTAACGCCCACTTCATTTAATTCATCTCCGGCTGTAAATAAGTAATGATCATATTATCTGCTTGAAAAATTGTGGTCGCTAAAGTTTGCAACTTTTCCAAAGAAACCTGATTAATTAATGATGGCATTTGTTCATAACTCAAATCATAAAAAGCCAACTCTGCTGATTCTGTAGCCAAATTTTCCATATAGTCACTCGCAAACAAATAGCTCCCAATACTATCAGCTTTAACCATCTCTAAAGCTGCCGCTGTTAATTCTGCCATAAACTTCTGCTTGAGTAAATACGTGCGTAAAACTTCTCCTAAATGATGGGGCTGGTCAGTTTCTGCACTAATCAAAATAAAGGCATATTGCCGTTCTACAATGACACTATAACCAAAGCTATCATCAATCAAGTGCTGTTCTAATAAAGATTGTCTGAATGAGGAGGTTTCGCCTAAAATCAATTCGAATAACAATTCCAATTGATTTTGTAAAACAATCATCTCGGATAAACTAGCTTGGATCATAATTCGTAAACCAATCATCATATGCGGCCGCTGCGCTTTAAAGACAATCTCTTGTGCACTTTTGACAGGATAGTCCACTGGCCGATACCGCAAAATAGGTTGCTTAGTTCGGTGCGCAAACTGTTGGATAGCCTGATTATGAGCAATAATTTCGTCCAACTGAAATTCTAACTTTTGTTGATCAATAGCACCAGCTAAATAAATCTGAAAATTACTAGGCACATAATATTGTTGGTAAATCGCTAATAAATTAGCGGCGGTGATTTCTTGAATTGAGCTTAAAGTACCCGCAATATCTTGTGTAATGGGATCATGGGGAAACAAGTTATTTAAAGTAGCTTGTTCCAAGACCCAATCCGGGTTATCGGCATACATCTGAATTTCCTGGGCAATAATCTTTTGTTCTTTTAAAACATTCGCTGCCGTAAAATACGGTCGACTGATCAAATCTAGCAATACTCCCAGATTATTGGCTACTTGTCCTACAGTTTGAAATAAATAAGCTGTTTTGGTATAACTCGTAAAAGCATTGGAATTAGCACCAAATTTAGCAAAAGCTTCGGCACTATCAAAATTAGGTTTGGCAAATAACTTATGTTCAAGAAAATGAGCCGAACCCGGGATAATATTTGATTGATTAGTTATCGTCGAATCTAAGGAACCAAAATCAACCATGGCTAAAGCATAAGTTTGATGAAAATCAGGTTTAATGATTGCTTTAATTGGTAAATTGGCGGAATTATGAATTGTAGTAATTTCTAAAGAACTCATTTATTATCACCTATTAATTGATATTGGGCACTTAACTGTAATTGTGCCGCTAAAGCTTGAACCTCAGCTAATTGCACCGCTTGAATTTGGTGAGCATAGTCACTATCAGGCCAAATAAAGTGGGAGTTAAGCGCCTTTAACAGTAACCGCTCACTTTGGTGAGCAATATTATCAGAATCAATCAGTCGTTGATTAACTAACGCTAATTTTGCATGCTGTAACAACTGCTCATGATCTTGTTCGGCCAATTGCGTGATTTGTTGTTGAATTAGCTCTTGAGCAGTTGCAATTTGCGCGGCTGAAACGCCCGCTTGAATTGTTACCAATCCTTCAAAAGCATTCACTGTACTATAAATTGAGTAAGCTAAGCCCTTTTGCTCCCGGACATTAATGAACAATAACGATTGGTCATCACCACCCAACATCATATTGAAGACTTGCCAAACAGCCGCTGCGTGCTTTGTAGAACTATGGTAAGCCATCACTAATTGACTCTGCTGAATGGGTTCATGTTGTTGGATACAGACAGGATGTTTTGGTAAAGTTAATAACTGCTGCGCCTTCAAGTTAATTGATTGTGCGCGGGCCGTTAAAAAATCCAGTTGCTGTAAAAAGGTAGTAGTTGCCTGATCGTGCGGATCACCCACCAACGTCATAATTAATCGATCTTGTTTCATTAAGTCATGATATTGTTGACTAACTTGCTCATTGGTCAATTGGTGTAACTGTGTCGAAGACCCAAATGCTGGCACTTGATAATCGGCACTGGCTAATATTTGCTTTAACCCTAAGCTAGCTTTCAACGCATAATCATCTTGCAGTGATTGATAAAAATTAGCTAAATTAGTTTGCTCAAGCTGAAACGCGGATTCCATAAAAAGTTGGTGGTTCGCTTGCAAATTAGGAGCCGCAATTAATTCTGACAATAATTTCAATCCTGGTTGTATTAAACTAGTTGTTTGAAAAGCTGCTGGGGCTGTCACAGCTAACGATAATATATTTAAATTTCGTAAAATACTCGTTTTTCCTGTAATCTCTGCCCCATATAATAAAGATAACTGCCGGGCCAACTGTGCTTGTGTCGTATATCGTTTACTAGAGCGTTGTAATAAGTTGACCAACAATTTACGTTGAGTAGTTTGTGCTTTTTTTTGCGGCGTAACAAAATTAAATTCCCAACGAAACACTTGAAATTTATCAGTCGGTAACCACCACAACTCCACCCCCGGGCGTAATTGTATAATTTTAGGTTCATTCATCTTTTCTAATATCCTCAATTTCTGGGCGATCAATCAATACTTTACGTGACTTAGATCCTTGGGCGGGTCCCACAATTCCACGTTCTTCCATCGCATCAACTAAGCGGGCGGCGCGATTATAACCAATTTGAAACCGCCGTTGTAACATTGATACACTCGCTTTTTGTTCCCGAGCAACTAATTCGACCGCTTCTTGCCAATACTCATCATCAACTTGCTGACTATTAGTCGCTTCTGCTTGGTCACTTGGTAATAGCTGTTCATCATATGCTGCGGCCTGCTGCTGCTTAACAAAATCAACGACGCGTTCCACTTCTTCTGTCGAAATGTATGCTCCTTGAATTCGGCTAGGCTTATTTTGCCCAATGGGTTCAAATAACATATCTCCCCGTCCTAGCAATTTTTCCGCGCCAGGTGAATCTAAAATTGTGCGTGAATCAATATTGCTAGAAACAGCAAACGCCATTCGGGAAGGAATGTTGGCCTTAATTAAACCGGTAATCACATCAACTGATGGTCTTTGTGTTGCTAAAATCAGGTGCATTCCAGCTGCGCGCGCTTTTTGGGCTAGCCGCACAATTGAATTTTCTACATCACGGCCAGCAACCATCATCAAATCGGACAATTCATCAACTACAATAATAATATAAGGTAATTTTTCCTTGACGGGTTTAGTTTTATCTTGATTATTTTGTTCAACAGCTTGATTATACTCCTCAATCTTGCGATAACCGGTTTGTTCAAATAATTGGTACCGGCGTTCCATTTCTTGGACCGCTTTTTGAAGAGCACTATTAGCTTTTTTAGCATCGGTCACTACCGGGATTAATAAATGCGGAATGCCATTATACATACTTAACTCAACTATTTTGGGATCAATTAGAATCATTTTCACTACCTGCGGACTAGCTTGCATTAATAGACCCGTAATAATCGTATTAATCGCCACTGATTTACCACTACCGGTGGAACCCGCAATTAGTAAATGCGGTAATTGCGCCAAATCACACATTGCAATTTGTCCATAGACATCTTTGCCCAAGGGAACAGCCAAAACCTGTTGCGCATGCTCTGGTTGATTTTCAATAATTTCGCGAAAGGAAACCATAGAAGGCGTTTGGTTCGGGACCTCAATGCCAATATAAGGCTTGCCAGGAATAGGGGCTTCAATACGCAAGTCTTTGGCGGCCAAGGCCAGAGCTAAATCGTCCGCTAAATTAACAATACGACTGACTTTAACACCAACTGCCGGCTGAATTTCGTACTTCGTAACTGTGGGCCCCAGCGTAGCTTTTTTAACTTCCACTTCAACTCCAAAACTAGCTAAGGTTTCTTTTAATTTTTTCCGATTTTGATCAATTAATGCATACTCCTGCGATTGATCTGCTGGCGGAACTTGTTTGAGCAACGAAAGATCTGGCAATTGATAATATTCATTGGATACGCTACTAGTGACTGGTTGTAAATTAGGGGTTACCGGTTTTAAAGTTGGGGGCGTTTCAATTTTAAAATCATCATCCCCTTGAGTTGCTGGCTCAGTTTTAGGAACAGCTGGCTGATTGTGATCTGAACTTTCAGTTGCAGAACGTTGCGGTTTTAATTTTCGATTCGTTAAATGTGGCTCATGAACTGGCTGTTCTTGATAAGCTGTTTTTAAATAATTACCTAACCATTGACAACCACTAATCATTTTTTGAAACACCATTACTACTTGTTTAATCTGCACATTCAAAATCATTAGTATCCCACAGATTATTAATAAACCACATAATAAGTAAGTTCCGGGCATCGAAAATAATTCTTGGAACAGTGTCAGTAACCAAGCACCCAGCATTCCACCACCAACATTTGAAGCCACTTGATTAATAGCTATATCTCCCGCTAACATGCGCCACGTGATATGAACTAAATCATGACTTAATTGTAATTGCTTAAACAAAGCCGCATGCATTAACATTAACAAACTGCTAGTAACAAAGATGATTCCCCATAATTGTTTACCAGCTAAGCGCGGTATCCGCCCCAAAACAAACATACTAAGTCCAACAATAGTTACTACAACCGCTAACACTTGAAATCCGTTACCAACTAAAATGCGGTATAAATTAGCACAAAAGCGCCCAACTAGACCTAATTTAAAATCCGCCAAAATTGAAAGCAATACTAGTGCTAAGCCCACCAAATTGATAACATAATCCGCTTCTTTTACTTGTGCATGTTTTTTACGCTTCTTCTTACTAGTTTGTACCGCTTTTTTACGAACCATTTTCTTCTCCCATTAACATTACTTGACTAATCGTTGAACAAGCACAGCCATTAAAATAATGTTTTTTAACCAGTCTCTAGAATTTAAATGATCTATCGTTACTTACTACCGGTTTGTCTTCACCACTATTTTTAGTGTCTTATAATATAGTATTAAAAAAGCCGACCAAGTACCAGCCCGCTTACCTTTTTTTACCAATCTTTATCAAAATTAATGTTGCTTGAGTAAATTTAACACAACTGTTTTAACTTGCGGATGTAGAATCCACAACAAACTAAAATAGATTACTACGCCTAAAACCACTTCTAATAATAGCGTAACAATGTTAAAGCTTAACCACAAGTTCAGTTGATAAACCACTAAGAACATGATACTACCAGCTAAAAAGGCTTTCCAGCAATCTCCAAACAATTCTTTCCAAGAAACTACTTTTCTGAGCGCAAATAATTCATAAAGTAAGATACTACTTTCCACTATTACCATGGCAAAGGTGGCACCTATTTGTCCAAAAAATTTGGCTAATGGTGGATTCAACAATAAACTCACCAGCGCTCCTACTAAAATTGCTTTCGTATAAGTTGCTGTTTGATTAGTGGGAATTAAATATTGATTACCCAACACATTTTCCCAGGCAATAATGACAATCACCACTGCTTCTAGCATCGTTAATACACTCACAACTTGATAATGGTGACCTAGAAAAAACGGAATAAATTTGGGTGCAATGGCAGCCAAACCAAACATAATTGGCACAGCCAAATAACTAATTCCGTTAAATAACAAACATAGATAACGTTTGACTTTAGTCAAATTGCCTTGAGCAAACATTTGCGCCATTCGTGGTAACATGACGGTTCCTACCGCCGTGACCACCGCTAATGCTAAGCGGACAATTCGATCAGCGTAGTCAAACATCCCTGCAGCAGTAACTGAAACTAACCAACCCAGAATAGTTTTGTTAAACGAAGTATATAAGGATACTGAAATTTGGGGTATAAAAAACAGTAAGGCTTGACGGAAATGCTTAGAAAAATGCAATGGCCATTGCGGCCAAATCACATAGTTTTTGAGATAAGTAAACATAGATAAATTACCTAACAATTGGGCTACAGAAGTAATAAGAATATAGATGACTGTATCTGCTTTCGACTTAACCAAAATAAAAATTAAAACCAAGGAAATGAGTTTGACCACAAAGTTACGCATCACCGTCACTTTAAAATTTTCTAAGCCCATAAAAAACCACGAAATATCAAATGCCGTGGCAATAATTAAAACAGATTGTGCCATGTAAGCCATGACATATTGCTTCTGTCCTATTAATAAGAGCGCAAATAACCCCAGGGTTACAAACATCATAATAAGTCGTAAACTAAATAATTCCCAAAAAATTTGTGATAATGTGCGTCGATCTTGGCGATGATAAGCCACCTCTCGGTTGCCGTAAACTGATATTCCTAACGAAGCCAGTAATACAAAATATTGCGTATTGGAAGCCGTAAAGGCCACAATACCAGAATTTTTTGCTCCCAAAACGCGGGCAATATATGGCATCGTGACTAACGGAATTAGTAATACAAAAATTTGGTAAACTGCGTTATATAAATAGTTCTTAATTAACTGCACTACTAAAATCTCCCATTGTTTTAATTTTTTTCAAACGATGATTTATGGGGTAATCTTTGCTCCAAAATTCCCGCCAAATTATTCTGCACATCCAGTAATTGTGTCGTTGTCATTGGAACATCATTCACACAAATAGTTTTACAATGCCGATCAGTTAAAGCTGTTTGAATAGCAGGCAAGTCAGTTAATGGTAAATATTTACCAAAACGATAGCTGCGCGGTTGAAATTGTCCCGTGCACAGCTGCCAGTAACGAACCAACCAAATGGTCAGATCACCATTTGAGCGCAAGCGGTGTTTGTTAGTCTGTAAAAATTGTTGAGGAAATTGTTCTGCCAAAGCTTGTAACACACTTTTTTTGAGTGATAGTGGAATATGAAAGTCCATAAAACCACTAAACTTGGTATAAGGCAACAAAAACAAAGTCCGTAAATTATAGGGGCCGTTACGCCAATTAAAAAATTTTGACCAATAGTTTTTTACCACTGCTTTTTGGGTAAATTGCGAGTTAATCAACTTGACATCATTAGCCATCGAGCTTTCAATTCCATCAATCTCTGGGCAAATGGGGGATAAAGCGGCGGTATCTTTAGGTAAATCATGCACAAAAAAATCTGTAGGTTGCACTGGTCGGGTTAACAACGTATCGTCATTAAATAAAATAAAATTTTCAGACAATTCAGCTATTTGGTATAGATTGATTTCAATCACATTGGAATTAAAAGTCGGAAGAAATTCCGTTGGAATAAAGTCGCGATGATCAACGACTTGTAACTTTGCATGATGCTCAACTAGCCACTGTGGCACTTGTTGATCCGTTATTAAAAAAATTTTGTGAATCCATGGCGCAAAATCAGCTAAAGAACGCAAGACATACTTTAAGGTATCAAAATCTCGGTACCGTGCTGCTCCATTTAAAAACTGATCTGCTTGGGGTTGATAATGATTTTTTTTAGCTAACCACTTAGGATCATTGTCATTAACCCAAGTAATTACAGCATCAATATTTGCCTCGGACATCATTTACTCTCCTTTTGGGCCGAATCGTTCATAAACCAAATTAATAAACCAATATTGTACTGAAAATAATTTAAACGCGATTCCATTAAACTAACGAGACAAACAACGACGACTAAGGCAAATAGTTGAAAATTATGTCGTTGAATTAAGCGTTTGATGACAGCGCTGAGATAGCCTAGAAAAATAATAATGGAAATCAGACCCGTCCGCATTAAAATGGAAAAATAAGAATTATCGATGACGTTGCGGTTTAAATCTTGATAAAAACCACTTCCAGTGGGGATAAATTGTCCCCAAATAGTCACCGGATAATAATTCCAAACGTTATTCATGTAAGCTAAACGATTGGATAATAATTCATTCAAACGCCAATAAAAATTACTGCCCGAAAAGTTAGTAATCAAACCAACTGAAATCCCAGTAAAAACCCAAGGTAACACCATCCACATTAAGATCCATGTTTTAGATAGACCGGCCGATTGCTGCCAATTAAAATACAAATTAAACAGCAATAACACCACTAATCCTAATTCGGTGGAGCGTGAATCAACCATAACCATATTCCATATAAAAACTGCAAGAATGGTGAAATTAACCAGGTAAGGATGCTTGCGCCCGTAAAGAAACGCTAAATCACCCATCAAAGCCAGCAACATTTGTCCCGTCGTATTCGGATGATCAAATCCTAACGAAGAACGTAAGCCACTACCATTACGATTCAATAAGAGATTGGGAATGAGGTGCATAATTGACAAAAGTATAACTAAACTGACCGCCACAAGCCGCATTAACCAATCTTTTTTAACAAAAGCTCTAACGGGCACATTTTGTGCACTAAAAATAAAGACAATTAACACAATAAAGACGGTTGTATGTGACGTCACGGAAACCATGATCGCCATGATCATGCTCCCCACCAAAACTAAAAATTCAGTTAAAGAATAAGTGCGCCAAAGTAAAAAGGGACCAAACCCCAGCATGGAAACAATCAAAAAAGGAAATTGCAGTGTCGTGGTTAGCCCTAAATTACTCGTCATTAATACAATATAACCAAATAAGTAAATACCGTACATATTCAGCCAAATTTTAGACCTCAATTCCCATTGCACTAATTATAATCTCCTTTGAGTTACTTACAGTTTCCATTACACTCACATTACCTAGCTGCTGACTGCAGCAAAATTTTATTGATAAATCTGACTAAACTGCTGTTGAAACCGATCCAAACGGTTAATTTGCTGAGCTTTTTGCTGGGCTGCTACAGCTTTAGAATGGTACAAAGTCGGTGATTGTAAGAGCTGCATAATAGCCGTTACAAATTCTGCCTTCGTCTGCACTAAAGCTCCGCAAGTGGAATCAACAATTTCAACAAGCCCCCCAACCGGTGGAGCAATCACTGGTTTGGCCAGTAACAAACTTTCCAACGCCACTAAACCAAAACCTTCATAATCAGAAGTGATGACTAATAACTTAGTAGCATTAAGATATACATACTGATCTTTTTGAAAGCCCAATAAAGTAATATTATTTTGCAATCCTTCTTGCCTAATCATTTTTTGTAATTGCGTCATTAAAGGCCCTGAGCCTAACATTGCTGCTTGCAAATCAGGCTTTCTTTTAACTAGTTCTGCCATAATAGCGACAAATTTCAAAGGTTGCTTAGCCGCCACTAATCGTCCAATAAATAAGCAATCCCACTGCTTCTTCAGTGTTTGAGCAGACTGTAATTGTTGCTTAATGCTTTGTGGATTAATCACATTTTCAATAGCTGTAAATTTATCAGTAATCAGTTTCTTGAATAAAAATTCATCTAAAACAGCTTTTGACACTCCAATCACTCGGTCGTAACTCAAACTACTCACTGCATATAATAATGACCGCCACGTCAAATGTGTCATTTGGGGATCATTACTATGCAATTGGGAAATAATTTGAATTTGGCTTTGATGACAATAATGAGCATTGGCTGCTAAACACAAACTGGCGACCACATCATGACCTTGGACAATATCTGGCTGATATTGTTCAATCACTTGCCGGACAATCCTAGGAGTTAATTGCTGAACAATAATATGTTGAACATGAGCTGCACTTAAATAGTCATCAATTACTCCTGATGGTGAAACATAAGCTTGCTGATAGCCAGGAACTAAGGTGCAAATATTTAAAACCGTACTTTCCAAGCCACTAAAAATATTTGTACGCACAAAATGTAGAATCTTTTTCACAATAGTTTCCTCATGAATTATATAATTGGTAATATTTTTTAACCATCCGTCGTACATCATAATTCTGCAGCACGCTTTTTTGGGCAGCTCTACTATATAAATCAGGTTGCTTTAATAACTCGTTTAATGCCGCCACAGCTTGCGGTAAATCGGCAACCACCAAGCCTGTTTGCTGATCCTGAATCACTGCTTGATTACTAGCAATGTTACTGACTATGCAGCTATTCTGGCAATACATCGCTTCTAATAATGCCAATGATAATCCTTCCCATTTAGACAATAAAATGAAAATTGACGTTTGTTTGAGAATAGCCAATACTTGCTCGTGCGCTAACCAACCTAAAACTTGAATATTTGGCGCCGTTAATTGTGACTTCAAGGGTCCATCACCCAACCACAAAAACTGTTGTTGCGGAAACTTTTGCGCCAACTGATTAAAAAACTTCGGATTTTTTTGTTCACTAATGCGCCCTACCGTTACAATCGCATGCTGATATGGCAAATCAGTTGGCTGAATTGGATCAATTGCTTGGACGTCAATACCATTATTGATACATTGTACATTTTTAGTAACTTTTTGAGCTTGCTGGTACTCACTGAAACTCACCGTGACTGTTTGCACACGTTTGCGGTATCCTAATAATTTTTCAGCCCAAAAATATAAATTTAATTGGGGCTTTGACTGCGGTGCGTTTAAAAAACTATAACCATGTGGTGTGTAAAAAATTTTGGTTTGTGCATTAAATGGTAACAAGCGACCTAAAAAGCCCGCCTTAGAAGAATTCAAATGTACAATATCGGGCTGTAAAGTTTTAAGTAGTTGATACAAGTGACAATATGCGCGACTATCGGCTATCAAATTTAAACTGCGTTGAAAGTCTTTAATTTCAATTAATTTGATCTGACTTGAAAACAGATCAGCCACATTCTCGGGTGTTTGCGCGCGGCGACCATACAAAATGATAATTTCAAAATCTCCAATTAACCCTTGCGTTAACTCCCGTAAAAAAGTTAACACCCCGCCACCAAAAGATTCCACAATATAAACTAATCGTCGTTTCAACTTAATAAGCTCCTACGTGTTTAATGACACTGATAATACTTTTCCAAAAAATCCAAAAATCAAAGCTAAAAGAGGCATTTTTAACGTAATATAACTCCAAGGAACAGCGTCTGGGATAAGGAATATTACTGCGGCCACAAGCCTGCCAATATCCTACAATCCCAGGGCGCATCGACAGTAATTGTTTAATTCTTTGGGGCGTCCGATAATTCCGCAATTCTGATGGAACTAACGGTCGCGGACCAATCAAACTCATTTCACCTTTTAAAATATTCCAAAATTGTGGTAGTTCATCTAACGACCACTTACGCAAGAAAATTCCCACTTTAGTCACGCGTGGATCTTGCTCAATCGGAATTTTATAGTCATTAGCAACATACAATTGATTTAATTGCGGATCATTTTTCAATAATACATCGGCACCAACAACCATTGTTCTTAATTTATAAATCGTAAATAATTGGCCATTTTTACCCACACGCTGTTGCCGATAAAAAATGGACTGGTAGTCACCATGCATTACATAAATTAATTTGATAATTAGCGCCGCTATTACCAGGACTAGTAGACCAATAATTGCAAATATAATATCGCATAATCGTTTACTAATTAGATAAAATTTAATATTTAATCCTTTGTCAGAAGTATTCCATGTTTTTGTCGTCAGTTTAAATTGTGGCTTAACTTTACGTTCCTCCACTATTTTCTTATTCCCCTTTCATCAGGTTATACTATTTTAATTGTTGTTTTAATGCTTGTTGCACCTGTAATTTGACCGTCTTAGAACTAGTAGGCAGTAATTGATACTTTTTGACGTGTTGCGTAACACCACGATAATGCAGTGTCAAATGTTGAAAGTCGGCAAATGTCAAATTAGTTTGGACATTATCTTCCAAACTATTGAGCAGGTCTGAATAACTAGTTAAAGTTTGGGGCTGATAAATTTTCCGAATCAAAGCTTGAACAACTTGATCTTGACGTTGTTGACGTACAGTGGCACCAACGGCCACATAACGGATTACTTTTTGACCATCAAAAGGCGTTTTTTGTGGAGCCGATTGCCCCGTTAAGGATAAGTAATTCATTTGAATGCCCCCAACGTTATCTACCAAGCGACCTAAGCCCGGTAAATTTAAAGCAAAGTAATAATCTACTGGAATTTTTAGGTAATTTTGAACTAAATTAATGACCAAGTTAATATCTTTTTGATTGTAGGCTTGTCCTAACAAAACTTTTTGCTTTTGCGAAGAAACAGCAATTTTTTCACTTAAACTAGTCAAGGTCACGGTTTTAGTTTGCGGATTCAAAGTTGCTACAGTTAGCGAAGGCAGAGAACTGTGGCTCACCTTGCGCGAATTATTAATTCCCAATAGCAAAATAGAAATTGGTCGCTGTTGTTTGATGGTTGACTGAGTCGTATGTCGTAAATTGTGCGCAGCTTTAGGATGATAAATATTTTTACTAGCAGAATAAACATCATAATATAATTGTGCGGCGTAAGTGACACTACCAACAACCACTAAACTAATCACTATGACAATAAAACTTTTCAACCAATGTTTGACTTGTTTACCCATTATTTTACCTTCCAATCAATTTAACAATTGTGAAGCTATTGTAGATTTTAACCGTAGTAATACCCAGATTGTGCTTGCATAGCATAGTCATTACAAATTACGCCAAAGATTGTGGAGTGTACTAAATTCAAGGTTTCTTGCGCTTGCATCAATGATTTTTTAGTAGTCATTCCCGGACGAACCACTAACAACGAGCCTGTAACTTGCCGCGACAAGATTTGTGCATCTGTTACCGCCAAAACAGGTGGAGCATCAAAAATTACCAAATCAAACTTAGTTTCCATTTGCTGCACGAGATGCTGCAAATTATTGGAATTAAGCAATTCTGCTGGATTAGGTGGCCGAAAACCACTAGTAATTAATGATAAGTTGGGAATTTTAGTTTCTTGAATACAGTCAGTTAGGCTAACTTGATCAACTAACAAATTGCTGAGTCCGCTTTGATTATTGATGTTAAAAGTCCGATGTACCGTTGAACGGCGCATATCCGCGTCCACTAATAAAACGCGTTGTGCTGCTTGCGCAAAGACCACTGCTAAATTAGCAGCCACTGTGGACTTACCTTCACCTAAACTTGGAGAAGTTAACATCATGGAATATAAAGGGTGATCTTTAGTCGCAACAAATTGTAAATTAGTTCGAATCGTACGAAATTGTTCCGTGATTGGCGATTGCGGTTTAAAAAAGCTAATCAAACTCACTCCATTTAATTGCTCTCGATCATGAGTATGTGATCTGTACTTCTTAAACATCAATTCACTCTCCTATTGTGAAATAACTTAACTATTTTTGAGTAAAGATTCTTGATTTTCAGACAATCGTAATTGCTTTTTGGAAATTTTCGCAACCCGCCCCATAATTGGTAATGCTAATTCTTGTTTGATAAATTGTTCGTCCTTCACCGTTTGATCGGTTAATTCCAAAAGAATACTTAAAAAGAGCCCTGACAATAATCCCAGGAAGCTGCCTAAGCCTAGAAATAACATTTTAGGAGGAAAAGTCGGCTTCTGGGGTAATTTAGCTTGTGAAATAATTGCAATCTTATCTACATTTAAGTATCGTTGAACATTTTTTTGAAACATCTGTGCTAATAAATTAGCTGTTTCCGTTGCTGCAAAACGATCTTTATCTGTTACTACAATGCTAAACATCAGTGAATTAGGTGCTTGTTTAATCTTAACTTCTTTTTTCACCTGCGCACTACTGCGATGTACGCCTAATTGATCAAGGTGGGTTACCGTTTGTTCAAGTACCACATCCCCCGTCACAAACTCCTTATACGTATTAACTAATTGCAAATTATTATTGACATCATTATCTGTTTGCTGTGACTGATGAGGTAAAGTTGCCACCACTTGTGTTTGCGCTTGGTACTGCGGTTTTAAAATTACAAACGTTAAAATAGCCGCCACGCCCAATCCGACAATGACACAATTAATCAACATTTGCCAATGTTTTTTAATAATTAAGTCTAAACGAAGTAGATTAATTGTTGGATTCAAATTCCTACCTCCCTTATTAAGAATGAGACCAAAAGAAATTTTTAATGATTGATCCAAGTAATAATTTCTAAAAGTCTAAAGTCGATGTCTTGCTAAATTCAAGCATTTAATTACAGTTAATAATTTTGTGTCGATACCGGTATTGTCGACTGCTGAGCGATTTTTACCTCTAACTATTGTAGAGTTAACACTAAATTAATACCTAAATTATACTATAATTTATATTAACAATCACTAAAACTGCTTATTTCTGTTAATTATTTTATTTAAAATCTTTTTTACTTTTTTCAAATCAATATTGTTAAAATAACTCTCAAAAACCACAAAAAAAGACCGATTATCACGCTTAACTTTAAAAGTTTTACCACTTTTAAAGTTAAACATGCCTCAGTCTTATCAACTTATTATCAACTTAATTAATTATCCTGAATTTCTCCTGAACCAAAATCCGCCTGAAAGTCCAAATGATAACCATGTTCTAAAGTCAAAGCCGTCACTTGATAAGTAATGGTTTGAATTTGTTCAATCATCGGTTGTGATAATTGTGCAACCATTTCCGGTGTTATTTCTGATAGCTCACCTGTAAAATCAGGCAATTGAAAAACTTGTCCAATTAATCCAGAAACGGCAAATTTCGCTTGAGCTGGATGAACATTAAACGGTGTTAAAATTTGCACCATTTTCCCTGATAATTCTTCACCATCGGCTACCGGATAATCTTGAACTTGAACTTGAATGTCCGTTTGTGGCTCAGATTGGGGATCAACTAAATCATAATGAAACGATTGCACAACAACGGGTCCTGTGTTAACTTTCATACTCACATCTCCTAATGTAACTTATCATGTTCATAACGATGTGTTAATTCTAACCCAGCAAAATGCTGTTGTCGAACTGCTTCATAAATTACCAAAGCACAACTATTGGACAAATTTAAAGCCCGAATGTTTTGAGTCATTGGTATTCGCAGGCACTTTTCAGGATTATCGCGCATAAATTTTTCCGGCAAACCCGTCGTTTCTTTACCAAACAAAAAATAATGATCCACATCCGTATTGGAATAATCAACATCACTGTAAACTCGATCGGAAAACTTGCTAATCAAATACAAATAACGTTGATCGGGTACACTAGCCAAAAAGTCGGTTAAATCATCATGCATCACCAATTTAACCTTATCCCAATAATCCAAACCGGCGCGCTTCATATGCTTATCATCTAAACTAAATCCTAATGGTCGAATCAAATGCAAGACAGTATCGGTCCCCGCACAAGTTCGGGCAATGTTGCCAGTATTAGCTGGCATTAACGGTTCAAAAAGTGCAATATGATTAGTCATGTATCAAAGCTTCCTTTATATCAGTTTTCTACAAAAAAACGCATCCCCTCGGCAAATGCAGCAAGAAGATACGTTAAATTACTTCTGATTAAGCTCTTTTATCAAACCAGGTCTGATAAAAGAGTTTAAGTTAAGTCCACGTTTAATAATATACAACTTATTTAATAGACTGACAAGTCAAAATGAGTACTTAACTAACTAAATTCCGATAGAATTCAACTTGTTTTCAAAAAATATACTTTAAAGTGGCCATAACTGTCCAGTATTATTAATGAATAATTAGCCTTGAACAGAGCAGTAACCTTAATTAACGCTGTTGGTCAAAGACCAAGCTAAACAACCTGTATGATTTTTTGTAGGCATCGTTGTGGCAGCACTAACATTTTTTAAATATGGCCCTTGAGGAACATTCTCCATCGTTTGCGGATCAATCGTCCATGAATGGGAAATATCTAAAATATTATCGACAATTGGTGGCTGATCATTTTGGAAAATTGCTAATGGCGTCGTCGTAATTTGTGAACTAGCTAGACCTTCACCATAGTATAGGGGCAAATTAGCCGTCCCCAAATCATCCCCAACTTGATTGTCCAGCTTAACGTTAACTGCCCAATTCGTTGCTTGATGATCCGTATCGGTTACCGCTAAATTACCATCTAATGCAGTAATGGGAATATTATGATGATCATTAGCACGCTGCTGACCAAAATCTAATTTGGTAGGCACTTGCAGCGTCAATTCTCCCTTCACCGCTAAGGTCGTTGCTCCGGGCAAAATGGTATCGTGATAAGTCACTGTCGTCTGCGGATTAGTATTATTGGCTGCATCAGTTAACAGAACTTGCAGTTGATCACCTGAATTCAAACCGTGCAATCGCTCTAAACGCCACTGACCCGCGCTATCAACTTGCGTATTCTCTGAAGGCATCGACGAATATTTAAGACTACCATCAGCGTTTAAAATTCGCCACGAAACGATTGCATTAGCAGCCGCTGTCCCCGTCAATTCAGTCGTGGAGGGTACAATTTTTGTCAGATTAGTGGCGGTTTGATTGTTCGTTAAGGTCGACTTGGCGGATAAAACTTTGGCTGGTAGTGGTGGTGTTTTATCAACGACAGTTTTTTCACTATCATCAAAATCTTTTTGTGGTTCGGACACAATGGCACTTGAACTATAATGTCCGTTGTCATAAGTACCATTTCGCCAAACTCGTAAAATCTTAATTTTCGTTCCTGTCGGCAGTAGTTGCAAATCAGGCGCAGCAATTTTCATCACGCCCTTAATTGTTGTTTGATCATAATAAGTGTCTTGTAGTGCAGAAGTCCCGCGCAAAATTTTGACGGTGCCATCAGGTAAAGTAACCTGTAATTCTGCCTGCACTTCATTATCTAAGCCCGGTCTTAAGGCATCGTTCTCGGCGGGAACTTGCGCTTTGAGCCAAATATATTTATCAGTATTGGCTGGATCAATAAACTGATTATTCGTATCTTGTAACCAACTCACTTTAGCGGGCGTGACGTTAGCTGTCATCCGCGTAATTTTATTCAATCCTTTAGCACCACTTTTAGCCAATGGAGTTTCTAAATATTGTTTAAAATCAGCGGCTTCTGTCGCATCGCTGTCAGAAGTTGGAACTACAACTTCAAATAATTTGGCAAACAAACCAGATGTCGATTGATAACTAGCACCAACGTGTTGCCAATTTCCCGAAGGATTGCCATTGATGTCACTATTACTGTCCCAAACTTGTAAAGGTAAAGCATTATGTTGAAAAGTACTGTTCTTAGAACCATCAAACAAGTAACTATTACTACCACTTGGAGCTTGATTTTGAAAATCAAAGTAGCGCGGATACGGCATATTAAATGTTAATTTTTGCCCACTAGGAGCAGAAAAAATTCCTCCCTTCGGATAATTACCGCGCGCTACGAAGGAAATCTTATCATTAGCAGTATCCCCTGCATCAATTTTTAACGGTGTCGAATTCGTCATAATGGCAGCACCACTTTGAGCAGCAACCAAAACTTGCGAATTAGGATCTTTTAAAACAAAAGAATTATACGGATCAACGGTGCCATCAGCTCGAGCATCGCGATACAAAATACCTTGTCCACCAGATTCACCTGCACTAGGCGTTCCTACCGCATTATTATTATGCAGATTAAACTCGGCTCCTTGGGAAACAGAAATTTTATTACCCATTCCGTACATCCGAATACCGGGCGGATTGTCCCCTTTACTATTCACATTTTGATAATTTTGATTAACATTGACTTTCGCATTGCCCTGAATATCAAAGAACATGCCGCCAGTCCAAATAAAACGCACCGCCGGATTGGTCGAATCACCACCACCGCCTTCGCCGCGGGTAGCATTCAATGTCGTCGTTTGATCATTGGCAGCACCAGTAACTTTAAACTGACTATTATTGCCTGAGATACTGATCGCAGAACCATTAATATTTTTAATCGTTAAATTGGAACCACTGGCTAATGTAAAGAGTGAATTAGCTCCATAGATTCGAATGACTCCAGATTGATCCAAATTTCCTGCATTGTTATAAAGAACATTAATTTTGGAATGATCATTAATATTCAGATTTAGACCAAAATAATTGCGTTGCGTGGTATTATCATTGGCACTATTTAAGAATAAATTATAATTTTTAGTATATAAATCACTTGCTTGAACAGCGGCAATGGTCGAGTTCTTGATATTAACTGTTTTATCAACACTTAAATTACTATTCATATTCGGGAACATGATATAATTATTAGCTTGAATTTGTAACTTACTATCATTGATAGTTAATTGACTACCACTAGAACTATTCATCACAATCGCATAATCGTTAGTATTACCAATACTAGTTTGAACCAGATCGGCACTCACTTGTTGTGACACATTAGCATGATCAAAAGTTAGTTGAACTGGCGCTTGGGCTTTTTCAGCTGTGTAAAAGCCGCCATTAATAATGGTACTGTTCGTATTAGTATTATCCATATCCGCCGGTGAAGCATTAGTTGTCAGATTGGTATCTTGAACCACCAGGTTTCCTTGAGTGGCTGTAAAACAATAATAAGTAGCAGCACTAGTATGATCAGAAACCACATTAGCATCTTGCACCGTGGTCGTCCCCTGAGTTAATGAGATGGTTTGCTTGGCAGTATTGATTTGATAATTGTTAAAATTAATGGTTTTATCAGTCGTAATGCTCGGCGAAGAAGTAGCTGTTAAATTATTCGTTAAAATAATGGTAGCTACTTGTGGGTTTTGAACCTGTTCACAAAATTCTGCCCAAGTACTAACACTCACAGTCGTGGCATCTGGAATTGGTGTTTGGTGCTGTGTTTTATAACTTAATTTATTAGTTAAGTCAGTTGTGAAATTCGTTTGCATTTGCAATAAATCACTATAATCACTACGCAGTAAATTCTGACTCCAATCACCTGTGACTTGATTACTACGACTTAAGCCAACTGGTAAACCCTGATTTTGAATTAACTGCTCTAATGCAATACCTTTAAGCGTCTCCGCTCGTAACGTGGTTGCGTAAAAGACACTTTCAACCATAACTATCATTAAAATCAAAAACTTGATATGACGTCGATCAGCGCATTTTGTGATAAAGAAACCTCCCAATGATTCATCTACAAAAACATCACGCTAAGTATAACTTTCAGCTAATATTTTATCAATTTCTTATTATAAATAATAAATTCCTAACAAATCTGTAAAAAACATTTAACTCATACTAACCAATCAGTTTTTTTAGTTTAGTTTAAAATTTTAATTAAAATTTAGCTTTTTTAAGGCTAAATTTTCGAATTAGCCTCAATAAAAAAACTAATTTGGAAAATTTTATCCAAATTAGTTAAATTCATGAACCTTTTTTACATAGCTGTGCTTAGTTATAAGCACAAGTTTGTTCTTGCATTATTTGTTCTTGCATTAATGGGAATCTTTTGGCTGTTGTGTTTCTAATAAATTTTCATCTTGGTACCAATTAGAATTAGTTTCAAACCAATTAAATGTTTTAGTGAATAGAATTTTTAAAATAGCATACATTGGAATGCCTCCAATAACTCCTAATAAACCAAACATTCCGCCTGAAACCAATAATACAAAGATCGTCGTTACTGGATGCATATTCATTTTATTGCCCACAACTAACGGTGAAACCACGCGCGTTTCAATAGTTTGTTCAATAGCAAAAATAATAATTACACTAAAAATCATTCGGTGTCCGGATAATAAAGCCAGAATCACCGCGGGCAATAAGCCAATTGCCGAGCCGACATAAGGAATCAGATTGCAAATTCCCGCAAAAATCCCTAACAGAATACCATAAGGCATGCCCACTATTAAATAGCCAACACTAAACATCACTGCGACCCAGAAAGCGACCGTTAATTGTCCACGAATATAAGAACTAAGTGCCGCATTGATTTCGCTTAAAGTCTGTGCTGTCGCTGCTTTTAAGCGATTAGGGATAAATTTTAAAATTGCTGGTTTAATTTTTTGATCATCCTTCAGTAAAAAGAAGAGGACAAACGGTGCCGTTAAAAAGATCATGATCACATTGGAAATAACTCCTAAAGCCGAAGTAAAATTATTCCAAGCCGTATCAAAAGTCCCGCCCAAACTGTTCATAAAAGTATCCGAAAATTTACTCCAAGATAAATTATCTTGCAGATGCAAATTTTGTAAATGCGGCTCATGGCTAATTGCATTAATCGTATGTTGAATTAAATGCCAGTAGGCCGGCAAGTTTTTGATTAAAGATGTTGCCTGACTCTGTAAAATTGGGATCAATGTCAAAATTGCCCAGACTAAGATACATAAAATCACTAAAAAAACGACTGCAATAGCTACAATTCGATTCAAATGCAACCGCCGTTGCAAAAAATTGGTCAACGGCTTAATTAAATAATACAAGATCATGGCCACAATTAAAGGTGGACAAATAATTCCTAAAATTTGCCACAATGGGCGAAAAACATAACTAATTTTAGCAAAAACCGCAATGATCAAAAATAATAAGAGTACATTCAGTAAAACCACTGTAAACTTATTATTTAAAAACCATTTTGTAAACCAAGTTTTTTTTTTCATACTTACCTCATTATTGTTCATAACAAATGATAGAGCCAACTTGTAGCTTTGGCATTGTACCTGTTACATAAACACCGTTAATCTGGGGATTACTGGGAGCTTTTTGGAAATACAAGATCGTATGACCAATGGCTCGCAATTGATCGTTGACCTGTTGACCAACCGCTTGAATTGTAAAACTGTGGTGATCAATCATTATCTTTTGTCCTACTTGTAAATTTAACAATTGCTGCTGTCCCGCGGCAAACTCTTGAATCAGAGCAACTTTGCGCAAATCCAAGGTTGCACTGGAATTGAATAATATCAAAAAATCATCACTCGAATCAAGTGCTTGTGGACCAATTTCAGTTATTTTTGCTTTGATTTCCATATCTTTTACACTCACTTTTATGATAAATTACTATAATACTACCAGCATTTTAATGGAAGTTGTTATAAAATGTTGTTCAAGGAGGTTTTCTTCATGCAAGAAAAATTATTAATCGGTGGTTACACAAAACAAACCAGTCAGGGAATTTATCAATTAGAATTTGATACACAAAAAGCTAGCCTGTCTGCAGCTCATTTAGCTGTCAAACTACAAGGACCAACCTACTTTACAATTTCTAATAATAATATTTTATATTCCATTGTTCAAGATGGCGACCAGGGCGGGATTGCCGCGTATGATCTCAATAATAACTTTAACTATCTGGGCAGTGCCCTACAAACTGGAAGTTCACCGGCTTATGTGGAAGTAGCTGAACAAAAACAATTAGTTTTTTCCGCTAATTTTCATACTGGAATTGTGACAATCCATAAAATTAATCCCGACAAAACTCTCACCATTACTGATACCATTCAATTAGAAGGCAGTAGTGTTAAACCAGAACAAGAAGCAGCTCATCCGCACATGGCTCATCTCACACCTGATGAACAACTAGTTGTCTGCGATTATGGTACAGATCAAATTACTACTTACCAAATTGATGATCAAGCACACGCTACATTAAATAGTACCTTTACTGCTCCTGCTGGTAGTGCGCCGAGACATTTGGTCTTTAACCCGCAACATCCTGATTTAGCTTATTGTATTTGTGAATTAAGTTCTGTGGTTTTAGTTTTACACTATGATCACGGCCAATTTAATTTATTAGATTCCTATCACTTACTACCGCAAGAATATTTAGGTGAAAATACTGCCGCTGCTATTCGCATCAGCGCTGACGGTCAATATCTCTATACTTCCAATCGGGGCCACAATTCCCTAGTTTCATTTCGGATTAGTGCTGATGGTAAGAAACTGGAACATTTACAAACCATCAAAACACAGGGTGATTTTCCGCGTGATTTTTGCTTAGATCCTACGGGCCAGTTTGTTTTAGTGCCGCACCAAAAATCCAATGACGTTACGATTTTTAATCGTGATTTAGATTCCGGTCAATTAACTTTTAACAATCACGATTGTCAAGTTCCCGAGGGTACTTGCATCAAATTTTACTAATCACTAATCTGAAACGAGGAAACTGATGTTAAACATTTTTAAAGCCATTATTTTAGGCATTATTGAAGGAATTACAGAATTCCTCCCTATTAGCTCCACGGGGCATTTATATTTAGCTAATGAATTTGTTAAATTAAAGGAATCCACCGCCTTCATTAATATGTTTATGGTGGTGATTCAATTAGGCGCCATCTTGGCCGTGGTCGTAATTTACTTCCATAAATTAAATCCTTTTTCACCCACCAAAGATAATCAGCAAAAAAAATCAACTTGGGTTTTATGGTTGAAAGTATTACTAGCTTGTTTGCCTTCTGTCATCATTGGCCTACCATTAAATGATTATATGGACGAACATTTTAATAACTGGCAAGTTATTTCTGCCACTTTATTAATCTATGGGATTTTATTTATTATCATTGAAAATTGGAACAAAAAACGTCAGCCTCGGTTAACGAACTTGGATAAGTTACCTTATTCGATTGCTTTAGCCATTGGTGTCTTTCAAGTTTTATCATTAATTCCCGGAACCTCACGCTCCGGAGCAACTATCTTAGGCGCCATTTTAATCGGCACTTCCCGCTTTGTGGCCACAGAATTTTCATTTTTCTTAGCTATTCCAACAATGGTTGGTGCTAGTGGTTTAAAACTGGTTAAATATTTTTTGCATGGTAATACTTTTACTGTCATGCAAACTAGTGTCTTATTAGTCGGCACATTGGTTTCATTTATTGTAGCTTATCTATCAATTAAATTCTTACTCAACTACATTCAAAGAAACGATTTTAAAGCCTTTGGCTGGTACCGAATCATCTTAGCAATCATCGTTATTGGTTACTTTGGCTTTTTGAAATAATATTGTTGATATTAAAAAGGTTGCAGTTTTTAACCTGCAACCTTTTTTCATACATAAAAATTAACTTTTGCTGACTAAACGAGTTAAATCTGAAGGTAATGGGGCCTGAATAACAAGCTGTTTTTGCCCAATTGCATCAAAGAAACTTAACTTTGAGCAATGTAGTGCCTGTCTTTTAATTAAAGGACTAGCTCCCCCGTAAGCTTGATCACCTAGTAGCGGATGCCCAATTGCTGCAAAATGAACACGGATTTGATGTGTTCGCCCCGTAATCAGTTGCACTTTAACCTCCGTGAAATCCGACATACGATGCAATACTTGATATTTGGTTAAAGCCCATTTTCCCTGTTGGTCGACACAACGCAAATTATGATTTTTAGGATCTACACCAATTGGTAGATCAATTTCGCCTTGATTAGCAGATAAGTGTCCTTCTATTAGGGCTATATACTCTTTGGTGATACTTTGTGTGCGAAACTGTTGATCAATTAAGTGATGTGCATAAGCATTCTTAGCAAATGTCAAAACGCCTGAAGTATCACGATCTAATCGGGATACCAAGTGAATCACATCATTGACTTGGTGCGTTCTTTGTAAATAAGCCTTCACCAAATTAGCCATTGTTACAGTCGTTAACCCCTTTGCAGGTAACGAAGCAATCCCGGCTGGTTTATTAACTAATAAATAGTTATCATCTTCATATAAAACTGCCAGTGCCCCTGAAATGGGTTGAATTTGCTCGGAGCCTTGTTCAGTTGGTAAAGTGACAATAATTTCATCACCCACTTTGACTTTAAAGCACCAATAACGTCGTTTGTGGTTAACGTAAACATGTCCTTGATGATATTGAATTTGTTTGAGTTGCGTTTTAGAAAAGCCTTGTTGCTGTAAAAATTGTCGTAAATTTTGTTCATTAGAACTGGTCTTGAGCCACCGATAATTCATTAACTACCATCCGTTAAAAATGCATTCCGTACTCGTTGCCAAAAATTCTTGGTACGATAAGATGCAATTTGAATTTTTTCATCTGCAATTTGGTATTGAGTTTTTTCAACTAAATTTTTATCATAAGCCAAATTATCTACGGTCAAAACATAATCAGTTGCCATCTGTGGTACCACGGTAATCACTTGACCTTTAGGCAAAATTAAAGGTGAATTAACGGTCCGATAAACACGATTATTAATCGGTGCTACTTCATTAAACTGCATCACTTCTAAATTAGGATTAATAATGGCGCCACCAATAGACTTTGCATAAGCTGTCGAGCCTGTAGGAGTAGAGACCGTGATACCATCTCCGCGAAAACGTTCAAATAATTGACCGTCAATTAAAATGTCAGCGCGCATCGTTTGAGAAACCCGTTTCAACTGCGATTCGTTTAACGCCAAAAACTGTCGACGACAACCATTCGTATACTGTATCTGAACTTTTAGCAATGGATAAGTAACCACTTGTTGGGGTCCTTGTAAAATTTGTTCCACTAGTTCATCTACTTCAGAATCTTTCCAATCAGTATAAAAACCTAAGTGTCCCGTATGAATGCCAACAAATTGCACTTGATCTAATTGCTGGGCGAATTTATGAAAAGTACTCAAAAAAGTCCCATCGCCACCAATTGTAATGACTAGGTTTGGGTCTTTTTGAGTAATTACTACTCCAGCTGCTAATAACTTAGCATTTAATTGCTGGGCCAATTTTCGCGATAAATCTTTAAAATTATTTTGAATCCACACCTTCATGTGGTTGTTTCTCCTTTGATTGCTTCGAATTATTAAATTTTTGATTAGCAAAATATTTAGGGGCATCTTGAATTTCTTCACGGATTTTAGACATTTCTTCATCCAACATGAAAGATGCTTCTGCAGCCCTTTTTAAACGCGAATTAATATCTTCTGGAAAATCTCCTTGATATTTGTAATTTAAAGAATGCTCAATTGTTGACCAAAAGTTCATAGCCAATGTACGAATTTGAATTTCTGCTAAAATTTCCTTCACACCGGTGGCTAATTGGACTGGATACCGTAAAACCACGTGATAGGAACGATAACCACTAGGCTTACTGTTAGTTACATAATCACGTTCCTCAACCACCGACAAATCCGTACGATTATGCAAAATATCAACTACTTGATAAATATCTTCCACAAATTGGCATTGAATTCTTAAACCAGCAATGTCCTGCATATCCTGTTCCAATAATTCCGGTGTGATAAACCGCCGTTGCATTTTTTCTTTAATACTGGCTACAGTTTTTACCCGGCCCGTTACGTATTCAATTGGCGAATGTTCTCCTAAATTGATAAATTCTTTGCGCATACTACGTAATTTGATTTTTAATTCGTCAACTGCTTGTTCATATGGCAATAAAAAAGTATCCCAATTTTGATCATTCATTTTAATCACCTCGCCCGTTTAACTATAACATAATGCTTGTCATTTCCAGTTTAAATTTATTTTTTATTTGAAAAGACTGCAATCCGAACATTATTTTAATTCCTACCAAATAAGTCCCTTGGTTCTATCATCCTAAAACTCCAGCTTTTACGTTAAAGTTCGTTTTTTAAACATCCAAAGCTGTTCAAAATCGCGCTTCACTGAACTTTTGAAGGCTTATTATTTGAAAAATATTTCAGATCTGGTATCTTAATTTATATATGTTCTAATTATGGGGTTTTAGGAGGTATTAGCAATATGTGGGAAGTATTTGTTTTTGTTAATCCGATTGGTCAACGTTGTTTAAAAACGGAACAATTAATTATTGATTTTGCTAAAAAGCATCACATCAATGCACATTTTAAGTTTGTCGCTTTAAACAATTTTTTATCAATGGATCATTATTTAAAAAACAATAACTATAACTTACACGACATTAATCTGCGCAATAAGTTAACCGATGATGTTTATCAAGCAACACTTTATTATAAAGCAGCTACTTTTCAAGGCAACAAAAAAGGCCGCCAATTCTTAATTAATCTTCAACATGCCATCAACTTTCAATCGCAAAAATTTACGATTCAGTTAATGCAAGAAATTGCTCAAAGCGTTAATTTAGATTGGCGTACAATGGTTAAAGATACTAAAAATGAATTAACCTTGAGCCAATGCATTGAAGATCAAAAAATTGCTTCTGAATTAGGAATCAATGAAACACCGACAACGGTAATTTATGATTATTCTCAAAATCAAGAAGCCCAAGCCTTTTGTTTGAAGAATTGTTCACCGATTGAATTGACGACAGTCTTAAAATCATTAATCTCTGATACTGAGCTTAATGATCAACAAATTGCTGCCAATCCTGTTTTGCATTTAGTAAAGTAATTTCTGAATTAATTAGGGGAAAATCAGAAAGAGCTTGAATGTTAAAATGATAAACTAATGGCAAATAACAACCTAGGTATTTATAAATGGGAAACACCGTCTGCGACGGTGTTTTTTTGACCCAATCAAGCAAGTTTTGCTGTTGTTGATAACACCAATTTTGAAATTGAATAAACTGCTGGTCAGGATAACGACAGTGTGTCAGATACCATTGTGACCAATCAATCGTAGCAATTTGATAATGACTAGATGGCCTTTGAAATTGTAACAGTTGCGTCCAGGTATAAATCTTTTTCATTTGCCAAAATAATTGTCTACTACTCGGATTCAAAGCAAAATGATAACACAACCGCAAAAAATCTTCTCGTGGTAATTTATACAAAATGTAATATCCCCACTGCTGATTAAAACTCAATAAACCTTGGCTGTGTGTTAATTGATTTTTCAACCGGTAATGTCGCGGTCCAAAAATCCACAACGGATGTAACCCTTTTTTTAAATACTGCTGTTGGCGTGTTGCTAATTCTTGCGAACTAATGGGCGAACATTGATATTCCACTGCTAACCGAAATTGATGGTTATAAGCATAGACATCAATGCGCTGCTTGGGATCTATAACATATTCTAATTGAACGGTAAATTGTTCACGCAACCATTGCGCTAACCATTGTTTACCTTGCAGATGGATTGGCGTTTCATTATTTCCCGCATGTGAAACCACATGTCGAAAATAAGGTCGCTGCTGCTGGCGCACAACTAATTGTACTGGTTGATGACATTGCGGACAAAATACCGCTTGTGGTGCTTGATATTCGGACGCATATATTAATTCTCCGGCTTGATTCTTTGCTACTAACATATAATTAACACCTTATTTTAATTACAAAAAAGATACTAGTTTTAATTTGAATTAATCAAATTAAAACTAGTATCTTTAAGAGAATTATTTATGCAAAATAATAACGTGTTAATTCCAATGCAGATTGTTCCATCACTAAATGACCATACTCTGACAACATTGGCTCAGACACATTAGCCAATTGGCCGTATTCTTTAGCCAAGGCAATAATATCAGCAACACTAACGCTACGTAATTGATCAGTATAGATAATTAATTCTAAATAATATTGACCTTGAAGTTGGTACAAGTTACTAACAACCGAATTAACTCGTAAAGCTTTACTTAATTCCACGAAATCTTCGAACTCAGAAAAACTAAAAATAATTGTTTTTATTGGGTCATCAAGATTAACTAAATCATCATTGGAAGAATCTGTTTCTGTGGGATTAGCCACAACGTCTAATGCTTGCAAAAGATCATGGTCTTCTTCAGTATCTTCTTGTTTTTGATCAGGAACTTTAGTTATTAATAACTCTAAGCCCTTATGACTTGGAATAACCTGAAAGGTAACGGTCTGATCTTTAACAAATGTATGAGTTGTATCTACTTCTTCTAAAATATTATAAAAGAAACTCTCAATTTGCTTGCGATTACCTAATAAATCTAGAACCGTTACTCCACGTTCCTTTAAGTCATGACTTTCCAATGTTACTCGAATCATGTTTTCATTAACGTGTTCCACTTCCATGGCTGACCCACCTCACTTATTAATTTATTCTAACAGGCATCACCAGAAAGTAAAAGGTTAATCTGAAAAATTTACTAATTAAATGCTTGCGCACGTTGTAGTTCTCGTAATTCCATTACCCGAATTGCTCTTGGCAAAAAGCGGCGAATTTCGTCTTCATTGTAGCCCACTTGCAAACTTTTCTCATCCATCATAATTGGACGTCTTAATAAGCCTGGATTTTTTTCAATTAAACTGATTAATTGATCAACCGTTAAATCATTTAAGTTAACATTTAAAGCCTGATAAGCTTTAGAACGCTTGGAGATGATTTCTTCGGTACCATCTTCAGTTAATTGAAGAATTTTTTTAATTTCATCTTTTGAAAGTGGTTGTGCAAAAATATTTCGCTCTTTATAAGGAATATTATTGTCCTCAAACCATTTTTTGGCTTTCCGACAAGAAGTGCAACTTGGAGATGTGTATAAGGTTACCATATAGAATTTCTCCTTTTTTAAATAATTTAGCGATTATTTTTAATCACAATTCAATTATAGGTAAGTCAAAATTTAATGTCTAGCTTTCTGCTTAGCTGAGGGCTTAACTACAACGAATCAGCAATCTTTGTCGGAATAGCCCTAATCAATTACCTTGCGCCAGCCAGTATTGGCCCGAGCAACCGGAATCTCACCAGCGGCTTGTTGCGTCTCAGCAACTAATTTATCTAACGGATAATTTTGTGGTAAATGAGAAATTAATAAGGCATCTACTTGAGCATCATGGGCCAGCTGTCCTGATTGAGTAGAAGTCATGTGCCACAATTGCCCTGTCTTAGCTGTTCCAAAATTAGTATCGGTAATCAATAAATTAGATTTTTGAGCAAAAGTAGCTAGATCAGCAAAATAGGCCGTATCAGCAGTAAAAGTCAGCACTTTATTTTGCGAATCAGTAATACGAGTTGCAAAAGTTGGCACTGGATGAATAGTTTGTTTAAAATCAAGCGTAAAGGGACCCAAGTTTAACGATTGCAACGGCGAATAAGCCTTTGCTTGTGTAAAATTACCAAATGTTAAACTAGCAAAATTCAATGGGTCTTGAGTATGACCATAGATGGGCAAAACAGCTTGTTTTTTGGTTCCTTCATGTAATTGCCAATAATATTGTAAAACACCAATATCAGCAATATGATCATGATGATAATGAGTTAAAACTACCGCATCTAACTGCAACGGATCCAAAACATTTTGTAATGAATTTAAAACACCACTACCGCAATCCAACAGCAAGTTATAGCCCTGGTCTTGTAATAAGTAACCAGTCGTTGCTTGTTGACGGTATGGATAACCGCCATAATAACCTAAAACTGTGATCTTCATTATTTACACCTCATAAGGAGAATTAATATGTCCAACATTAAATTAATTTTTGGTACGCAATCCTTTTTAACCACATATTTGAATCAGAATAGTCTATTTGCACATAATGTGCAACACCCGCATGATTATTTATTAATTCAAAAAAATGTCGCGCCGACACAAAAAAATGTCTGGCAAACCGTATTTCCACAAGCTAAGCTCACCATTGCAACACACTTTTACTTGGCTTTTATGCAGTTAAATACAGACAATCGGGCACTTTTAATTAATCAAGCGGTCAAGTTACCTAGTCATAGTATCTTGTACCAACAACTTGAACAACCAGAACTGTTAATTATTACCTCACATCCTCAAATTTTACAAACAGTCAGTCAATTACTAAATATTTCCGTCAAGCAACTCAATGCTTCTTTAACTGGCTATCTCCAAGTTGGGCAATGACATCAACGTAAAAACAATTAGTTGTCAAATATGCCAGCTGTTCTGCTAATTAAATTCTATGTTAATTACTATTTACAATGTGCAGCCTTTAAACAATTACAAGCAATTGTCTGTGGCGCGGTCTTTTCTTTTTGTGACAATAATTGTTTTAGTGCTTGAAGATCTGCTTGGCTCAAATTAATTTGCTTCACCAAATTAATTAAGGCCGCTCCCTGCTTCATTGCGCAAAGATGCTGAAACAAATCAACAACCGCTTGATTCATCATTTGTTCTTCTTGAACTAACGGATAATAAATTTGCGGACGATGCGACTTATCAACCCCCACTACCTGCTTTTTAGTTAAGCGCGTAATCAAGGTTTTAATGGTATTAGGTTGCCACTTAGTTTGTTCCAAGTTAAGTACGATTTCATTAGCTGATGCCGATTTTAAAGTCCATAACACTCGCATGACTTCCCATTCTGAATTGGAAATACTCTCCATTAACTTTTCTCCTTCAAATTATCATTGTCAATTAACAAGCTGGCGCTCTCATAGTCTCATAATTAACTTGCAATAGTTCCTTAAACAATTATAATAGCCTGTAAAAAAAGGATATTGCGATGTCACTATTAGATTTTACCACTCCTGAATATCAAGCAACTTACCGGCCTGCAATTGACCGTAACATGCAACTAGTACAAGAATTAAATACCGGTTCAAGATCTCAACAAGAGATTCATAAATATTTATGTAAAATTACCGGCCACACAGTTGATCACAGTGTCTCCTTGAAATTGCCCTTTTATACGGACTTTGGAGGCAATATCCATTTTGGTAAAAATATTATTATTAATACCGGCGTAATGTTTACTGATTTGGGTGGTATTTTTTTAGAAGATCATGTCATGATTGGACCCCGAGCATCATTAATTACTGTAAACCACTTAACCGATCCTAGTCAAAGAAATATTTTAGATTTAAAACCTATTCATCTACAAAAAAATGTTTGGATTGGTGCCAATGCTACCATTTTACCGGGTGTGACCATTGGCGAAAATTCTATTGTTGCTGCTGGTGCAGTAGTTAATCATGATGTACCTGCCAATCAAATGGTTGCTGGCGTTCCGGCTAAAATCATCAAAACATTGTAAGGTTTCACATCTAATTGTTTTCCACTTTCTAATTCGATCAAATAAAAAAACTAGGCCAAAAGTTGTTCTCTACAATTAAGTAGTCTCAACTTGATCCTAGTTTTTTATTTGCTATTAATTAAATAATTACTTACGATGTGTCGCAACAAAATCGTTAACTAACTTTTCATTATCCGCATTACTTAAGGAAACATTCAAAGCTTGATTGACTAAGTCTGATAACTCTGTCGTATCCAGATGCTTCATCAATGAACGTACTCGTAAAATGGAAGTAGCACTCATTGAATATTCATCTAAGCCCATACCTAACAATAATGGTACCATGACAGAATCGCCAGCTGCTTCACCACACATACCAACCCATTTGCCTTCTTGATGGGCCGCTTTAATCACATGATTAATTAAGCGTAAAATAGATGGGTTGTATGGTTGATAAAGATAAGAAACGTGTTCATTACCGCGGTCAGCAGCCATAGTATATTGAATCAAATCATTCGTTCCAATACTAAAGAAATCAACTTCTTTAGCAAATTGATCTGCTAAAACGGCCGCTGCTGGAATTTCAATCATGATTCCAACTTCTAAATTGGCATCAAATGGAATCTGCTCAGCAGTTAATTTATCCATTTCTTCTTGTAAAATACCTTTAGCTTGACGGAACTCTTGAAGAGTAGCAATCATTGGGAACATAATCCGCAACTTGCCATAAGACGAAGCGCGTAGCAAAGCCCGTAATTGTGTCCGGAAAATATCTTGACGATCCAAACTAATTCGAATAGCCCGATAACCCAAGAATGGATTCATTTCTTCAGGCAATGGTAGATATGGTAAATGTTTATCACCACCAATATCCATTGTCCGTACAACAACTGGTTTACCATCCATACCTTCTAAAACTTCTTTATAAGCTTCAAACTGATCGTCTTCAGATGGTAATTCGGCAGAATCCATATACAAGAATTCAGTCCGATACAAGCCAATTGCTTCCGCACCATTGGCCTTGACACCAGCTAAATCTTTTGGTGTTCCAATATTAGCTGCAATTTCAAAATGCTTCCCATCAGCAGTCACGGTCTGAGCACTCTTGAGCTTAGCCCATTCTGCTTTTTCTTCAGCATACTGATCAGCTAAATCTTGGTAGTGTTTAACGTCGTCAGCGCTAGGGTTGATGACAGCATCACCGTGAACACCATCAACAATTAATTCATCGCCTAACTTAACATCCGCAGTAATCGTATCTGTACCCACAATGGCCGGAATTTCCAACGAACGTGCCATAATAGCTGAGTGCGCAGTCCGTCCGCCGATATCAGTAATAAAAGCTTTAACATACTTTTTATTTAACTGTGCTGTATCACTTGGCGTTAAATCGTGTGCAACGATAATAACTTCGTGATCAATCAAGGCCGGATTAGGTAATTCAACCCCTAATAAATGACTCATAACGCGCTTCGAAACATCGCGTACATCAGCCGCCCGTTCTTGCATGTACTTATTATCAGTCATCGCTTCAAACATGGCGATAAATTTGTTAGAAACATCACTCAAAGCTTGTTCAGCATTAACTTTATCGTCTTTAATTTGTTGAGCAACTGCACCCGTAAATTCGGGATCAGCTAAAATCATTTTGTGGGCATCGAAAACTTGAGCTTCTTCTTCACCCAAAGCCTCTTTAGCAGCATCTCTAATTGTTGTCAATTCAGCATCAGATTGCTTGATCGCAGCTTGCAAGCGTTCTGCTTCAGCTGTTGTATCAGTCACTGTCTGCTTTTTAAAGGATAAATCAGGTTGCACCAATAAATAAGCCGGTGCATTCGCAAAACCATCACTGGCAGCAATTCCCTTTAAAGTCTTCGTCATTAGTCTGAAAGTCCTTCTTTAGTCATGGTTTCGGAAATAGCAGTGATTGCTTCAGCAGCATCATCACCATCAGCGGTAATCGTTACATCAGCGCCTTGACCAACACCAAGAGACATCACACCCATAATAGATTTCAAATTAACTGTCTTACCATCATATTCTAAGTTAATGTCAGAGCTAAACTTGCTAGCTGCTTGTACTAACATTGTTGCAGGACGTGCATGAATTCCGGTTTCTGCAATTACGTGAAAATCTTTCTTTTCCATATTTAATAACCTCTCTTTAAGCCTAATTTTCATTTTGAGTGAAAAGGGTTAACTTAACATCAAAACTACATTACCATTATTCAAAATACAAGGCAAGTTTTTTCCAATAAAATTCCGAAGCCATCAGCCTTAATAACTAATTGCTTCCGTTTTCAGAAAATTTATATGTGACACGCCCATTTCGATGTGCAGAACCAATAATTTGTTTATGCTGAGGACAATTTAGCCACGCTTGATTAAATTCAAAAAAATGTTCACTATCAACTTCTATTTGATCAATTTTTCCAGCAATTAAATCTAAAATTTCTTGTTCGTAATCCATTTTCTACCTCACAATGCAAAATACTTTAATAACTAAATCATTCCTTATATACTGTGTTCAACATGTAAAGTCAAGTATTTTTAAACAAAAAATTCATTTTTTTGTTTTTAGCACTTGCATGTTGAGAGTGCTAATTGTATAATTCACATTGTACTAATAATTAGTACTCAATCGTCAAACACTCCTGAAGTAAAACTCAATAAGTACGGTTGGGACAAAGCTATTCAGAAATTGAGTACCAACTGCATCCAACATAAAGTATGAACTTTTACTTGATTGTTCGGTGTAGTTCAGCCCCAAATTCTGATTTTCAGAGCACCATAAAGAAAAAATATTTGTATTAAATATGAATATTTTCTTTATGTCTCAACTTCACTTAACAAGTGTGTTCTTTTGAAGACAATTGTGGTTTGAACTTCACGATTCAATTCAACGGTTTGAAAATTGATCTAAATTCTTCTTCAGAAAGGTGGAATGTAGTTAATGCTTTGCCAAAACTGTCATAAGAATGAAGCAACTATCCATCTCTACACTAGTGTTAATGGACAACGCGCAGAAGTAAATTTATGCCAAAGTTGTTATCAAAAGTTGCGTGAGCAACAAGCGATGGGAGGTAATTCAAATATGAATAACGATCCATTTGGCTTTGGAGATCTTAGTTCTCTATTTGGCGCCATAGATCCACAACAAGAAATGCGTCGTCAGCAACAAATGTCCGCACAAAGCCAACGTAGTGGCGGTAACAATAATAATGGAAATAGTATTTTAGCCCAATTTGGGGTCGATCTTACTGCTCAAGCGAAGGACGGGAAAATCGATCCAGTGATTGGTCGTGATAAAGAAATTGAACGTGTCATTGAAATTCTCAATCGGCGTACTAAAAATAATCCCGTTTTAATCGGTGAAGCTGGGGTTGGTAAAACTGCCGTTGTAGAAGGATTAGCCCAAAAAATTGTCGATGGCGAAGTTCCGGAAAAATTACAAGATAAACGTGTCATTCGCTTGGATGTCGTTTCTTTAGTTCAAGGAACTGGCGTGCGGGGGCAATTTGAACAACGCATGCAAGAATTGATTAAAGAATTGCAAAGTAACAAAAACATTATTCTCTTTATTGATGAAATTCACGAAATTGTCGGTGCTGGTAATGCTGAAGGTGGTATGGACGCTGGTAATGTCTTAAAGCCCGCCTTAGCACGTGGCGAATTGCAATTAGTTGGTGCGACAACTTTTAATGAATATCGGCAAATTGAAAAAGACTCTGCTTTAGCCAGACGTTTACAACCAGTCGAAGTCAATGAACCTAGTGTTGAACAGACTCTGCAAATTTTAAAAGGCATTGAACCAAAGTACGAAGCTTATCATCATGTCAAATATACCCCAGAAGCGATTAAAGCGGCAGCGGTGTTATCAGATCGTTATATTCAAGATCGTTTTCTACCTGATAAAGCTATCGATTTATTAGATGAATCTGGTTCACGAAAAAATCTTACTTTAAATCCTGTTGATCCTAAAGAAATTGAGAAAAAAATCAAAGCGGCGGAGGCTAATAAGCAAGCAGCCTTAAAACAAGAAGATTATGAAAAAGCTGCTTTTTACCGCGATCAAACCAAAAAGCTCGAAAATGTTCGTGATAATAAAACCGATACTGAAAAAGAACCCAAGGTAACTGAAAAAGATATTGAAAGTATCGTGGAAGAAAAAACTAATATCCCCGTTGGTGAATTAAAGGCGCAAGAACAAGAACAATTGCGCAACTTAACACCTGAACTTGAAGCTCATGTCATTGGTCAGGATAAAGCCGTAGAACAAGTTAGTCGGGCAATTCGCCGTAATCGAGTTGGTTTTAACAAAACGGGACGGCCAATTGGATCCTTCCTCTTTGTAGGACCGACTGGCGTTGGTAAAACCGAATTGGCTAAACAATTAGCACGCCAACTCTTTGGTAGTGAAGATTCCATGATTCGCTTTGACATGTCGGAATACATGGAAAAGCACAGCGTTTCTAAATTAATTGGTTCCCCTCCAGGGTATGTCGGTTATGAAGAAGCGGGACAATTAACTGAACAAGTCCGGCGGCATCCGTACAGTTTAATTTTATTAGATGAAATTGAAAAAGCTCATCCGGATGTTATGCATATGTTTTTACAGATCTTAGATGACGGCCGTTTGACCGATTCTCAAGGACGTACTGTCAGCTTCAAAGACACCATCATTATTATGACGTCGAATGCTGGGCAAGGTGAAAGTGAAGCCAGCGTTGGCTTTGGTGCTGAGGCCAATGGCACCACTAATTCCGTATTAGACAAATTAGGCAATTACTTTAAACCTGAATTTTTAAATCGGTTCGACGGCATTATTGAGTTTGATCCGTTATCTAAGGACAGCTTATTAAAGATTGTCAACTTAATGATTCAAGACACTAACAAAATGATTGCTGATCAAGGTTTAGATATTGAAGTTACCCAACCTGCCAAAGAAAAGATTGTGGATTTAGGTTACGATCCAGCCTTGGGTGCTCGTCCTTTACGGCGGGTCATTCAAGAACAAATTGAAGATCGTGTGGCCGACCATTATCTTGATCATCCTAAGGAAAAGCATCTTAAAGCAGTGTTAGACAATGACAACATTAAAATTGAAACTAATAATGGTGAAACTAAAAAAACTGCTGAAAATAAGACAAAGACTTCTTCCGATGATGACAATCAAGAGCAGTCGAAAAAATAAGCAGCTTTAATTATAGTTACTAAAAAAGCGAATCAGTTGAAAGATTGGTTCGCTTTTTTTACATATTTCTATATTTCAAACATTAAAGTTTTTAGAGACTGGTCAAAACTGGATGATTTAAATAATCATAAACGCGACGTACTTCACTAATTTGGTTTAAATCTAACATTTGTGGATGTTTCAAGTCCATATTGGTAATCTCTTTCATTTCTGAATCAGTTAATGTAAAGTCCCAAATATCTAAATTTTCTTGCATTCGTTTTTCATGAACCGACTTAGGAATAATAACTACGCCTCGTTGAATATTCCATCTCAAGATCACTTGCGCTGTTGACTTGTGATGCCGTGAAGCAATTGTTTGCAAACATTGCTCGTGAAAAATGTCTTGTCGACCTTCCGCAAAAGGTGCCCACGCTTCGGGTTGAATTCGTTGTTGCCTCATAAAATCAAGCTCTGCAGTTCTCTGAAATAGTGGATGCGTTTCAATCTGATTAATCATTGGTTGAATGTCAAAATTAAAACTTAAGTCCAATAAATTAGTTGTTGAAAAATTGCATACGCCAATTGCTCGGATACGGCCTTGTTGGTACAACTGCTCCATTGCTCGCCAAGAACCATAATAATCAGCTAGCGGCATATGAATTAAATATAAATCCAAATAATCTGTGCCTAATTTTTGACAAGACTTTTCAAATGCCGTTAGCGTGGCCTGATAACCCATCTCCGGAATATAGGCTTTAGTGGTCAAAAAGATCTCGTGTCGCGGAACGGAACTTTTTTGCAATGCTCGCCCCACTGCGGTTTCATTTTGATAACTACTAGCGGTGTCTAATAACCGGTAACCGGTATTCAAAGCTTTTAAAACAACTTGCTCACAGTCCTTATTAGCAACTTGAAAGACACCAAAACCTTCCTGCGGCATTTGCACACCATTAGCTAGCTCAACTGTTTTCATCTGATCACAGCTTTCTTATTTAGATACAATTATTTCTTTTCATCTAATAACACAACGCCCTCAGGGGGATTTTGATCAATCGCGCCCACAATTGGGTGCGGAACATACGGTTCTTCTAAATATTGCACATCTTCTGGGGTCAGTTGAACATCTAAAGCTTGGACGGCACTATCAAAATGCCGTGCTTTGGTAGCTCCAATAATTGGTGCTGTCACACCTTTAGCCCATTGCCAAGCAATTGCAATTTGTGCCATAGTAACCTGATATTTATCAGCTAACTCATGCACCCGTTGCACGATTTTGACATCTTCGGCTTCCATCCGATCATACTTCCCCACTGCTACCCGGTCTGTCTTGGCTCGTAAAGTATCACCTTGCCATGTGGAACGTGCCAAATGGCCGGCGGCCAACGGACTATATGGCATTAAGGATACATCATATTGTTGACAAATTGGAATCAATTCGTGTTCGTCTTCACGATATAACAGATTATAGTGGTTTTCCATAGCTTGAAATTGTGCCCAACCATGTTGTTGCGCCACTAACTGCATATTATGAAATTGATAACCATACATGGCAGAAGCACCAATTGCTCGAACCTTACCCGCAGTCACTAACTCATTTAAAGCTTCCATAGTTTCTTCAATCGGAGTCTGATAATCAAACCGGTGTACCAAATATAAATCGACATAATCTGTGCCTAGACGTTTTAACGTCCCATCAATTTCATGTTGAATGGCTGTTTTGGATAACCGCCCGGGATTAAAATAAACCTTCGAGGCAATAACAACTTGATCCCGCGCAACATTCTTTTTGAGTGCTTGACCTAAATACTCCTCACTAGTTCCTTTTGAGTAGCCATTGGCTGTGTCAAAAAAATTGACTCCTAAATCTAAAGCATGTTTAACCACTTGTTCCGTCGCCGCAGCATCCAACGTCCAATCATGCATGGTTCCTGCTTTGCCAAAACTCATGGCTCCTACACACAAGGGTGAAACTTGAATATCGGTCTTTCCAATTGTTTGATATTGCATTGTAATTAATCTCCTATTCTTATTTAACCAAAAGTGGCCAGTGGCGCTAACCGTTTGGTATGCAGATACTGATTATATTTTTGTGCTTGCTGTTGTAACTGTGCATCGCTCAAGCTAGAAGCTCCTAACGTCACAAATGGTTGCATGAATTGCATTTTGATCAAATGACAAGTTGCTTGAAACGAACGCAATAATTCATTAACGGTATATTGCACAAATTGCTCACGGCCATAATTATTAGCTCCCGGAGAAACCGCAATCACCAATTCTTTGCCAGCCAAAGCGGTGCCTTGACCACCAAAGTCACCTTGCAATACGTCACATTCCCATTGTTTCAACAATGCAGGCGCACTATACCAATACATCGGAAATTGTAAAACAATACGCTGATTGGCGGTCAACAATTGTTGCTCAGTTTTAATATCAATGTGAAAATCAGGATATAATTGATACAGATCACGTACTACAATATCCGCAGTTAAAGCCTGACTTAATTGTCGGTTCACTCGTGAAGTTGTTAAATGCGGATGAAATAATAAAACTATTGTTTTCATGATTCCTCCTGACTAAAGATGGGATACTCTTTCACTTGTCCTGTTTCGTATAAATTAATTTTATGATCCAAACGTTGAATGGACTTGTGAAGACTGACTTGTTTTTGCTGCAGTATGGCACGCTGTTGTTCCAACAAAGTTTGACGTTGTTTTAAAGTCTTGGGTCCCTGTTGCATTAAACGAACATATTCAATTAATGGCTCTACCGCCACTCCTGAATTACGCAAGCAAATGATCATTTCAATTAAATCTTGAATTATTTCCGGATAATAGCGATTACCATTGGGCTTGCGAGGAATCGGCGGCAACAAACCAATTTGTTCATAATAACGCAACGTTGCCGGCGTAATATTGTACTTTTGACTAACCGCAGTTATCGACAAATCCTTCATACCATCACCTCTAAAACTAAAATTAACTTACTTAACAAAAAAGCTAGGATTATTTTTAATCCTAGTTTCATCATATTACTTAAAGTTAACTTTAAGTCAATATTAATTTAATGTTATGTGACTATCTTGTGCTTTTAAATTTAGTTGTTCTAAATTAACTGTACTATGGTGAACCCAGTAATTTTGGATTTGCCGACCAGCAATTTTTAAGACCGTGGCGTGTCCTTTGATGCGATAATTAATAGCTGGTTGGCGCAATTGAACATTTAGATGACTATCAGCCAACTGTAAGTGCGAACTATCTTGTAAAAGTAAATCCTGCATTTTAACTCGCGAGTCCTGTAATCGACCTTGTAAATTAGCTTGCACATGTTGGGCCTGCACGCTACTATCAGCTAGCTGCCAACGCCAACTTGGTAATTGACAATTTTGAACTCGCAAATTGGAGTCCCACAATTTTGTTTGTGCTTCTTGCTGAGCTTGAACGTTTTTTAGTGTTAAGTGACTATCATGTTGCTTCACTAATAACTGTTGCAGTTTTAACTGCTGCACTTGAACGTTGGAATCGGTTGTTTGCAAGCGCAACTGCCGAAGATCATGTTTCTTGGGCACTGTCAGCACTAATTTTGGGGCCTTGGTTCCGGCTATATTAACAAAGTTAAAATTCGGTTGCTTCGTAATGACTTGCAGCTGTTGACCATTTTGTTTGATTTTCACGGGCTGTTTATAAGCACCAATTAACTGCAATTGGTAAGCTTTACCTAATTTAATTTGTACATCAGTATCGGAACTATTGAGCGCAAGCTCTTGAAATGCTGGTAATTTTCGCTTAATTTGCACTTTCTTGTTATTACTAAGAACTGTTACTTTCGCAGTTAGTGAGTGGCTAATTAAGGACTGAAAACCATTATTAGAGGCCCCAATAATTAACAAAACCAATCCTAATAAAAAGATTGCCAGACTAGTCTGATACCATTTTTTCATGATTGATCTCCTCGGTGTAATGATTTTTTTTGAAAATAATTAGTTTTCAAAAATTTTTGTCCCAAATGACGAATCAAAACTACGCCCCGATTAGTCAAATAACGCATCAACTTGATTAACAGCGGTCCTAAGCCAACTAAAATTGCTAACATCATCAACGCAATTCCGAGATAAAAGCACCCCACTGCCCAATGAGCGGTCATTAGAAGTGGTGTAATTTTGACCAGAAGGAAAACACTACTGAATAAACAAGCCAACATAACTGCAATAAAGATTACCACTAATGCAACGATTAACACTAATATTGCTAAAAAGGCGCCCACCACAAGTAAAATGGCAGGAATTCCAATGGGGGCAGCCAACATTCCTAAGACAATCCACCAAATCACATGCAAATTATGGCGCGAAGACTTTTTAGCTGCAATTGGCGCCGCTGGCTCAGTAACTGTTGGCAACAAAGGATCCGCTGCTAAGTAATAATCAGCTAAAATTTTATGGGCTAATTGTTTGGGCGTTCCCAATTCATCATCTAATTGCCAGCGTTCTTTAAAACCAGCATCTAAAATAAATTCTTGGTAAAACAAGATCACATCTTGAGCTTCATCAACTGGCAAAGCAGTTAAGTTGTTCTTCAGTTCCTCAAGATAACTTTTCACGATTGAATTCATGAGCTTCCCCCATCACCTGATTAATTTGTTGACTAAACTGTTGCCAATCAGCTTGAATCTGACCAAATAGCTCTTGCCCCGCCGCCGTTAAATGATAGTAGCGGCGGTTACGTCCCTGATAGGGCTGATCATATGTTTCCAAATAACCATTCTTTTTTAAACGTCGTAAGACGGGATAAATCGTCGATTCAGAAATATCTAAAATACCCTGTACTTGTTGTGTCAAAGCGTAGCCATACAAATCTTGGGTACGCAAAAATGATAAAACCGTACCATCTAATAATCGCGTGGGAACTTGAATTGCCATCACGCTATCTCCTTTAATGTTATATTTCATATAGTATTATATGATAAAAAAGCATCATTGACAAATGTGCCAATGATGCTTTTACAAATTTCATCCAAAAATGACTCAATTAGAGTTTCGCAGTTAATTGCACATCTGGATACTTATTTTCAAACCATTGTTCAGCAAAACGGTTTTCAAATAAGAATAAAGGTTGATCATCTAAATCTTTGACTAAAATGTTTCGACTAGAAGACATAGCCGGATCAAGTTGGTCGGGATTAATCCAGCGGGCAATCCGGGAACCAATCGGTTTCATAATCACTTCTGTGTTATATTCATTTTGCATTCGAAATTTAAAGACTTCGAATTGTAATTGCCCGACGGCACCTAAAATATAATCGCCCGTTTGGTAATTGCGGTAAAGTTGCACCGCCCCTTCTTGTACCAATTGTTGCATTCCTTTATGAAAGGACTTTTGTTTCATCACATTTTTGGGAATAACATCCATAAATAACTCCGGTGTAAATTGTGGTAAGTCTGGGTATTGCACTGCTCGTTTACCAGCATAAATGGTATCGCCAATTTGAAAATTGCCCGTATCATATAAACCAACAATGTCACCCGCAACTGCATTCTTTACTTGTTCACGCTGATCTGACATAAATTCAGTCGCATTATTTAAACGGAGTTGTTTCTGGGTTCTATTTAAAGTGACATCCATTCCCTTTTCAAATTCTCCGGAACCAATCCGGACAAACGCAATTCGATCACGATGCTTAGGATTCATATTGGCTTGAATCTTAAAGACAAAACCGGAAAATTCCGGATCATCGGCGGCAATTGTCGAATCATCAATTAATTGATGTTCACTAGGAGCTGGTGCTAATTGTAAGAATTGATCTAAAAAGGTTTGTACCCCAAAGTTGGTCAAGGCAGAACCAAAGAAAACGGGGGTTTGTTGACCTTGAGCAATCTTGACGGGGTCAAAAGCATTACCAGCTTCCTTAATCAGTCCAATTTCCTCTAAAGTCTGTTGATAAATACTATCCGTCGTCAGCGGCTGCTCTGGACTTAAATGTCCTTGATCATCTAACGGTAAAAAGCGCTCATCAGCGTTTTTGGGATGATACAATTCAATCCGATTATTACTCAAATCATATAATCCTTGTAAGGTTTTACCGCTACCCATCGGCCAATTCATCGCACAACCTTCAATATCTAAAAGGTCTTCCAATTCGCCAATTAAATCCAAGGGTTCACGACCATCCCGATCTAATTTATTCATAAAAGTAAAAATGGGAATTCCCCGTTGTTTAACCACTTTAAATAATTTCTTGGTCTGTGCTTCGATCCCCTTAGCCGAATCAATCACCATCACCGCAGCATCAACGGCCATCAAAGTCCGATAAGTATCTTCGGAAAAATCCTCATGACCAGGCGTGTCCAAAATGTTAACATGCTTGCCCTGATAATCAAATTCCATCACCGAACTAGTGACTGAAATGCCCCGCTTCTTTTCAATTTCCATCCAATCTGATGTTGCATAATTACCAGTTTTTTTACCCTTAACCGTGCCGGCAGACCGAATTACTCCACCAAATAATAACATTTGTTCCGTAATTGTGGTCTTACCAGCATCCGGATGCGAAATAATCGCAAACGTCCGTCTTTGGTTAACCGCCTGTTTTAAATCCGATTGCTTCATTTGATTACTCTCCATTAATTAATATTTATATTTAACAGCAAAGAAAAATATACTCATTAAAAGAAACTACTTTTAAAAATTAAGCGTTCCCTTATTGGATATTTAAATTGCACTTTCACACTATTATTAATGATTTTGACTACTAATTGCTGTAGTTTACATGTCATGTTCTCCTTTAAAAATAAGTTCTGACCAAAAATGCTGAACAGCTCAGTTACTAACGCCTAAAATTAGTTCTTAACTAAAAAATTTAGTCATTATTAAATCAAAGTATCTTCCTTTTAGCACGATATTCATCTAAATTTTAACCATCATTTTTTCTGCTCGCCAATTCTGACTTTGGAGTAGTTGACGTACCATTTTTTTACAACAAATGCTAAAATTAACTTTGAATCAAGAAATGAAAGGACCTCATTATGTCTAATAAAAAAGTTTTTGTAATTTACACTTTCTTATTCATTATACCTTATCTTTTATGTCTCGCTTTAATCGGCACTGGTTATGATGCACTTGTTAATCATTATAACAGTTGGTGGCGGTTAATTATATGTGCAATTATTGGTGCAATTTTAATGGTCGCGGTTAAATCAATTGCTCATCGGCCCATCAAAATTATTACCCATCAAACAACTAATCGTTCACTACGCACCATTATTAATTTTTTCAATATTGATTACAGTTTAACCAATTTTTATCTCAACTTTATTATTGATTTTATTTTAACCATTACCGCAGCTAAGTTAATCCATGTATTCTTTCAACCTTATCGCATTCAGGGTACTTTGATGGGATGGTTGATTGCCCTCTTAGTTCTCTCTTTAATTCTAGCTTCCAACCTAGAATACAGTACCTTAAGTATTGATTCTTCCCAAAAATAACGTATTAAAAAAGCAGGAAAACCTGCTTTTTTAATTTACATAGTCAATTCCTCAAGCACGATGCAATAATTCTTGATATCTTTGATACCATAAGGCAACATACCCGGGCGAAAATGGTCCTTTTTTAGTTTCAACCCAATCAATTAAAGTTTCCGTACTTTCCTTTAAGATCTGATCAATTTCTGAAGAATAACGCCACATTCGTTTATGAGCCGCATATTCATCCACATCCAATAGGCGTTTTTCACCATCCGGAAATACTTTAACATCTAAATCATAATCCACATACTTCAAAGCCTCACGGTCTAACACAAAAGGCGTTGCCAAATTACAATAGTAAGATGGACCATTTTCTCGTAACATTGTGACAATATTAAACCAATAATGTTTGTGAAAATAAACTAAAGCTGGCTCACGGGTAAACCACCGCCGATGGTCACTTTCAGTTACTAAAGTTCGGTCATTACAACCAATCAATTCATTTTCACTAGTTTTCAAAACCATTGTATCACGCCAAGTACGATGCAAATGACCATTATGCTTATAGCTCTGGATTGCTATGTAATCTCCTTCTCTTGGAACTTGCATAGTTGAACCAGCTTTCCACTTTCTCACGCAATTAAATTATATCAAACTAGGCCGTTTATGCCACAACTATTTTAAGTTTTCGAGTTGGGGACGAATTTGGTCACTTGTAAAGCCGCGCTGTAATAAAGCTGCGTATAGTTTGTTGCGCCCTTGATCTTTTGCTTGATAACGAGGCCACAATTTTTGCAGCGTCTTTTGGAGTAATTCTTGTTCTTGATCTTCATCTTTTATTTGGGGTAAATCTTGCAGAACTAATTGATTAATCTCACTACTAAATCCGGCAGCCATTAAACGCTGTAAGACCTTTTGTAAACGTCTTTTATGCGGATGTTGTTGATTTTGATGCCAACATTTTTGCGCTAATTTCGTAGCATTAATTACTTGTTGTTCAGTGGTATACAGTTCTAACGCTTGCTGAATTAAAGTCGGAGCAATGTGTTTTTGTTGCAATTTATGTTGTATTTTCTTTGGACCATCTAATGTCGTTTTAAATTCCGTTCGGACAAAACTTTCCGCATATTGTAAATCATCTAAGTAATGATTTTTTTCTAGTTTAGTAATAATCGCGGTAATCGTTGGAGTGTCAACATCTTGACGCTTTAAGTAAGTTTTAACTTCGGCAGTACTGCGTAATTGATAACTCAAATAATTTAAAGCTTGATTATAAGCGTAATCTTTTTGTTCCGATTGTTGTATTTGCTTAACCTGTTCAGGTGTTAGCATTTGATCCTTGATTAAATGAAACTTAATCAAGACATTTTCGCCTACAGCAAAAGCAAACTGGTCATCTAAAAAAATATTATAGCGTCCCGGACGTTTTTGTGCGGTAATTTTGGTAATTTTCACGAATTATTATCTCCTCTGCACCTATGCTATACTAGCTTTAATAACTTCATCATGGTCACAATTTAATTTAAAGGAAACTAATTTTGAAAGATCAAAAAGCAACTGTTCAAATAGGACAAACCATTTCAATTATTATCAAAAAAATGGGCATTAACGGCGAAGGTATCGGCTATTACCAACAAAAGTTAGTTTTTGTACCTCAAGCTTTACCCAATGAACTAATCCAATGTGAAATTACCCAAATCCAGCCTCATTTTTTACGCGGTAAATTGCTATCTTATCAAAAACCCAGCTCTTGGCGCAATTTACAGCCACCTGCTTTGTACAATCAGGTTGGCGGTTTAGAATTGGCCCATCTGAAATACTCAGCACAATTAAAATTCAAACGTTCCATCTTAAAACAAGCCTTACAGCACTTCAAACCAGCCGGCTACCAACATTATTTCTTAGCGTCAACTATTGGCATGGCTAACCCGTGGCATTATCGTAACAAAGCCCAATTTCAATTACAAGTCCAGAACGGACACGTCACCTGTGGACTCTATCAAAACCACACACATCAAGTAGTTGATTCACTTCAAATGCCGACGCAAAGTAAATTAACACTCAGTGTGTTGCAACGCTTGGTTCCTATTATTGAACAATTGAACTTACCAATTTATGATGAACAAAAACAAGCTGGAATTTTTAAAACGGTGGTCGTGCGGCAATCACACGCTCAACAAGAAGTTCAATTAACTTTAATTACACACTCCCGTAAATTTCCAAAATTAAAACAATTTTTACAATTAGTTCAGCAAGATATTCCCGAAGTCCAAGGAATTTTTCAAAATTATAATCCGAAAACTACGAGTGAAATTTGGGGTGAGGAAACCAAACTTCTTTGGGGTCAAGAATATCTGCCTGAAGTGATTAACCAACAACAATTTTTGCTGTCTCCCCGTGCTTTTCTACAATTAAATTACGAACAAACACAAAAGTTGTACCAACTGGTTCTAAAAGCCCTTAACCCTCAAGCCCATGACATTATTGTCGACGCTTACGCCGGTGTTGGTACAATTGGCCTGAGCATCGCACCTTATGTTCAACAAGTTTTAGGTAGTGAAATAATCCCTGAAGCTGTCCACGACGCCAATTTAAATGCCCAAGTTAATCACTTAACCAATGCGCATTATCAATTAGGAACCACCGCAGAATTATACCCCCAATGGTTACAGCAAGGCATTCAGCCCACTGGACTGGTTGTTGATCCTCCCAGAACTGGTTTAGAACATAGTTTAGTTCAATTGCTGGTGAAACAAGGACCTCAAAAACTGCTGTATGTTTCTTGTAATCCTTCTACCTTAGCGCGTGACTTACGTCTGTTAACTAAAAGTTACCATGTTAAAAAGATTCAACCTTTGGATATGTTTCCGCAAACCCCACATGTCGAAAGTTTAACCATTCTTCAACGCCATTAAGTTTTGTAGAAAGGACTGTTTCGATGCCACAAAATTCAGTAACTTCTCTTCAGATTACTTTTGATCGGCACGGCTGTAAACCATTCTTTAAAAAACATGCTGGTCAAAAACAAATCGTGTCACAAAAAATCGCCAACGTCCTGAGTCGCGAACTAAGTACAGGCATGACTAAGATTAAATTAGCCACAGAGCAAAAAATTGCTGGTCATCCTTGTTACGAATTGCGCCTCAATTTAGGGACCATTGGTTCCGCCCGCATCGCTTTTACAGTCTACGATAAACAAGTACAGGTGATTTTCATTACGAGTCAACTCCAAAAGGCCACCTTTACTCACGACTTAAAGCAAGTCTTAAAGGGAGTTATTTTATGAAAAGTATCCCCATTAAACAAGCTGCAACCCTAATTAAAAAAATTACCAAAACTAAACAAGCGCAAACTTTAACACTCTTGACACGCAAAAAAGACCGCTTCTTAACCATCTTAATTGCTAATCAACAGCTTACCCTCACTGAGCACGGTTATCTTAACCAGAAGGTGACTTATTCTTTAACTGACCGGCAATTAAAACACCAATTGCAAACGGCTTTTAAGCGCGAATTTCCGCGTAGCCATCAAATTTACATTTCTCAAAGTAGCAACTGAAGCTAAAGCTAATTCAGTAATTTGACAGAATAATTAGGACTGCCACTTAATAGCTTAGAAACTGGACAGCGTTTTTCAGCTTGGTCAACCATTTCCTGGGCGTGAACTTGACTAACCCCCGGAATATTGACGCGCGCTTGCACCAAAAATTCTAAACCGGTATTTGCTTTAATCATTTTCACGTGCACATTCACACTGGCACGATGCTCTAATCCTTGTTCAGACTCGATAGCTTGTAAGGTTGCATTTAAACAAGTACTTAGTGCTAAGCCCAATAACTGTTCAGGATTAGTTCCCGGAACATCACCTTTTTGTGGATCACTAACCGCTACACTAATCTCATGCGGTACATAAGCATAGCCTTGAATTCCATCTTGATTATAAATATCTGTCTCGTATAATGTGTGTGCTTTGGCAATATCTGTCAACATTTTTACATCTTCTCTTTCTACTAAAAGCTAGATAATTAAAAAGCCAAGGAAAGATTTCCCCGGCTTTTTTAGATGAGACAAGCAACTGCTCCCAATCCATTTTGACACAAAAACTTTTAACTTGCCTATTAATTCATCCAAAAGACTACTTGTAATAAATAAGAAAGTTTGATGTCTGATAAACAGGAACATCCGCATTGACCAATTTTATCTTTAGAATGAATTTGTAAAGTTTTCGACTAATTGCCGAAACTCTTACCTGATCCATTTTAAAACTATCACCTTATCGAAAGATGCACATTGCATCCTGATAGCAGTTGCAGTAAGGTTTCATCTCACCACGTCTTTATTATAGTCTGTTTTGTAACCGATTTCTACTATTTTATTGATATTTTCGTTCATGATTAACAATTTTAGCTAAACGATGGGCCGCCTGCGGATCCGAATTGGCTAAAACTTGGGTCGAGCCATCAGTCACTAAACTGTGTTGAAATTGTTGTTCATATTGTTCTATCGTTAATTGTTGCCGCTGGCGCAACAATTGTTGATGCTTCTCTATGTTTAAACCAGCGCGAAAATGTGGCTGTAAAATACCAAAAAAGAGTTCTGCTTCTGAGCCCGAACCGTAACTATATAGACCAATCGATTCTCCCGGATGTAAGCTGGTATCATTTTCTAATAAAGACAGTAAACTCAGATACAAAGAACCCGTATAAATATTGCCCACTTGTTGGCCATACATAATGCTTGCCTCAAAACGGTGGGTTAAGCGCTGATAATCCGGTTCTGAAATTTTAGAGGCCAAACTTTTTAAAGCTTTGCGTCCCATTTTGGAAAAGGGAATATGAAATAACAAGGCTGCCAAATCAGACACTGCCAATACATCACTAGTCACAAATTGTTGCCATAACTCTGTAAACATCGCGATGTAAACTTCTTCGGAGTATTTCCCCCGAGCAAAAGCTTCCGTCGAATAATTCGGGCGCCAAAAATCCCCTGTACTTTGACTCATATAAAATGACTGTTCTTCTAAAACTAAAATTTGTGGATCAGACCCCACTAACATGGCCACCGCACCAGCACCCTGGGTGACTTCGCCGGCACTTTTTAAACCATACCGAGCAATATCGCTAGCAATTACTAAGGCTTTTTTATGCGGATGTAAGCGCACAAAATCGGCTGCTAATTGCAGACCAGCAGTAGCTCCAAAACAAGCCTCTTTTATTTCTAAGGCACGTAAATTAGTTGGTAAAGCTAATACCTCTTGAACAAAGAGGGCTGAAGCTTTCGATTGATCAACGCCACTTTCCGTACCTACTATCACTAAGCCCAATTGCTGTTGGTCTTGAAGCGTCAATAACGGCTCAGCCGCATTAGCCGCCATAGAGACAATATCTTGATCTAATGGTGCTACAGCCATTTTTTGTTGGCCAATCCCAATCAAGTATTTATTGGGGTCCACTTGGCGGGCACTAGCCAAATCTTTTAAATCTAAATATTGGTTGGGTGTATAAAAATCAATCTTATCAATGCCGACTTTCATAATTTTCTCCTAAACGTAATTGTTGTAAAATCTGGCGAGCTGTTTGTAAGTTAGCCTTGGTGGGTGCTAACCGTAATTGTTTAACTACTGGTTCAACCTCTGTTGCTGTAGCCCCGGCCATCAACGCTAAACTTTTAAATTGTAAATTCATATGTCCGGCTTGAATGCCTTGTGTGACTAAAGCTCTGAGTGCCGCTAAATTTGAAGCCAACCCCACACTAGCAACAATACTCATTAACTGTCGTGCAGAAGGTTGTTGCAAAATTTTCATACTTAATTGGGCCATGGGTAAGGTCGAAATTGCACCGCCTAAACTACCTAAAGGCAACGAAATTGTAATTCGACCAACTAACAATTCATCTTGGATTTGCCAAGAAGTCCACGTTGGTCGCTGCTTAGATAATCCAGCATAACTCGCCGCATTAATACTGCGCGGATCATTACCGGTGGCTAACACTACAGCGTTAATACCGTTCATAATGCCCTTATTATGCGTTGCAGCTCGTAAAGTAGATTCTTGGGCAAACCGGGTGGCAGCGACAATTTTTTGAGCTACGACTTTACCGGTATCGTGTTTCGTCGCCAAATCAGGTAAGGCAAAAGCGGCTGTTGCCGTAACTGATTGTTGGGGGGCCTGATTAGACAAGATGGCCATTAACAAACTTAACTGTGGCAGTTGTGTGGCTAAATATTGGGCCACTGCCTCAGCCAGAGTATTGACTATATTAGCGCCCATAGCTTCACCAGGATCAACTAATAAGAGAAATTCCACAAAGTCGGCTGACACATGAACACTAACTTGTTTTAGTCCCCCGCCGTATTGTTCTAGACTAGGATGTGCGCTCAGAGCAACTTGGCGGATCATTGCTAAATGCTGGTTCAAAAAAATCTGTGGGGTTTTTAATTGTCCTTCAAACACAATTTGACCAATTAAGCCCGCGCGTTGGACTGTTGTTTGAAAACCGCCCTTTGCCAAACAACGCTTGGCGGCATTACTGGCAGCCGCAATCACTGATGGTTCTTCCGTAGCCATGGGAATCAATAACGATTGTCCATCAATCACAAAATTTTCTGCCAAACCTAGCGGCACTCCAAAAACTCCAACTTGATTTTCAATTAAATTAGTCGCGATAGCCGTTGGCAAATTAGGATAAGAATGTAATAATTCTAAATCTGCTGTCGTTAAAATTCCCGTCTGATATAATTGCTGTAAACGCTGCTTAGTTGTTAATTCATAGAATTTGACCATTGCAAATTTTCCACCTCTAATGCTATTGCTTGACCACCACCAATACACAAGGCTGCGATCCCACGATGTTGGTGAGTTCGCTGTAAATTGTGAATTAAAGTAGTTAAAATACGAGCGCCAGAAGAACCTAACGGATGTCCCAAAGCCAAAGCACCGCCAGTGATATTATATTGACTATCGGCAATTTGTAATTCTTGTCGCACTAACAAAGCTTGACTACTAAATGCTTCATTAACTTCAAACAAATCAATGTCGGCAACTGTTTGTTGTTTTTGCGCCAGTAATTTTTGAATAGCAATTACTGGGGCATAACCCATTAATTGCGGTTGGTACCCCACTTCTTGATAAGCGGTAATTTTAGCTAGTGGTTGCCATTGATTCCTACAGGCCACATTAGTAGTCGTTAAGACAAGTAAGCTAGCACCATCACTTAGCGGTGATGCATTCCCCGCTGTCACTAACCCCTCAGCCTGAAATGCGGGGGATAATTGTTGTAAAGCCGATAACGTAGTTTGCGGGCGCACGGTTTCATCGGCCGACAACCCCGTAATCGGCAAAATTTCTTCATCAAACCAACCAGCAGCTTGCGCTTGCACCGCTTTTTGTTGTGACTGTAGTGCAAATTGATCTAACTGCTGCCGCGTTAAATGATATTTTCGATTTAAATTTTCTGCTGTGATTCCCATCGGTTGCTGACTAAAAGCATCCGTCAAACCATCATTAAACAACGTATCCTGCCAATCATCGGTTGCAAAATCTTGTTTAGTCAAGCGCGCTGCCACTGCTGGTGCCTGCGACATACTTTCCACACCGCCAGCCAAAACAACTTGAGCATCATCTAACATTAATGCGCTTTGCGCTAGTCGAACTGCTTTCAGCCCTGAACCACAGACTTGATTAACAGTCATTGCCGTCCCCGTCAAATCTAACCCAGCATTTAACTGGACTTGACGCGCAATGTTTTGTCCGCTCCCCGCTGTTAAAACACTACCTAAAATCACCTGCTGAATCAGTTGGGGAGCGATCTTTTCTTTCACTAAAATCTGTTGACATAATTGGGTTGCCAATTGAACTGCTGTAAAATCTTTGAAACTACCTTGAAATTTACCGGTTGGCGTCCGATAGGCAGCAGTAATTACAATCTCATTCAAATTCAAACTTTTTACTCCTGTTAATTTATTGAATAATCATTAAGGAGGCCACAATGGACACTCAAACTTTAATAAAACTTTTGCTGGATGTGAAAACTAATTTACTAGTTTTTTATGAAGATAATCAGCATAAAACTTGGGGAATCTCTAGTATATCATCAGAATTTACTAATGAAAATCATTATTTAATATTAAATTTGCAATCTCACAATCATTCTTATCAAGTTTGGGAATTAATCACTCTGCTTAAAACCAAATCTGCTCAAGCCTTAGTTTACGTGAAATTTTCAAAAAAATATCACCAAATCTTTGGTTTAAGATTTGGTGATAAACATATTTATCTCAAGTAATACTACACTCAAAAGCCGCTTAGCAATTGAGTAATAAACTTGCCCTTTAAACTGACCAAGTCAGCTGTCACTAGAAACCAGCTACTAATAAGCACGCACAGCCAAATATCATGACCAAAAATCATAATATTTTATTTTTTATCTGCTGCTAATTGTTGGCCTAAATTAATAATATATTTGCGAAGTTCATCTTTCACTTCGGGATGATTCAACCCATATTCAATACTAGTTTTCATATAACCAAATTTATTACCAACATCAAATCGTTCGCCTGTAAATTCATGTGCAAACACCCGTTGGGTTTTATTTAAGCGATCAATCGCATCTGTTAGTTGAATTTCGTTGCCCGCACCGGGAGCCTGCGTATCCAGCATAGCAAAAATATCCGGCGTCAACAAATAACGCCCAATAATTGCTAAATTGCTTGGTGCATTTTCCACAGCGGGCTTTTCTACAAAATTATTAACCCGATATAATCCTGGCTTAACTTCGCCATCTGGATCAATCACTCCGTACTTAGAAACATCTTTTTGAGGAACCTGCATGACAGCTAAGGTCGAAGCATGCGTTTCATTATAATCATTAATTAATTGCTTGGTCAACGGTACTTGATCTTTCATTAAGTCATCACCAAGCATTACAACAAACGGTTCGTCACCTACAAAAGACTTGGCTAAGCTCACCGCATCCCCTAAACCATTAGGATATGACTGACGCGTAAAATACAAATTTACACCAATGTTGGTTGTATCTTGTACCACTTTCAATAGTTCATCTTTATGCTTAGATTTCAAATTTTGTTCTAATTCTGGTGCTGAATCAAAATGATCTTCAATGGGGCGTTTACCCTTGCCAGTAATAATTAAAATATCTTCAATTCCGGAAGCTTTGGCTTCTTCCACAATAAATTGAATCGTAGGTTTATCCACGATGGGCAACATCTCTTTTGCCATTGCCTTAGTAATGGGCAAGAATCGGGTGCCTAATCCTGCTGCTGGAATAACCGCTTTTCTAACTTTTTCCATAGATAATTGTTCCTCTCATGGTAAAATATGTTCTCATCATACAACAAAATAACTATTTATGGTGATTTTTTCGTTGTTGGTAAAACTGTTTTAAACCACCAGATTGTTCTAACTGACCTTGAAATGCTTGAAGCACAGCGGCATTAATGGCAGCCCCGATCAAAAAGATATACGCAAGAAAGTTAAGCCACAATACTAGAATAAAAAAAGTACCAATCGTGCCATAAGAATGCCAGCGACTACCAAAATATTTAATATATAACGAAAAGCCTTGTGATAATAAACTAAAACCTATTGTTGTAAACACCGTTCCTGGCCAAACATAACTAATCTTTTCGTGAGAATTCGGCAAAAAGATATAGGCGACTAGTAAGATGACGACTAAAACCAAACCGGTTACCGGCCATTTCCAATGAATAAATTCTTGTAGTAACTTCGGTCCCCATAAAACATAGGATTGCAACCAATTTAATAATTGTTGCCCAACTAAAACTGTCAGAAACAGTATTAACAAAATCACAATTAATGAAGTGGTTACCAAAATCGCTACACTTCTTAGAATAAGAAAATTTAACAATGATTTTTTTGTATAAATAGTTTGATTATCTAATCCATAAACTTGGTTAATACTTCGTTTTAAAATATTAACCACCCCTGAACTAGACCAGAGTGTTCCCAAAATACCAAATGACAGCAGCCCGTTACTTTTTTGAGTCAATAATTTAGTTAAGATTGGGTCAATAAATTTAATTAAACGCGTCGGCATTAAATTTTGGGCATATCCTAGTAACATTTGCGGATCCAAATGAAATAATGGTAACGCACTACCAACCAATGAAATTAGTGGAAAAAATGACAGTAAGCCGTAATAAACTACTGCTTTGGAAGAAAGACCAATATTGCCACTTTTAATCCGTTGCATCACTAATTGACAAAAATAAATCAATTTTTGAAACCACGTTAAATCAGAAGCAAATAAGGACTGTTTTTCTTTATCAGAAGCCAAATTATTATCCTTTTACAAATATTTTTGATCACCAATAGGATCTTGCGAAGTTAAAATTTTAGGACCATCTTTGGTAATAGCCAAGGTGTGCTCATACTGAGCTGAAGGAGTTCCATCAGCTGACACAAAATATTCCCAATTATTATCTGTAAACTTGCTGGTAATTTCCCAAGTTCCCAAGTTAACCATTGGTTCAATGGTAATAGTCATGCCTTCTTTGAGCCGTAAGCCCTTGCCTGGTTCACCATAATGGGGCACATTCGGTGCTTCGTGCATCGTCGGTTGAATCCCGTGACCAATTAAATCACGCACATCACCCATATGTTCTTGATCTTCGACATAATGTTGAATAGCGTAACCAATATCACCTAAGCGATTACCGACTTGAGCCTGATCAATTCCTAAATATAAAGCTTTTTTAGTGACTTCCATCAAATGCTTTTTTTCGGGCGAAATTTCCCCCACAGCATAACACCAGCAGGAATCACTTTGATAACCATCCAATTCAACTGTCATATCGACTTTCACAATATCGCCGTTTTTTAAAATCAAACTGTGGCGTGGTTCTGCATGCGCTACTTCATCATTCACACACACACAAGTTGCGTAACGATAGCCTTCAAAACCTTTTTCTGATGGATGCCCACCATGATCTGTAATAAATTTATCAGCAAACTTTTCAATTTCAAAACTAGAAATTCCCGGTTTGATAATGTTCCGTAAACCAATATGGGTTTGCGCCAACAAAGCACCTGACTTTCTCATACCTTCAATTTCTCTAGCTGATTTTAATGTAATCAAACAAGTTACCTCCACTCTTTCACGCTAATTTTATTATAGCTCAACGGACGAATAATTGACTAATAATTTCCTTTTTACTTTCAAACGCTCAAAAAATTTTAGAATTTTTAAACTTATTAATAAGTATCTAGCTAGTAATTTATCCAAATCAAAATTATGATATAATAGTTGCCGAGATTATGGGAATGGAGCAAGATTCGTGACAAAAGTAAAAATCGTTTATGCCAGTATGACTGGTAATGATGAAGATATGGCAGATATTTTAAGTGAAGATTTTGAAAACGCCAAGATGGAAGTGGACGTCTCAGAAATCTCCCAAACTGATGTCCAAGATTTTCAAACCGCCGATCTCTGTATTGTGGTTAGTTACACTTATTCTGATGGCTTAGAAGGTAACATTCCAGACGAAGGCCTCGACTTTTATCATGACTTACAAGAAGCCGACCTCTCAGGCAAAATCTTTGGTGTTTGTGGTTCAGGCGATACTTTTTATCAAGATTTTGCCATTGCAGTTGATCATTTTGAACAAGCATTTGAACAAGCTGGAGCCATCAAAGGCGCCACTAGTGTCAAAGTAGAGCTCGCCCCGCAGAGCGCCGATATTGCTAAATTAGACCACTTTGCCCAAACATTGATTGACCTATTCTAAGTAAGAGAAAAGAAGTTGACTCATGGATATCTATAAAAAGCATCGCGATTTTATTGTTTACACATTTTATGGTTTCTTAGCTTCTGTTATTAATGTCTTTGCTTTTCATATTTTACACAATCACTGGCGTATTAATATGTTAGTTGCCAATACTGTCGCCTGGCTGATTGCGAATGTTTTTTCTTTCATTGTTAACAAAAAAATTGTCTTTCAAAGCAGCTATCAAAATTGGAAAACTTTTATCCAAGAAAGTGGACTTTTCCTTTCGCAGCGGTTACTGTCATTAATTTTAGATAATATTTTGATGTGGATTGGCATCAGCCTGTTACAATGGAACAATTTAATTGCTAAAATGTTAGACCAAATCATCGTTGGTTTAGTCAATTATTTATCCACGCAAGCTATTTTTTTGCGAGAAAATAGCGCCATGATTCAACATCTACATCAGCGGATTCATCGTGAAAAATGAAAGCACGATCAAAAAAAAGGTGAGATAAAAGTCTCACCTTTTTTAATTACCATCATTATTACTGCCGTGAAAAAATGATCGGTTCATTTAGTGCTGTTTCTGCAAACAAAGCAATTTGTTGTTGCGTAATGTTTAATTGTACGATTTTATTCAATGGAGCAATATCAATCCAAGCTTGTCCCTTTAAATCAGTGACAATAGCAAAATCAAATTGCGCAAATTTAATATGCAACTGCCCCTGCTCTGCACACAACTCTAAGCGACCATACCCCGGATTAGCGTAGACACCTAACCACTCTGGACGACTCAAAACAACTTGTTTAGTAGCCCCAAATTGTTGTTGTAGCTGCTGCTTTTTTTGGCTAGCTTTTTGATGGTCATCTTGTAAAATCTTGTGTGTCCAATCAACTGTTGGTAATTGAGCTGCTTGATCAATTATTTGATAAGCCAAACCAAACATTGCATTTGTTGAATCTAAATTGGTGACCATGCCAAAAGCTAAATCTAATTCCGGTACAAAACCTAAAATTGCACAATAGCCAATAAAAGAACCCGTATGATAAAAATATTTATACCCGCGATAGGTTTCCATCATCATTCCAAAGCCGTAAGCACTCAATTGTGGCTGGGCATAATTGCGACTAGGTTGCATAACAATTTGTGGTTGATACATTTGCGCCGCATTATTATGTGACTGTTGTTGATAATTCTGCAATTGAAATTGCGCCCAGGTCAATAAATCTTGTGGCTTTGCTAACATACTGCTGGCCCCACCTAAATGACCAGGAGACATGAATTGCATTGGACGATAATGATTACCTTCTGGCAAATAAGCTGGAGCAATTTGTTCTAACGCTACTGCTTCATCATGTACATAAGTATTAGTTAAGTTTAAATCTGTTAATAGATGTTGTTGTAGATAAGAATAATAATCCGTTCCTAAAACCTGCTCTAACGCAAATGTTAATTCAGCAAACATTAAGTTACTGTATTGCATTTTATAGCGTAGATCAACGTTCGGTTTTAAATATGGCACTTTCGTGACTACTTGACTTAAACTCAGTGGACCATTGGTAAAGCGCATTAAATCATGTGCCGGCACTCCACTACGATGACATAACAAATCACGCCACGTTAAATGTTTAGTAGCATAATCATCATAAACTTTAAATTGCTGCCAACTATCAATAATCGGTTTATCCAAATCTAAAACGCCCTGATCAGCTAGTTGACAAATGGTGGTTGCCAGAAAACTTTTGGAAATGGAACACAGGGGAAAGACCCATTGATCATCATAATCACCGTATCCCTGAACCATCGTTTGATCATGACTCGCTATTCCGACTCCACAAGCGGGCAAGTTGAACTGTTGAATACTATTAGCTAAAGTTTCATTTAATTGTGCAAAATCCATTAAATTTTCTCCTTTTTAATCATATTATAAAGAGTTAATTTAAAAAAACAAGTTACCAAGTCAATTGGTACAAATCGAACTCGTTTCGTCGTATACTTATTTTCATCAGGAGGTTCTTCAATGAAATATTTGCAGATTAGTCCAAACTTACCACCAGTATCCACTGTAGCTTTAGGTCTTATGCGCTGGAAAGATTTATCCACGGCTCAAGCCACTGCTAATTTAATTGCTGCCCAACAATGTGGTATTAATTTCATTGATTCTGCCGATATTTATGGCAATGGTCAATCTGAACAAGTTTTCGGTAATGCTTTCACTACAGGCAATTTTCAACGCGAAGATTGGATTATTCAATCTAAGGCTGGTATTGTCCCGGGTCAACGTTATGATTTTTCAGCGCAATATTTATTGCACAGCGTCGAGCAAATTTTACAGCGCCTGCAAATCGATTATTTAGATTTGTTTATTTTACATCGCCCCGATCCACTGATGGATTTAGCAGAAGTTAATTCGGCTTTTCAACAACTACAGCAAGCCGGTAAAGTCAAAAACTTTGGCGTTTCCAACTTTAATGCCGCCCAGATTCAACTTTTACAATCAGGCTTATCTACTCCAATAGTTGTAGACCAATTGCAATTTAGCTTAGCTCATACTCAACTGATTGACTTTGGCTTACATGTTAATATGGCCAACGCTTTCGCTATTGATCGCACTGGCGGCACTTTAGAATATTGTCAACAACACCACTTGACCCTTCAAGCTTGGTCACCTTTTCAAGCTGATTTTTCGAAAGGAACTTTTATTAATAGCGCACAATTTCCGCATTTAAACCAAGTTTTAGCCCAATTGGCCCAGAAATATCAAACTAATAAAAATGCGATTGCCGCTGCTTGGATTCTACGCCATCCCGCCAAAATCCAAGTTCTCTTAGGAACTACGCAGCCCAAACATATTATCTCTAGCAGTGAATGTACTGATTTTTCATTGAGTCGTCAAGAATGGTACGATCTGTACTTGGCAGCTGGTCATGATTTACCTTAAATCAAATGCCTATTGTTAGGACTAATTTATGACTTTTAAAGTACCATGAAAAAAAGATGTTCGTATTACTGCGAACATCTTTTTTAACAAATAATTCATTTTATTTATGGTAACTAAACTCCGCTGGACGCTGCGCTAATTGTTGAAAATGATAACGAATAGCCGCACAAATGCGTTCACTCGCTAAACCATCACCATAGGGATTTTTGGCTTGAGCCATCGCTTGATAAGCTGCGGAATCATCTAACAGTTGACTCATTGCCGCTTTGACCTTTTGGGGATCAGTACCTACTAATTTCAAAGTCCCGGCTTGAACTCCCTCGGGACGCTCCGTCGTGTCACGTAAAACCAATACTGGCTTACCTAAAGCTGGGGCTTCTTCTTGAACACCGCCAGAATCGCTCATGATAAAATAAGACCGCGCAGCCAGATTATGAAAATCTAACACATCTAACGGATCAATTAAATGAATGCGTTCATGATCACCTAAAACTTCATGAGCAGCTTGTTGAACCACTGGATTTAAATGAACGGGATAGATAATTTCTACATCAGAATGACTTTGGACGACTTCTAGCATCGCTTGAAACACTCGTTTCATCGGTGCACCTTGATTTTCTCTGCGGTGCATGGTCACCAAAATCATTCGCTTATTATGGTCAACAAGATCTAAAGCGTGATGATGATAGTCACTTTGGACAGTTTGTTCCAGCGCATCAATGGCAGTATTCCCAGTGACGAAAATTTGTTCTGCTGGATGATTTTCAGTTAATAAATTAGCTTTGCTTTGCTCCGTCGGCGCAAAATACAAATCCGCCAGATCATCGGTCATTTGCCGATTCATTTCCTCAGGCCAAGGTGAATACTTATTCCAAGTACGCAACCCCGCTTCCACATGACCAATCGCCGTTTGGTGATAAAAAGCTGACATGGCAGCCGCTAACGTGGTGGTTGTATCGCCATGTACTAACACAATATCCGGCTGTTCTTGTTCAAAAACATCATCCATGTCTAGCAAGACTGAACTAGTAATTCCACTTAATGATTGCTTTTTCTTCATAATGTTCAAGTCATAATCTGGATGAATATGAAAAATATCCAAGACTGAATCTAACATTTCTCGATGTTGAGCAGTAACAACTGTGGTGGTTTGAAAGTATTGGGCTTGCTGCTGTAATTTCAAGACCAAAGGTGCCATCTTAATGGCTTCTGGACGCGTTCCAAAAACCGTCATAACCTTGATTTTTTGCAAAAGTGTTCCTCCTCAATCACCTATTTTATTTACACTAGGAGTTTTTTTATGATTTATTTAATAATTTGCGGCATATTATTATTAATTTGCGGCTTTAGTTTAGTTTTTACTTTTGATCAAATTTTACACCAACATTGGCGCTACAGCTTCTTTTTTATTTTAAGTTTAATTATTTGTGGTTTAATTTTTTATTTCTTTCAAACAAAATTTTTGAAATAAAAAAGCCGCAGATCACTAATGAACAGCGGCAACACGATGATCTCGATCGGATTCGAACCGATGACCTACTGCTTAGGAGGCAGTTGCTCTATCCAGCTGAGCCACGAGACCATGGTTTAATCTTGCCACGAAATAACTCAACTGTAAAGATTATTTTTTGACACCATGATAACCTTGGCGTTTTTGATCACGTTGTCGTTTTTTAGAACGATGCCGAATAACTTTTGCTTTAGCCCCACTTTTGGAGGACTGGGCCGTTACCAACTGTTCATCAACTAACTGCACTTTCCATAATTTAATATGTTGCGCTTGCAATAATTCTTGTAATTGTCGAAAATCATGTTCGTTACCTAAAGTAATTACCTCGCCGTTACGCCCCATCCGACCAGTCCGACCGCTACGATGAATATACTCTGTTAAATTTTGCGGATTGTTCCAATTAATGACTGTCGTTAAATCTGGCAAATCCATGCCCCGAGCTGCTACATCCGTCGTCAATAAAAGTGAAGTATCACGCTTTTTAAAATTAGCTAGTGCATCAGCCCGCCGTTTTTTCGGATCACTGGTATCTAATACTGTAAAATACGTTTTACGATACCGCATATCGGCAGCGTATTGGTGTAATTCTTTACTAGATTGATAAAAAACTAAATTGCGTTTGTGTTTGCGATGTGCTAAACGTTGTAAAGTAGCTGCTTTTTGTGAATTACTCGTCAATAAAAAGTAATGCTTGATCCCCGCCCGAAACTGTTGGTCGGCACGCAAATCAATCTTGAGAAAATCTTGAGGAAACCACTTAGACAATTCTTGAAAAATCGGCGCCGCCGTCGCTGAAAACAAGGCTAATTGAAACTGACCTTGCAAGCGACCCAATAAATCCCGTACCGGCGTCAATTTATCCATCAACAAATCATCAGCCTCATCAATGACCACCGTCTGGATTTTATTTAATTTAAATTTGCGTTTAACAACTAGATCTTGAATGCGCCCAATTGTTCCGACAACGACCTCAGGTTTTTGTTTTAAATGTTCAATTTGCCGCTGAACATTAGCACCTCCAATCACCTCTAACACCCGTAACTGGGGATTTAAAGAGCGTAACACATTGCGCGTTTGAATAGCCAACTCCTGAGAAGGTTCCAGTACTAGTAACTGAATCCCACCATTAAGCGTTAATTTAGACAATAACGGCATTCCAAATGCTAATGTTTTACCAGAACCAGTAGGAGCTAAAGCCAGTAAGGATTTTCCTTGTTGTAGCGGTTCATAGACTTGTTCTTGAATCGGTGTCAAACTTTGAAAATGATGTTGCTGATAATATTTTTGATAAATCTTTGGTATTTGCATATTTTCCTCATTTCTCATCGGCAGTAAAGTGAATTTTCGCTGCTAAGCGCACCGTTGTTAAAATTTGATTCACTTGATCAGCTAATTGCCAGAGCCGTAAGAATTCTTTGTGATCATGTTGTTGAATAATTTGACTAAAAACTTGCGCTTCCGCCAGCATCGGATTGTGATCCGCAAATTTTTGCACTTGCTGGTTTTGATCATCCCAAATTTTTCGAATGGTGCCACCATCATTAAATAAAAGCGTTTGGTGATTACTATAAATTTCCGATGGTAATAAAGAGTTACTAATTTTGCCTACTAATAGGGTTACGTCGAACTCGTGATAATGTAAGACTAAAGTCCCTTGACCATCAACTTTCGTCGCAATCATTTGCGGAAAATACTGAGCCGTTAGTGGTTGTCCAAATAAGCAAAGGGCATCATAAATTAAATAAACTCCCAAATCATACAAGGCGCCGCCCGAAAATTTGGGTGAAAACACATTCGGTTCTTGGCCCGCTAAGACTTGATCATAGCGACTAGAGTATTTGCGATAAATAATCGTGGCGCCCGTAATTACTGGTAATTCGGCCACTCGTTGTTGTAATTGGTGAAATTCAGTCTCATGAATATGCCGGGCAGCTTCAAAAACAAATAACTCCGGATGTTGTTTTAAAAAAGCTTTAATTTGTAAAAATTCAGAGCGCGTGGAGACCAACGGTTTCTCTACAATCACATGTTTGTGGCATTCTAAAGCGGCCATAATATCTTGAAAGTGACAACTATTAGGTGAAGCCACATAGATCACATCAACTTGGGAACTAGTAAAAAGTTGTTCACGTTGATCGACTAACTTAACGTCTTCTATTTTTAATTGCTGCGCCAATTTTTGAGCATGACTTAATGTGCGTGAATAAATTGTTGTCAATTGAAAACTAGCCGTAGCCTGAATTGCTTGCACAAATTGTTTAGTGATCCAATTGGTACCAATTACACCTAAACGTAACATTTTACCAACCTCCTGTTTGCAAAAAAGCCGCCCATTGCTGCTGATTGCCGTTAAACACTAATAAACTATACTGATTGGCAGTTGCCAAACTAGGAATGCGTCCAGCATCCGTATATTGCCAAAATTTCACTTGATCACCCTTAATGGGATGGGGTCTAGTCTGTAAAATACCGCCACATGAATTATGATTGATCAAATAATTCAAGGCTGGATCTGTTTGAATTAAAACTGGGCGCTGATAATATTTTACCAGCAAACTTTGTAATCGTGAAACAGATTTATCAATTTGGTGCGCAGTTAACTGCGAAGCTGAGGGAGCTTTAACTTGCAGAACTAACGGTAACGTTCCTACTCGAGTACCAACACTAGCCTTAATATTAGTAAACTGGGCCTGTGGTGAAGTTTGCCAACTAAAATCATGCTCAATACCATACGGTAATTGCGCGCCTTGAATCCGCCAATAATTACTTAAGAATGCATCATCAAAATAATCTGCACCTTGAGTGGCCCTTAAATAAACAAAATCTATGCCATGTTTCTTCAGCAAATGAAAGTCCTGATAGCCATCCGTTTGACTCAAGCTAACTCCTAAAACTGGATAGTTGCTAGTACTGGGACGACCACTTTTTTGCCAATAATTGAAAATTTGTTTACTCACAAAAAGCCCTGCCAAAACCAATAATAAAAAGCCCACAAAGAGCAGTTGTTTTTTATGAAATTTTTGTTGACGGACCATTAATCGTGACTGCATTAAAAATCTTTGCCTCTCTCTTAAAATCAAGTACAATACTCAGTATTAAGAAAATTTAGTTAGGAATGAAGCAAATGAAACGTCAATTATCTCTTTTCTCGGCTCTGGCTACCGTCATGGGGACTGTCATCGGTGGCGGAGTCTTTTTTAAAGTTGCTAGTATTACGCAATTAACCAAAAGTTCCTGGCTTAGTATTTTAGTTTGGCCATTAGCCGGAATTATTACCCTCATGGCTGGTTTAACCGTTGCCGAATTAGCTGCTACTTATCCTGAAAACGGTGGTCCCGTTAAATACCTCAGCGAAATTTATGGACCCAAGATTGCTTTCTTGTTTGGTTGGTCCTTAATCATTGTATACTATCCCGCTAATATTGCAGCAATTTCCATCGTTTTTGGAACGCAAGCACAACAACTATTTAATTTACCACACATTTCGCCAACCATGTGGGCGCTAATGTGCCTTTTTTCATTAGTTATTGTCAACTGGTTAGGTAGTAAGCTCAGCAGTCAAGTACAAAAATTGACTTTAATTATTAAATTGATTCCAATTATCGCTATTATTATTGCTGCCTTGGGGTTTAATACCACTAACAATTTAAATTGGAGTCATTTAACATCAGCCTTAACCTTTCAACATCCGCAAGCTTTCGGGCAAGCTTTACTCGCTACTTTATTTGCCTACGATGGTTGGCTAAGCATTGGTAATTTAGCTGGTGAAATTAAACGTCCGGAAAAAAATTTAGCGCATGCTATTATTTGGGGATTAATCGCCGTAACCATTGTTTATACTTTACTCAACTGGAGCTTTATCAAAATTTTGCCCTTTACCCAAATTGCGGGCAATCAAAACGCTGCTATGCAAACGGCCCAAAAATTATTTGGGCCGCTGGGTGGCAAAATTTTAACCATCGGTATTTTAGTATCAGTTTATGGTGCAGTGAATGGTCACTTAATGGTTGGTTCTCGCATGCCGTATACTTTAGGTATTCAAAAACAATTACCAGCAGCCCATTTTTTTAGCCATTTAAATGCCAAAACAAAAATGCCCACCAACAGTTTATTATTCGAAAGTTTAATTGCCGTCATCATGATTTTTTCGGGAACTTTTGACACTTTAACCAATATGTTGGTTTATATCTCTTGGATCTTTTCAATTCTTCTGTTCATCGGAATTTTTATTCTCCGTAAAAACAAACCTAATTTGCAGCGACCGTATCAAATTATTTGGTACCCCATCCCTCCTATTTTAGCAATTTTAGGTGGTTTATTTATTGTGATCAATACTACGGTCAGTCAACCATTACTAGCCTTAGCCGGTTTGGGATTAACCTTAACTGGCTGGCCCGTTTATTACTGGCAGCACCGCCAATTGCAAAATTAAGTACTAATTATGAATAATCTAAAAAGTGATGCGACTAAGCACAATTAGTTCAAACCAACTGTGCTTTTGTCACATCACTTTTTGTTTTGGCTAAAATATTAATTATTAGTAAAATCAACTACCATTCGTCCAACAATTTGATTGTTTTTCATTTCATCAATAATATCGTTAATTTCCGATAATTTACGTGTTTGGACAATCGGCTTTACTTTTTGTTCAGCTCCAAAAGCAAAAGCTTCAGCCAAATCTTGCCGAGTACCAACTAATGAACCAGCAACTTTAATCCCATCTAAAACAGTCTTAGAGATATTTAAAGACATGTCTCCTTGAGGTAAAGCAATCGCTACTAACGTTCCGTCTGGTCTTAATGAGTTAACTGCCGATGTAAATGCCGACGGGCTCACAGCCGTAATAATTGCACTATGAACACCACCAACTTTAGTTTGTAAAACATCAGCAGCATCTTCGGTTTGCGAATTAATTGTCAGATCAGCCCCTAACTTTTTAGTAGCTTGCAATTTTTCATCATTAATGTCGACTGCTGCTACATGCGCACCAAAAACATTCTTAGCATATTGTACTGCTAAATTGCCTAAGCCACCAGTGCCAACCACTTCAACCCATTGACCAGGACGAACATTTCCGGTCTTCAAGCCCTTATAAACTGTTACTCCCGCGCAAGTTAGAGAAGTAGCCTCAATCGGATCTAAATCAGCGGGAACTTTAACTGCATAGTCAGCAGGAACGATACATTCTTCAGCCATCGCACCGTCAACATTAAACCCAGAGTTTAAAACATTACGGCATAAAGTTTCACGGCCAGTCGTACAATATTCGCAATGCCCGCAGCCTTGATAAAACCACGCAATTGATACTCGATCACCAATTTTTAAAGTAGAAACTCCAGCGGCTACTTGAATCACTTTACCAACACCTTCATGCCCGATAATGCGGCCGGGAACTTTACCAAAGTCACCCGCGGCTACATGCAAATCCGTATGACACAAGCCACAGTATTCCATCTTAACTAAAGCTTCACCGGCTCGCAGATCACGTAACTTAACATCTTTAATATCAACATAACCATCGCAATTGTCCCGTACTACTGCTGCTTTCATATCAGTTAACCTCTTTTTGATTTTTTGAATCCCACAATTGAATTTTAAGTGAATATCTTCACATGGTCAAGAGATTTTTTAATTTTTACTTAAAAAACAAAAAAAGCATTTAATATAATTAGTTTATAACTATATTAAATGCTTTGAGATTTTAATTGAAGTTTATTAATAAATTGCTTTTATTCAACTGGTTCAACCCAGCCTTCAGGTCCTTTGCGATCACCAAATTGAATGCCAGTTAAGATGTCATACAACTTCTTGGTCACTGGTCCGACCTCAGTTTGACTATAAAAGACGTGCATCTTACCATTGTGCTCCAAACCACCAATTGGTGAAATAACTGCCGCTGTACCACAAGCCCCAGCTTCTGCGAAACGATCTAAATCATTGATATAAACATCACCTTGCTCAGTTGGCATGTTTAACTCATGCTCAGCTAAATACAAAAGTGAATATTTGGTAACACTCGGTAAAATAGATGGTGATTTTGGTGTCACAAACGTACCATCTTTCGTAATTCCAAAGAAATTGGCTGATCCAACTTCTTCAATCTTTTCATGATTAACCGGATCCAGATAAACACAATCGGAAAAACCATGCTTTTGCGCAGCGTCACCAGGCATTAAACTAGCAGCATAGTTACCACCAACTTTACTTTGTCCAGTTCCTTTATGCGCTGCCCGATCATATTGCGAAGTGGTGAAATTAGTTGGTGTTAAACCACCTTTAAAGTAATTACCAACTGGCATTGCAAAAATCCGAAAAATATATTCAGTTGCCGGATGTACACCAATCATGCCGCCAACACCCATCATAATTGGTCGTAAATATAACGTTGCTCCGTTACCATAAGGTGGCACAAAATCAATGTTCGCCTTCACCACTTGTTTCACAGCATCTACAAACATGTCAGTTGGTACTTGTGGCATCAACAGACGCTGACAACTGTTTTGCATTCGTTGCGCATTTTGATCGGGACGGAATAATTGCACATGACCATCTTTAGTACGATAAGCTTTTAAACCTTCAAAAACTGATTGTCCGTAGTGTAAGGCCGTTGAATCCTCATTAATTGTTACATCACTTTCGGTGACCAAACCTTCATCTTGCCATTGACCATCTTTGTAAGTTGCCTGGTAGCGATAAGGTAAGTCTAAGTAATTAAATCCTAAATTATTAAAATCAACCTCTGATGCTTTTACTTTAGCCATCTTACTTACCTCTCTTTTTAATTTTTATTTAATTTAAAGAATAGCATTAAATCCTATTTTGTCAAGAATGGTTTTATAGAAATAGCTTATCTTTTAATTTTTATTAATTTAAAAATAGCTATAATTAATTTTAATTAATGTTGCATTCTTAATAAATTAGTAGCGTCACTTAGTATGTCCTGGCAGATAAACTGTAATTTGCTCTTTATCATATCGATGATGTGTTTCAGACAATTCAAACGGAACATTATTTTCTAAAAAAACGACCTGACGCAAACGCAAAATGGGATCAGAATTTTGACAAGCTAAATACTGTTGGTCAGCTGCCGTGGCTTTTGCAGCACTAATCTTACGGTAAGCAGCACCAATTTTTTGATGCAACGTGGTTTCAATGTAACGATAGACTGAAGCCTTTAAAACCGTTTCATCGATGCCGGGCACAATTTTGACTGGCATTTTTGTATACTCCAAAGCATAGGGTTCGCGATCGACTAAACGTTGGCGTTGAATATCATAAACCATTTCGTGCGGTGTCAAATTTAGTAACTGACACTCTTCAGCATTAGGATAGCGAATTTGAAATTGAATAATTTGACTGGTCACACGACTTTGATCACCAACTAATTTAGTCGTACCAATATATTGATCCACTGCACGATCAAAGTGAGAAGTTTTTAACACGGTAGTTCGAACAAAAGTCCCCGCTCCTCGCTGAGTATAGACCAAGCCAACCTTTATCAACTGTTCAATGGCTTTGCGAACTGTTACGCGACTAGTTTGAAATTCTTGAGCCAATTTACTTTGCTGTGGAAAAGGTGTTCCCGGTAAATACGTTCCGTTTTGAATCCGTTTTTTTAAAGTTGCAGCAATGATTAAATATTTAGGTTTTTGTGCCATCAACTGATCCCACCTTTTTATCACTTGAATTAAGTTTATCACTCTCCACTAGGCCATTGAAAGATTCAATAAAAAGTATTTACATTTAAAAATAAATGTCTATACTTAAAAGTGGTTTTAAATGTTAGCGATTACAAAAAAGGAGTATAAATTATGACACAGTTACCAGATAACTTTTTCTGGGGTAATTCTACCTCTAGTATGCAGACTGAAGGTGCAGCTAACGAAGGTGGCAAAGGCGCTTCTGTTTATGACCTACGCCCCAGTGGCCCCAACAATTCTGATTGGTCGGTAGCCATTGATGAATATCACCGCTATCCCGAAGATATTGCCTTAATGAAGGATTTAGGAATGAACTTCTATCGTTTTCAAATCTCTTGGAGTCGTGTGCAACCTGATGGCGAAGGCCAGTTTAATAAACAAGGTCTCAAATTTTATCATGACTTAATTGATGAATTACTTAAAAATGGTATTCAACCGATGATTTGCTTATATCATTTTGACATGCCTTTAAAGCAAGCACAAAAATATAATGGCTTTGTGAACAAACATGTGGTTGACAATTTTGTGACTTACGGTCAACAAATGGTGATTGAGTTTTCTTCACAAGTCAAATATTGGCTCACGTTTAACGAACAAAATTTATATAGTACCCAAGAAGCCTTTCATTGTAGTGGCTACTTAAAGGGGCAAAAAACTACTCGTGAACTGTTTCAAATTCAACATAATTTAGCTTTAGCTCATGCGCGTATCGCTAACTTTATTCATCAAAATTATCCTGATTTAAAAATTGGCGGAATGGAAGCTTTCCAAGAAATTTATCCCGCTACTGCTAATCCACAAGATGTGGCCGCAGTTAGAAAATTTAAAGAATTTACAGATTATAATCTTTTGCGCATTTTTACTGAAGGACAATATTCAGACGAAGTAGTGGCCTTTATGAAGCAACAACACTTAGAAGACATTTTACAAACTAGTGAGCTAGCTGAAATCAAACAAACCCGTAGTGATTTTATCAGTTTTAGCTATTATGCAACCTCTTGCCTAGACAGCTCTAAAATCCCCGTTGGGACTATTCCTAATGACTTTGGTTCCGTAGGTCATGCGCATAATCCTTATTTACAAACTAATGAATGGCAGTGGCAAATTGATCCCCAAGGTTTTTATGGTATTTTAATGGACTTAGCTAACCGCACTCACTTACCGATTTTCCCAATTGAAAATGGTCTTGGGGTCCGTGAAAGTTGGGATGGTCAACACGAAATTAATGACTATTACCGTATTAACTACCATCGCCAACATTTGGTGGCCTTGAAACAAGCAGTCCAAGATGGAGCTCACGTTATTGGTTATTTGGGTTGGGGGTTAATTGATATTCCAAGTTCCCAAGGCAATGTGGATAAACGTTATGGCGTTGTTTATGTCAATCGCACGAATCATGATCTCAAAGATTTAAAACGGGTCCCCAAAAAAAGTTATCACTGGCTGCAAAAAGTAATCCAATCCAATGGTAATCAATTATTTTAATTGTAAATAGACCAACAGTGAAACACGAGCAAATATTCTTCAATCAGATTTAACCATAAGGAGGTTGTTTTAATGGCTCAAACTGCTTCAGCAAATAAAAGTCGTGGCAAACGCTTTTTTGATAAATTTACTGAAATTTCTGTCAAAATTGGTAATGAAGTTCACTTACGCTCTTTGCGAGATGCTTTTGCCACAATCATGCCCCTCTTCATTTTAGCTGGCTTAGGTGTCTTAATGAATAATGTAGTCTTTCCTCTATTTGCTCATGGCAAAACCTTAGCCAATTTACAAATTTGGGGCAGTGACATTAGCAACGGGACCTTAAACATTGCCGGATTAGTTTTAGCACCAGCAATTGGTTATACCTTATCAGTTAATAAAAAGTATAAGAACGGAATTCTTGCGGCTATTATTTCCTTAGCTAGCTTAATTATTATGATGCCCGCTACAGTTAAGTTAACCATTGCCCACAGTACGAAAAATATTAACGTCACCGGTGGCTTATCTTATACTAACTTGGGCACCACAGGAATGTTCTCTGGCATTATTATTGGATTATTAGCAACCGAATTATTTATTGGTTTATCAAATATTAAACATTTAAAAATTCATCTCGGGGAAAATATTCCGCCAGCGGTAGCCGCTTCGTTTAACGACTTGATTCCCTCTATCTTAACTTTAAGTATTTTTGCACTCATTTCCGCCCTATTGATGGTTTTCGGTAAAACTAACTTGATTGACCTGATTACCAACTTAATTCAAGAACCATTACGCGGCTTTACAACTAGCTTACCGGGGATGCTTTTTATCTATAGTGTAGGAAACTTTCTCTTTACTTTAGGTATTCACCAAACAGTTATCAATGGGACTTTACTGGATCCATTATTATTAATCAATATGAATAAGAATATGGCAGCCTTTGAAGCACACAAACATATTCCCTATATTTTGACTTATACTTTTCGCGATGTGTTCGGAATGATTGGTGGTACGGGCTGTACCTTGTGTTTATTAATTGCTATTTTTATTTTTTCCAAAATGAAATCCAGCAAAGAAATTGCGGGATTAGCCATTGCGCCTAGTATCTTTAATATTAATGAACCCGTCATCTTTGGCTATCCTATCGTTTTTAATATTCCTATGATGATTCCCTTTGTTTTAATGCCCGTCATTGGTGATTTAATTGCTTACTTTTTCACAGCCATTGGTTGGATGAATCGTGTCGTGGTTTTAGTTCCTTGGACCACTCCGCCCCTCTTAAATGCTTATTTATGTACTGCCGGTGATTGGCGTGCCGTCATTGTACAATTATTAATTATCATTATCGGCGTGCTATTTTATTTACCATTCATGTTTATTAGTGAACGTACAATGCAAAAAAGCGCACAATTGTAAAATTAAAATAAACAAATTTTAAAAAACAAGTCTTGTTTGATTTTCTGACCAAACAAGACTTGTTTTTTAAGGTTCTATAATATTGAGTGTTGATAAGTATTTCGTCGGCACTCTTTTTTATGTAGACCAATTTATTTTGAAACACAAAAAAACAGCTAACATAATTAAGTTAACTGTTTCATCAGATACCGGTGATCGGGGTCGAACCGATACTCCTTTAACAGGAACTGGATTTTGAATCCAGCGCGTCTGCCAATTCCGCCACACCGGCAAAATATTAATAATAAACCATGGCTAAAGCCAAAGGCGGTAACCGGATTTGAACCGGTGGTCAAGGTTTTGCAGACCTCTGCCTTACCACTTGGCTATACCGCCAGGTAAAAATTGGGTTAGCTGGATTCGAACCAGCGCATAATGGAGTCAAAGTCCATTGCCTTACCACTTGGCTATAACCCAATAAAGAAAGGGCGGTATATGAGACTCGAACTCATGTATGCCGGTGCCACAAACCGGTGTGTTAACCAACTTCACCAATACCGCCAGGATATAACAGGGATAGTAGGAGTTGAACCCACATCGACGGTTTTGGAGACCGTTGTTCTACCATTGAACTATATCCCTATTATGATGGAAGGGAGTGGATTCGAACCACCGAACCCGAAGGAGCGGATTTACAGTCCGCCGCGTTTAGCCAGACTTCGCTACCCTTCCATAAATGGCGCGGGACAGAATCGAACTGCCGACACATGGAGCTTCAATCCATTGCTCTACCGACTGAGCTACCGAGCCATCTAACGGTCCTAACCGGACTTGAACCGGTGATCTCCTGCGTGACAGGCAGGCGTGATAACCAACTACACCATAGGACCAAATTGCGGGAGTAGGGTTTGAACCTACGACCTTCGGGTTATGAGCCCGACGAGCTACCAGACTGCTCCATCCCGCGATAATTATAAAGGAGGATGTGGGATTTGAACCCACGCACGCTGTTACACGCCTGACGGTTTTCAAGACCGTTCCCTTAAGCCACTTGGGTAATCCTCCAAATCGCAATAAACATGGAAAAAATTCCAACGGAGAAGGAGGGATTTGAACCCTCGCGCCGCTTACGCGACCTACACCCTTAGCAGGGGCGCCTCTTCAGCCACTTGAGTACTTCTCCAATGGGCCTAAATGGACTTGAACCATCGACCTCACGCTTATCAGGCGTGCGCTCTAACCAGCTGAGCTATAGGCCCATAAGCGGGTGACGAGAATCGAACTCGCGACAACAGCTTGGAAGGCTGTGGTTTTACCACTAAACTACACCCGCAATCTTTAACAAAAATGGCGCGGGACAGAATCGAACTGCCGACACATGGAGCTTCAATCCATTGCTCTACCGACTGAGCTACCGAGCCATCTAACGGTCCTAACCGGACTTGAACCGGTGATCTCCTGCGTGACAGGCAGGCGTGATAACCAACTACACCATAGGACCAAATTGCGGGAGTAGGGTTTGAACCTACGACCTTCGGGTTATGAGCCCGACGAGCTACCAGACTGCTCCATCCCGCGATAATAAAATCTTACCACAAAGTCCATAAAAAATCTATGGACCTTGTAGGACTCGAACCTACGACCGAACGGTTATGAGCCGTTTGCTCTAACCAACTGAGCTAAAGGTCCGATTAATAGCGGCGAAGGGGATCGAACCCCCGACCTCCCGGGTATGAACCGGACGCTCTAGCCAGCTGAGCTACACCGCCATAGCTATTAAAAAGCTAATCGGGAAGACAGGATTCGAACCTGCGACCCCCTGGTCCCAAACCAGGTGCTCTACCAAACTGAGCCACTTCCCGAAAAAAACATGCACCCAGTAGGAGTCGAACCTACAACCTTCTGATTCGTAGTCAGACACTCTATCCAATTGCGCTATGGGTGCTCATTATAATGCCGAGGACCGGAATCGAACCGGTACGGTAATCACTTACCGCAGGATTTTAAGTCCTGTGCGTCTGCCAGTTCCGCCACCCCGGCGTGATTATAATGAAAGCGGAAGACGGGATTCGAACCCGCGACCCCCACCATGGCAAGGTGATGTTCTACCACTGAACTACTTCCGCAAAATGCCGACTAGAGGATTCGAACCTCCGACCCTCTGTTTACAAGACAGATGCTCTGCCAGCTGAGCTAAGTCGGCATAATAAAAATAAAACTATAACATATTTCAAAGAACATGCAAGTGCGGGAGAAGGGACTTGAACCCATACGTCCAAAGGACACTAGAACCTAAATCTAGCGCGTCTGCCAATTCCGCCACACCCGCAAAATGAGTCGCGTGGGGCTCGGACCCACGACCCACGGCTTAAAAGGCCGTTGCTCTACCAACTGAGCTAGCGACTCAATGGAAGATACAGGGCTCGAACCTGTGACCCTCTGCTTGTAAGGCAGACGCTCTCCCAACTGAGCTAATCTTCCAAGATAATAAGAGCAGCATGGCAACGACCTATCCTCGCAGGTAGTTTCCCACCAACTACTTTCGGCGCTGAGAAGCTTAACTTCTGTGTTCGGCATGATTCCAGGTGTTTCCTCCTCGCTATCGCCACCACACTTGCTCTCTTCTTACCTTCTGAAAGAACCTTAGTCCTCTCAAAACTGAATATTATGTTCTTACTCGACACCCTTGGTTAAGCCCTCGACCGATTAGTATTGCTCAGCTCCATGTATCACTACACTTCCACTCGCAACCTATCTACCTCATCTTCTTTGAGGGGTCTTACTTCATTACTGAATGGGAAATCTCATCTTGAGGTGGGTTTCACACTTAGATGCTTTCAGCGTTTATCCCTTCCATACTTAGCTACCCAGCTATGCCTTTGGCAAGACAACTGGTACACCAGTGGTATGTCCATCCCGGTCCTCTCGTACTAAGGACAGATCCTCTCAAATTTCCTACGCCCGCGACGGATAGGGACCGAACTGTCTCACGACGTTCTGAACCCAGCTCGCGTACCGCTTTAATGGGCGAACAGCCCAACCCTTGGGACCGACTACAGCCCCAGGATGCGATGAGCCGACATCGAGGTGCCAAACCTCCCCGTCGATGTGAACTCTTGGGGGAGATAAGCCTGTTATCCCCAGGGTAGCTTTTGTCCGTTGAGCGATGGCCCTTCCATACGGTGCCACCGGATCATTAAGCCCGACTTTCGTCCCTGCTCGACTTGTCTGTCTCGCAGTCAAGCTCCCTTCTACCTTTACACTCTACGAATGATTTCCAACCATTCTGAGGGAACCTTTGGGCGCCTCCGTTACTGTTTAGGAGGCGACCGCCCCAGTCAAACTGCCCACCTGACACTGTCTCCCGCCGTGCTTCAACGGCGCGGGTTAGAGCTTTCATATAACAAGGGTAGTATCCCACCAGCGCCTCCTTCGATACTAGCGTACCGATCTCTACGGCTCCTACCTATCCTGTACATGTTACACAAAAACTCAATATCAAGCTACAGTAAAGCTCCATGGGGTCTTTCCGTCCTGTCGCGGGTAACCTGCATCTTCACGGGTATTATAATTTCACCGAGTCTATCGTTGAGACAGTGCCCAAATCATTACGCCTTTCGTGCGGGTCGGAACTTACCCGACAAGGAATTTCGCTACCTTAGGACCGTTATAGTTACGGCCGCCGTTTACTGGGGCTTCAATTCTGGGCTTCGACCGAAGTCTAACTCATCCTCTTAACCTTCCAGCACCGGGCAGGCGTCAGCCCCTATACGTCATCTTACGATTTTGCAGAGACCTGTGTTTTTGATAAACAGTTGTTTGGGCCTTTTCACTGCGGCTGGCTCTTACACCAGCACCCCTTCTTCCAAAGTTACGGGGCTATTTTGCCGAGTTCCTTAACGATAGTTCTCTCGCTCACCTTAGGATTCTCTCCTTGACTACCTGTGTCGGTTTGCGGTACGGGTATTCAGTGTCTCACTAGAAGCTTTTCTCGGCAGTGTGACTATTGTGCTTCGCTACTTTAATTTCGCTCCCTATCACAACTCATCCTTCGCGGTTATAAGCATTTGACTCATATCCAGACTCGCTGCTTAGACATGCTTTTCCAGCTGCATGCTCACAATTCATCTCCTGCGTCCCTCCATCGTTCAAACAACACTGAACAGTACAGGAATCTCAACCTGTTTTCCATCGATTACGCCTCTCGGCCTCATCTTAGGTCCCGACTAACCCTGGGCGGACGAGCCTTCCCCAGGAAACCTTAGTCATCCGGTGGACCAGATTCTCACTGGTCTTTCGCTACTCATACCGGCATTCTCACTTCTAAGCTCTCCACCAGTCCTCTCGATCTGGCTTCTTCGTGCTTACAACGCTCTCCTACCACGTACATCTTTCGATGCACATCCACAGTTTCGGTACCATACTTAGCCCCGGTACATTTTCGGCGCAGAACCACTCGACTAGTGAGCTATTACGCACTCTTTAAATGAGTTGCTGCTTCTAAGCCAACATCCTAGTTGTCTGTGCAGTTCCACTTCCTTTTCCACTTAGTATGGATTTTGGGACCTTAACTGGTGATCTGGGCTGTTCCCCTTTCGACGATGGATCTTATCACTCACCGTCTGACTCCCGGAGAAAGATCTTTGGCATTCGGAGTTTATCTGAATTCAGTAACCCATGTTGGGCCCCTAGTCCAAACAGTGCTCTACCTCCAAGATCCTCTTCTCCGAGGCTAGCCCTAAAGCTATTTCGGAGAGAACCAGCTATCTCCAAGTTCGTTTGGAATTTCACCGCTACCCACACCTCATCCCCGCAATTTTCAACTTACGTGGGTTCGGTCCTCCAGTGCGTTTTACCGCACCTTCAACCTGGACATGGGTAGGTCACTTGGTTTCGGGTCTACGACTACGTACTCGCTTTCGCCCTATTCAGACTCGCTTTCGCTACGGCTCCGTCTTCTCAACTTAACCTCGCACGCAATCGTAACTCGCCGGTTCATTCTACAAAAGGCACGCCATCACTCTTTAACGAGCTCTGACTACTTGTAGGCACACGGTTTCAGGATCTATTTCACTCCCCTTCCGGGGTGCTTTTCACCTTTCCCTCACGGTACTTGTTCTCTATCGGTCACTAGGGAGTATTTAGCCTTGGGAGATGGTCCTCCCTGCTTCCGACGGGGTTTCACGTGCCCCGCCGTACTCAGGATACTGGTAGAGTGTCTCTGATTTCGCCTACTAGACTATCACTATCTCTGGTTCAGCTTCCCAACTGATTCAGCTATCTTCGACTATCTCACGTCCCAGTCCTACAACCCCAAAGAGCATGCTCTCTGGTTTGGGCTCTTTCCGTTTCGCTCGCCGCTACTCAGGAAATCGATTTTTCTTTCTCTTCCTATGGCTACTTAGATGTTTCAGTTCACCACGTCTTCCTCACTTACAACTTTCGTCGCAGTGTGACTAAGCTTTACCTTAGCCGGGTTCCCCCATTCGGATATCTCCGGATCTTCGTTTACTTACAACTCCCCGGAGCATTTCGCTGTTCGTTGCGTCCTTCTTCGGCTCCTAGTACCTAGGCATCCACCGTGCGCCCTTATTATCTTAACCTTAATTACTACTGTTTCTTACTTTCTTCGAATCTCTCGATTCTCGGTGTCTTTCTTCTCATAATATTCAGTTTTCAAAGTACTAATGTTTGAGAGTAGACCTCTCAAAACTAAACAAAGTTTCTTGCCAACTGCTTTCCGTTTATTTTTCCTTAGAAAGGAGGTGATCCAGCCGCAGGTTCTCCTACGGCTACCTTGTTACGACTTCACCCTAATCATTTGTCCTACCTTAGACGGCTAGCTCCCCGAAGGGTTACCCCACCGGCTTTGGGTATTACAAACTCTCATGGTGTGACGGGCGGTGTGTACAAGGCCCGAGAACGTATTCACCGTGGCATGCTGATCCACGATTACTAGCGATTCCAACTTCATACAGGCGAGTTGCAGCCTGCAATCCGAACTGAGAATGGTTTTTAGAGTTCTGCTTGCCCTCACGAGTTCGCTTCTCGTTGTACCATCCATTGTAGCACGTGTGTAGCCCAGGTCATAAGGGGCATGATGATTTGACGTCGTCCCCACCTTCCTCCGGTTTGTCACCGGCAGTCTCACTAGAGTGCCCAACTTAATGCTGGCAACTAGTAACAAGGGTTGCGCTCGTTGCGGGACTTAACCCAACATCTCACGACACGAGCTGACGACAACCATGCACCACCTGTCTTCCTGTCCCCGAAGGGAACCCTGTATCTCTACAGCTTTCAGGAGATGTCAAGACCTGGTAAGGTTCTTCGCGTTGCTTCGAATTAAACCACATGCTCCACCGCTTGTGCGGGCCCCCGTCAATTCCTTTGAGTTTCAACCTTGCGGTCGTACTCCCCAGGCGGAGTGCTTAATGCGTTAGCTGCAGCACTGAGAGGCGGAAACCTCCCAACACTTAGCACTCATCGTTTACGGCATGGACTACCAGGGTATCTAATCCTGTTCGCTACCCATGCTTTCGAGCCTCAGCGTCAGTTACAGACCAGAGAGCCGCCTTCGCCACTGGTGTTCTTCCATATATCTACGCATTTCACCGCTACACATGGAGTTCCACTCTCCTCTTCTGCACTCAAGTTTGACAGTTTCCGATGCACTTCCTCAGTTAAGCTGAGGGCTTTCACATTCAGACTTTTCAAACCGCCTGCGCTCCCTTTACGCCCAATAAATCCGGACAACGCTTGCCACCTACGTATTACCGCGGCTGCTGGCACGTAGTTAGCCGTGACTTTCTGGTTGAATACCGTCACTACTTGAGCAGTTACTCTCAAGCACGTTCTTCTTCAACAACAGGATTTTACGATCCGAAAACCTTCTTCATCCACGCGGCGTTGCTCCATCAGACTTTCGTCCATTGTGGAAGATTCCCTACTGCTGCCTCCCGTAGGAGTTTGGGCCGTGTCTCAGTCCCAATGTGGCCGATTACCCTCTCAGGTCGGCTACGTATCATCGCCTTGGTGGGCCTTTACCTCACCAACTAGCTAATACGCCGCAGGTCCATCCTTTAGTGACAGCCGAAACCGTCTTTCATTCCTTAATCATGTGATTAAGCACTTTATGCGGTATTAGCAACTGTTTCCAATTGTTATCCCCCGCTAAAGGGCAGGTTACCTACGTGTTACTCACCCATCCGCCGCTCGCGTCCATATCTTCCTACCCGAAGGTATTCCGTTACTTCTGCTCGCTCGACTTGCATGTATTAGGCACGCCGCCAGCGTTCGTCCTGAGCCAGGATCAAACTCTCATTTTTTGTTAGTTTGTTGACTCAGACTTAGAACTCTAACGTTCTTTGTCTTCTTTATTACTTTTAAATTGACAGGTTCTTTTTCAAGAACCCAGCACTTGGCTTTTAAAGAAACTTTGTTCAGTTTTCAAAGATCTACTTAACTTTTTGTTGATTACCACTTGATTAAGTGGCTCATTTAGTTTATCATCTTATCATGAGCTTGTCAACTGTTTTTTTTATTTGCTTAACAGTGACGCGCATGACTCATTGACAACAGAAAATATATTATCAACTTTTTTACCCTTTTGCAACCCCTTTTTGACATTTTTTTGATTTTTTTTCAATTTTCTGTAGTTCTTCCTTAATCCAAGCCTCTTTATGCCTGGCAATTGTATGATAACCGATGTTCTTTTGTTGATCGGTCCAGTAACTTTTTCGATTATAATGTTGACTATCATATAAAACTGGCTTTAATGCTCGTAATGATAAACTGATTTTTTCATCATATTCATCAATATTTAGGATACGCACTTGAATTACCTGTCCCAAATGTAAAAGCTCAGAAATATCATCAACATAACCATTCCGAAATTCCGAAATATGAATTAATCCTTGTCGATTACTATCCTTTATTTGGACAAATGCACCATAAGATCTAATTCCCGTAACGGTTCCTGAGACAACCTGGCCTATCGTTAAATCCATAAAATTATTACCTCTTTACTAAGATTAACATATAATATTAACCAATGTAATTATATTTGAGGTGCTACTTATGAAAGATAAAACGTTTGATGTCGCAATTATTGGTGGAGGGCCAATCGGGATTTTTACTGCTTATTACGCTGCTATGCGGGGCTTAGATGCAGTCTTAATTGAAGGAATGCCTAATCTAGGAGGCCAACCACGCAACTTATATGCGCAAAAAAAGATTTACGATGTTGCTGGCAAATTTGGCATTACTGGTCAAGGTTTGATTGATGATCTAATTCAAACTGGAACCCAAATTCAGTATACTAAGCGATTAAATACCATTGTCAATAATATAGTTAAACAAGATGATATTTATCAATTAGTAACTAATCGTCAAGATATTTTCGCTAAAGCCGTCATCATCACCGTCGGCAATGGTCCTTTCAAGCCGCGCAAATTAGCCTTTGACTATGATCAAAAACTCGAAGGCCATCAGTTAGACTACTTTGTTCAAGATATTAATTCTTATCAGAACAAAACAGTGTTGATAGCTGGAGGTGGTGATACTGCCGTAGATTGGGCCTTAACAATCAACAAAATTGCACATAAAACTTTTCTCTTACATCGCAGAGATCAATTTCGTGCGTTAGAATCTAGTGTCCAGGCTTTAAAAGAATCTACCATTCAACTATTAACGCCCAAAATAATCACTAACCTTGTGTTAGCTGACAATCAGCAACTAACTGTTAGCTATAAAGAAGTGGGACAAAATCAAGTAGAGACTATTAATGTTGACAAATTATTAGTTAACTATGGCATTATGAGTGATTCACGTCTTTTAAGAAATTGGGAGCTTAAACTTCAAGGCCCGTTTATTCAAGTTGATTCCAAAATGCGAACCAATCGTCCTAATATTTATGCTGCCGGCGATGTCGTTAGCTATCCGGGGAAGCAGCGCCTAATTACTTTAGGATTTAGTGAAGGCACCATTGCCGTTAATTCTGCTGTTGAGGCAATCAATCCGAAGAATAGTCGTTTAATGCACAGTTCTTCCATGTTCAATTAAGTTTTTATGGAACTTCTCACTAGCAACCAGTAAAATATACATCAAAAGCAAAAATTAAGGAGTCTTTATGCAACTAATTGATTTTGTAATGAATGTCGACAAACACCTTGCTGGGTTGGTTAACCAATTTGGTAACTGGTCTTACATTATTTTATTTTTGATTATTTTTATCGAAACTGGAGCAGTCATTCTTCCATTTTTACCCGGTGACTCACTTTTATTTGCTGCTGCCGCTTTAGCAGCCAACAAAGCTAGTGGGCTTAATGTTTGGTTATTATTTTTACTCTTTCTGCTGGCTGCCATGGGTGGTGATTCTTGTAATTATTCAATTAGTAAGTATCTCAATCATTGGCTGCAAGGAAAAGCTTGGTTTCATAAACTGGTTAAACCCGAATATATCAATCAAGCTCAAACATTTTTTGATAAACATGGTGGTAAAGCCATCGCTATGGGCCGATTTATTCCAATAGTTCGCACGTTTGTACCTTTTGTAGCCGGCAGTGGCGCATTAAAGTATCGACGTTTCTTGCACTATAACTTCATCGGTTCTTTTATCTGGGTTAGTATTTGTTTAATTTGTGGGCACTTTTTTGGCAACTTGCCCTTCGTTCAAGAGCATTTTTCCATGATTGTACTGGCAATTATCGTCATTTCGGTACTGCCTGCCGTCGTGGGCATGCTTCGGGCCAAATCAACTAAATAAAAACTATTAAAAAAGGCTGAATTCTTCTAATTGATAGAATTCAGCCTTTTTTATTATGATTTTAGTCTTTTTTGGGCATAACAATGTTGCCAATATAAGCTTATTAATACCAATAATTCAAAAACTAGAAATGCTAGTATAAAGCAATGTAAAAAGAAGGTATCTGGCAAAATATTAATAACCGGATCTTTTAACGGATCAAACAACCAATCATTATTGCGAAAAAGAAGCTGGTGAAATACTACAAAAAAGCCATCAAAATCTAAACCAGCCAATGCCCCTAAGATTAACGGCACTACTCCTAAAATTCGCAACCATTGCAAATTAATCGTCATTAAAGGTAATAATTGGTGGTGCTTTTGCCACCAAATAATGATTGCTCCACTGAACAGCCATACTAAGCCCACTAATAAAAACAGCTCCTTGACCTCTCGAAAATGTTCCAAGCCCTGAGCCGAACTAAAAAAGTTAGCCAATACCAAATGTTTTTTTAACGGATTAATTAAGTACAGCATAATTTGACCATAATTATGCCAAATTTGATGATTAGAAAGGTGCACTACCAAATTTAATTGTAAATAATGTAAGTCACACCAAAAAATCAAAAAACTGCCTAAAATCGTCACGATCACAGCCGACGTTAAAATAAAAACTAAACTAACTACCAAAAAATTGAGGTTTAATATCATCAATCCACACGCCACTCATCCAAACTAGCAATTTGATAAGTTGGTTTGCGCGCATATTGTGCCACTTGTGCTGGCGTACTGACCCCTGTATAAACTAAGATTGTATCAATTCCGGAATTAAAACCACATTCAATATCTGTATGATAATTATCACCAATAATGGCCACTTGTTGGCGTTGCCAACCTAATTGTTTCAAAGCAAAATCAGCAATCGTCCGTTCCGGTTTACCAATATAAATAGCTTTTTGTTGTGTCGAAGTTTCCACAAAAGAAACAATTGACCCCGCTCCAGGGACTAATCCACGTTCATTGGGCAAATTAGTGTCCGCATTGGTTCCAATAAATTGCGCACCATTTTTGATCGCCAACGTAGCTACTTCTAATTTATGGTAAGTTAAATCTGTGTCTAACCCCACTACTACATAATCAGGATTGACCTCTGAATACTGAATACCAGCTTGAAAAAGTGCCGACTTTAAGCCCCATTCACCAATCACGAAACAAGTATTTGCTGCCGAAAGTTGATGGTGTTGAATATAATCAGCACTCGCTGCTGCCGGGGTAATAATTTGCTGCGGTGTCACCTTAATCTGATGATTAACACGTAAATTATCAGCCACCTGCTGTGGCGTTTTGGTAGTATTATTACTCAAAAAAGCAAACGGAATCTGTTGTTGCTGTAATCGCGTAATAAAGCGTGCGGCGGCAGCAATTTTTTGCCGCCCCCGATACATTGTTCCGTCCAAATCAATTAAATAGCCTTGATATTTCATACTTCATTTATCCTTGTTGTTTAAGATTTCGAATTTTAAAATTGGATTTTTTAGTAACTTTTCCCCGTGAATGAACCACAGGCGTTTTCTTTAGTGAACGGCGCTTAAACTGTTGCGCCGTTGTTTTAACTTTATGCTGATTCGCATACTTTTTTTGAATATTACGCTTTTTAATCAGCTGTTTATGAACTTCGGGGGCCTTTTGTTCCCGCTCTAAGACAAAATAAGCACAGCCAAAATTACAATATTCTAACAGATAATCCTGCAGTGTATTAATCTTTTGATCAATCTTGGCATGAATTCGATTATTATCATAGAACCCCCGTAAGCGTAATTGCCCGTAGCCCCAATCGCCGACAATATAATCGTACTTTTGTAAAACGGAATTATAACGTAGCGCCAGCCGATTTAAATCCAAACCATTCTGGTGGTTAGTGACAATCAAATACGGTTCTTGATTGATTTTAATCTGTTCAGGACTAATCTGTAAAACTTCAGCCGCTGATTGTTCCGCCTCGTCTGATAACTCATCATTTGTCACAGCAATGGCATGTTCAATACTGCGACTCAGAATCGATTTTTTTTTCGTCGCTACAGTAACGCTCTTTTTCTCTGGCATACTAATCACCTTCTTTTATTAATGGAAATTTTTGTTGCAAATACTTCCCTAACACTTCCCGTAAAAAATCAGGGTACAAAATCGTATTCTGACCAACAATTTGCAAAGTAGGGAAAAAAGGAATAAACAAATAATGATCCAGTAAAGCAATTTGATACTCTTTTTGTGGTTGAATTTCTTGACCGCAATAAAATACGCGGTTAGTTGTTGCATCAAATTCTACGCCTGAAAAGAAAATTTCACCAAAAATTTTGCCACGAAAGCCCATTCCTTTTTGATGAAAGTTCCGCAAAAAATTACGATTCTTTTCTACTTCCATGATAAAGCGCCAAAAATCTCGCCCCTTTAATTTGGTAATCATTAAATGAATGGCATGCGGTAATTGGCGATGCAAATCGTCCGCTGTAATTACCCCCGCAGATAAATCTGTCAAAAACAAGCCACTATTTAGCATTGCCGCTGGCACCTGAGTTCGTTCCAACAAAGCCTGTAGTGTGAGTTTTAAAGCTGCCTGCTTGGCAAAAGGATCTTGCGTTAAGGTGAACGGTAAGTTGGCGATTTTTTGTTGACGGAGTAACTGGTGTCCCTGATCTTCATACTTAGCAATCACAGCTTGGTCGTCGTCTTGACTTGGCATTTGAGCTACCGTCACTGTTTGGGCTTGTTGTTTAATTAGTTGATGATCAGCCAAAGTTAAAGTCACGGTCCCAACGTGTTGCCCATACTTGCCAGCAGCTGTTAATAATGTATGATCAATTAATTGACCTTGCGGTAACAAATGATGCGTATGCGAACCAATAATCAAATCTAATTGTGGATATTGCCGAGCCAAGCGTTGATCTATTGGCAAACCTAAATGCGACAATAAGATTAAGACATCCACCTGTGGCCGCACGGTTTGAATCAAGTTTGGTAAAACTTCATCAACCATTTGAATTTGCCAACCAGCTAAGGGATACGTTAAGGTATAAGGTGCCGTCAAGCCTAAGACACCAATTTTCGTTTGCTTGGAAGTTTGTAGAATCTTATAATCTTGCACAAATGCTGGGGGCAGGCCATTTTTTTCTTTCAAATTACCTAAAATCACATCAAAATTAGCTTGATCATACATATGTTCTAAATCTTGATGGCGATAATATAGACCTTCACTGTTACCAATCGTCACTCCATCATAATGTAATTGATTCATCCATTGAACATTAGCTTGCGCTTTAGTCGCTTCAGTTAAGGGATGCTGCCGATCCGAAGCATCACCCAAATCAAACAAAAGCAGCGTTTGCCCCGCCTGCTTGGCTGACGTTCGTTGTTGTTGAATGAACCGCTCAATTTTGGGAAAATTTTCAAAATGTGAATGCAAGTCGTTAGTATGGATTATCTGAATTTCTTCTGACATACTTTTCCCCCTCTGGTTAATTTAGTTCCACCGATGACTTATTAAAAGTATTATCATATAATCTTAGTTAATGTTATTAGCATGTAAAATTTGTTCAAAGGCAGTTTTAATGGGGCCAGCGGGCTTTTCCCATTCCTGCCAATGATCAAAATCTTCTTTAGGAAAAGTATATGTTTTATTAATATAGTCTTCATAGACTTGAACAGCTGTCGAATGTGGAATATTTAGCTGCAAAATGCGGACTTCTTTAATCATTTTCCGTTCCGCAGCTAACTCCGCGCGCCCATTCATAAACATATTGGCAATTTCATAATAACGACTGCCATCATTTCGCGTAATCTGTTCAATTAAATCTAAAGTTTGATAATCGTGCAAAAAATCCGCTCCTTTAAGAGGTTACAGTCTGTGTTTAAAAAATCTTTCTTTTCTATTCTACTATTAATTAGTCTAATTTTTAATACCGGTTTTATTGTGGTTGGTCATCGTGGCGATCCGTTAAAGGCCCCCGAAGAAACTTTTGCTAGTATTGATGCGGCCTTTAGTGATGGTGCGCAATGGGTTGAATTAGACGTTCATGAATCTAGTGACAATCAATTGATCATTTCTCACGATCGTAATTTGCAGCGAGTAACTGGCGCCAATTTAATCGTCTCCCAACATCCGGCTAGCCAGCTGACACAACTCAAGCAAAGTAACGGTCAAAATATTTATACAATTGAGCAGTTGTTTAGCCATTACCAAAATAACCCTAACGTTAAGTTTTTAATTGAAACTAAAAAAACTAAGCATAACAATCCCCAAAATATGGAACAACTCTTAGTTAATGCTATCAATAAGTACCACATGCAGTCCCGCATTATGGTTCACTCTTTTTCAATTGATAGTTTAAAGAATATGCAACAACTCGCGCCCCAAATCCCACGAATTTTTATTGCCGGAAGTCTGGGACGTTTAAATTTTGACGTTTTCACACATACCAATGCAGTTAACGTCTCTTCAGCTTTACTAACCCCGGAATTAATTAGTCAATTGCACGCCATTGGGCAACAGGTCTTTGTCTGGGATGAAATGACTGAAAATCCCAAGCAATGGAATTGGCTTGTTAATCTGCCCATTGATGGGGTAGTGACTAATTTTCCGGCGCGGGCTAGTTATTATCAACAATTAAAACGCCAAGCTAATCAAAGTAACGTGAGTTTTGACGCCACTTTGATTAGTCAAAATCCACAAATAATCTGGGAAAATCCTTACCCACAGTCACCACAAAAAGGCATGTTACAGCCCAATGACACCGTTCATGTCCAAAAAATTGTGCGCTGGAATAACGACAATTACTTACAAATTGATAACAATCGTTTTATTACTGCTAATGGTTTAGTACAAAGTGACTTTGTTGCCAATCTTGCTCCCTTTTTAAATCAAACAGTTATCCCCGAAAATAACAAAGTTAATCGCAATTTATATTTACAGCCGGCTACTAAAGCTGCCCAAAAAGGCAGTTTAAACTGTAATCAAGCTTATCAAATCACTGCCTTGCAAAATATTGATGGCCATAATTGGGCCCAAATCAATAATCAAGGCTGGATCAAACTGAAAAATTTATTGGTCTTAGCGGCCAACCCAGATTTGAATCCACAACTAACCACAACGGATCCCTTAATTAATAATTTGAATCATCCGATTGATATTAATACTCAACAAGCTCTACGCTCTAATGCTAACCGCCCACCAAGCGCCCACCAAGTTTCTAACTTACCAGCGATCACTTATACCGATTTGGTCGCTAATAACCTCACTGCTTTAAAAAATAATATTTGGTGGTAAATACCACAGTTGAAATCTGCTATATTAGTAATGATTGATTGAACAACAGGAGGTTTATTATGAATTGGAAACAATTAGCAACCAATTATCAAACAGCAATTTTAAATGATTTACAAACATTAGTGGCCATTAATAGTGCCAGCGATGAAGACCATCAAAGTTCTACTTTTCCCTTAGGACCTGGTCCGGCCAAAGCTTTACAGCAAATGCTAGCTCTGGGTGAACGGGATGGCTTTACAACTAAAAATGTCGATAACTTAGGGGGGCACATTGAATACGGTCAAGGCGAAAAAATTTTAGGTATCTTTGCCCATATGGATACCGTTCCTGCTGGAGAAGGCTGGGACAGCGATCCTTTTTTGTTAACCCAAGTAGACGATAAATTATTTGGTCGTGGTACTTTAGACGATAAAGGCCCCGCATTAGCAGCTTACTATGCCTTAAAAATTTTAAAAGACCAAAATTTTCAGCCTCAAAAGACTATTCGATTAATCTTCGGAACTGATGAAGAAAATCAGTGGCGAGGTGTTAACCGTTATTTAGAAGTTGAACCACTCCCGGATCTGGGATTTTCACCAGACGGTGAATTTCCTGTAATTAATGGCGAAAAAGGCATTGCTTCATATGAACTACACTTTGCCCCCCAAACCAGTGAAGGTGAACAAATTTTAATTAGTTTCAACAGTGGTTTACGGCCTAACATGGTTCCGCAAAGTGCAACTTGTCAAATTCAAACACTGGACAGTTCCAAAGTCGTTAATGCTTTTAATCAATACTTGAAACAAAACCCAAAATTACAAGGCAATGCTTTAATTCAAGATCAAATTGTCACACTCAAATTAATCGGTCAAGGTTCCCACGCGATGGAACCAGAAAATGGTTTAAATGCCGCCACTTTTCTAGCCAACTTGTTAATTAACTTGCCATTAGATCAGCCTGGACACGACTTTCTTCAAACTATTGTTGACAACTTTCATCTAGACTATCTGGGCAAAAAAGTAGGTATTAACCATCAAGACGTAACAATGGGTGCTTTAAGTCAAAGTCCCGATATTTTTGAATATCAACTGAACCAAGGTGGCCAAATTATCGTTAATGTCCGTTATCCTAAAGGCATCACTGCTGATAAAATAGCCACACAATATCAAACAGCTATTCCTAAGGCTACCGTCAAATTGGCTGCCCATGCTCAAGAACCACATTTTGTGGAAGCTCATGACCCACTAGTCAAAGAATTATTAACTGCCTATCAAAATCAAACTGGTGATTATCAAAGTAAACCGATGACCGTCGGCGGTGGAACCTATGGCCGCTTACTAGAACGTGGCGTCGCCTTTGGCGCTTTAATGCCAGGAGCCGCTAATGTCATGCACCAAGCTAATGAATATATTACTTTAGACAACCTACTAACTGCCACCGCCATTTATGCAGATGCCTTGTGGCGCTTATGTAAATAAAGAACACAAAGAGATTGGGATTAAAGACACTTCAAAGTTAAATCTAATAAAATACGTTTAACTTTTGCAGTGATCTAAGAAAAAATTATTCATATTTCATTATGAAAATTTCTTCGATGCCCAATCTCTTTTTTGTTCTATTCTTTAGATTTTTGTAAAACAGCCACCCTTTGTACAATTAACGTTATCACAAAAGAAATGAATAAAATAATTGTCACCAATAGATACGGACTATTAGCTCGCCAATCCATCAACATCCCCGAAACTAACGGGCCAACGACGTTACCCACACTCGTCAAGGACGTATTAAGACCATTAATTAAACCTTGATTAGCATGACTCATCTTCGTCAGAACCGTCGTAATCGAGGGCCGCAACAAATCAAAAGCCGTAAAGACAATCAAAGTAGCAATAATCACTACTACATGATTATGTGTTTGTGTGATCCATAAAGTGGCTACTGAGCCTAACAAAAAGCAAATCGCAATTAGGCGAATTTCGCCAACAGAGCGAGTTAACCAATCAAACAAAACCACCTGAAAAAAGAGGGAAATAATTCCATTTAAAGTTAAGACTAAAGCAATTGAGCTCATGTTAAAATGAAAAACTTGATTAACATAAATACTATAAATACTTTCAAAGCCCTGCAAACCAAATGATGAGATAAAAATCATGACAAATAAAATCAATAAAATAGGAGTCATAAAAGTCCGCCAATTAATTTTGGCAACAGCTTTTTGCGTAGTGGTTTTGACATTAGGTAAACAAAAGAAGGTAAAAATACTACTGATTAACCCCAAGACTCCTGCGGCCCAAAAGGGTAATTTATAAGTAACATTAGCAAGCAAGCCCCCAATTCCGGGTCCTAAAATTAACCCCCCACTAAAAGCCGCGGAAATCCAACCAATGACTTTGGCACGTTGCTGTTGATTGGTCATATCAGCAGCCATGGCCATTGAAGTTGGGACAAACATGGCTGCTGAGATACCGCCAATAATACGTGAAACATTAAATAACCAAAAATAGTTCGACACCGCAAACAAAAATTCAGAAAACATATATAAGACTAAGCCTGTTAAAATCACTGGCTTACGTCCGACACGATCAGAAATCCGGCCCATAATCGGGGACACAATAAATTGCGCCAAAGCGTATAACGAACTCATAATTCCCACGTCAGTTGTCGTTAAATCATAAGCTTTCTTAATATAAGGCTGAACGGGAATCACCAAACTAATTCCCAAACAAATTAAAAAGTTTCCCACTACTAGAATATAAATGGCCCGTTTTGCTTCTTTATTCACGTTTTAACGCCTCCTAAACAAAAAGCTCAATAACAGGTTTAACTAAAAACCAATTATCAAGCTATTGACTGCTAGCTAGTAAATTAGATTAATGATAGCATATTATCTGCTGAAGATATACTTTAGATTTTAATCATTGTCATCAGATGAATTATCTTGTTGTATAATAATTAGAATAGATTTATTATTGCCCAAATAATTCTAGGACTATCAAGAACTAAATTATAGCCAAAGGTAGGTTTTTTTGTGAGAAATCAAGATTCATGGTGGGACCGGCTTTTTAATAAGCTCCGTAACCATTTTTTAGAAACTGATCAACCAATTGGAGTTCATTCCCAAAATCATTTTCGTTCGCAGCCTGCACCACAGCCAACACCAAGCGCCCCGACTCCAAATTCCAATCGGGTGGTAGACCCCGACGATTTACCAACTACTTGGACCGGACGGATTACCCTTGGCATCAGCGTTATTCGGAAACTATTTTTAGTACTTTTTGTCGCTGGTATTTTAGTCATTGGCTTAGGAGCAGGAATTGGTGGCGGCTATTTAACTGCTATTATTAGCCGTGAACCGATTCCTAGTTATACTAGTTTAAAAAATCAAATTGAAAAAGTCGATCAATCGACGACGCTTTATTTTGCCAATAATGTCAAGATGGAGCGGGTTCCTTCAGATACCAAACGCCAACCGGTCAAGTTTAATCAAATCTCGCCTTATCTTAAAAAGGCCGTCGTTGCCACAGAAGATGAAAACTTTTATCAACATCACGGCGTCGTTCCAAAATCAGTGATTCGCGCCATCTTGGGGCAAATTACGGGTTACGGAACGCAAACTGGAGGTTCCACTTTAACGCAGCAATTAGTAAAAATGCAAATCCTTTCATCAGAAACCACTTGGAAACGGAAAGCGACTGAAATTTTGCTAGCTACCCGTTTAGAAAAGCATTTTTCCAAATCGCAAATTTTAGAATCCTACTTAAATGTCATACCTTTAGGCCGCAATAACCGTGGCCAAAATATTGCCGGTGTAGAAGCTGCTGCAGAAGGTTTATTTAATACCTCCGCAGCCAATTTAAGCTTAGCTCAAGCTGCTTTTATTGCTGGTCTACCACAAAGTCCTTCAGTTTATACTCCGTTTGACCAAAGCGGTCATTTAAAACAAAACTTAAAGCTTGGTTTAAAACGTAAAGATATTGTTTTGTTTAGAATGTATCGCAGTGGTGATATTACGCATCAACAGTATTTAACTGCCAAAAAAGTTGATCTCTCCAGTCAATTCATTGCCCATCAGGCTGCGCCAAAAACCAAAATTAAATATGGGTATCTGTATAATTTACTGACTGATAAATTACGGGTCAAGTTGATGCACCAATTGGCGACAGAAAATAAATTAAGTTATCACCAAGTTACGCATGACAAAGATTTATATCAAGTCTATTATCAAAAAGCCAACCAAATGATGAGTGAACATGACTACCATATTCATTCAACCATTAATAAAGATTTATATGATAATATGCAAACTGCGTTTGCTCAAAATGCCGACTTATTGGGAACCACACATCAATCAACCGCCAAAGATCCGAATACTGGTGTCAATGTTAAGGTGCAAGAACCCGTGCAAAATGGTAGCATTTTGCTAGACAACAAGACTGGTGCGGTCTTAAGTTTCGTGGGTGGCCGTGATTTTAAAAAGAACCAACTCAACCACGCTTTTGATACGCTGCGTTCACCTGGATCTTCCATTAAGCCAATGTTAGTTTACGCGCCCGCCATTGAAAATGGACTCATTGGTAGTAAGAGTCTAATTGCGGACTTTAAAGTTAAATTTGGCAAATATGCGCCAACCGATTTTGACGATACCATCGGTAATAAATTTGTGCCGGCTGACAAAGCTTTAGAGCAATCATTAAACATTCCAGCAGTCCAGTTGTACCAGAAGTTACAGCAAAAAGTTAATCCCAAAACTTATATGGATAAAATGGGCTTAGCTTTAAGTAACCGAGAATATCACGAACTAGGTATTTCTTTAGGTGGGACTCGTAATGGTTTCAGTGTTGAACAAGAAGCCAGTGCGTTTTCTACTTTTGCCAATCAAGGTGTCCATGTTAATCCGTATTATATTTCCAAGATTACTGATGTTAATCACCATGTTATTTATCAACACAAAACCAAAAAACAGCGCGTCTTCCAAAAAGGGACCTCTTATATCATGCAACACATGATGCACGGAGTTATTGAACAAGGAACAGCTTCATCCTTAACTTACCAATTAAACTTTAATTACAAGAATGCCTTTGGTAAAACCGGAACTTCGAATAACTTCCGTGATAACTGGTTTGTTGGTAGTACACCAGGGGTCACATTAGCTTCGTGGATGGGTTATGATAATTTATACGGTCATAACTACAATTTAGCCGAAGATTCCACAGAGACGAACCAAACTACTTGGGCTAATTTAATGAATAGTGTCTACCAAACTAATCCCCAACTTCTCAAGGCCAATCAAACAATGCAACGTCCGACAAGTGTGCATGCCCAAAAAGTTCTCAGTGCTACTGGTACTTTGCCTGGTCATACCACTTATCAAGGCTATGACACTGATCTTAATTCGCCTTTGACAACCAGCTTATTTTATAAGCAAACAGCCCCATCACTTAGTCACCACTTTGCAATTGGTGGTACTAATAAAAATTATCGTTTATTCTGGAATCATTATTTTGGACGCGATAACGGCTACGGTGTAACCCAATACTTGGATGACGAAACGCCAAGCCATAAAACCAATCGTAAACGTAGCTCCAATGGTTTACCGGATTCTCTTTTAGGCGATTATGTCCCACCAACTCGCAGTACAGAAAATTCCAACAGTATTTCCAATAGTGAAAGTAACAATTCCTATAACAATTCGACGATTAGTGGTGCTGGAAGTAATACTAATTCAACCAGTACTTCGCAATTACCAGCCACTAATAGTCCGACCAATAATTCAACTTCTTCAACAGTCGATACTCCTCCAGCAACTACCCCCAATGAAGACAGTACTACTACCAATCAATCTAATGATTTGGAACAATAGCAAACAAAAAGACGTCGTATCAGAAAAAATTCTGATAACGGCGCCTTTTTTATTTAAGTTGGAACCAAAATTCTAAGCGATTTTCATTCCAATTTTTTATTTAGTAGTATTACGTTTAATTAAGCTGTAAGGTAAGCTAACTTCCAATTGATCCACAGGTTCATTATTCATCAATTTAGTTAACATCCGCATTGCAACGGCACCAATATCATACAACGGTTGAGCAATTGACGTCATTTTGGGGCGTGTAACATCACACAAAATGGTATTACTGCTAGTAATCAATTCAAAATCTTCCGGAATCTTAACGCCCGTTGTCGCTGCTGCATTGACAATGCCGGCCGCCAATAAATCATTAGCCACATAAACTGCTGTGGCCCCACTTTCATGAATGGCATCCCAAACTGCAGCCCCTGCTTGTAAATTGTAAACTGTTTCGAAAACATTACTGGAAGAATAAGTTAAGCCGGCTTGTTCTAAGGCATCACGATAACCTTGTAAACGATATTTGCCATTAATTGAGTTACTTAAATCATCGGCTACCATGGCAATTTGTTGGTTGCCATTATTGATTAATAATTGCACTACATCACGAACCGCTGTGCGATAATCAATATTCACACTAGCAATCTTGCCGCTATCATCAATCGCACCAGCGAAAACTACTGGCACGCGAGAATTAATCATTTCTTTATGCAATTCAGGTGAAACACTTTCTCCCATATAAATAATTCCATCGACTTGCTTAGCCAATAATTCATTAAATAATTGTTGTTCACTGACAATGCCCTTATTTAAACTAGTCAACAAAATATTATATTTATACATTGAAGCAACGTCATCAATTCCTTTAGCTAGATTAGCGTATAACAAATCCGTCATACTAGGAATAATGACACCAATCGTGGTACTCTTTTTGCTTGCTAGACCACGTGCCACCGCATTGGGCCGATAATGTAATTTATCAATTACCGCCATTACTTTCTTACGCGTAGTTTCTTTAACATTATTATTCCCATTAACAACCCGAGACACAGTTGCCATGGATACGCCAGCTTGTCGGGCCACATCCGTAATTGTTATGTCTTTCTCTGGTTTATCCATTTTCAATACCTCAACTCAATTGAACTTATTTTCATTTATTTTCATAACTAATTTAACAAAAATCAAGCATATTTGCAAGCGCTTCGATGAAAATACATCATTTTTTCAAAAAGTGCTATACTTGATATAATTATGTTGGGAGGTATGACATGAATCATTTACAAAGTTTACAACAATGGGTTACTGATCAAAATTACGATGTTGTTTATATTAGTAATCCAACTGATATTTTATATTTCACAGGTTTTCATAGTGATCCTGAAGAGCGCGTGCTAGCATTATTTGCTTTTCCAGATGCTGAGCCGTTCTTATTCACACCGCAATTAGAAGTTGGTGCCGCCAAAAAAGCCGGCTGGAAACATGATGTGTTTGGTTATTTAGACCATGAAGATCCATTCCAATTAATCGCTGATCATATTAAAGAACGAACCAGTAAGACTACTAATTGGGCAATCGAAAAAGCCGATTTATCCTACATTCGTTATGAAGCAATTAAGAAACAATTTCCAGATGCGCAATTTCCTGGCAATGCTTCTGAATTCTTGGATCAATTAAAATTAATCAAGTCACCAGCAGAAATTGAATTGATGAAAGAAGCTGGCAAACAAGCTGATTATGCCTTTAAATTAGGGTTTGAAGCTTTATCAACTAGCCGCACGGAACAGCAAGTAGTAGCTGAAATTGAGTATGGTCTGATGAAACAAGGTGTCATGCATACGAGTTTTGATACTATCGTTCAGTCCGGTGACAATGCTGCTAATCCACACGGTGTACCAGAAAAACGTAAAATTGAGGCCAATGCCTTGGCCCTCTTTGATTTAGGAACTGTCAACCAGGGTTACATGAGCGATGCAAGTCGGACAGTAGCTTTTGGCACTTTAAATGATCAACAAACAGATATCTATAATGTTTGTTTGGAAGCCCAATTAGCTGCCATGGATGCTGCTAAACCAGGAATTACCGCTGAACAATTAGATGCGATTGCGCGCAAGATTATTACAGACGCTGGTTATGGTCAATACTTCATCCACCGGCTTGGTCACGGCATTGGCACTTCTACGCATGAATTTCCATCAATTATGGAAGGCAACCAGATGGAATTAAAACCTGGTATGTGCTTCTCTATTGAACCTGGAATTTATGTTCCTGGTGTCGCAGGTGTGCGGATTGAAGACTGTGTTTACTTAACAGACAATGGCTGTGAAGCATTTACCCACACCACTAAAGAATTACAAACTATTCCGGTTCGTTAAGTTAAATCGCGCTTGAATCTTCCAGAATAATATCATTTGCTTATCTTATGTAATAAAAAAATGAGGTTAACACCTCATTTTTTTAATCTTCAGTTTTGACAATTTGACTTTCATCTAATTTGATATCATCAAAATTGGTTTTAGTGTCATCATTGGCCGAGGTAACATTTTGGTGTAATGTTTGAGTATTCTGATGATGCAAAATTTGCTGAACTTGACCAAAATCAAATTGCGCTAATTGACTTAAATGTTCAATCACGTAATCAGTAATTTCACTTTGATGCTCCTGCCATTTTTTAAAGGCCCAATAACTTAAACCTGTACCTAGTACTGTGCCTAAAATAAACTTACCTTTTGCCATTTTAGATTACCTCTTTATTTCTTACGATAGATCTTCCACGCTACTTTTGCTAATTTACCGGCAGTTTTGGGACTTAACTTGCCCAAATGTAATTTAGAACTAGCTTCAGATTTATCAGTCATTTTTTCTAAACTCGTTCCTACATTTTCCAAAGTTCCAAACAATGGATTCAAACTTGCTATTTTTGAATTAACATCATCCATCAATACATTTACTTTGGCAGTTAAATCATTGCCCTGATTAGCGATTTTATCAACATCGATCGTTAACGTCTTAACAGTTTTAGTAGTTTCTTCAACAGTAGCTTGTAAGTTCTTTAAAACCTTCGCTAATTGAACCAACATCATTCCTAAAAAGATTACTAAAACTACAAAGGCTAAAGCTGCAATTAAGCCTGCTACTTGTCCCAATGTCATATTAATTCCTCCAGTTTTTGTATTATCATTATAAATTCTATCATCAATTCATGACAACGGCAATTTTAGCGGTTATACTTTAAACTAGTTCTTAAAGGAGTGTACTTTCATTGAATAATATTTTAGGTAAATATAACCTCAATAATAATACGCAACAACAGCAACAAAACAATGCTAATCACAATCAATTATTCTGGCAACAGCTCAATAACCCCCAATACTGGATTAACTTACTGAATACAATCGTCAGTGACTTGATCAAGATTATTCTATTAACTATTGCCTTTTGGCTACTTTATAAATTAGGCCGCCGCTTTGTTTCGCGGATTGCCAACAATCTAAAAAGTAGTGAAACTAGCTCCAATCGTACGCGCACGATTGCGACTTTAACTCAAAATATTTATTTTTATTTTTTAGCCTTTATTTACATTTATATGGTTCTATCTATTTTGGGCGCCCCCGTCGGTACTTTAATTACCGGCGCCGGTATTTTCAGTTTGGCTTTAGGGCTCGGTGCTCAAGGCTTCGTCAGTGATGTGGTTACTGGCTTTTTCATTCTAGTGGAACAACAATTTGACGTTGGCGATTCAGTTACCGTGGGCGATATTTCTGGCACAGTCACTTATATTGGTTTACGAACTACGCAAATTCGCAGTGCTGACGGTACTTTGAATTATGTTCCCAATCGCAATATTACCATCGTTAAAAACTTATCCCGCGGTAACATGACGACAATTATTAACTTACAGTTATTTCCGCATACGGATATTAAAGCTGTCACCAAAGTTTTGAGTCAAGTCAATCAACAACTAACTCCCGAAGATCCTGATTTAGTGAATGCGCCGCATTTATTAGGACCAACGGATGTTGTGAACGGCATCTTAATTTATCAAATTCAAATTGATACTCGTAATGGTGCCCAACTAATTGTTAAACGTAAATTTTTGGAGGCTTATCTAGCCGCGTTACAAACTGCTAAGATTGCTCTACCCGAAAATAAACTTGATTTAACCCAATAAATTGTCGCAATTAAAAGACAGAAATGGTTAGAAATTTAATAATTTCCTGCCACTTCTGTCTTTTTTATAGCTTGTTAAAATTGACGATTTGTGTAAAAGAATATTGGCTTTAATCTAGTCAATTAACTAGCATCTAACCTAATTCTTGATAAGCTGTCACAAACTTTTTCAGAGCTTGTGCTCGATGACTGACTTGATTCTTTTCAGCGGTAGTTAACTCGGCCAAAGTTTTCTGTAGTTGTGGCACATAAAACAAGGGATCATAACCAAAGCCATCATTGCCTCGCGGAACTGTTAATATTAAGCCATCCAACTGTCCTTTAACCACTAATTGTTGCTCTTGAATGGGATCTTTATAAACTAAAGTCGTGACAAAGTGGGCAGTTCTTTGCTCCAGAGGAACTCCGCCTAATTCCGCTAACAGCCGCGCATTATTGGCAGCATCATCATGATCACCGGCATAACGCGCTGAACGTACCCCAGGTTGCCCATGTAACGCATCAACCATCAACCCTGAATCATCAGCAAGTGTTGGCAAATTTAATTCTTTGATGGCTGCGTTAACTTTTAACCACGCATTTCCCTCAAATGTCGTAGCGGTTTCGGCAACGTCCGGCACTTGTGGATAATCTAATAATGTGGTAATTGTAATTGCTTGTTGTGCTAATAATTGCTGTAATTCTCGAACTTTATTTGCGTTCTTGGTTGCCACTAATAACTTTTTCATTGATCAAACCTCCACTTGCTGCGCTGTAATCGGTTGTTGTAACCATTGCGTTGCTAACTTTTTAAATTGTTGCGCAGAGCCAGTAGTATAGTACTGATGTTGAGCTAAGTGATCTGGAGCAGCTGTTAAATTCTGTTGCTGTAAAAAATCTTTTAATTCAACGACCGCAGCACTACCCGCATCAATTAGCTGAACTTTAGGCCCCATTGCTGCTTGAATTAAAGGTGTCAGTAACGGAAAATGGGTACACCCTAAGATTAATGTATCTAACGACTGCGGCATTAATGGCGCTAACGTTTGTTGAACTAGCAATTGGGCAGCTGAACTTTTTAAATCACCTTGTTCCACCAACGTCACAAATTCCGGTGTTGGTAAACCGCAGATTTGTATCTGTGGCGCTAACTGCTGAATTTCTTTTTCATAAGCTTGAGAATTAATGGTGCCCTGGGTCGCAATTAATCCCAATTTATTTTGCTTAGTTTGGCGAACTGCTTGACGACTGCCCGCATCAATCACGCCAAAAATGGGAATTGGAAATAATTGTTGCATTACTGGTAGGGCCGCAGCGGTTGCTGTATTACAAGCAATTAAAACTACTTTCACCTTTTTAGTGATTAAAAAAGCAATTAACTGTTTGGTAAATTGCTGGATTTCTTGCGGTGAACGAGGGCCATATGGCAACCGTGCCTGATCACCAATAAAAACAGAACTTTCAGCTGGTAATAATTTTAAAGCAGCCTTGACTGCCGTCAACCCACCCAATCCGGAATCTAAAAAACCAATTGGCCGATTATCCATCGACTCACACCCTTCAAATTTAAATTGTAATTAATACTTGAATTTCTAGTGTACTACAAATGAGCGGCTATATGTAAAAATGCAGTCCAATTAAGCTAGAGTTGATACAATCTCAATCTTACTGAACTACATTTTAAGCATTAGTGATATTTATTAGAGATGGTAGTAGGTTTACGCTGCTGCCAATCTTTGGTATAGAAATAATCTTTTAAATGGTAACTAGTCTGTTGTGGCTGTTTTTCGTGCACAAATTGATTAATACCTTGATCAACCTTAACCCAGCCGCGCCAGCCTAAATGAATCGTATCTTGCATAAAGTAAGGTATATTACCATCAGAATGCAAATCTAAAATATGCTGAAAACCTTGGGAACGTAACTGATAAGTGATTTTATGGTCAAAACGATTTAGCATGGACTCCTGTAAACCAGTATAGTCCATCCATTGCCGATTAATCGGTGGAATCACAAATAGAGGTGTCACGTGGTGTTTTTGAAATTGATTTAATAATAATTGAAAATCAGAAAATTCTGGGCCATATTCATAGGTATAGTGTTCTTGACTATTTTTTAATCCCCGCATAGAGTTCTTTAATTTCTGATTATAAAATTTATTTTCAATCCCCAAATTATTATCAGTGGAGTGTTCTTGACCTAAGTCTTTGGCCATCACATCTAATTGTTGGTAATTATAATGCTCAGGCAAAGCGCGCGCATGTTCAGCAATCATTGCTCGACGATCTTTTATGAAAAAGCGCGTAAATAATTGATCCTGATGCTGCAAGTTTTTGCTAGCTAAACCAGTAATCATCAAGCGTTGCTCGGCATTAATTGGTTGGCCGGCGGCAATATTTTTTAATGCACTTTCCACATTTTCGTCGGCACTACCTGCCGGCATACTTAACAAGCGTCTAGCAGCGTAACGATCCGCTTCAGTCTGTGGTCGGGCATGATTAATAAAATATGTCGCTTGTTGCTTAGAATAATAGTAGTCAAACATATTTTTATCAACGCCCTTTTGCACGAACCATTGCGGCGAAATAATTACAACTACGCGGTGATGATCCAAATGCTTTCCCATGGCTTGTGCTGAAAAGAAATGCGTCAAAGACTGCGTTCCTGGAGCTCCCAATAAAAATGGTTGGTAGCCACGGTGGTACTTCTGCGTCAAGACAGATGGATGAAAAGAATCAAACCGTGATAATTCTGAAGACCCCATAATCATCAAATAATTCTCATCCAAAGCTCTATCTTTAATTTGATCACCACGCAAAACATTCGCTGATAATGAAGTGGCGGCCTTTTTGACCGTGGTAGCTCCTGGTGCGGGCACTTTCAACGGACCGTATAAAACTAATAAGGCTAAAAGTGCCGCGGTTAACATTGGAGCAATAATTTTGATTAACTTTTTAAAGTTACTCATTGGCCAGATCTTTTACCTTCGCAATAATTTTATTCGGTGTATCCCATTCGCTACGCTCTAATTCGGAAACCGGAACGTCAATACCTAATTGCTGCTGTAATTCGAGTAATAATTGCACCGTAGCCATCGAATCCAACAAACCACTATCAAATAATGATTCATCTAAATTTTCCTTCACAGAATCTGTCCCTGTTAAATCTGCCAAAATATCTAAAACTGTTGTTTGAATATCCATAATCATTGATCTCCTTTAATTTTACTTAAATTAGATAAAACTATATCCAATTTGATGAACTATTACCGCATTAACCAGTTTGTTTAATTAAACCATAATTGGTTTAAAAAGCCCGAAAAGATTAAAAAGCTAAAACAAACTGTATTAAAAGTTAAAAAGATGCCCAAATATTTGGTCCAGCGATTAGACGGAATTTGTTTACGATGCCGTTTCTTAAATCTTAACCAAGCATCAGTCCCGATAATTAAACAGGCGTGAAATAACCCATACACAATATAGTACCAGGTCTCGCCGTGCCAAATTCCCATTAAACCAAACAAGAGCAAATAACCTATATTCGCCATTGCGATCCGACTCTTTAAAACTTTATGCTTCATCGCCCAAAAAACAAAACGCATATAAATATAATCACGGAACCAGAAGGACAAACTCATATGCCATCGATTCCAAAATTCTTTAATATTCGGTGCCAAAAACGGTTTATTAAAGTTAATCGGAGTTTGAATTCCCATTAAATAACTGGTCCCAATTGCAAACAAACTGTAACCGGCAAAATCAAAGAACAAATACATACTATAACAATACATAACTAAAATCACATAAACAGATAGTCCTAAAAAATGACTATTGCGTTGCAATAAGGCAATGTGCTCCAAACGCGGCAACATTACCGTTCCAAATAGGTAACCTAAAAGAAACTTATATAAAAATCCTAAAAAGATATTATGCAGCCCTTTACCAATAAGCTCAACATATTGAGCTTGCGTCGGCACATTATCGTAATCTTTAATAAAGCGCCGGTAACGGTCAATTGGTCCCGATGACAACGTTGGGAAAAATAATAGAAAATGTAAGAATTTTCCTAAATGAAATTCCTTAATAGCACCGTCGCGAATTTCCATTAACATTCCGACCGTTTTAAAAGTTAAATAACTAATTCCTAAAAACGCCACAATCGAATCCCGCCCGTGATCAAAGAGGGGCGTAAACTTAACAATTGCTACTTGAATAATAGATAAGAAGACTGCTAAGGCAAAAATTCCAAATTTATTAGGTGAGTCTTTCTTCGTCCGATAATGACTGTAGCTTGCCACGATAATGACTTGGATAATCGTATACCCAATTAAAGCTAAGCCTTGTTTCAGTTTATCATTGTCAAAAATTAAAACCAAAAAGATCAGCGAAATGATTGTTTCGTACCACCGCCAACGCTTACCATGATATAAACCAATCATTAATGGCAGTAAGGCAATGAGTAACAGAATAAAATACTGTGGATTTTGATAGGGTTGCACATTAGGCATGATGATTTACCTCAGCCATCAATTTTTTCCGATCAATTTTGCCATTAGCGGTTTTCGGTAAAGCTTGTCGTACCTCAATGCGCTGGGGCACCATATATGACATGACATTTTGTGCTAACTCTTGCTTTAAGGTGGTAGATGCTTGCTCTAGTTCTTGATTCAAGACTACAAAAGCCACCAATTGGCTCACCTTATGCTGCGCATCATAACGCGGAACAGTGACGGCTTGATCAACTTGTGGCAAAGCCGCTAAATTTTGATCAATATCTTCTAGCTCAATGCGATAACCATGTAACTTCACCTGAAAATCCGTGCGTCCACGATAAAACAATAAACCGTCCGAATCCATAGTTGCCAAATCGCCAGAACGGTAAGCCAAACGTCCAGCCTGTTTTTCAAAAGCTTGAGCCGTTTTATCAGGATTATTCAAATAGCCCTTCGAAACACTGGGACCACTAATAATCAATTCCCCGGCTTGGGATGATTGTCCTAATTCATCAACCAAGGTAATATTCGTGTCAGCTTTAGCATAACCAATTGGTAAACGCTCATACTGTTCAATGATCTGTGGAGTGATTTCAATCGAAGTTACCGCAACACAAGCTTCAGTTGGTCCATAGGTATTAAAGACTTGGGCTTGTGGAAAACGTTGTAACAGTGTTTGGGCTGTACTGCGCGTTAATTCTTCACCACAAAACAAAAAATGCTGTAATTGTGGATAGTGTTGTTGATCAAAATTTTTATCTAATAAGCACAATTCCACAAAAGATGGTGTTGAAACCCATTCCTGTAAGTCTAGTGTCGGTAAAACCTGAAATAATTGCGCAAAGTTATCAGTCGTTGCTTGATCTAAAGCCAATAATTTGCCACCCAACACTAAAGTCGGATACAAGTCCATTACCGACAAATCAAACGAATACGGCGGCTGTGATAAACAACGAACTTGCTGTGGCAAATTAAAATCAGATAACATCCAATTAACATAACTTAGCAAATTATTATGACTAATTTGAACTCCCTTAGGTACCCCCGTAGTCCCCGAAGTAAAGATAATATAAAAATTATCATCACCTTGGACACTTAAATCAGAATCTAATGGTGGTTGTGAACTAACCAAAGCGGTCTGTAATTGCTGTGGTGTAACAGTTATCACATCCAGAGTAATTGGCAACTCTTGGACACCAATTACCGCCGCTGGGTGAGCAATCTCACTAATTTGTAGTAAGCGCTCATTGGGTGAATGAACATCAACTGGAATATAGGCATGACCGGCTTTGACACAAGCTAACATAACCACTACAGTTTGAAAACTTTGATCTCCATAAATCATGACCGGCTCACCAGTCGGCAAGTCCAAACTTTGCAAATAAGCTGCTAATTGTTGACTATCATGAAATAATTCTTGATAAGAATGCTGACCGGCAGTATCTTGATAGCAAATAGCCGGATTATCTTGCGCAATCTGATCGATTGTTGTCAAAAGATTAGTTATTTTTTCATTCAAAAGGCTTCCTCCTAAAATTCATTGTAGATGAATTTACTATTATTAATACCAGAATAACTATATAAATACACCAAAGCCATAATGATGAGAAAATACAGTAAAGTCAACGATACAAACCGCACTGTTGGATGCTGCCAAAATTTTTTGAACATAAAAACTCCCCAAACTAAAAAATTTAAACAAACACATTATAACGCAATATTCTAAAAAAAAAGAACTTTCCCTCTACTACTTACAAAAAAATATCTTTTTTGCACAGTGTAAACAAAAAGTTCCTCATAAATTATTTATTAATAACTATCAAATAACGCAGCACAGTCCTGTTTAGGAGTGTTTAGCAATTACTTGTTTTAATTGGTCTTCACTTTGATAACCTACCAAAGTTTCCACAACTTGACCATCTTTTTTCAAAATTAAAGTTGGGATTGCCCGAATACCAAATTGTTCTGGTGTCTTGGGATTAGCGTCAACATCCATTTTGGTAAATTTAACATCATCGTATTGCTCAGATAATTTTTCAACTACTGGTGATTGCATCCGACAAGGACCACACCAAGTTGCCCAAAAATCGGTCAACACCAAGCCTTCTTTAGTCTCATTTGCAAAATCCTGATCAGTTAAACTGTCAACCATGAGCTCATCTCCTTTAAATAATTACACAATTTATTATAACAATTATCTATTCAGAAACCAATTAATTGCCTGGCACTTTAGCCAAACTTCACAATGGTTGCACCCTGGCCACCAGAACTAGCTGGGGCATATTCGAAAGATTTAATACGAGAATTTTGTCGTAACATTTTCCAAACGCCTTTGCGAATCACTCCTGTACCAAAGCCATGCACAATTGTGACCTGCCCGTAGCCCGCCATCAAGGCTGAATCCAAATACTGCTCCAAATCATTCATGGCCTCTTCATAACGTTCGCCTCGTAAATCAAGCTTTAAGGGGACGTTAGTGTGTGCCCGCTTTTGGGAAAAATGACTCTGTTGCGCAGCAGCTACATTTTTGACCTTAGTTAACTGTTCCGGTTTTAATTTCATTTTGATAATTCCCAACTGCACTTCAAAATTACCTTTTTTATCCTGACCAACAACCACTCCATCTTGACCGTATTCATCAACATGGACATCATCGCCCACTTTGATCTGTTGCTTGCGTTTTTCCCGTTGCAAGACCTTATTTTTTTTGAGCACGGGGTCTCGATGCAAGTTTTTCAAACCAGTTTTGGCCGCAATAATTCGATCTTCTTTGATTAAATTAGGGGCTTTTTTTTGTAAACGGTGCAAATCTTGAATAATTTGGTCTGATTGTTGTTGTGCTTGATCCACCAGCTGATTGGCTTGTTGACGAGCCTGATTTAAAATTTGATCTTGTTGTTGTTCTAAAGCTTGTTGCTCTTGTTTTAATTGTCGTTCTTGCGCTTGCAGTTGTTGGGATTGTTGTTGATAATGCTGATATTGTTTTTCAAATTGCTTCCGCTGACGCTCTAGATCTTGAATCATTTCATTCAAATCTTGATCAGCGCCACTCTGTAAATGGCGTGCCCGCTCAACAATCGTGGTTTGCATCCCTAGTCTTTGAGCAATATCAAAAGCATTACTACTTCCTGGAATCCCAATTAACAATCGATAAGTAGGCTTTAAAGTTTGCAAATCAAATTCCATGGAAGCATTGGTTGTTTGCGGATAGTTATAAGCAAATAATTTTAACTCAGGATAATGGGTGGTGACCATCAATAAGCAATGACTTTGACTCATCGCCTCAATTACAGCAATTGCCAAGGCTGCTCCTTGTTGTGGATCCGTGCCCGCACCTAATTCGTCTAATAAAACTAAACTAGAATCGCTTAATTGCGGTAACATTGTAATAATGTTGTCCATATGTGACGAGAACGTACTCAAATTTTGTTCGATTGATTGTTCGTCACCAATATCAGCAAAAATTTCAGTCATGACTGCTACTTTACTCCCCGTTTGTGCAGGAATAAATAACCCCGATTGCGCCATTAATTGCAATAAGCCGACCGTTTTTAACGTTATCGTCTTACCACCCGTATTTGGACCCGTAATAATTAAATTCTGAAAATCTTGCCCCAAATTAATCGTATTCGCTACGACCTGTTGCGCATCAATTAGCGGATGACGTGCTTGATTTAAAGCAATAACTTGATTAGCAGTGACTATTGGCTGAGTAGCTTGTTGTTGTTGCGCCAATTGTGCTTTAGCTTGAATTAAGTCCAATTGGCCAATTAAATCGCTGTCTTGTTGTAACTCGGTGACGTAAGGTCGCAATAAATCACTTAATTGCTGATAAATGCGTTGAATAATTTGTTTTTCTAAAGCTTGTTGCTCTTGAATCGTATTATTTAAATTAATGACACTCTGAGGTTCTACATAAACTGTTTGACCACTAGCACTTTGGTCATGAATAACTCCACCAAAGTGATTGCGTGCCTCTTGACGCACAGGTAAAACTAAGCGGCCATCGCGAATGGTAATTAAATTTTCTGTGAGATATTTGCGACTATTGCCTTGTAAATAATGATCCATTTGGGCCCGTACTTTTTGTTGCGAATGATTAATTGTCCGTCGAATTTGCTTTAATTGCGGATCAGCATCATCTAACAGATTCCCTTGTTCATCGACCGATTGCTGCAAACGTTCATTAATACTAGCTAGTGTAACGAGTTGCTCACCATAGCGGTATAACTGATTTAATGACACCCCATCAACACGTAATTGATCAAAGAAAGTCTTTAATTGATTGCTAACCCGTAATACACTACTAACTCGATATAGTTCATTACCATTGAGCACTGCGCCAATTTTAATGCGCTTTAATTCAGATTGTAATTCGTGAACCGGTTCTAACGGCAAATCTTGTGCTAAGCGATGTAATTCCACAATATCGGCAGTTTCATCCAGTAATTGCTGCACCAAAGACCGCTTGGTTTGCGGTTTTAATTGTTTCAGTTGTCGTTTTCCAGGCTCTGTTATTAAAAATGGCGTCATTAAATTTAAAACTTTGTCGTACTCCAACGTTTCTAAAATCCGTTGATTCATCTTGTTCTTCCTTTATTGTTAAATTAATTTCACAACATTACATCAATATTGTTCGTCAGCTGGCGCTGTCTGTATAACTACCAGCATACTTTGAATAAATTTTCAGTAGTGGTTAATTTTCTAACCAAACAAAAAACTGAGTCCAAAGTTCTTAGAATTTGCGATAACCTAGACAAATCTTTTCAGTAAGCACACCTTTTGATTTGTTCCCATTATTTTGCATGTTCTAAATAACTTTATGCTCAGTTTCTTTATAAAACACCAATTAACAAATTAGTAAACAATTGTGTTAGTCCAGTTGAGTAACGGATCATTGTTGAAGCAATTGTCGAACGACTTAAAATATGCTGCAAGCCCGTAATTGGAATTAAGGCTAAAATATATAAGACCATAAAAATTCCCACATAATTGCATACTAAAGCCAAAATTGCACTCAAAGGGCGATTAAAATCGCCGCCGAAAGAAAGATACGTCAAATCGTTAAAATACGCTCCAACTATTCGCGTTAAACACCAACCACCAAAAACCACAAATAAGAATGCAATTCCTAAATAAAAGGAACTATCTAAACTTAATCGTACACGTTGACTAAAAAAAGCAAAATAGCTTTGCGGCGAAGCGGATGGATAAGGAACAATTAAGTCTAATTTAGGACCTAACCAGCGATAAGTGCCCCACGCACAAACGAAACTAATTACATAACCGATTGTATAAACGCTTTGCAGCGCTAATCCTCTTCTAATCCCAGCATAAATTCCGTAAGCCAAAGTTAGAATTATTAATACACTTAACATTCTGACACCTGATCATTATAAAATTTATTGTTGTGAATTATCTTCATCACTAGAAAAGGTATTTAAAACTTCCTGTACCATTTCCCACTCATCGTCATCAGTAATTGGCATCAAGTCACCAGAAGTTACATCCCCATTTTCATCAGGAATAAAGCTAAAAGCTTGAATTTCAATTTCATCGTCATCTTCTTGAGCAGCGCGATACATTAGAACATATGATTTGCCATAATCATCCGAATCAAATGTAAATAAAATTTTATAAACTTCTTGGTTGCCTTGATCGTCACTTAAGACAATTTCTTGGTCAATATTTTCAGGTTTGCCGTCCATTAGTTAACCTCTCTACTGTGGATTAGCCTTTTGATAGGCCAGTTTATCTAAATAATTTTGCAGAATCATCATCGCTGCGACTTCATCAATTACTTGATGACGTTTATGCCGTGATACATCAGCCTCTTCAATCAACATCCGTTGAGCTTGCACTGTCGTTAAGCGTTCATCAATATAATCAACGGGTAAATTAAACTTTGTGGCAATCATTTTACCATATTCTTGGGATTTAGTAACACGTTCACCCTCAGAATTATCCATATTTTTAGGTAAGCCCACGACAAATTGCTCTACTTGATATTGCTGTACTAACTGTGCCAAGCGCTCCAAACCAAACTCTTGTTGGTCTTCATCAATACGGATAATTTCTACACCTTGAGCAGTCCAGCCTAGTAGGTCACTCACCGCGACACCAACGGTCTTGGAGCCAACATCTAAGCCCATAATTCTCAATGATTGTCACCATTTTCTAAATAATAACGAACTAATTCTTCAATAATTTCATCCCGCTCATGCTTTAGAATCAAATTACGCGCATCATTATAACGGGGAATATAAGCTGGATCACCCGACAACAGATAACCTACAATTTGGTTGATAGGATTATACCCCTTATCTTCCAGTGCCTTATAAACCTTTTGCAAAGTATCGCGAACATCCTGTCTTCGACTCTCGTTGAAGTCAAAGCTCATTGTATTATCTAAAGAACTCACAAGCTACACCTCTTTTTATAATCCTTATCATACTCAAAAACTGATTCAATCACAAATCTATTTTCAAGTAATCATTATATCATAGTCTAAAAAGAGGTCCTTGACCATTGATTAAGCTTGAGCAATTAATTGACGGGCCAAAGTTAAAGCTGCATCTAATCCAGTAGCATCTTTCCCGCCCGCCTGGGCTAATTGAGCGCGACCACCGCCGCCGCCATTGATTTTCGGAGCAATTTGCTTAATTAATTGTCCAGCTGTCAATCCTTGGGCAATCGCCTTAGAACTAGCAGCTATAATTAAATTAGCTTTACTTCCGTTTTTAGTTCCCAATACCAAGACATCTGATTGCGACTTTTGCTTCCAAGTATCTGCCATTTGCCGCAATTCATTCATTCCCGTATCGGGTACGGCTGTAATAATCGCTGTCATGGAACCAAGTTGTTCAACTTGATTTAATAAGTCACCGGCTTCTTGTTGGGCCACCTTGGTTTTTAAATCTCGTAATTTTTGCTTAGTACTCTTTAATTCGGCGGTCAATTGTGTGACTTTTTCAGGCAAAACTTTCATCTGCGGAACTTTTAATTCTTGCTGCATTTGTTGCAAATAATGCAACTGTTCTTGATCGGCCTCGTAAGCTTCTTGGCTTGTAACCGCCGTAATTCGTCTGACACCGGAACCAATAGCTGTTTCAGCAATAATCTTAAACATGCCAATTTCGGCCGTATTTTTGACATGCGTACCGCCACAAAATTCCATGGAAAAGTCAGCAATTTTCACAACTCGGACTTGATCACCATACTTGTCATCAAATAGTGAAATGGCACCTAATTTCTTCGCCGATTGCAAATCTGTTTCAATCGTTTCTACAGGAATTTCTTGCCAAATTTGTTCATTAACGATTTGCTCAATTTGGCGCAACTGCGCGTCAGTCAAACGATCTAAACTAGTAAAATCAAAGCGCAGATAATCTGGCTCGACTAATGAACCCGCTTGATGGGTTTTATCGCCCAAAACATTCCGTAACGCCTGATCCAATAAATGCGTAGCTGTATGATTCCGCCGGACTTTTTTCCGGAAAGTTTGATCAATAGCTAAATGATAGGTTTGGCCTTGCACCAACGGTGCTTTGACATCAACTAAATGTAAATTTTGACCATTTGGTGCATGTTGAACGTCGATAACTTGGGCAACCGTGGTTCCGTTTTGATCTTGAATCACCCCAATATCGGCCACTTGACCACCCATTTCAGCGTAAAAAGGCGTTCGATCAAAAATTAATTGTGCTTGACCAGCTTTGACCTCAGCAACTGTTTGATCAGCCACGATAATCGCTTGTAAAACACCATCATCAATGCTCATTTGGTCATAGCCGACAAATTCACTCTCAATGTTTAAGCCCATTAATAATTGATCTTGATTGCCCATGGACTGTTGCTTACCACGTGCTTGCCGAGCACGTTGCTTTTGTTGCTCCATTTGGGCATCAAATCCAGCACGATCGACACTTAAACCTTGCTCTTGTGCTGACTCAACCGTTAATTCATACGGAAAACCATAGGTATCAAACAATTTAAAAGCCGCACTACCACTAATTTGTTGGCTGCCGTTAGCTTTAACTTGAGCAATCGTTTCATTTAGCAAAGCTAAACCATCATTCAGGGTTTCGGCAAACCGCTTTTCTTCACTAGCAATCACCTTTTGAATGTATTCTAATTGGGCCAATATCTCTGGATAATAACTGTCCATAATTTTTCCAACTACGGGAACTAATTGACTTAAAAATGGACCTTGGATTCCTAGTTTATGACCATTTAAAACCGCACGTCGAATTAAACGCCGCAAAACATAGCCCCGACCTTCATTCGAAGGCAAAGCGCCATCACCAATTGCAAAACTAACCGTCCGCACATGATCGGCAATAATCTTAAAAGCCACATCATCGCTAGCAACAGCACCATAATGTTTATCAGCAGTAAAAGTTTCTGTAGCTCGAATGATTGGTAAGAACAAATCAGTTTCAAAATTTGTTGGTGCATTTTGAATCACGGAAACAATCCGTTCTAAGCCCATACCAGTATCAATATTTTTATGTGGTTGATCCACATATTGACCGTCAGGCAAATGGTTTAACTGGGAGAACACGATGTTCCAAATTTCCAAGTAACGTGCATTTTCGCCCCCAGGATAATTCTCAGGATCGTTTTCCGCAACATCATTATTTTCCTGTCCGCGATCATAAAAGATTTCAGAATCTGGACCGCAAGGACCCACCCCAATATCCCAAAAGTTATCTTCAACTTTATAAATATGATCAGGCCGCACACCTTGTTTAATCCAACAATCATACGCCGCTTGATCCTTAGGATAAACTGTGACAAATAATTTTTCCGGATCAAAATCAAACCACTCGGGACTAGTCAACAACTCCCATGCCCAAGCAACAGCCTGATCTTTAAAATAATCACCGACTGAAAAATTACCTAACATTTCAAAAAAGGTTTGATGCCGAGCAGTATGTCCCACATTTTCAATATCATTAGTACGAATACTTTTTTGTGCCGAAACTAAACGCGGATTTTTCGGAATTACTTCACCATCAAAGTATTTCTTCATCGTTGCTACACCAGAATTAATCCACAATAATGTTGGATCATCTTTGGGTACTAATGATGCACTTGGCTCAATCGTATGACCTTTTTGAGCAAAAAAATCTAAGAACATTTGGCGCACTTGCGCACTAGTCATTTGTTTCATAATTTCACTCCTCAATAAAAAAACAAAATCATTGCTTCACAAGGGCGCTTAAGCGTGGTACCACCTTGATTGCAACGATTTTGTCGTTTGCCACTTCATTTATTATTTTAATTTAAACGTTGGGAGCACTGCATTAAAACCAACAGGTAATTCCACCAACCTTACCCTCTCTCAAGAAAGTTTGAACACAGCATATCCAATTAATTTTAATAATAATTTTAAAATTCTAGAAAGTCAATTCTTTTTCAATAATCTGCTCATAAAAAATGCCTCCAAAAATTAAGATTATTGTCCTAATTCTCAGGGAGGCATATCATACTAAACACTTTAGTGCTGTTGTTTCCGCATTTTTTTGCGTTGATTGCGCTGAGCACGTTGTTCTATTTTACGTTTTTGCCGTCGGTCTTGGTCAACCGCTTGTTTAATTTTCTTACGATAACCAGGCTTTTTCTTCTTCTTTTCTTTTTTAACTAAGCCGACTAATGTTGGATCTAACTGATGCTGCGAAGCCGTGCGTTGTTGGCGGCGATCATGCTGATGGGTCGCAACTAATTCACCGTTTTTAATTTCTTTAGCTGCAAATTTGATTCCTAAATTTTCTAAATGTTGTAACTTTTCTTCCTCTTCCGGCGCATATAACGTAATAGCGCTCCCAGCCATTTGATTGCGCCCAGTCCGTCCCACGCGGTGAACAAAAAAGTCATCATCGTCCGGAATTTCATAATTAACTACATGAGAAACTCCCGGAATATCAATCCCCCGAGCAGCTAGATCAGATGCTACAACAAATTGATAATCCATATTTTCAATCGCCTTCATGGTGCGCTTACGTTCCCGTGGCGTTAATCCACCATGAATGCGGGCAACATTTAACCCTTTAACTTTCAAAAAATTAAAAACTTCATCAACCGTTTTTTTCGTATTCGCAAAGATTAACGCTAAATACGGTTGACCTAAGGTTAAAACTTGATATAAAACAGTCTTCCGATCCCGTCCACGCGTAAAAATTGCCAAATTCGTAATATTAGGGGCAATAATTGTTGGAACCGCTAGTTTAATCACTTGTGGTTCATATAAATATTTTTTCAAAAATGGTTGTAACTTATCCGGAATTGTTGCTGAAAACACCATCGTTTGTAATTTGTCAGGCAAACTGCTGGCAATATGGTCGACCTCTTGCAAAAAACCTAAATCCAAAGTCATATCAGCTTCATCAATCACAAAATATTTAGTTTGGTAAACCAAGAGCGCCTGATTTTTGATCAAATCCCAAATTCGTCCTGGAGTACCAATAACAATTTGAGGTTGCTGCTGTTTCAAGTGTTGTACTTGTTTTAATTTATCGGTTCCTCCAACATATAAACCAATGTGCAAATCTAAAGTACTCGTTTGAATTAATTGCTGTGCTGCTTCGCGAATTTGATACGCTAATTCCCGACTGGGAGCAGTAATTAATAATTGTACTTGTTTAGTAGCCGTTAACTGATTAATTAACGGTAACAAATATGCGTGCGTTTTGCCACTACCCGTTTGTGCCTGGACAATCACATCATGACCTTTTTGGATCACTGGAATGACTTGCTGTTGAACGTTAGTAGGCTGCTGAAAATTAATTTTAGTCAGCGCTGTCTTTAAAAATTCTGCAAAATGGTAATCTGCAAAATTAGCCATAATTTTAACCTCAAATTTCCTTAATCTCTATCTTAATCGTCTAATTTAGCTTGTAGTTGCTGATAAATTTGTTCCACCTCTGCCAAATCTTGCGCATTAGCACCACTAGCTAGTGGATGTCCGCCACCATCATGTTGTGCTGCCAAATCATTAATGGCTACTTGCTTAGAACGCAAATGAATACGGTAAGTGCCATCAGCTTTAGCTACCGCAATGACCCAAGATTGAACATTCTTTAACCGCCCGGGTGTCCCAACGACCACATGGGCATCTGCCTGCTGTAAACCTAATTTCGTTAACAATTCAGCTGGCAAAACCACTTTGGCTGCACCATTAGGAGCAATCACCAAATGTTCAAAGACATAACCTTGTAATTTGGCTTGTTCTAACGTCATTTGCCCCATATTGCGATTTAAAGCGGCGGCATCAAAACGATAACCAATTAATTGCGCAGCTAAAGCTAAAGTATGAGAAGTTGTACTTTGATACATGAAGCGTCCCGTATCACCGACTATTCCTGCATATAAAGCGCGGGCTGCTTGGTCCGTGAAAACCAAATCAGAACCAGCACTATTAATTAAATCACCGATAATTTCTGAACAACTCGAAGCACTCGTATTCACATACTGTAAATCACCATATGAATCCACATTGGGATGGTGATCAATCTTAATCAGTTTTTCACCTTCACTATAACGCTGATCACTAATGCGCGGTTGATTAGCTGTATCAACGACAATCACTAATGCTTGTTGATACTGCAGATCACTAACTTGATCCATCGTACTAATCCAGTCTAAATCACCGACTGACCCCCCCGCTAACAAAACCGTTTTATCCGGATAAGTTGCTTGAATGCTGGATGCTAAACCTAACTGTGACCCTAGAGCATCTGGATCAGGATTTTCATGTCGATGGATAATGATTCGCTCATATTGTTTAATTTGGGTAATAATTTCTCCAAAAGTATTCATAATCTTCTCCTAAAAAAGCTCAATTTCCTCAAAATTTTGTGGCACTAAGTTGGTTACCGTAATTCCTAATAAGCGCAGTGGTTGATTCTCTAACATTAAAGTGGCTAACAATTCTTGACTAGTTTGGTAGATTAATTGTGCATTATTAGTCCAATTAGTCAAAGTTTTGCGCCGTGTATAAGTCACAAATTCCATCGTCCGAACTTTTAAAACAATCGTTTGCCCATGCAGCTGCTTTTGTTGCAAAGTTTGTGCCACCGATTTTGCCTGTTCCTTTAAAACATCATTAATCTCTTGGTCATTAAAAATTGGTCGATCAAAGGAACGTTCATTACCAATCGATTTATGCTGGCGCTGTGCGCTCACTTGGCGATCATCAATTCCGTGAATTCGCTGATACAAGAGAAAACCCGTTTTTCCCAACAATCGCGTTAAAAAAGTCACTGGACATTGCTGCAACTGTTGACCGGTAGTTAAGCCAGCTTGTGCTAGTTTAGCCTGTGTGGCTTTACCAATACCATGTAATTTAGCAATCGGCATCTGCGCCAAAAAATTCAACGCTTGGTTGCTACTAATTACCGTGCGCCCGAATGGTTTAGCATAATCAGATGCCATTTTAGCTAAAAATTTATTATAAGAAATTCCTACCGAACAAGTTAATTGTAATGAATTCTTGATAGTATGCTGAATTAACGCGGCAACCTCAATTGGATCTTCCATCTGCAAATGATTATGCGTTATATCTAAATAAGCTTCATCAAACGCTACAGGCTCCCAAACAGCCGTAATCTTCGCAAAAATCTGGTGAATTTGTTGTGAAACTTGCCGATATAACTTAAAATTCGGATCCGTAAATTGCAATTGCTCAGCAGGGATTAACTCCAATGCCTTAATCGCTGGCATTGCCGAATGTACCCCAAACTTCCGCGCCTGGTAATTAGCAGTAGTAATAACGCCATGACCATTGTGCAAGCGCGGATCGCGAGCAATGACTAGCGCTTTATGGCGATAAGCTGGATGCTCACGTTCTTCCACTGAAGCGTAAAAAGCATCCATATCAACATGCAGAATTTGACGTTGATCATTAATAACAATGGGTAATTCCCAAAAATCAGAGTTCAAGATTATCCGAATTCCAAATCCACTCGTTGCCATCTTTCGCTAATAAATCGTCACTAGCTTGAGGGCCAAAACTATTACTATAGTAATTAGGGAACTCAGGCTGAATTTGATCAAAATATTGGCGAATCCGATCAATAAAGCGCCAAGTGTAATACTGTTCTTGCCAATTGGTAAAATTAGTTTGATTGCCCAACAAAATATCAATTAATAATTTTTCATAGGCTTCCTGTGAGTTAACCATGCTATCTGACAATTCATGAAAATCTAAAGTTTTCAAAGAATTGCGCAAACCCTCTCCTGGTGTCGTCAAGTTCAAACTCAATTTAATTCCCTGCGTTGGTTCTACTACAATTGTCAGTATTGGTCGACAAGGTCTGATTTGTTGCGGTAAAACTTGAGCAAAAATATTATCAGTTTGTTCATTAAAAACAATATCAATCCGCGTAGCTTTCTGACGTAATCTCTTACCAGAGCGAACATAAAATGGTACATTTTGCCAACGTTCATTATCAATCAAAATTTTTCCAGCAATAAAAGTTTCTACGACTGAATTATCGGCTACATCATCCGCTGCTCGATAAGAGCGATGATAACCTTTCTTATCAGTACCATATTGACCGCGCACAAAATAGCGCTCAACTTCTTGAGCTGAATATAACTGTAATTGCGAGAATAATTTGACTTTTTGTTGGTGCACTGCATCAGACGTAAAGACCGACGGCTGATCCATCGCCAATAACCCCAAAATTTGTAAGGCGTGATTTTGAATCATATCACGCAAAGCACCAGCTGTTTCATAATAACCCGCACGTTCACCCACACCCAAGGTCTCAGCCAAGGTAATTTGCACATTATTAATATACTGCTTATTCCAAACAGCTTCTAACATCGGATTCGTAAAGCGAAGAATCGGCAAAGCCTGAACCATTTCTTTTCCCAAATAATGATCAATACGATAGATCTGTTTTTCTTGGAAAGTGGCTGCAATACTATCGTTTAATTCCTGTGCGCTTTTTAAATCACGCCCAAATGGCTTCTCGATGACCAAACGGTTAAAACCCGTCGCTGTTAATAAATGTTCTGAATTAATATGTTGTGCCACCACTCCAAAAAACTTGGGCGCAATCGCCATATAAAAAATTTGATTAGCGCCAGTTTGATATTTTTGATCTAAACTAGATGCCAATTTTTTTAAGGCAACATAGTGTTCGGCATCATTAACATCATGTGATTGATAATAAAAATGTTGTAAAAATTGATCAATCTGGTCTTGATCGGCAGTTTCATCAACAATTGATTGTAAAATCGTTTGCCGAAAATATTCGTGGCTCCAAGCCCTTCGCGCTGTACCAATTACTGCAAAATGCTGTTTTAAATAACCTTTTAAATATAATTTAAAAAGCGCAGGATATAATTTACGGTGTGCTAAATCACCTGAGCCACCAAAAATAATAAAAATAACTTTTTGTTCCTGCATTATTCATACCTCACACATCGTAATTTTTGTTTTTGGATTGTAGTTATATAAAAATTACTCCAACATAATAATTACAACCAATTAAAAACCGTCTTCAAACTTAACTAATTGCAGCTAACAAAAAGAGGTTGGGGCAATAATTATCATGTTCTAAACTAACTAAACATTGATTAATTATTGTACTCCAAAAGTCTAAAATTTGTGGCAAACTTACTCAATTATCGTTAGTTTTCAAATTTCAGCGACTTTTGTCCCAACCTCTTCAAAACTCAAATTATTTATCTGCTGTTTCAGTAGTAGTGTCATCATCCGCTTGACTAGCAGGAGCAGCATCGTCACTAGCCGCTTCATCTGACTTTGCTGGTGCTTTAGTTTCTGTCTCAGCCTTAGCTGTTGTCGCTGATTTAGTTGCGGCTGGTTTATTGACACTTCTAATCGCTGAACGATTAAACGTTAAATAAATTCCATCACAGTCGATCACGATGGTCTTTTCTGCATCATTAATCGTATCAATCGTTCCGTAAAGGCCACCGATGGTGACGACCGGATCACCAACTTTTAGTTGACCCAACATTTTTTGACGTTGTTCTTGTTGCTTTTTTTGTGGGCGCCACATCGTAAAATACATAAATACAATTAAAATGACGAAAAAGAGTAATAACATCATGTTACCACTACCACTTGCTTTAGCTGCCAATAAGTTCAATTGCTCCACCTCTAGTTTGATTTTACTACTATTCTAACAAACAATCCTTGAAAACACAGTAACTCATTAAAAATTCTTTGCGTTTTTTTCATTAAAGCCGTACTGTTCGAAGACCTGTTGCTTCAAGTCTAATAAATTATCATCCCGAATTGCTTGGCGAATTTGCGCCATCAAATGCACTAAATAATATAAGTTATGATAACTTGTTAAGTGAATGCCAAAAGTTTCATCAACCTGCAGTAAATGTCTGATATAAGCCCGAGAATAATTTCGACAAGCATAACAATCACAATTCGGATCTAACGGGCCAAAATCGTGGGCATATTGTGCATTTTTGACGACCAAACGCCCATTAGAAGTCATGCAAGTTCCATTACGCGCAATCCGTGTGGGCAAAACACAATCAAACATATCAATTCCACGAATGACACCATCAATCAACGAATCAGCTGTACCCACGCCCATCAAGTATCGTGGCTTATTTTCCGGCAAAAGTGGCGTCGTATAATCTAAAACTTGATTCATTTGCGTTTTCGATTCACCAACAGATAAACCGCCAATAGAGTAACCAGCAAAATCTAATGAAACTAAATCTTTGGCACTTTGCTGCCGCAAATCTTTAAAACCTGCGCCTTGAACAATTCCAAAAATCCCCTGCCGGTTAGGATTACGATGCGCTCTTAAACCACGTTCTGCCCACCGCGTTGTACGTGCAATTGATTTTTGCAAGTAATCATGTGATTCAAAGAAAGGCGGACATTCATCCAAGCTCATCATAATATCTGGGCCCAAATCATTTTCAATATGAATGGCCTTTTCTGGTGATAAAAACATCTTACGCCCATCTAAATGGCTCTTAAAAGTAATACCTTCTTCACTAATACCGCGCCTTTTGGCTAAAGAAAAAACTTGAAAGCCACCAGAATCGGTTAGTATGCCACGATCCCAATTCATAAACTGGTGCAAACCACCTGCTTCACGCACCAACTTAGAACCAGGCCGTAACCATAAGTGATAGGTATTAGATAAAATGACCGTTGCTCCGATTTCCTTTAATTCCTCTGGTGACATAGTTTTGACACTGGCTTGTGTCCCAACAGGCATAAAAATCGGGGTCTCAAAAGTTCCATGCGGGGTAATTAATTCGCCTAACCGGGCGCCAGTATGTTTTTCTTTTTTGATTAAATGATATTTAATTGGTTGTTCCATATAAAACTCCAAATTTCTGTATATTATTGGACATCGTACTGCACCAAATAACAACTCATTGCTTCAACAATGTGGTCCTAACTTGGGTAATGAAGTTGAAAAAATTACTTAGCAATTGAGTGCATAAAAATGTTCGTCTCTATTCACGATAAATTCCGTTTGCCTCAACTAATTTTTACTGCAATTTTATTTAATAAACATTGCATCACCAAAACTGAAGAACCGATATTGCTCTTTAACTGCGTGTTCATAAGCATTTAAGATATTTTCGCGTCCGGTAAAAGAAGCTACTAACATCACTAAGGTGGACTTAGGTAAATGAAAATTAGTAATAAACTCATCCACCACCCGCCAACGATAACCAGGCTTAATAAAGATATCAGTCCAGCCACTGTCTGCCTTAATTTTTCCGTCAAACTTCGTTCCAATTGTTTCTAAAGTTCGAATAGAAGTGGTACCCGTTGCAACAATTTTGCCACCATTAGCCTTAACTTCATTTAAAGTTTGCGCCGCTGCTTCACTCAAACGGTAAAACTCACTATGCATCTGATGATCATCAATATTTTCTTCAGAAACTGGCCGAAAAGTTCCCAACCCCACATGTAAGGTTAAATAAACTAACTTAACACCCTTAGCTTGGACTTTCTCTAATAAGTCTTTCGTCCAATGTAAGCCAGCTGTAGGGGCCGCTGCTGAACCTTCTTCTTTGGCATAGACCGTTTGGTAACGATCAGGATCAGCTAATTTTTCTTTGATATAGGGCGGTAAGGGCATTTCACCTAATTGTTCTAAGATTTCCATAAAAATCCCATCATAATCAAAGTGCACCATCCGGCCACCGTGTTCCAATTCCTTCGTAACCGCACATTTTAACTTTCCATCACCAAATTCGACGACGGTCCCCACTGGTGCTCTGCGTGCTGGTTTCATCAAAACTTCCCAGTCATCACCCTCGGTATTATTTAATAATAAAACTTCTAAGTGTGCCTGCGTCTTTTCCTTAATGCCATACAAGCGAGCTGGTAAAACCTTAGTATTATTCATTACTAAAGCATCACCAGGATTTAAATAATCTAGAATATCAAAGAAGTGTCGATCTTGATATTCACCAGTTTGATGATCTAACACTAACATGCGTGATTGGTCGCGGTTTTTAATCGGAGTTTGTGCAATTAATTCCTGAGGTAAATGATAATCAAAATCTTCTAACGTTAACAATTTAATTCTCTCCTTTAGTTAATGGAATCCCTAAATGTTCATAGGCTTTGGGGGTCACCACCCGACCACGGGGGGTCCGCTTTAAGAAACCTTGCTGTAACAAATATGGTTCGTTCACGGTTTCAATTGTTTCTTGTTCTTCACCTAAATTGACAGCCATCGTTTTAATTCCTAACGGCCCACCCTGATACAGATTAATCATCATTATCAATAATTTGCGATCTGTCTGATCAAGCCCTTGATCATCAACTTGTAATTGGTCTAAGGCCGAAGCTGCCAAAGTTTGATCAATTTCTGCTTGACCAGAAACCTGCATAAAATCGCGGACACGCTTTAATAAACGATTAGCTACGCGCGGTGTTCCGCGTGAACGCCGTGCTAGTTCATGCGCACCGGCGCTGGTTACAGACACATTTAAAACCTGAGCGGAGCGTTGGACAATTTGCGTCAATTCGGCTTCATCATAAAAAGCCATGTGTTCGACAATCCCAAAGCGACTCCGCAAAGGTGAAGATAATTGGCCTGCCCGAGTCGTCGCACCAATCAAGGTAAACGGCGGTAATGGGTAATGAATTGCGTGGGCATCGGAGCCTTGACCAACGACGATATCAATATAAAAGTCCTCCATCGCCGAATACAAAATTTCTTCAATATTTTTTGGTAGACGATGAATTTCATCAATAAATAACACGTCACCAGCTTGTAATTCACTCAAAATAGCAACCAAATCACCCGGTTTTTCAATTGATGGCCCCGTCGTTGTTCGCAGATTGACTTGTAACTCATGGGCAATCACCAAAGCTAGCGTTGTCTTACCTAATCCAGGCGGTCCGTACAACAAGACATGATCCAGTGCTTCCTGGCGCTTTAAAGCTGCTTGAATATAGACATGCAATTCATGTTTAACTTTTTCTTGTCCCAAGTACTGGTCCAAAGTTTGAGGCCGTAAAGATTGTTCAACCGCCGCTTCTTGATCATCGAGAATTTGATCATCAGTTAAATGATCCTTGTCAGACATCTAATCACCTCAGTTCTTAATGTAATAATTTTAAACCTGCCCGGACGTAATCACCTGCATTCTGGGCCGTTACTTTACTTAAAGCCGTTTCAATCTTTTGTAATTCTTTTTGAGAATAACCTAAAGCGGCTAACGCTGCTAAGCCATCAGCAAAATCTTTATTAGCAGTTGCTGTTGGTACATGACTAAATAAGTTAGAGGGATTGGTTGCCAGAGTTGTTTTGGGTAATTTATCTTTTAAATCCAAAACAATTTGTTGCGCCGTTTTTCTACCAACACCAGGAAACTTCGTCAGAAATTGCACATCGTCGCTCCCAATTGCTTCAATCAATCCCGAATGATCATCGTCAGCCAAAATAGCTAACGCACTTTTGGGACCAATTCCAGAAACCGAAGTTAATTGTAAAAATAATTGTTTTTCTGCTAAGTCATAAAAACCATAGAGGGATTGATCATTATCACGAATAATTTGTTCAATATAAAGCTTGAGCGGTTCGTCTGTCTGGTAACGATAAGGGTTCGCCACCAAGATATGATAACCAATGTGTTGGACCTCTAATACCACATAAGTGGGATAAATCGCCGTAATAATTCCCTGAAAATATTCAAACACAATAAAACCTCACTTAAACCGTCTAGATTGATGGGGATCTTGAATTCTCTTAAACATCTTTTGGATTTCCGCATCACTAAAATGAATTAATGTCGGCCGCCCATGCGGACAATTATACGGATTTTGGGCTTGTGCTAATTGATCCAAAATTGCCTGGGCCTGAGGCCGGTCCAAATGATGATTAGCCTTAATAGATAATTTACAGCTCATAGTAATCGCTGTTTGTTCTCGAAAACGGGCTATATTAATTTTACCGTCTTGCAAAATATAATCAATCATTTCTCGAATCGTCTTTTCTTCTTGCTCAACGCCAATCCAAGTAGGATGGCTAGTTACCACAAAACTATTTTGTCCAAACGGAGCAATCTCCACCCCCACCTGACGTAATAAATCTAAGTGTGCACTTAAAGTAATCGCCTCTGAATTAGCGTAATCCAAAATTAACGGTACCAATAATTTTTGTTGATCGCTACTAACTTGACCAATTGCTTGACTAAATTGCTCATACTTCACCCGTTCTTGGGCAGCATGTTGGTCAACCAGATAAAAACCATCACCACTTTGAGCTACTAAATAAGTTTCATGAATTTGTGTCAGGAATTGTAATTGGGGAAAAGCTGATTTGGATAACGACTGTTGTGCCACTGACTTGACTTTGGGTGTAGCATCCGACGCTTTTGGTGGTAATTGCGTCAGAGTGGCATCTTGTTGAGCAATTTGCTGCATTTTTTGATCCCATTGTTGTAGATGCTGAGGATCTTGAAAGATTTCTTGTAAATGCACTGCTCCTGGTTGAATCCAATTAGTCGTTGGCGTGGTCTTGGTAACAGATGGTTCACGTAAAAAAGATGTTGCCGCATTAAATGACTCATCAGTTTGCACAAAAGGCGGTCTTGGTTTGGAGGGAGTTGTTTTTAAAGCATCCGGAATTAAATTTAATTGCCCCAATGCTTGTGCAACGCTTTGTTCAATTAAATTAGCTAATTGTTGTTCTTTACTCAAGCGAACTTCACGCTTGGTTGGATGAACATTAACATCAACTAATAACGGATCAGTCGTAATTTCTAGAACACCTATAGGATAGCGCCCAACCATTAGCTTTGAACCATACCCCGCCAAAAAAGCTTTACTTAATTGATAATTATGAATATAGCGTTGATTAATTAACAGTGCGATATAATTGCGGTTAGCTCTCGTTTGTTCTGGCAAAGATAAATAGCCTTGAACCTGAAAATCAGCATCAACACCTTGACAAGCAATTAAGTCAGCTGCTACTTTGCGGCCATAGATCCCCGCAATAGTTTGTTTGAGATCGCCGTTACCAGAAGTTCGCACTAAGGTTTTCTTTTCATTGTTTAATCTCAACGCAATCTGGGGGTGACCTAAGGCTAGATGATTTACAACCTCAACTACTTTTTTTAACTCAGTATTTAAAGTTTTGATATATTTTAACCGCACGGGTGTATTGTAAAATAAATCGGTCACCACCACTGTGGTCCCCTTTTTAGCCGCGGTCACCTGTGGCGTTTGGAATTGTCCACCTGCTACTTGCAACAGCGTGCCACTGGCTCCATCAGTACTAGTAGTAAGCACGACCTTGGCAACTGCAGCAATACTAGCCAAAGCCTCACCCCGAAACCCTAAAGTCTGTACATTAAATAAGTCCTGGGTTGAACTGATTTTACTAGTGGCATGCGGTTGAAACGCTAGCTGAACTTGATCTCTAGCAATACCATCACCGTTATCAACAACCTTAATTTGCGAAATACCCGCATCTTGCACTTGAATTTCAATTTGTGTTGCGTGTGCGTCAATTGCATTTTCTACTAATTCTTTGACCACGGATGCTGGCCGTTCTACCACTTCGCCTGCGGCAATTTGATTACTTAAAGTACTTGGTAATTCATGAATTTCTGCCATTGAATATCCCTACTCTAATCTAATTTACAGCTAATGTTTACTAACACAATTGGCTTGCAAAACTTCTCAGCAGTTAGTATTGCTACTACTTAATTTTTGAACAACTTTGATGCAGAAAATTAATGTAATTTGGCTTGTAATTGATACAAGAAATTTAACGCCTCTAATGGCGTCATATTCAACACATTAGCTTGCTGCAATTCTTGTAATAATTCTTGATGAGTAGCATCACTTTCTGAAAATAAAGATAATTGTTGCTCCACTGGGGCTTCTTGTACCTGATTAACGACGGGTTGGACTGCTTGGGAAACTGGTGTTTTTTGTAAATTAGTCGGTTTGTGTTCCAGATTATCTAAAATCTCTTGTGCCCGCTGTAATAGATCAGTCGGCAAACCTGCCAATTTTGCAACATGAATTCCGTACGACTTATCAGCGGGACCTGCTAAAACCTTATGCAAAAAGACTAATTGCCCATTTTCTTGAGTTGCATCCACGTGTACATTCGTTACCGTGGTTAAATCTTGAGCTAATTGGGTTAATTCATGATAGTGTGTGGAAAACAGCGTTTTGGCATGAACTGTTTGATCTAAATACTCAATAATTGCCTGTGCCAAAGCCATTCCATCATAAGTCGCCGTTCCCCGCCCAATTTCATCAAAAATAATCAAAGAATTACTCGTCGCGTGCTGCAAGGCATCATTGGCTTCCATCATTTCGACCATAAAGGTGGAATTGCCCGCAATTAAATCATCAGCGGCACCAATCCGCGTAAAAATCTGATCAAAAATCGGCAGCGTAGCCGCATCGGCGGGAACAAAACATCCAATCTGCGCCATAATGACAATTAACGCCGTTTGCCGCATATATGTGCTTTTACCAGACATATTAGGACCTGTAATTAATAAAATATCAGTTTGATCGTTCATCTTCACATCGTTAGGAATATAACTATCACTACCTAATACTTTTTCAACCACCGGATGACGACCATTAACAATTTTAATTTCATGATTGTGCGTAAATTGTGGGCGAACATAATGCTGATCCTCACTAATTACCGCAAAACTTTGTAAAACATCCAACTGGGCTAAAATTTGAGCTAAAGCTTGAATTTGCTCAATTTGTTCTTTAATTTGTTGCCGAACTTGTTTGAATAATTGGTGTTCTAGTAACGTCGATTTTTCTTCTGCTTCCAAAATCAAACGTTCTTTGTCTTTTAATTCCGGCGTAATATAGCGTTCTGAATTAGTTAATGTCTGCTTGCGTTCATAGCGATCCGTGGGCACCTGGGCTTTATTCGCATTAGTTACTTCAATATAGTAACCAAACACCCGGTTAAAACCAATTTTTAAGTTCTTAATGCCTGTAGCTTGTTGTTCATCTGCTTGTAGTTGAGCAATCCAAGCCTTCCCATTCGTCATCGCACTACGGTATTGATCGAGTTGTTGATCGTAATGATCCCGAATTAAGTTACCTTCCGTCACAGAAATTGGCGGATCGTCAACAATCGCTTGTTGAATCAATTGCACAACTTCCTGACATTCTGGCATTTTGGTTAACAAATCATCTAGTAACGGATCATGTAAATCTAACAAAGTTTCCTTAATTAAAGGAACTTGCTGTAAAGAAGTTGCCAATTGAATCAAATCGCGCCCATTAACATTGCCAAACGCAATTCGCCCGGCTAAACGTTCCAGATCATAAACCTTCGTTAAATAATCTTGTAAATTGCCCCGTTGAAAAAAATTATCCAATAAAATTTGAACTAAATCTTGACGCTTTTGAAGAAGAGCTGCATCTAGTAATGGGCGTTGCAGCCATTGCTTTAACAAACGGCTACCCATCGCAGTCTTAGTTTTGTCTAATAGCCAAGCTAATGTCCCTGACTTTTCTCCGGTCCTTAGGGAACGAAATAATTCTAAGTTACTTTGAACATTGTGATCCATTTGTAAATATTTACTAGTTTGGTAAACTTGGGCGATCTGCAAGTGCGCCAAAGAACGTTTTTGAGTTTCAATTAAATAAGAAATTAAATAAGTAATCGCCTGACGTTGGAGCTCAGACTGGACTTTTTGCGTCACAAAAGCTACTTCGGCGTAAGCTTGCTGGGGTTGCTCACTGGATACCAAAATTCCCATCTTTTTTAGTTGGTCCTGTTGGTCTTGATCTAGAGTGGCCGCAATCACAACTTCCTTAGAGCGTAAATTTAATAATTCATTTTGAACTTGCTGCCAATTATGAAACGCAGTTACCCGCACTTCACCGGTGGACAAGTCCGTATAGGCAAAACCATATTCTTGATCTTGAAAAATTACGGCCGCCAAATAATTATTCTCTCGGCTTTGATTCGGCTTATCTTCCAAACTAGTTCCTGGCGTGACTAATTTGATAATCCCGCGCTTGACCATCCCCTTAGCTTCTTTGGGATCTTCTAATTGCTCACAAATAGCAACTTTATACCCTTTATCTACCAAAACATCAATATAACTTTGCACGGCATGGTGGGGCACCCCACACATGGGAATCGGATCAGCGGCATTTTTATTACGGGCTGTCAAGGTTAATTCTAGTATTTGTGCCCCTTTGATTGCATCATCGTAAAACATTTCATAGAAATCACCAATCCGATAAAACAAAAAAGCATCTGGATAATCCTTTTTAATTTTTAAATATTGTTGCATCATTGGTGTATCTTTAGTAGTTTGTGGCATACAAAACTCCTCTAGGCTAGGATCTTATTGATCAGATTAATTCAAAAAACAACAACTTTTATTCAACAAACGGACGATCCGGATTAATTTGATACGCATGAATTTTATTTTTCGTTTCTAGATCAATTACGCAATAATTAATTTGGGGACGACCATGTTCCGTTAATTCATAACGAGTTGGTCTCTGTGTTAAAAAGCGGCGAATACTACTCTGGGCTTGAACGCCAATAATTCCGTCATAATCCCCCGTCATGCCCACATCTGTCAAAAATGCTGTCCCTTTCGGCAGAACTCGGGCATCATTGGTTTGCACATGTGTATGTGTCCCGACAACTGCCGCCACTCGACCATCTAAATAGTAAGCCAATGCCGCTTTTTCACTAGTTGTTTCTGCATGAAAGTCAATAAAAATTTGCGCTTGATCCGGAATTTGCGCCAATAATTGATCAGCTATTTGAAAAGGGTCGTCAATTGCATTCATTAAAGCGCGCCCCTGTAAATTAATTACTGCTAATTGCTCCTGATTGACTTGTTTAATTGTCATTCCTGCTCCCGGAACTGCCCCAGGGTAATTAGCAGGTCGCACCAAATTATCATTCTGTTCCAGTAAATCATTCACTTCTGACTGATCAAAAGCATGATTTCCCAGTGTAATCACATCTGCTCCCGCTTTTAAAATCTTTTTAAATTGTTGTTCCTTAATGCCTCGTCCTTTAGCAGCATTTTCACCGTTAACAATCGTCACTTGGGGGCGAAAATGTGCCTTGATTTGTGGAAGATATGTTTGCAAAGCTTGCAGTCCCAAATCTCCCATGACATCACCCACAAAAATAATTCGCATAAATACTTTCCTTATCTATTATTTAGCTACTTAAGACTTAATGATACCACTAAAACTTCTGCTAATTAATCTCATTAATGCCGAAGTGTTTGAGAATTAGTAATTGACGCAAAAATCCGTGCGATTAAAAAAAGACATTTCCGAAGAAATGTCTTTTTGATTAACAATCAATATTAATTACATCATACCGCCCATACCAGCATTAGGGTCAGCTGGTGCTGCAGGAGCAGCAGGTTCAGGCTTATCAGCAACAACAGCCTCTGTTGTTAAAATCAAAGCCGAAACGCTGGCTGCATTTTGTAAAGCAGAGCGAGTTACTTTAGTTGGGTCAATAATTCCGGCCTCAACCATATTTTCCCACTTGTCAGTTGCAGCATTATAACCAACTTCATTATCTTGTGCCTTCAAATGTTCAACAATAACAGAGCCTTCTTTGCCGGCATTTTCGGCAATTTGCCGAACTGGTGCTTCTAAAGCCCGCTTAACAATGTTAACACCGGTTTGCACATCACCAGTTTCGCCTTCAGCTAATTTGGCAACAGCTGGAATGACATTCATCAAAGCTGTACCACCACCAGCAACGTAGCCTTCTTCAACAGCGGCCCGCGTAGCATTCAAAGCATCTTCAATCCGATATTTGCGTTCTTTTAATTCAGTTTCAGTAGCGGCACCAACTTTAATCACACCAACGCCACCAGCTAATTTAGCTAAACGTTCTTGTAACTTTTCACGGTCAAAGTCAGAAGTTGTTTCGCTAACTTGCTTCTTAATTAAATCAACCCGTTCATCAATCGCATCTTTGGAACCAGAACCTTGGACAATTGTTGTGTTGTCTTTAGTAACAGTTACACGACCTGCTTGACCTAATTGATCAATGGTTGTGTCTTTTAATTCTAAGCCTAAATCAGCTGTAATGACAGTACCACCAGTCAAGATCGCAATATCTTCTAATTGTTCCTTACGACGATCGCCAAAACCAGGTGCTTTAACAGCTACAACATTGAACGTGCCCCGAACCTTGTTCAAAACCAATGTTGGTAAAGCTTCACCATCAACATCATCAGCAATAATCAATAAAGCTTTGCCTTGTTGCACGATTGATTGTAATAATGGCAAAATATCTTGGATGTTAGAAATCTTCTTATCAGTAATTAAAATGTATGGATTATCTAAATCGGCTTCCATTTTATCGTTATCAGTTACCATGTATTGTGATAAGTAACCACGATCAAATTGCATACCTTCAACAACATCAGAAGTTGTTTCAATACCCTTTGATTCTTCAATGGTAATTACACCATCATGACCAACTTTTTCCATCGCATCGGCAATTAATTCACCAACTTGTTGATTGGAAGAAGAAACTGCGGCAACTTGAGCAATTTGATCACGACCACTAACTTCGTGAGAAATCTTTCGCAATTCATCGACAGCAGTAGCAGTAGCCTTCTCAATTCCCGTCCGAATACCAACAGGGTTCGCACCAGCAGTTACGTTCTTCATGCCTTCTTGAATAATGGCTTGAGCTAAAACTGTCGCAGTGGTTGTACCGTCACCGGCAATATCATTAGTCTTTGAAGCAACTTCAGAAACTAATTTAGCACCCATATTTTCAAAATGATCTTCTAATTCAATATCTTTGGCGATAGTTACACCATCGTTGGTAATATTTGGAGAACCATAGGATTGTTCCAAAACAACGTTACGACCTTTAGGTCCAATTGTTGTTTTTACTGTATCTGCTAATTTATTAACGCCTTCAAGCATCTTAGCCCGTGCGTCTTCTGAAAATTTAATTTCTTTTGTCATTTTTCAGCCACCTCAATTATTATTTAATACTTTATGTTCTTAATTTCTAATTAATTACAAAAATTAGTCAACAATTGCCATGACATCTTTTTCATGCATTACGAGATATTTTTGGCCGTCATACTTAACTTCTGAACCAGCATATTTATCAAATAAGACTTTATCGCCTTTTTGAATGCTTAATTCAATTGTTTTACCTTCTGGTGTCCGTTCACCGGCGCCAACAGCAATAACTTCACCAACTTGTGGCTTTTCTTTAGCATTATTGGCTAGAACAATTCCACCAACTGTTTGTTCCTTTTCTTCATCAACTTGTACCAGAATACGATCACCTAATGGCTTTAACAAAGTAATCCCTCCAAATAAAAACATTTTTAGCACTCTTAGCACTCATCTTTATATAGTGCTAATACAAGTTCTATAATAACATGTTCCTTTCCAGATGCAAGTATTTCCGTTTAAAAATATTCGGAAAACTTACTTTTTTACAGTAGCACAGATTGCTTTGAAAACACATTAATTGGCTCAAAATCTAGTAATCTTCCTTTGCTTTTTTTAATCAAAAAGTCGCCCGTAATGGACGACTCACTTGATTTATCAAATTTGGAGCATAAAGAGCTTTCAAGACACGTATGCAATTATTAGATAATTAATTTTGCAAAATAGTTTTCAAATTGTTGACCCGATTCAGCTATGACTAGCGAGGAATTTGAAACATACCATCCTTTTTAGCGTAAGCTTTACCATAAGTCATATCATATTCTAATAACCGATAATCTTTATAAACTCGTGATTGATCCCACTTAGCATTTTTAGGGCCGTGAACATTTTTAGCAGTTAACGCATACGTATCGTTGCTTACTTTGGTTCGATTCTGTTGGCCCGTACCAGAAATTTGTAGTGGTTTGGTCAAAACTGGAACTTGCTGTTGTAATTGTTCCAATAATTGATAAAACGGGGTTTGCGGATAGTTAAGTTGTTGCAATAACTGTAAGGACATATAGTTGGGCGAGAAGTAATTATAATGATGCGTCTGTAAAGGAAAATTAGCCGCCATCACAAACGGCGTTGCATGAGAATACAAGGTATTCTGATTGAAGAGATCATCATAAATACCATCACCAGGATAATGATCGCCATACATGACAATTAACGTTTTTTGCTTAGCATGTTGATAATGTTGCACTAATTGCTTAAATGCTTGATCCGAATCGTGAACTTCTTGAAGATAAGCTTCTAATTTTTTAGTCTTATCAGCATCTCCGGCTACTTTATTCTGGAGTTGATAAGAACTTTTGGGACCTATTTCTGCTTGATAAGGCATATGGTTTTGCATCGTCAACATCAAACTAAATTGGCGACTAGACTTTTTTTGTTGTGCATAAAAGTTCGGATAGGCGGAGGCATCTGTATCATACAAACCATGTGGTGACTTCTTTAAATGCTGTAATTTCGATTGATCTTGGAATTTATGGATACCGATCGCTGGATAAGCTTGATTTCTACGATACATAGTGCCGGCATAAGGATGGTAGGCCTGTGAATTATAGCCAGCATCATTTAAATAATGCATGACACTCGGAAAATATTTTTTATTAGGTAAAATATCCTGATAGGGCGTATTGTTTAAAAAGTAATTGGAGAAACCTGTATTGGCTTCAAATTCAATATTAGCCGTACCCCCACCAAAACCAGGAGACACCATATAGCCCCCAGCTTGTTGGACCGTTGGATTCGTAATCATCTTAGAAATATAAGGCATCGGATTTTTATTGCCAACAAGGGGATACCATTTCTGTGTCCGTAAAGGATTGGTTAAAGATTCATTTAAAATATAAATAATGTTAACTTTCCCAACTTTTTTCCCTTGATTGGCTTTAACCAAACCTTTTTGATAACGTTTAGTAATTTGCTTCATAGTCGCCGCGCTATAATTAGCAGGCTTAATCATTGGCGTAGAATGGGCATTAAAGACAAAACCAATTAAAGTACCCCGATTACGATAATTGGCCAATTGTGAACGATCAACATTAGTAATATTATGCTTCGCCAATTGTTTAGAAGCAAAAGAGCGCGTATTTCCTGCTTGTGAGAACAAGCTTAAAGCTATTATTGCTAACACCAAAAAGCCAATTCTCAACGGCCACAGCACCCGATGATTTTTTAACCACAAGCCTTTGGTAACTTTGTGTAACAGGTAGGCCGCTACAAGTAGTAATACAATGCCAATGGCTAAAAGTAATAATGATTGCCAACTGACCATTTTAATTAAACCACCAGCTTGACCAGCCATGTTTAAATCATTAGGTAACAATGGTTCAGAACGTGAAATAATTTTATTAAAGTCCACATATAAAATAATACTGAAAATAATGACGCTCAGGGATATTCCCCACCAATAATCACCTAACAGCGCAATTAGCATCGTTATAATAACTACTAGGCAAAACCAGTTGATTCGCGTGACGACAGGATTATTCTTAATTTCCCAGAACATCTCATGATAGCCGTGTGTCAAACTACCGGTTAAAGCTAGTTGAAATTCAAAATAAAATCCGTAAGCAATTAAACACACTAAAAGTACTTGCAGTAAAAAATACATAAAGCGTTTGACAGTTAGATTATGCACAATAAATCCTCTTTCGACTTAAATTAATACAGTTTTAAATTTTAGCACAATCTAATTTAGATAGGTATATTACTAGCATAATTTGCCGATAAGTCAAAAGCAGTTAAAATGCGGTATTACAAAAAATATTAAATTAAATATTTAAAAATGAGGTTGTAACTAGCAGCTAAATTGCTTTTGTCACAACCTCATATTAAGTATTAAAAAGTCGGAACAAAAAAATTTCGTAAATCAAACAAACCTTCTCCGCTGATAGTGACTTCAAAAGTCAAAAATCTGTGTTTAACTTCTCAAAACTTTTTGTCCCGACTCTTTTTTGAATATTAATCGACCTTGTCAATTGCTTCGGAAGCAATTATTTGGAGATTTTCCCCTTGAAATTGCCAAGCAGTAATTGGCGCCGGAATAATAAAGTGATCACCTAACTGTAACTCGTAGGTTTTCCCAGCAATCACTAGCTGTCCCGTTCCGGAAATCACGGAACATAAGGTGTAAGCACCCAACTGATGTTGCAAACTTAAAGCATCATTTTGCACTTGTAAGCCCCACACTGCAAAGTATGGCGAAACAGGTGGTTTCACATAAGTGGTGATGGAACTAGCACCAAATTGCTGGACCGCTTGATTAAGTTTTGGTGTTTGGAAAGGAACAGTAATCGTATCTAGAGCCTGTTTTAAATGCAGTTGGCGTTTTTGACCGGTAGCTTGTTCAATACGATCATAATCATACAAACGATAAGTAGTATCACTACTTTGTTGTGTTTCTAAGGCAATAATTCCTTGATTTAACGCATGAACACACCCACTAGGCACAAAAACAAAATCTCCTGTTTTGACTGGCATTTTTTTGAGCAAATGTTCCCAGTCCCCCGAGTCAATCAGTGCTTGTAATTCTGCCTTAGTTTGCGCATTATGTCCATAAATCAAATAGGCACCAGGCTGGGCATCAATAATATACCAACACTCCGTTTTGCCTAGCTCACCTTCATGTGCTTGGGCATAAGCATTATCTGGATGCACCTGAACTGATAAACTAGCTTCCGCATCTAAAATCTTAGTCAATAAAGGGAAAACTTTTCCTTGCGGGTAACCAAACAGCTCTGGTTGTTTTTGCCATAGTTGGGCTAAATCTTGCCCAGCAAAAGGTCCATTTTTAACAGTTGATAAACCATGAGGATGAGCAGAGATGGCCCAACATTCTCCCACTTGACCATCAGGTATGCGATAACCAAAACGTTCTTGTAGCTTACGCCCACCCCAAATTTTTTTTTGGAAAGCGGGTTGTAAAAACAATGGTTCCATCTAATACCTCCTAATAAAAGCAGCCGTAATCAACCAAAATTACTACTAACTTACCGCAAAATTCTCGCCTTACAAGCTAAAAGGTGAATCAAAAGTTAAACATTTAATTTAACTATAGTTATCTAAGAAATAAATTAATGTTTGTAATTCATTCGCTAAATCAACATTGTGCACGCGCACAGAATTAGGAGTTGCCAATCTTAACGGCGTAAAGTTCAAAATACCCTTGACGTTGGCTGCTACCAGTTCATCAGCGACCTTTTGTGCACTGATGACTGGTACTGACAAAATCACAACATCAATCTGTTCATCTGCTAAACGTTGTTCTAAAGAATCGACATCATAAACTTGCACACCATTGACAGTTTGGCCGATTAATTCCGGATTCTGATCAAAAGCGGCCGTAATCTTAATATTGTTCGTCTGTGAAAAGTTATAGTTTAATAATGCACTACCTAAGTTACCTACTCCGACCAACGCTACTTTCGTCGTTTGACTTTGGTTAAGTAACTTTTTAAAAAATTCCAGCATTGGTTCAACTTCGTAGCCGTAACCCCGCTTACCTAAAGAACCAAAGTAAGAAAAATCACGCCGAATCGTCGCACTATCCACTTGAACAGCTTTAGCTAATTCTGTTGAGGAAATCTTTTTAGTATTGGAATCATTTAAAAATTGAAAGTAACGATGATACAACGGTAAGCGCTTAATAGTAGCATTTGGTATTTTGTATTTTGTCATGGTTAATATCCCCTTGTGAACAAGTATAATTGATACTTTCAGTATCTACCTTTTAATATCACAATGTCAAGTAAATAAAATCACAAAGTTATTACCTTGAAAATTAACCATTAATTTTGATAAAAGTTGCCATCTCATACGGTGCTAGTTGTTGCGCGTCTGCTTGTAAAGACTGAACTTCTTCTAACGCATTGGTTCGTTGAAAACCAGCCGCTAAGAATTCCGTTAAAGCAACCGTTTTATTCGCTTGATTACTCAATCTAACCACAATCGCATTCTGAATTGTATAAGCACAGTAGAGAGCCGTAATCGTTACATCCGGATCCAACCGTAAGAAAGTCGCTTGGCGTGGTAACTGAGGTAATGATTTATCAAATTCAACATCCCAAATTTTATTGTCTAACCGATTGACAAATAAATTCAGTTTTTGTAACTGGTAATTAACATTGGGGGCCAACCAATTTTCAGCAGTCCGTGCTAACTGATTCTCGTCTAAGTCCGCAACTGCCACTAATCCAAACGCAAAATGATTTAAGCCGATTTCTTCAGCTAGTGGTGTTGGCGTCATCTGATGACCGACACTAGTAGTGTCGCCCGAAGCTCGCCCGGGACGCCACAATAAATTGGGTTTTCCTAATTGACCCGTAGTGGCTAGTAAAGTGACGGCAAAGCTTTGATTCAATAATTCGTATTCTTTCATGCCGCCACTTAACAAAAACAAACCTTGCTTGGGCTCATACATGCCCACAACTTTATCAAAGTTGTAAAGATTGACCGGTTTTTCAACAAACTCGTCTTGCCAATTATCCGCAATAGGCAAATTAGTAGTGGTTCGAAAACCGCCTTGAATTTGCGCCCACGCCTGTGAACTTTTGATACCCGTGTTAATCTTTAATCTCAAGCGATGATCTAAAGCTTGGTTGTCAATAATTAATTGACCATCTAACACCGAAGAACTTGTTGCTAAACTTAAAATAATTTTGAAGTTCACGTCAATTAATTGCGGATGGTCCTTTTGCCTTTCAGCTAAAGATTTAGGTAACTGCCAAGTACCTTGAACCGTCATAGTTTGTAAATTAGGAGCAGTCTGCACTTGACATTGTCCAGTTAACGGCAAGCTGACTTCTTGTTCCTGCGGTAAAGGCGAATAATCATACGTATCACCATCATTACCCGAATCTAAAATTTCTAACAGCTGTGGATAAACGTGACCTTGCGTTTGAGCAGTAAAGCTTGTTTCTGTGTATTGAACTTGCCACTTTTGATTGTTAATGGACACAGATGAACTATCTTCTAAAGTTGCTAGCTCCGTTGAAGCTACTTGATAAGAAACCACCTGATAGCCTAATCCCTCGTAGTGCATCTTTAACCGAACCGTCAATCGATAATAGCCCGGTTCATCTTTAAATTCAAAACCTTTGGCGGTTTGTTGCATAATGTGCTCACGTTTAGGGACATAAGTTGCACGAACTAGAACAGCTTGATATTGTTCAGCAAATTTCACTTTTTTACTAGTCGTTAAAAATTCTACTTCTTGATAACCATCAAATACCCGTGGTGAAGTATTAAATAATAACAATTGATTACTATCCAGATTTAAACGTTGCGCTAAGCGCTTCTTAATATAATTTTCAATTCCGGCAGCAAGTTCGAAACCTTCTTTGAAACGTTGCTGAACATCAACAGCAACGTTATCCGTAATACTACCGCCTAATGTATCATGTGGTTGACACTTTAATAACTTTTTCCAAAGTTTTAAAACTAATCCGTTGGACACTTTGATTCCACAAGCTTGGGCAATAACCAGCATCGGTTCAACTCGACGTAAAATTTGTTGTTCTAACTTGAAATTTTGACGTTTAAGCTGCGAGCGCACTGAACCAATCGTCCGATGCACCCGTGAATAAGTGGGATAACGTAATTCACCTTGATACTGAGGTAAATCCTGGTGGCGCAATTGTTGCATAAATTGGGGATAACTGCTCAACACTATTTGGTGTTTACTATATTGATTTAATTGTTGAATTACCTGGGAAATATTATGAATAATATTCATCTGATCAATCCCCGAAGGAATTAAAACGGGATCATTATGACCATGTTTAGCTTCTAGGTCAATCCCTGGGTCTAATCTTTGCTCGACAAACTCTTGTAAATGCTGCTTCGAATTTAAATCAATTTGCCCCGTATAATAACCTAAGGGAAAGTTAGCTGCATAAACTTGGTTATTTCCCAAGCCCTGCCACTTAAAGTAAACTGAATCGACTTGTCGAGCAAAATTAGTACCCCGCCAGCAAATAAAATCTTGAATGCCGACTTGATTTAATAGCATCGGTAATTGTGCATTAAAACCAAAGGTATCCGGTAAATAGCCAATCATCATGGCCTGCCCAAAGAGTTGGCGACTGCCGATAATGCCAATCACTAAATTACGAATAATGGATTCACTATCTGGTATTAATGCATCTGTTTGGGTATACCAAGGACCAATAAATAATTGCTTGCGCGAAACCAATTGCTTAATTCTCTGTCGATCTTCTGGATGAATCGTTAAATATTCCCCCACAATCGATAATTGCCCATCGAAAGTAAAGTTAGCCTCTGGATGTTGCTCTAACTCTGTTAAAACCTCACCGAATAATTGATCACTGAGAACTTGAGCATCTTGAGTTGTAAAATACCATTCGCGATCCCAATGAGTATGATTAACAAAATGTGCCGTTACCATATATTATTTACTCCCATATTTTTATTCAAATTCAATCTTAATATCTTCTTCGTCTGCTTCACCATCAACATCTGGCGTATCATTTTGGTTAAAATCAACGGCTAACGGCGCCAATATTCCAATAATCAAAGCACAAGCAAAGAGTCCAATTAGATATGCCCACCAGTTAGTTACTGTTACTGCACCATAAATACCACCAACTGGTGGAATCTTAGCTTGAGCACCTAATAAAATCGCAAGTGCGGGGCCCACTGCTCCAGCAAGCATATTAATGGGAATCAATTTTAACGGACTAACTAACGTAAACGGAATGGCCCCTTCAGTAATACCAATAAACCCCATGAACCAATCACTACGTCCAGCATCCAATAATTCATTAGAAAAACGTTTTTTATAAAACAAAGTAGCAAACGCATAGCCTAAAGGAATACCAGCAATCGCAATATTTACAATCATTGCCGGAGTATAAACTTTTTCTGCCAATAGCACATTACCAGCCATCCAAGCCGCTTTATTAATTGGACCACCTAAATCAGATCCAATCATCGCTCCCATAATGATCGCTAGAGTCATCGCGCTGACCCCGCTGTTACTCATTGCTTTAATCCAAGCGACTAAAGAACTATTAATCCAAGCCAATGGTTGCTTCAATAAGACACCCATTAATAACGCCACGACTATGGTCGATAAAAGTGGTACTACTACTAATGGCATAATGGATTCATATTTAGCACTGACACGGATCTTGTCATGGCACCATTTAGCAGTATAACCAGCTGCAAAACCAGCAACCAATGCTCCTAAAAACCCCATGTTGGAACTAGAAGCTAAGGAACCACCAATAAAACCGGCAGCTAAAGCTGGCTTATCACCAATGGCATAAGCAATATAACCCGCCAAGACAAGATTAACTAAGCCGACACCAATCCAACCAACAGCCTCAATTTGACCCATGTAAAACCAAAAACCCGTTTTATAATGATCAAAACTTGTAATGCCAAATAATAAACCAATTAATTTAGGTACAGCCACGACTAGCGAACCACCAATAACTACGGGTAACATGTAAGAAATCCCCGACATTAAGTAGCCTTTCCACTGTGATAATAACTTTTTCATAATTTTCACCTCTGAAGCGTCACTAAGCTTTTTTCTGAGCCACTGCTTTCATCACTTTGTTAATTACTGCCTTCGGTTTTTTAATGCACATATTGATATCCACGCGAACGGTGGGAATCCCCTTAAAACGATCCATTTTTTCAATTTTTTGGTCAGAACCAATTAACAAGAACTTCGCACTTTGAGCTTCTTGTTCCGTGATTTCATTTTTGAGACCCATAGCTCCTTGTTGTTCAACCTTGGCTGAAAGCTGCAGTTCTTGGGCGGCTTTCTCTAATGCTTTAGCAGCCATAGGGGTATGGGCTAAACCTGCGGGGCAAGAGGTAATTGCTACAAAATCCATAATTTTACTTCCTTTTCGCTTTAATTATTAGTTAAAATTTGATAAACATCTTGAACGCTTTGACTAGCAACCAGTGCTTGGCGCTTTGGGGCATCAATTAATGAAGTGGCCAGATTGGCTAATAATTGTAAATGCTCCTGCGCACCATCTGGAGGAGCTAACATCACAATGATTTGTTGAACTGGTTGATCATCAATCGTTTGCCACTCTGATAACGGACTTTGGGTCCGAATAAACAAAATTGCTGATTGCTTAATCGCCTGAGAAAGCGTGTGGGGGATCGCAATCCCATCCTGCAATCCTGTTGAAGCCTGTTGTTCACGCTCCTGTAGCGATTCATAAATTGCTTGTTCGTCGTCACCTACGCCTAAACTAACTGCTTTTTGGGCAATAAAATGAAACACCTCAGTTTGCGAACGTAGCGGTTGATTTAAAAAAATTTGGTTCTTCGTCAAAATCTTATCCATCCTTATCCATCCTTTATTTCTGTTGAATATTGCAAACATTCAACGACCGTTTCAACATCTTGCGCATTTCTCAACTGCTTCATTTGCTTAGCATTTTGTGTTAAATCGTAGAAATAATCATAAATGTCATCTAAACTGTCCTTGACTGTATCGTTAAACGCCATAAAGAAAACTACATAAACCGTTTCCTTACCCCACAAAATTCCTTTTTGAGAAGTTAAAATACCAATGACCGGTTTTAAAACATGTTCGGCAGCCCCATGGGGAATAGCGTAAGTTCCTAAAGCCGTGGAAGCTAATTGTTCTCGCTTCCAAGCTGACTCTTGCATCGTATCTTTCACGTAATGATTAGCCACTAAAGCTTGCGTAATTTCTTGAATAGCAATTTGGGGGCTTGGTGCTGTTGAATCAACAATGATTGCTGGTTTAGCCACCAAATCCAAAAAAGTTGCTTTCAAATATTTATCGTGCCAAATCTTTTGGCTTAATTGGCGTAACAACTGCAGTTCTTGCTGATTTAACAGTGGACTAACTTGAATGACTACTTGTTGTGTCTGTAATTTAAGCGGAATCGTTGTTAAGATAATGTCAGCACTCACAGGTTTTCGTAATAGCTCAGTCACCGATAAAGTCCCAATTACATTGAGTTTCGGTAACTTATCCTGAATTTTTTGCCGAATTAATTCAGCAGTTCCATAACCGGTACTGCAAACGATCACGACACTAACTTCACGGAATTCTTTTTGCTGCCGCTCGCGAAATGATTCCAAATGTAAACACAAATAGGCCACTTCATCCTCGGGAAAGCGAACTTGATATTTTTGAAAAATAGCATCTGCTAAAGTCAGAGCTTGATCAAAGGCTTGGGGAAAATTAACTTTCACTTGATGACGATACGGATTGTCAATTTTGATGCCATTTTTGATGCGTACCAAAGCCGGTTGCAAATGCAAAGTCAAGTTTTGAATTAATAAGTCATCATAGTTAACCAAAACTTGCTGTAACCAAGTCACTAACTCTTGATTAGAATTTTCACTCGCTGGACTAGGCAGATAGCCTTCTTCAATCGCTACAATATGCACATTTAAATTATTAATTTCTACTGTTGATAACTGGCAGTGAAATTCTTGTTCCACTAACGCAACCAAACGTTGGGTATTAGTAGATATTGCAAATGAAGCTACTGTTTTGGTAGCTGGTGGTGCTTTTTGAGATTGAATTTTTTGAATCGCTAACGCTAAATGAATCAATAAAGATTCATACTGGTATTCACTAATATTACCGGGTAATTTTTGTAAAAATTGATTTAAAACCTTTTGCGTTCGATCCAAAATTTTTTTGTCAACTAGCTGGCTCAAAGCTGGAGGGACTTGAAAATTGCGGGTGAGCCGACCAGTACTTTGATTTTGCTTAATCTCTTCGCCCCAATACATTTGAATAATTTGTGTCTGAAAATGGCGTAATTCAGCTTCAGAATTATTGAGCCTAATGCCTTGTTGAGAAGTACTAAACTGTAAATGATAATTTTGTTTCAGAGAACTCAAATCACGCTCTAAGGTACTGCGACTGACAAAAAAATGGGCGGCCAAGTCATCTAACAAAACTGGTTGCTGGGCTTTGACCAAGAACGAGACTAAATTAATTTGCCGTTCCACGGCATCATTGTTAGGATTCATTGGTGGAAATAAATTTAACAAGTCTTTGGTAGAACCTGTAAAGTAAATGCCATAGCCTTTTTTGCGAACTAATTTAACGCCGTATGGTTGGACAAATTGCTCAACTTGCTTCAAATATTTAGCTACCGTTTTGCGCGATAGGCCTGTGTATTCCATTAAATCTTGATAATGGACAACTGGTTTTGACAAAATAAATTGAATAATACTTTTTGTAATAGTTTTTGGTGAATGCTTTGGCGCCAAACGGATCACTCCTTAACTTTTACATTTTCATCATAATGTAACCGGCTTCAAAAATTAACTTCAAAAAAGTACACTTACCTTAGGTGTACTTTGTCGCTGATTGTTTCAGAAAAAATAACTTCAAATATTGATCAAGATGACAATTTAAGCTGGTTTCAACATTAGCTACCGTTTCAACGAACATTATTGACTAACGCCGTGTTAAAATAAGATTAACTAGAATTCGATTAGCCAAAATTATGTTTCCGCAAACTTTTCACACAGTGATACTAATCTATAATATCAAGCAATAATTGGTGCATAATTTTAACAACGGATAACATCATCCGCCCCCAGATTCGAATGTAATTTAAACTTTAGGAGCTTAAAATTGTTAATTGTACAAGGACAAAATATTGAACGTCGTTTCGGCAGCGATGTTTTATTCAACCATTTAAATTTTCAAATTGCCGAGCAAGCCCGAATTGGTTTAGTCGGACCTAACGGAGCTGGTAAATCAACTTTATTAAAAATCATCAATCAAGAACAAGACGCTGACGCCGGACATATGATTTATCAAAATAATTTAAGTATCGGTTACTTAGCACAGAATCCCACCTTTCAATCCGGGAATACTATTTATGAAGAAATGGAACGGATATTTGAAAAAGTGCAGCAAGATGAACGTCAATTACGTTCTTTGGAACAGCAAATTGCACAACAGAGTAGCCAAGGCGCCACTCCTGCTTATCAAAAATTATTACAACAATACGACCAGTTACAAGTAAAATTTAAAGATGAAAATGGTTACGGCTTCCGATCTGAAATTCGTTCGGTCCTAACCGGTTTTGGTTTTAGTGCTGAGCGCTTTGATGAACCAGCTTTACACTTATCTGGTGGTGAACAGTCCCGCCTAGCTTTTGCCAAAATGTTATTGGAACAACATGATTTATTAATTTTAGATGAACCCACTAATCATTTGGACATTGATACTTTAAATTGGCTCGAAAAATATTTACAAAGTTATCGCGGAGCACTGTTAATCGTGTCTCATGATCAATATTTTTTAGACCATACGGTCAAGGAAATTTATGCGCTAGAAAATGGTACTTTAAAACATTACACGGGTAATTATTCACGTTATTTAAAATTACGAGCTGACGATTTGGACTTAGCATGGAAAGCATATAACAAACAACAAGAAGAAATTAAAAAAACGGAAGACTTTATTCAAAAAAATATCGTTCGAGCTTCCACCACCAAACGTGCCCAAAGCCGCCGCAAGCAATTAGAAAAATTAGAGCGGCTACCTCGCCCACAAGGAACACCAAACAATGTCCATTTTCAATTTACCGTGCATAAAGATAGCGGCAATGACGTCTTACAGGTCAAAGATTTACAAACCGGATATCCGGATAAACAATTAAATCAGGCAATTACCTTTAAGCTCAAAAAAGGCGAGCGCTTGGGAATTATTGGTCCTAACGGTGTCGGCAAATCAACCTTAATTAAAACGTTAATTAAGCAATTATCACCGCTTGCAGGTAGTATCGAATGGGGCACTAACGTCCAAGTTGGCTATTATGATCAGACTTTAAACCAATTAGATTCTACGAAAGATGTCTTGCATGATATTTGGGATGCTAATCCGACTATGGATGAAAAAGATATTCGAACAGTTTTAGGATCATTTTTATTTCAGGCAGACAGTGTCTTTAGTACCGTTCAAGATCTATCTGGTGGTGAAAAAGCACGGTTAACTTTATGTAAATTGGCCTTGGAGCACAATAATTTATTAATTATGGATGAACCAACTAACCATTTAGACATCCAAAGTAAAGAGATCCTTGAAAAAGCCTTAAAAAATTTCGCTGGCACAGTCTTATTTGTTTCTCACGATCGCTACCTATTAAATGAAATTTCGACCAAATTACTCGAATTGCAACCAGCAGAAAGTACCATCTATCTAGGTAATTACGATTATTATTTAGCTAAAAAAGAAGAGAATTTAGCCCTTCAAGAACAGCAAACTGGCGCCCAGAATGCGGAACATTCAACAACCAGTCAAGGTCAACAGGATTATCAACAATCCAAGGCCCAGCAACGCGCCCAACGTAAAAAAGACCGAGAATTAGCAGCCTTGGAAACTCAAATTGATCAATTGGATCAACAAATTGACCAAATTAACCAGGAAATGTTACTCCCTGAAAATTTGAGTAGTTACACTAAATTACAAGATTTACAAGAACAATTAACTACATTGACTGACCAAAAAGAAACAGCCGAAAATCAATGGGAAGCACTACTAGATTAACGGCAAAGAGGTTAATGCCAAAATATTCAGTCTTGACTAAAAAAATCCTAGCTGATGTTCGTTTAAGAACAATCATCGCTAGGATTTTTTGTTAAAAATAACTTTTGGATGCACTAAAAAATGAGACTTAATTACCAACTGTTCGTAATTTGGAGCTGATTACCAGCCAATATGTTGATCACCACTAGGTAATTCCACTTTACCAGCAGCCACATCTTGACAAGCTTGGTCAATGATCTGAAAAGCCTGTTGTAATTGTTCTTCAGTAATTACTAGCGGTGGCTGAAAACGCAAAATATTTCCCCGTAAACTAATCATAACCGCTCCTAAATCAAAAATTCGCGTAATTAGCTTCGTTGTCAATTCAACATCAGGCTGCTTGGTTTGGGGATTAATAATATCAATCCCTCCATTTAAACCATACATCCGTACTTCTCCAATAAAGTCATATTTGGCTTGCTCCTCTTGGAAGAATTGCTCCGCAATTTTACCTAAATTGTGCGAACGTTCCACCAAATGTTCCTGTTCAATCACATCAATTGTTGCATTGGCCGCGGCAGTCACCACTGGATTACCAGCTGTTGTATAAACATTAGCCGGAGCCGCTAAGGATTCCATGATTTCTTTTCGACCTAAAACAGCACTTAACGGCATGCCTGAAGCCAACGACTTGCCCATGGACATTAAATCGGGTTCAATCCCAAAATGTTGAATTGACCACCACTTACCCGTTCTTCCCATGCCTTGGTTAACTTCATCAATTGCTAATAAAATTCCATTATCATGCGCAAATTGGGCCACTAATTCTAAATATTGCTGGGGGGCTTTTACAATCCCACCATCACCTTGAATTGGTTCAATCAAAATAGCGGCTACCTCTTCAGCCGGTAAATAAGTATTGAACGGTAATTGAAATTCGTGAAACATCCGTTGCACAAAATCTGCTTCACTTTCGCCAGCTAACTTTTCGTGGCTGTCAGGATAAGGTACTCGAATGATATCTGGCAATAATGGTCCCATTTTCCGGGCCATGTTTAAACTAACACTTGAAACACTCATTGAACCGTAAGTAGAGCCATGATAAGCACCCGTAAAGCAGACAATATATGGCCTTTTAGTATACGCGCGCGCAAACTTAATAATTGCATCGTTAGCATCTGAACCAGAGTTACCCCAAGCAACTTCTACTGGTCCACTCATCGGCGCTAATTTAACCAAGCGTTGGGCTAGTCGAGCGGTAGTGGGATTGGCAAAATAAGCTGGCGTATATTCAATAAGATTTTGGGCTTGTTCACAAATAGCTTGCACAACGTGCGGGTGCGCATGCCCCGTATTTGTAGCCGAAGCACTAGCTAATAGATCAATATACTGGTGGCCATTTTCATCTGTTAAAATAGCCCCTTCTCCTTTTTTAATTACTAAATTAAAATATTGAATTCGTGAAGCTGTGGCTAAGGCCTGACTTTCTGCTTGCAAAATTTGTTGATTACGATCAGTCATTTCTAATCATCTCTTCTTAATAATTAAATTTAAATTAGTTTATCATTAAAAATAAATTTTAGCAATCACTGATTTTCCCACAAAGTTTGCTCCAACTAAAATAACAGCTAACAGTTATGTCATCATAGCTGTCAACTGTTAAAAAACAATCATTTTAAATGAAATTTAAGCAATTAATTATTCGCCAACGTAACTAAAATCTAATCCTGGATCAGCATTCAGTGTTAAAGGACTAAAATCTTGCTTTCGATATTTAACATCCGCAAAAGCGCCAATCATTGCCGCATTATCGCCACATAAGCGTAATGGTGGAAAAATTAACTCAATTTTGGAATCAATTTCAGTCTGCAAACGTTCGCGCAAACCGGAATTAGCTGCTACCCCGCCAGCAACAATTAATTGCTGCGTCGGATATTTTTGTAACGCGCGCTGAGTTTTAGTAACCAAAATATCCAAGACATCTGCTTGAAAACTAGCAGCAATATCTTTTTTATTAATCTGTTCACCGATTTGATCAGCATGATGAATCGTATTAATCACGGCACTTTTAATACCACTAAAACTAAAGTCTAGATTATCTTCGCTCAGCATTGCCCGCGGAAATTGATAAGTAAGCTTGCCTTCGTGAGCCCATTGGTCAATGGTTTTACCAGCTGGATAATTAACCCCCAACATTCGACCAACTTTATCATAAGCCTCACCAACGGCATCATCACGAGTGTCGCCCAAAATCTGAAAATCGCCTGGTGCAGTTAAATAAACTAATTCTGTGTGCCCGCCAGAAACCACTAAAGCTAACGCTGGATACTTAATTTCACTCACTAAATTGGCTGCATAAATATGTCCTGCCAAATGATTAACACCAATTAATGGTAAATTATGTGCCCAGCTAATCGTTTTAGCCGCCATCAAGCCCACTAATAAAGAGCCCACTAATCCTGGACCATAGGTTACAGCTACCGCCGACAAATCCTTATAATTTACTTTAGCTTGTGCTAAAGCCAACTTTGTGCAATGAATAATTTGTTCAACATGATGGCGACTAGCAACCTCGGGAACCACGCCGCCAAAACGCTGATGACTTTTAATCTGTGTCGCAATCACATTTGATAAAATTTCCCGGCCATTTTTAATAACTGCAACACTCGTTTCGTCGCAACTACTTTCAAATGCCAAAATCAATACGTCTTGATCCATCATTAACCTCTTCTCAAATACTGCAACCAGTAGCGATAAGAAGTTGAGTATAGCCTAGAATAAGGCCATAAGTTTTGGTTTTTAAACTTGAGGACTTATTCGTAGCTAGACGCAGGCTTCTGCTGCTGGGTGCGCTATATCAAACACTGCAACAAAAGCCGGTTAAAAGCTGAGGATTAACCTAAACTAAGATCTTAAGTCGGTCTTTTGGCTTGAAGTCTTAGTTGTAGTTAAGCGCAAGCTTTTGGCTTTTGGTGCGCTATATCAAACACTGTAGCAAAAGCCGGTTTAGAATTGCCAACACTCCGGTCACTTGCTTACAGATATTTTTTATTATATTTTTAAACATCTTGTACATAATCTTGCTGATGCTGAGCCAAATCAGGATGATCTTTCCGCCAGACTAATTCGGCTTGCGTTTGACGCAGATAATTCGGAACAAAACTATCTAAATCTGAAACCGGTGATTGAGCCAATCCCAAATCAACTAATGATTGTGCTTGTGGAAAGCCATCATTTTTAATTTGTGCCTGTGGTAGTTGCTCATTAATTAACCCGACCATTTCATTAGTCAACTGGCCCACAATCATAATCGGTTGTTTTAATGTCTTTAAGTTACTTAACAAATCTATTAAGCGCATATGACTTTCCTGCACTAACGCTTGAAGTTTTCCAGATTGCTGCTGATAAACACCCGCAAAAACATTTAAATTACGTGCATCCATTAAAGCAACAATAACTCCTTGAAAATCAGACACATTTTGTGCTAAAACCTGCAGACCAGAAATGCCGACTAAATCCTTCTTTAAGGTCCAAGCTAACATCTTAGCAGTTGTTACAGCAATGCGAAGCCCTGTAAATGAGCCAGGCCCTTGTGCTACAACAATTCGATCTAAATCTTGAGGTTGCCAACCGGCTGTTTTCACTACTTGATCAATAGCTGGTAATAATTTAATACTATGTGACTTTAAATTCGTTTCACTGACCTGTGCTAAGACTTGATGATCTAAAGCACTGGCCACACTTAAAGGTTGATTAGAAGTATCAATGGCTAAAATCTTCATTACAAAATTACATCCTTATAATTATTCTAAATTCACTATACTTCAAATTTTGTCTTAATGAACAGTAAAATTACGGTTTTGTAACCATTTGAATAATAAAACTAAAATAATTGTTTGAATTGGAATAAAAACAAATTCTTTTATTCCTCGAATCCATAACATTTGACCAAAATTTAAATTTCCCAAAACGCAAACCCAAAGAGTATTTAACAGCCAATTAACAATGAGCGTCACTTCAATTGTGGTCATTAATAAGCGTTGACTAGTGGGCTGATTATGATACAAATTGATTCCATATAAAAAGCCAGTGACTACAGCTGACAACGTAAAGCCCCAAAAAAATCCACCTTGTGGTGGAAAGATAGTATTAGCGATAATATCGGCAATCAGGGCAGCTAACGTTGACTTAGCGGGACCAAAATAATAACCAATTAAGGCAGTAATCACAAAACCAAAACCGACTTTTAAAAAACTTGGCCCTAAGTGAATGCGACCGACAATGACTTGCAAAGCCGTTAACATCGCTAACCAAGTGATATTAAAGGTCCGATTGTTTAACTGTAATTTATTCATTTTAAGCATCTCCTAAAGGAGCTGCCACTGTGATCGTGGCGAATGCGAGAATAAAACCGCAAGCTATCGCTTTTCGTCCAGCGTTCACATTCCGTTCCGCCAGCACTTAACGCTTTATTCCCTACTCCAAGATTTTTAACTTCTTAACCATATCATAGATTCAAACAAACATGTTAAAATTACTATAATAATTGTAAAAAGAGGCTTAAACCGTGAATAAAAAAATTTTAGTTTTACACACTGGTGGGACTATTTCCATGTCAGAAGACGAGCAAGGTAATATTAAACCCAACGCCCAAAATCCGTTAGCTAATTTAGAACTACCTAATTCTGATCAACTACAAATTATTTCCGAGGAAATTTTTAATTTACCGTCGCCACATATGACACCCAAACAAATGCTAATGTTAACCAAGCGTTTACGCCAAGCGGCACAAGAAGGCTTTTTTGGTGCCGTCGTCACTCACGGTACCGATACTTTAGAAGAAACGGCCTTTTTCTTAGATTTAACTTTAGATAATGACATGCCGGTCGTGGTTACTGGTGCAATGCGTTCATCCAATGAAATTGGTAGTGACGGACTGTATAACTTTCGTTCGGCGATTCAAGTAGCCAGTTCAAAAGCATCAATTGGTCAAGGCGTTTTAGTCGTCATGAACGATGAAATACATTCAGCCCGTTACGTCACTAAAACTCACACTACTAACGTCGCCACTTTTCGGACTCCAACTTTTGGTCCCATTGGGATTATCTCTGAGGGTCACGTCAATTATTTTCAAGAAATTGTTCCACATCAACACTTGCCAATTACCAATATTGTCGATCATGTTTATTTAATCAAAGCTTATGCTGGCATGACTGGCGAACTTTTTGAGGCCCTAGATCAAGAACAAACACAAGGCGTCGTCATTGAAGCCCTAGGTGCTGGCAATTTACCTCCAGCTACTTTAACCGCAGTTCATAACTTGTTGGACCATCATATTCCAGTAATTCTAGTATCACGTTGCTTTAATGGTATCGCTGAACCGGTTTATGATTATGAAGGTGGTGGTGTCAATTTGGAAAAAATGGGCATTACTTTTTGTCGTGGCCTCAATGGTCAAAAAGCTCGCATCAAATTATTAGTGGGAGTTAGTGCGGGATTAAATAATCAAGAATTACATCATTATATTAATAATTAACACTGCAACAAAAGCCGCTTAAAAGCTTAGGATTAACCTAAACTAAGATCTTAAGTCAGTCTTTGACTTGAGGGCTTAGTTGTAGTTAAACGCAAGCTTTTGACTTTTGGTGCGCTATATCAAATACTGCAACAAAAGCCGCTTAAAAGCTTAGGATTAACCTAAACTAAGATCTTAAGTCGGCTTTTGACTTGAGGGCTTAGTTGTAGTTAAACGCAAGCTTTTGGCTTTTGGTGCGCTATATCAAACACTGCAACAAAAGCCGCTTAAAAGCTTAGGATTAACCTAAACTAAGGTCTTAAGTTGGTCTTTGGCTTGAGGGCTTAGTTGTAGTTAAACGCAAGCTTTTGGTGCGCTATATCATACTGCAACAAAAGTTGGTTAAAAACTTCAAGTTAAAAGGCAAGACAATCATGGAAAAAATCCCAGATTATCTTGCCCTTTTATTTAGTGGTTAACTTTTGCTGCAACCACTTTTATTTTCACTAAGCTTTGCCAGGACGCTTAGCTTTTTCAACTTTTTGACCCATGACCATTTCGTCATTGTAGCCCCAGAACCAAGTGACAAGAAAGGCAACTACAATCGTGACAGCGCTAGCTAATAAGAATGCGTAAAAACTATGCAAGTCACCAGGATTTTTCGGGTTGAAGAAACTAGAAAAACCAATTAATCCACCTGTAAAGCCAAACATTGTTCCGTGCATTAAACCAGTAACTAAGCCACCAAAAGCGGCACCAATAGATCCAGAAATAAAGACTTTCTTATAGCGTAAGTTAACACCATAAATTGCCGGTTCAGTGACCCCACAAAAGGCACTAATCATGGCTGCAAAACCTAATTCTTTAATATCTGACTTCTTAGATTTAATCGCTACTGCTAAAACTGCCGCTCCTTGAGCAATCATTGTTGAACAAACAATCGCATTGATGGCACTTTGTCCGGTACTAGCAATCTGTTGTGCCACCAGTGGGACCACGCCCCAGTGAAAGCCAAAGATAACCAAAACTTGATACAAGCCACCAATAATAAAGCCGCCGAGCCAGCCAGAAACAGAAACTAACCAGTTGATTAAGACTGCTAAACCATTCGCAATCGTTTGAATAATTGGTCCAGTAATTACTAAAGTAATCGTAGCGACTATTAAAATCGTAATTAACGGGACAAAAATCATTTGTAGATAGGTTGGCAAAACTCGTTTTAACCATTTTTCACATTTCATTGCCAGCCAAGCTGCTAGAATCATTGGAAAAATTGAGTAAGTATAATTTAGAAATTGAAATTTCAACCCACCCAAACTAAACATTACTTTACCAGCTTTACCCCATGTCACTAATTGTGGATATGCTAAGACTCCACCAATCACTGCGGCAATAATGGGATCACTCCCCAAACGTTTAGCTGCACTAAAACCAACTAAAACTGGTAGGAAGAAGAAAGCTGAATCTGCCATTGCACTGACCGTAACATAAATGGCACTCTTCGTACTTAATAAAGAGCCCAATTGCGGTAAAGTTAACAGCGCCAATAAACCTTTAATAATACCCGAGGCTGCAATAACACCAATGACGGGGCTCATAGATCCCGTAATAAACCCAATTAAGTTACCAATTGCCCGAGAAAATGGATTACCACCCGTTTGTGGCGTTGTTGCTGCGGTGGCATCGTCATCATCAGTCTTCGCTAACTCTGGAAAACGCTTTAAGATGGCATCAAAAGCGTTCGCTACCCCGTCGCCAATGACTACTTGATACTGGCCAGAAGCATGCATGACGTTTAAAATTCCACGTTGATTTTTCAAGATATCATCATTAGCCTGAGATTCATCTTTTAAATAAAATCGTAAGCGGGTGATACAGTGAATGACACTTTTAATATTGTCCATGCCACCAACGTTTTTAATAATAAAAGTTGCTAATTCATCATAAGATAATTTTTTATCAGCAGTAGCCGTGGTAGCTTTTGCTTTGAAGTAAGCCTTAGCTACCGGTTGACCTGATTGAACTGTAGCTTCAGTTAAATCTAAACCGTCTAAATAGTCATTGGAATTAGTAATGACCACAATAATTGTAGATTGTAAATCATGTTGCTTAATTGCGGCTAAATCCATTTTGGCCAGTGGCGCACCAGCTTTAATTTTTTGACCGGTTTGAACTGCCACTTCAAAGGCTGAACCTTTAAGATTGACCGTATCAATTCCCATGTGAATTAAAACTTCTAAGCCACTAGCTGTCGTAATACCAATTGCGTGCTTAGTTTCCGCAACCATCGTAATTTGACCACCAACTGGTGCTACCAGTTGACCATCAGTTGGCTCTAAGCCAAAACCTTGGCCCATGGTTCCCTGACTAAAAACAGGATCGTTTACTTTACTTAAAGCAATGGTTTGACCATTGGCCGGAGCTAAAAGCTGCTCCTCTTGATTAATAGCCATAATTTTCCCTCCCATGAAACGCTTACAGGGCATATTTTAAACTTGTATAGACAAGTTGTCAATTACTTAATTACAGCCAATTACTTTAACAGCAGTCAAAAGCTTTTTTAGCAATAAATTCAAGCAAGTAATTCCAGATCAAGTTAATTTTTTCTTTTTATTCTTGGTTTCTTTACTTGTCTAGACAAAAATAGCTATAATATAATTAATTATTGAAAGGACTTCAAAATGACAGAATCAAAAGCCGTGCTCATTGCCAAAGATTTGGCTTCTAAAATTCAACATCAGCAATTTCCCGCCGGAACCTTTTTACCGACTGAAAACCAATTAGCTACTCTATACGGAACTGCCCGCGAAACAATTCGCAAAGCTTTAGCGCAACTCAACGACTTGGGATTGATTCAAAAGATTCGGGGGAAAGGCTCCGTCGTTTTAAATCTCGAAAAATATTCTTTCCCGATCTCTGGAATTACCAGTTTTGCTGAATTAAATAACTCTTTAAAAATGCACGCTCAGACTCAGGTCTTAACTTTAAAAAAGATGGCTACAGCACCTAAAATGTTTCAAGCAAAATTTGCAAATGAGTCTGTCCAAAAGGGCATCTACTTAGAACGTTTACGCTTGATCAACGATGAACCGGCAGTACTAGATTGTGACTTTTTATTTACTCCTCCAATTAATGACTTACCGATGTCCGCCGCTCAAACTTCCATTTACCACTATTTAGAACAAGAATTGGGTCTGGAAGTCTCTTACGCCACCAAAACCATTACAGTCGAACAGGTCACGCCACAACTTCAAGCAAAATTGCACCTTAATAACAACTTAGTCGTGTTAGTGGCCAGTCACAGCTTTTTAAGCGACACTACTTCTTTTCAGTTAACATTATCCTTTCATAATCCTAGTAAATTTAAATTTGTGGATTTTGCTCGAAGAAAAAAAATTAAACTTTAGGAGACAATTATGACTAATTTAGGTAAAAAAGTGATTTACCAAATTTATCCCAAATCGTTTTACGATTCCAATAATGACGGTATCGGCGACCTGCGGGGAATTATTCAAAAAATTGATTATCTTAAAAAATTAAACGTCGATATGATTTGGTTTAATCCATTCTTTGTCTCACCCCAAAAAGATAACGGCTATGATATTGCCAATTATTACCAAATTGACCCGCTGTTTGGTACTATGGCCGATTTTGAAGAGTTAGTTGCTAAACTCAAGCAAATTAATGTTGATGTCATGCTAGACATGGTCTTTAATCATTGTTCCATTGAAAACGAGTGGTTTCAAAAAGCCCTTGCTGGCGATCAAGAATACCAAAAATTCTTTTACTTACGTAAAGCTAAGCCCAATGGTCAACTACCCACTAATTGGCAAAGTAAATTTGGCGGTCCCGCTTGGTCCCGCTTTGGACAAACGGATTATTACTACTTACATCTCTATGATCCCACTCAAGCGGACTTAGATTGGCATAATCCACAAGTTCGCCAAGCCGTTTATCAAGTGATTAATTTCTGGCGCAATAAGGGGGTCAAGGGGTTTCGCTTTGATGTCATTAATGTCACCGGCAAAGCTGCTGTCTTAGTAGATTCCAGTAATCCACTGCAAGAAAAAAGCTTATATACGGATACACCGATCGTGCACCAATACCTCAAAGAAATGAACCAAAATAGTTTTGGACAAGATCCCGAAGCCATTACGGTTGGTGAAATGTCGTCCACAACTATTCCAAATTCGATTGCTTATTCGAACCCTGATAGTCATGAATTATCAATGGTTTTTAATTTTCATCACCTAAAAGTTGATTATTTAAATGGTGAAAAATGGTCCAAAATGCCGTTTGATTTTATGCAATTAAAATCTTTGTTGACTCAATGGCAAGAACAAATGGATCAAGGCCATGGTTGGAATGCTTTATTTTGGAACAATCATGATCAACCAATGGCACTCAATCGCTTTGGCGATCCGGGCAAATATCGGATTAAGTCAGCGCAAATGTTAGCTACTGCGATGCATTTACTGCGGGGAACACCTTATATCTACATGGGCGAAGAAATTGGCATGATTAACCCTTCGTATTCGTCGATGGACGATTATGTCGATATTGAAAGTAAAAATGCTTACGCAAAACTAATTAATCAGGGTTTAACTACCAAAGAAGCCTTAACTATTATACAAACTAAATCGCGTGACAATTCCCGCACGCCTATGCATTGGGACGACAGCCAGTATGCTGGCTTTAGTCAAGTCCAACCGTGGTTGTTGCCCACTGATCAACAAACTATCAATGTTCAAGCCGAATTAGCACACGGAGCAATCTTTGATTATTATCAACAATTAATTCATTTACGCAAAACGGAACCACTAATCTCAGATGGGCACATTCAAATGTTCTTAAAAAATGATCCGCAAGTTTTTGCCTACAGCCGTTACCTTGACAACCAATCACAGCAATTATTAGTTTGGACTAACTTTTATGGTCAAGACACCACTGTTGTTTTACCTAAAAATTTACAAAATAAACCGTGTCAGGTAACAATCAGTAACTACCAAGTTCAATTAGAACAACTGCCCCCGACGCTGAAATTACAACCCTATGAAGCACTAGCCGTTAAAATTAATTTATAAACATTAAAAATACCAGCCGGTTTTTGTAATTAACAAAACTGACTGGTATTTTAATAATTGCCGAACTTGGGGTCAAAAGATAACTTGTATTGGAGACAAAGATTTTGCTCCACAGGCTAGAAGTTTATTTTTACCACCAATCAATCGGCAAAAGTTTTTTAACTAAATTGCTACATTATTAAACTACTTCAACGTGTAACTGACCATCTTTCACTAATTTAACTTTCAACATGAGTTTGTAAATCACTAATGAAAGCACTGCCGGCACTACCACACCCATAATCAAGTAAACTACCAAAGCTTTCGGATTACTTGATGCGAGATTAATTGGCACAATCAATGAATTCAGACCTAAACCTGCCAAAGTATAACTAACTTTAAAATGAAACACGATCGTCGCAATCGGTGCGGCAACCACCGCCGAAATAAATGACGGTACAGCTAACATCGGATTGATTAACAAATTAGGAAATTGAATTTTTGGTGTAATAAAACCTTGCGCAATATTGGCACCTAAATTATTTTGCCGCCAAGAAATCGCTAAAAAGCCGACAAATTGTGCAGTTGTACCAATTAAGGCCGCCCCTGACGAGAGTGGATCTAACATGACTGCCACTGCTAAGGCTGCTGAAGAAGCTGGCGTCATTAAAAATAGTGACCAAGCAAATGAGACACAAATAGAACCTAAGAGTGGATTAACCTGCATTGATTGAGCAATGAATTGACTCAACCAATTTAATGCCGGTGTCGTAACACTTGCCAAACCTAAACCGGAAATCGTCCCCACTAACGTTGCACTTAATGGAACCAAGATCATATCTAATGGTGTTTTACCGGTTAAGTATTTACCAACCAAAGCGGCAATCAATCCGGCAGCAACCGCGCTAATCGGTTGTCCTGAAGTAAAAATTCCCGAATGGGCCGCTTCCACCAACATATTGCCAGTGGGCGTCACCCCTTTCATAGCACTACTTGTGAAGTAAACTGCATTCGCCCCAATTGTCGATGAAATCATCGAACTAAACATTACTAACGAGTTCGTTCTTAATTGAGTTGCAATAACCGCCCCAAAAGCAGGAGCTAACATCCACTGCGCAATGGCTCCAACTTGGTAGAGGGCGTGCCAGTGTACAAAATTAGCAATGGATTGAATCAACAAGCCCACACCTAACATTACTAAGACCGCATTCGATACCCCCGCAGATACTGTATAGACATAATCTTTAACAGTCATCTTATGTTCTTGTTGCACTGTTTCTTCCATAACTAAACACTCCCCATCTCTTCAATATCAACTTGCATCCATTGACTAAATTAAAAATTATTAATGATAACATTCAAATCTTCCTGCGCAGTTTTTACCAAGAGTCAAAAAAAGCCCTTTTAAAGAGTAAATGCTCTTTAAAAGGGCGTCAGTTCACGCGGTACCACCTTTTACTAAACTTATCCGAACTAACCAACTTGATCAGAATCAACTAATTCGCGGCAGTGATAACGGCTGCTTTCCGGTAAAACTTAATTAATTTTCAGTTAACAACTAAGAAGTGAGATTCACATAAGACCTTTCACCTGCTTGCACCTAACCAGGCTCGCTAATAAAGATGTTTATGCTGTTTGTCTTCCTTAACGTTTTTTAATTTTTAATTTAATTGTTTTTAATGATAACCAGAGATGTGGTGCTTGTCAACCCTAAAATTAATTTTTTGTAACTTTATTTAATAATTATCTAAGCAAGTCCTGATTTGCTTCATATCTGCTGGCGTGGTACGACAACAACCGCCTAACACTCCCGCCCCTAATTCTAGCCACTGCGGCACTAAATCTTTAAATTGCAAAGCATCAGCCGTTTTTTGCCAAGTTTTAGTCAGCGGATCATACGTATCTCCATTATTCGGATAAACAATAACTGGTTTAGTGGTGTTTTGTGTAACTGCTGGTAATAATTGCGCCACATTGTCTAAGGCGGTGCAATTAAAGCCTAAAGCTACTATTTGAGGATGAACAGCAAAATACTGCACCGCCGTAGCCAATTTGGTTCCGTCACACAAACTATCTTGACCATCCACACTAAATGATAACCAAGCACCAAATTGGGGAAATTCCGTTTCTAATAAATCTACCAAGGCTTGGGTTTCTGCAAAATTCGGCATCGTCTCAAAGGCAAACAAATCAACGCCCGCTTCAGCCAAAATTTGCAGCCGTGGTCGATGAAAGGCTTGGTACTGTGCTTTGGTTAGCTGATAATCACCACGATATTCACTGCCATCCGCTAAATAAGCACCGTAAGGCCCAATGTCACCCGCAATTAAAACGGGACGTTGTGCAGATTGTTGGCGAACTTCTTTAGCCAATTGGCCAGAGCGTGCAATCAAATCCTGCGCCGTTTGTTCACTGTAACCAGCCTGCACAAAAGCTGGAATATTTGCTTGGTAACTATTCGTCGTCAAGACTTCACAACCAGCTTCTAAATAACTTTGATGAACCTGCTTAATCGCCGCGGGATTAGTAATTAACGCTTCCGCAGACCATAAAGTATTGTCAGTATCAACGCCATTTTTCTCCAGTTCACCCGCCATTGAACCATCAATTAAACGGACTTTTTCTTGGAAAAATTGGTGGACTTCCTTTAATTTCATTGCCATTTCACTCCTCATTGCTATCAATTATACTTTAATGATATTATAATCTGTGCAAATTTAATACACAGAATAAGGTGTAAAATGTGAAAAAAACTCAAACTGATCTCAAAAGAACTATGAACCAGTATCAACTATTCATGATTTCGTTAGGCGGGGTCATTGGTACCGGACTTTTTTTAAGTTCTGGTTATACCATTCATCAAGCTGGCCCCATTGGCACTATTTTGGCTTATGCTTTAGGAGCGGTGATTGTTTATTTAGTTATGTTGTGTCTAGGTGAATTATCCGTAGCTATGCCAGAAACTGGATCATTTCATGTTTATGCAACTAAATTCATTGGACCAGCAACTGGATTTACCGTCGCCATTTTATATTGGTTAACCTGGACAGTCGCCTTAGGTTCCGAGTTTACCGCTGCAGGCATCATTATGAAGCAATGGTTCCCCCATTCCCCCACTTGGATCTGGAGTCTGTTATTTATGACTTTAATTTTTGTTTCCAATGCTTATTCCACTAAGTTCTTCGCGAACACCGAATTTTTATTTTCGAGCATTAAAGTCATTGCAATTGTGGTGTTCATTCTTTTAGGCGCTGCGGCTATCTTCGGGATTATTCCGATGAAAGGTTATACTCACGCACCACTCTTTCATAATTTATTTAAAGATGGACTCTTTCCCAACGGTTTTAAAGCAGTCTTTACAACCATGTTAACTGTTAATTTTGCCTTTTCCGGTACCGAATTAATTGGCGTCACTGCCGGTGAAACTAAAGACCCGGCTGTGGCTTTACCCAAGGCTATTCACACTACCTTATTTCGGCTAGTCCTCTTTTTTATTGGAAGTATCATTGTCATGTCCGCCTTAATTCCGTGGCAAAAAGCCGGCGTTAATCAAAGTCCGTTTGTCCTTGTTTTCAACAAAATGGGCTTACCGTTTGCTGGCGATATCATGAACTTTGTCGTCTTAACTGCCATTTTATCAGCCGCTAATTCGGGATTATATGCTTCAACGCGCATGTTGTGGTCACTGGCTCACGAAAAAATGATTCCTTTAAAGTGCGCACAAACCAATTCCCGTGGTGTTCCTATGATCGCTTTGTGCTTGAGCATGGTGGGCGGCGTTTTGGCGTTGATCTCTAGTGTTTATGCAGCTTCAACCGTGTATTTAGTACTCGTGTCTATTTCCGGCTTAGCCGTGGTCATTGTCTGGATGGCCATTGCTTTATCCGAAATTAATTTTCGCAAGCAATGGCTGCAAGCTGGCCACACTGTCGATGAATTACAATACAAAACTCCTTGGTATCCTGTGGTACCGTGGGCTGCATTTATTGCAAGTTTATTATCATGTGTCTTGATTGTTTTTGACCCAACCCAACGGCCCGCATTATTTTATATGATTCCCTTTCTCATTTTGTGTTATGCTGTTTATTATCTTAAAGAATGGCTGGTCAAACGCCAAACTAAACATTAACTAGTAATACTTTTCAAATATCAAAATAACCAATTAAATTGCTTAACAAAAAAAGTAATGCCCACTTGCATTACTTTTTTTATATTTATAATATTAAAACTTTATCTTTATTTTCTGATTAAACTAAATTTACTTACTTAATAATGAAGCCGCCGCTTGATCTAGTAAGATTACGACATCTGAATGCCGTTGCAACACACTGGCAGGCACGTCCTCAGTCACTGGTCCTTCAATCATTTGTTGCACCGCTTGGGCTTTGTCCGCGCCAAAAGCTTCTAAAATGATCTGCTTGGATTGCATAATCGATGCAATCCCCATCGAGTAGGCTTTCTTTGGCACCTCTTCAATGTTCTTAAAGAAACGCGCATTGGCATCAATCGTAGATTGCGTCAAGTCAGCTACATGTGTCGTTAAAGCAAACGAGGTCCCCGGTTCATTAAAACCAATATGCCCGTTACGCCCAATTCCTAAAAGTTGTAAATCAATTGGATTTTGCGCAATTATTTGGTCATACCGTTGAACTTCTTGGTTTGGATCTGTTGCTAAACCGTCAGGTAAATAAGATTGAGCAAACGGTTTTTGCTTAAACAAATGTTCTTGCATAAAATAATGATAACTTTGATCATTAGCAGGACTAATCCCCAGATATTCATCTAAATTAATGGACACACATTGTGAAAAATCCAAATTACTTTGGACAAGATTTTGATAGGTCATAATAGGAGTTGACCCAGTGGCCAAACCAAAAGTCTGAGCTCCCTGCGTTAAACTAGCCGCAAACATTTGTGCTGCCTGTTGACTAGCAACCACTTGATCCTTAGAAATAATAACTTGCATAGTTGATCCTCGTTCCTCTAAATAATGGTCTAGTCCAATTATAATTAATCTAAACCATTAGTCAAGTTGCAAGCTTGCACTACTGTTTATAATAACTTCAAAAAGATCGTCGCAATCACCACTGAGGCCAACGAAACTGTCGCAAAGCCCCCCACCAACATCTTGGGTAACATTTGATCTAACAAGTATTCATGCTGTTGCGGATCCTGCGTTAAACTATCCACTACTTCGTTGGTCAAGATGTAATCCATTGGAAAGCCGAATAAAGCAGTTAGTGAACAAGCAAAGGCCATTTGCCACGACATTTTTAAAGGTTTGGACAAAATAAACGAGATAATAAACATTCCCAATAAACCTAAAACAATTAACGTAAAAATCTGCACAATTAAGCCCAACACTTCCTGTGGTTTAATTAAACTCAATTGTGAAAATCCGTAAGCCAAAATTCCGTACATTAACCAATTATAGACGCCCGCTTGATTTAAAATTTCATCTTCTAAAAAGCCAATTTGATGAAAGATAACACCTAAAACCAAGCACCAGATACTGGAATTAATGCTTCCGTGCATCAATTGTGACAACCCATTACCTAACAAAGCCACCAGTGCCACTTTAGCTAATAAAAAAGCCGATGTTTGATAAGATTTTGGTAGTCGCAAACGTTGCACCTTCTCGGCACGCTTTTCGTTAGTTGCATTATCAGTTTCAGGTTTCGACGAGAAAGTTTTTAACAGTCGGTGACCTTCTTGTTTTAAAACCAATGAAGTCAAAGGATAACCGACCAAAGAATGCATTACCATCATCGCAATCGGTAACGCTGATAAGGCAATAATTCCTTTTTGCTTGAGACCTTCGGTCATCAATAACGCGGCCACAATTCCACCAGTTAATGGAGGGATCGCCGCTATCACAGTATGCCAGTTAAACAATAACGTTCCAATCGTTAACGTTAATAATAAAGTTCCTAACACCCCACTAATTGCAATCAAAACCGCTTTCCATTGTTGTAACAACTTCTTTAAACTCATCATCGTTCCCAAATGGACTAAGATGAAGGACATAAACATATTAACCGCCGTATTCGTATATGACGCATTAGCTGCTAAATTTTTTGGAAAAAACGTCCAATAGCCAATTAAAAATAAAATAGCCGTAACAAAAATTGAGGGCAAGTAAGCATGAGTCTTAGTTGAAACCCACTCCCCCACAAACATACAACACATTACTGCCAAAAATGATCCAATAATCATTAGCACTTGACTCACCCTCTTCTTTCAATAAAAAATTAGTTTAATTTAATATTATTTAATAATATTTGTCAACGCTTTTTTATTTTCTGACAACTAAGTAGGATAAATCGCAAACTTTTCCAAATCATTTTTTAATAATTATTCAAACTAAAATCTTCAAAAAATCATCTTTCCTCCAAAAAATTTTAACGGTTATTCTTTTTCTTAAGCTATTTAATTCTCTGAAGACTAAAAAATTTCCATCAAAATATTCTCCTCATTTCTTAAATTTGGACCAAAATAAAAAAATACCCGTCTAATTGCCGAGTATTTTTTTAAAGTATTCTTAGAACTAAACTTATTATTTTACCAAACGAATAATCCAACTGTTGCTGCCGACAAAAGTGAAACTAAAATTCCAGACAGTAACAAATAACTAATATTTTTAGCGATATAATTGTTTTTCTCACGATCAATCAAATCTTTAAATGCCCCAATAATCATGCCAATCGTTGAAAAGTTAGCAAAGGAAGTTAAAAAGACGGTTAAGATGGCTTGATAATGTGGCGCCAAATCATGAATTGTTTTCGTAACTTTACCCATGACCACAAATTCGTTCGTCACTAACTTAGTTCCCATGTATTGAGCAAATTGAAAGGCATCGTGGACATTGAGCCCCATCAACCAAGCAAACGGGAACATGACAATTCCCAACAAGTGTTCCAAACTTAACCACGGATTGATAATTCCTAACAATTTATCAATCAAAGCTGCTAAGGCCACAAAGGCCACAACATTAGCCGTAATAATTAACACTAATTTACCAGCAGCTAAAATCGAATCACCTAAAAATGAGAAAAACGGTTCTTTTTCATTGCTACCAGCTTCTTGGTCAGCGTCATTAGCTTGACCACCAACAGTGGCAATTGTATCCTCACTCGGAGTAACTGTTACCGGGTTTAAAACACTAGTAACAATAATGGCATTAATGATATTCACAGGAATCGCGGTCAACACGTATTGTCCGGGCACCATTTTGGTATAAGCACCAATAATCGAAGCCGTCACACAACTCATCGACATCATCGCAATGGTTAAATTACGTTCCTTACTCATTTGCCGTAACTGAAGACCTGAGACTGCTAAGGCTTCAGTATTACCTAAAAACATCATTTCTACAGAAAAGAATGATTCAAAGCGGGGTTGACCAGTAACTTTAGCTAAACCTTTGCCAATCCATTTAATGACCCACGGTAGAAAACCAATATAAGTCAAAATATCAAACAGTGGAACAATCAACAAAATTGGCATCAAAACACTAATCACAAAGTCCATGTTTTTGACATGCACCATGCTTGGCAACGCGAACGCAATTCCGGTATAAGCTACTTGAACAAGTTGATTAAAACCTTCCGCAGCTCCGGAAACAATGTCCCGCCCAATGGCAAAACTAGTTAAGAACCAGGCAATCACTAAATTGATGATTACCATGATAATTACTGACCGCCAATTAATTGCCTTTTTGTTTTTCGAAAACAAAAAAGCTACTCCAATAAAGACCAGTAAACCAATTGCATTAACAATTAAGTACATCGCTCCTTCACTCTCCTATATTATCAGTCTAAATATATCATTACATTTTTTTTCGACGGTGGCAACGGAACTTTACTACAATTTATACATTAGATTTTACTAATTTAACCAAAATATCAAATTTAAACTATTTATTTTTTAATCATGCCGCTACTGTTTTCTCATTCTGATCTGACTTCACTTAAATGAGAAAAATCTTGGATTAGCTCAAAAATTCGCCATAAAAAAATTTTTCAACAATAACTTTTGATATAAAAAATTAAAGCCATTTCCTATAACTAATAAATTGTCATGCTATAATGGCTGTGAATTTTTGCCGTATCAATTGAAATAATATATGGAGGTCTGCATGCAATTAACCCAGATTAAGCGATTTGCTAAAAATAATTTAAAAAACGATGTTAGTGGTCACGACTACTGGCATTTACAACGTGTTGCTAATTTAGCCACTACACTCTATCAGACTGATCACCAGTTAGACTCTACGACCAAAGATTTGCTCACGACGGCCAGTTTCTTACATGAAACGACTGACGAAAAACTGGTCAAAAATCTACAGCAACAACAACAAACAGTGCAAACATTACTAATCACAGCCGGTTTTGACCATTTGCAACAACAAGAAATTCTGCAAACAATTAATAATTTATCTTTCGCTCACAACCTCGCACACCACCAAAAATTGCCCGCCTGGGGATATTATGTACAAGACGCAGATCGCTTGGATGCTTTAGGGGCAATTGGAATTGCCCGGGCTTTTGCCTATGGTGGTAGTCACGAACAGGCAATTTACGAGCCAAATATTCAGCCTATTCAGCTCACCAGCCAACAAAATTATCGTCAACATCCGACGACGACCATTAATCATTTTTATGAAAAATTATTGCACTTAAAAGATTTAATGCAAACCGCTGCCGGACAAGCCATTGCCCAACAACGAACACAAATCTTACAAAATTTTTTAACTGAATTTTTTGCTGAATGGTCTGGGCAAAAATAGCCAAAAAAGCTGAGATAAAAAGAAAATACCTTTCTTCTTGTCTCAGCTTCTTTATTGAGTTTGCAGCAAACTCTTATAGATATTGTCTGGAAACAAACTGCTCTAAAATTTTTGAAAACTATTTACCACAAGAACTGACCAATCTCTGATCCGATCACTGCTGGCTTTGAAGCCGTTAATTCTTGATACTGTTGTACTCGTGGTTTCAAAATTGTTTCGAGCGAATGTGCCGTTAAATCAGTAGTTTGCTGTTGAATATTTAAGACCCGCACGTTACTTTTCAGGTGATGCCGCTGGTGCCAAAAATAATCTAAATCTTGAGCTGGAATTTTGGCAGTAGTGATATTAACTTGCCGTTGTAATTGTGGCAAAGTTGTTTGTTTAGCTGCTTGTACCTGGTAAGCTAACGTTACTGTGTTGCCTGCGTCTTGAGCAACTACATTATATTTTTTAATGCGGTATTGTTGTTGTAATTGGGACAATACTGTCTTCAGATTATGTCCCATTTGTTGATAGCTCAAAGTAGTAGCTTTTTGCATCGTAACTTTAATCAAAGGATGGTGCACCTTCGTTTGCCAATTACCATGCCAGGTAACTTTACCTTGCGGTGAAACCACCGCCCTTAATACGGTCTGCGCCTGATTATGCTTGTTAGCGTATTTCATTAACGATCTTTTAGACTTCTTAGCTTCTTGCACATAAAGTGTAGGAATACTTTGGGCTTGATTGACACTGTGCGGTTGAGTCGAACGCCATGATAAGACTGCCAGCAAAATAAAAATAACTACTAGCGCCAAACCTAATCCTAAATTGTGCCCCCGCAACTGCGCATGCTCTTGCTTCATTGATCAACCTCATCTCTTGAGCGTTTTTGCCAGACAGCTTGCGCCTGTGCATTGACACCAATTGCTGTTTTAATCAAATGGTGGGTTGTTAATTGCTCTTGTTGGACAAAGCTCTGTACCATTTCCCCATAAGGAACTTCACGTTCATATTTAATATCAAATTGTCGCAAACGATATTTTAATAAAAACTCACGCCCTAATGCATCCATCATCCAGTCTAAATAAATCGAATTATTCACATGACCATTAACATCAATATCCGCAAAACGTGTCCGGTAAGTAACGGGTTCATTAACATATTCAATTAAATCTATCCGCGGAAACCGCCAAATTTCATTGGAGTAAGGACAAGCCAAGCGCTCCATAATTTGGGGGTCAATCGCTAACATCTTACGTGTTTGAATATCTAACATCACCCAATTACTGGTTAATTTAACTAACTGTTCACCAGCCATATTTTGCACAGTAAAAGTCCGATAACAAAAGAACTTATTATAACTGTTGGCTTGCGTGGTAATTTTGATTTGTTCATTCAGTTGCGGTAAATGGGCAATTTCTAGGTGATACTTAGTGACCACCCAGCCTAAACCTTGCTGCACCATTTGTTGGGAATCAATCTGAACTTGATGTAATTGATGCTCAGATACTAATAAAATTTCATTAAATAAACTGGATAAATTCATTTCACCAGTGGAATTAATATCGTAGAACGGAACCTTGATTTGTTCCGCAAAGATTTGTGAATTCATACTTTCGGCTCCAATCTGTGATAACTGTTATAAACTTGTTGACGTGATAACTGCTGTTGGTGAGCTACTTGCTTAATAGCGGCATTGGGCTTTAAACCTGTATCAATTTGTTGTTGCACTAAGGTGCGCACTTGCTCACTAGATAATGCTTCATGACTAACTGGCTCTACAGTTCTCCCAGCAACAATGATAACATACTCACCACGCGGCTGATGGGTTGTGAAATAGTCCTGTACTTGTGCTAAACTGCCACGTAAAAAGGCTTCGTGAATCTTCGTTAATTCCCGCGCTAACACGACTTGGCGTTGTTTGCCTAACGTCGCAATCAAGGCCGCCACGGTCTTGACTACCCGATACGGTGATTCATACAAAATAAAAGTCGCGGACAGTTGCGCTAATTTAGCTAACTCCGCTTGCATTTGGGACGCTTTCCGCGGTAAAAAGCCATAAAAATAAAATGGTTGCGGTAATAATCCCGAAGCAATGAGTGCTGTTAAAGCGGCGTTGGGACCAGGCAAGGGAACCACTGGAATTTGAGCTTTAATACAAGCTGCGACCAGTTCTTTACCAGGATCACTAATTGACGGCATTCCGGCATCACTAACCTGCGCAATCTTGAAGCCTGCTTGTAATTTAGCTATGAGCTCGGGCAAACGTTGCTGGGTATTATGTTCGTGAAAACTAATTTGAGGTGTCGTAATTTGAAAATGATTGAGCAATTTTTGTGTATTTCTGGTATCTTCTGCGGCAATCAAATCTACGTCCTTGAGTGTTTGAATCGCTCGTTCACTCATATCTTGTAAATTACCAATCGGTGTGGGTACCAAATATAAGCAACCCGTAGCTGCCGCTTGAAAACTAGCTACTTCTTGAATCATTTTATTTTGGCCCCCGATCACCATAAATTACGTCTAAACAAAAAGCGCATTCTTCATTGTTCTCACGGTGGGCACCATACATAACGGTACAAACATGAAAACCTTCTTCATAAAGTTTTTCTAAAGTCCGCCGCGCATGTGGTAATTCAGGTTCTTTTTTGGGATCCATCTCTGCCAGACGATTACGTAAATGTTCATTTTCAATTTTCAGCTCTGCATTTTCCTCTAAAACGCGTGAAACATCATCTTTCATGGTTGCCAAGGCAGTAGTTAAATCCTGAGCCACTTGTTGTAGTTCTGCAAACTTTGCATAATAATCTGTTTGTTTCATAATCAACTTCCTTTAATGGGCGTTGTTGCTTGTAAAGCTAAAAGTTCCAAACAATTTTCAAAACTAACATTAGCATGCCATAACTTTTGCGAATGTAACAGCTGCACAGTCAAATGCGTAATCCTTTGCAAGCGGGGCGCATCGGCCACACTAGCTTGTAACTGTTTGGTTAACATAGCTTCAATCAAGCCCCAAAATAGCGCTTGTTGGGAATGATTTTCAATTAACGGCACCACTTTTGCCGCCACATTCACAAAAGCTTGCCACGGCTTGGTTTCTAACAATTGGACCCAAGTTTGACTAGTTTGCTTTAATTTCGCAAATTGTTCGCCAGTCAAATCATCCGTGATTAAGCTTTCTAAATGAAAAGCCGTAATCATTTTTTGATCTGGTTGACTAAAAGAACGTGCTTGTAAAGTCTGTGCCAAAGTCAAATCTTCATGTTCCTGCAGATTAAAAACTTGAACCCGTGACAAAATTGTCGGCAACATGGTCGTTGCACTATCAGTTACCAAGATCGTTGTCACTCGACCACTGGGATCTTCTAAAAATTTCAATAAGCTGTTAGCCGCTGCCGCCGTTAGTTTTTGTGCCTGTTCAATCAGTAACAAGCGGCGCGTACTTTCAACCGCACTTTGCTCTAATTGCTGCTTAGCTCCGCGGATTTCATCGACGCCTAAACTTGCTTTAGTGGTCGATAAACGCAAAACATCTGGAAAATCCCAGTGTGCAATCCGGCGACAATGATCACACTGTAAGCAGGGAAAACCGGCTGCAGTATCTAAGCAATAAATGGCTTGCACAAACCAAACACTTAAAGCTTGCGCCTGCAAAAAATTATTGCCCGCTATTAAATAAGCATGAGAAATATGTTGCTGATCAACCTGTTGGGCTAATTGTTTCGTTAAGGCTGGTTGTTCTTGAATAATCGGTGCAGTCATTAAAAATGAACCAGCTTTTCTATCGGTAAAATAAAGACCGTAGCGCCCCCAACAGTCACTTCTACTGGTTGTTCCGGAATTTCACCGAGCATATTCGTCGCAATGGCTGTAGAAACGTATTCTTGGCGTGTTTTAGAATTATCATGAATTAAAGTTAACAATTCGTCCACCCGTTCATCCGCAATTCCAATTAAAAATGTTGAATTACCATTGCGCAAAAAATTTCCGGTCGTTGATAAACGCGTTGACTGAATTTGAGCCTGATTCAGTGCCTTACTTAATTTAGCATGGTCTTTATCTTGAACGATTACAATTACTAGTTTCATAATTAGCCCTCTTTTGTGAAAACCGTGGTGATTTCTTGGAGACAAGCTGCTACTACTGCGGCTGGTGTTTGAGTCGCATCAATTTTTTTAATCCGTTGCGGATTTTGTTGCCATAATTTTAAATACGCTTGGTGCACCCGTTGATGAAAAGCCAACGTCTCTTGCTCCAAGCGATCAGTTGCCGTCGCTCGCTGGCGTTTAATCCGTGCTAAACCGACTTCGGGCGCCACATCAAAGTATAAAGTCAGCTGGGGCATCACGTTTTGCGTGGCAAACTGATTAATCTGCCAAATTTCGTCCGTACCTAACTGTCGTCCAGCACCCTGATAAGCAATCGAACTATCTACATAACGATCACTCAAAACTATCTGACCTTGAGCTAAAGCAGGTTCAATAACATCCACTAAGTGTTGGCGCCTTTGCGCAGCATATAATAAAGCTTCCGTACGCGCATCCATTTGTGTGTTATCAACATCTAAAATCAATTGGCGAATCTTTTCAGAAATACTACTACCGCCTGGCTCGCGTGTCAAAAGCACTGGCTGGTGCAACAACTGGGGCAATTGCTTTGCGAGTTGCTGAGCCGCAGTTGATTTACCAGAACCATCTGGTCCTTCTAAGGAAATAAAAATTTTCGGCACAGCAATTACCTACTTTCTTAGTTTATAGTTTTATTGTACAAAAGAAGTCCGTGAACGAGAAGTTTTTTCTTAAAGTTGTTGTCGACCTTCGACTGCCCGCCGCAACGTCATTTGATCAGCATATTCAATATCGGCGCCGACAGCTAAGCCGTGCGCCAAGCGGGTTACCTTAATGCCCGCCGGTTTAATCAATTTAGCTAAATACATCGCAGTGGCTTCACCTTCTGGTGTGGCATTAGTTGCGACAATCACTTCTTGAAATTGCTGATTTTGCTTTAAACGCTCTAATAAATGTTTGATTTGTAAATCTTCAGGACCTACACCATTAACTGGCGACAAGACGCCACCCAAGACTTGATATAGTCCATTATAACTTTGCATATTCTCCATCGCCATAATATCTTTGGGTTGTTCAACGACTAATAACTGGCTGTGATCCCGACTAGTACTACTACAAATTTCACAAGGTTCTACATCAGTAATGTTGCCACAGATTTGACAATAGTGTAGCTCGGTTTTGACAGCCGTCAAACTTTGCGCAAATTCACTGACATCTTCTTGATCCATTCCAATTGTAAAAAAGGCCAACCGCGTCGCCGTTTTCTCACCAATTCCTGGTAATTTCATATATGAATCAATTAATTTCGTCACTGGACGAGGATATTGCACGTTCACAACTTCCTTTCTTAATCATGATCAACTTCCACTAAATCATCGCCAAATAAGTCTTGGGCTTTTTTGACTAAATCGACAGTTTCTGATTTTTTTTCCGCATGAGTAGCACGGACATCATGCCCCTTTAAAAAATCTTGCCGAATTTGGGGCCAATCTTCTGCCGCTACTAAGACCACATCGGCATCATTTTTCAACAACTTATCCAAATTATCTTTCAATAACGCTAACATTTCTTGATTACTCATCACGCGCTCAAACCAAAGCGCATAATCAAACGAAACAACCACTCCTTCGGCACTGGCGGCCACGGGTTTGGAAACTTTCATCACGGCTTTTTGGGTCACATTTAACATACTCATTAAATCTGGCCAAATATCTTGGACTTGAGTTAAAGCTTGGCGTGTGGCTGATTGTAAAATTTGATTAATTTTAGCTTGATCAACATGAACTGATGCTTTGGGCTTGGCTGTTTGGGGCCTAGTTTGAACTTTACTGTTTTGCGCGGTAGTCGCTGACGGCTCAGTTGTTGGCTTTACTTGTTGTAATTGTTGCACTTGTGTTTGTAAACTTTGCACTTGTGCTTGTAACTGCTGTAATTGGGGAAGTTCAGCGCCTGGGGCCGGAGTTTTCGGTTGTTGTAATTGTTCAATTAATTTAATAGTCAAGACTTCTAAATAAATCGACGGTCGATCAGCTGCGCGTAACTCCTGTTGTGTTTGAGAAACTAACTCAATCAACTGATACAATTGATCGGTGGTAAATTGATCCTTTAAGGTTAATAACTGTTCCGACACCAGTGAGCGATCTAAGTCCGATAATAAATCAACATCCGTTTTAGCCAATAATAAATCCCGGGCTGTTGACATTAAAGCGTCCGTCAAGCGCTTGGCGGAACGTCCACTAGCCATAATTTCGTGCAGGCTAGTCAAAGCTTGGGCGACGTCGGTGGCAGCCAAAGCCTTAAAATAGGTTTCTAATTGTTGATTATCTAAAGCCCCCGTGACTTCTAGCGCATTCTCTAACTGCAATTGTCCTTGCCCCAGCGATAAGGCTTGATCCAAAATACTTAAAGCATCCCGCATCCCACCTTCAGCTGCTTGAGCAATTAAGTCTAATCCTTGCTCGTCATATGGCACTTGCTTCTCTTGCAAAATTAATTTCATGCGCGCCAACAAATCCCTGGCACCAATCCGGCGAAAATCAAACCGCTGTGTCCGCGAAATAATGGTTGCAGGCACTTTTTGTGGTTCGGTAGTTGCCAGAATAAAAATCACTTTGGCTGGCGGTTCTTCTAAAGTTTTTAACAAAGCATTAAAAGCGCCTGTCGATAACATGTGTACTTCATCAATAATATAAACCTTATATTCCGCCTGCGTTGGGGCATACTTAACTTTATCGCGAATATCACGAATTTGCTCCACACCATTGTTGGAAGCCGCATCAATCTCTAAAACATCATTCAAGCTGCCATTAGTAATGGCTTGACAAATTTCACACTGATTGCAGGGCTCACCATTATCTTGATGCGGACAATTGACCGCTTTCGCCAAGATTTTGGCACACGAAGTTTTGCCAGTACCCCGCGGTCCTGTAAACAAATACGCATGACTAACTTGTTGTTCACTAACGGCATTCTTTAGTGTTGTAGTAATCACTTCTTGACCAACAACATCGCTAAACTTTTGTGGACGCCACTGCCGATATAACGCCTGATAAACCATTGAATACCTCCCCAATTAATTATGTTGCTTACTTTTAGAATTGCTAATTTAATATTACGTCAAACTTCTATTAATTCTCACATTGATTCAATACTGGTCATATTTCATTATAATAAAAAAACCCTTAGCTAAACAGCTAAGAGCGTTAATAATCATATCAAAAGGCACATGACCGCACTTACTTAGTGCTGCTTTCTCTCGAACCTGACACGATTCATAAGCCAATCATTGCCTCTGGCCTTACGGCAAAAATAATTATAGCTTACTTTGCAATAATTGACAAGTAAAATTAGTATCTAAATTTTTACAGACATTTTTATACCGGCTTTAACTTGGTTTCCTATGGATCACTTACGGATTTCGCGAAAAAAATTCGTTAATAACTGCGCACATTCCGGCTGCAAAACCCCACCTTGATAATGAGGACGGTGATTATACGGTTGCTCAAATAAGTTCACTAACGAGCCAACCGAACCCGCCTTAGGATCCCAAGCACCAAAAATCACATTATTAATGCGACTATTAATAATTGCGCCAGCGCACATCGCACACGGCTCTAATGTCACAAATAACGAGCACTGTTCTAAGCGCCAGCTTTGTCTTTTCTGACAAGCGGCATCAATTGCCAGTAATTCGGCATGAGCCAAAGCATCTTGCTTAACTTCGCGTTGATTAAAGCCCGTCGCCAGCACTTGGTGTTGAACTTCATCGACAATCACAGCACCAATGGGCACTTCCGCTAATTGGCGCGCTTGATTGGCTGCGGCAATGGCCTGTTGCATATAAGCTGTTAATTGCGTTGGTGTATATAATTCCTCAATCGTGGGTCTTAAGACTTTCAATAATATAATATCCTTTATCTCGTTGAATAATCGTGGCATTACCAAATGTTTGTTGCATTAATTTTTGGTAAGTCTTGGCTCCTTGCTTTTTTTGGCCAACAAACCAGAACTGGCCTTGATTTTGCAAATGTTCACTGGCCTGAGTAATCATTGTACTAACCACCTGTTTGCCGGCACGAAACGGCGGATTCGTATAGATGGCTGCATAATCAGTTTTGCTCACTTGGCGATAACTATCCGAAGCGAAAATTCGCACATTATTAATGGCATTGAGCTGTGCATTCTTGCGCGCCAAATCCAGTGCTCGTTCATTTAAGTCGACTAAGTCCACCAACCGACCTGTTTCCTGAGCTAACGTGAGCCCAATCGGGCCATAGCCACATCCCAAATCTAATAAATCCCCCGTTGGCAAATCTTGCAAATTAATGGCCGCGAGTAACGCGCGCGTGCCATAATCAATCGTTTGCTTGGAAAAAACTCCGCTATCCGTTTGAAATTGCAGTGTTTGCTGGCGTAATTGAAACTTAAATTCTTGATAATCATGCGCTGATGTGGGCTGATTGGTAAAATATTGTTCCGCCAAATCATTGACCTCCTGTTAATCATTACATATTTAGTATAACTAAAATTCGCTACTAGGGAAATTTGAAATTAATTTTGCCCAAAATTGAGGCAACTTTTTCAACTCCAACTATGACTTTTTAATTTTGTTACTGCTGGAAAATAACCGCAAAATTGTTCTTAATTATTCCAATCTACTAAATTTTAAAAAAATTTATCAGCCAGAACTAAAATTAAGAACTAAAAAACAAGCAACTACCTCTTAATCATCGTCGTTGAATGACCTTGCTCACTCTTGAACAGCTTAACGCAACTAACTATCAGAATCAGCATTCTGAGCCTAAATTAATTACGATCAATCAATTCTACATGTGCTTTTAATAGCATTAACAAAATTTTACCTATTATTTATCCCAAAAAGTTTTTGGGTTAAGTTTTGCTTCTACAAAATACTATTTGTCAAATTCATAATATTTTTTACTATAAAATGCGCCGTTGACGGGTCATTAACTAATAGTTATGGTTATTATAATTAATTTATAAATAATATTTAGATTAATGATCCTCAGGAGCCAAGCTATCTATATGTCAATCAAAATCAACCACACTCGTGGGAATTTCATAATCAGCCTTCTTTATTTTAATTTCTGTTACTCTGGCGCCTTACACATAGCCTCCTGTGCTAGGCCACCGTTAAACCAAATCATTCCTATAAAAGGTTTTCCTATTAGTTCAGCAACCCACCTAATCTCCTATAATCTTATCTGCAATGCTCACTTGCCGGTATTCGAACATGCAACTAAGCGCTAATTTAATAATTACGCTTAGCTTTTTCTTTGCTCAATTCCAAAACAATTAAGCAAAATGGACGATAACTTTTTAAAAATTATGAAAAACATCAACAAAATAAAATTTATTTGAGGAGTGTCTAAAATGAAAAATCACCAAAAATTTCAATTGGTTATTTATGTATACACCATTATTATTAGTTTGTTCTGTACCACCACGCTCCACGCTGAAGACAATGATCATTCAAGTGAAGAATCTGCCATGGCCGAAATTATTCACAATCAAGGGTTGCCTAATAGCTTTGTGAATGATTTGATTAACAGTCCCCCGACCGCGAGTACCTTTGCTGGCGATATTAACGATCCTGACTTTCAAGAGATGCTAGATCTGCAAGCTAACTCGGACACTGACCTCCAAAACAAACTCATGTATAAAACCACTCACCACCCCGCAACTACAGCGGCTGGTACTGTCAGTGTCAGTACTTGGAATGATTTTTGTACCCAAGTGAAAAATCCCAAAGTCCAAACAATTATTCTGACCAATAACCTCGTGGCTAGCACCCAATCTGCGCATGTTACTTCAGATAAGACCATTGATTTTAATAATTACCAAATTAATACCACTGATTGTACAATTTCATTAGACCAAGGTACCACAACAGTGAAAGACGCTTATGTCACAGCCACAACTACCGCTGCCAAAATGTACTATAGTTTCACGGCTACTGGCGGTAATTTAATCGTTCAAGACACGCCAATCAATAATGCTACAACGCCTGCGGACATCAATAATGCTACTACCAATAGCACAATTAGCAATGGTGGCTTTTATAGTTCCGAAGCCGCAACTGCTCCTGTATCCATCACTTTTGATCATGCCAATGTTTCTCAACAAATGCCCGCCAATTTAACTACCTCTAGCGCCACTAATACTTCTGTGTACGCAATCGTCTTAAACAGTAGTGTCGGTAGTCAGTTAAATATTAATAGTAGTAAGATGCAAGTTAAAGCTAATAATTATCTGATGTTCCCCGGAATGAGCAAGAATTTAACTGTTGATAAAAGTATTAGCATTAACAACTCCACGATTAATGCAGTACAAGCATCCGCCAGTTACACCAATTACGACAACTTTTTTATTAATGGTGACAATAAAAATACGTATACTGGACTTAATTTGAACATTATAGATCACTCCCAAATTAAAGTTAATTATAGCAATAATAATGATCTGAATTCGTCCGGAGTCATTCGTTTGTATGGTACGGGTTCCCTGCTTAAAATGGCTAGTGGTTCTAGCCTCGATATTAAAAATATTAATGGTCCGGCCGTCAGCATTTCTGGCACCGATAGTAAATTCGAGGTAACGGGAACACCAGACGACAAAACAACCAGTCTTAATATCACACGAGGTACAGGTACTGGGGGCGTCAGCCTCAATCCCGCCATTCGCTTCATCTTGACTGGGGGAATGCTCTTTGATATGCAGGGCAACGTTAAAGTTAACGTTTATCAAAATACTCAAAGTTCGAATGCGCCAGGTATTCGCATGTATGGTACCGGCAACCAAGTTTCCGTTTCGCAAGGTGCTGAATTTAATTTACACAATAATTCCACTGCTGGTTCTCCCGGAACTGGTGATGTTGGTGGTGAAGGTATTTTATACACTGGTAGCACTGGGGGCGCCACGTCTAATTCCTTTACTTTGCGCGATCCAGATTCTCAAGTGCTTGTCGACGCTAATAATGGACCTGCCATTGCCTCGCCTTCACTACCATTAAAGATTGATGCCGGCGTTTCCAGTAATGATTCGATTTCGTTTGTAGCGCGCGGCAATTATCCTAAAAATGCTATTTTCTCTGCGAATAGTAATGACCTCAACTTCAATATGCCGTATCCACGTTATTTTGATTTTCAAAACCGCGCTCCGAGTGGTAGTAATAGCTATTTATTTAACGGTGCGAAGACGAGTCTGTTCAACCATAAAGCTCTGCCGCTACAAGTTTGGGATAGTAATAGTGACGTTAACGGTAATCCTTCCGGTAATTGGGCCCACGTGGGCGCTACTTACCAATCATCTTCGGCTTCTTCGACCTTTGACACCGTAGTTCCCAGTAGTGACAGTGACCCAAGTGACGCTAGTAATTTTAAACAGTATTTAGACACGCCCCTAGGATCTGCAAAGGGCTTAACTAAGATTATCCGCATGACTGCTAATGTCACCCCCGGCAAAGTTAGCTGGTTGCAAGATCAAAATAATCAGTTTATCCATCCAGCTAATACGGATAAATATATTTGGTTACAAGCTCAAGTTCCTGCGGAAAACAGTGCCTTCCGCCCTGCATTGGATAATGAAATTCATGCGGACTTACAAGTCACTTTACCTGATGGCACTGTCCAAGAATTACATGGCCTGTCCAGCACTCAAGAAACTTATTATGACAATACCAATCTCAAAGGTGCTATTAAAGTGGCTGCTCCTGGCTTAAATTTACTGCCTACGGGTACCAAAATTAAAATTTTGCGCGTCTGGCGAAATGGAACCTACGAAAATGGCAAATATAGCTCCAGTGCGATTGTCTCTGAACCCCAAAAAGATTTTGATGACAGTGAAAAAATCGTCATTAATAAAACTCCCCCTGCCCCCGCTAAAGTCTTTCATGCGCAGTCGACTTTAACCGATCATCATTCAACTACTGCTCTGAACACCATTGTTCCGTCAACTACCAGCTTATCCGGAACTGGTGCTGCTAACATGCAAGTTTCCTGGCGCGTTTTAAATGCGGATGGTAGCATTCATTATGAGTCAACTCCTGCTGAAAATACTACAGTTGATAGTGCCGGGCAATGGTCTTTAACCAAAATTCACGGGCTCAGTTCCGGACAAAAATTACAAGTTGTTCTCACTGACGCTGACCAGAACTCCAATCCGCAAGTTACCACGGTTTATCATGATACGACTTTCCCAGCAGCGACCACTTTAACTATCAAAGGGGATCTGACTATGCAAGTTCCGAGTAGCTTAGATTTTGGCACCCATATGTCGGCTGATCGCAAAAATTTGCCTATGAAAACTATTACTGGTAATTTAGCGGTCACTGACACAGATCATCAAGAAGCTAACTGGACGGTCGCTGTCCAACTAGCTAACCAATTAGATGATGATTTAGGAACGGGGAATTTACCACTATATTATGGTAATAATGGTCTGAGTACTCAAATAACAGCGACGCCAACAATGGTCTTTCAAAAAATCGCTCCTGATCCCAATGATAACATCTTAGATATCTCACAAACTTGGACGACCAGCGCTAACTCAAGTGCTGCAACTCCTCAAGGACCATTCTTAAAAAATACCAGTGCAACACCTACGCTGCCAAATACCAATCATCATGGTCATTTAACTTGGACCTTGACCAATAGCTTAACTTAAATACAAAAAGCTTGAACACCGTGTTTAACAACTTTAAACGCAGCGCTTCAAGCTTTTTTACATGCTAATTATTGTAATAATTGTTCAATATCTAAAACTTTACTAATCCACGAACTATCATAAAAATCCGTTTCGTGCGTTATCAAAATGACTGTCCCCGGATAATTAACTAAAGCTTGGCGCAAGGCTAACTTACTATCATCATCCAAATGATTAGTCGGTTCATCTAAAAACAATACGTTGGCAGGTTGGAGCATCAATGCGGCCAACTTAACTTTGACCTGTTCACCACCCGATAGTGTTTTGACTGCCGAACTAGCTTGTTGACTCGTCAAGCCCGTCTGCGCCAAAGTTCGTCGAATAATCCGCGGTGGCTGTTCACTAAAGCGCTGTTCTAAAATTGCTAACGGACTCGCTAGCGGCGTGGACCAATATAAACTTTGCTCATAATAAGCACTAGTAATCGTTGCTGCTAACTCTACTTCTCCACCTAACGCCGGAATTAAACCTTGAATGGTTTTTAATAGTGTGGTTTTACCAATACCGTTAAAGCCTTTAATAACAACTTTTTCACCCATAGCCACCGAAAAATTCAATGGTTGTGCTAATAATGGTTGTTGATAACCAATTACTAGATTATTGGCTTCCAGAATGACGTTGGCTTTACTAGCGACATATGGAAAATTAAATTGGGCAATTTGCCGATTAGCTGGTGGCGTTAACTTATCCATTCGGGCTAATTGCTTTTCACGACTGCGGGCACTTTTCGAGCGCGAACCGGCTTTATTTTTTTGAATATAAGCTTGTGTCTTCGCAATTTTCTTTTGTTGGCTGGCGTAAGCTTTTAAATAAGTCCGTTGATCAGCGGCTTTTTGACGTAAAGCTTGCTTTAACGTTCCCGTATAAGTTTTAATTTGCCCTAATTCAACGTCGCAGACTTTATTGACAACCTGATCCAAGAATTGATAATCATGTGAAACGACCACAAAAGCGCCGGCAAAATTTTGCAAATATTCAGCCAGCCAAGCAATATGTTGTTGATCCAAATAATTAGTTGGTTCATCTAATAATAAAATGTCGGGTTGTTCTAGCAACAATTTTGCTAAAATTAACTTCGAACGTTGCCCCCCACTTAACTCAGCAACGTCATGGTCATAGCCTAAGGCATCTAAACCCAGCCCCTGCGCTACCTGCCCAACTTTCAAATCAATATCGTAATAGCCATTGGCTTCTAAAGCGGTTTGTAATTGACCAGCTAATTCCAAATCATCGGCACTCGGCGTTGATTGTTGATAGATTAATTCTAATTTCTGAGCTTGATCTAACAATGATTGAAAAGCCGTCGTTAAAAATTCCCGCAAGGTTTGGCCCGGTTTTAGATTAGCATACTGGTCCAAATAACCAACCTGAATTTTTTTCTTCCAAGTAATTGTGCCATTATCTGGCGTTAAAGCCCCCGTTAAAATATTAATTAGGGTACTTTTACCAACGCCATTTTGTCCAATGATTCCCAAATGATCTTGTTCATTAACTTGAAAACTCGCATCGGTATATAAAGTTTTATCTAAAAATTGTTGACTCAAATGTTCAACGCGTACAATACTCAAATTCTACTCCTTTAAAAAGTTATTTTAAGCAAAAAAGCTACCGAATAAAAATTCGGTAGCTTTTTCGATATAACAATGACTATTTCAAAGTTACAGTAGCGCCAACTTCTTCAAGTTTAGCTTTCATATCATCAGCATCAGCTTGAGCTACGCCTTCTTTGATAACTGAAGGAGCTTTGTCAACTAAGTCCTTGGAATCCTTCAAGCCTAAGCCTGTGATTTCACGAACAGCCTTGATAACCTTAACTTTTTCTTGGCCAGCTTCGGTTAATTCAACATCGAATTCATCTTTAGCGGCAGCAGCATCGCCACCAGCAGCACCAGCAACTGCAACTGGAGCAGCAGCTGAAACATCAAATTCTTCTTCGATTGCCTTTACTAAGTCGTTTAAATCGGAAATACTTGCTTCTTTTAAGGAAGCGATAATTGAGTCTTTATCGAAAGCCATTTTTATTCCTCCAATGGATTATAAATTTAATTAAGCAACGTCGCCGTCTTCATTTTCTTTATCAGCGATTGCTTTAACAGCATAAGCAACTTTGCGAATTGGATCTTGCAACATTGAAGCAAGAGTAGCCAACAATTCGTCGTGACTTGGCATATGAGCATATTCATCAATTTTGGCTAAGCTTTGAACTTCACCTTCGATGATACCACCCTTGATTTCCAAGACATCAGCAGTTTCCGCAAATTTAGAAATAGTCTTAGCAGCAATAATTGGATCTTCATAAGAAAATGCTACCGCTGTAGGACCTGTGAAGGCTTCATCTAAACCTTCAAAGCCAGCTTTATCAGCAGCCCGCCGTAACACAGAGTTCTTAATAACTCGCATCTCTACGTCTTCAGCACTTAATTGGCGCCGTAATTCTGTTACTTGCGCAACATCTAAGCCTAAATAGTCAACAACAATAACTGATTCAGAACGCTTGATCTTATCAGCGACTTCATCAACTAATTCTTGTTTAGCCTTTAAAACAGCATCTTTCACGTGATTTCACCTCCATAATTATTTCTACCTAAAATTAAAGGACACCTCAGCAAAGCAAGATGTCCTAACGAATGCATCTAGCCTCGGCAGGATATTAAGGCATACTGCCACCTGAGTCTTAGGTAGTTTCTGTTTAGTAATTTAACATTAATTAATTAATTAGTCAACGTTAACTTTGATACCAGGGCCAAAGGTCGAAGTTAAGTAAACAGAGTTTACATATTGACCTTTAACTGTTGCTGGACGAGCTTTAACAATCACATCGTTTAAAGCATTAAAGTTAGCAACTAATTTATCAGTATCAAATGAAATCTTACCTAACGGAGCATGAATCAAACCTTGAGAATCAGCCCGGTAAGTTACTTGACCAGCTTTGATATCATTAACAGCTTTAGTAACGTCCATGGTAACTGTACCAGTCTTTGGGTTTGGCATTAAACCTTTCGGTCCTAAAATTCGACCCAAACGACCAACTTTAGCCATCATCTTTGGTGTTGCAACAACAACATCGAAGTCTAACCAGCCATCAGTAATTTTGTCAACTAAATCATCATCACCAACATAGTCAGCACCAGCTGCTTGCGCATCTTTAGCTTGTTGACCATCAGCAAATACAACGACCCGTTGAGTCTTACCAGTACCATTTGGCAAAACCATTGCGCCCCGAATTTGTTGGTCAGCTTGTTTAGTATCTAAGTTCAAATTATAAGAAACTTCAATTGTTGCATCAAAGTTTGCATAGTTAACTTTCTTTAATAAGTCCATTGCTGCTTGTGCATCGTAAGCTTTGTTTTTATCAACTTGCTTAGCAGCTTCTAAATATTTCTTTCCATGTTTAGCCACGTTCGAGTTCCTCCTTGTGATTGTGGTCAAGTGGGTTTTACCCCTCCCACTGTGACAAGCTCTTGATTGATTAAAGTTAGTGAAGATTAACCTTCAACTGTAAAGCCCATACTCCGTGCTGTTCCTTCGATCATCCGCATAGCGGCTTCGACATCATTAGCATTCAAGTCTTTCAGCTTTGTTTCAGCAATTTCACGTACTTGATCTTTAGTAACTTTCGCTACCTTTTCGTCACGAGGATTACCGGAACCCTTCTTGACACCAGCTGCTTGCATCAATAATACAGCTGCTGGTGGCGTCTTGGTAACAAAATCAAACGAACGATCTTCATAAACTGTGATCACTACAGGAATAATCATCCCTTTTTGATCAGCGGTCCGTGCATTAAAATCTTTCGTAAATTCAACGATATTAATTCCGGCTTGTCCTAAAGCTGGACCAACTGGAGGAGCTGGTGTTGCTGCTCCACCTGGAATTTGCAATTTAACAACATTTGCAACTTTTTTAGCCACGGTACATACCTCCTTAAGTCCGTGATGTGGTCAAAAATGGGAATTGAAATTTTCCCTCCCACAGAAATGTCTAAGACATTCTTAGACAGAATAACATAAATTTCAATGATATACAAATTACTGCGACAAAGAACGGTTTTTAACTGAGCACTAACCTAAACTAAGTCCTTAAGTGGTATTTTAACTTGAGAACTTAGTTGTAGTTAGGCGCAAATTTTTGTTCTTTGAAGTGGCTTATGTCAATTACTGCGACAAAGAGCGCTTAAAAGCCGGAAATTAACCTATGATAATGGCTTAAGCAACCTTTATGCTTGAGTTATTCTCCATAGTTAAATATAAACTTTTGCTCCTTGGAACATTAAGCAATATCACCTTGTCCTCAAGCCTTGGTGATACTTTGATAATCAATTTCCGCTTCGGTCATTCGTTCAAACATATTAATTTCAACTTTGACCTTACCATGTTCATTATCAATTTCGGTAATCGTCCCTTCCATTCCTGAGAACGCACCACCGTCTTGAATCTTAACCACTTCTCCTACTTCAAAATCAATATCATATGGCGTTTGATCTTGCTGCATCGTATTTAAGATTGCATCAACTTCTTCAGGCAAGAGTGGCGCTGGCTTGCTTCCAGCACCGTGGCTTCCAACAAATCCTGTAACACCGGGAGTATTTCGTACCACAAACCAAGACTGATCAGACATTACCATCTCGACTAATACGTAGCCAGGGAAAGTTTTTTTCATTTCCGTTTTTGTCTTACCATTTTTGGTTTCTGTTTCTTGTTCTTCAGGAACAACTGCTTGAAAAATATAGTCTTCCATGCCCATTGATTGCGCCCGTGATTGCAAATTTTCTTTAACACGATTTTCATATCCGGAATAGGTATGTAAAACATACCACATTTTTTGATCTTGTTCTGCCATTAATCTAACCTTCCTTAGTATTCAATCAAACAAAAAAAACCTCGTTTCAACGAAGTTTTTATTAAGCACTGTTTATAGCATAGCAAATTATGGAATAAACTACAAATTATTCAAAAAGTTTCAACTGTAATCTAACCGGTCTTGGTAATTAGTGAGAAACAAACAAAGTAACAAGCGTTTGGAACAACCAATCACAAGCGCCCAAGAAGAGTGCAAAGAAAATAGAAGTTAAGATCACCGTCATCGTATCATGACGATTTTCTTTAGCTGTGGGCCATTGAACTAATTTCATTTCTTGCATAACACTTTTTAAAAATTTCATTAACAATCCCTCTATCTAGTTTCCTGATGAATCGTGTGCTGATTACAATGGTTACAAAATTTTTTAATGGTAAAGCGCTGCTTACGGTCAGTCGCTACTAAAGTGTGATAATTGTGTGCACCACACACGCTACATTCCAAAACAACTTTAACTCGTTTCATTATATCACCTACGTCAATTTTTAACTATACTGACTCTAAGATGGAGTGTCAAGACCTAAGCGCTGGTAAAACGCCAAAAACTTTAAGCGACTTCGCTGACTAGCTTGGAGAATCTGCGTTTTCGAATAAGCGGAGTGTCGTGTGACTTGCTCTAAGTCAGTCCCTAATAAAAAGCGCAAGCCTTGTAACTCCACTAACGACAATTGTTGCAGCATGTGGGGAAACTCTGTTGACAAAAACTCTACTTCATTTTTGAACGTCGTCAATTGCCAACACAAATCATTTTCCAATTCTGGATTAGCCTGTGCTAAAGCTTCCATTGACACAGCATTAACGTTTGTTTGCCGCTTTAATGCCAATTGCTGACGCACTAAATTAGTCCAATGATTTTGTAAACGCAACTTATAAAAACTCCCAAAACGTGATCCTTGACGCTCATCAAAGATTTGACAGGTTTCTAAACATACAATACGCGCCTCTTGCCGCCAATCATCTCGATCAAATAGACGTAAACGATATTTTTGACTGGTACTTTCAATCAAAGGTAAATATTTTTGCACTAAACATTCTAATGCCTGCGAATTATTGTGTTCACGTACCAATTTAATCCATGCCAATTCTTGTTGAAGCGCCTGCTTAGCTATCATAATATTATTTAATTTTTAAAGAATTCATGGATAATATAGCAAATTTAATTTCATTTGATAAGCGAACGAACGTTTAAAAATTTGATAAATAAATAACTTTTTGTGAGTTAATAACTTTTTTTGCAGTAATTTTAGGATTTTTTTGCATAACATTTGCATGATAAGCATCTTGTAGCACTGGTTTAGGCTGACTAGTTGTCCATAAAAATTGCTTCTGAGAGCCAGACCAATGCCTAATTGCGACTTTTTGTAGTTGCAAATGCGCTTGAACAAAATTCAAGATCGCCGTGGCTTGACTAAAGCGCGCGGCATCACTATTTGCATGTAAAATCACCAAAATTACTCGTCGCTGGTGTAACTTAGCGGTGGCCACTAAACCAGCACCAGCTAAATTACCAGTACCGGTTTTTAAGCCATCAACTACATAACCTTTAGTAGCAAATTTACCGCCAGGTACTAACTGGTTAGTATTGGCTAATTCGTGTTGACCTAATTGCATTTGCTTTGGCTTCGTTAAGTTTAAAATTTGTGGATCAACTTGTAACAATTTTTGTGTGATTTTAGCTACTGCCACTGCTGATAATTCATTTTCAGTGGCAGTTGTTTGTGGATTATTATTGACCGCTGGATCCATGGATCTAGGCAGACCGTTAGCATTAACAATTTGATATTTGGTTAAATGTAACTTCTGCGCTTGTTGTAACATTTTTTGCACAAATCGTGCTTGACTACCGTACAGATTTTGACCAATCACCATAATTGCATCATTAGCGCTAGCTAGCATCGCTGCCTGTAATAATTGCTGCACAGTATAACGTGCTCCCACCTGCAGATGAGCACTACTTAAATTAGGCTTTTTTTCCAAACCAGCAATCACCGAGGAAGCTACCATAGGCGTTTGCAAAGATAAATGGCGCTTCTTTAGCGTGTACTCAACAGTTAAAACGGCTAATAATTTAGATATTGAAGCAACAGGCTGGCTCACGTGCGCATTTTTTTGCCACAAAATTTGTCCCGTCGTTTGATCCACCAAAATTCCTGCCATCACATTCTGAAACGCAGGACTGACAACATGATAGTTATCTTTTGGCAATGGTACCGCCGTAGCCGTAATTTGCTGACTTAGCTGTTGCAAACGCTGGGCTGTCTTTTTGATCTTCGGTAAAGTTTTAGTTGTGGTTAATTGGTTAGTGGTCGCCGTCAATTGATCCCACTTTTGCTGATTAAATTGTTTTTGGGCGGTAGTTAATAACCGAATTTGGTGCAAATAATCTTTGGCAAGTGTGGAATTACTTTGCCGTAAGACAGTTTGTGCAACTTGATAGTGGCCATTTTGTACTAATTGCTTAGCGGCTAACAAATTCATCTGCTGCCGTTGTGTGGAACAGCCCACTAATAATAAAATCAGACAAAAAGTTAAGAATTGGAAGATAATTGGTCGCGTAAATGTTCGAGTTCTTTTAATTGATCTTCCCTCCATGGACTATTGCGCTGAATGTCCCGGTCAAAACGTTCGCGACTTTCTTGGTGTAATTGTTGGCGCATTTCTTTAATTCGTTTATATAATTCATACGATGGAATCCGAATCGCCCCCCGCGAAAAAATCGTCCATTGGACTGCTTGATCCGAAGTAACGACCGTGACTTGATTGGTTAATATATTGAGTTCGTTACTCAAGTTTTGAATATAGGTATCGGCGGTCACATCTTCCGGTGTAAAAATTACATCAAGATCCCATTTGGTAAATTGTTCTTTTAAACCAGGAACATACATCGCATCAAACACCACAATAATTTGCCCTTCAAAAAACTTGCGATAATCCGCCAATGTTGCCAATAATTGATCACGCGCATCTGCCAGTAAATCCTGCTGCTTTAATTTTTTCAATTGTGGCCAACTGCCAATAACATTATAGCCATCTACAATTAAGATATTCTTTTTCATATACTACTGACTTTCCCGGTTGCTAAAAGCTTGATACAACAAGACGCCAGTTGCTACACTAGCATTCAAACTTTGTACGTGACCAATCATTGGAATCGTCAACATCTGGTCAACTTGCTTTTTAACTAATGGCGATAAACCTTTGCCTTCATTACCAATGACTAATGCAATCGCCCCTTTAGCATTCCAAGTCCGATAATCACTGCCGTGCATATCTGTTCCAAAGATCCAAATCCCTTGTTCTTTTAAATCTTGAATCGTGCGAACTAAATTAGTCACCCGAACAATGGGTAAATGTTCAATCGCCCCTGTGGATGTTTTGGCTACCACCGAAGTTACCCCGACAGAGCGGCGTTTAGGAATAATAATACCATTGACGCCCACCGCATCCGCTGTTCGTAAAATTGAACCAAAGTTGTGCGGATCGTTTAAATTATCCAAGATTAAAAAGAACGGTTCTTCTTGACGTTGCTTCAACTGTGCTAACAAATCCGCTAATGGCGTATACAAAAAAGGTGTCACGGTTAAAACAATGCCCTGATGATTTCCATTTTGGGACAATTCATCTAATTTTTGTTTGGGCGCATCTTGCGTCACCAGATGTTTTTCCCGGGCAATTTTAACAGCGGCTTTAATACCGTCATTGTGTAAGCCACGTTGTAAAAAAATCTTGTTAACTTTTTGTGGAGCATCCTCAGCTTGTAATACCGCTAAGGCAGCATGATGTCCGAAAATTATTTCTGCTTGATTAGCTTGACTATTGGAAGTTGAATTCATCACTATGACCTGCCTCTACTTGTTCAATGCACCATTGTGCTAATTGTTGGACCCGCTCCAATTGTCCACTAATTTGTAAATACCCAAAAATTGCTTCAAAGCCAGTCGAAATATTATAGGTTTGGACAGAAGTATTTTTGGCGTGCGTATAACTCTTAGCGTTACGGCCGCGTTTAAAAACTGCCACTTCTGTAGGGGTTAAAATCTCTTGTTGTTGCATTAAAGCAATTAACGCCGCCTGTGATTTAGCTGACACAAAATGCGTCGCCCGCTTTTGGAGCCGGTTAACTTTGGTTAGACCTTGCTCTAATAAGTGTTGGCGGACAATAGTTTCCCAGACCGCATCGCCTAGGTAAGCCAAAGTTACACCATTTAATTGTTGATAATCAATCATTGTTTATGCCACCGTGTTCCTTGAGGAGTGTCTTCTAAAATAATTCCTTGTGCTTGTAGTTGATCCCGAATTGCATCACTAGTTGCAAAATCTTTGGCTGCTCGCGCTTGGTCTCTTTGCGTAATTAATTGTTGAATTTGCGCATCAACACTAGAAGTCTGCTCAAACACTAAACCAAAGATTCCAGCCAACTGAGAATAAGTCGCTTTTAATTGGGCCAAGTTTTGCGCATTGACTGCTGTTTGATCAACATATGAATTAATTAAGCGCATCACTTCAAACAGGTCACTTAACCCATTTTGCACATTAAAATCATCGTCCATATGTGCCTGAAATTGTTGTTCTAATTGACTGAGCTGATGAGCTAGTTCGGCATTAAAAGGCGTGGTTTGATCTAAGTTATCCTGACGGAAAATTAAATTTTGCCAAGTTGTTTGTAAATGTTGCAAATTGTTCGCTGCAGTTCGTAAATTAGTGGCTGAATATTGGATTGGGCGGCGATATTGTGTACTAGCAATAAACAACCGTAATACCTGGGGATCAACAGTTTTGAGTAATTCATGAACCGTCACAAAGTTACCCAAGGATTTACTCATCTTTTCATTATCTTCACCCACCGTCACAAAACCATTATGCAACCAATAATTGGCAAATTTTTGTCCAGTATGCACCTGACTCTGGGCAATTTCATTTTCATGATGTGGAAAAATTAAATCTTCCCCACCTGCATGAATGTCAATGGTTGCTCCTAAATATTTGGTGGCCATAACTGAACATTCAATATGCCAACCTGGGCGCCCTTTGCTCCACGGCGAGGACCAAGATAATTCTCCAGCAGGTGCTTTTTTCCATAAAGCAAAATCTAGAGGATCAGCTTTTTTGGCTGTTTCTTGTGCTGTAATTCGTTGACTGGCGCCCTGTTCTAAATCGTCAACTGCTTGATGTGATAATTGCCCATACGCTGAAAACTTACGAGTTCGATAATACACATCACCAGCGCTCTCATAAGCATAGCCCTTTGTGATTAAATCTTGAATAAAGGCAATAATCTCGGGAATATTCTGCGTCGCTTGGGGATTACGTGTGGCCGGCAAAACATTCAAAGCATCCCGATCTTCATTAAAAGCGGCGATATACTTACTAGTTAATTGCTGTGGCGTAATTTGCTGTTGCCGAGCCGCCTTAATAATCTTATCGTCAACGTCCGTAAAATTAGAGACATAATTAACTTGAAAACCACGATACTCCAAATACCGACGAATCGTATCAAACGCGACTAATGAGCGCGCGTTACCGACGTGGATATAGTTATACACAGTCGGGCCACAAACATACATCCGAATTTTATTAGCTTCTAACGGTACTAATTCTTCTTTGGTTCTCGTTAACGTATTATAAATTTTAATCATCAGTTCACCTCTTACGAAAAAAACAGCCGATGATTATTCACACTTATCATACGCTGTTTTTTAATAACTAGTCTGCTAGTTGCTTTAACGTCTCAGCTAAATGCTTTTGTGAGCGTTCTAAGCCTAACAATTCAATTGATTCACCAATTCCCGGGCCATGCATGGAGCGAGTAGTTGCAATACGAATTGGCATATACAATTTACGTCCCTTAACGCCTACTTCATCACGAACAGCAAAAATAGCTTGCATAATCTGAGTTGCTGTAAACCGCGGTAATTGAGCAATTTTCGCTTGAAAGACTTCTAAAGTTTTCAAGGCATCATCTTTTTGCAATTCTGCCATCGCTTGCTCGTCTAATTGATCAGGATCTTTAAAGAAAATTTGAGATAATTCCACAATTTGACTCGTGTAACTCATCTGATCCTTAAATAAGGCGACTAACGCCCGCGCCCACTCAATGGTCTTGGTATCCAATTGTTGCGGCAACAAGCCGGCTTCTTGTAAATTAACAATTGACAAATCAGTAATTTTACTTAAATCGGCTGCCTTAACGTATTGGTTATTAACCCATTCCAGCTTTTTTTGATCAAAAGCGGCGGGTGACTTACTTAAACGTTTGGGATCAAATTGTTTAATAAACTGTTTGCGCGTAAAAATTTCATCTTCACCAACTGGCGACCAGCCTAATAAGGTAATGAAGTTAAACATTGCTTCTGGTAAATAACCACGTTCTTTATATTGTTCAATAAATTGCAAGACACTTTCATCACGCTTGCTGAGTTTTTTACCCGTAGCACTATTGATAATTAAAGTCATATGACCAAACTTCGGTGGTTGCCAACCCAAATAATCATAAATCATTAATTGCTTGGGCGTATTAGCTACGTGATCATCACCGCGTAAGACATGCGAAATTTCCATTAAGTGATCATCAATCACGACAGCAAAGTTGTAAGTTGGCATGCCATCACGTTTTTGAATCACCCAATCGCCACCAATGGTATTAGCGTCAAACTTAACTTTGCCCTTAACCATATCGTCCCATTCATAGACTTTATCTTTAGGAACTTTAATCCGAATAACAGGCTTAATGCCTTGTGCTTTCGCTTCCGCAATCTTGGCTTGTTTTTGTTCCTCAGTCATACCAGCAAATTCATATTCATAATGAGGCATAATTTTGGCAGCCTTTTGAATTTCCCGATCGTGTTCCAATTCTGCTTCCGTTTTATATGACTCGTAAGCTACACCGGCATCAATCAGTTGTTGAATGTACTTGTGGTAAATCGCTTGACGTTCTGATTGCCGATATGGACCGTAATCACCGCCTACGTCAGGACCTTCATCCCAATCCATTCCGAGCCATTTCAGATTTTCTAATTGACTTTGTTCGCCACCTTCAACATTACGCTTAGTATCTGTGTCTTCAATCCGAATCACAAATGTTCCTTTATTGTGACGAGCAAATAAATAATTAAATAACGCTGTCCGCGCATTACCAATGTGTAAATGTCCTGTAGGACTGGGTGCATAACGAACCCGAATTTTATTATCAGTCAAAACTAACTCCTCTTTCTTGACAAGACTTTCTATTATATAGCTTACTTACTTTTACTTAAAAGTCAAAACTTCCAAGCAGGATTCTTCGATTTAATTCGAATTTCATCCACAAATATGAGGTGCAAAAAAGAAAATGCTCGTCCTAATTGAAGCGAACATTTTCTTTTTTATCGTACTCAATTTTAAACATCTTGGTATCAATATCATTTAATTAATTAAATTTATTGCTTGCGCTTATAACCAAACTTCGCTAACAAAACATCAGCTGCGGCGAGTAATCCGCCCGCAACTTGCCAAGAAGTTGCAGAATCATTCCCCGTTTGCGGGTAACTTTCTTGATTACTCTGCGATTTTTGCTGTGGATCAGTTGTCAAACTGGTTATTGGCCGTTGTGTAGTCAATGGCGTCGTCGCACCAGCATTCTGGAAAATCGGCTTAGGTTGCGTCGCCAATGGCTTAGTCGTGGTTATTGTTTGATTTGGCGGTGTTGTAGCACTTGGTTGATTAAGAGCATCCGTCACTTTAACGATCGCCGTATTTTGATACAACTTTCCGTCAGTTGCTCGATAATAATACGTCACAGAATAATTACCCGTTTTTTGAGTATTAACCTGGCCGGAATAGTATAAACCAACCGAAGCAGGCACGTGATCTTGATCACTAACATGCTCAATATTATTCGTATTCACACTAATTTGGTAACCATTTTTATCTGTTAAACCTGAAAAACTAGCTTGTGGTGTCCAGTTACTACCAACTGGTAAATTAATATCCGTCACATGAACAACATAATTGGGCGTACTAGGCGTCGGAGCAGGCGTTGCTGGAACAGTATTATTGTTAGTCTCAGAACCACTTGGTGGTGCAGGATTATTATTCGTTCCCGAATTGTTAGGATTACTATCTTTAGCTGTTACTTTGACATTAGAAGTATTTTGATATAACTGACCATTAGAAGCCCGATAGTAGTAAATCACCGTATAATCGCCGGCCTTGGTCAAATCCACTGTTCCCGAATAATATAATCCTACAGTTAGCGGCACATGATCTTGATCACTAACTTGCGAAATCTTGGTCGAATCCACTGTGACGGGTTGACCAACTTCATCAGTAATGCCGGCGAAGGTCGTTTGCGGTGTCCAAATCTGCCCCGTTCCCAACTGCAAACTAAAATTAGTGACATGAACGGTATAGTTATTTTTACCCGCTATTTTGACATGCGAAACACTTTGATATAATTGCCCTTCCACCGAACGGTAATAATAGGTGACAAAGTAATCTCCCGCTTCGTTAACATTGACATTACCAGAATAATAGAGTCCAGCAGTGGTTGGAACATGATCAACATCAGCGACTTGCTGGATATTATCGGTATCCACCGCAATGGAATGTCCCTCCCTGTCAGTAATGCCCGCAAAAGTCGTCTTGGGCGTCCAAACTCGCCCGTCACCCACTAGTGAACTAAAGTTCGTCACATGCACTGCATAATTGGGTTTAACATCCTGACCTGCTACTTGAATGTGGGCAATGCTTTGATACAGCTGACCATTGGCAGCACGATAATAATAAGTGACGTAGTAATCGCCTACTTTATCAATGTTCACATTACCGGAATAGTATAATCCTGTCTCAGCAGGCACTTGTTTTTCATCAGCCACTTGTGGAATTTTTTGTGTATCAACAGAAACTGGTTGCCCAGCTGCATCAGTAATACCCGCAAAAGTCGTTTGTGGTGTCCAAACTCGCCCATCACCTAGTTGTACATGAAAATCAGTGACATGAACCGTATAACTTGAAGCTTCTCCTGGTTTATTCGGATTTGTCGGATTGGTGCCTGGATTAGTATCTGGCTGATGATTATCTCCAGTATTCGTGTCTGTAGCTTTAGCCTTCACTGTTACCACGGCATCTTGTTGGGTCCAAGTATTTCCTTCACTATCCACATAAGCATAATGAATTGTATAAGTTCCCGGAGTTGTCACATCCACACTACCGGTAACCTTAATTTGATCCTTATTTAACGGATTACCCTTCTCATCAGTACAATGCTGAAGATCCAAGTTGAGCATTGGATCCCAATAAGCATCCGCACCGGCTGTAATTGTACTTGGGTGCGTAATAATTTGCGCTTTACTTGCTTGAACGGTAATCAAAATACTATCCGTCACAGTTTTCGCTGCACCATCAGTATAACTATAATTAATCTGATATTCTCCTGGAGTACTAGGATCGACTTTGCCGTGAGGATAACTTATAACCACTTGACTAGGATCAAGCACTTTACCGTCTGAATCTAATAAACTATTACCATGCTCATCGACTAAACTAGTGATCAAAGCCAAGGACTGTTCATCACTCCATTGCGCATTAGGTTTAGCAATCAAAGTAGTGGCTTGTGCTTTAATCTCTGATACATCGGCGACTACAGTAATCGTCGAATCTGCCGGGGCTTGATTGCCAGCCGAGTCAGTGTAAACATAATGCACTACATACTTTCCAGGTGTTGTTAGATCTACTTGATCACCAGAAATAGTTAATCGACTTGGGTCAATAGCGCTCGGTTGCACCAGATTGCCTTGCTCATCCACCAAGTGATCTAATCCAGTTACTGGATCCCAATGGACACTAGTGCCAGCAACTACCGTTTGATCTTTACCAACTAATGCCACTTGACTTAAGACGACATGGACTGTAACTGCTGTTGCTTGATGATTACCATCTTGATCGGTATATTCATAGGTGACAACATAATCGCCTGGTACTTGTGGATTAACTTGATCTGCTCCCGTAACTTGCAGTTGCTCAATATTTAAAGAACTACCATTCTCATCAGTCGCACTAGTCAGATTATCTTGAGCCTTCCAAGAAGCTTGTGGGCCGGCAATAATAGTTGAATCATGCGCCTTGATCTCTATTGGGCTCAAAACTTGGATATCAGCATCAGCTTGGGCTTGATTGCCCGCTAAATCGGTATAAATATAATGAACTTGATAATTGCCTGGTTTTGTAGGATCCACTTCATCCCCATTAATACTCAACCGACTTGTGTCAATATTATCAGGCTGAATGATATTACCATATTCATCAACCAGATGATCTAATCCAGATATTGGTTGCCATTTAGCGTCAGCAGCAGCAACGATTGTCTGATTTTTACCGGTTAAGGCAACTTGAGTGTTAGCGACCTTAACTGTTGCTGAAGCTGTAATATCATTCCCCAAATCATCAGTATAGTGATAAATAACGCTTTGATCACCTGCTTGCGTCACATCAATTGACCCATCAACATGATAATTAGGATTAGTGACTACTCGACCTTGACTATCTGTTACTTGATCAAAGTTATCGGCTGGCTGCCAAGCTGGTGTATTCGGACCAATAATTACTAACGTATTGTGAACCATAATCTTTGAAGCGGGAACAACTGTCACTGTTCCGATAGCTGTTACTGTTTTACCAGCGTGATCAGTGTAGCTATAAACAATTTCATAATTACCCGGTTTCGTCACGTCGACCGGACCATTAGGATAGCTAATTGTTACTTGAGAGGGATCAATTACCTTGCCGTTACTATCCAGTAAACTACTGCCATTTTCATCAACGAGTTGGGTGATTAAGGCTAAGGATTGATTATCAGTCCAAGCAGCGTGCTCGTCAGTGCTTTGGGTAATGGTCTGATCTTGCGTTTGCATTTGAGCTTGATCGGCCTTCACAGTGACGGTAGCTGTTGTGGTCACTGTCTTGCCTGCATGATCGGTATAACTGTAGTCAATTTGATATTGTCCGGGCGTGGTTACATCCACATTCCCCTGGGGATAACTAATCGTCACTAAATTAGGATCAATTTTACCGTCGCGGCCAATTAACGTATTACCACTCTCACTGACAAAACGACTAATTAAAGCCAAAGATTTATTATCATTCCAGCTATTAGCTGGTTGGGAACTTTGCGTTACCGTCGTATTTTGGGCCGTAATGCTAGCAATATCGGGGGCCACCATCACGGTTGCTTGGGCGGTCACGGTTTTACCAGCATGATCGGTATAACTATAATTAATTTCATAATAGCCTGGTGTCGTCACATCAACATTATCGACATCAATGTACTGATCACCGTCTTTTTTCTGATAACTAATTGTCACCAAATTAGGATTAATTTTGCCATCACGGCCAATTAATGTATTACCACTCTCACTGACAAAACGACTGATTAAAGCCAAAGATTTATTATCATTCCACGCATTAGTTGCTTTGTTACTTTGCGTCACCGTTGTATCTTGCGCTGTAATATCGGCGATATCGGGCGCGACCATCACAGTGGCTTTGGCGGTTACGGTTTTACCAGCATGATCGGTATAACTATAATTAATTTCATAATAACCCGGTGTCGTCACATCAACATTATCGACATCAATATACTGGTCACCGTCTTTTTTCTGATAACTAATTGTCACTAAATTAGGATTAATCGTCCCATCACGACCAATCAACGTATTACCACTTTCGTTCACCAAGCGATTGATCAAAGCTAATGACTTGGACTTATTCCACGCATTAGTTGCTTGATTACTCTGCGTCACCGTTGTATCTTGCGCTGTAATATCGGCAATATCGGGCGCGACCATCACAGTGGCTTGACTGGTTACCGTCTTACCTGCACCATCGGTATAACTATAATTAATTTCATAATATCCCGGCGTCGTCACATCAACATTATCGACATCAATGTACTGATCACCGTCTTTTTTCTGATAGCTAATTGTCACTAAACCAGGAGCAATCGTCCCATCACGACCGATTAACGTATTACCACTTTCGTTCACCAAGCGATTGATCAAGGCTAACGACTTCGACTTATTCCACGCATTGGCAGCTTGATTACTTTGGGTCACCGTTGTATTTTGAGCTGTGATGTTGGCGATATCAGGGGCTACCATGACCATTGCCTTACTGGTTACCGTCTTGCCCACACCATCAGTATAACTATAATTAATTTCATAATAACCCGGCGTCGTCACATCAACATTATCAACATTGATATACTGATCACCGTCTTTTTTCTGATAACTAATTGTCACTAAACCAGGAGCAATTGTCCCATCACGACCGATTAACGTATTACCACTTTCATTCACCAAACGATTGATCAAGGCTAACGATTTTGAATCATTCCACGCATTAGCAGCTTGATTACTTTGGGTGATCGTCGTATCTTGCGCTGTAATGTCAGCAATATCGGAAGCAACCACCACAGTGGCTTGACTAGTTACCGTCTTACCAGCATTGTCCGTATAACTATAATTAATTTCATAATGACCGGGAGTCGTAACGTCAACTTTTCCATTAGGATAGGTAATTTTCACTTTAGTAGGATCAATTACTTGACCCTTGCTATCTAGTAAGCTATTACCCTTTTCATCAACTAATTGGGTGATGAGGGCCAAGGATTGATCCTCAGTCCAGCTAGCATTAGCCTTAGAGCTTTGTGAGACAGTAGTGCCTTGCGTTGCAAGGTTTGCAACATCTGGATTAACAGTAACTTTGGCTGTAGCTGTCACGGTCTTACCCGCATTGTCAGTGTAGCTATAATTAATCGGGTATTGTCCCGGCGTGGTTACATCAACATCGCCTTGCGGATAACTAATCGTCACTAAGTTCGGATTAATCGTGCCATCGCGACCAATTAACGTATTCCCATTCTCGCTCACAAAATGATTAATCAAAGCTAACGATTTCGAATCATTCCACGCATTGGACGCTTTGTTACTTTGGGTCACCGTTGTGTCTTGTGCCGTAATGTTAGCAATGTCGGGCGCAACCATCACGGTCGCCTTGCTGGTCACCGTCTTACCCACACCGTCGGTATAGCTATAATTAATTTCATAATAACCGGGTGTGGTCACATCAACATTATCGGCATCGGTGTACTGGTCACCGTCTTTTTTCTGATAACTAATTGTTACTAAATTGGGCTTAATCGTGCCGTCACGACCAATTAACGTGTTGCCGCGTTCGTTAACCAAGCGATTAATCAAGGCCAACGACTTCGAATCATTCCATGCATTAGTAGCTTTGTTACTTTGGGTCACCGTAATATCTTGCACTGTCATGTCGGCAATATCCGGGGCCACCATCACTATCGCCTTGCTGGTCGAAGTCTTGCCTGCATGATCGGTATAACTATAATCAATTTCATAATAGCCCGGAGTGGTCACGTCAACATTATTAACAGGCGTGTAATTTTGACCCTCTTTTTTTTGATAACTAATCGTGACTAAATCCGGATCAATCGTGCCGTTGCGACCAATCAACGTACTTCCGTGTTCATCCAAAAAACGATTAATTAAAGCTAATGATTGATTCTTAGTCCAAGCCTTGGCTGGTTGGTTACTTTGGGTGACGGTTGTGCCTTGGGCTTCAATAGCCGAAATATCAGGGACAACTGTTACCTGACAATCAGTCTCCGCTTGATTGCCAACGGAATCAATATAAACATAATGAACGTTATAAACACCTGGATTGTGTGGATCCACATTGTCCCCACTAACTGTTAAATTAGCTGCGTTGAGATCACTTGGTTGAACTTTATTACCAGTTTCATCAGTTAAATAAGCTAACCCCTCAATCGGATTCCAAGTGGTGTTAGGTCCAGCAACTAAAGTCAAATTTTGACCAACTAAGGCGACTTGACTTCTAACTAAATGAATTGTTTCTGGCGACGTAATATCATTACCATATTCATCTGTATAGTGATAATTAACCTTTTGCTCACCAGCTTGCGTAACATCTACTGGCTGATCGGTACTAAATTGTGGGTTGTCAACTTTCTGACCATTACTATCAAAAATTGCATCTAAATTATCGGCTGGCTGCCAAACTGGCGTATTCGGTCCCATAACAATCGTAGAACCATGCGTTACAACTTTAGCAGTGGGTGCACTAACCGTGACCTGCGTTGTTGCCTGATGCTGATGATTATTACCATCCGTATAGGTATAAGTTGTTTCATACAAGCCAGCCGTCGTGACATCAACATTGCCGATCGTCTCAACCTTATCTGCTGGCGTAATTGTAATGCCATTTTCATCTGAGCCCAAATCGTAGCCGTCTGCAGCCTGCCACTGGTCGGTTGCTAATTGACTTTGAGGAATAGTTTGATCAGCTTGAGCCTGTACGTGAGCATAGTTCGGCATCACTTGAACCGTTACTGGTACACTAATCACCTGACCCGAAAGAGCGGTAAATTGATAAGTTAAAGTCACTGTTTTGGTTGGCACACTAAAATCAGTAAAATGGGTCTTATCAGTGCAGGTATCATAATTCATCTCCGGATCATTAACCGCCGCCATTAATTCGTCCCAACCTAAAACTGCTACTTGGTTGTCAGCATCGGCTACTGCTTGACCATCACTATCGATCACATCCGCAAAATCCCATTTACTAGGACATTCGTGATTGGTTTCATTGCCAGCATAAACAGAGCGCTTCTTACCATCGGTTTTTACTGCTGCCTGATCTCGATTAACGACAATATTTCTTGAAAAATTAGTCGTCTTACTGCTGTCGCTAACACTGTACGACACTTTATAACTTTTATTAACGGTTAAATGCTGGGGATCAAACCCCGCATTATCAACCACTTGAATTTGATGGGTCAAATCCCCATTAACACCGGCCGCCAATCCAGCATCAATGTCAATGTTCGTTTGATCCGGATAAACTACTAAATCATGAGCAACATATGGAATTTCTGCTCCGACACTTGCTTGGCTTTTGGACTGAGCAGGTTGCACGTTGACCACCCTCTTCTGATCTCCAGTAGCCTCAATATTATTAGCTGAGTTCCTTGATGAGGACACAGGTTGAGTAGTTGTTGGTAAGTTAGTTGTTACATGATTATTAACTTGTGGAACATCATTTGTAGACTCAGGACTAACCGGAGTACTATCATTAACCACAGCTGCGTCAGCATTAGCCTGACTTCTAGCTGCACTATTTTGTGTCGATGGCGTTTCCATTGGTCCTGCTGACTGTGAAGTTGATACCTGCTCTGAACTAGTCGAAGCTGTTTGATCAGTAGCTGCCGCCAGATTCGGATTACTATCCGCTGAATTGAGATCAGTGTCTAGTTTGCTATCTTGAACATCCGCATGAACTGTTTGGCTGGATTTATTAACCCCCATCAAAGCCAAACTAGTTACCGTCATCGTCGCCATAACCCCAATTTTTTTAGGCTTTTTGTTAAGTCCCCTAATATCGTGCTTCATGTAGTTCTCCCCCAAAGAACGCAACCTTAATTATTCCCCAATAATAAAATTGCAAAATTAAAACTGTCTAATCTTTTGTAATCGTAACACACCGATTTTCTGATAGCAATCACTTTTTAGTGAAAAATTATACAATTATAAAAATACTTTTTTGATAGTCTCATTTAAGGTGTGCACCGCAACAATTTGAATGTCTGGATAATCCCCTCGTACTAACTCATTGTTAGCAGGGACATAAATCGTTTGAAAGCCTAACTTTTCGGCTTCCTTGACCCGTTGGTCAATCAGATTAACACGGCGGATTTCGCCCGTGAGGCCAATTTCCCCGACGAAACAAACGTCACTCGCTAAACTCCGATTTTTGCAACAAGAAACAATCGCCATCGCCATCGCCAAATCAATGGCTGGTTCATCTAAACGCACGCCCCCTGTGGCTTTGAGATAGGCGTCCTGATTTTGGAGCAAAATATTGGCTCGCTTTTCTAAAACTGCCAAAATCACCGCCACGCGATTATGATCCAAGCCTGTAGTCGTACGTTTGGCATTACCATACAAAGTTGGCGATGTTAACGCCTGAATTTCTACCAAAATAGGCCGTGTCCCTTCCATAGAAACTACCACCGCAGAACCCGTTGCATTATTCAAGCGTTCGGCCAAAAAAATTTCCGATGGATTTTGGACTTCACGTAATCCCGTATTGACCATTTCAAACATGCCAATTTCATTGGTCGAGCCAAAGCGGTTTTTGACCGAACGCAAAATCCGATAATTATGGTGTAAATCGCCTTCAAAGTATAAGACCGTATCTACCATATGTTCTAAAATTTTGGGTCCCGCAATGGCACCGCCTTTAGTCACATGCCCGACAACAAACACAGTAACGCCTTGTTGTTTAGCAATATTCATTAATTCGGCTGTTACTTCTCTGATCTGGGCGACACTGCCAATAGCTGAAGCTAATTCGGGTTCATTCATTGTTTGTACGGAATCAATCACTAAATAATCTGGCTTTTGTTCATTAATTGCATTGCGAATAGCTCCCATGTCCGTTTCTGGATAGAGATATAAGTTGTCACCTTGAATTTGCAAGCGATTAGCGCGTAATTTAATTTGGGCTGCACTTTCTTCGCCGGAAACGTATAAAACTCGGCCCCCCGTTTGCTCCAGTTGTCCGGAAACCTGCAATAATAAGGTCGATTTCCCAATTCCTGGATCACCGCCAATTAACACCAATGACCCCGGCACTACTCCGCCACCTAAAACTCGATCTAATTCCGTCAAGCCTGTTTGCACCCGTTTTTGTTCATCAAAACTGACCTGATTTAATTTAACTGGTTGACTCGTTGTCGAACTAACGCGACTAGGAGTAGCTTTTGTATTAACCGGCCGCTGAACTTCTTCCACTAATTGATTCCAGGCCCCACAATTTGGACACCTTCCTAACATTTGGGGCGCAATATAACCACAGTTTTGACATACATAACGCGTTTTGGCTTTGGCCAATGTACTTCATCTCCTATTATTAATTTCTACTTACCTGAAGAACCAAAGCCGCCTTGCCGCGGTGTTGTACTAATTTGGTCATCAGCTGTCCGTAAATACTTTATAAAAATGCCTTGGCAAATGCGTTCACCCTTTTTAATTAGATAATCAGTTGGATAATAATTTAACATTTGCACAAAAATTTCGCCTTCATTTTTGGCATTATTATAGTAATCTGCATCAATCACCCCGATGGAATTAGGCAACATCAAGCCCCGCTTCAACGGACCACTAGAGCGATTAACTAACAACAACACTTCATCTGCAGGTAAACTGACTTTTAAACCAGTTGGTACTAAAACTGGTTGTAAAACTTTCTGGGCCCACTGAGCCCAGCGAGTAGTTTCTTGATAGCGACTTTGCCGCCAAATCAGTTGGGCCAAGGGATGTTTCCAAATAGAAGGTACAACAAAATCTTCGGCGGCCGCTAAGTCATATCCTGCGGCGGCTGGCGTTTGCCTTTTGGGCAAAATCAAGCCTTGATTTTGGTACCGAGTGACAAATTCAAATTTACGCTCTACCATAACTTTAATTTTCTTCTTTCAATTTTTTCTTATTATGAATAATTTAGATTATACTTAATTTAACCAGACGATACATTAAGGAGTTGAACAACTTTGGCTTTTGAGCACAAGGACCAAGAATTTTTCCAAACCAATCCCCAAGGTGAGACCATGGTACAATTACACTATACGTTATTACCGCACAAACAGGCGATTAGCATTGATCAAATTTTTGTCCAACCAGAATATCGCAACCAAGGTTTAGCCGGAAAAATTTTATTAGCGACGCTTGATTGGGTACAACAACAAAACTTAACAGTTGTACCAGTCTGTCCGTTTGCGCGCCAATTTTTTCAGCGTGAACCCAAGTTTCAATCGTTATTAGCAATCAATTCAGACAAGGGAGATAATACTGATGAATCAAGATGAATTAAAAAAGATGGCGGCTATTAAAGCCGTAGATTTTGTTCAATCAGATATGATTTTAGGTTTAGGTACTGGCTCCACCGCTTTTTATATGGTTGAAGAACTAGCTCGCCGCGTCAAAGAAGAGCATTTACAAGTTGATTGTGTCTCCACTTCTCAAAGGACCTATCAACAGGCCCAAAATCTGGGAATTAAGATGCACCCACTAGCAGACATCGAGCAGGCCGATTTAACTATTGATGGCGCCGACGAAGTCGATGCCCAATTTCAAGGTATCAAAGGTGGCGGTGCCGCTTTAACTTATGAAAAAACCGTAGCAATTAATTCCAAACGCAATTTATGGATCGTTGATCAATCTAAAATGGTGCAACAATTAGGTCAATTTCCACTGCCTTTAGAAGTTAATCCCTTTGGTGCCCAACAATTAATTGCACGTTTAACTCAGGAACAACTTCACCCCCAATTACGGTATGAAAAACCACAACAGTTAGTCAAAACCGATATGAATAACTATATTGTGGACTTACATTTAAACCAGATTGAACATCCGCACTTATTAGCTGACTGGTTAGACCACCAAACCGGAATTATTGAGCATGGTCTTTTCTTAGACTTAGTCAATACCGTGGTCATCGGTCGCCCTGAAGGTCCCCAAGTTATCGACAATATTCGTTAAAGTACTAGTCAAACGTCCAACTTTCCGCTATATTTAGCTTAAGCTTTTTTAATTTAATGGAGGATTTTTTATGACAAAAGCAATCAGTCAAGCTGATTTACAACAATTTCAAGCAGATTTTGACCAAATGCCCGCGGCACAAGTCATCAAAAACAGTGTTGCCAATAATGGTATTTATCAATCTAGCGAAACTTTACAATCACAAATCGCGATGGATCCGACTTTTTCCATTGATTTAACTACTGGAAAAGTTGCCGATCAAAAACAATCCGGTCTTTGCTGGGTTTTTGCAGCGTTAAATACCTTGCGCCATCCCATGCAAAGCAAATTTAAAATTAAAGACTTTGAGTTATCTCAAGGCTATGTCTTTTTCTGGGACAAACTCGAAAAAGCCAATTATTTCTACGAAAATGTCATTAAAACTGCTGATTTGCCCATTGGTGATCGCAAAGTCGACTTTTTAATGACCACTCCGCAACAAGATGGTGGACAATGGGACATGGTTTGTGCCCTCTTTGAAAAATATGGTGTTGTGCCGAAAAGCGTGATGCCCGATACTGCTAGTCGAACTAATTCTTCAGAGTTAAACAGCGTTTTAAACACTAAATTACGCAAAGATGCTGTTGCTTTACGCCAATGGCTCAAAGACGGTGTTCCCGACGCCACGGTTGAAGAACGTAAAGAAAAGATGTTATCCGAAGTTTACCGGTTATTAGCTTATGCTTTAGGTGAACCACCCGTACAATTTGATTGGTCTTATCGCGATGATGACAATCAATTTCATTGTGAAAAAGCCATTACGCCACAAGAATTTTATAAAAAATATATTGATTTAGACTTACCAGATTATATTTCCACCATTAATGCTCCAACTGACGACAAGCCTTATAATCATGTTTACACTGTCGAATTATTAGGAAATGTCGTCGCTGGCCGCAATGTTCGGCATTTAAACTTAGAATTAGCAGATTTTAAAGCCAGTGCCGTCAAACAACTTCAATCCGGCGAAGCCGTGTGGTTTGGTAGTGATGTCTCCGCCATGTCCGACCGCAAAAAGGGAATTTTAGATACTAAAATCTATAACTTAGCTGACTTATTTAATATCGATTTTTCGATGACTAAAGCGCAACGGTTAGATTATGGCGAAAGCTTAATGAACCACGCCATGGTCTTAACTGGAGTTGACTTAGACGATCAAGGCCAACCAACCAAGTGGAAAGTTGAAAACTCTTGGGGTGAAAAAGTGGGAACTAAAGGATACTTTGTGATGAGTGATGCTTGGTTCGATCAATTTGTTTACCAATTAGTTATCAACAAAAAATACCTGCCACAAAAAGCGCAAGCAGCTTATGATGCTGAATGTGACGATCCAAAAGTTTTGGCGCCTTGGGATCCAATGGGTGCTTTAGCTTAAAGTTAAGTACTAACTGTATTCAATAACAAAGTTCAAACTTTACTTTCAAATTGAATGTCATTCAACACCAACTACTGCTTTGGGCAGTAACCGAAAAAGAAAATGTTCGCCTCAAGACGAGCATTTTCTTTTTTTATCCTTATTTTATTGACACTAACTTTGAAATTACCGACCACTGAGTCCGGCACAAAAAGTTATCCACAACTACTTACTGTTGCTTACATTGTGATTTGACCTTTTTTATAAACTTTGAACTTGCGTTAAGATTTGAGCCATAACTTGTGTTGGCAACAATGTGTCCGTTTGCACAACAATGTCTGCTACCTGTTGATAACTTGCTTGTCGTCTTGCCTTTAATTGCCGTAGCTGTTGCATATTTTGGGCTAGCGGTCTGGAAGTATCATTTTTAATTCGGTGCCAAATAACAGGAATGTGTGCATCTAACCAGATGATCGGTACGGGGGAATGTTTTAAAATTTGCACATTGTCAGTATTTTCCAACGTACCTCCACCTAATGCTAACACTCCTGGTTGCGTTAATACTTGTGCTAACGCCTGCTGTTCCAATTTGCGAAAATACGCTTCACCCTCAACAGCAAAAATCGTGTTCACGCTTTGACCACTGGCTTGTTCAATCCACTGATCTAAATCCCAGAGCGGTAATGCCAATTGCTGTGCTAACAGTTGCCCCACTGTAGTTTTACCTGTTCCCATAAATCCCGTCAAAATAATATCCATGACTTAAACTCCAATAACCTTATCTAAATCCCGCCAAAACTCAGGATAAGAAATTGCCACACATTGTTCGTTATTTAATGTGAGTGCCGCCGGAACAGTTAATGCCGCAATCGCTAACATCATAGCCAAACGGTGATCACCATGACTATCCAATTTAACGTTGTGCTGCTGCCACTGCGTTGGACCTTCAATCTGCCAACCATCAGTTCGCGCTTGAATCTTCACACCTAATTTTTGTAATTCTTGGGCCACTGTTTGAACGCGATCAGTTTCTTTATAATGCAATTCTTGCGCGCCTTCAATCACGCTAGTTCCATGTGCATTGGCCGCTAGTAAAGCTACCAACGGCAACTCATCAATGATGCTAGGAATTTGTGGAGCAGTTAAGTGAATCGCGCTTAAACGACTGGTCCTGATTTCTAAATGCCCCCATAATTCCCCGGTCGTCGTTTGGGGACTAATTTGGATTTGGGCACCCATTTGCTGCAGGACTTGCAAAAAGCCACTCCGCGTAGGATTTAACCCCACATGCTTAATTTTTAAATGGGAATTAGGGACTAAGGTCGCCGCCGTTAACCAAAAGGCCGCCGCCGACAGGTCCCCGGGAATGGTTAATTCCTGACCATTGAATTGAGTAGTTGGTAAAACTGTAATCGTCCTTTGATCCGTTGCGGTGACAACTGGTACCCCAAACTGACGTAACATTACTTCTGTATGATTGCGTGTCGGCAATTTTTCCACAATTGTTGTGGGTTGCGTGGCTTGTAAGGCAGCCAAAATAACCGCACTTTTAACTTGTGCACTCGCCACGGCTAATTCAATTTGCGTACCGTCTAACTTTTGTCCCGTGACGATAACCGGCAAATGTTCGTTAGTGGTCCTAATATTGGCTCCTAACTGCTGCAAGGGAACACTTACCCGAGCCATCGGCCGTTTAGTTAACGAAGCGTCCCCCACTAAGGTTAAGCGCCACCAGCCCCCTGCTAACAGTCCCATTAATAAGCGCACGGACGTTCCCGAATTATTAAAATTAAGCGTTGTTTGAGTGGGACGCCAAAATTTCAAGGGCCGACCACTAATTTTAATTGTCGTGTGCCAGCGTTGGATCGGAATTTGAAAGCTTTGTAACACTGCTAATGTCGTCAAACAATCTTGTCCCAAACTTGCTTGGTGTAAAAGCGTCGGGGTCGAAGCTAACGCTCCCAAAATTAACCCCCGATGCGTAATACTCTTATCACCCGGTAAGGTTAACGTTCCGTGTAAACCTTGCGGCGCATATCGTAAATCTTTCATTCTCTTGATCCTTAATTCTTAAAAATTAATTCCACAGTCAAGTTCGCACTGGAAACTTCTACAACTGTGCAGTCCCTTTAGTTTCAAGCTCAGCTGGTTAATATTCATCCAGTTCTTGACGGTAAGCCGAAACTTGCTCTTGTAAACGTCCCAAGTTGGAACCATCAAAAGTCGTAGTAATTTGTTTGACTAATTCAATGGCCACAACACTTTGAATCACTAACGAGGCGGGGACAATGGCCGTAGTATCTGAGCGCTCAACATTGGCCTTTTGCTCAACTTTCGTATCAATATTCACTGACGGCAAGGCATGATACAGCGTCGGTAATGGCTTCATCGCTGCATTAATAATCAAAGGCATGCCATTAGTCATACCACCTTCAAATCCACCTAAATGATTACTAGAACGCTGCCAGTGCTGATCTTGATAAGTGATGGCATCCATTGCTTGGCTGCCCAAATGCTCACTATTCAAAAAGCCAGCGCCAAAACTAACTCCTTTAATTGCGTTGACGCCCATTACGCTAGCAGCAATTTGGGCATCAAATTTGCTATCCCAACTAGTATAGCTGCCTAAACCAGCAGGCACGTTTTCCACAATAACTTGCACAACGCCGCCTAAAGTATCACCTGCCCGTTTAGTTTGATCAATGAGTTCCTTAATGATCGGTTCTTGTTGATTACTCAAAATTCGTAAATCATTAGTTTGAATTTGCTGTTGAATGGCCTTCACCCCCAAATTCTGAGGATTGCCAACGACCTGCGGTCCAACTTGATAAACATAACCGACTAATTGAATATCTAACTGGTTCAATAATTGCTCACATAAATTGCCAATAGCCACCCGCATTGCGGTTTCGCGCGCTGACGAGCGTTCCAACACATTCCGTAAATCCCGATGACGATACTTCATTCCTCCAACTAAATCTGCATGTCCTGGACGCGGCCGTTTAACTTGCCGCAAGTTAGCCCGCTTGGACGTGGTAGCTAACGGATTCATAACATCTTGCCAATGACTAAAATCACGATTGGTAATTGTTAGGGCAATGGGAGAACCTAAAGTGACTTGTTGGCGAAGACCACCAGTAACTTGCACTTGATCATGCTCAATTTTTTGCCGATTGCCACGACCATAACCACCTTGTCGTTTTGCTAAGGCATTATTAATTTGCTCCAAATCTACTGCCATTCCGGCGGGAAAACCTTCAATAATACCAGTTAATTGCGGGCCATGTGATTCGCCAGCTGTTAAATAAGTAAACATCTTTTAACCTCATTTGTTCATTAATTCGTAAAATTGCTTAGCCAATAAAATAAAATTAGTAGCGTTCGCGTTATGCCGATTACTAAATAAAATTACGGCAGTTTTTGCATCATCACTCATCAAAACCACACTATCAAAGCCTTGTTGCACCCCGTGCGCATAAAAATAATGTTGCCGCACATCATGATAAACACCGCCATTATATAGACCATTAGCTGTTGGCGTTCGTAATTTACGTAAATCGCTTTTCGTAATAATTTTACCTTGAATAATCGCTTTTTGCAGCCGATAAAACTCAGCGGGATTCGAGTATAGTTGGCCGGCACCTCGTTCAAAGTGAATTTGTGACCATTGCCAAGTTAACGGTATTTGATAATTCACCGTTTGATCCTTAACTGCATAGGCAGTTACATGGTACGGGTTAGCTAAATAATCCGCTGTCACATTAGTATTGTGCAGCCGCAATGGTTTTTTAAAAAAACGATTAAATAAATGGCTAAAAGATTGATGGTAAACTCGCTGTAAAATTTGTGCCAACAAAATATAATTAACATCACTGTAATGCCACCGATTAATATATTTTTTATCCACTTTTACATGCATCTTTAAATAATGCTGCAGGTGTTGCGTTGTGACATTAGGATTTTCTGGATCCATCACTAATCCCGACTGCATTGTTAATAAATGCCACAAAGTCAAGTTGGCACTATACGGAATTTGGGGAAAATATTTCCTTAACGGATCTGATAAATGCAATTTGCCCTGCTCTTGGGCCTTCATTAATAGTGTTGCTGTAATCGCCTTTTCCAATGAAGCTAATTGATACGTTGAGTGCTGTGTCAACGGCTGTTTCTGTTGATAATTACTATATCCTTGTGTTGTGCGGTAATAAGTTTTACCATGCTTAATTAACAAGACACTGCCGCTAAATTCATTTTGTTGCAGTAATTGTTGATAAGCTTGGTACCGCGCTTTAGTAGCCTGCGCTTGAATTGGTTTCACAGCAAATACCAAACTAAAAATAAATAACCAACTCAGTAACACTGGGAAAACAACAAACTTTTTCATAAGACACCTTCAAAATTTAATCTGTCTAATCATATCATTTACCTTTCTGTTAGAAAAGCTCTTCAGTTGTTCGCAATTTTTTCTGTTATAATCAACTATGATTAAAGAGCACTTCAAGTTTTAAAAGCAGCAATTTAGCAGTCAGCTTAAAAGTTACATGAAAAATTAAATCTAAGTTTTACGAGGTAACCAGAAAGAGCACAATAATGTAATATTGACACCTTACCAAAAACTAAACAGTGCTGCTAACAAGCGGCATTAAAAATGCTTTTGGCTGAATCTGTTTTGTGTTAATACTCTAGCTTTTTTTGAGTTTTCCTTGATTATCTTTAGATTAAATAAGGACAAGCGATTAACTATGAAATTTCAGAATACAATTCAGCAAAAGAAAAATTTGCAAAATAAACTATCCATGGGTGGTATTTTAGTTGCTTTAGGTGTGGTTTATGGTGATATTGGTACTTCACCAATGTATACCATGTCGTCTTTAATTCATGGCAATGGTGGGTTGAGCCATATTTCAACAGATTTTATTTTGGGAACCGTTTCGTTAATTTTTTGGACTTTAACTATTATCACGACCACTAAATATGTTTTAATTGCTTTACGAGCTGACAATAATGGCGAAGGTGGTATCTTTGCTTTATACACTTTGGTTCGCAAAAAAGCTAAGTGGTTGATTATTCCAGCAATGATTGGTGGCGCCACTTTTCTGGCTGATGGCATGATGACGCCCGCGGTCACCGTCACAACGGCTATTGAAGGCTTAAAAGGTGTCCAAATTTTGCATCATATTCCCATTACAACGCAAGGAACAGTCATTTTAACCACAATCATTATCTTATCGTGCTTATTTTTTATTCAGCGCTTCGGTACGGAAGCCATTGGTAAAGCTTTTGGACCAATTATGATGCTTTGGTTTACGTGCTTAGGAGTAATCGGCCTGTATCGCTTAGCCGGTGATTGGAGTTTTCTGCGCGCTTTAAATCCCTATTACGCTTTTAAAGTGCTCGTGAGTCCACAAAATAAAAATGGGATCTTTATTCTTGGGAGTATTTTTCTGGCAACTACTGGTGCTGAAGCTTTGTATTCGGATATGGGGCACGTCGGCCGCAATAACATTTATGGTAGCTGGCCTTACGTTAAATTGTGCCTCTTAATTAATTACTTGGGCCAAGCGGTTTGGATTAACCAAGTTAAGGGACAAGCAGCTTATCAAAAACTGACCGATCTTAATCCCTTTTTCTTAATGGTTCCGCAACGCTACCGCTTAGCGATGACTTTGTTAGCTACTTTAGCAGCGATTATCGCTTCGCAAGCGTTAATTTCGGGTTCCTTTACGCTGGTTTCGGAAGCCACGAAGTTAAAAATTTTACCGCGTTTACGCATGAATTATCCGACCAATTTCAAAGGTCAATTGTATATTCCGGCTGTGAATAACATTATCTGGGTTATTTGTTCTTTTATTGTTATTTTCTTCCAAACTTCAGCTAAAATGTCCGCCGCTTACGGCTTAGAAATTACCATTACTATGTTGATGACTACTTTATTATTAAACGCCTGGTTATCAACTACCAAAGTTAATCGCTGGTTAACGCGTCTTGTCATTGCCTTTTTCTTAATGATTGAAACGGTCTTTTTAATTACCAATAGCGTCAAGTTCTTACATGGTGGCTATATTACTTTAGGAATTGCGCTTTTATTAATCATCATCATGGTGATCTGGCGGTATGGTGAATTATTGAAAAATGATAATACCTTCCACCGTGAATATGTGTCTTTACTAGCTTATAAAAATCAATTACGCGAATTAAGTCAGGACCAAAGCTTACCCATGTATACCACTAATTTGGTTTATTTAGCCAAAGTTAAAGATGGTTATAAAATCAAAAAAGACATTCTGTATTCTATTTTAGATAAACGTCCTAAACGGGCTCAAGTTTATTGGTTTGTGACCGTGAATGTTACTGATAAACCGTACACGACTGCTTATAGTGTGGACACTTACGGCACTGATTATATGGTCAATGTACAGTTATATTTAGGTTTTCGTATGGAACAAAAAGTTAATTTCTTCTTGCGCCAAATCGTGAACGAAATGATGATTAAAAAAGAACTTCCGCGTCAACCACAACGTTATACTACGATTCCGGATCGTAGTGTGGGGGATTTTTCCTTCGTTTTGATTCGCGAGGTTTTATCACCAGATACGCAACTAAACAATTGGAAAAAGAATTTAATCCAAAGTCGTCTCTGGCTTCAAAAGTATACCGTGACGCCGGCAATTTGGTACGGCTTATCCTACTCCGATGTGGTCACAGAATATGTTCCTTTAACCTTGGGTCAGGTGCGATCTGACCGGTTACAGCTCATTCAACGTGATCCCAAGATTAAATATAATTCGGAAGAGCTGGATGATGAAGACGACGATGAAGATGAATACTAATTAATTGGAATCATAAAAATAGAGGTTAAGATCATTAACACAACGAACCTGCTGGGTGGGGTGGAATGATCATTAACCTCTATTTTTTATGCAATAACCTAATTAAGAGTGTTACTTTGTTAAAACTACTTTACTTATAATCTGTAATTGAGCGTCTAATTGGTAAACAATAGGTTCACAATTTCCCACTTCGACGCCATCAATTGCCTGGTCAGAAATCTGTTCCAAATATTTGATTAATGCTCGTAATGTACTGCCATGCGCAACAATCAATTGATTATGCCCCGCTTTTAATTTAGGACCAATCACCTCTTGAAAATATGGTACCGTCCGTTCTAGGGCCATTTTTAAGCTTTCCGCGCGCGGCAAAATGTCTTGCGGCCACCCTTGATACACACGCTGACTAGTATCTACCGCTGGTAACAACGGCGGCACACTATCAAAGCTCCGCCGCCATAAGGCTACCTGTTGCGCACCAAACTTTTGCCGGGTAAAATCTTTATTCAACCCGCGTAGCGCGCCATAATGACGTTCATTTAAGCGCCAAGATTTATTAATCGGGGTCGCTAATGCTGCACACTGCTCCTGAATTAGATAAGCTGTCAAAATCGCTCGTTTTAAGACTGAAGTGTGTACTTGGGCAAAAGTCAATTGATGTTGCTTTAATAATTGACCAGCATGTTGTGCTTGCTGCCTTCCCTTTGCGGTCAAATTCACATCTGACCAACCTGTATACTCATTATGTTCATTAGCCACGCTTTGTCCGTGCCGCACTAAAATCAACTTAACCATTAATCTTCCTCTATCAAAAACTAATTGTCACTACATTCATTAAAATGGGCACCATCACCAAACTAAAAATCGTAGTCGCAGTAACCATCACAGCTGCATAATCGGAATCCGCACCGTACAACTTCGCTACTACCGGGGCATTCGTCATCACTGGCATCGCTGCTTGTAAAACAAAAACTTGTTTCATTAAAACTGGGACGGATGCCGACTTAACTAAGATAAACATTAAGGCTGGTGCTAAGATAAACCGTCCTAAAAAAATACCCAACATATCTTTACTTAAGCGAATATTCTTTAAGCCCACTTGGGCTAATTTCATCCCAATAAAAAACATAGAGAGCGGAATAGTTAAATTACCAATATATTTAAAATCTGAATTCAAAAAAGTAGGCACTGAAATATGACATAAAACCAAAATCACGCCAATTAAAAAACCAAGTAATGGTGGCGAAAAAATCTTTTTGAGCATCTCTGACCATTTTAGTTTTTCATTATTCGAACCATCCAAGCGAATCAGATACACGCCTAACGTCCAAAAAAACGTCGTATTAGCCATGTAATAAATTAAAACATATGGCAAACTGGCTTTACCAAACAGCGCCATGTTCACTGGTAAACCCACAAAGACCGTATTCGAATTGGAAAACATAGATTTAAACAAACCTCGATGTTTGGAATCAATCCGTAAAACAGACTGCATCACCCAGGAAATTATGAATAATAACATCATTGATAAAATTGGAAATTTTAAATCAGGAAAAATCCGAAAAAGTTCTCCTCTAGAAAACTTAGACGTGATAGTATTAATCATGTAACACGGTAAGGCTATCTGCGTTACTAATTTAGAAACAATCTGACTAAAATTTTCATCAAACCATTGTCTGACTGTCAACCAATAGCCAACTACAATCATTCCTAAAATGATTAACACACCACTAATACTATGCAATAACATAACTTCATCTCACTATCTTACTTAGCCTATCTATTCTATGTTAGCATGATCCCTTCAGATTTTCAGAAGAGATTGACACGGTGGGAATTAAAAAATAAAGGCGGCTTCCGTATGAAGATACAGCTTCACTGGGATTGGAAACAATTTTGGCACAAAAATCACTTATTTATCATCATTTTAGGCGGCTTTATCATTACTGTCGCTTTATTTTCTTATCTTTTATTTAATGTTGTTTGGATTAATGGCACCGTACATGGTCAATCCATGCAGCCCAACTTTTACGCTAACGACCGCGTTTTAGTTAAACCCAATGCTCAGATTCACCGCGGTGATATCGTCTTATTAGATCCCCCCGGATCCACTGAGAACAAACTTTTTGTCAAGCGGGTGATTGGCATTCCGCATGATCAAATCACTTCTAAAAACGATACCACTTACATCAATCACCAAGCTATTAACGAACCTTACCTCGATCCTTACAAAGCCAAATTAGCTCCGGGAAAGTTACTCACCAAGAATTTTAAATTAAAAAATCTGTTTGGTATTTCTCATGTTCCCGCAGATAATTATTTTGTAATGGGCGATAACCGCCGCAAGTCGGCTGATAGTCGTAGTTTTGGCCCCGTCAAAAAAGACCAAATTTTAGGGGTTGTCAAAGTTCGTTATTGGCCCTTAAATCGCATCAAATTCTATTAATCAGGCCGTTTTTGATGGACTATTTGCTCCTGTAAACCATGCTTAAATTCTGGTTGTAGTGTGACGTGTTCTATGCCGTACTCTTTGAGAATTTGAGCAATTTTTTGGTAGAGTTGTTCTAACTGGGAAGTCGGTTCATCCTCCTGAACATTAATATGTGCATCAAAAGCAATCAATTGTTCATCAATGCGCCAAACATGCACATGATGTACCCGCACCACCTCAGGCAAGGCTTGAATCTGTTGACAAACTGCTTGTAAATCGATTTGCGGACTAGCTTCCATCAAAATTGCGACCGTTTGTTTAACCACTTCCAGTGATTCTTTTAAAATCCAAACGGCAGTGATTAACGTAATCACGGGATCCGCCCAGTACCAATTAAACAGTTGCACCAGGATTGCGGCTAAGATGACGCCAAAAGATGACAAGGCATCCGCCGCCATATGTAAAAAAGTTGCTTTAATATTTAAATTATGTTGTGAACCCTGCATCATGATCAGAGCGGAAATCAGATTAGCTACAAAACCAATCACCGCTACAATTAACATCAGATGACCATTAACTTTTTGTGGATGAAAGAGCCGCTTTAGACCTTCCACTGCTAAAAAAATTGTAATTGCAATTAAAATAGCTGAATTGACAAAAGCGGCTAAGATTTCAGCGCGCTGATAACCAAAAGTCTGCCGTTCATCATTAGCCTTTTTACCAATTAAATGAGCAATAAATGACAAAACGACTGACAAAGTATCTTCCATATTATGAAAACCATCAGATACCAACCCTAAACTGCCCGCAACTAAACCGCCAACTAACTCAGCTCCCGTAATTGTGGCATTTAAAAGCGTTACTAGCGAAAATTTCACAGTCGACATTTCTTTATGCTTTTCAGTCATTTAATATTACTCCTTTGAACTTTATTTTAAGTTAAATGACCAAAATGTTCAATCCGAATTCTATAACTTATTCCAATGTACAAAAAAAGATTGACGCTAACTATTGCTTCAATCTTGACTACATAATTTTAATTGCTCAATACCGCTCTCGGTAAATTACTTTAAACTTTTTACTTCAAAAATCAGAAATTTGGTCTGAAGAAGTTAGACTAGTTGGTACCCAATGACTAAATTCAGTTGTCAAAACTGTAATTAATGATTAACTTTCACATTAACCTTAATGGGTTGGTGGACGTCCAGATTGTCAGAATAATTCGTTTGTACCCAATTTTTCATTCGTTGAATAGCTTCCCGCCGTGATACATTATGACAAACTCTTTTAGCAACCACGCGCTCACCATTAACTGTATTAAACACACAAACTACTTCGTAATCACATACCTGACGATTGAAAACAAACATAATCATTCCTCCATCAGAACCCTCACTCTTTTAGCAACCAGAATGTTATATCATTTTTGGTTCAAAAATTCAAGGGGCTTGCTGTATTTTTCTGATTATTGGCGCCTAATTGAAAAAAATTTTTCCTTACCAAACGTTTATTTTTTAAGATTTAGTTGAGTTTTCATCAGAATAGTTTAATTTGAGGGCCAGATTGTATAAGATGTTGTAGAGGAGGCTGATGTATATGCCGAAACAAAGATCGAAACATCAATTTAAAACCAATCAAAACAACAATTTAACTAATAACAATCCCGTGCCACAACAACCCAGCGCTCCCAGAGCACCTGAGCCTGTGGCGCCTAATTTTTCTGAACAACCAAAAGCTCCTTTAAACACTAATCTCCCCCCCAAACCGGATTATCCGCATAATCAAACACCAAATTATCAAATGCCACCGACTAATCCCCAACCAAGTAATGATAGCAATAATCATGGCAAACATAATAAGGCTTGGTATAAACAACCAATTTTTTGGATTATTGCAGTGCTCATTATTGTAGTAGCTGCAATCTTACTAGTTTTCTTACTTTTACATCCGACTAAACAAGCACCGAAAACCACTGATCATCCTAAAAGTGAACAGACAACTTCTAAGCAACTACCGTTAAAGAAGCACCCGAAGACTACGAAAGTCACGCCCGCTTTAAAGAAAGATACTGCAGCCAAAGATGTCCAACATAGTGAAGCTAATGAACGCCAATGGAAAAATCCGGGTTCCTATGACAATATGAAATATGAGACTGATGATTTTACATTAGAGCTGAATAATTCGGCTGACGGCGTTAAATTGATTTCTGACGCTAATAATAAACCAGCTTTATATATTGAATACACAATTACTAATAATTCTAAACAAGATTTGAAACCAGCAGATATTGTTAGTCAAGATTTGCAATTAAAACAGGACAATCAAATTTTAAATGCTAATAACGATATCGGTGATAACCAAGATATGAAAGATCGTTTGAATACCGCTCAACAAGCAGTGGCTGCCGGTCAAAAAGCCCAAGCAGCAATGCTTTATTCCGTGAATAACACTAAGGATCAAATTTCCATGTTCTTTATGAACTTAAAAACTAAACAGCCTATTGCTACAACGCAACCGTTTAAGTTATAACACAACAGCAATTTCAAATTGATCATACTGATAAATGGTTGAATTTATAATGTGGCTCCCGAAGTTAGCACAACTTCGGGGGCCTTTTTGTGTCTAATTATCTAAGTAAAATAAGATTGATCTTTTGTCTTTATGGAAAGATGATAATATACTTCTTTTTTATTGGCATAATTCTACTTTAGGTGTTCTTTTAATGCTCACTGAAACTCAACTAATCAATAGCTATTAAAACTAGCAACTAGCTACCTAATATTTAATTGAACAAATAAAAAACACTTTCGTAATCGAAAGTGTTAGTAGAAATATCTTAACGTTTGGAAAATTGTGAAGCCTTACGAGCCTTCTTCAAACCTGGCTTCTTACGTTCTTTCATTCGTGGATCACGAGTTAACATGCCTGCACGTTTCAAAGGTGCCCGAAAATCAGGATCTACTTCCAATAAAGCCCGCGCAATTCCATGACGGATTGCACCAGCTTGACCAGAAAAACCGCCTCCATGAACATTAACCAAGACATCATAACTATCAGCAGTTTCAGTGATATCCAATGGTTGTTTTAAATCTTTGATCAAACTTGCAGAAGGAATGTAATCTTCTGCAGCACGTTTATTAATTGTTACTTGACCCTTACCAGGGACCAAGCGTACACGAGCAACTGAGTCTTTACGACGTCCAGTTCCAGCATAAGATACTTGTGCCAAATTATTCTCCTCCTTAAATCAACTTATTAACATCTAAAACTTCAGGTTGTTGAGCTGCATGTTTATGTTCTGAACCTGCATAGACATAAAGCTTCTTAAATTGTTGACGACCAAGGGAATTCTTTGGCAACATGCCGCGAACTGAAGTTTCAATCAACCGTTCAGGCTTTTCAGCCAACATTTTACCTGCAGAAGTAGTCTTCAACCCACCAGGATGATTACTATGATGATAGTACATCTTCTTAGTAGCTTTCTTGCCGGTCAACTTCACTTTGTCGGCGTTAATAATAATTACATTATCACCAGTATCAACGTTCGGGGTAAATGTTGGTTTATTCTTGCCACGTAAAATTGTAGCGACAGCTGATGATAAACGACCTAAGACGACATCAGTTGCATCAATCAGATACCATTTACGTTCAACTTCGCTTGGTTTAGCTAATGGTGTTGTACGCATTTGTTTTCCTCCAATATCTGTGTTTGTTCACACACTCAATAAGTTTCCGGGGCTCATCGTGGGGTAAACAATACCATTTATCAGTATAATCGTTAATTTTATTGAAGTCAATGATAAGTCACTGTTGTTTTCAACACTCACGTTTTAACTTAATAGAACACTTGCTTTAAAAATAAACCACTAGCAGGCGCTGTTACCCGGGCCTGTTGTCGATCTTTGACTTCATATAATCGCAAAAAATCGTGCACATCACGCCGACCGTTACCAATTTCCAAAAGTGTTGCGACCATAATGCGCACCATATTATACAAAAAACCATTACCGTGAAAAATAAATTTCAATTGTCGTGGATAGTCACTTAAATCGAGCTGGGCTTGATAAATTTCGCGTACTTTATTTTTAATAACGCCACCACTGGCAGCAAAGCTAGTAAAATCATGAACACCAACAATATCTTGTAGCGCTATCTGTAAGCGTGAAACTTCCAGCGGATAAGGGTAATGACCCGTATATAATCGTAAAAAAGGATCCGTATAACGCCCCAAAGCCACCCGATATTCATATATCTTACTAACCGTATCAAAACGGGCATTAAAATTTTCCGGGACAATTTGGGAATTTGTAAAGAGGATATCTAGCGGCATGAGACTATTTAACGCCTTTAACATTTGCTCCGCTGGAATATTTCCCGGGTAATTAAACGAAATAACTTGTCCTAAAGCGTGCACTCCTGCATCCGTGCGTCCCGAACCAATTATTTCAACTAATTGACCCTTCGTCATCTTAGCTAAGGCCTGTTCAATAGTACCTTGAATTGTTGCTAATTGTGGCTGTTTTTGAAAGCCATGATATTTAGTGCCATCATACGCCACAGTCATTTTATAAGTCGTCATTTAATAACTCCGTAAAATTAAAAGTAAAATTGTCAGTAATCCAAATGTCATTAACATGATGGTATCTTTTTTTTGCCAGTGCAACTGACGATATTTACTTCTACCAGCACTACCTTGATAGCCCCGTGATTCCATCGCCACTGACAAGTCATAAGCAATATTAAAACTACTAACAAATAACGGAATTAAAATCGGAACAATCGCTTTGATTTGTTTAATAATATTTCCTTCGCCAAAGTCCACGCCCCGCGCCCGCTGAGCATTCATAATCTTAGTAGTTTCATCAGATAACAAAGGAATAAATTGTAAAGCAATTGACAACATCAAAGCTACTTCGTCAACCGGAAAATGAACATATCGCAACGGTTTTAATAATGATTCAATCGCGTCAGACATTTGTAACGGAGTAGTGGTAATTGTTAATAAAGTTGAAATGAAAATAATTAAAATAAAGCGAAAAAAAATGTATGCTCCATTAGTCAAACTCAAACTTGATAATGATAAAAAGCCCCAGTGCCAAAAAGGATGCCCCCCAGGTGTCAAAAAGACTTGCAAAGCAACCGTAAATAAAATAAGAATTAACATCGGGCGAATACCACGCAAAAAGAAACTCAGCGAGATTTGCGACAAATAAACCGCCCCAATAACAAATGCCAACAAAGTGGCGTAGGTTAACCAATTATTAGCTAAAAAAACAATAATAACAAATAAAAAAGTGGCCGTAAATTTAGCTCGCGGATCCAACTGATGAATGAATGAATTGCCAGGTAAATAACGCCCAATAATGATTTTACCCATCGTTCTCTCCTCTCAATTGTGGAACTAACTGTGCGACTAGCTCTGGCATCGTAATCGGCAATGATGCAAATTTAAAGCCTCTTTGTAGCAACTTTTGTGCAAATTGCGTACTTTCTGGTTGTAACAAATGATGCTGAGTTAAAAATTCTTGATCATTAAAAATCACTTGTGGACTAGCAGCACGAACCAATTGTGCATGGTCCATCACTAAAACTTGGTCACTGTATAATGCCACATCTTCCATTTGATGAGAAATCAACACAATCGTAGTACCAGTTTGATTCAATTGGGCAAATAACTGCATTAATTCCTGATGTCCTTGGGGATCTAAACCTGCTGTTGGTTCATCCAAAATCAATACTTGTGGCTGCGATGCTAAAACACCCGCAATGGCCACCCGCCGCATTTGCCCACCAGATAAATCAAAGGGTGACTTATCAGCTAAACTTTGTGGTAAGCCAACCAAATCTAACATTTTTAAAGCTAAGTTATTAGCTTCACTCGCATCTACACCAAAGTTTTTCGGACCAAAACTAATATCTTCTTGGATCGTTTCTGCAAATAATTGCTGTTCTGGAAATTGAAAAACCATCCCTACTTGCTGACGCAACGGCTTTAAATGCTTATTTTTTGTCTCTGCAGTAATTTTGTGCTGACCAATTGTTACCGTGCCACTGGTCGGCTTTAAGAGCGCATTCATATGCTGCACTAAAGTTGACTTTCCACTGCCAGTCTGACCAATAATCGAGGTAAAACTGCCATCAGCAATTTCAAAGCTGACGTCCTTTAAGCCAGTATACGCTAATGGTCCATCAGCTTGATAAGTATGTGTTACCTGTTCAAATGTAATTGCCATAATTTTTCAACCAATTCCTGCTTTGTTAAATATTGATTATCAATTGCAATTTTTTGTTCCTGTAATAATAATTGCAAACTTTGCGTAAACGGTGGTTGCAAACCAAAATCGGTTAGTTGTCGCGGATTTTGAAAAATATCTTTCACAGCACCTGTTTTTAAAACATGCCCCGCTTTTAAAACCACTACCTGATCTGCTTGAACGATTTCTGTTAGATCATGGGTAATTGATAAAACCGTCATGCCTAATTCTTGTTGTAAAGCTTTAATTAATTGAATAATATCGCGACGACCTTGCGGATCCAACATACTCGTGGCCTCATCCATCACAATAATTTTAGGTTTTAATGCAATAATACCAGCAATTGCAACTCGTTGCTTTTGCCCACCAGACAGTAACTGTGGCGACTTTTGCGCATAATCTGTCATTTGTACACGCTCTAAAGCCCAAGCCACTCGTTGGACCATCTGTTCTCGGGGCATCCCCTGATTCTCTAGGCCAAAAGCGACATCATCTTCAACAGTAGCACCCACAAACTGATGATCTGGATTTTGAAAAATAATCCTCAACTGTTCCCGAATCGTCCAAAGTGTTTCATCGGATAATACTTGCCCAGCAACCTTAACTTGTCCTGATTGTGGTTGTAATAATCCATTTAAAATTCGGGCCAAGGTACTTTTACCACTACCATTACGACCAATAATAGCGACCCATTGCTTGGGTTTAACTTGTAAACTAACCTGATCCAATGCTGGTGTTACTGCTTCTTCATAAGTGTACGTGACATGGTCTAATTGAATAATATTTTCCATGCTGTCACCTCATCTCAATAGTGCTTTTAATCAATATCATACCATAGACTTTCTTAAATATAATCAAAACCACAAAAAAATCATTCCCGAAAAGTAGCGCTAAAGCATTAGAGCTAGACTTAGCTTTCACCAACATCATTACGCTCACTACTAATCGAAAGAATGATCATTTAAATAGCTATTTAAAAAAATCTATAAATTAAACTAATTCAATAATTGCCATGGGTGCTGCATCACCACGACGAGGGGCAGTCTTTAAAATACGAGTATAGCCGCCTTGACGATCTTGATAACGTGGAGCAATATCACTAAATAATTTTTGCAAAGTTGATTGAATAACTACTGCATCTTCTTCTTCAGTAATACTTGCTACTTCGTTACGCAAATAACTAGCTGCCAAACGCCGAGAATGTAAATCGCCACGTTTAGCTAACGTAATCATCTTTTCAGCTGTTTTTCTAACTTCCTTAGCGCGTGCTTCAGTAGTAACAATATGTTCGTTAATAAACAAATCTGTTGTTAAATCACGTAACATTGCCTTACGTTTATCTGATGCTCGACCTAATTTACGATAACTCATCTGTTTACCTCCTTTTCATCTTAATCATCTAGACGCAGTGACAATCCTAAATTGGCCAACTTCTCTTTAACTTCTTCTAGAGACTTACGCCCTAAATTGCGCACTTTCATCATATCTGATTCAGATTTATCGGTTAATTCTTGGACAGTATTAATCCCCGCCCGCTTCAAACAATTGTATGAACGAACTGAAAGATCAAGTTCTTCGATGGTCATTTCAAGTTTCTTCTCTTTACGAGTTTCTTCCTTTTCAACCATCATCTCAGCGTCTTTAGCTTCATCGGTTAATTCAACAAAAACGCTCAAGTGCTCTGTCAAAACTTTAGCAGCTAAGCTAATTGATTCCCGCGGACCAATTGAACCATTAGTCCAAATATCCAAAGTTAACTTATCAAAATCATTCCGCTTACCCACACGAGTATGCTCTACTTGATAATTAACCCGAGAAACAGGGGTAAAAATCGAATCCACAGGTAAAACGCCAATTGGTGTTTCATCAGTTTTATTTTGATCTGCCGGAATATAACCGCGACCAGTTTTAACAGACAATTGCATGTGCAACTGTCCACCTTCAGCTACGGTACAGATATATTGATCAGGATCCAAAATTTCTAAATCAGCATCCGTTTCAATGTCAGCAGCCGTAACTTGTTTGGGGCCTTCAACATTAATTTCAACTTTTTTCTCGTCGGAATGTAATTTTAAAGACAATTTTTTGATATTTAAAACAATCTCAGTTACATCTTCTAAGACACCATCAATTGTTGAAAATTCATGTAAAACTCCATCAATTTGAATGTCAGAAACTGCTGTTCCTGGTAAAGAAGCCAATAAAACTCGCCGTAAAGAATTACCTAATGTAGTCCCATAACCGCGTTCCAATGGCTCAATTACATATTTACCGTAATTATCTGTTTCATCAATTTTTGTGATAACAGGTTTTTCAAATTCAATCATTATTTATGTTTTGCCCCTTTCACAACACTGTTTAACAACAAAAGTTTAACACTAATGCTTGGGTCAAAACTAAACACGACGGCGTTTTGGTGGACGTGAACCGTTGTGAGGAACTGGTGTGACATCACGAATTGCAGTCACTTCTAGACCGGTAGTCTGTAATGAGCGAATCGCAGCTTCACGACCAGAACCAGGACCTTTAACAGCTACTTCAACTGATTTCATACCATGTTCCATGGATTCTTTAGCAGCAGCTTCACCAGCCATTTGCGCAGCAAATGGTGTTGATTTACGACTACCCTTAAATCCTAATGCACCTGCAGAAGACCAAGAAACAGCATTACCATGAGTATCGGTAATCATCACGATCGTATTATTAAATGTTGAATGGATATGTGCTACACCAGATTCAATATTTTTCTTTACACGACGCTTACGTGAAGTCTTTGCTTTCTTGTTTGCCATTAATCATTACCTCCTTTATTATTATTTTTTCTTGCCAGCAATAGCCATCTTTTTGCCCTTACGAGTCCGAGCATTATTTTTCGTGTTTTGACCACGAACGGGCAAACCACGACGATGACGCATACCACGATAAGAACCAATTTCTTGTAGACGTTTAATGTTCATGCTGACTTCACGACGTAAGTCACCTTCAACCTTAATGCCATCTACTTGCGCACGGATTTTTTCCTCTTGTTCAGGAGTCAAATCACGTGTTCTGATATCTTCAGAAACACCGGCAGCAGCCAACACCTTTTGAGCGGTTGTATTACCGATCCCATAGATGTAGGTTAATGCGACAACAATACGTTTATCACGTGGTAAGTCAATACCTGCAATACGTGCCATATGTTGTTAACCTCCTTTTTAACCTTGTCTTTGTTTATGCTTTGGGTCAGCAGAACAAATAATCATGACGCGACCCTTCCGCTTAATCACTTTACAATGCTCACACATTGGTTTCACTGATGGTCTAACTTTCATAAACTAAATCCTCCCATCTGAACTGACGGACAACTTTGACTCACACTATTTACCGGAAACGATAGGTAATACGCCCCTTAGTTAAATCATAAGGTGAAAGTTCAACCGTAACTTTATCACCAGGTAAAATCCGAATATAATGCATCCGAATTTTACCAGAAACATGAGCCAACACAGTAGCACCATTTTCCAACTTAACTTTGAACATTGCATTTGGCAAAGTATCGGAAATAGTTCCTTCAACTTCGATTACGTCATCTTTAGCCAAAAAAGTATCCTCCTCGTTTCTTTTAAACACAAAAATAGTGAGAGCTTGGCACTCACTAGACGATACACGCGCTTAGTGTACCATATAAATGAAGTGATTGCCACCAATTAATTAATCTGTTTTAAAACTTGATCAATTTCTGCAAAAACTTGATCAATTTCTTGCGCACCATTAACTTTATGCAAGATACCTGCATTTTGATAATAATCAATTAACGGTGTATTCATTTTAATATTAACATCCAAACGATTTTTAACCGTTTCAGGCTTATCATCATCACGCTGATAAAAATCATGACCACCACAACGGTCACAAGTTCCATCAACTTTCGGTGGATTATATAACTTATGATAAGTGGAACCACAATCCCGGCAGATAAAGCGTCCTGATAAACGATCAACCAACAAATCAGTTGGCACATCAATATCAATCACGGCATCCAGTTTTAAGCTTAATTCATCATCAATCTGATCTAAAGCCTTCGCTTGATCCAAATTTCTTGGAAAACCGTCTAGCATATAACCAGCTTGAAAGACATCACTTTGAGCTAAACGTTCCTTAACAATTTCATTAGTAACACTATCAGGAACTAAATTTCCCTGATCAATAAAAGACTTAGCTTTCAAACCCACTGGTGTTTCTTGAGCCATAGCCTCACGAAACATATCACCAGTTGAAATATGAATGACATGATATTGATCAACAATTTTTTCAGCTTGTGTTCCTTTACCAGCCCCTGGTAAACCCATTAACATTAAATTCATCAAACTTCCTCCAAGCTTTTAACGAATAAAACCAACATATTCACGCTTCATCAACAATCCTTCTAATTGCCGATTAGCTTCAATCGCTACCCCAACAACAATTAACAAACTTGTTCCACCTAAACCAATCGATTGTGGTAGGCCAAACAAATTAGTTGCTAACTGAGGTAGTAAAGCAATTAAACCTAAAAAGACAGAACCAACAGTTGATAGACGCATTAATAAACCAGAAATATATTTAATTGTCGCATTTCCTGGCCAAATACCCGGAATATAAGCTCCTTGCTTTTGCAAGTTCTCCGCTAATTTTTCAGGGTTAACCTGAACAAAGGCGTAGAAGAAAGTAAATAGAACAATTAATACAGTATACACAATAGAACCGGTTGTTGTTTGTAAGCTAAAAATATTTTGTAAGACTTGATACCAAGTATCACCGCCATGAGAATTTTGAAAGGCCATCAAAATCGTCGACGGAGTAACAATTAGTGAACTAGCAAAAATAACTGGGATAACTCCCGCTACATTCACTTTCAATGGTAAATAACTTTCAGAACCACCACTAATTGCTCGCCGAGTATATTGAATCGGCACTTTACGATTAGCTTGTTGAACATAAGTTGTAAACTGTGTTACTAACAAAACAGCAACTAAAATCAAAACTAAGAATAAAATGTTCAACCAAAGATCCGAACCAGTCGAACTAATAATTTTATCCTTTACTAATTGATAAGTTCCGTGTGGCAAGCGAGCAACAATACCAGCAAAGATAATCATGGAAACACCATTACCAATACCCTTATCAGTAATTTGCTCACCCATCCAAGTTAAAAGCATTGAACCACCTGTCATGACAACCCCTAAAACTACAAAGGTTTGCCAATCAGGTTTAGGAACTAACTTCAAACCCTTCATTGAACTCAAAGCATTAAAACCAGCGGTTATTCCGACTGATTGTACAAAGGCTAAGAAAATCGTCAAATAACGAGTTACTTGATTTAATTTACGTCGACCAACTTCACCTTGCTTACTCCATTCAACAAACTTAGGAACAATATCCATTTGCAACAGCTGAATTACAATTTGGGCAGTAATATAAGGCGAAACACCTAACGAGAAAATCGAATAGTTAGATAAACCACCGCCACTAACTGTATCCAGCAAAGGAATTAATCCGGTAGAACCAACCTTTTCCATTGCTGCAGCGTTAATACCTGGAACTGTAATTTGTGCTCCCAAACGATACACTGCCAAAATAAACAATGTGAAAAAAATCTTTTTACGAATTTCTTTAACTTTAAGAGCATTCTTAAGTGTTCCTAGCATTAAATCACCTCGATTGAACCACCTGCTGCTTCAACCGCTTCTTTAGCAGCTTTAGATACTTTATTGACTTTAATGGTTAATTTCTTAGTTAATTCACCATTAGCTAATAATTTAACGCCAGCTAATTCTTTCTTGATGATTCCAGCTTTTTTCAAAGCTTGTGCATCTACAACACTACCAGCACGAAATTGGTTCAATTGATCTAAATTAACAACCGCATATTCTTTACGATTAATATTATTAAAACCACGCTTAGGCATCCGCCGGAATAAAGGCATTTGACCACCTTCAAAACCTAGACGAGTCTTACCACCACTACGTGCTAATTGACCTTTTTGTCCGCGTCCGGAAGTTTTTCCAAAACCCGAAGAAGTTCCGCGACCTACACGCTTGCGTGTATGACGTGAACCTGCACTCGTTTGTATTTCATGTAACTTCACGATTAAGGCACCTCCTTAAAATTTAATGATTAAGCTTCTTCAACTTCAACTAAATGAGCAATCTTTAAAACTGCTCCGCGCATTGCAGCATTATCAGGCTTGATTACTGAACTGTTAATGCGTCCAAGGCCCAATTCTTTAACAACTTTACGTTGTTCTGGAATCCGATGTGCCACACTACGCTTCAAAGTAATTTTAATTTTATTAGCCATTGTGTGCTCTCCTAACCTTGTAATTCTTCAGTTGAAATACCACGTAAATTAGCAACTTCTTGCGCAGTCTTCAACTTCTTTAGGGCATCCATCGTAGCACGAATCATATTAATTGGTGTGTTACGACCCAGTGACTTACTAGTAATATCATCGATACCAGCCAATTCCATAACGGCACGAACAGAACCACCAGCAGCAATTCCAGAACCAGCAACAGCTGGCTTCAAGAGAACTCGACCAGCGCCAAATTCACCGATGATTTCATGAGGAATGGTTGTTCCAACTTTTGGTACTTCTACCAAGTTTTTACGTGCATCGTCAACAGCCTTACGAATAGCTTCTGGAACTTCTTGAGCTTTACCTGTTCCTAAGCCAACGTGACCATTCTTATCGCCAACCACAACAATTGCAGCAAACCGTAAACGACGACCACCCTTAACAACTTTAGTAATCCGATTGATAGAAACTAAGCGATCTTCTAATTCTAATTGAGATGGATCAACAAAAGCCATAAATCTTATTCCTCCTTTCTAAAATTTTAAACCATTTTCACGTGCGGCTTCAGCCAATGCTTGAACCCGACCTTGGTATAAGTAACCGCCACGATCAAAGACAACATCTGACTTACCAGCTTTGACAGCACGTTCAGCAATTAATTTACCAACAGCACTTGCTTGTTCGGTTTTGTTAGCTGCTGCTACTTCAGAGTCTAAAGTTGAGGCACTTGCTAGCGTTACACCCGCTACGTCATCAATTAATTGAGCGTAGATGTTTTTATTGGAACGAAAAACGTTTAAGCGTGGGCGCTCAGCAGTACCAGAGATTTTAGCACGAACTCGACGATGACGCTTAGCGCGAGTCTTGTTTTTATCTGGTTTAGTAATCACAATTTTCACCTCATAAATTATTCAGAATAAACTGGTTAACTATTTACCAGTCTTACCTTCTTTACGACGAATATGTTCATCAGCATATTTAATACCTTTACCCTTGTATGGTTCAGGTGGACGAACATCACGAATTTCAGCCGCAAATTGACCAACTTTTTGTTTACTTATACCACTAACATTGATTTGAGTATTTGACGGAACATCGATTGTTAAACCTTCAGGTGTTGTCATTTCAACGGGGTTAGAATAACCAACATTTAAAACTAAGTCATTACCCTTCTTTTGAGCACGATAACCAACACCAACCAATTCCAAATTCTTTTGGAATCCGTCTGTAACACCGAGTACCATGTTATTCACGTTAGCTCTAGTTGTTCCGTGAATAGCTTTGTCACTTTCATTGTGACGTTCAAATTTTAATTGATTGTCTGTTTGTGTAACTGTAATCTTCGGGCTAATATCACGAGTCAATTCACCCTTAGGTCCCTTAACAGTAATAGCATTTTGATCATTATCAATTGCTACTGTTACGCCTTCTGGAAGATCAATTACTTTATTTCCAATACGACTCACGCTAAGCGCACCTCCTTGTTATTGATTTTACCAAACGTAGGCAATAACTTCGCCGCCGATGTCTTTAGCCCGAGCTTCTTTGTCTGTGATAACTCCTTCAGATGTTGAAAGAATAGCTATACCTAAACCATTAAGAACCTTGGGAACTGCATCAGCTTTAACGTAGCTACGTAAACCTGGCTTTGAAATCTTCTTCAAGCCAGTAATGACGCGTTCATTATCTTTACTATATTTCAAGTAAACCTTGATAATACCTTGTTTATGATCATCAATTACTTCATAATCGCGAATAAAACCTTCACGTTTAAGAATTTCAGAAATACTTTTCTTCATATTAGAAGCTGGTACTTCTACTGAAGCATGACGAACCATGTTCGCATTACGAATCCGTGTTAAGTAATCCGCAATTGGATCTGTCATAGACATGTGCTGACCTCCTAAGTTTTATTTTTTTACCAACTAGCTTTACGCATACCTGGAATTTGTCCATCATGAGCTAATTCACGAAGGCAAATACGGCAGAGCTTAAATTTACGATATACAGAATGTGGACGACCACAGCGTTCGCAACGTGTATAAGCTTGTGATGAAAACTTTGCTGGACGATGATTCCGAACAATTTGTGACTTCTTAGCCAATAGTTTGACCTCCTAATTTACTACTTTGCAAATGGCATTCCAATTTGCGTTAATAACTCTTTAGCTTCTTCATCAGATTGAGCTGTTGTAACAATTACAACGTCTAATCCGCGGACTTTGCTAACTTTATCATAGTCAATTTCTGGGAAAATTAATTGTTCCTTAATTCCTAAGGTATAATTTCCACGACCGTCAAATGAACGACCGTTGATACCATGGAAATCACGCACACGTGGTAATGAAATATTAATCAACTTATCTAAAAAGTCGTACATTCTTTCACCACGTAAAGTAACTTTAGCTCCAATTGCCATGCCTTCACGTAAACGAAAACCAGCAATGGATTTTTTAGCTTTAGTAATTAAAGGTTTTTGTCCAGAAATTAAGCTTAATTCTTCAACTGCATTATCCAAGTTTTTAGAATTAGAAACAGCGTCACCAACACCCATGTTTAAGACAATCTTATCAATCTTTGGGACTTGCATAACAGAACTGTAATTAAATTTCTTTACTAAACTAGGAGTAATTTCTTCAACATATTTTTTATGCAAAGCATTTTCCATCTTAGACAAAATCCTCCTTCCTTAATTATTTATCTTTCTTTTTGTCGGACTTTTTAGCAGGTTCTTGAGCTGCTGTCACAACTTTAACATTTGATGCATCAAGCGGAGCTTCAACGTCTTTGATTCCACCGTTAGGTTCTGTTTGAGATGGTTTTTGATGTTTCTTTACCATATTGATTCCCTTAACAGTTACCTTATTGGTCTTAGGAAAAGCCTTAATGACTGTACCAGTCTTACCTTTATCTTTTCCCGCAATGACTTTGACATTATCGCCGGTTTTTACAAACACTGGTCAAGCACCTCCTTATGAATTCCAGATTTTACAAAACTTCGGGAGCTAATGAAACGATCTTCATAAAGTTGTTATCACGTAACTCACGTGCAACTGGTCCAAAAATACGAGTTCCCTTAGGGGTCTTATCAGCGTTAATAATAACAGCAGCATTTTCATCAAAACTGATGTAAGAACCGTCTGGACGATGAGAACTAGATACTGTTCGAACAATAACAGCCTTCACTACGTCACCTTTTTTGACAACGCCACCTGGTGTTGCTTGTTTAACAGTTGCAACAATGACGTCACCAACACCGGCAACTTTGCGACCAGAGCCGCCTAACACTTTAATAGTTAACAATTCACGTGCACCAGAGTTATCAGCAACACGTAACCGCGTTTCTTGTTGAATCAAATTAGGATCCTCCTCTCATGGACTTATCTCAATATCAAATTAAATTTTAACAGCTTTTTCTACAACGTTTAATAAACGGAAACGTTTCAACCGTGACAAGGGACGAGTTTCCATGATACGAACAACGTCGCCAACTTTTGCTTCATTATTGTCGTCTTGGGCATAGAATTTCTTAGAATATCTAAATCGTTTGCCATAGACTGGGTGAGTTTTGTAAGTTTCCACAACGACAGTAATTGTTTTATCCATTTTATCAGAAACTACACGTCCTTGATAAACTTTACGATGGTTACGAGAATTTTCTGTTTCGCTCAATTAATTCCACTCCTTCCTACTTGTCTTCTAATTCTTGTTGACGTAACACTGTCTTAATCCGTGCAATATTTTTACGCACTTGCTTAAGACGTGCTGTGTTTTCTAATTGACCAGTTGCTTGTTGAAAATGCAAATTAAATAGTTCTTCTTTATATTGCTTTTCTTTATCATGCATTTGCGCAGTGGTTAATTGTCTAATTTCACTAGTTTTCATCAGATTCGCCACCTACTTCCTCACGCTTAACAAACTTAGTTTTAATTGGGAGTTTGTTAGATGCAAGCCGCAAAGCTTCACGAGCAACTTCTTCGGAAACACCACCGATTTCAAACATGATCTTTTCACGTTTTACTACTGCTACCCAGCCAGCCGGTGCACCTTTACCAGATCCCATCCGGACACCAACACCTTTTGCAGTGTATGATTTATGAGGGAAGATCTTAATCCAAACTTTACCGCCACGTTTCATGTAACGAGTCATCGCAATACGGGCTGCTTCAATTTGACGGTTAGTAATCCAATGTGATTCTAAGGCTTGTAAGCCATATTCACCAAAAGTTACCTCACGACCGCCTTTAGCAGCACCACGCATTTTACCACGAAATTCACGACGGTGTTTTACACGCTTAGGTACTAACATCGATTAGTTTCCTCCTTTCGCTCCATTATGATCAGTACGATTATTCGTTCTTGGCTTATCTGGTAAAATTTCGCCACGATAAATCCAAGTTTTAACACCCAAATTACCATAGGTGGTTGATGCTTCAACCCAAGCATAATCAATATCAGCTCGTAAAGTATGCAAAGGAACAGTTCCTTCTGTATGCCATTCTGTCCGTGACATATCAGCACCATTTAACCGACCAGAAATTTGAGTTTTGATACCTTTAGCACCAGCACGACGAGTCCGTTGTGTAGCTTGGCGTTGTGCCCGACGAAAAGCAATACGTGCTTCCAATTGGCGAGCAATACTTTCACCAACTAATTTGGCATCCAAATCAGGCTTTTTGATTTCCACAATGTTAATGTGAATATTTTTGCCTGTTAAAGCATTTAATTCTTTACGAAGTTTTTCAACTTCGGATCCACCTTTACCAATAACCATACCTGGTTTTGCAGTATGAATGGAAACATTGATTTTCTTTGCTGCACGTTCAATTTCAATACGTGAAACTGAAGCACTAGCTAACTTCTTTTCAATAAACTTACGAATTTTTAAATCTTCAAGCAAGTATTTAGAAAAGTCTTTTTTATCAGCATACCATCTTGAATCCCAGTCACGGATAACACCAACACGGAATCCAATTGGATTAATCTTTTGACCCACGTTTTTTCCTCCTTATTGGATTATTCGACTTCAGAAACAACAACCGTGATATGGCTAGTCCGCTTGTTAATTGGAGATGCGGAACCTTTAGCCCGTGGACGGAATCGTTTCAAAGTTGGTCCTTCATTTACATAAGCTTCACTAACAACTAAGTTTTGAGCATCCAAATCATAGTTATGTTCAGCATTAGCAATTGCGGATTTTAATACTTTAGCCACAATTGGTGAACCTGCACGTGGAGTGAATTGTAAAATTGCCAAAGCTTCAGCAGCACTTTTACCTTTAATCAACTCTACAACCAAGCGCGCTTTTCTTGGAGCGATGCGAACTGTTTTAGCGGTTGCCGTTGCAGTAGTAATTTGTTCTTCTGCCATCGTATAACCTCTCCTTTCTATGCGCCAGTTTTCTTGTCATCTTTGCTATGACCATGGAATGTCCGTGTTGGTACGAATTCACCAAGCTTATGACCAACCATGTCTTCAGAAATATAAACTGGGACGTGCTTTCTTCCATTGTAAACAGCGATTGTATATCCTACAAAACTAGGAAAAATAGTAGAACGACGTGACCAAGTCTTAATAACAGACTTCTTTTCTTGATCTGCTTGAGCTTCAACTTTTTTTAACAAGTGAGCATCCGCAAATGGTCCTTTTTTTAAACTACGGCTCATTAGACAACCTCCCTTAACGTTATCGTGATCAAACTAAATTATTTTCTCTTATTCTTACGGTGACGTACAATAAACTTCTCAGATTGTGCACGTTTAGAACGTGTCTTCTTACCAAGAGTTTTCTTACCCCAAGGAGAAAGAGGAGATGGATGTCCAACGGGAGCCTTACCTTCACCACCACCATGAGGGTGATCGTTAGGGTTCATAACAGAACCACGAACTGTTGGGCGAATACCCATCCAACGTTTACGACCGGCTTTACCGATATTAATCAATTCGTGTTGTTCATTACCAACAGCCCCGATTGTTGCCCGACATGCAGAAAGGATCATCCGCACTTCACCAGAAGCTAAACGAATTAAGGTATATTTACCATCACGACCCAAAACTTGAGCTGAAGTTCCTGCAGAACGAACTAATTGTCCACCCTTACCAGGCTTTAATTCAATGTTATGAATAACTGTACCAACTGGGATGTTAGCTAATGGTAGTGCATTACCAACTTTGATATCAGCTTGTGCACCAGATTGTAACTTTTGACCAACTTCCAAACCTTTAGGTGCCAAAATATAGGATTTAACACCATCATCATAATGTAATAAAGCAATGTTGGCAGAACGATTTGGATCGTATTCAATAGCCTTAACAGTTGCTGTTACATCATCTTTGGTCCGTTTAAAGTCAATAATACGGTACTTTTGCTTATGACCACCGCCACGATGACGAACGGTAATTTGACCGTATGAGTTACGACCAGCAGTATGACTTTGAGATTCTAATAAAGTCTTTTCTGGCTTCGTCTTCGTGATTTCAGCAAAATCAGAGCCAGTCATGTTCCGGCGACCATTAGTTGTCGGTTTGTATTTAATAATACCCATGCTCATTACCTCCTATTTTACTTGTTTTCAAAAATTTTAATTTCTTTAGAATCAGCAGTCAACTTAACAATGGCTTTCCGCCGACGATTAGTTTTACCAAGATAACGACCAACGCGTTTCTTCTTGGGTTTTACATTCATAATGTTCACTTGAGCAACTTTTACATCAAAGATTTCTTCAATGGCTTGACGTACTTGAATTTTGTTAGCAGTAACTGCAACATCAAAAACGTACTTTTTGTCGTCCATATCAGCCATGGAAGATTCTGTAATTACAGGACGTAAAATGATATCTTGTGCTGCCATTATCCAAGTGCCTCCTCAATTGTTGATAAAGCTGATTGCGTCACAACAATTTGGTTGTTATTTAAAACATCCAAAACGTTAATTCCATCAGCCTTGATTACTTTAACTTTATCAATGTTACGTGCAGATAAGATCGCATTTTCATTGTCAGATTCAACAATCACTAATGTCCGACCTTGAGCATTTAATTGATCTAAAGTTTTCTTAAATTCTTTGGTACTTGGTTTAGTAAAGTTCAAAGAATCCACAACGATCATTTCTTGGTCAGCAACCTTTTGTGAAAGTGCCGACTTAATTGCCAAACGTGCAACTTTACGTGGCAACTTATAAGCATATGATCTTGGTGTTGGTCCAAAGACAACACCACCACCACGCCATTGTGGGGAACGGATAGAGCCTTGACGAGCACGGCCTGTTCCTTTTTGACGCCAAGGTTTACGACCACCACCACGAACTGCAGAACGGTTCTTGACGGCATGATTTCCTTGACGTAATGATGCTTGTTGCATGATAACAGCATCAGCTAAAACATGATTATTAGGTTCAATACCAAAGACTTCATCTTTAATATCTGTAGAACCATTTTTAGAGCCTGTTTGTTTAAAGACATCAATTTGTGCCATTAATAGTTTCCTCCTTTCCTTTCCAATTATTCTTCGTTAGAAGTAGCTTCTTCATCAGAAATCAAAGCACCAATATTCTTTTGGCCTTTAATTCCCTTAATAGTTGATTGAATCTTAACTAATGATTTATTAGCACCAGGAACGTTACCTTTGATCATTAATAAGTTATTCTCAACATCTACTTTGGCAATTACCAAATTTTGTGTTGTAACTTGGTTACCGCCCATCCGTCCAGGTAACATCTTACCCTTAAAGACGCGATTAATGATTGAACCCATTGAACCAGGGATTCGGTGATACCGAGAACCGTGGGTTTCTGGTCCACGTGATTGACCAAAACGTTTGATATTTCCTTGGAAACCATGTCCCTTAGTAATACCAGTAACATCAATCACATCGCCACTAACAAATGTGTCAACTTTAACTTCATCGCCAACTTTGTAATCATCCAAATTTACATCGCGAAATTCACGGATATAATGCTTGGGAGTTGTGTTGGCTTTTTTAGCATGGCCTTGTTGCGGTTTGTTACTTAAAATTTCACGCCGGTCTTCTAAGCCTAATTGAACAGCTTCATAACCATCATTTTCATTGGTCTTAAGTTGCATAACAACATTCGGTGTTGCTTGAATAACTGTTACTGGAATTAATTCGCCTTTATCAGTAAAAAGCTGAGTCATTCCGACTTTTTTACCAAGAATTCCTTTTCTGGTCATGATTACACCTCCATTAATTGATTTATTTTTTAAAGATAAAATTATAATTTAATTTCGATATAGACACCACTTGGAAGATCAAGCTTCATTAAAGAATCAACTGTCTTCGGTGATGGGTTAACAATATCGATTAAGCGCTTGTGTGTGCGCATTTCGAATTGTTCACGTGAGTCTTTAAACTTATGTGGTGAACGAATAACCGTATATACTGTACGTTCTGTTGGTAAAGGAATTGGGCCAGAAATTTGTGCACCAGTTCTCTTTGCGGTTTCAACAATCTTATCAGCTGATTGATCGATAATCCGATGTTCATAAGCTTTAAGACGAATACGAATCTTTTGACTTGCCATGGATTTCCCTCCTTTTTGTATCTTTCAGACACCGGCTCTGTGAAAATTACCGATAGCCCGGCCGTGGCAAAGCGTCCGGGCGTGTCGCAACCTCTCACATCAATGCCGTAGCCACCAATCCAAGTTTTAAGCATAATTATCCCTTGAATCAGCACTCTTACTATATTACACTGATGAATGCCTAATTTCAAGGATTTAGTTGCATTTTATTAGCTATATTTGAAATTGATTATGCTAAAATCAAGAGGAAAGGAAGTAAGCAAAATGTCTAACGAAGCACTATTAATTATTGACTATACAAATGACTTTGTGGCTGATCAAGGCGCGCTAACTGCGGGCAAACCAGCTCAGCAATTGGAATCAGCTATTGTTGATTTAGCTAATCAATTTCTAGATGAGAAGAAGTGGGTTATTTTACCAACCGATCTCCATCAAAAAAATGATCCCTATCATCCTGAAACGAAACTATTTCCCCCACATAATTTAGCGAATACCTGGGGGCGCGAATTTTATGGACAATTACAAACTTGGTACAAACAAAACCAAACTAACTCCTTAGTTTATAATTTTGCTAAGAATCGTTATTCCGCTTTTGCTAATACTAATTTAGATAATTTTTTACGGGAGCGGAAAATTGATACGCTTCATTTAACTGGTGTCTGCACCGATATCTGTGTTTTACACACAGCTATGGATGCTTATAACCGGGATTATCAACTCGTGATCCATGAAAATGGCGTAGCCACTTTTAATCCACAAGGACAGACTTGGGCCCTAGATCATTTTAAAAACAGTTTAGGCGCCACTATTGTTTCATAAGTTAATCATTTCTTTACTGAACACAAAAAAAGCTGGGAAAATTCCCAGCTTTTTTTGATTCAGCAATTAACCAGCGTTACCGCCATTTTTCTTAATAATATCTTCTTGAATACTCTTTGGAGTCTTTTCATAATGATCAAAAGTCATCGTGAAAGTACCACGTCCTTGAGTTGCAGAACGCAAAGTAGTAGCATAACCAAACATTTCAGATAATGGCACAAATGCATTAATCAATTGCGCATTACCACGTTCTTCCATACCTTCGATCCGACCACGACGAGCTGTAACTTGTCCCATAACATCACCTAAGTAATCTTCTGGAGTTACAATTTCAACTTTCATGATTGGTTCCAAGATTACGGCACCAGCATTCTTCACTGCATTATGCAAGGCCATTGAAGCAGCAACTTTAAAGGCAGCTTCAGAAGAATCGACTTCATGGTAAGAACCATCGTATAACTTAGCTTTAATATCAATCAAAGGATAACCAGCTAAGACACCATTAGCCATTGAATCTTTCAAACCATCTTCAACTGATGGAATGTATTCACGTGGAACAACCCCACCAACAATAGCATCTTCAAATTCAAAGCCTTTGCCTTCTTCATTTGGTGTAAATTCAATCCAGACATCACCGTATTGACCTTTACCACCAGACTGACGAACAAACTTACCTTCAGCAGAGGCTTGTTTCGTGAAGGTTTCACGATAGGCAACTTGCGGTTCACCAACTTGAGCATCAACCTTGAATTCACGCCGCATCCGATCAACCATGATATCCAAGTGCAATTCACCCATACCAGCGATTAAAGTTTCACCAGTTTCCGGATTCGTTTCAGCACGGAAAGTTGGATCTTCTTCAGCTAATTTTTGAATAGCAACATCTAATTTATCACGGTCTTCTTTAGACTTCGGTTCAATAGAAACTTGGATCACAGGATCAGGAATTTCCATTGATTCCAAAATCAAAGGATGATCAGGATCAGTCAAAGAATCACCAGTTGTCGTATTCTTCAAGCCAATTGCGGCAGCAATATCGCCAGAGAACACTTCTGGAATTTCCATTCGGTGATTAGAATGCATCTGTAATAAACGACCAACACGTTCCCGCTTATCTTTGGTAGCATTCAAGACATAAGAACCAGCTTCCAAAGTACCAGTATAAACCCGCAAGTAAGTTAAACGACCAACAAATGGGTCCGTAGCAATCTTGAAAGCTAAACCAGCAAATGGCTTAGTATCATCAGCTACTAATTCAACATCATCACCAGTTTCTGGATCTTTGGCATTATATGGACGAACATCCAATGGTGATGGCAAATAATCAACCACGGCATCCATCAACATTTGCACACCTTTATTCTTAAAGGCAGAACCAGCTAAAACAGGGAACAATTCCAAGTCAATAGTAGCTTTACGAATAGCTGTCCGAATTTCATCATTACTGATTTCAGCACCGTCAAGGTATTTCTCCATGATTTCATCATCAACATCAGCTAATTCTTCAATCATTTGTGCCCGACGCTTTTCAGCTTCTTCTTTATATTCATCAGGAACATCAATGGTATCCCATTTAGAACCTAATTCATCTTCGTCATAAAGATCAGCTTTCATTTCGATTAAGTCAATAACACCTTCAAAAGCATCCTCGGCCCCAATTGGCATTTGAATTGCTAATGGTTTAGCATCCAAACGATCTTTGATCGTTTGAACAGAATAATCGAAATCGGCTCCTAATTTATCCATTTTGTTAACAAAAACGATTCTAGGAACATGGTAAGTGGTAGCTTGACGCCAAACATTTTCTGTTTGTGGTTCAACACCAGATTGACCATCCAAAACTGTAATTGCACCATCTAACACACGTAAAGAACGTTCAACTTCAATCGTGAAGTCCACGTGTCCTGGGGTATCGATAATGTTAATCCGATGATCCTTCCATTGAGCAGTTGTCGCAGCTGAAGTAATAGTAATACCACGTTCCTGTTCTTGTTCCATCCAGTCCATTTGGGAAGCTCCATCATGAGTTTCACCAATTTTATGAATTTTACCAGTGTAATAAAGGATCCGTTCTGTTGTTGTTGTTTTACCGGCATCAATATGTGCCATGATCCCGATATTACGTGTTTTCTCTAAAGGAAATTCACGTTTATTAGCCATAAGACTAGTACTCCTCTCAATAAATCGGTTTTAAATTACCAACGATAATGTGCAAAAGCCCGGTTGGCATCAGCCATCTTATGAGTATCTTCACGTCTTTTGACAGCTGCACCAGTATTGTTAGCAGCATCCATAATTTCTTGAGCTAAACGTTCATCCATTGTGTGTTCACCACGTAAACGTGCGTAGCTAACAATCCAACGTAAGCCTAAAGTTGTCCGCCGTTCTGGACGTACTTCGATCGGAACTTGATAGTTAGAACCACCAATCCGGCGAGCTTTAACTTCCAAAACTGGCATAACATTTTTCATTGCTTCGTTAAAAACTTCAACTGGATCGTTACCAGTTTTATCTTTAATAATATCAAATGCATCATACAAAATAGTTGAAGCTTTACCACGTTTACCATCGATCATTAAGTGATTAATTAAACGAGTAACAAGCTTTGAATTATAAATTGGATCTGGCAAAACATCGCGCTTTGCAACTGTACCTTTTCTTGGCATTGGAAATCCTCCTAAATAGATCTCTTAGAATTTTGATTGCTTATTTTTTAGGCTTCTTTGCGCCATACTTGGAACGGCCTTGCATCCGACCATCAACACCAGCAGTATCTAACGCACCACGAACAATATGGTAACGAACACCAGGTAAATCTTTCACACGGCCGCCACGAATCAAAACAACACTATGTTCCTGCAAATTATGACCAATTCCTGGAATATAAGCAGTAACTTCGATTAAGTTTGATAAACGAACACGAGCATATTTACGTAAAGCAGAGTTTGGTTTCTTTGGTGTCATAGTACCGACACGAGTTGCAACTCCCCGTTTTTGTGGAGCAGGATTATCAGTAGCAATTTTCTTCATACTGTTATAGCCGAAGTTCAAAGCTGGAGAATCAGACTTTGAAGTTCTTGATTTACGACCTTTACGTACCAATTGGTTAATTGTTGGCATTAAAAGTTCCTCCTTAAAATTTTAAGTACACACATCCAGGTGGTTCTTTTTTGATTAAATAAAAAGACCACACGTGTGGTTTACTAAGCTAATTATGGCACACTAAACCTCTAAAAAGCACAACTATCATGGTAGCATTGAATCAACTTAATGTCAAATTAAATTCCACGCCAATTGCTAACGACCGTCAAAAAATTAATCTCTCTACGATCTTAACATTTACACTCTGGTATCCAATTTTTTTACACTTTATTCAAAAAAATCACCGCAATTTACGTAGTGTGAATTGAGGTGAAAATATGATTATTTTTAAATTATGCTTGAGTATCTGTCTGGCATCTTTCTGTGGCTTAGTTGCCTTACGTTTACCATTAGGATATTCCATTGTCCGCGGACGTTCCCGTTGTGACGTCTGTGCCAAACCACTGAAGTGGTATCATGAAATTCCTATTATCAGCTACCTATTACTACGTGGTCGTTGTGCCTATTGCCACCGCAGAATCTATCCGGGCATTTTTTGGATTGAAGTAATTGGACTAGTTATTGGGCTAGAGGCTAGCTTGCAACATACTGTCAATTCTTATTTATTAATCTTAGTTGGCTTAACTATCGCTCTAAGTGCCATGACCGATTACATCTTTTTGAGTATTTGGCCAGTAACTTTAGTTCCTGCTTATCTCGCTTGCATTATCTTCAACTTCCCCAACTGGCACCAATTGATTTTCATTGGACTTTTTAGTTTATTTATAATTGGTTTTTATTTCTGTTGTCGTCCACGCTTCGGTTTAGGCGATTGCGAAATACTGATTTTAATGAGCCTTTTAACTCCTAATCAGATAACATTACAAATCGTCCTCATTGCATGCGGATTAGCATTAATTGGATTTTTGATTTTATATCATAAACAACATCGTCGAGTTTTAATGCCCTTTATTCCGTTTATTCTCATAGCTTTCATTTTACGCTTTTTATTTTGACCAATGCTCCTTTAAAAACTGTTCTCGCCCACCAGCTTCTTCTAATTGATAACGTGCAGGATTTTTTTTATAAAAAGCTTGATGATAGTCTTCCGCCGGATAAAAAGTTTGTGCCGGTTCAATTTTGGTCACAATTGGTCGATCAAAATGGCCACTTTGAATCAAACTTTGTTTTGAGGCTTCAGCAATCTTTCGTTGTTGTTCATCTTTCACAAAAATAACCGGTCGATAGTTGTCTCCGCGGTCTTGAAATTGACCCATTGCATCTGTAGGATCCGTTTGCTGCCAGTAAATATTAACTAAATCTTGATAAGAAATAATTGCTGGATCAAATACAATTTTGACTGCTTCAGTATGACCAGTTTGGTGACTGGCCACTTGTTCATACGTCGGATTGGGGACGTGACCACCAGTATAACCAGAAATGACTTGTTTAATGCCCGGCATTGTATCAAATGGTTTAACCATGCACCAAAAACAACCGCCCGCAAAAATTGCAGTTTCTTCCATAATTGAAAACCTCCTTTTTATTATTAACTAAGAATAGCACGATTTTAACTAAGATTGGCATAATTGAATTAATGGACAGTTGCAATTGTATAACCCAAAAGTTATAATTCTTATTCGATGTTAAATATAGCAGGAGGATTCCCATGAATCTCAAACTAACTAATTTTAAAAAAGGGTTAACCACTTTTGATTTAAAAATTTTAGGTATTATTCTCATGGTCGTTGACCACATTCATCAAATGTTTTTGCCATTTGGCGCTCCCAATTGGTTAGACTGGTTTGGTCGCCCCGTAGCGACGATTTTCTTTTTTACTTGTGTTATTGGTTTTAGTTACACACATAGCAAAAAGAATTATATGTGGCGCTTATATTTCAGTATGGTCTGTATGTCCCTATTAACCTTTGGTGTAGAACACTGGGTTAAATATGACAAAGTCGTTTTATCAAATAACATTTTTCGAGACTTATTCATCGGTACTATTTTTATGTTAGCTATTGATTATTTTCAAAAGGCGCGCCAACAACAACGTGGCAAAAATATTATTATTGGTCTCTTATTATTTAGCTTACCTTTTGTTGCTTCATTATTAATTTTACCGTTAACTAAAGCTCCTGTACCATTAATGGTCATTGGTACTAGTCTCTTACCAGCTTTGTTATTAGCCGAAAATAATTTTATGGTTTTGCTGATTCCTTTACTTTATCTTTTTAAAGACAATCGCAAAATCCAATGTCTCATTATTGCTTTAGTCGCCCTGATTTACGCTTTATTACGAATGGATCAATGGTTGATGGTTCTGGCGATTATTCCTATTCTATTTTATAACAATCAAAAAGGGCCCGGAATGAAGTACTTCTTTTATATTTTCTATCCAGCGCATATTATTATTTTATATTTAATTTCAGCTTTCATTTATATGCACTAGTTCCATGAACTTGGCAAATTAACGCCAGCAAAAAAACCTTACGAAAAATTTCGTAAGGTTTTTTCTTTACATTAATCACGATTCATTTCAGCTTCAATATCGGATAAGTTAGTATGATCAGTGGTATCGCCTAACACTGCGCCCACCTTTTGTGGTTGCATGTGCCGATACTTAGCCATACCGGTACCAGCTGGAATAATCTTACCAATCATGACATTTTCTTTTAAGCCGACCAATGGATCGCTCTTACCACGAATCGAGGCATCAGTTAGAACTCTCGTAGTTTCCTGGAAGGAAGCGGCTGACAAGAAACTATTGGTTTCTAATGAAGCTTTGGTAATTCCTAATAAGACTGGCGAACCAGTTGCTGGCAATTTACCCTTAATTAAAGCATCGGTATTCGTGTCAGTAAAGTCACCAATATCTAATAAGGAACCCGGTAAGACTTCAGTATCTCCAGGATCTAAGACCCGGATCTTACGTAGCATCTTACGGACCATAACTTCAATATGCTTATCACTGATATCAACACCTTGCATCCGATAAACTTTTTGCACTTCAGATAGCAAATAGTTTTCGGTAGTTTGGACATCAGTAACTTTAATTAATTGCTTAGGATCAATTGAACCAGAAGTTAATTTATCACCCCGCTGAATCACATCGCCTTCACTCACAGCAACACTCGCTGTGTAAGGAACACTGTAGGTGCGGTTATCAATTTTACCTTCAACAGTGATTTCACGAGTATGTTCTGCAGGATTTTCATCAATAGCAGTAACTGTCCCATCAACTTCAGAAATATAAGCTAGACCTTTAGGATTCCGGGCTTCAAAAATTTCTTCAACCCGCGGCAATCCTTGCGTAATATCTTCGCCACCAGCAACACCACCGGTATGGAAGTTTCTCATGGTTAACTGGGTACCGGGTTCACCGATGGATTGTGCAGCAACAACCCCGACAGCTTCACCAACTTCAACTTCTTCACCAGTTGCCAAGTTGCGACCGTAACATTTTTGGCAAACACCATGCAATGTGTTGCAGGTGAAAGCAGAACGAATCGTTACTTTGGTTACACCAGCATCCAAAACTAACTTGGTTAATTCTTCATCCAATAAAACGTTACGTCCAACTAATTCTTCACCAGTTGCGGGATCTAAAATTTCCTTTTGCGTGTAACGACCTAATAAACGATCGGCCAAAGGTTCAATAATTTCATTACCTTCAGTAATGGCCGAGACCTCTAAGCCCCGATCAGTACCACAATCTTCTTCTCTGACAATCACGTCTTGGGCAACATCAACCAAACGTCTAGTCAAGTAACCAGAGTTAGCCGTCTTCAAAGCCGTATCAGTCATACCCTTCCGGGCACCGTGAGTGGACATAAACATTTCCAAAACAGATAAGCCTTCACGGAAGTTCGAAGTAACAGGAACTTCCATCATTCCGCCGTTAGGAGCGGCCATTAAGCCCCGCATTCCTGCTAACTGCGTAAAGTTAGAAATATTACCCCGGGCTCCAGAATCAGACATCATGGAAATTGGGTTCTTCGGATCAAAACTATCAACCAATTGTTGTTGAATCTCGTCTTTAGCATCATTCCAAATGCTAATAACCCGATTATGCCGTTCTTCATCAGTAATTAAACCACGCCGGAATTGCTTAGCTACAGTAGCTACTTGTTTATGTGCTTCATTAACAATATCTTGCTTATCAGACAATTGTGGTACGTCAGAAACCCCAACGGTTAAACCAGATAAAGTACAGATCGTATAACCCAATTCTTTCATATCATCTAGCAATTCGGAAGTGCGTTGAACTTTATAAATCTTAAAGACTTGTGCAATGATATCACTTAAATAACCTTTTTTAAATGGATCAATTAACGGCATATCCGTTAAGCGTTGGTGAATATCTTCACCTTCATTTAAGAAGTATTGATCAGCAACGCCATCAGTTAAGTTAGCCGCAGTTGGTTCATTAATATATGGCATTCCTTCTGGTAAAATCCGATTAAAAATCACTTTACCAACACTAGTTATCATAATCCGATCTTTTTGATCTTCTTTGAAGGCAAAATTAGTCAAAGACTTAGTTGACAAACCAATTCTTGTATGCCAATGAACGACCCCATTTTGAAAGGCCATCTCCACTTCGTCCATGTCTTTAAAGATCATGCCTTCGCCTTCACGACCACGTTCTTCTAGCGTTAGATAATAGTTACCCAACACAACGTCCTGTGAAGGAGTAACGATTGGTTTACCATCTTTCGGAGCTAAAATATGGTGAGCAGCTAACATTAACATCCGCGCTTCTGCTTGTGCTTCATCAGATAAAGGAACGTGAACAGCCATCTGATCGCCATCAAAATCGGCATTATAAGCTTCACAAGCCAATGGATGCAATCGAATGGACTTACCATCAACTAAGACGGGCTCAAAAGCTTGAATACCTAACCGGTGTAAAGTTGGTGCCCGGTTTAACAACACTGGACGTTCTTTAATCACATCTTCGAGGACGTCCCAAACCACATCATCTTGCCGTTCAATTTTGCGTTTAGCATTTTTAATATTGGAAGCTAATTCCCGTTCAACCAATTCGTGCATGACAAATGGCTTAAATAATTCCAAGGCCATTTCCCGTGGCAAACCACATTGATAAAACTTCAACGTTGGTCCAACATCAATAACCGAACGCCCAGAATAATCAACACGTTTACCTAATAAGTTTTGACGGAAACGTCCCTGCTTACCTTTAAGCATATGCGATAAGGATTTTAATGGTCGATTTCCTGGGCCGGTTACTGGACGACCCCGTCGGCCGTTATCAATCAAAGCATCGACTGCTTCTTGTAACATCCGTTTTTCATTTTGCACAATGATATTTGGCGCATTTAAATCTAATAACCGCTTCAAACGATTATTACGATTAATGACCCGCCGATATAAATCGTTCAAATCAGATGTGGCAAAACGCCCACCTTCTAATTGCACCATTGGCCGTAAATCTGGCGGAATAACTGGGATACAGTCCATAACCATCCATTCGGGACGATTACCGGAATCCCGAAAAGCATTTAAAATATCTAAGCGCCGAATTGCCCGCGTCCGCTTTTGACCAGTAGCAGTTTTTAAGAGTTCTTTCAAACCGGCAACTTCTTTATCTAAATCTACGGCCTGTAATAACTCTTTAATACCCTCGGCACCCATTTTGGCATCGAAAGCTTTACCATACTGCTCCCGTTTTTTACGATACTCAGTTTCGGTTAATAATTGCTTATCTTCCAGATCAGTATCACCGGACTTGATAACAACATATGCGGCAAAATAAATAATTTCTTCCAATGCTCTAGGACTCATATCTAACACTAAGCCCATCCGACTCGGAATTCCTTTAAAATACCAAATATGCGTTACAGGAGCTGCTAATTCAATATGCCCCATCCGTTCACGACGAACTTTTGAGCGCGTTACTTCCACACCACAGCGGTCGCAAACAATTCCTTTATAACGGATGCGCTTATATTTACCACAAGCACATTCCCAATCCTTGGTGGGTCCAAAAATTCGTTCATCGAACAAACCATCACGTTCTGGTTTTAAAGTCCGATAATTGATAGTTTCTGGCTTCTTAACTTCGCCGTAAGACCAACTTCTAATCTTATCTGGTGAAGCCAGACCAATTTGCATACTTTCAAACTTATTGACGTCTATCAATTGGCAACCTCCTATTATTTATCAGTTGTATCGCCATCATCCGCGTTTAAACTATTAATTTTATCCATTAAATTATCTAAATTAGGTTGTAATTGTGCTTCTTGTTCTTTATTCTTATCAGCCATTTCTTGCAGTTTCTTTTGTTCCTGCTCTTGTGCTAATTTGGATAAAGCATCAACACTCTTAGACGTAGTATCTTCATCCATATCACGTAAACCAATTTCTTGATGTTCATGATCTAGAATCTTCATATCTAAGCCCAATGATTCCAATTCTTTAATTAAAACTCTGAAGGATTCTGGAACCCCAGGTTTAGGAATTGTCTCACCTTTAACAATAGCTTCATAGGTGTTGACCCGACCAGTTACATCGTCAGACTTATAAGTCAAAATTTCTTGTAAGGTATAAGCTGCACCATAAGCTTCTAAGGCCCAAACTTCCATTTCACCAAAACGCTGACCACCAAATTGTGCTTTACCACCTAATGGCTGTTGCGTAACTAATGAGTAAGGTCCAATGGAACGCGCATGGATTTTATCATCAACCATATGCGCTAATTTCATATAATACATAACCCCGACAGCTACCCGGTTATGGAAGGGTTCACCTGTCCGGCCATCGTACAAAATAGTCTTAGCGTCAGAAGCCATATTAGCTTCTTTAACAGCTTCCCACAAATCATCATCACTGGCCCCATCAAATACAGGAGTAGCCACGTGAATACCTAAATTCCGAGCAGCCATACCTAAGTGTAATTCCAAAACCTGCCCAATATTCATACGGGAAGGAACACCCATAGGATTTAACAAAATATCAATTGGGGTACCATCTGGCATATATGGCATATCTTCTTCAGGAACCACAATGGAAACTGTTCCTTTGTTACCATGACGTCCGGCCATCTTATCACCCACTTGAATCTTCCGCTTTTGAGCAATATAAACCCGAACCATCGTATTAACACCAGGGCTTAATTCATCGCCGGCTTCGCGAGTAAAGACTTTCACGTCTTGCACAATTCCACCGCCACCATGAGGCACCCGTAAGGAAGTATCACGTACTTCACGAGCTTTTTCACCAAAAATGGCGTGCAGTAAACGTTCTTCAGCTGATAATTCAGTCATACCTTTTGGTGTCACCTTACCAACTAAGATATCACCATCACGAACTTCGGCTCCAATCCGGACAATTCCAGTTTCATCCAAATCTTTTAACGCATCTTCACCAACATTTGGAATTTCGCGTGTAATTTCCTCTGGTCCTAATTTGGTATCCCGAGATTCTGATTCATATTCTTCAATATGAATTGAGGTATAAACGTCATCTTTGACCAAACGTTCAGATAAAACAACCGCATCTTCGTAGTTGTACATGTTCCAAGTCATAAAAGCAATTAGTGGATTTTGACCTAAAGCCAATTCCCCCTCTTGCATTGCTGGACCATCGGCAATAATTTCACTCTTATCAACATGGTTGCCCTTTTCCACAATTGGCCGTTGATTGTAACATTTACCCGCATTAGAACGCCGATATTTCATCAAATGATAGGTGTCAATAACATCTTCATTGTCACGTTTAACCTTGACAATTTTAGCATCAACATATTGCACTACTCCGGCATGATGGGCTAATAAAGCTGTTCCCGAGTCATGGGCAGCGACATATTCCATACTGGTTCCCACCAATGGAGAATGTGGCTTTAATAATGGAACCGCCTGCCGTTGCATGTTAGCACCCATCAACGCCCGGTTGGAGTCATCGTTTTCCAAGAATGGAATACAAGAAGTCGCTACCGACACAACTTGACGCGGTGAAACATCCATATAATCGACTTTATCGGCGGTCGTTTCAATATTATCATCTTTATGCCGGGCCAAAATCCGTTCTTCAGCAAATGAACCATCATCATTCAAAGGCGTGTTAGCCTGGGCCACCACATAGTTATCTTCTTCATCGGCAGTCAAATAGTCAATCTTATCAGTAACTTTATGCGTATCCCAAGAAACACGACGGTAAGGAGTTTCAATAAAACCATACTTATTAACAACCCCATAAGTGGCCAAGTTATTGATCAAGCCAATGTTCGGTCCTTCAGGTGTTTCAATCGGACACATCCGTCCATAATGCGTATAGTGCACGTCCCGAACGGCATATCCAGCTCGATCACGAGTTAAACCACCAGGTCCTAAAGCTGATAAACGTCTCTTATGCGTCAATTCACCCAAAGGATTGTTTTGATCCATGAACTGGGACAATTGTGAAGAACCAAAGAATTCCTTAATAGCTGCTACCACAGGCCGAATATTAATCAATTGCTGCGGCGTTACAGTTGCTGTGTCTTGAATGGACATCCGTTCCCGAACAACCCGTTCCATCCGGGATAAACCTAAACGAAATTGGTTTTGCAACAATTCACCAACAGACCGAATCCGCCGGTTACCCAAGTGGTCAATATCATCAGTGGTGCCAATGCCCTCTTGTAAATTCAAGAAGTAATTAATTTCAGCTAAAATATCAGCTGGGGTAATATGCTTGATTTTTTCATCAATATTACCATTGCCAATGATATTGACAATCCGATCTTCATCAGTTTGTGAATAGACTTTAATAATCTGTAATTTAACTGGATCGCCCAAAATTCCTTCATCAGCTGGTTGGAAAGTAACCGCCTTAAAGTCAGGATTTTTGAGATATGGAGCTAATTTGCTCATCGCTTCCCGGTCAATTTTGGTATCTTTAGCTAAGATAACTTCACCAGTTTCTGGATCGGCTAAAGTTTCGGCGAGTGTTAAACCTAACAAACGTGTTTTTAAATTTAATTTTTTGTTTACCTTATAACGTCCCACTGGCGCTGTATCGTAACGCTTTGGATCAAAGAAGCGCGCGTACAATAAGGACCGTGAACTTTCAGCAGTCTTAGGTTCACCAGGGCGTAACCGTTCATAAATATCTTTTAGAGCTTCGGCAACCCGCGAATCACTGGTATCCTTGTGGACATCTTTTTCTAAAGATAAGTTCAAGGAATCACTGTTACTGCCAAAAATTTCCGTAATTTCTTGATCAGAACCAAAACCAATGGCCCGAATCAATTCAGTAATCGGTAATTTTCGTGTTCGATCAATTCGAACATAACTAATATTTTTCGCATCGTTATCGAATTCTAACCAAGCTCCCCGATTGGGAATCACCGTTGTGCCATAAATCATGCGACCGTTTTTGTCAGCTTCGGCAGTGTAATAAACGCCCGGTGAACGTACTAATTGGGAAACAATTACCCGTTCGGCACCATTAATGATAAAAGTTCCTTGCTCAGTCATTAAGGGAAAATCACCAAAGAAAACATCTTGGGTCTTGATTTCGCCTGTGTCATGATTAGTCAAACGCAAAGTAACGTGTAGTGGTGCAGAATAGTTGGCATCATGATCACGTGCTTCTTCAACCGTATATTTAGGCTTTAATAGTTTATAACCAACATAATCCAAAGATAATGTTCCTGCAAAATCATTAATTGGCATAATATCTTGGAACATTTCTTTTAAACCTTCATCCAAGAACCAATTATAAGAATTAGTTTGAATGTCAATTAAATTTGGTAATGGTAAAACTTCCTTAATCCGCGCATAACTCCGCCGCGTCCGGTGTTTTCCATAATTGACATTGTGGTAACGTACTGTGTCTTGCGTCAAACTATTCACCCTTTCAAATCAAATAAATTACCAGTCAAATATTACAATTTCATTACAAATTAGCATTTAACAATTCGAAAGCAAAAAAAAACCAAAAATAGTTCAAACTATTTTTGCTTTTTTATAATTCCGGCTCGGACAAGATTTCGAGGGAATACGCCCACTGCACCACGCTAATTAATTATAATTAGGATAAAACAAATTCACCTAAGTGTCAAGTTCTAGACTTGAACTTTTTGAGCATGACGAATGTTAAATGATAACTGACCCTTAGCTACCCCTACCGACAAACGATCACCTGCAACTAATTGCCGCGACAATAATAAATCACTAATTTGATCTTCGACTTGGCTTTGAATCGTCCGGCGTAACGGCCTTGCACCCATTTGGGGATTGAAGCCTTTCTCCACTAACCAATTTAAAGCTCGCGTTGTAATCGTCAATTTGATTTGCCGTTGTGTCAAACGCTGAACTAAATCTTTCGTCAAAATCTTGACCACTGCTTGTAAATCAGTTTTAGTCAACTCATGGAAAATCAAGATTTCATCAATTCGATTTAAAAATTCAGGCCGGAAAAACTCCTTGGTTGCCGCTAAAATATGATTCTTCATGGTCTGATAATCGTGAGCTGTCGTTTGGTTAAAGCCCACATTATGTTCTTCATTGAGGCTATCAACGCCTAAATTAGAAGTCATAATAATGATCGTATTGCGAAAATCAACTCTGCGACCCTTAGAGTCTGTCAAAAAACCATCATCCAAAACTTGGAGTAATAAATTAAACACATCACGATGAGCTTTTTCAATCTCATCTAATAAAATCACAGAATAGGGATGATTGCGAACTTGTTCAGTTAGTTGTCCGCCTTCATCGTAGCCCACATAACCAGGAGCTGCTCCTACTAAGCGTGAAGTACTAAATTTTTCCATATACTCAGACATATCAATACGAATAATTTCGTCTTCGCTGCCAAAAACACTTTGTGCTAAAGCTTTGGCTAGCTCAGTTTTCCCAACGCCAGTAGGTCCTAAAAACATGAAAGAACCAATGGGGCGTTTCGGATCTTTTAAGCCACTACGCGCACGACGAATAGCTTTGGCAATGGCTGTCACAGCTTCATCCTGACCAACAATCCGTTGATGTAATTCATCTTCTAAATGTAGTAATTGTTTGGATTCTTGTTGAGTAATCTTCGTTACCGGAACATTCGTCCATTGCGAAATGATTGTTGCAATATCATCACTAGTTACTTGAGATTGATCATCTGTTGGCTGTGCGCTGCTTTGTTCACTTTCGGCAAGTTCTTGTTGCAGTTTTAATTCCTGCTTCCGTAAAACTGCCGCTTTTTCAAAATCTTGTTGGGCAATAGCCTGATCTTTTTGCATCCCCACATTACTCAACTCTTGCTCCAGGGCCTGCCATTTTTGCGGTTGTTGCTGTGCAGACTGATTAATGTGCACCCGCGCAGCGGCCTCATCAACTAAATCAATCGCTTTATCGGGCAAGAAACGATCTGTCAAATAACGTTTGGATAAATCAACTGCAGCCTGTAAAGCCGCATCGGTAATTTTTAAATGGTGATGTTGTTCATATTCTGGGCGCAAGCCTTTCAAAATCTCATAAGTTTGTTCGGTAGTTGGTTCTTCCACCACAATCTTCGCAAATCGACGAGCAAAAGCCGCATCTTTTTCAATATATTTTTGGTATTCATCTAAAGTAGTGGCACCAATCATTTGGAGCTCACCGCGTGATAGTGGTGGCTTTAAGATGTTCGAGGCATCAATGGCCCCTTCAGCTCCGCCTGCACCGATTAAAGTATGCAACTCATCAACAAATAAAATAACATTTTGATCTTGGTTGATTTCATTAATTATCTTTTTCAGACGATCTTCAAATTCACCACGATACTTGGTGCCAGCTACTAGTGAACCCATATCCAACATCATTACCCGTTTATTGAGTAACTCTAACGGAACCTCTTGCTTAACAATTTTTTGAGCAAGACCTTCAACAATTGCCGTTTTACCGACTCCTGGTTCACCAATTAAAACTGGATTATTCTTGGTGCGACGGCTTAAAATCTGGATCATTCGTTCAATTTCTTTGTCTCGACCAATGACCGGATCTAAGTGTTTTTGTTTGGCTGAAATAGTTAAGTCACGGGCTAAAGAATCCAGTGTTGGTGTCGCACTTTGTGAACCATTCATACTCTTTTTTTGGTTAGCCCGATCAACTCGTTCAGAAATGCCCATATTTTTTAATAATAAGCGCTTGGTCTTAACAATACTTAAGCCCAAACTAGTTAAAATCCGTGAAGATAAAATTGTCTGATCATGTAATAAAGCCAATAAAAGATGGCCGGTTCCAACTTGATTAGCACCTAACAATTTGGCTTGTTGACTAGCTTGTTCTAGAACTTGCCCCGTTCTAGGTGAATACGGTAGATAGAGCTGATCTTGGCGCTCATCCGTATTATCGCCATAGCCTGTGAGGGCTTCAATTTCGTCTTTAATATCCTCAGAAGTGACTGTCATTTCAGTAATTGTTTGAGCTGCAACTCCAGAACCCTGTTCTACTAAACCATAGAGTAAATGTTCTGTACCTACAGCTTGATGACGAAAAGCCATTGCGATCTTTTGTGCCAAACTTAGAGCAGTTTTGGCACTATCAGTAAATAATTCGCTCATAACAATCTCTCTTTCTTTTACTTCAATTGAATATTCTTAAAACATTACGTTGTTTGACTATTTTACCGCAGATTAACAAGAGTACCAATGAAAAGTCATCGTAATGAATTAAATTATTAATTTTAGTTTATCGTCAAACACTCATTTGAACAATGATTAAGAATTAGAACCAAAAGCTCCAAACTATTGAAAGTGTGGCTTTTGCCCATAGCAACTCTTGTTCAGTAACATAACATCTTAAAAGCATATAGGTTTAAACAGCATTAATTACGTGACCTCCCTTACTGAACTTTTCAATATACAAAAAGATACGATAAATAATATCGTATCTTCAACCATCATATGTAACTGGACTTATCGGGAAAACAAGATTCGAACTTGCGACCCCTACGTCCCTAACGTAGTGCTCTACCAAGCTGAGCTATTTCCCGAAATCGGGAAAACAAGATTCGAACTTGCGACCTCTACGTCCCGAACGTAGCGCTCTACCAAGCTGAGCTATTTCCCGATGAAAAAAGCGGAAGACGGGATTCGAACCCGCGACCCCCACCATGGCAAGGTGATGTTCTACCACTGAACTACTTCCGCAATCAAATTCACAAATATAAATGTACAATCGTACAATGCACCCAGTAGGAGTCGAACCTACAACCTTCTGATTCGTAGTCAGACACTCTATCCAATTGCGCTATGGGTGCTCATTATAATGCCGAGGACCGGAATCGAACCGGTACGGTAATCACTTACCGCAGGATTTTAAGTCCTGTGCGTCTGCCAGTTCCGCCACCCCGGCGTGATTATAATGAAAGCGGAAGACGGGATTCGAACCCGCGACCCCCACCATGGCAAGGTGATGTTCTACCACTGAACTACTTCCGCAATTAAAACTATCTTCAACGATAGTATGAGTCGCGTGGGGCTCGGACCCACGACCCACGGCTTAAAAGGCCGTTGCTCTACCAACTGAGCTAGCGACTCAATACAATCATCAGCTAACCCAACGACTGTATTAGTATAACAATTTTAATTTCAAAATGCAACTCTCTCAAACAAAAATTTACTTATTTTGTTCACCTGGCCGTAATGTTGGGAATAAAATGACATCACGAATGGATGGCGCATCGGTTAACAACATGACCAAACGGTCAATTCCAATGCCTAAACCACCAGTTGGTGGCATCCCATATTCCAAAGCTTCCACGAAATCTTCATCAATTGGTTCAGCTTCATCATTACCAGCTTCACGTTCTTTCGCCTGAGCTTCAAAGCGTTCCCGTTGATCAATTGGATCATTTAATTCAGTAAAGGCATTGGCATATTCATTACCTAAGATAAACAATTCAAAGCGATCAACAAAACGGGGATCGCGTTCACTCTTTTTAGCTAACGGTGAAATTTCAATTGGATGACCATAGATAAAAGTTGGTTCAGTAATGGTTTCTTCAACAAATTCTTCAAAGAAAGCATTAATAATATGACCAACTTGCCAATAATCTTCGTAATGAACCTGATGTTCATCTGCAAGCTTGCGAGCTTGTTCAATGGACATTTCGGGCCAAAAATCAACTCCGGTCCGTTCCTTAATGGCATCAACCATATGTTGGCGTTTGAACGGCTTACTTAAGTCAACAGCATGACCTTGATAAGTCACTTGCTGGGTACCTAAAGCTTTTTTGGCGGCATAGCGAAAAATACCTTCAGTTTCGTCCATCACATCTTCAAAGTTAAAGTAAGCAGCATAACTTTCTAATTCAGTAAACTCAGGATTATGCTTGGTATCAATCCCTTCGTTTCGAAAGACTCGACCAATTTCGTAAACCCGTTCCATGCCACCAACAATCAAACGTTTTAGTGGTAGTTCCAAGGCAATACGCATATACAAATCAATATCCAAGGCATTATGGTGTGTTAAAAATGGTCGTGCCGACGCGCCACCGGCTTGACTATGCAAAACGGGCGTTTCCACTTCTAAGAAGCCATTTTGGTCCAAATATTCTCTAATTGCTGAAATAATTTTGGTCCGCTTCACAAAACGATCGAAACTTTCTTGGTTGGTAATCAAATCCAAGTACCGTTGCCGATAAATTTGTTCCACGTTGGTTAAACCGTGATACTTATCCGGCAATGGTCTTAAGGCCTTCGTTAATAAAGTAACATGATCAGCCCGCACAGTTAATTCACCCATGTCGGTCTTCATCACCGTTCCTTCAATGCCAAACAAATCCCCTAAGTCCGCTTTTTTAAAAATCTGATAATTTTCTTCACCGACAACATCTTTACGCACATAAAGTTGAATCTTACCCGTCCGATCTTTTAAATCAGCAAAACCAACTTTACCTTTGCCACGTTTGGTCATCATCCGACCAGCAACTTGCACTTTAACTGGCTCAATTGCATCTTTATCTAAAGCATCATATTGCTCATGCAATTCTTGGGCAGTTGCTGTTGGTTGATAACGATGACCAAACGGGTCAATCCCAGCATCACGTAAGTCTTGCATCTTTTGTCGCCGAACACGTAATTGATCATTCATTTCATTTTCTGCCATATTACTAACCCCTATCTTTGTAATTGTCGTTGCATTGCTTGCTGGGCAAATTGATCCAGCAAGTCATCAACTTCCTGTTGCGTATTCACTTCATTAATGGCCGCTTTCGTGCGGGCTGAACGAGGAATTCCTTTTAAATAGTAAGCGGCCTGCTGCCGAAATTCTGGAACACCAATTCGCTCACCTTTTAATTCCACTAACCGCGCTAATTGTTCTTTCGCAATTTGAATTTTTTCAGCCGGTGTTGGTTCTGGCAATAATTCACCGGTGTCTAAATAAGTGACCATGGCTTTTAATGCCCAAGGATTACCAATCGCGCCCCGCGCTACCATCACTGCATCGGCTCCGACTTCATCAATCATTACTTTAGCATCTTGGGGCGTTTTCACATCACCGTTACCCATAAACGGAATGGTTAAATGTTGTGCCACTTCATGTAATAATTCCCAATCCGCATGCCCCGTATACATTTGCGCTTTAGTCCGACCGTGCATGGCAATGGCATCAGCGCCACCTTCTTGGGCCGCTAAGGCATTCTCTACAGCCAAAATATGATCGCTATCAAACCCTGTGCGCATTTTCACAGTCAAAGGCTTTGAGATTTCTTGTTTGACCGCTTTCACTAAATCATAAATACTATCCGGATCCAATAACCAATGTGAACCAGCCCCGGTTTTAGTAACCTTTTTCACGGGACAGCCCATATTAATATCGATAATGTCCGCCGCTGTATTTTCGGCCACATATTTAATCGCCGGAACTAACGTTTCCTTCGAACCACCAAAAACTTGAATGCTAATCGGATGTTCGTTAGGATTCACATACAACATTTCATGGGTCTTTTGATTATTGTATAAAATACCGCGATCACTAACCATTTCGCAAACTACCAATCCTGCCCCAAATTCTTTGGCCGTCATGCGAAATGAATAATTAGAAATTCCCGCCATTGGGGCGACCACAACTTGATTGGGGATCGTAACATCCCCTATTTTCCACTCCATACTCTCTTCTTCTTTCTTTTAAAATCAAACCTCAGCCTGTTAAAATTAGCGTCTAGCGTTAATCAATGAATTGGTTAGTTTTAATTTTTTCAGATAACTATCATTTACATGATAGCAAAGTCAATACCCTACTGGCAATTATTTCTGTGAAATCATTTGTTGAATTTCAGTCGGTGTAAAATGATACTTTTGTCCACAAAATTTGCAAACCACTTCTACTGGTTGATTTTCTTGTTCCATAGCCTGCAATTCAGTTAATGGCAAAGCTTGAATCGTTTTTGCAAAGCGTTGTTTGGAACAATCACAAGTAAAACTCACTGGTATTTTCTCTAAAATTTTATTTCCCGTGGCAAATAATAACGTTAAGATTTCTTCGGGACTTTTTTCTTGCAGTAATTCATGCAATGGTGGTAATTGCTGAATCTTGGTGGTTAACGCCGTTAACTCTTGTTCCGTAGCCTGCGGCATGGCTTGCACCATAAATCCGCCAGCACAACTCACATGATTATCACTTTCTACGTAAACAGACAGTCCCACTGCTGCGGGAATCTGTTCTGACTGTACTAAATAATACGCATAATCTTCGGCTAATTCACCCGAAATTAATGGAACCTTGCCCGTAAAAGGTTGAGCTAAATGCTGATCTTTGGTAACCGCTAAATAACCATCTTGTCCCACGGCTTTAGCCACATCAATTTTGCCCTTTTGATTCAGCGGCAAACTAATATGTGGATTTTGAACATAGCCTTTCACTTGGCCCTGTGCATTACCGTCCGCAACAATTAACCCGACTGGTCCGCCACCAGCAATTCGCGTAGTCAATAATTCATCATTTTTTAGCATGGAAGTACTTAATAATAATGTTCCGATTAAACTACGCCCTAAACTAGCCGTGGAAGCACTCCATGTATCATGATTGACTTGCGCCGTCGCCACTAAGTTAGTGGCCCGTACGACATAAATTCGAAAATGACTATTTTGATTTAAAGCTTTAATTAAATAATCTTGCATCGCAAGTTCTCCTTTAAAATTCAGTTGTATCATTTGAAACTCGTTATTAAATCTCCAAAAGCAAGTAAGCACAGACCACTACAGTCTGTGCTTACCAACTTGATTTTGTTATTCTTCAGTTTGATCATCATCACTATCAGCAGGATCTGCAGTGATAGTTTCTTCATGATGTTGTGCAACTTCATGCGCTTGTTTAGCTTCATCACGACGTTGCGCAGCTTGTTTAGCTTCTTCAAAAGTTGAAGCCTTTTCTGATGGAAATTCGTCTTGATTAGTTTCTGGCATATGACCAGTATTATATAAACTCAAAATTTGTTTTTCATCTAAAGTTTCATACTTTAATAGTGCTTGTGCAATCGCCTTATGTTGTTCACGATGGCTTTGGATAACTTCTACCGCTGTTTGATGACCTTCATCTAAAATCTTGCGAATTTCTTCATCAATGGCAGTTGCTGTTTCTTGAGAATAGTTAGGTTGACCGTAGGCCCCAACTGGAGCACCACCTTTTTCAAGTTGGACCATCCCCAAGCGCTCCGACATTCCGTATTCAGTGACCATGGACCGCGCAATTTGCGTTGCTTGTTCAAAATCATTGGAAGCACCAGATGATTGTACCCCAAAGATAATCTCTTCAGCAGTGCGACCACCCATTAAGCCAGCAACTTGCTCCATTAAATCTTTCTTAGTCAGCAAGTTCTGATCTTCTTTAGGCAACATAATCGCATAACCACCCGCACGACCACGCGGAATAATCGTAACTTTGCGGACAACGCGGGAATCACTCAAAACCACACCAATGATCGCATGTCCTGCTTCATGGTAAGCCACGGTTTCACGTTCTTTAGCAGAAATCACCCGATCCTTTTTAGCGGGACCCGCAATTACACGATCTTCAGCCTCATCAATATCGGCCGCATCAATTTTAGTTTTATTACGTTCAGCCGCTACTAAAGCTGCTTCGTTTAAGACATTTTCCAAGTCAGCTCCGACAAACCCAGGGGTTTGTTGGGCAATAACTTTCAAATCAACATCATCAGCCAAAGGTTTATTCTTGGCATGGACTTTCAAGATGGCTTCGCGCCCTTTGACATCCGGTTGACCAACTAAAATCTTTCGATCAAACCGACCTGGCCGCAATAAGGCAGGATCTAACACATCCGAACGGTTAGTAGCCGCCATCACGATTAAACCTTCTTTACCGGTAAAGCCGTCCATTTCTACCAATAATTGATTTAAAGTTTGTTCGCGTTCATCATTGCCACCACCGGTTTTACCGTTACCACGTTGGCGACCAATGGCATCAATTTCATCAATAAAGATAATGGCGGGAGCATTCTTTTTAGCGCTACTAAATAAATCACGCACTCTGGAAGCACCAACACCGACAAACATTTCCACAAAATCAGAACCAGAAATAGAATAGAATGGCACGGCTGCTTCACCAGCAACTGCACGAGCTAATAGTGTTTTACCAGTTCCGGGAGGTCCCTCTAATAAAACACCTGATGGTATCCGCGCACCTAAAGCTAGATATTTCCGCGGATCCTTTAAGAAATCAACTACTTCAACTAATTCTTGTTTTTCTTCTTCAGCACCAGCAACGTCAGAAAAACGAACCTTATTTTTCTTAGGATCAACTGGCTTGGTTTGTGACTTGCCAAAACTCATGATCTTGCCAGCACCGCCACCTTGACCAGCTTGGCCCATCATAGAATACAATAAGAATGCGAAGAATAAAAACGGAATTACCGTTAAGGCAATATTAAGCCACATTCCATTTTGTGATTCCTCACGCGTACTCATTTTTGTTTGCGACTTCTGTGCCGCGCGATTAATTTCTTGCAACGTTGAATTATTCGGCAAAACGGTAGCCGTAAAATTCTTTGCCTTAGTTACAGTCGCTGCTGAGTGTGAAAATAAATTAACATTTGACTGACTGCCTTTACTAGTTTCAGACTTTTTTAAAGTTCCTGAAACTTTATAAACACCATTAGACGGTTGAAGCGAAAAATGTTTAATTTTATTAGCTTTTAATTTGGACACAAATTCACTCGAAGAAAGGTTTTCAACTTGTGATGATCCTTGTCCTCCAACAAACCAACTAGTAGCCAAAATTAACAACACGAAAATAATGATATAAAATAGACTATTATTTCGTAGTCCATTTCGATTATTTTTCAATCTATTTTTCCTCCACAAGAATAAACTTGCTTTTCATGCTAACACAATCTCGCATGAGCCGCTAGCCTTGATTAAGATATAACTATGTGAAACAAATGCTTACCACTTAAGCCCTTAACAGCTTTCAGCTACTCAGCAATTAAAACCAGTATATCATATTGTTTTGATTCCACTTGAATTAGAATTAACTTAATTTTGCGTGTAAACTTCTGGCTTTAAAACACCGATATATGGCAAATTACGATAACGTTCTTGATAATCCATACCATAGCCTACAACAAATTCATCTGGACACTGTAACCCCACGTAGTCCACATGCACATTTTGTTGCCGGTTAGCTGGCTTATCAAGCAGGGTCACAATTTTAATGGACTTAGCATGACGAGACTTAAACAAATTCGTTAATTCTTTTAAGGTAATGCCTGTATCAATAATATCTTCGATAAAAACGACATCGCGACCCGTCACTGATACGTCTAAGTCTTTGAGAATTCGAACCTGACCAGACGTTGCGGTTTGACCGTTATAACTTGAAACATCCATAAATTCAATTTCGGCACTTTGAGGTAGTTGCCGCATTAAATCGGTTAAAAAGACAATTGCTCCTTTTAAAATACAAACAAACAGTGGGTCCTTATCTTTATAATCAGCTGCTAACTGTTGTCCTAACTTTTTGTTAGCTTGTGCGATTTCTTCCGCAGAAAAAAGCACTTTCTGCATGTCCTGATCCATTTCCATAATTAATCTCCAATCTTAATTTCAAATAAATATTGTGTAGGGGAAATTTGATAACGATAAATATCTTTAATCCAAACAATTTCTTCATCAAAAGTGACTACCCACAATTGATCTCGCAATAAGCGGGGCAACTTCAAGTTAATCAAACGATCTTTTAGCTTTTGATGCTGCCCGTTCATTAAACGCACACGATCTCCTGGCTGGCGTGTCCGAATCCGAATTCTTTGTGGCAAACGATTAAAATAAAAAGTATTGCGATTGATTTTTGAAGACTGTTTAATTGTAAACTTTTGTCCATCATTTGCAAGACAGGGCTGATTCAACTTGAGCGCAAGCGCGAACGTCTTTTTCGATTGTGACTTCTGAAGCAAACTTAATTTTTGATAAGCTTTCACCAGTAACCAATTTTGTCCAATATCCATCTGGGCGTTAGCCTGTGGTAATAAGCGTTTAACTTGTTGCAATTGGCGGTTAGTTAAATCTAAGTTTAACTGGTGATGGCATACATACTGAATAAATAAAACTGTTTGCTCTGCATTTAAAGAATTAATCGCCGTTAAATCCATATCTAATGCTCGCGCGCCAACACTAATACTAAGCGTTTGTAATTGTTCAAACATTGCTGTCGTTAATTGCACTGACTGTTGTAACTGGGTAGCAAAATTAGTTACGTGCTGGGAAAATTGCGGATTTAATGCTTGCAGTTGGGGAATGATTTGATTGCGCAATTGATTGCGCCACGTAATATCTTCAAAGTTAGTTGCATCAACTGCAAAGCTAATGTGCTGGCGTTGTAAGTAAGCCACTAATTCTTGCTTAGAAAAATTGAGCAACGGTCGTATTAATTGTCCAGAAGCAAAAGCCCGACACCGCTGCATTGCCGGCACTTCCCACAAACTACCACTTCGGATCAATTTCATTAAGATTGTTTCCACTTGATCATCTTGCTGATGCGCAACTAATAATTGTTCTAGATCAAATTGCTTCATTAATTGTGCAAAGTACTGATAACGAAATTGGCGGGCTTGATTTTCTAAATCCGTCATTACCGACTCATGCTGCCAGGTAATCGTATGAAAAGCAATCTGGTGCTGTTGACAAAACTGCTGCACTAAAGCCACTTCTGACACACTTTGCGCTCGCAACTGAAAATCAACAGTTGCCACATGAATCACAGGGCGCCAAGCTTGAGGTAATTGTAACACTAAGTTTAACAATGCTAGGGAATCACTACCGCCAGAAACAGCAATTAACACACGCGTTTTAGCAGTCCAATCTTGATAAGTACGCACTTCTTGAACAAATTTAGCTTCTGTCACATCCATAATTTATACTAAAAAAGTCCGGGCTAAACTTGCTCGCACTTAACCACGACGACCACCACGGCCGCCTCTTTTCCCTTCAGTGTTCTTTTTAATCGTTGCCAAACGATCCTGACTTTCTTTCATAAAACCAGCTAATAAGTCATCAAAATCCTCCGATTTATGTGTAGCAACATGACCATGATTATTATGTCCACCATGACGTTTATAACTAGGCTTGGGTTCAGCTTTTTTCATTGATAAAGCAATTTTACCATTATCAACGCTCACCACAATAGCGGTAACTTCATCACCAATACTCAACTTATCATGAATATCTTTGACATAATCATTAGAAATCTGGCTAATATGTACCAGACCACTCTGGCCATTACCAATATCAACAAAAGCTCCAAAATTTTTAATGCCAACCACTTTACCCGTTACTTTTGTTCCTACCGATACGGTCATTTTCTTTCCTTACTCCTTAAAAATTTAAATTTTTATTTGATTCATTAGGAATATTATAAATGATTTCCCCATTTTTAGAATAGTTGAATCGATAACGAATTAAATTGTCGAGATATTCTGGTCGATGTAATTGCTGAATTTCGTTTTGTAAATCGGCATTTTTATTTTTTGCCGCTGTCAACTTCTGTTGCTGTTGAAAGACACTTTGCTTAGTTACGGCTTGCGTTTTATTAGCTTGATAAATGCGTCCACCAAATAACAGACTAATCAAGGCTAGTACTCCCAGTAATACCGTTACCCGGCGCCGATGAACTGCTTGAACATGCCGTTTAAATTGACGTTCAGCTGACCGATCTTCATTATCAATGTTAATTGGACTCACGTTATTAGTCCTCGGCTGATTAGACAAAATAATCCCTCCGTTTAGCTATCCTATTTTGAGTATAACAACATTAATATTATATTGTCTATTATTTAATCAGTCTAATCTTTGATACATCTTCGCTGCATCTTCTTTTTTAACAATTTGCGGTGTTGCCACTACGCGTACTTGCACTTGACGATTACCATAGTGAATTGTAATTTGATCACCAATTTCTACATCACTAGCGGATTTAGCAACTCGCTCATTGACTTCTACTCGTCCTTTGTCAGCCAACTCTTTAGCTAATGGCCGTCGTTTCACTAATCGCGACAACTTCAAATATTTATCTAAGCGCATGTTTGACTCCTTTTTTTCACAGAAATTTTGCTCCCGGTAATAACTGCCATTCTGCTTTTGACCACAGATGGCTATAATAACTACCTCCTAAGACTAAGATCACTCCCAAACCAGCTTCGAACAGTGTTTCAATGGCAGCATGGAAACGATCTAGTGGCCAAATAAATTGCCAGCACCAACTAGTAGCTCCAACAATTAATCCCATTGTACCAACAATAACAATAACTTTTAAGCAGAAATTTTCTTTCCAGATAATTTTTTGTAAGAAAGCACCTGAATAATGATAAATCAGTGCGGCCATGACTAAACTAGCTAATAAAGTAGCCCAACTAGCCCCTTGAATTCCCAAAATGGGCATCAAGCCCAAATTAGCTAATAACTTGACCACAATACCAACGACTAACACCCGCCAATTTTTTTGTTGTTGATGAAAAGCATGCATAATCGTATTGATAATGGTGACATAAGAAATAAAGATGAGCGATAAAACATAAATTGCTAAACTCAGACTTTGCTGAGCATTGGTAAAAAGTAAGGTATTGATTTGTGGCATTAAAACGGCCAACCCCACTGCACAAGCACTCGCTAACACCAAGGAAACATGTAAAGTAGCCGCCACCAACTGTTGAGCCTTGGGTCCACGTTGTGCGCTAATTTGTGGTAGTAAAGTTGTCGCAAAAGAAACAGCAATCACAATGCCTAATTGGGCTAGTGGTTGCCCGCGATCATAAATGCCCTTTACTACTTGCGGATGTGCTACGTGGATCTGGCGTAATAACTTCAAGACCGTGACGGAATCAACTAATTGTAACAAAATTAAAATGCTACCAAATAAACTAAGGGCTAAGCCTTCGGTCAAAAAGCGGTGTCTTAGTTGCTGCCAAACAACTGGTTGCGAATTGTCTGTTACTTGCTGTAGGTGAATTTGTGTCCAAAAATACCCTAATACTAATAAACCAACTATGGCTCCTACAATGGCCCCTGCGTGTGCTAAACTTCCCATTAAATATAACGACCAATGAAATTGTTTAAAACCCAGCGCAACGAACACAATCACTAGCACGCGTGCAATTTGTTCACTCACCTGCGCTAAAGCCGTAGGCAACATCAAGAGCTTACCTTGAAAAATCCCACGAAATAAGGCCGCCAGTGGCGCTAACAGATAAAAGCCTGCTACCGTTTGAATTAAATAACTTAAATTTCGATCGCCCATCAACCGTGCCAAATCTGGCGCAACTAACCACAAAGTTACTGCTGAAATAATCGCTAGTAACACTAACCAATTACGCAAATGCTGATAATTACTTTGTTGGTGATCAGGATCCTCCACCATTATTTGCGAAATAAACATTGGCAAACCGGTTAACGTAATCGCTGTCCAAAGTCCGTAAATTGGATAAACCTGCTGGTAGACAAAAAAGCCGCGATCACCAACAATATTTTGTAATGGGATGCGGTATAAAGCACTCAAAATTTTAGTAATTAGTGCTGATAATGACAAAATCCACGTACTTTGCCACCAAAAATGTAATTGCTTTTTTTTCATTGTTTTAACTTGTCTTTTCTAATTTGGCCTGCGCCTGTTTAGCAAATGGCGTTAAAAGTTGCTTTAAACCAGCTAATAAATCATCGGTTGGTTTTAACTGTAATTTTATCACAAAATAATGGTGCTCATTAGCCACGCGGGCCTTAAAATCAACAGTTGCCAAATTAGCGAAAAGTTGTTTCCCTGTTAAATAACGATTAGCCGCTGGATCAAACGTTATTTCGACTTGTGTCTCTAGTTGCACAATCTTCTTAACCAATGCTTGATCGGCTAAAATCTTTATGGCACTAATCTGCAATAAATTAGTTACTTCTTGTGGAAAACGGCCAAAACGTTCCTGAAGTTCCTGCCCTAATTGGGTAATCTGCTCTAGGGACTTGGCTTCACGTAGCCGCTTATAAATTTCAATTTTTTGACTTTCATCACTGATATACTCATGTGGTAAATAAGCTTCGACATTTAACCGTAATTGAGCATCGGTTAACGGCGTTTGTGCTTGTTGATTGCGCTTTTTGGCAACTGCTTCATTGAGCATTTGCGTATACAAGTCATAGCCCACAGAGTCAATAAAACCATGCTGTTGCTGGCCTAATAAATTACCAGCACCTCGAATAGCTAAATCGCGCATTGCAATTTTGAAACCAGAACCTAACTCTGTAAAATTCTTAACAGCTTCCAAGCGCTTTTCGCCAACTTCTGTCAAAGTTTTATTAGGTTGATACATAAAATAAGCATACGCCACGCGACTGGAACGCCCAACCCGCCCACGTAATTGGTACAACTGAGATAAGCCATAATGATCTGCGTTCTCAACAATTAGCGTATTGGCATTGGCAATATCGACACCGGTTTCAATAATTGTGGTGGTCACCAACACATCATATTCACCATTTAAAAAACTAGTAATCACACTCTCTAACTGGTTTTCGGACATTTGACCATTAGCAATCCCGACTCGAACATCCGGAATCAAATCCTCCAAGATACTAACGGTTTGCTCCATATCTTCAACCCGATTGTGTAGATAAAATACTTGTCCACCACGCTGGATTTCGCGTTCAATCGCGTTTCGAATGACTTCATAATTTTGTTCCATAACAAATGTTTGAATCGGATAGCGGTTAGGAGGAGCCGTCTCAATCACCGACAAATCCCGAACCCCCATCATCGACATGTTCAAAGTTCGTGGAATTGGGGTGGCAGTCATGGATAAAACATCAATTTGTGATTTGAGTTGTTTTAAGCGTTCTTTATGCTTTACACCAAAACGTTGCTCTTCGTCAATAATCAATAGACCTAAATCTTTAAACTGGATATCCTTCGACAACAAGCGATGGGTGCCGACAACAATATCCACGCTGCCATCAATTAAGCCTTGCTTAGTTTGCCGCTGCTGTGCTGTGGTTTGAAACCGTGACATAATCGCAATCTGTACCGGAAAATCCGCAAAACGCTCCAACATCGTCTGGTAATGCTGCTGTGCCAAGATAGTTGTTGGTACCAAAAAGGCCACTTGCTTATTATCATTGACTGCTTTAAAAGCTGCGCGTAAAGCGACTTCTGTCTTACCAAACCCCACATCACCCACTAATAGCCGTTCCATGGGATGGGGTTTTTCCATATCCGCTTTCACTTCCGCAATACTGCGCAATTGATCTGGTGTTTCAATATAAGCAAATTGTTCGTCAAACTTTGTTTGCAAATCATCATCTGGGGAAAAAGCAAAACCCGGTTCTGATTCTCGCTGAGCATATAATTTCACCAAATCATCAGCAATATCTTCGATGTTTTTTTGAACTTTTTGCTTAGTCTTATGCCATTCACTACCACCTAACTTATTTAACTTCGGTGATTTGCCTTCAGCAGACACATATTTTTGGACCATGTTCAATTGAGTAACGGGAATAAACAACTTGCCATCATCACGATACTCAATGGTCATATAGTCCTGGTGCTTACCGTCCACTTCTAATGTCTGCGTACCCAAGAATTTACCAATACCATGATTAACATGGACTACGTAATCTCCCGGTTTCAAATCCGTATAACTTTTTAATCGTTGCGCATTACTAATCGTTGAACGGACACGTTTGCGTTGCGGCTGGCGATTGAATAACTCTTTATCAGTAATAATAACCACTTTTTCTTGGGGCAGATCAACGCCAGCATGAAAACCGCCAGCTACTAATTGAGTCTGACCTTTTTGTAAAGTGGTAAGCGTTGCGGTTTTGGCTGTGATCTCAAAATCGGCTAAAGTTCGTTGTAATTTTTGTAAATTACTTTGATTACTGATTAATAAAACAATCGTGTATCCTTGCTTTTGCCACCGGTTGATCTCCGTCTTTAATAACGGTAAATTACTAAAAAATTGTTGAACACTGCGGCTATTTACATGCAGCAATTGCTGTAAGCGAAAAGTATAACTACTTCTTTGAAATAATGATAGATAAATTTGCGGCTGCTGGATTTTAGTCGTCACTTGATTAAATGTTTGCCGCAATTGTTGTTGTGGCGATAACTTCCCTGTTTCCAATTGTCCGCTCATCCACGCCGTATTTTCTTCAACATTGGCGCGCTCTTGTTCTTGCAAACGGTTATAGTCATCGTAAACCAAAACCCCAGTGGGCGCTAAATAATCAGTTAGCGTCGTAGTCGTAGAATATAATAAATCCACATATTGATTTAAATTAGCTGGCAGTTGTGCACGTAACATTTGGTCAATATCAGCTTGAAAATTGGTTCGCAACGCCTTTTTAGTAGCGTCATCTTTAATTTTCTTTAAATCAGCTTGCAAACGCTTTTGTAAGCGTTGACCACTTTGTTTCAAGACTTCTGGCGTGACTAATTGATCTTGCGCTGGCGTAATAGTTATTTGTGATAACTGCGCTTGGCTGCGTTGACTTTGTGGGTCAAATTCATGAATCGTATCAAGCTCATCGCCAAACAATTCTAATCTAACTGGTTGGTTACTGGTTAACGGATAAAAGTCTAAGATATCGCCGCGCAAAGCAAACTCACCGGGATGGGCAACTAAACTATCCCGCCGATATCCCAAAGTCACTAGTTGTTGTAGCAGGTGTTCCACCGTAATTTCTTGGCCGACTTTTAAACTTACTTGCGCTTCAGCAAATTGTTCTGGTGTTGGTAACAAATATTCCAGACCACTAACCGAAGTCACCACAATTCCCGGACGTTTCGTCTGTAAAAAATTCAAAGCTAAAATCCGTTGCCGTAAAGCCTGCGGTGAGCTAGTTGCTACTTGCGTCGCAATTAAGGCTTCCACTGAAAAGTTATACAGTTGCTGTGCTGGTAGCAATTGGTGTAAATCATCACATAACAAATCTGCATGGTAATTATTATCAGTAACGAGCAACACTGGTTGTTGTGTTTGCTCAACTAAAGTGGCTAAAAATAATGCTTTAGCCGATCCACTAAGACCCGTCAATAATTGTTTTGATTGCGGTTGTAATTGCGCAATAAATTTTTTCAAATCATGATTTTGTTTTAAAAAATCAACTAGTTGCACTATCTTTCTCCTAATTAAAATCATTCATTGTTTGTTGAAAATTATCCGTAGTAATCCATTGTTCAATCGCTTCAGCTGCCCGCTGGATGCCAGCTTGCGCCTGGGGCGCATCAGCCTCAGAAAATGGATCTAACACCCAATTAATCACTTGTGAACGTTTAGGATGCCCAATTCCAATCTTAACCCGCTTGAATTCTTTGGTTCCGACCGCAGAGATAATACTTTTTATACCATTATGTCCACCAGCTGAGCCTTGTTGACGTAAACGGACCTTCCCAATTGGCATATCTAAATCATCTTGAATCACTAAAATTTCTTCCGGACGAATTTGATAATAATCCATGAGCATTCGTACCGCATTACCTGAAGTATTCATAAATGTTAAGGGCTTAACTAAATAAATTGCTTCGCCCTGTAATTTAAAACGCACATCTAGTGCGGAACATTCTTTTTTGTTTAATTCCACTTGATAATACTGGGCCAATTGATCAATTGTCATAAACCCCATATTATGTTTTGTCTGATCATATTGTACGCCCGGATTGCCTAATCCAAAAATTGCCTTCATAATTTTTCACCTAGTTTTCAAGTTTTAATTACATAATTTATTAACTAATATTGCTTAATTTTTCCAATTCAATCTTTCTCTAAAAAATTTAAGTCCCTGCGGCTTAAAATGCTAGTGTTTAGGTTATCACTAATAATTAATGTTCGTTGTGGTTGAAAACAAAGCCCAGCAATTAATATTAATAGCTCGTAATTTTTGATTTCAACATAATTTTAACAAGCATTGCTGCTTGATTATAACATTTATCTTGAAAAAATATCCGTCATAGTAATGGAACTCAAATAGCTTTCTCAGGCTATTTTAGTCTAATTTAATAGTGTCAAATTACACAAACCACTTTTTTTTCAGAAACTTGCGTGGTAAAATCAAGTCGTGCAGTTATTAACAAAGTAAAAAAAGGGGTAGAATTCATGACAAGTATTACAGATAAAAACCATACTAAAATTTTATTAGTTGGTGATGGTGCTGTTGGTTCAACATTTGCTTACGCAATGACTTTACAAGGTATTGCTAACGAAATTGGCATTACTGATATTGCTAAAGATAAGACCAAAGGTGACGCATTGGACCTTGCTGATGCCACACCTTTAAGTTATCCAACTAAACTTTATTCTGCTGAATATAGTGACGCCAAAGATGCTGATATCGTTGTCATTACTGCTGGTGCTCCACAAAAGCCCGGGGAGACGAGATTAGATTTAGTTAATAAGAATTTAAAGATTCTACAAACGATCATTAAACCAATCGTTGATTCTGGATTTAATGGAATCTTTTTAGTTGCTGCTAACCCAGTAGATATTTTAACTTATGGTACTTGGAAGATTTCTGGTTTCCCAAGAGAACGGGTTATCGGTACTGGTACTTCACTAGATACTGCTCGTTTACGGAAATTTGTTGGTCAAGAATTAAATGTTGACCCTCGTTCAGTTCACGGCTATATCTTGGGTGAACACGGTGATAGTGAATTTGCTGCCTGGTCTCATGTAACAGTTGGGGGCTTAACAATGGCTGAATTGCGTGCTACTCATCCAGAATTAACTGAAGAAAAATTAGCTGAACTCAATGATACCATCGTTAATGCTGCTTACGACATTATTAATACTAAAGGTGCTACCTTCTATGGTATTGGTACTGCTTTAGCACGAATCTGCCAAGCTTTGTTACGTGATGAAAATACTGTTTTACCATTATCCGTTGGGATGAACGGTCAATACGGTGTCCAAGATCTATACATCAGTTCACCAACTGTGATTAACCGCAATGGTGTCCAAAAGATTTTGGAAATTCCTTTAACTGATGCCGAAAAAGCTAAAATGGACAATTCTGCAGCGCAATTACGGAAAGTTGCTGAAGATAGCTTTAAAGAAGTTGGCATTAAATAATTTAATTAAACAAAAGACTGAATTAGAGATTGGAGCAATCAGAGTAACAATCACTTCAGTCTTTTTTTATGGCCAAATTAATCGTCATTAATTTGTCAAACCCGGAACTTGGCTTTACAATAAAAGATAATAGATAATGATTGGAGGTTCATCAATGAAGAAGTTCATGATTATTTTATTAGTCTTATGTGTATTATGCGTTTTAGGCGGCATTGCTTTAGAAAATTGGTGGTTAGGTATTGTACCTTTGTTTGTTGCCTTTTGGCCAGCAGCTTATTTTGCTTCCAGCGATGAGTAGTAAAGGAGACAATCATGCTGATTAAATCACTTGTTTTAAAAAAACAATTTTTAACTACGGTTCAAGAATCAGTTACTTTAGCTGAAGCTTTACAAATTTTAGAAGATACTGGTTTTCGGTGTGTCCCGATTTTAGATGAAACGGGAACAATCTTTCGGGGCAATATTTATAAAATGCACATTTACCGTCACAAATCACGTGGGGGTGATATGAACTTACCAGTTACCTATCTAATCAAGAATGCAACCAAAACCATTCCCGTGAACGCTCCCTTTTTTAAAGTCTTTTTTAATATTAAAGATTTACCTTACATTGCTGTTTTAGACGAGAACAACCATTTTTACGGAATTTTAACACATACTAAATTATTAAATATGTTATCTGAAGCCTGGAATATTAATACTGGTAGTTACGTCTTAACGGTAATTTCCTCGGGACAAAGCGGCGAATTAGCAGCTATGTCTTCAATTATTAGTCGCTATGCTAATATTGCTGGTTGCTTAACCTTGGATGCCCGCAAAACAGCTCTCGTACGGCGGAATTTATTTACGTTACAATCGGGACTGACACCAGCTACGCTAGCAAAAATTGTTCATGAACTAGAAGAAAACAACTTTCGCGTAGCCGAAATTGATGATTTGCAAAAGGGCACTATTTTAAACGAGCTCCCCCAAGCTTAAAGTCAATTGAAGAATTTTTTTAATACTAAAATGAGGCTCGGACAATTTTGGTCCGAGCCTCATTTTTTATTTTTTAACGAAATAACTTTTGGATCTTTTGAAAGGTAGATAATTTACCCAATTTAATTAATAATAAACAAGATACAATAGAACCCATAATGGCTGCGCCTAAAAAACGGGGCGTATAAACGAATAAATATAAGCCACTAGCTGATCCTGTGAACCAGGCCATTACTGGATAAGATAATAATGAACCAATAATGCCCGTACCAATTATTTCTCCCAGAGCAGCTGCCCACGAATGCGGCCAAACTTTGTAAAAGAATGCCGCTAAAAAAGCGCCAAAAACCGCTCCTGTTAAAGCTAATGGCGGAATACCTAAAAATAGCATCCGCATTAACCCACAAATCAAGGCCATCAACGTCGCAGCGAACGGATTCATTAATACCGCCGCAATGATATTGACAACACTCGACATGGGAGCCATGCCCTCGACTCTCAAAATTGGTGATAGGATAAAATCCAACGCAATCATTAATGCTATCACTGTTAATCTTTTGACCTGCAAACTTTGTTTCGTCATCACTGTTTCCTCCAACTATTGAATTAAAGTCGAAGGGGGTTCACAGCCTTAAAAACATCTTGAAACCAAAATAAGTTCAAGAACTAATCAGCTTCAGCCAGATCTCAAAACAATTCCCTTATCTCAAGATCAGTTATCAACAATTAGCTGCCAGCTTATTTTGTGTCTATTCCTGCGCTAGTATTATCTAGATCAGGTTCACGAGTATGTTCTCAGCTATTTAGCACCCCGTAGACTTTCTAAAATTCATTATAGTAGCTTTTGTTGATTTAGGAACACCCAAATTTATTTTTGACTTAAATATAAATATTGAGCTCGCATTCCCGTAAAGGAACGCAATAATTTTTTAATTGGAACTTTCCGATCTTTTTTCTTGAGTGGGTCATTTACATAAAAATAATGTTGATCAATACCAGTCACAACTACCGAATGAATCAAAGGACTGACGGTCATTGTTCCTGAAGGCGTCTTCCATTTGAGCAAATCATTTTTGGTCACTGGTTGAAAATCTAACGTAGCCAAAATCCAAACTGGTTTCTCATGGTGTATCAAACGTTTTAAATCGGCTGGCTGTAAATTTTCGCCACTGTGAACCTGATATTTGTTACCGACAATTTGCCGACACAACTTACTAATTGGTTCCACGTAAACGCCCATAGCTGCATAACCATCTTTGATATTACCAACAAAACCCTTACGCGGATCACCATGGTGCGTCGCATCTACCAAAAAAGGCTGACGGTCAATCTGAGCTGCCAAGTCATTTTTAGTTTCGTGAAAACCATAGTATCGCAATAACATTGACAATGAAGTCACTTCACAGCCATTTTTTAAAGGATTATCCTCTAGTTGATTTTCGTAAGGTACATCTAATAAAACCTCTTGATGGTAAGTGAACGGATTATGCAGACCATCGGCGGCGATAAACAAATAATAACCTAGACCACCGAGTAAGAAGATTGCTAAAAAGAATATGACGAACTTTGTAGTTTTTTTCATATAAATAATTATACTCAGATACTAGCTTTTTTGTACGATAATTATTAATTTTGCTAGTCAAAAAAAGTTAAAACAAAAAATGCCCACAAATTTTTAAAAATTTGCGAACATTTTTGTGAAGACTGCTTTCTCAAATGCTATTTAGTACTTCCACTTACAACATCTTTTATCGCAATCTTAATTTTATACATGAATACTAATTCTTAAAGCTTTATCAACTGCACTCATTTTTTCTGCTGACAGAGTCGTTACTTTTTCTTTTAAACGTTGCTTATCAATTGTGCGAATTTGTTCAGTTAAAATCACTGAATCTTTACTAAAACCATCTTCCTTAGTAATACCAACATGCGTCGGCATCTTCGGCTTTTCGATTCGCCCAGTAATGGCAACAATAACGGTTGTCGGGCTGTAACGATTACCGACATTATTTTGTACTACTAATACTGGTCGCATTCCACCTTGTTCGGAACCAACCACGGGTGATAAATCGGCGAAAAATACGTCGCCACGTTTAATTGGAATAGCCACTGACTTGCCTATCTACTTCCTGTTCACAAATTGAAAAAGCATTACTTATTTCTTCGTTAATATCTGCCATATTTAAATAACCATCAACTAATTGACCTACCATCCGATCCTCTTGCTGAAAGAAGTTAAACAATGCTTCATCAATAACATAATTAGTATCACAAGCATTTTCAGCGCTATACTTCTGCAATCGATCGACGACATCAGAATCTAATTGAACGGAAAAATTTTTCTGAAATGCGGCCATGGTTATTCTCCCCCCTAATCTTTTACCAATTAAATATCATTGTCAACTACCGGACTCAGTCGCTAGCAACTAATTATCCAAAAATCAGCTAATAACTATTATATCTTGTTTAAAAGTTATTCATAGCTAGAGTTCAGTGTTCCAGAAGTCTGTTTTTTTAAACTTAATGTTATTTTAACACAATTAATTTAAAAAACAGGACTGCTTCTGACGTTAATTCAGTTGAGTACTTAATTAATATACGTGCGGGGAATTCGCTCGGATAGAGAACATAAAATTTCATAGTTAATGGTTTGACCATAACTAGCTACATCATCAACACTAATAGTTTGCTGGTCTTGAGTACCGATCAGCGTCACGGTAGTTCCTAACGCGTAACGCTGAGGAACTTTAATCATTAACTGATCCATACAAATGCGCCCCACAATCGGACACTTATGCCCTGCTACTAAGACCGAACTACCACTCAAATTTCGATGCCAGCCGTCAGCATAACCCAGTGGCACCGTGGCAATCCATTCCGACTCAGCTTGCACGGTATACGTTGCTCCATAGCCGACTTTGTCACCGGCATGTAACTGGCGCAAAGCAACAATTTGACTAGTTAAGCTTAAAGCAGGTTTTAAAGGTAACGACACATCACTACGCAACTTCCCGGCCGGACTTAGTCCGTACAAACCAATCCCGAGCCGCACCAAATTACTGTTGTCCAAAGTTGGCGCCCAAATAGCAGTGGCCGTATTAGCCATATGCACATAGGTAAACTTAAGTGGCAATGCAGTTACCGTCTGTTCAAAAGAGGCCCATTGTTGTTGAAAATAAGCCGAATTCTGTTCATCGGCAGTCGCAAAATGCGTAAAAATTCCTTCCGGAATTAATAACGGTGATTGCTCCAAGATTTGACAAGCCGCTAATAAACTTGCCTTATCTGCTGGCATTCGAAAACCAATCCGCCCCATCCCAGTATCCAGAGCTAAATGCACCTTCACCGGGGTTTTAACCTGTTTACTAGCTTGCACTAACCATTCATAGCTATCGACGGTTAGCGAAATGTCATGTTGTGCCGCCAACGGTGCTTGTTCAACCGGAACAACATTTAAGACCAAGATCGATTCTGTAATATGAGCCTGCCGCAATTGTAAGGCTTCGTCAATAGTAGCAACACAAAAACCATCCACTTGGACTTCCTGTAAAGCTTTAGCCACTTCTACCGCACCATGATGATAAGCATCAGCCTTCACAACTGCAAAAACTTGCCGCTGAGGACCGGCCAATTGCCGAAAAGTCAAATAATTCTGTCTTAGTGCCTGCCGATCAATCGTGATCATTGTCGGACGGTGGATTGAAGGTTGCATCTGAACCACTTCCTTTTTCCAAGATAACTTCGGTCATTACATAAGTTTGAGTATGTGAAATCGAAATCCAAACAGTTCCAGTATATACCTTTTGTTTAACATAAGGTTGTCCATTATCACTATTTAAAATTGTTAAATCTTGAAAACTAACCGGCCCAATACCGGTGCCCAAAGCTTTACTAAAAGCCTCTTTAGCAGAAAAGCGGCCCGCCAAAAACTCTTTTTGACGCTGACCGCGATATTGATGAAATACATTTTGTTCTGCTACCGTTAAAACTTTGGTTAAAAAACGGGGCTGTTTTTGATAAGCCTGCCAAATGCGCTCAATTCCTGCTATGTCAATTCCTAAGCCTTGAATCAACTGAAACTCCTTTACCGACTACTATTAGTCCTAATTGTAAAGTTACGATGATGGTTGTTATTATTATTGTTGCGTTTTTGCCGGTCATCATGGGAATAATGCCGGCGATCATTATTATTGTGCCGCCGACGGTCGTTACCCCGATAACGAGAATGTGACCGGCGATCATTACCACCACGGTAATTACGGTTATGGCGACTCGGCAATGGCCGTTCTGGCGTAATCTTTACCGGAATGGCTTCGGGATCTTTCGTCAAATTCTTCAATAATAATTCAACTAATTGAACATCATCATATTGTTCCAATAACTGTTGTGCCACTGTTTGAAACTTATCCAATTTACCATGGCTAATTTGTTCAGCAATCTTTTTAGTTGCATCTTCTAGCTGTCCAGCTAATGCTTGTTGATCAGTGGGTGGTTTTAAAGGCAACATCCGCACCTTAGTTAATTGCTCAATTGCGCGTAAATAACTCATTTCATTTGGTGATACAAACGTGATGGAAATTCCAGAACGACCGGCACGACCCGTCCGACCAATTCGATGCACATAACTGTCTGGATCTTGGGGAATATCATAGTTAAATACGTGACTAACACCAGAAATATCTAAGCCTCGCGCAGCAACATCCGTTGCCACTAAATATTCTAATTTTCCCGCTTTAAATTGCTTCAGAACACTCATCCGTTTTTGTTGGGACAAATCACCATGAATACCTTCAGCATTATAGCCCCGTGCTTTTAACCCCCGAGTAATTTCATCAACCCGCCGTTTGGTCCGCCCAAAAATAACGGCTAGTTCTGGCTTTTGAACGTCAAATAACCGAGTCATGGTATTAAACTTTTCATATTCCTTAGAACGAATCATATATTGTTCAATTTTATCTGCGGTTAATTCCTTAGACTTAATTTGAACTATTTTGGGATCCTTCATAAACTTTTCAGCAATATTCATAATTGGCCGCGGCATGGTTGCTGAATAAAGTAAGGTTTGATGATCCGCTTGCACATTCTTCAAGATATTTTCAATATCTTCAACAAAGCCCATATCCAACATTTCGTCTGCTTCATCTAACACAACCGTTTGGACATGGTCTAATTTTAAAGTATGGCGCTTAATATGATCCAAAACCCGTCCAGGAGTGCCCACGACAATTTGGGGATGATTACGCAAAGCTTGAATTTGCCGCCGAATATCGGAACCACCATAAACTGCTTGCACTGCTACATGATGATAGCGACCTAAACGATGCAACTCTTCTTGCGTCTGCACAGCTAGTTCTCGAGTTGGTGAAATAACCAAAGCTTGAACATAAGGTGCATGTGTATCCACTGTTTGCAATAATGGCAAACCAAAAGAAGCGGTTTTACCAGTACCGGTTTGTGCTTGACCAATGACGTCCACCCCTGATAAAACTAGCGGAATGGTCTTTTCTTGAATGGGCGTTGTCTCTTCAAAGCCCGCTTCCTGTGTTGCTTTTAATAAGTCTTCATTTAAATTAAGTTCACTAAATTTCAAAAAATATCCTCCTAGAATTGTGAAAGTCAATCACAAAACAGGGGCTAGTTTTGTATCAAATCAACTGTCTTGTAATCATTATCATTATTTTTCAGAAACTTTCACTAGCTAACTACTTTACCACGTTTTGAATTGAAGATAAAGAACTTTAACTCAAATCAACTGTGACATGGAACATTGAGAAGTTAAGTAGGGCTTCGTTCAAGGACTTAAGTTTTGGTTTTTAAACTTAAGAACTTGGCCGTAGCTAGTCGCAAACTGCTGCTTCCGGGAACGTCACACCATTACAATCAGCTGTGCGCTTGAGTTTTAAATTAAATACCGGAGCAATTTATTTCAATAGTGCCCGCACAACTTCATCTAAGTGCAAACCATTGCTAGCTTTTAATAAAACTAAATCATTGGCCTGAATCGTTGTTTTTAAATCATTAATTAATTGCTGCTTTTGGGTTAGTTCATAAAAAGCTACTGGAAAATCGGGTGGTAAAGCTTTTTGTAAAGCTGCTATCTGTTGACCATATAAGTAAATTTTATTAATTTTAGAAAAATCAATGGCTTGTGCCACACTAGCATGCAACTGGGCTGACTTTTCTCCTAACTCTAACATATCACCCAACACTAATAAGCGTCGGCCTGGTTGCGTAATCGGAAATTCTTGAAAATTTTTAATCACATCAATCATCGCCGTCGGATTAGCATTATAGACATCACTTAAAATTTGTGTGCCGGCAGCTGTCCGCAACCACTGGGTCCGGTTTTTAGTAGGTTGAAAATCACGCAATGCTGACTGCATTCGTGTTAATGGCACTTGATAATGTCGACCTACTAACAGGGCTGCTAGAGCGTTATCCACATTATAATCACCCATTAACGGTAAACTAAACTCTAAGTTTTCATCCCAGTTAATTTTAAAATTAGTATGTGTCTGATAAGTCTGAATCATCGTCGGATACACATCTAATTGTGATTGCTGACCGAAAGTTTGTTTAGCCTGAGAAACAGTTTGGGCTCTAGTTTGCAATAGCGGCTCTGAGCCATTGTAAATAAACAAACCCGTTGTTTTTAAAGCCGAAACGATTTCCATCTTAGCATCCGCAATTTTAGCTCGTGTGCCGAAGAATTCAATGTGAGCTTCACCAATCATCGTAATGACTGCCACATCGGGACAAACTAATTTTGATAAAGCGGTCAACTGACCGGGACGATCCATTCCCATTTCTACCACTAAAATTTCCGTATCGGGGGCCATTTGTAAAATGGTTAGCGGTACTCCAATTTCATTATTAAAATTAGCCGGTGTTTTCGCTACGCGATATTTTTGCGCTAAAATCGCCGCTACCATATCTTTCGTCGTTGTTTTGCCATTACTGCCAGTAATGCCCACTACTTGGGGATGAACCTGAGCTAAATAGGCTTGGCTCAACTGTTGCACTGCTTTTAGTGGGTCAGCCACCACTAAATAATTCTCAACATTCGTAGCTGGTAACGGATGATCCGCTTGCCACAAGGTGGCCACAGCTCCTTGGTTCAGTGCTTGTGCAACAAATTCATGACCATCACGTTGATCAATCAAGGGAACGAACAAGGAACCAGGCGTCACTTTACGACTATCAAAAACCACATCACGCACGATGGGATCCTCACTAAAGGTTTGCTTCAATTGCAGCAATTGCGCAATCTGACTTAAATGCATTTTCATAAATGTACTCCTTAATTATTTTTATTGAGAATAATTGCCAGAAATTAACTTTTTGAGTGCTATAATATTTTCATGTAAATGGAAGTGAAATTAATGCAGGAAGATCGATATTGGCAAAGAAACATGTATATCTTAACGTTTGGCAATTTTATTGCCGGCATTGGTTTTAGCATGGTTGTGCCATTTTTATCATTATATATTAACACGTTACAACATTTTAGTAATGCTCAATTATCATTTTGGTCGGGAATTACATATTCCATTACCTTTTTAGTTTCCGCGGCTATTTCTCCGATGTGGGGCAAATTAGCAGACCGAAAAGGACGTAAGACCATTATCTTAAGGGCCTCACTGGGCATGGCTATCGTGATTGGTTGTATGTCTATCGTCACTAATGTGTATGAATTGTTAATTTTACGGGCTCTTCAAGGCATCTTTTCAGGATATATTAGCAATTCTAACACTTTAATTGCTACAACTGCGCCCTCCAAAAATGTAGGTAAAGCTTTGGGAACCTTAACAACCGGAACCGTGACAGGTAATCTATTGGGGCCGTTAATTGGGGGCGTGATCGCACAATCCTTCGGTTACCGCCTACCGTTCTTGATTACCGGTATTTTGTTATTGAGTGCCTTCGTTCTTTGTCTATTTTTCGTCAAAGAAGACTTTACTCCGGTACCTAAAGATCAACAGGCAACCTTTAAAGAAGTGTACCACCAAATTCCTAATCCCAAAATTATTATTGGCATGTGTATCACGACCTTCATTATTCAAACAGCTAATAATTCGATTAACCCTATTATTAGTTTGTACGTACATCAATTAATGCATGGTCAAGGTAAAGTGGCCTTTATTAGTGGTTTAGTTACTGCCATGCCGGGAATTCCATCCGCACTGTTAGCTTCGCGCCTAGGCGCTTTAGGTGACCGCATTGGGACTAAACGAGTCTTAATTGTGGGACTCATTTTTGCAACTATCGTTTATATTCCACAAGCTTTTGTCACTAATGTTTGGCAACTAATGGCTTTACGCTTCTTAGTGGGTATTTCAAACGCTGCCCTACTCCCTCAAGTTCAAACTATTTTAGCCAAAGAAAGTCCGCATGAAATTTCTGGCCGGATCTTCGGCTATAATCAAAGTTTTATGTACATTGGCAATTTTGCCGGTCCTTTATTAGGATCGTTAGTTTCAGGAACCTTAGGTTACGCCATGGTCTTCTTATCTACCGCTTTCTTAGAGCTAATCAATTTAGGTTTTGTTCAACAAGTGACCAAGAAACCTAAATTAAAAGACAATGTTAACCAATAGTCTACTAAGAATAACTTAACTACTAATTCTGAGCCGAAAATATTGGCCAATAAAAAACGTCCTCGTAATTGAGGACGTTTTTTTAGTAAAACAATTATTTTTCTGTCAAGCCATACTTCTTGTTGAAACGATCGATTCGACCATCAGCTTGTGTAAACTTTTGCTTACCAGTGTAGAATGGATGAGAATCAGAAGTAATTTCAACCCGAATCAAAGGATATTCTTTACCCTCATAATCGGTAGTTTCATTTGATTGAACTGTTGAACCAGCTAAAAACTTCTTACCCGTTGCTGAGTCCATAAAAACAACTTCATGGTAATCAGGATGGATTCCTTTTTTCATAATTGACACTCCTTGGCCCTAGACCATTTGCTGATCTAGAGATTAATTTGACTAACAACTTGTTATGATAGCACTAAACAAATAAGGACGCAACCAGCTGACTGTCCGATATTAAAATTCTTGTTTTCCATTATAGGAAACATCAGCGCGCAAATTGCGTAATTTCGTAATGATTCGGTCATAACCCCGCATGATATTTTCAGCTTGATGAATGACTGTCGTGCCTGAAGCCATCAGTCCCGCCACCATCAAACTAGCACCACCACGAATTTCTTCTGCAGTTACTTCAGCGCCAATTAAATCATCAGTATGCGTTACTTCAATTTTGCCTTCGACAACTTTAATATTCGCACCCATTTTGATTAATTCGGGGACGTGGCGTGTCCGCTTCGGATAAAGGGTATCAATAATCGTGCTTTTACTATCGGCACGGAACAATAAAGGAGTCAAGGGTTGTTGTAAATCAGTGGCAAAACCCGGATAAGGACTGGTCTTGATTTCCACCCCACTCAATTGACTGTTTGGATAGACAAAAATACTATCCTCGCGAACATCAATATGGACACCTAACTCTTGAACTTTAGCCAAAAAAGCATCTAAATGTTCCGCAATAATATTTTTGATTAAAATACCGTCACCCATTGACGCTGCAATGGATAAATAAGTTCCGGCTTCAATCCGATCGGGAATAATCGTGTGCGCATTAGTGGCGCGTAAACTTTGCACACCCGTAATACGAATAGTTTGTGTACCCACACCCCGAATTTTGGCACCCATATTATTCAAAAATGTTGCCAAATCAATGATTTCAGGCTCTTTAGCAGCATTTTCAATGATGGTCGTTCCCTGTGCTCTGACAGCAGCCAAAATAATATTAATAGTGGCTCCCACTGAAGCCATATCCAAGAAAATCCGGGCTCCATGTAAACCTTCAGGCGCTTCAACGACAATACAATGATCTTTTTCAGATACTTGCGCACCTAAAGCCTTAAAACCTTTAATATGTTGATCAATCGGCCGCGGACCAATATCATCCCCACCAGGAAAACCAACCACTGCCTTGCCAAATCGTCCTAATAAAGAACCAATAAAATAATAAGATGCACGTAAACTATTAACTTTACTATGTGATAAAGAAATCGGAAAAATCGCAGTTGGATCAACTTTTAAAACTTCATCTTTAAACTGTGATTTAACGCCCATTTCCTGTAATAGATCCATTAAGTTATAAACATCCCTAATTTGCGGTACAGAATCTAAAACGACCGGCGTATCTGACAAAATGGTCGCGGGAATAATTGCTACTGTACTATTTTTAGAGCCACCAATAGTGACTGATCCGGAAAGTCTTTTTCCCCCATGAATAACCATTTCTGCCATAATTTTCAATCCTTCTTTGTTAGTCGTTGCCTCAATAGATTATTATCATTATTTTATAATACACGAGATAGTGATGGTCAGTTATCAATAATAATAAATCCCACTATAAAATAATAATATAAACTGTACGCAAAGTACACCTATTATTGGTCTTTAAAAGTCTATTTCGGACAAGTTGCTAGCAGCTTTCATAAATTCTTTAAAAATTGGTTCTGGGCGGTTCGGACGCGACAGAAATTCTGGATGATATTGTGTCCCCACAAAGAATTTATTCTTCGGCAATTCAATAATTTCTACTAAATGATTATCTGGCGAAACCCCAGACATAACTAAACCTTTATCTTGTAATAATTCTCGATAATCATTATTAAATTCATAACGATGACGATGACGTTCTTGAATCACACTTTGGCCGGCATAAGCCTGGGCTGTTAAGGTATTCGGTTTTAACTTGCAAGGATATAAACCTAATCGTAAAGTTCCACCGATATCTTCCACGTCTTTTTGATCCGCCATTAAATCAATGACTTTATGCGGCGCATTTTCGTCAACTTCACCACTAGTAGCATCTTTAACTCCAGCCACATTACGAGCATATTCAATGCTAGCCATTTGCATACCCAAGCAAATTCCCAAAAATGGCAAATCATTTTCACGGGCATACTGGATTGCTTGAATCATTCCTTCCAAACCACGGGTACCAAACCCACCAGGAACAATTAAACCATCGACACCTGCTAATTTTTCAGCAACATTATCTTTGGTTACTTCTTCCGCACTAATCCGCACGACGCCAATATCGGTGTCAAAACAAAAGCCAGCATGTTTCAAAGCTTCATTAATGGAAATGTAAGCATCCTTTAAATCAACGTATTTACCCACCAAAGCAATTTTAGTCTGATGCTTCAAGTTCAATACCCGCTGTTCTAGCTTCTTCCATTCACTCATATCAGCTTGTGGGACATCTAAATGCAAGTAATCACAGACAATTTGGTCCAGATTTTGTTTTTGTAAATTCAAAGGTACTGAATAAAGTGTTGGTACATCCATCGATTCCACCACGGCTTCAGGATCAACATCGCAAAATGAAGCAATTTTATTGCGCATTCCTTGTGAAATTGGCTTTTCTGTCCGCACAACCAAAATATTAGGCTGAATACCCAAGCCCCGTAATTCCTTGACACTATGCTGTGTCGGCTTAGTTTTCATTTCATCAGCGGCGCGTAAATAAGGAACCAACGTTGTATGAATATAAACTACATTTTCCGAACCTACTTCGGATTTCATTTGGCGTAAAGCTTCTAAATAAGGTAAAGATTCAATATCGCCGACTGTGCCCCCAACCTCTGTAATGATCACATCTGAATCCGTGGTTGTAGCAGCCCGCATAATCTTTTCTTTAATCATATTCGTTACGTGTGGAATCACTTGGACAGTAGCCCCATTGTACTCACCTTTACGTTCTTTGCGTAGAATTTCGGCGTACAATTTTCCAGTTGTGACGTTGGAATATTTGTTCAAATCATTATCAATGAAGCGTTCATAATGACCTAAATCCAAATCAGTTTCCGCACCATCATCTGTGACAAAAACTTCTCCGTGTTGATATGGACTCATCGTTCCTGGATCAACGTTGAGATACGGGTCAAACTTTTGTAAAGTCACCTTCAAGCCACGATTTTTTAGCAAACGTCCCAAAGATGAAGCGACGATCCCTTTGCCTAAAGACGAAACAACACCACCAGTGACAAAAATATATTTGGTCATTCAATTTACTCCTTTGAAAATTAATTGAGGGAAAGATTAATGATTTAAACCTTAAACGAAAGCCAGAAACAAAAGCAGAAGTCTCTTTGTCAATCAGCTTCCATTCAAAACTAAAAAAGCTCCCTATTCTATAAGAACAGAGAGCCTTTATTGCACATTGTAAAGTGCCCAAGCGGTATTTTACAATGAATTAAATATCTTGTCAAATTAGATTTAGGCTATGTTATAATGACTGTGCTTATTCAGCATCAGAATCATCGTCATCGTCTTCATCAGAAAACTCACTCAGATCGCCTTCAATACCATCCTGCAAATCATCAGTCGGATCGTCATCGATGTCACTATCATCCGTATTGCCAAAAGTTAGATCTTGATGTGAAAACTTCGATAAATCTGGCGTGTGATCATTAGAGTCTTCCTCGTCATCATCACCTGTGTCGACGGTATCGTCATCATAGTCAATGACATCATCGTCATCGTCTTCATCATCCAAGAAAGCGTTAACGCGTTTTAACGTCGGTGCTTTAACATTATCTGCATCTTCAGGATGGTTGACTTCTTCATCAACAGAATCATAAGGATACCACGTACGTAGTCCCCAGACATTTTCACCTAAAGAAATAAAGCCGCCGTCATCATTTAAATCTGTATAAAATTGCGGTAACCGTTCACGAATCTCGCTATCACTTTTACCCATGAATTGCTGGATTTCATTCACAATATCCGCAAAGGGGAGCACTGAGCCTTTTTGTTCCAAGATTGCGTGCGCTACTTCGATCATGGACAAATCTTTTTTGTCTTCGCCATCGAATTGTTTGAGTTCTAAAGCCAACTACGTACACGTCCTTTCAACGTGGATGGAACCAAAAGAGGATGTTTATAATTGAGACAATTAAAAACACCGCTTGTCAATAACGTTTCAAAAAGTCCTGAACTACCTCTTCATTCCTGCCAATTGCACCAGGAAGGTCCAAAACTTCAAACGACTATCTGTTATAGAATGCTCAACTCGTGAGCAACTTTGGTTCCAACCTCTTTCAACAGTCTAGTTCTAATATTACAGATTACTTAACTAAAAATCAATTGTAACTTGTAATCTCCCACCAAATTAGTTCCTGAATGCAGTGAATAATCTAAGTGCACACTACCCGATAACGGCATTTTCGACACTGCCACTTGCAACTGGTTAGTATGTGATACTAACGGAATTTGACCATACTCTGTCATATAATTAAAAGCTTGATCATTTTGTTGGTCGAACATCATATTCGTGGTTAAGTGTTCACCCGTTTGGCGCTTAATCGTGATTTGATTATTGGTGGCAATTTTAACAATCACCTTAATATTTTCTTGTTCTTTTGGTGATTCCTGGTAACGAATATATAGTTTATCACCCATAATCACCGCTTGTCCGGTTTGATCAACCCGATAATTATGAACTTGCCCTTCTTGTATAACCTGCGTTTTTAATTGCACTTGAATATCTTGAGCAGTTCGTTCCACATTATTCACCTCGTTTTATTTGACTGTACTTATTATAAGCTATTTATTAAATTGTGAGGAAAATTATGCTAGAAAAAAAATTATTAATTTATGATGTCAATTATCAAACACCGACGCAAATTCAAACTATTTTTCCAGAGACTGATTATCTCTTAGATTACTGCCAAACAATTCAGCAGCCCTTGCTCCAATTTTGGCAAACTAGTCCGACAGTGATTTGTGGTTTACGCGATAAACATTTGGATCATTTTGCGAATGGTTTGCGTTACTTAAATCAACAAAATTATCACTTAATCATTCGCAACTCTGGTGGTTTAGCAGTTGTGAGCGATCCTGGTGTCTTAAATATTAGTTTACTATTGCCCAATGCAGAGAAATTCTCAATTGATCAAGGCTATGAATTAATGTTGGACTTAATTCAAGGTTGCTTGCCAAACATCAACCTAACACATTACGAGGTTAAAAATTCTTACTGTCCAGGTAATTTTGATTTAGTCATTAATCATCAAAAATTTGCCGGTATTGCTCAACGGCGCCAACACCAAAGTTTAGCCATTATGGCCTATATTTCAATCAACGGTGACCAGTTCAAGCGTGGGCAAATTATTCAGCAATTTTATCAATTAGCTAATCAAGCACACAACGATGTTTATCCAGATGTTGATCCACAGACAATGAACACATTAGCAGCTTTGACAGCTAACGAGCTGAGTGTCATGCTGTTTAAACACCAATTATTGCAAGTTTGTCAACAACAATTTACAATTTCAGATATTACTCCCGCCCAGCTGCAACAATTGCCAAATTATACTGCTACTATGAATGCCAAATTAGAACAACAACAACGTTTAAATCATATCATCAAGGAGAGTCTACATGAATAAAATTGATTTTTTACCCCGCGAAAAAGTTTTACGCGATCCAGTTCATAACTATATTCACGTCCCCTATCGCATTATTTTAGATTTAATCAATACCCCAGAATTTCAACGCTTGCGCCGTGTCAAACAATTAGGAACCACCTCATTTACTTTTCATGGTGCTGAACATTCACGTTTCACACATTGTGTTGGCGTTTACGAAGTTACGCGTTTAATTTGTGATTCTTTTCAACAAAATTATCCCACCCAACATCCTGGTGATGGTTTATGGGATGATCACGAGCGCCTAGTGGCTTTATGTGCTGCTTTATTGCATGATATCGGACACGGACCTTATTCTCACACATTTGAACATATCTTTCATACTGATCACGAACAATGGACCCAACAGATTATTACTTCGCCACAAACTCAGGTTAATCAAGTCTTGCGTCAAGTTAGTCCGGAATTTCCCGCACAAGTTGCCAGCGTAATTGCCAAAACCTACCCCAACGCTCAGGTGGTCCAAATGATTTCTAGTCAAATTGATGCTGACCGCATGGATTACTTATTGCGGGATGCTTACTTTACTGGTACCCAATATGGCATGTTTGATTTAACGCGCATTATGCGGGTCATTCGTCCTTACCAAAACGGAATTGCCTTTGACATTGGGGGCATGCACGCCATTGAAGATTACATTGTCTCGCGTTTTCAGATGTATCAACAAGTTTATTTTCACCCGGTTTCTCGGGGGATGGAAGTCGTGCTGACTAAATTGTTACACCGAGCTAAATTTCTCTATGAGAATAGCCAACTCGTTGGTTTAGAAACGCCCAGTTTACTCATTCCATTCTTTGAAAATCAGATAAGCGTTCAAGATTATGTGCGCTTAGATGACGATGCTCTCAACACCTACTTTAATTTATGGCGGGAGCACCCGGATGCAATTTTACGGAATTTAGCGCACCACTTTCTCGATCGGATTCCTTTTAAATCAATTACCTTTACCGAACAACAAACACCATTAATTGCCAAAATGCAAGCTCTCGTTGAAGCGGCTGGTTTTGATCCCAACTTTTATACTGCGGTTAACAACAGTTTTGATTTGCCCTATGATTTATATGACCCGTCTTCTAAAGAACCCAAAACTCAGATTGAATTAATGCAGCCTGATGGCACCTTGCAAGAACTCTCAACAGTCAGTCCCATTGTCAAGGCGCTCAGCGGTCGTGTCAGTGGCGATCATCGGTTCTATTTTCCTAAAGAAATGCTCGCTGATCCGCAAAGTTCCACCTTTAAAGCCGCATTAAGCGAATTTCAAAGTCATATTCGTAACAATTCTTTGCAAGATTAGCTATGATTAAGAAGAGGGTTTACTTAACAAAAAGTTGGGATCATAAAGACGGTTTGCTATTCAAAAACCACCTCAATACGCTCATCTCAACTTTGAATTATTAGTTGTGACCCTACTTTTGGCAAAGAGGAGTTTGGTGTTCATGTTAAAAGAATTTAAAGAATTTATTGCACGCGGTAGTGTCGTGGACTTGGCCGTAGGGGTAATTGTGGGCGGAGCTTTCAATAAAATTGTCAGCGCCTTAACTAAATACATCCTGAATCCCTTTATTGGATTGTTTTTAGGAAAAATTGATTTATCGTCTATCAAATTGGGAATGTTTCGCGTGGGTGATTTTTTAAATGCAGTCATTGAATTCTTGATTATTTCCTTTGTCGTTTTTTTAATTGTCAAAGGATTAAACGCGTTAGAAAAACCACACGCTCAAGCAGAACCAGAACAGCCGAGTAATGATGCATTATCAGTCCAGTACTTACAAGAAATTCGTGATCTTTTACAAAAGCAAAATCATTCTTAAACTAAATAAGTGATAACATTTAAAAAGCTATGGCAACAGTTGTTTCTTGAGCAATCAAGAACAAACCGTGGTCATAGCTTTTTTTATTACCAACATTATGTCAAAAGAACTGGAATTCAGATATTTATTCCAGTTAAACTACTATTCTGGAAAAGTAAACTGATTAATACCTTGTTCCCCAGCCTTAGGTTAATGACTAGTGTCGTTTAAATCTAGTTTTAAATAATGGACTAACTGGCGCATTGTCATAAATCCGCTTAATGGCTTCACCCATCAATGGTGCCACCGAAATTTGGACCATTTTATCAATTTTCTTTTCTTCAGGCAATTGAATAGAGTCCGTTACAATCACTTGCTTAATTGGTGACTCTTCTAAACGACTAATTGCCGGACCTGACAACACTGCATGTGTACAAGAAGCGTAGACTTCCTTCGCACCCGCATTCATTAACGCTTGGGCCGCTAACGAAATTGTTCCGGCCGTATCGATCATATCATCAATAATGATACACCGTTTGTCTTTCACATCACCGATGATATTCATCACTTCGGATACATTTGGTCGCGGACGGCGCTTATCAATAATCGCAATCGGTGCTTTTAAAAATTCGGCTAATTTCCGAGCCCGCACTACGCCACCATGATCGGGTGAAACCACGACAGCATCTTGATCAAGACCCTTTTCTAAGAAATAGTCAGCTAATAATGGTGCCCCCATTAAATGATCAACAGGAATATCAAAAAAGCCTTGAATTTGGACGGCATGTAAATCTAAAGCTAAGATCCGATCAGCCCCCGCAGTTTGTAACATATTAGCCACCAATTTAGAGGTAATTGGTTCTCGCGCCCGCGCTTTGCGATCTTGACGGGCATAGCCATAATAAGGAATGACCACATTAATCATCGCTGCTGAAGCGCGGCGTAAAGCATCAATCATGATTAATAATTCCATCAAATTATCATTGACTGGTGCGGAGGTTGATTGAATAATAAAAATTTCAGAACCCCGGATACTTTCTTCAATATTAATTTGAATTTCTCCATCACTGAAACGTTTGACCGAAGACTTACCTAATGGTACTCCGACTTCTTTAGCAATCTTTTCTGCTAAAGGTTTATTAGAATTCAACGCAAAGATTTTCATGGGACTATTAGCTCTCAGTGTAGACATTATTTTCTCAACTTTCTTTTAATCAATTAATCATTCCAACTTTGATCATCAGCTACTGGCAAATGCGACCAGTAATTAGCTTTATTAACTTGCCGAGCACGCCCTAAAGCTAAATCGTGATAGGCCACGTCCTTGGTAATCGTGGAACCAGCAGCGATAAACGCATGATCGGCCACCTTTAATGGTGCCACTAAATTCGAATTACTACCAATGAAGGCATGATCGCCTACCTCAGTGGACCATTTCTGGACACCATCATAGTTTACGAAAACCACGCCACAACCAATGTTAACATCACTGCCAACAGTGGCATCGCCTAAATAACTCAGATGCCCCATCTTAGAGCGGGCCCCCAAAGTTGCCTTTTTGACTTCACAAAAATTACCAACATGCGCTTGTTGACCAATATGTGCTTGGGGTCTGAGATGTGAATGTGGTCCAATATCACTCTGATCTGCCATCGTTGCTTCTTGCAAAGTAGAACTAGTAATTGTTACGCCATCACCAATCGTTGAATCAACAATTCTGGAGCCACTCGTAATATAGCAGTTTTGACCAATCTTCGTCTGGCCTTTGATGACTACACCGCCTTCAATGGTTGTATCCGGACCAATTTGGACATCAACATCAATCGCAGTTTGTTCAGGAGACGTTAGCGTCACTCCCGAACGCATTAATTTTTGGTTAATCCGCAGCTGCATTAATTTAGTAGCTTGGGCCAATGCCACGCGATCATTAACGCCTAAAGACTCTGAAAAATCAGCCATCTGGTACGCTAACACCCGCTTGTGATCAGCTTGCATCATCCCAATAACGTCTGGCAAATAATATTCACCTTGAGCATTATCATTATTCACTTGATGCAAATAAGTAAATAATTGTTGGTTATCAAAACAATAAACACCAGTATTAATCTCTTGTACTTTTTGTTCCGTAACCGTTGCATCTTTTTGTTCTACAATCCGTAAAACTTGATCATTTTGATCCCGAATTACCCGACCATAACCAAAAGGATCCGGGGCTTGGGCCGTTAACACTGTGGCCCCAGCTTGATTTTGTTCATGAAAAGCAAACAACTTTTCTAAAGTAGCAGCAGTAAATAAAGGTGTATCACCACTAATAATTAAGGTTGTACCTTTTTTAGTTCCCAATAATTCCTCAGCTTGCAAAACTGCATGAGCAGTGCCTAACTGTTCTTTTTGCAAAGCATAAGATGTACGTTCTTGTAATAGTTCTTGAACTTGTTGAGAACCAAAACCCACGACCGTGACAATCTGGCTGGGATGAATTTGCTCGACTTGCGTTAGCACATGGTCGACCATGGCCCGTCCACAAACTGGATGCAACACTTTATAAAGTTGGGACTTCATTCTTGTGCCCTTACCAGCAGCCAAAATTACCGTAAAACGTTCAGACATGAAAATTCCTTCACTTCACTAAATTTATAAATCTTTACCTATACAATCATACATTATTGTTTTAGAGCACTCAATCTTTTGTTTCAAAGCGACTGAAGTCCGTTCGTTCTAAATAGTTGCCTAACGAAATTTGCACTTGTTGATCTTGATGTGCTAACGGTTGAATTTGGAATAAGGAAGTTGCCTGTGTCTTAACCATGGTTGGTTCTCGAACTTCAACTAAAACAGTTACTCCGATCAACTGACCGGAAAATTCTTGAATCAAATTTTCCATGCCTAACACCGTTCCGCCACCCTTCATAAAATCATCAACCGCCAAGACTTTCGATCCTGCCGCTAAGCTACGTTTTGATAATTCCATTTTCTCCACATAATCGGAGGAACCAGCTGTGTAGTTAACGCTTAAAGTCGGGCCTTCTGTAATCTTGGACTCGCGGCGAACAATCACAAACGGCACATTTAAGTATTCAGCAACACTTTGGGCAATCGGAATGCCCTTGGTGGCCATCGTCATAATGGCATCAATGTCTTGCTTCGCATACTGCGTCGCAATTAATTGACCTATTTTATCCAAAATTGTCGGATTCCCCAAGAGATCTGACAAATATAAATAGCCGCCAGGTAAAATCCGCTGGGCATCAGCTAACTGCTCTTTTAATTCTGTTAAATATTTTTGAGCTGTCGCTTGATCAATTCCGGGTGTAAAAATAACTCCACCACCGGCTCCCGGCACTGTTTCTACTAAGCCGATATGTGCGTGCAAAAAGGCCTGCTTAATAATCGTCATATCTTCGCTCAAGGAAGATTTGGCCGAATGATACCTTTGCGCAAAAAAAGTCAGCGGAACTAACTGATATGGTCGTTGCTCTAAATAATGCGTAATATCAATTAAACGTTCACTACGACGAATTTTCATGAAATATACCTACTTAAATTCTATTTTTATTAATATTATACCGAGAAACCGAACATTTTGAAACAAAGTACCTTTTAGCAGACATCAATGATTCATCTATTGATAAGAATTTGGCACAACTTTACCAAATTAATTACCAATAATTATTGCCAAACATCTATAATGGAAAAGGTGGGTGTAACCGATCACAAGTATTGCTAAAGCACCAGCTTGTCATCCCCCACTTCAATCTGATAGTGCTTAGGTACCTGTTCTTTGGCGCAACTTATTAAAATTTTGCTTGGTACTCAATCATCTATCTAATTCAAAAGGAGTAATTTATTATGTCAGTGAAAATTGGAATTATCGGTGATGGTCATGTTGGTGACACTCTAGCGCATCATTTAGTGATTACTGGCTTAGTTAATGATTTAGTCTTAATTGATACAAATGAAGCTAAAGTTAACGCGGATAAAATAGATTTTGAAGATTCCATGGCTAACCTTGACCATCATGTGAATATCACGGTTAATGACTATGCCGCTTTAAAAGATGCTCAAATCATTGTCAGCACCTTAGGAAAGATTTCATTGACCGCCAAAGGTGATCGCTTTGCAGAATTAAAGTACAATAAAGAACAATTGCAACCAATCACCGATGCTATTAAAAACAGTGGCTTTGACGGGATTTTAATTGTCATTTCTAATCCTGTTGATGCAGTAACCAGTTTATACCAAGAATTAACTGGTTTGCCTAAAAAGCACGTGCTGGGCACCGGCACACTATTAGACACTGCGCGCATGAAAAAAGTCGTGGCCCAAAAGTTCGATGTTGATCCCCGTTCTGTTCAAGGGTTCACCTTAGGTGAGCATGGCAATTCTCAATTTACAGCTTGGTCAACTGTCAAAGTTTTAGAACAACCGATTGTTGACTTAGCTCAAAATGCCCCTTGGAAATTGGCTGACCTTAATGAGACCATTAAATTCGGTGGTGCGACTGTTTTCCAGGGTAAGCATTATACTAATTATGGCGTCACAGCGGCAGCGATTCGTCTTATTAAAACCATTTTAAGTGATGCCAAAAGTGAATTACCTATTTCTAGTTATCAAGACAAATATCACACTTACATGTCATATCCGGCGATTGTGGGGCGCGATGGCGTAATCAAAACCATTGAGCTGCAACTTACTCCCCAAGAGCAAGCACAATTAGAAAGTTCCGCGGCAACTATTCGCGAGAAATCACAGGGTGCCAACTGACCAATAATTCGATCAGATCACAAAATTTACTCAAATAATGTTCGTACAACTGGAAAAAGTTGACGGGCATTTTTTATTTTTTATAACATAAGACCAGTGTTATCGGCAAAAACTGGCATGTATTACTGTAAAAAAAGCATAAAAAAAGATTGTCCTCAAGACAATCTAATCAAATGACAATTCAATTGATTTAGTCAACAAATCAGCATAACTATAAGAAACACGTTCAAATGAATTTTCTGTTGGATCCAAATCAACTACAAAAACAGAATGAAATGTTTCAGCTAACTTGCCGTGGCGGCGAGTAACTTTTTTACGTCCAACTTGGGCAACAACTGTAATTCCTTCGCCCAAGTGATTATCCAATGTACGTTTAATAGAATCAAATGTTATTGGCATTAACTCAACCCCTTTAGCACAAATTCTACCATTAAACAATGAAAATTTCAATTTTTTAGCTAAAAAACAGCACTTTTAGGCAAATTGTTGTTTTAGCTGTTGTGTTAATTGCTCCAATTGTTCAATCGTTAACTGTTCGGCTCGCACTTGATGTTGCCAATTCAAGTTGGTAAACACCGTTTCTAGTTTTTGCTTATTAACCGGCGATTTACCCACTAATACTAACAAATTATTCCACAAATTCTTACGTTTTTGCTGAAAAGCTGCTTTCACAACTCGTTCAAACCAAACTTCATCATCAATTTGGTAATCAGGACGTTGTGCTAAATCTAAACTAACCACAGCGGAATCCACCTTTGGTTGGGGCACAAAAGCTTTTTTATCAACCAGTTGTTCAATTTTCACGGTCGCTTTAGTCTGGACATTAACACTTAATTCACCAAACTCACGGTGTCCTGGAGTCGCAGTAATTCTTTGAGCAACTTCTTTTTGCATCATCAAAACTAAACGCTGCAAAGTCACTGGCGCTTGCAATAATTTCCATAAAATAGGCGTCGTAATATAGTACGGTAAATTAGCAACTACCTTCAAGTTAGCTTGCGTTAAATGTTCGGTTTGCACAAATTTAGCTAAATCAACTTGCAAAAAATCAGCTTGGATAATTGTTAAATTATGATAATCCGCCAAATTTTCCTGCAACAGCGTAATCAAATCCGCATCTAACTCAAACGCATAAACATGCTGCGCCACTTTCGCCAATTGTTGCGTGAGCGCCCCAATTCCCGGACCAATTTCTAAAACCACATCCCCCGGCGTAATCTGAGCACTGGCCACAATTTGATCAATTACCGTAGGCTCTTGTAAAAAATTTTGTCCTAAACTTTTTTTAGCATGAATTTGATACTGATTTAAAATTGCTTGTGTCCGTAATGGATCAGCAATATCATACTTTTCAACTACCATGAATACTCCCTTGAACCTTTTGCACCGCTTGCGCTAACTGCTGGGGTGTAATTTGTAACATTGTTAACCGCCGTAAAAATTGTTTAGCATTGGCGTAACCAATATGCAACTCATCACCAACCAACTCACGTAAATGTCTGGACTCTTTAGCGCCAATCAAATGCCAATCTAATAAGTCCTGTTGCGTAATTAAATTAGTTGCAGCTTGATCGGTGGTAAAGACGGATTGCAACGCCTGTTTAATAACCTGGGCATTCGCATGTTCCAAGCCTAAACTCCCGTGACGATTAGCAGGGACACTATCTTGCCGGCGTAAAAAAGCTTGCTTGACACCGGGAACTTGTTCCACGATTTTTCGGCGAATACGTTCACCATTAAAATCGGGATCGGTAATCACGATCACGCCCCGCTTGGCCTGCGCTTGCTGAATCAACTTAATCGTCTCATCATTAATTGCCGAGCCATTGGTTTCAATCGTATCAATCGCGTTACCAAAAACTTGTTGAAGGCGGGCCGTATCGTCACGCCCTTCCACAACAATGACTTCTTTAATTTTTTCCATTTAAATCATAAACCTCATGTGCATTTTGATATGTTTGCGCCGCAATGGTTGCCACACTTTCTTGCCGGCACTTGGCCACGGCTTCAACCACAAAACGACTAAAAGCTGGTTGATTCATTTCTCCGCGGTGCGGTTCCGGCGTCAAATATGGCGCATCGGTTTCAACCAAGAGACGCTCCAGTGGCGTTTGTATCGCTGCGGCTCGTACTTCAGGCGCATTCTTAAAAGAAACCACACCACTATAAGAAATATAACACCCCAAAGCCAAAAATTTATCCAACCAAGCTAAACTGCCATTGAAGCTATGCATAATCACACCATGTGCGGGCCAATGCTGTTTTAAAATCGCATAGGTATCCTCCAGCGCATCCCGCGTATGAATGCTGACTGGCAAGTGTAATTGCTGAGCCAATTGCAATTGTTGAATAAAAACCGCTTGTTGAATTGTCGGAGCCGGATTTTGCTCCCAATGATAATCTAAGCCAATTTCACCAATCGCAATGGCACGTGGGTCTTGCAGCTGCTGTAGTAATTTTTTTTGCGCGGCAGCATCAAAATGAGCACTATCTTCAGGATGCCAGCCAATCACTGCAAAAAGTTGGGGGTAACTTTGGGCCAATTGCAAAGCTCGTGCATTTAGCTGCGTGTTCGAGCCCACAATCGCCATTTCTACCACATCCAAGTCTTGAGCTTGCTGTAAAAAAGCAGGCGTTTGCCCCCAAAAAGGATCATCATTTAGATGCGTATGGGAATCAAATATTTTCAAATTATAACCTCATTATTATTCAACACTGGAACCATTAACTAAGTTAGCTGGAACTGTTACTAACTGTACCTGTCCAGCATGTTCAGCAGAAAGTAGCATGCCTTGGCTCAGTTCTCCACGCATTTTCCGTGGTTTCAAGTTAGTAATTGCTAAAACCTTTTGATGGACTAATTGTTGTGGTTCTGGATAAAATTCGGCAATTCCTGAAATAATTTGCCGTGTTTGACCACTGCCATCATCTAATTGAAATTGGAGTAAGCGATCAGCACCCTTAACTTTTTGGACAGCCAAAATTTCCACTACTTGGACTTGAATTTTGTTAAAATCATCAATTTGAATCTCGGATTTAGTTTGGGCTTGTTTCTTCTTAGCGGCAGCAGATTTAGTCACTTTCAACGTCCCACTAGCTTGCGCTTTTTGTTGTTCTTGACGCATTGTATCTTTGATATAAGCAACTTCTTCATCATAATCTAACCGTGGAAAAATTGGGGTTGGTTTAGCCACTACTTGACTCTTCGGCAAATGGCCAAATTCAATCTCATTATCCTGTTTCCAATTAAAGCCCAGTTGTGCAAAGATTTTTTGGGGCGCATGGGTCATTACGGGACTGATTAAAATGGCAATAATCCGTAAAGCTTCAGCTAAATGCGCCATCACATTGTCTAAAGTCGCTTTTTGCGCAGGATCTTTGGCTAAAACCCAAGGCTGGGTTTGATCAATGTACTTATTAGTCCGCGAAATCAAAGTCCAGGTAATATCTAAGGCCGTCGAAAATTCAAATTGATCCATGGCTTGATTATAATCGGCAATAGTTTTAGCTACTACTTGCTCTAAATCTTGATCAACGGCAGTTTGCCCCAGCACTAAATCGGGAATTTGTCCCGCACAATATTTATTAATCATTGACACAGTACGATTTAATAAATTACCTAAATCGTTAGCCAAATCATAATTAATGCGGTGTACAAAGTCTTCGGGTGTGAACACTCCATCACTACCAAACGGAATGGCGCGCATTAAATAATACCGCAAAGCATCTAAACCATAGCGTTCCACTAACATTTCTGGATAGACGACATTGCCACGAGACTTAGACATCTTGCCATCTTTCATTAATAACCAACCATGACCAAAAACTTGTTTAGGTAATGGTAAGTCCAAAGCCATCAAAATAATTGGCCAATAAATGGTATGAAAACGAACGATTTCTTTACCGACAAAATGCACATCAGCTGGCCAGTAGCGATCAAATAAAGTTTGATCAGCCGTACCGTAGCCTAAAGCTGTAATATAGTTTAAGAGCGCGTCAATCCAGACATAAACCACATGCTTAGGGTCGCTCGGGATCGGTACACCCCAATGAAAACTCGTCCGGGAAATAGCCAAATCTTCTAGCCCGGGCTTAATGAAGTTATTAATCATTTCATTTTTACGGCTATCCGGTTGGATAAAGTCCGGATGATCCTCATAATACTGCAATAAACGATCAGCATACTTACTCATCTTAAAGAAATATGACGGTTCTTTGACTAACTGGACTTCATGACCACTCGGTGCTTTACCACCAATAACTTGACCCTTTTCATCACGATAGACCTCGGCTAACTGTGATTCAGTAAAATACTCTTCATCATCGACGGAATACCAGCCAATGTATTCACCTAAGTAGACATCGCCACTGTCAATTAATTTTTGAACAATTTGTTGGACTGCAGCCACGTGTTGCTGATCAGTAGTCCGAATAAATTTGTCGTTGGAAATCTCGAGTAATTGCCATAATTTTTTAATACCTACCGCCATTTCGTCCACGTAAGCTTGCGGCTGCATGTGCTTAGCTTCAGCTTTTTGCTCAATCTTGAGCCCATGTTCGTCGGTGCCAGTTAGAAAGAACACGTCAAAGCCCTGGGAACGTTTATAACGTGCTAAGGTATCCGCGGCAACAGTCGTGTAAGAATTGCCAATCGTTAACTTCCCTGATGGATAATAAATTGGTGTTGTAATATAAAATGTTGGTCGTTGTGCCATTGATCTGCCCCATTTCTTCTAAATGATTACTAAATTGCTTAAATAATTAACATGATTATCTGGATTTAAAAAACGACTGTGAACGTAACGCTCAAACATTGAGATTGACAGATAACTATCCTTTATTGAGAACAAAACGAGCATTAAATCCGTAGTACATTTCAAAAGTTCACCATTGTACTTTCCAGCATTTACTCTGCAAAACCCATTTGACCTTTAAAATGTACTCTGGTTAATACTCTCCTGCTCAACAGTTTGATTCTAATCTTCATGTGGACGTCATTATTGCTTCCAGTCTCACTCAAATTGGCGATCTAGTCTTTGCTTTAAAGATGACGATTTTATTTAAGCTAAACAGTCGCTTTTATAGTGCTTCCACAATCAGAAGCTTGTCCCAACTTCTTTATTATACCTTATCAAAATGCGGAAAACTTGCGCGCTTCTTAATTTAATTGTGCAAAAATTTGCTGAGCATCTGCGGTAATCATAATTCCATCAGCCCCCACGTCAAGTGGTGTCTTATTAACAGCAACCAATTGTGCTTGAGGCTTGCGATATTGAATTAATCCCGCAAACGGATAAACTTGAAAACTTGTACCCACCACAATTAAAACATCAGCTTGTTGAACAGCCAAAACTGCTTGTTGAACAGCCATTTGGGCAATTGGTTCGCCATATAAGACAATATCCGGGCGAATCACTCCGCCACAATTTTGATGATGGTAGTCTATTAAATAATCATGCCAGTCAACTTTTTGACCACACTTTAAACAAGTTGTTTGGTATAAGGTTCCGTGAAACTGCACTAATTCGTGATTATCCGCCTTTAAATCTAAATCATCAATATTTTGTGTGACAACCTTGCCCTTTTGATTCGCAATTACTGCCATTTTTTGATGAATGACATTGGGCTTAGCTTGTGGAAAGTACAAACTTTGTTTGACAAATTGCCAAAAATCAGCGGGATGATTCATCAGATAATCGTGACTTAGTAATTCTTCCGGACGCTTGTGACCGGAACCAGAATACAAGCCATTTTTCGACCGATAATCTGGAATTCCCGACGCTGTCGAAACGCCGGCTCCCGTTAAAAACGTAACATAATGAGCTTGATCAATAATTGTTTGTAAATCCTGCATCATATAACCTCCTTAACGCAAATGATAGGCCAAATGCTTTAGCTGAAGAAAAGTTTGTAAAGGTTGTTGATAAACTTGGAGATAAGTTTCAGGCAGCAAGGCTTGACCACTAAAGTCTTTGACAGTACCACAATTTTGTAAATCACGTTGATCAACTAATAACACTGCGGGCTTTTTCGTTTGTAAATCCAAAAAATCGACCCGCTTAAATTGAAAAATTTGCCCCACATTGAGCCGTAATTGCCGCGCACTTAGTAACGGCTCAAAAGTAACAAAATCGCTAAAGGGCAAAGCTTGATAGCCTTGCGCTTGTAAAATAGTATTAAACTCTTGCAAGATGGCGATCTCATTGCGCCGCAAGCCCAGCATCGTAGTTTTAAAATGTTGACTAGCTACTTGCCAAAGTTGTTGCGCCTTTTGATAAGCTTGCGGTAACTGATCCGCATAGGAAGCTAGTTCCTCAGCTAAACCAAAAACCAAACCATCCAGTAACTGTAAAGTTTGATAGATGGGATCACTGATATGCTGCAAATGTTGCTGGATTCCTTTAACAAAAGCAGCTTTTACTGCCGGTGTAATCTCGCCAGCCGCTAGTTGTTGTTTAGTTAAAGCCACATGCTCTACGGCACCAATTAAAGTTCGCGCCGTTAATTGTAATTGGCGATCAAACTCCGGCTCGGTAGTTGTAACTAAAAAATCAACCTGGGGCGCAATGGTCATTTCTAACAAAACGTGCCGCAATTCATGTGCTAAAGTAAAATTTAGATTTTGAGAATGCGCTAGAATAATTTCTAAATTCCCCTGCTGATCCATGCGGTGACCTGATTGATCAAAAGCTAACCAAGCTTCATGGCGTTGACTCAAACGCAACTTGATATTACTTTTAGTTTGAGCTTGGACTTGCTGATATAAAGTTTGTACTGCCGGTTCAAATTCTGTAATTTGCATCATTGTTCTCTTCAATCATCTTAGACTTAGTGATTTAGTTGCTTTCTGCCTTAAAATTGCTACAATTTAAGCAAGAATAATTGTACTTATTATAACATTGTTGCAAAGGAAGTCTTACGCATGAAAATCAGTGTGCCCTTAGTCCAGGGACTATTACCTAAAAAGTATGGCAAATTTGCCCCACTGGATGAATTAATGAATGGTTCGAATCCGATTAAATCTTTTCCAATTACCATTCAAGATGTACCTACGCTTACCAAATCTTTAGCATTAACGTTCCTAGATCCCGATTCTATTCCAGTATGTGGTTTTGAATGGATTCATTGGAGTGCTGCGAACATTGACCCCCGTGTCACCCAAATTCCTGAAGATGCGAGTCAGCATCCGTTACCACAAATGATTCAAGGCAAAAATTCCTCCGCAGGTTCGCTTTTAGGAGAGACTAACCCCCAGCTCAATCAAACTTATCATGGTCCGACTCCGCCTAGTGGAATTCACCAATACGAATTACGCGTTTATGCGCTAGATCAAGTGTTACCACTCGACAATGGCTTTTGGCTCAACGAGTTATTACACGCTATGGCTGGTCACGTCTTAGCACACCAAAAACTGATTCTGCCATACCGCGGTTAATTTCTGGCGCAAGCACTAGCATTATGTAACTGACCAGAGGACAAGACCAAAATAATTTTTCAAACGTTTTTTGATAATATTTTCTACCCTAGAAGTCTGCCAAAAGCTATTTTAACTTTTCGGCGACTTCTTTTTTTGTTGTAAAAAGTCCACCAGAATTCCATCACGCAAAGCATACGAACAAAAATTGATTTGTTGAATATTAAATTTTTGAATAATCGCTTTTAAGGGCATTAACCCCACCGGCATAAAAGGCGCCCGCGCAAATTCCATATTAGTTAGTGCTGAATTAGCTGCTAAATTATTATGTTGAATCCGCTTAATCCAGCGTAGAATAACACTCGCTGGCTGCCACTGATTGGCCGGTAGTTGCATGACTTCAAACAAGGCGCGGTGAACGCCACCAATAACCACTAATTGTTGTAGCTGTGCACTATGACATTTTTGTAAACACGGATCTAGCAAAGTTTGCAGTTGTTGTTGTTGCAGCACCGTCAAACAATCCGGTTGTCCTAAACGATCGTATAGTTTAACGGCGCCGTAAGGCCAACTATGTGCTTGAACTAGCTGATGCTTTAATACTGTTCCTAATTCAAAACTGCCGCCCCCCATATCTAAGAATAGAAAGTTAGGCTCATCAACAGCTTTTTGAATGGCTAAAGAATCAAAATATGCTTCTTGATAACCGCTTAACACTTGAATATCGATCTGAGCTTGCTGTTTGACAGCCTGCAAAAAGGCAGCTTGATTCTTGGCTTGCCGAATGGCTTCGGTCGCCGTCGCAATGATTTTTGTAATATGATTTTGATCTAAGATTTGACGAAATTGTTTTAATGTTGCCACCCCCGCTTTAAAATTGGCATCATTAATACAACCATCATTCGTCATCTCTTTGGCCAGTTGCACAAATTCTCGATAACGTTGAATTTCTTGAGATACTTGTTGATTTTTAATTTGATAAATCGCCATCCGAATCGAATTAGAACCAATATCAATCAGTGCTAGTTTTAACATAAAATCCTCCTCAATAATATTAGAATACACAATTTTTTACGGAATTACGACCATTAAAATTATTTTATTAAAAAAACAATCTCACACTTTCGTCTAAGATTGTTTTAATTAGGATTTTGTTAACTTACTGCGTATTGGCTTGACCAGTTGTATAGTTAATAGCTGCACCAGCCTGGGTATTAAACGTCCAAACATTAATCGTCAAAGCGTTGGGATCTTTGATCGCTTGTGCCTGAACTTGCACTCCACGTGGCACTAATTCATTACCAACATATTCTGGAATAGCTTTATAAAAGACAACTTCGTCTTGATGATTATATAAGAAATTGCGGACTTTGGTTTCCGCATAAGCCATGCCTCCGGGATCATTATTATTATTCGTTCCTACATTCTGAGCCCGTGTTCCCAGAACAATATTATCACTATCCATCGAACCGCCTAATGACCACGCTAATAAATGACTTTTATTATAAATATAGCCACGATAACCTGATAGCTGCACAATTCGATTATTGGAACGTGTCCCCGACCAACGCTGTTGTTGTTCATCATAATGACCGTCAGCATATTCACCCGATATTTTAGCAGTTGGACTAAACGATGGGCGTTGCATTACTCGTGAGGAATGTTTGACCACATCTTTATACCGAACAAAACTGCTAACCTCACGTGTCCGACCCAACGAATCAAAACCGCGATAATTAGTTTCTTGTTGATCATTACCGGCCTGCAAATACTGCAAACGTTCTTGTTGCATCCGCGTAATTTGTTTTTTAGTATTCACCGAAAAATTAGGTTGATTGTTTAATAAGATCGCATAATTTTGGGGATATTTATGAATATTAAATTGTAAGTTCACTAAATTATCATGATTAACAACCTTAATATCTTGGGCAGATTGGCCCGCATTATTGGGTGTTCGACCTTTGCCAAAAATCACCACCGCTACAATAATGATGACAATCAGCCAAAAACTTAAATTAGAACCTCTGCTTTTACTTTTTTTTCGCATAACTTTTCCTTCAAAAATCTTTTCAGTATTGCTTAAGCATACCATGATTCTAAAGTAAACTACGCATTTTTTAATTAAAAAATTTGAGTACTAACTGCATCACATAAAAATTCGAGCTTTTACTTTAGTGCTGAAAATAGTTAAACAACAATTTCTGACTTTGAAAACAGCGTAAACAATGCGAATATTCCTTGTAGTCTAGGAGCAGTCTTCTTAATCTTTATTAAGATTAAATCTCTTGAGTTTAAAATTTCGGACACAAAAAGAGGCTGGTTCTTTTTGTCCCAGCCTCTTATTTAAAATATTAATTAAAAATCTTTGCAAAGCTAAAAAAACCATCTGAAAAATTGCTAAGGCAAAATCATGAAGAAACTAATTAGTTCAAACAAGTTAACCATGAATCCACCTTTCAAAACTTTTCTGGTTGCGTTTCAAAAAGTCGTCTGACCGTAAAACATTTAACCCCAACTAATTTAAGCAATCTTTTATTTCACCAACTGCTTTAAAACAGTCTGTTCCACTAATAGCTAAAAACCATAACAATTTTCCCAACCAATCATATAATAAATTTTGTTCTTCAGGGCACAAAAAAAGCCTTCTAGATATTCCAGAAGGCCTAAGGCTCAAAGATCACTTTCAAAACTGGTAATCACTCCAGCTAATTTAAAAAGTAAACTCATAACCTCATCTCTACCAGTAGTTATTATAACACAGCTAACTAGTGTGATAAAATTAAAGCTGATCATTAATAAGAACCAATCACTCTTAAGTAATGATTAGGAGGTGAACCATAGCCTTGTCTCTATCAATTTCTTTACCTTTTGGAATCTTCATACTTGCTTGTATAGCAGTATACAATATTACCAAAAGAAAATGAGCCAAAAGTCCTCGGAAATCAAGGACTTTTTTCAATGGCACGTAATTTTTCATAAAAATCTCTCCTCTTCTTTAAAATTTTGAAACACTAATAAACCGACATAGGCACCACCTCCTTAATCTGTACCACGAATAAATCTCTCAAACACGCTCTTTGTTTTTTATTTTGGGCACAAAAAAAGCTCAACACTAGTTGTGTCAAGCCTTTGAGCTTTCTAATTTTTTTACATTAAATTATTCATCTGATCGAGGAGCTCCAATTTCAATTACTGTATAAATTTTATCATGTAAACCGGGTTTGTCAGAATATCTAATAGAAACCCCAATTTCTTTTGCTTGTGGTGACATATAATCATCAGAATATCCGGGAGCAGTTTCATATAGTAACGTTAAAGCTTTAGCTACTTTATCAGGCGTGTTCAATTGTGTTAAATCAGAATAACTATCAGACAACAAGAAATTCAATTCACGAGCATAACTCCAATTATATCCGACTTCACTAAACACAGAGAAGATACCAGATCCATCTGGACGTGAACCAGTAGTAGTATTCTCATTTTCAGTTGGATCATTATATTGTTCAGTAGTTCTAATCGTAGCTGCTTGCGTTAACTTAGAGTTGATTGTTAATGCTGGTAATCCTTGAGCAGCACGTTTTGCGTTGAAAGAATCTACAACAGCTTGTTGATAAGCAGCAGCTGATTCATGAGGAGCAATATTAGTAGTCATATCATCAGCTGGTGATGTTGAATGATGACTAGAACCATTGCTGGAAGAACTGGAGCTACCTGTATTAGAAGAACTATTACTGTTACTGCTATTTGATGAACTGCCAGTATTGGCTGCTGCTCCACCGTTAGTTGATGAACTTCCAGTATTAGAAGCTACTGGTGTAAAGTTGGTTGAGCAGTCGTTGGCGTTTAGCCACTCATTATCTCCAATTTCAAAGAAGAGGCCACCGTTCATTTCGAATGTTCTTAACACGCGCCAATCTGAGTTGGCTGGAACACTGGAACTGGTAGATACTCCATTGTGATCATAAATCTTAGCACCATTACTTCTGATTACCCGAGCTACGTTGTAACTGTAGCCGGTTGGTTTGTTACTGCTATTGGAGCTAGAGCTAGAACTTGGAGCAGTAACAGTGGTTGCTGGCTTACCATTCAAACCAAAGTTTGGCACATCTTTGATGTTATTAGGTGTTACATTCAAGGTCATATCATCATCACGAACATACATATTAGGTGCTACTTGATAGAATAAGCGTCCTTGAGAGTTGCGAACAACTTTGCCAACTGTCCATTGTGATTGATAAGCTAAGTTAACACCATCATCGTAAGTGTTGTTGCCTTGGTTGTCGTAAATAGATGTGATTGTACTATTGATTGTGCCAATTAGCTTTTGATTCAACTTACCTGTAGCTGGATCAAAGTTAGCCTTCACATCATTAGCGGCTACCCATTCATCACCGGCTACTTGATAGTAGTAAGTACCATTAACTTGTTTAGTTTTACCAACCCGCCAATCGGACTTATTCATGATAACCCGTGGAATTGACTGCATGTTATTGTCATACAATTGAGCATATGGATCTTTCTTTACGGTAACAACCTTATAGCTATAGTCTTTAGCTTGAACTTGTTGTTGATTCGTTGTTACTAACGAAATAAGTAATCCCCCAGCAATTAATAACCCACTCAAAACTTTTGATTTTTTCATTTTAGTAACCCTCCACTTTAAAATCTACTTTGCCATGGATATGCTTGCCTTTAATTACACGGTGCACTTTATAACTGTAACCTGTCGGCTTTTTACCTGAAGTGTTACCGCGTGAACTATTAACTTTACCATTTTTATCAAAGTTGGGTTTCACATCGCTACTATTAACCCATTCATCATCGGCTACTTGATAGTAGTAAGTACCGTCAACTTGCTTAGTTTTACCAACGCGCCAATCAGACTTATCATTAATGGCCTGGGGAATGGCCTCCATATCATTGTCATACAGTTGCGCATATGGAGCTTTCTTTACGGTAATAACTTTATAGCTATAATTTTTAGCTTGGACATTCTGTTGATTCGTTGTTCCTAACGCAATCAATAAGCTCCCAGCTAAAAATGCCCCACTCAAAACCTTTGTCTTCTTCATTTTCGGTCGCCCCCTCAAATTAAAAACCTACCCTGCTTTAAATACCGTTTTAGCGGATTTACTCAAACGACAAACAGTTCATTCAATATAATCTATCTTTGATTTAAGTAATCTCTGAATTAACTCAACATCAACAAGACTATTCAAACTCTAACTAATATATTATTCTCCTTTAAAGTAATCTCATTATAACGGTGTAATAGTTAATCGTGAAGAGAAAATATTTAAATAAATTAAATATTAATGAAAAATTGTCAATTTGGGGCTGCGACATCTAACGGCCAAATAGCCTCCGACTTAAGAAATCTATAATCTTTTTTATTAGACAAAAAGTGGTGGATAAATAATTGCAACGAATTATTTATCCACCACTCAGCTTTAAATTTTTTCCAAGCGATCGGCACCACATAGCGTACTGGTTGAATACTTAGCAGCTGAAAATTGATAATCTGAGATTAAACTTCACTAAAATCAATATCTACACTATCCGTTGCTTGTGCGGACTTTTCTTCTGCCAAGTACTGCTTATCTAGCATTTTAATAAACGGATAATAGATTAAAATTCCTAAAATGATTTCAACAATTTGTAAAACTGAGCCTTTCCAACTACCGGTTGCTAACCAGCCAGAAATAATTGGTGGCGTCGTCCAAGGTAACTGCACGCCATTGGTTCGTGGTACCCAACCAGCCATAAACACTAGTCCAGAAATCAAGGTATTTAATGTCGGCACAACAATAAAGGGAATCGAAATAATTGGATTCAAAACAACTGGCAAACCAAAGATTATCGGTTCATTAATTCCAAAAATCCCCGGGACAATCGCTAATTTAGCTAATTCTTTAATGCGTTTAGACCGACAGATAAACAACATAATAACTAATAAAGACAAGGTACTGCCCCCGCCACCATAAGTCGTAAAGATATCAATAAATGGTTGCGTAAAAATGTGCGGTAATGCGGCATGATTTTTAAATGCTGTTAAATTATCCTGTGTTAAAACGAAAAAGATGGGTTGCCAAACCGAGTTAGTGATCGTTGGCCCATTAATCCCAAAGCACCATAGTAAGCTCGCCAAAAAGTTATATAACAAAACCGACGGTAACGAATTGCCAACATGTTTTAATGGTAACTGCAACAATGTATAAATAAAGTTATAAGCTGTATTAAAACTGGTCAAACTAAAAATGATATGCACCAAAAAGAACAGCAAAATGACTAACGCACTCGGTACTAAAGCATCGAATGATTGGCCCACAGCTGGTGGCACACCGTCAGGCATTTTAATTCGCCAACCACGTTTAACAGCAAAACGATAAACTTCTACACTAATTAACGCAATAAAAATTCCTAGGAAGACACCGTTTGGTCCCAAATACATCGTTTGCACGGCACTAACCATTGTCTTACCCGTCTTCACCGTTGTAGGCGTCAAAATTAGAAAAGAAATAATGGCAATGACACTCGAATGAATGGCTTGTAAACCGCGATTTTTACCGTAAGCATAAGCGATCCCCATGCATGATAAAATGCCTGTGAAATTAAAGACCGAATTGGAAACTGCGGAAAACCAATCGTCCCATTTGGAACCTAAAATATGCGTCCAAAATTCACTCCAACCGGGAATTGGAAAGTTACCAATTAACAGAAAAATTGAAGTAACAATAATCAATGGCATGATAATTAAGAATCCATCACGTAAAGATCTCAGCACCACATTGTTGCCTAATTTAGTCGCAATGGGCATTAAAACTTTTTCCATCTTGTTGTTGTGCATTACTGATCCCCCTCATCAATTAGTTAATAACAATACTCAGCTTTAAAACTGGTTAAATCACCTTGATCAACTAGAATATTTCCACCTTTAACTAAATCACTAACGGCTTGATCCACACCTCCGCCGCCTTTTTTCGGCATTTTAACTAAAGTGAGTTCTTCGTGATACTGATTAATTAATGCGGTATTTTTTTCTTGCGCTAATGCCACAATCGGCGCAATTTGCGTATTTTTTTGAAGATAGGCGCTTAATTCACAGGCCATTTGCGAAAACTCAGGGTAATCATAGGTTGGTCCTAAAATAATCAAGTTAGCGGCCATTTTTTCTGCCATCTTGGCAAATTTACTTTGAACTACACTGGCATGAGCACGATAGTAGTCTGTACCACAGTAAAAAGTTCCTAATAATGTCCCCGACTGGGCCTTTAATTCCTGTTCAATCGCTGCCGCGCTCCCCATAGCTAAGCGTTTGCCACCATATGGCGTATCAGCTTTTTCTTTGCCGCCTAAACCGGCTTGAATTTGATCCAAAATAATAATTGCTTTAATCATTTCTACCCCTCAACTAATCAATTGGCTTTTTGATGCGTTGCTCATATTCGTCTAACCACTGCTGACTAACCGGTTGAATCTTGGTTGTATCAGCTTTCGCTGGATAAGCAATCAAAATTTGGGGTTGACTATGTTCAGTTGCCACACTAAAAGTAAACTCGACATTCGTAGCTACTCCCCATTGGCCTTGAGGATTCATGGCAATCAAGGAAAATTCACCCGCTTGACCATATCTCTGTTTTAAATCTCTGATAAACGGATAAACTGCTTGATCACAGGCTTGTTGTGGTGTCAAACCGGCGGCCATTCGCCGCACAATTTCGTAAGACAAACAACCTTTCATAATATCTTCACCTAAACCGGTAGCCGCTGCGGCCCCGATTTGACTATCAGCGTAAAAGCCAGAACCGGACAACGGCGAATCACCCACACGACCCGGTTGTTTCATAAATAAACCCGACGTGGAGGTCCCGACCGCCAGCGCTTGCGTTTGATCTAAAGCAATGGCGCCTACAGTATCGTGACCATCGTATGGATTTAAGGATTGTTGTTGCAATTCTAATTTTTTATTTTCCCAAATTTTTTTAGCGCGAGCTGTCAACATGTTAGTCGTTTCAAAACCGTGCAGCTTGGCGTATTGCGTTGCGCCGGTGCCTACTAAAAAACTATTGTAGTGATTCTGACTTAAAGCTTTGGCCACACTAATGGGATGCTTAACATCCTCAATCCCAGCCACGGCGCCTTGTGCTAACGTAGTGCCATCCATAAAGGCGGCATCCATTTGTACAACGCCACAAGCGTTCGGTAACCCACCGTATCCAACAGATTTATAATATTGATAGCCTTCTACTTCCTTGATCAAAGCTTCAACAGCATCACCAGCAGATTCATCTTCAGCCAAAAGTTTACTAGCTGTAACTAAGCCTTCATATGACATGCGCCACGTGGCAATTGTTCCCCATTTTGTCATTGATTGTTTCCTTTCTTACCGTGTCATGGTATAAATTGCTTGCGTATAGATCTCCATAATGGTTAACAGATCCGTTAGTTTCATCCATTCATCTTGTTTATGCGCAATTCCTTTTTGGCCTGGAAATGACGGGCCAAAGGCAACAATGTTGGGCATCACACGGGCATAAGTTGCCCCCGTTGTCGTTACCGGCGTAGCATCCAAGTTCGTCACTTGTTGATAAATTTGGGATAATTGTTGAATTCTCGCATCGTTCGGATCATGATAAACGCTCGGCAAACTGCGAATGATTGTTAATTGACTCCCAGAAAATAATGCTTGCTTCATGCCAGCAGTTACTTGTTGCTCGGTAAATGAAACTGGGTAGCGAATTGCGACTTTTAACACCAAATTATGGTGGTCTTTTTGTAAACTGTATGGCGTTTGAATTAACTTACCACTCGCTTCATCGTGTAACGCTAAATTGAGTCCTTCACCATAGTGTTGCTCATGAAAGCTCCGTTCTAACCAGTGAAAGTATTGGGCTAAATGCCCTGTTACTAATTGTTGTTCATTAAGCAATTTTGCTAAATAAGTAATCGCATTTTGCCCCATTTCCGGCGCATTAGTTGGTGACCTTTGTCCTTTAACAGCATAGGTTTGCCCATTGATTTGTACTTGTAATTGATCCGGAACATGATCACTGGCTTGATCACCACTAATTTGCGAAAAGTTGGCTAATTCAGCGCCCGCAAATGGTGTCGTGATTTGATAATTAACAATCCCGCGTTCACCATAGACTACTGGAAATTTACAATCCGGGGTAAACCCAAAAGTCGGCGGTGCCTCTTGCTGTAAATATAGTGCAATATCTTGACTGCCACTTTCTTCGTCAGAACCAAAAATCAAGCGAATAGTGTGGTGCGGTTTCACACCCAAATCTTTAAGAATTTTCATACCATATAAACATGTAAAGCTGGGCCCTTTATTATCCAAAATACCGCGGCCATACAGCATTTGCTGCACTTGCGTGACAGCAAAGGGTTCACTTGACCAATCATTGCCCGCAGCTACGACATCTAAATGGCCCACAATGGCTTGATAATTTTGATTATCCAAGCCCCACTGGACATAAGCCATTGCGTTATTAACCACCTTAGCTGTAAAGCCATATTGCTGAGCTAGTTGAACTATCTCTTGTAACACTTGCCGTGGTCCCAGACCAAATGGCGCCTGCGGTTGAGCTTGCGACTTCACACTCGGAATTTGCATCAATTTTTGCAAGTCAGTTAAAAAATCAGTTTGTTGCTGGTAAATTCTCTGGTGCACTTGACTTGGTGAAAACATGACATCCTCCTTCAACCAGGATTTTCAGATTAGTAATTAATAATTAAAGCCAATCTCATGCCTATGGCTTTAAAAATAAGATTGGTCTAATCCATTAATTATTTTTCTTTGAGCTTAATATTAATCTTCTCCGAAAGCATTTACAAGATATTTTTTTAAATATATCGTGTCCTAAAATGAGATTGGTAATTGCGAATACAAAAAAAGCGGTGCTGAAAGCCCCACTTTTTCTCAAACTTAATTAAAATAATTGACCCCAATGGCTTGCCGCACTTCTTGCAAAGTTTGTTGGGCAACTTCATTGGCCTTTTGACTACCAGTTTGTAAAATCTGATAAACCGCACCTAAATCTTGCGCATATTCAGCTCGACGCTTCCGAATTGGTGTTAAAACTTCATTTAAAACTTCTTCCAAATACCGTTTAACTTTCACATCACCCAAACCACCATGTTGGTATTGCTCTTTTAGGGACGCAATTTTTTCAGTATCTTGACCAAATAAATCTAAATATTGAAAGACAATATTTCCAGCAATTTTCCCCGGATCTTCTACATGAATATGATCTGGGTCTGTGTACATACGCATTACTTTTTTATGCAAATCTTCTTCAGAATCCGACAAATAAATGGCGTTATTCAATGATTTACTCATTTTGGCATTGCCGTCTATTCCGGGTAAACGTCCCTGACCCTTAGGCGGAAACAAGCCTTGTGGCTCCACCAAAACTGCAGCTTGATAAGTTGAGTTGAAGGTCCGCACAATTTCTCTAGTTTGCTCTAACATCGGTTCTTGATCATCGCCAACTGGAACGGTATCTGCTTTGAAGGCGGTAATATCGGCAGCTTGACTAACTGGATAAGCCAAAAAGCCCGCCGGAACACTTTCACCAAATCCTTTTTGTTGAATCTCGGTTTTGACAGTCGGATTACGTTTTAGTCGGGCGACAGAAACTAAATCTAAATAATACATGGTTAATTCATTCAATGCGGGAATCTGTGATTGTACAAAAATAGTAGATTTACTAGGATCAATTCCCACTGCCAAATAATCCAACGCTACTTCAATCAAACTGTTTCGAATTTTTTCCGGATTACGCGCATTATCAGTTAAAGCCTGCATATCAGCAATCATTATAAAGCTTTGGTACTGACCACTGTTTTGCAAACGCACCCGATTTTTCAAGGAACCTAAATAATGCCCAATGTGTAATTTGCCGGTTGGCCGATCTGCTGTTAGAATTGTATGTCCTGTCATAATAATTTCTCCTTATTAAATAATATACTGCGACCAGTAGCGCTTAGAAGCTGAGTATAGCCTAAATAAAGGACTTAAGTTTTGGTTTTTAAACTTGAGAACTTTAGCTTAACTAGACGCAACCTTCTGCTGCTGGGAGCGCTAATTAAGATACTGCGACAAAAACCGGTTAAAAGTTGAGGATTAACCTAACCTAAAAGCTTAAGTCGGTCTTTGACTTGAGTTTTTAGGTGTAGTTAAACGCAAACTTTTGGTTTTTGAAGCGCTAATTAACACACTGCGACAAGTGCCGCTTAAAAGCCGCGGACTAACCTAGGATAAACCATTAAGTTGTGGTTTTTAACTTGATGGTTTATTCGTAGTTAGGCACAGGCTTTTGGTACTTGGAGCGCTAATTAACACACTGCGACAAGTGCCGCTTAAAAGCCGCGGACTAACCTAGGATAAACCATTAAGTTGTGGTTTTTAACTTGATGGTTTATTCGTAGTTAGGCACAGGCTTTTGGTACTTGGAGCGCTATATCAAACACTGCGACAAGTGCCGCTTAAAAGCCGCGGACTAACCTAGGATAAACCATTAAGTTGTGGTTTTTAACTTGATGGTTTATTCGTAGTTAGGCACAGGCTTTTGGTACTTGGAGCGCTATATCAAACACTGCGCCCCAAATAAAAAGTCCTATTGTTCACTGAACAATAGGACGAATGACCGCGGTACCACCTGTTTTGCAGAAATAAATTTCTACCACTTACTTTAAAATAATCTAGTATTAAGTTCCACTTCTTAAATAATAGGGCTAACTTTTCAGCAACCAGTCAGTTTCTAATTTCCCAATTAAATAATACTTTGCGCTTAATAGATACTTGTTAGATGTTCCATTAACTGTTAACGTGATTGTAATGAAACTACATCAAAGTACTGAATTGTATCAGCCATCATTCATTTTAGAATATTAGTTGATCAATCTTAAGTGTTATTTTATCACAATTAACTACGAACTTCTTAATAATTAATTTTAGTGCCAATTAATAATTTACTGAAAGGATCAATCATGTCATTTCCTAATAATTCACAAGCTGACGAACAAGCACACTTAGATTTTGTCGAACAACAAATTACTGATCAATTACAAAGCACTTCAGAAAAATTATTGCAAGCTAAAAAAGAACGTCGACGAGTCGAAATCAATTATGGCGCTAACACTCGGGCCAACTATATTGAAACTGATGATATCATGGAAACTTATGCCACCACGCAGCAACAAAAACAATTATTAAACAGTGCTACCAGTAATGAAGAAATTTTACAAAAAAAGCAAATCAACTTACACAATTTACAAGGTTCACCTTATTTTGGACGCATTGATATTACTGAAGAGGGGGATGACGATTCCTTATACATTGGCATTGCTTCGTTAGATGATGAACAAGGTGCTGACTTTTTAATCTATGATTGGCGGGCGCCGATTGCCGCCATTTATTACAACGGCACTTTGGGTCCAGTTAAATATCAAACACCTTTAGGGCAACAGACTGTTGATTTAAAACGCAAACGGCAGTTTTCCATTCAAGCAGGCCAAATCAAAAATATGTTTGATACCAATGAAACGATCGGTGACGAGATTTTACAAAACGTGCTTGGGCAAGCTAGTAGTGCGCAAATGCAAAATATTGTCGCAACTATTCAGCGCAAACAAAATCAAATTATTCGTGACACCAAATCCAACATCTTAATTGTTCAAGGCGTGGCAGGCTCTGGTAAAACTTCGACTATCATGCAACGCATTGCGTACTTGTTATATCATAGTCGCCAAAATTTAGATGCCGATCAGATTATTCTGTTTTCGCCCAATCGTTTATTTTCCAATTATATTGCTGAAGTATTGCCTAGTCTGGGCGAAAAAAATATGCGCCAAGTAACTTTTAGTGACTTTTTGACGCAACGGTTACAAGGATTTCATGTTGAAACTTTATTTGAACGTTTTGAAAATGACCAAGTGCAACAAACAATTAGCTATCAAAAAATTCGCCAATTTAAAGAGAGTACTGCCTTAGTCAAAATTTTAGATCATTACGCTGATTATCTTTCCCAGCCAGTATTTAGTAATTTATATTTTAAAGGCCAAATTATTTTTTCTGCTCAAGACATTAGTCACATCTTTGCCAGTTGGCCGAAAAACTTATTAGCTGGTGACAAATATTTAAAAACTAAAAATCATTTAATTAATCAAGTCAAGCATTTAATGCGTAGTCAGCAAAATGCTGATTGGGTCAGTGAAAGCTTTGATAATTTAAGTGATGAACAATATCAACAAATTTTACAGGAGCAAGACTTATTAGACGCCGATTTAACACAACAGCAACAAGCTCTCAGCCATTATTTATTAAAGCAATATTATTTACCACTTTATGATGCCATCTATAATGACTATTTCTTTGATGAAGTCCAGACCTATATCAAGCTGCTCAAGCAAGTTCAACCAACTGATATTACCACCACAGCTTGGCAAGAAATGATTACCGAAATTAATGACCATCTCGAACGACATCAGCTCCACTTAGACGACGCCACTGCCATTTTATATTTACGGCATCTGATTACTGGTCGTGGACAAAATCATCAAATTCAATATTTATTTGTGGACGAAATTCAAGATTACTCTTATGTGCAATTAGCGTACCTGCACCAAGCTTTTCCTAACGCTCAATTAACACTGGTAGGCGACATTGAACAAAATGTTTACCAAACTGATGGCTTACCGAGTGAGCATTTTCAAACGATTGCGCAACTGTTAAATAGTTCGAAGACCAGTTTGATCACCCTCAATCAAAGCTATCGTTCCACAGCTACAATTACGAATTTTGCTAAGCAATTGATTCCGAGCGGATCACAAATTCAAGCTTTTAATCGATCCGGCCACCTGCCAACAATTATTATCAGCAACCAGTTAATCACTGTTGCTAAACAACAAGCACAAGCTTTACTCAAGCAGTACCAAACAGTCGCGTTAATTACGAAGACCCAACTACAAGCCCAACAACTGAGTGAACAAATTGGACTCAAGCATCAACTACTTTCACAAGAAACGTTAAAAATCCCACAAGGCTTAGTAATTTTACCAGTTTATTTAGCCAAAGGCTTAGAATTCGATGCGGTGATTGCTTACGACATTAGTGATGCTAATTATCACACATTAGGCGATCAAGGCATTTTATATACCATTGCTACTAGAGCAATGCACCAATTAAGTTTACTTTGTCGCAATCAATTGCCACAAATTTTACAAAAGATAGAACCCAAAACATATCAAATACTGCGACCAGCAGCGCTTGGAAGTTGAGTATAGCCTAGATAAAGGACTTAAGTTTTGGTTTTTAAACTTGAGAACTTTATCGTAGCTAGACGCAAACTTCTGCTGCTGTGAGCGCTAATTAAAATACTGCGACAAAAACCGGTGAAAAGCCGAGGACTAACCTAACCTAAAAGCTTAAGTCGGTCTTTGACTTGAGTTTTTAGGTGTAGTTAAACGCAAGCTTTGAGCATCCGAAGCGACTAGATCAACCACTGCAATTAATATTTCCGCAAAAAAATTCGATCAATTAAATGTTGTTTCGTTTTGTGCAAAATAACATCGGCACGGTTCATCGTAGGTGCGATATATTCAACCAAATTCTTGTAATTAACATCTTGCCAAACTTGATGGGCTTGCTGCAAAACTTGTTCCTGGGGTTGACTTAAATAACGATAATAATAATCGTTCGGGTTAGGATTTTGTTTTTCCGTTTGTAAAAAGCCTAAAAAGCGTTTCAAATACCATTGCTCTATGAGTTGTGGATCTGCGTCCACATAAATAGAAAAGTCAAAATAATCACTCACATATAAGTTTTGATTTTGTGGTAATTGTAAAACATTAATCCCCTCTAAAATTAAAATATCCGGCTGTTCTAATTTTCCTTGCTGGTCGGGAACAATATCATAAATTTCGTGCGAATATAGTGGATAAGTAACGGTCCCTTGATTGGCTTTGACCGCTTCTAAGAACTGCAGTAATTTTTCATTATCGTAACTCCACGGAAATCCCTTTTCACTTAAAATCTGCCGTCGTTCTAATTCTTGGTTGGGATACAAGAAACCGTCCGTGGTCATCTGGGCAATCTTATATTGGGGGTAAGCACGTTCTAACATAATTTTTAAAAGCCGTGCTGTGGTACTTTTACCAACAGCCACACTGCCACTAATTCCAATAATAAATGGTGTTGGATGCGGCTTTTTGCCTAGAAAGTCAGCTTTTTTAATTAGTAACTGCTGATAATTTTTAAAATAGATATGTAACAAATGTCGTAGTGGTTCATAAACTTCCCGGACATCTGTCAACGAAATATGATCGTCAACTGAACGGATTCGTTGGAGATCTGCTGTATCAACCGTCTGTAAATTAGCACCGTGAAATTGCGCCCATTGTTGTCGTGAATATTCATTATAATTCATAAAATCTTGCATTTAACTGCCTCACTCATGATATGATTAAATTAATATTTAGCACTTATTATATCAAAATTTTAAACGCTATCACACTTAACTAAAGAGGTTTTGCTATGCAAAGAATTGTTTTGTTTGGTGACGAAATTCTCGGCGGAGTATATCACAATCAAGTTACCGAGACCTTTACCAAGCGCATCGCCCTAGCCTTTCCTGAAGACGAGGTTATTAATCTCTCTATTCCGGGACACAAAACTACTGACGCCTTAACTCATGTCAACCGCGATTTGGTGGCTTTAGATCCGACCATCGTCATTTTGGGATTTGGTGTAAATGATGTTTCTATTCATGATGAAATTAAACCTGGCTTTTTCACGAATAATCTAACCAGTTTAATTCAAACCATCGGCACTTCTAAAGTAATTCTTTTATCGCCACCGTATACTGACTATCACCATCATCTTAATCATAATTGGCCTCGTCAACTGCAATTTACTTTGGCGGCAGAACACGTTGCTCACAAATTGCAAGTTCCGTTTATTAATCTGTTAAAAAGCATGCAACAACAAAATAATCCGCAGCAATATTTGCAAGCTGATGGTTTACATTTTAATGAGGATGGCTTTGATTTATTATTTGATCTATTACAACCGATCTTAAAGCAGGCTTTAACTACTGCAAAACTCAAAACCCAAGACGCTTAATACGGGACTTGTAAACAAAAAATCATTAATTCATCAAGCATCATAAAAAATGTTCGTTCATACGAGCATTTTTATTTTGTCTCAGTTTAATATCAGGACAAAAAAAGTGCTCCTGAAATTAATCAACAGCACTGTAAATTTAATTTAATTGCTTAGACGTTTTCGGTTGTAAACCACGATTTTGAATCAAATAAACAACCACCATCAACACTTCAAATCCTACACCAATGATAATGGAAATTTGTGTTTCTGGATTCACAAACATAAAGACCAACGTAATTAATAAACCAAAAAGCGCAATATAGTTAGTCACTGGTGCTCCTGGCATTTTAAATGGATGTTCCTGCAACACCTTGGCGTCGGTCTGCTTGCGAAAGCGTAAATGACTAATCAAGATAATGAACCACGGCATCATCCCTGGTAACACACTGGCACCATAAACTAAAACAAACGGATTGGTTTTTAAATGTAGCATTGTGGGCACAAAATCATTTAACAATAAGCCAATTAAGATTCCACCAGACATGATAATTACGGGCAAATAAGGAACCTTATGCTTCGAAACTTTAGTCAAAGTCTTTGGCAAGCTACCGTTCTCCGCCAAAGTATAAATCATCCGACTAGCACTAAAAATGCCCGAGTTGCAGCCTGATAAAGCTGCGGTTAAAACCACAAAGTTGATAATTTCTGCGGCAAAAGTTATTCCGACTTTCGCAAAGGTCTGAACAAAGGGTGACCCAATTTTTCCTAATTCATTCCACGGATAAATCGCCACAATGACAAAAATTGCCCCGATGTAAAAAATCAAAATTCGGAAAATCAACGATTTAATGGATTTCACAATACTCTTTTGGGCATCTTGGGCTTCGCCGGCCGTAATACCCACAATTTCAATTCCCTGATAAGAAGCAATGACTAAGGACAAGGAGAAGAAAAATCCTTTCCAACCGCCCGTAAAGAAACCGCCATGAGACCACAAATTACTAATTCCTACCGGATGACCATGATTACCTAAGCCAAAAATAATTACCAACAGTCCTAAAATAATCATCAGAATAATCGTCAATACTTTAACCAGGGCAAACCACGACTCTAATTGACCGTAAGCTTTGACTGAGGCCAGATTAGCCAACGCCAATGTGACAACTACGATCACTCCGGCAACCCAACCAGGAAAATGTGGCCACCAAAATTGCAAATATTGCCCCACTGCAATCGTTTCACTAATACCTACTAATAAAAATTCAAAAATATTACTCCACGCTGCTAAATAGCCAGCCAAAGGATGGACGTATTCCGTTGCAAAATCCGCAAAGGAACCCGTTACCGGATTAATATATAACATTTCACCTAAAGCACGCATCACTAAGTACAAGATACCGCCAGCCAACGCATAGGCTAACATCACCGAGGGCCCCGTCCACTTGATGGTGGAAGCTGAGCCCATAAATAGCCCTACACCAATAGTTCCACCTAGAGCAATCATCTGCATTTGATTGGGTGATAATGATTTATTTAACTGTGGTTCCTGCTGCTTTTTTGCCATAACACTCCTCCAAATTAAAAATTAATTAATTCAATCTTACAACTTGCTTTGAAATTTAAATTCTTCATATGCATAAAGTTTGACCATTAATTCATCAATCCGACAATAATTACCACATTTTAACGAACTACGTACCAAAATGCAAAGTGTTTTTTAATCTATCAGCGTTTTAGTTTAATAACTTTCACGAACAAGAGTTGCAATTCGGTACTAATGAAGGATTATTAAATTAAAAAAATCAATTATTTTTAATCTTTGATATGTTTTCGTAGTATATCCGGCAATGCTGCTAACATAGCTAAAGATTGAGCTTCATTTTCCATAGATAACTTATTCAAATAATACAAAGATATTCTCCTTTTATATAGAAAGCGAATGAATATTACTTTTCAAAAAATCTAACTAACCTGCAGAAAACCTGCAGAAAAATCATTACTTTTACCCAATAATTTCTCTGCTATATTATAGCCTATTGTTCTAATATTTAAGTATCTATTATGTAAAAGCAAAAGAGATTGCGACACAGTCATTTAGCAAACATTCACTAAATTGTCCCAACCTCTTCATTGAAATCATTAAGCCGGCATATGCTGTTCAATCGTTGCTAAATCTAATTGAGCAGTTGTTGGTAATAACAATTTGGCTGCTCCTAACTCTTGAGCATCACCAATACCGACTGAAAAAGCCCCCGCCGCATTGATGGCCTGAATTCCTGCAATAGAATCTTCAATCCCGATGCAATTCTGGGGATCTTCATTAATTCCTGCCGCTGCTGCTAAAAAAATGTCTGGTGCTGGTTTACCAGCTTGCACTTTTGCGGGATCAGCAATTGCAGCAAAATAATCAGTTAATTGCAGTTTATCTAAAATCACTGGTGCATTGCGACTAGCCGAAGCTAAGGCAATCTTAACGTGATGTTTTTGCAACTGCTTTAAAAAAGCCACGATACCAGGTAACGTATCACTAGGTTGCAATTGTTGCAATGATTTTAAATATAAATCATTTTTTTCCGCCATCATTGCTTGAAACTCCGTTTCTGGAACTTCAATCTGCAAATAATTCAAGATAGCGGTTAATGAATCAGCCCGACTAACGCCCTTGGTTTGTTGCTCTAATTGATCCGGCAATTCTTTTTGAAAATGATTGGCAATTAATTGCCGCCAAGATTGAAAATGATAAACTGATGTATCAGCGATCACGCCGTCTAAATCAAATAATGCTCCTTGAATCATTTTTTACCCTGCTTTCGTTCACTTAAAATTGGCGTTTGCGCTAATAATTGGTTAACTTGTTGTAAATGATCAGTTGAAATATTAATAAATGGGAAGGTGACACTGACTTCAGTTAAGTTCATATCGCCCATACCACCGTTAACTTCATTGGGATTTTGCTTAAAGTAGTCAAGCACCGGATCAATTTGGGAAATTTGCTCTACTAATTCGGAATCAGCCATGATTGCTTTAATCGTCGTCTGGGCTTGATAACGTTCTACATAATCTGTCGTGGGTTGATAACTGATTTGATAAGTGCCCGCTGACAATTCAAAATTGCCACCAGTAAATTGCTGGTCATTAACTTGAACAGTTTGTTGTTCAGCTCTGGGCAAGCGTACTTGAGCGCTAACGCCAAATGGAATCGTTAATTGAATCTTAATTGTATGCTGTGCGTCAGTTTCCACTTGATTATGCACTTTAATTTCACCGTAAGAACTTTGGAAATGACCTTGCACATCAGTTAACCGGTAATCAAATTGTGGCGCAAAAGTAAATTCTTTAAATCCTGGTGTATGCTCTGTCAAGCCTAATAAATATTTATAAGCCCACTGCATAATGGCACCAATACTGTAATGATTCAAAGAATTCATTCCTTGCGGATTCATTGAGCCATCTTCTTGAACCGAATTCCAACGTTCCCAAACTGTTGTTGCCCCTAAATTGACTGCATATAACCAACTTGGAAAGTCTTCATTCAAGAAAATTTCCGTAGCCAATTTATGTTGACCGTTAGCCGATAAAGCTTGGCACAGATAAGGTGTTCCGACAAAGCCCGTTGTTAAATGATTATGATCTAATTTCAAACGTTGCACTAAATCATCCACCACGTGTGCTTTTTGTTGCGGCGTAATTAAATCAAAGAATAGTGCCAAGGCGTAGGCCGTTTGTGAATTAATCGCCACGCGGCCAGTAGCCGTAATATATTCTTGTTGAATAGCTTGTTTAATTTGGCTAGCCAAATCCCCGTATTTTTGGGCATCGGCTGACTGATCCAACAATTGAGCAGTTTGTGCCATAATCGTAGCGGAATAGTAGTAATAAACAGAAGCAATAAAATCTTCATCAGTTTTACCAGTTGGCTTAGCTGGATTTTCTCCATCTAAAGCTAACCAATCACCAAATTGGAACGTTCCTGTCCACAAGTTGGGCGTCGTGGTCTGTGCGCTAATCCAATCAACCCAAGATTTCATATCCGAATAGTTTTGCTGCAAAATAGCTGGATCACCGTAAGCTTGATACATATTCCACGGAATAATCGTGGCTGCATCAGCCCAAGCAGCCGCGCCGCCGTCACCTTGACCCATAGCTGGCGCATACATTGGTAACATACCACCGCGCTGTTGTTGTTCAATTGCCATATCTTTCGCATATTTCTTAAAGAAAGCAAAGACATTCATATTAAAGGCTGCGGTTTCGGAGAAAATTTCACCGTCGCCACTCCAGCCCAACCGTTCATCACGCTGTGGGCAATCCGTCGGGACGTCGATGAAGTTACTGCGTTGACTCCAAATAATATTTTGGAACAAGCGGTTAACTAGTTGATTATTCGTCGTAATGGAGCCGGTATCTTGCATATCGGAATACAAAACATCAGCTTGATAATCGGTCATTTGTAACGGTTGGGTATTGCCGCTAACACGCACATAACGGTAACCAAAATACGTAAAGTGGGGCCGCACCCAACCAGTCGTTCCATCCGAAACATAGGTAAAACTAGCTCGGGCTTCGCGCAGATTATCGCGATAAAAGTTGCCGTTTTGTAAAATTTCACCCATTTCAAAGGTGATCTTGGTACCTTTTGGCTCACGATTATAAAATTCTAACCAGCCAGCCTGATTTTGTTGGAAGTCTAGCACTTGCTCACCAGCTGGCGTTTGAATTAATTGTGGCGTTAATTGTTGGTGGACGGTAATTGGTAAACTCAAGCGATCTGCTAAAATAGCCTTCGAATGGTCAATGACCACTGCCGGTTGCCAATCAGTCACTTCTTTAGTAGCGTCATAATCTTCACCGTAATAAATGGCCGATTTAATTACCTTACCGGCAGTCGTTTGCCAATCCGTGTCTGTCTTAATTACTGCGTGAGTGCCATCAGCATAATCTAAATGATATTCCGCAATCGCCATTTGACGATTACCGTAAATACAATCTTGACCACCATCAAAGCCAAAGTTACCTTTATACCAACCATCAGCCAACGAGATGAGTAACTCATGCTGCCCCGTTGTCAGTTCTTTAGTTACATCGTAAGTTTGCACTTGCACCAACTGATCATACGCTGTCACACCCGGTGTTAAATATTCATTGCCAACTTTTTGGTCATCAATATATGTTTCATATAATCCTAAACCACTAATATATAAGCGCGCTTGTTTTAACGGCTTCTCAATGGCAACTTGTTTTTTCAATAAAGTATTTTGTAAATCAGCATTTTGATTACCAATCCAAGCAGCACTAAAGGCTTCCGTCATTTTGCCCGTTTCAAACCAACTAGTTGCTCTGGCAGTCTGCGTGCCTGCTTGCACCTCAATAGTGACATCATAACGGGTGCGGGGGGTTAAAGCTTGTTGAACTGTAAAGTAATTATCACTAAATTCTTGCCAGTCACTTTCATAAACGGGCTGTTGTTTAGATGTGGTAATAGTTAATTTTTTTTGCACCGGTTGTTGAGTAGCAACGTTTTGTAATTGAAATTCAATTCGTAAATCACTCAAATCAAAGCCGAGTGGTTGTTGCATATGATTAATTAAGATATTCGTAATTTCCATTCTGGTCATCCTCCTAACTTAAGCTGCGAAAAAGAGCGGGTAAAAGGCTAAAGCTAACCTAGACAAATTCAAAAGTCTGAATTTGACTTTTAATTTGGCGTAGTTAGACAGAGACTTTTGCTCTTTAGAACGTATTTATCAAGCTGTTACAAGCAATTTATTACAATCTTGTAGTAAAGTCGCCACAAAATGGATCGACAGGATTAATGCCCTTGAATTCACTTTGACCTGTTAATTTATCAAAAACTGCCTGGATGGTTTCAGCATTGCCAGTATAAGCATTCACAAAAGTTGAGACATTGGGAATATCAAATAAATGATACGGATTAGCAGTAGACACAAAAATTGTGGGAATAGCCTTCATGAACCACGGAGCATCAGCGGCCATCAAATGAACCCAATCAATCCGTGTAGTTGTCTGATTGCTGGCAGTTTCAATATTCGCTACATATAAAGCCAAATCAAATTTTTGCTGTAAATCAGCAACCCCTTCTTCAAAAACTTCATGAAAGTCTAAGTGTGCTTGATCAAATAAAGTGACTTCAAAGCCCCGCTCTTGTAATTGTTTCATAATGCTATCAGTAACACTACCGCCTTCTTTAAAGCCGCCATCATCGCTATCACCTAAAACCACTAAGCGGACCCGAGGATATTTTTGCGGCGTCATTGGTAATAATTGGTCACGGTCTTTGACCAAAGTGACTGATTGATCAGCTAATTTTTTGGTTGCTTGATGATGCTGTTCTAGTTGCAAATCTAACTTGGCGGGTACTGCATCACAAAATTGACCGTTAGTGTCCATAATGCCTTGCGCTAATTTAGTTGCCAAAATTCGGGTCACCGCTTCATCCAAACGTGCTTGTGTAATCACATTATCGGCTACTGCTTGTGTAATATATGCATAGTCTTCATCAATATTCTTATTAAACAAAATCATATCAATCCCAGCATTAATCGTCGCTGGTAATAAATCTTTGCGCGCCATGGCAGCATTGTAACCAATCATCGGTGTTGCATCAGTGATGGTTAAGCCATTAAATTGAAGAACATTCCGTAACAAACCATCGATCAACAACTTGGAGCTCGAAGCTGGCCGTAAGTCTTGGTCACTAATTCCAGGTTCTAAGGCCCGTTCCCAAGCCGGTTGCATAATATGCGCAATCATGACTGCGGGAGTACCATCATTAATTAATTGATGGTAAATTTGCCCGTAAGAATTCATCCAATCATCTTTAGACAAGGAATTCACTGAACTAACTAAATGTTGGTCGCGTTCATCCACGCCATCACCAGGGAAATGTTTAATCACCGGAATCACATGGGCGTCTTTTAAGCCCTTAACTTGAGCTTGAGCCATCTTAATCACCCGATGTTTATCGCTCCCAAAAGTCCGCGTATTCATAATTGGGTTCCGGAAATTATTATCAATATCTACAATTGGCGCAAAGGACATATTGTTTCCGACTTGATGTGCTTCATTACCGGCAACATTACCTAATTGGTACGCATTTTCGGGATTGTCACTAGCGGCTACTTGCAGTGGTGTGCCAAACCAAGTGCCTTCATTGACAATACCATTACCACCAGATTCCAAATTAGCAGCTGTCAATAACGGAATTTTACTATTAGTTTGCGCCGTTTCTAACTCCCGCTTAATTTTTTCTGCTTGATCAGGCCGGTACATCACCCCACCAGGTTGATACTTGCGCATAAATTCTTTGAGATCTGTTGTTTGTTCATCGGGACCAATGACAAAGAATAACTGTCCAATTTTCTCTTGAGTATTCATTGCTTGTAATTTTTGTTGAACATAAGTAATTTGTTCTTGTGTTAAGTTATAAGGCTTTGCTGTTAAATCAACCATTTCATCAACCTCCATCAGGTTCTAATCATATAACGATTTTATTGTAACGAAGAAAATTTCATCCAACTATGGTTAAACAGTATAAATCTTCTGTTTATTTCCTAGATAAGCTTCAGAAAAAAGTTATTTTCTACTTTAAATGGTTTATGATTAAAGTAAAAACCAGTGTGGAGGGAATTATTGTGAAACAAAAACTATTAAAAATTTTGCGCTCCAAAAATCAGCCCCGTGATTGGCAAGATGTTTCTGCCACTTTTGCACAACAAGGGAATACATTGAAACGTGCTGGTCAAATCACTGATGAGCCAACCTATGAGTTTTTTGAAACTTACTCTGATGATCTCGTTTTAAATCTCAATGCGATTACGATCTCCGTGCAACCAGTCAATTCTTTTATTCCCTACCATTTACATAATTACATTGAAATTATGATTCCCTTAGTAGGCAATTGCACCGTACATTTGGATAAGCAAACTGTTCAGTTAAATAGTGAAGATGTTTTATTCATTGGTAATCACACGCCTCACAAAGTTGAACCTATCGGTCCAAATGATATTGTCGTTAATCTAGCACTCAAAAGTTCGGCCTTTTCCCTCAACGACCTCAACTTTTTACACCGTAATGGTACCAACTCCAATATCTCAAACCTGTTATTCACCCTCCTATCCAACGAAAATTATAGTGCAGGCCGTTATGTTTGGTTTCAAGTAGAACATCAACCGAAAATTGTCAATAATATTTATGACATTATTGACGAATATTACAATTACGACATTCAATCCCACCAAATCATTCGCTTTGATATTTTAACGCTATTTTCTCGCCTCATTCGCCAAGCCTATCACGCTAAAGCCCACACTCATAAAGTCAAAGATTCGCAAATCAATCTGTTGTCACTATTACTTTATATTGAGAATAACTACCGCACCATTACCCTGACCCAAATGGCCAAAGATTTTGGCTTCAATCCCAACTATCTTTCTACTTATTTAAAGAAACAAACGGGGCAATCTTTTATTCAATTGGTTCATCTCCAACGCGTCAATACTGCAGGGGAATACTTAATCTATACCAAAGCCCCCATTGAAACAATTGCCAGTGAAGTTGGCTATGAAAATCCTTCATACTTTTATAAAGTTTTTAAAAAAATTATCGGCGTTTCTCCTGCCGAATACCGGCGTAATAATCAGTAAAATGATAGCGAATACACAAAAATTATCATTCTTTTGATTTTGAAATGCCATCATGAATTAACGTGGGGATAATTGGCGTTCATCGAATTATTCAAATTGCTCTTAATGAATTTCATAATTAAATAACAAATAATCACGTCAATTTACATCTATTAAATTGGGATTATAATTGTGGTAATTGTTGTTGTGATTTCAGTATCTAATTTCATAATATTTTTAAATAAGATTTGATTGAATTATCAGATTGGAGATAGCCAATGTTGAAAAAGTATCTACAACCGTTGAACTTGATTATCATTATTTCTATCTGTTTGTCGCTACTCACTTTCTCCGGACTGGTCACCCCCGTAAAAGCTAGTAGCCTCTCAAATTTATTGACTAATAACAGCAATGCCACTTTTATGACCAGTCCACACTGGTCCAAACAATCAAACATTACAACAAATAATCTCCTCACTAACACCAATTTATTAAAAGACACCAGTAGTTTGCTTGGAATTAATTATGCCGATGGGACAACAGGTTTTAACTTGCATAGTCAACAAAATTTTGACCAAGCTGCTTATGTTAGCTTAAATTGGGAACAGCTAGCTAATTTATCAGGTGATTATAATGTGCAACGGAGTACCGATCCGTCCAATCTCACCTCATGGCAAAACGTGGCCAGTAATTATGGCAAGACCATTAATGTTTTAAATATTTATCCCACTAATGGCAATCACCTCCAGAATTGGTTACAGATCAAGTACACTAATCCGCAAACGCAGCAAATTCAGACTGTCTCCCAAGGCTTAATCAAAGTCACACCCGTTTCGGCAGCCGATTTTGCGGCCAATCCTACGCAGTATTTGTTTAAAGATAGTTCCGGTAATTATAATTACGACGAACTTTATTTTGGTGCCGCCGATGGCGGTTGGAATGTCGATATTACTAATCAGGTTAAAGATTTAATTAATTACAGGACGCGGTGTTGTCTTCGGTCATGATACCTTAAGAGACAGTCGTCCAGTTTACGATACTTTTGCTCCCAAACTTGGCTTAAAGATCTTCGGCACTCGTGATCTCACTTCCCAAGGTGATGATCGCTTGGGCTCTACTACTGTCGAATTGACCCCAGCTTTTATGAACGAATCCTTAGCCCAATACCCAAATAATCTCTTGAATTATAATCCATCTAATAAATTTACGATTCAATCTTCCCACACTTCTAATCAATTTTATCTTTACAATGGCGGCTCCCAAAAATGGATGGACTTCTTACCACTCACTGACAAAGATCCACATTATCATATTTTGGGACAAACCAAATACAATACTACCGACGAACATTATATTGACCAGTCTGGTCAGAAAAGTTTTACTGCCACCAATGCTACGGCTGACAATAATTGGTATTTAATCACCAAAAACAACTATGCCATGATTCAAACAGGTCACGTCACTAACGCTTGTACAATCGAAGAAGCAATGATCAATGCCAATTTAATGTACTATACCAGCACTCTCAATACTGGCACGACTGGTGAAGATCGAACTGTCAAAGATACTGCCGCCCCTGATGCGCCCACTTTAGATCATGTCACAGCTACGACTGACCAAGATCAAGTTAGCGTTAATGTTCACAGTTTAGATAATGCCACCAACTACTATTATCGAGTCAAAGGCAATGCTGATAATACCACGCAATACTCCAACACCATCCAACAACCAGTCAAAAGTGATATTAAGGGTTATATTTACCAATTAGATGACAATCCTGACACGACGATTACGCCTCATAAAAATACTCAGGGAATCATTGATGGTTCTGATAATGACAACTTCATTGGCGTGAGCGATCCTACCGCTAGTGCTAGCATTGCCAATCTAGATCGCTTTTCCAAGCAATATCTACACGTTATTGCTGTTGATCGGGCCAATAATTACTCCACGACAAGCACCCAAAAAGTTGCTGATTTAATCACTAAATGTCCCGACTTTAGTTACCAAATTTGGAATGACCAGAACTATAACGGTATTTTTGATAGTGACGAAACCGTTAATAATGACCAACAAGTGACTGTTTTCTATAAAAAAAATGATGGCTCTTATGTACCGATCACTTCAGTCACTAGTCTTAGTGGGGAACATGACTTTTTAAACGAATTGCAAGTTAACGCCACTGTGCAAATCGGTCTTAATACCCAGGCTAGCGGTTTTCAAGGCCTGGCCCCTACTAGCGCTAGCGATCTTTCTGAAGGCGATCCCGTAACTATTAATGGGCAACAATATTTATTGTCTCACCCCATTAACCTGACCAAAACTAGTCAAACGCAAAAACTTGGGCTGGTTAATCAGTTACGCTTTTTAAGTTTTCAAAATTTACCACAAATTCAATTTGGCAATGACAAAACGCCAATTCCTGAACAACAAGCGAAAACTTTTATTAATAACAACACCTCTAATTTACAAAATGAATTACAAATCAAAGATACCAGAGCTAGCCAGCCCCAATTCAATCATTACTTTGTACCTTATCAAGTCACAGCACGTCTCTCAAACTTTACCAAAAATGGGCAAGTCGGTTTACAACAAGCACAACTGCTTTTTCAAGAGCAAAATTCTGGACAATCGACTACTCTCAGTCCCAATGATTCCGAGACTTTACTCTACAATTCCAATGCTACTGTTTTAAATGATCTCAACACTATTTACTACTTCGATCCAGCTGGCAACTCACAAATTAAGTTACAAGTCCCCCCACGCGGTTTGAATAATCAGATTCAAGGCGGCGCTTACCACGCAACATTAACGTACACGATTAATAATGCTTTAACATAGACAGACCAATACTCCGCCGCTTGGTAGTGACACCGCCAAATGAGCTTGGTTCTTGCATAATGATTCAGACTTCAAGATTGAGTTGAGCGTTTGCTGTAGCCTTAATAAGATGTCTGACTACGCACTTGATTCCTAAATTAAAAATCTATGAAATCAACACAAAAGCTCACTTTTTTCAATCTAGTCATTCAGCACTTATTCCAACTATACTTAATTTATGAAATCGAATTCAAATTAAGTGTGAGGAGTAAGTCAATGAATAAGTTCCAAGAACTTCTGCAAAAAACTTTGGTGCCCGTTTCTAATAAAATTGGTCAAAGTAAGATTTTACAAAGTATTTCAGCTGGTATGGTCATGACTTTACCAATTACCATTGGTGCTTCTGTCTTTTCCATCTTAGCTAGTTTTCCGATTAAAAGTGTTAGTAATTGGTTTAATTCTTTAAGAATTACTCAACCAATGAACGCTGTCGTTAACGGTTCGATGAACATCTTGGCCGTTTTTATCGTTTTTTGTATTGCTTACAGTTATGCTCAAAAAAGCAAATCGAATGGTGTAATCGCCGGTCTGTTTAGTTTATCGAGCTTTTTTGTGTTAGCACCACAAACTGTCGGTCATGGTAAAAAAGCTATTAACGCTTTTGAAATGCAGTACATGGGTAGTCAAGGAATTATCGTAGCTATTATTTTAGCTATTTTAATTAGTATGCTTTATGTCCGCTTGAACAAAGTTCAAAAACTAAAAATCAAATTACCCGATTCCGTGCCTAGTATGGTTAGTACCTCAATTGAGCCCTTAATTATTGGGATTATTATTTTCACGATTGTCTTTATTGTGGGTGCTATCTTTAGTTATACTCCATATAAAGATGTCTTCCATTTCGTCAACCAATTGATTACGACACCGTTATTGCATGTGGGTGGTTCTGCTTGGACAATTATCTTAGTAATCACCTTGTCCAACTTACTCTTTTTCTTTGGTGTGCATCCAGCTGCTATTCAATCTGTTTTAATGCCAATTGTTATTTCGATGATGGTTGCTAGCGCTCCCGCTTTTCAGCAAGGTAAAACCATTCCGTATTTGCAAAATTTAGTTGCCTTTTCTTTTTCCAATAATGATGCCGCTGGTGCGACCTTAAGTTTGGTGCTGATTGGCTTAATCTTTGGTAAATCGAAACGTTATAAAGAATTCTTTAAAGTTTCCTCAATTCCTAATTTATTTAATATTAATGAGCCAATCGTCTTTGGTTTACCAATCGTTCTTAATGCCTTATTATTCATTCCCTTTGTCTTATCATCATTGGTGTCCGGATTAGTGGCCATCGGTGCAGTCAAAATTGGTTTTATTTCGATGTATAATCCAACCTTAAGTCTGGGTATGCCTTGGACCATGCCCAAAGTCATTGCTGACTTCTTAATTATGGGCTGGCAAGGAATTGTTATTTGGCTCATTAACTTTGCTTTAATGGCTTTGATTTACTTGCCATTCTTTAAAATTTTAGATCAACAAGCTTTAAAAGAAGAACAACAAACCGCAATTAATAAAGGAGAATAACTTTAATACGATGAAACAATTACCCACAGATTTCCCAGATAACTTTTTATGGGGCGCCAGTACCTCCGCTTTTCAAGTTGAAGGTGCCAGCCAACTGGATGGCAAAGGCTTAACGGTCGCCGATTTAAGAGCGCAACAAAGTAAATATTTGGATACCTCTGTTTCGGTTGATCACTATCATCACCTAGAAGAAGATGTGCAATTAATGGCAGACTTAGGCTTAAAAAGTTACCGCTTCTCCATTAGTTGGGCCCGAATTTTTCCTAACGGTAATGATGAACATTATAATCAAGCGGGTGTAGACTTTTATAATCGCCTAATTAATTTACTCGTTGACAATCATATCGAACCTATCGTGACAATGTTCCACTTTGATCTGCCGCAGGGACTGGTAGAGCAGTATAACGGTTGGGCCAATCGCCAATGTATCGCGGATTTTTATCGCTATGCTCAAACTTTATTTAAATTATATGGTGATCGGGTGCACTACTGGTTAACAATCAATGAGCAATCGCTATTAGCTAACGTTCCTTCAATGAATGGTATTAAAGCTGATAACCCGCAAGATTTACGCTTTAAAGGTGAACAATCTAACTACAACATGTTCATTGCGCAAGCGAAAGTTTACCAACTTTGCCATCAAATGTTACCCGATGCTAAAATTGGCCCCGCCGTTTCTTACATGACCACCCTGCCTTACGATCATACTTCCAGTGATGTTTTAAAAAGTAAACAATTAGAAGACTTTATTGGCTACATTGATATGGATATTGCTATCCGTGGACAATTACCTAGCTATTATCTACGTTACTTGCAAGATAATAATTTTCAATTAGAAACCAAGCGCGAGGACGAGCAAACCTTACTTAATGGGCGTGCTGACTTTTTAGGATTAAATTGGTATTCGACTAGTATTTTTAAGCTCAACGACCAAGCCAATCCCAAAATGTTAGACGGAGTGATTTCTGGCGTGGAAAAAGTTCAAGACGAACGTTTACTCAATTCCGAGTGGGATTTTTCCTGTGATCCTCAAGGCTTACGTTATGCTTTACAAAAAGTCAATGACCGCTTTCCTAATGTTCCCATTATTATTACCGAATGTGGTTGGTCGCAAAAAGAAGCTTTAACCACTGATGGTCATGTTCATGATCAAAAGCGTGTGCACTACTTGCATGATCATATTTTCCAATTACGCGAGGCCATTAAAGATGGCGTCAATGTTATTTCCTTTAATCCATGGTCATTTCTGGATTTAATTAGCGTTCATGATGGTATTGATAAACGTTACGGCTTAGTTTTTGTTGATCGCGATAATTATAGTGAAAAAGCTCAAAAACGTTACCCGAAAGATAGTTTTTACTTTTATCAAAAAGTCATTGCCACAAATGCTCAAAACATTACAGCAATGGACAATTAAGATCAAAACGAAGCCGTTTAGTAAAAAATTTGAAGAGACTAGAACAACAAGTTAAATGTGTTCTGGTCTTTTTTTGCTGCAATAATCAAAGCACTTTTATATACGAAATGAACAGACAAGCCCTGCTTTTTCGCTATGGTCTGAAAATTAAAAACAGTAATATACTCAAGACGTCGAGAAAGCGTAACCAAAAAAGGAGAATAGCTATGAATAAAAAACAAATTTCCATGGCTGTCGGGATTTTGAGCATGAATTTATTATTAATGCTCAGCACCACGGCCAGTGCAGCAATTGCAGCGATTGCTCGTTCGTTTCCCCATGAACCAGTTTCCAAAGTGCAATTGATTGGTTCTATTCCTCAGTTAGGTCAAATCATTGCCACCGCCATCTTTACTTACTTAGCTTTTATTATGACGCGCAAAAATTTAGGCCTCTTAGCCGTCGGAATTGTAGCCATTGCTGGGATGTTACCGGCCATTTACAGTAGTAATTTAAATATTATTTTAGCTTGCATGGTCCTGGTTGGTTTTGGTACCGGTACCATTACTAACCTCGTACCCGTTTTACTACAAGAAAATTTTGAAGGTGAGACTCGAGCTACTGTGATGGGCTGGGCATCAGGTGTCACGAACGCTGGAATGATGATCTTTACTTTCTTAGGTGGATTTTTAGGAAAACTAAACTGGCGTAATTTATTCTGGGTTTATAGCTTAGCCTTAATTGTTTTTGTTTTGGCATTTATCCTGATTCCACAAGATACCAAATTAGCCAATACTAAGCAGGATAAAACAGGAACCAAAACTAAAACGGGCTTGTGGTCTTTATTAAAAAGTTTAAACGGTTATGTTTACATCATTTATATTATTAACTTCATGTTATCTTTAGCTATGATGACCTTTGTTTCTAATCAGTCAATTGTCCTCGCTGCTCAAGGTAAAGGTACTGCTTATGTAGCTGGGGTCACTGCTTTGGGGAATGCTGGTGGTATTTTAACTGCTGCCACGCTCAAATATATTCGCAAATTGACTCGCAATGATACCATTGCTTGGGGATTTGTTGCCTTTGCTTTGTCATTTATTTGTATCATTTTTTCATCTAATGTAGTAATGCATGTTATTGGTAATGCTTTCTCAGGCATGGGAATTGTTTTAGTTAACGCCACCGCTCCTTATGAAATGTCGATTTTAGCTGACCAAAAGCAATTTACTATCGCCATTTCTATTAACACACTCTTAGGCTCCATTGCTGGAATGATTGTCCCAATTTTACTAGCAGCATTAAAAATTAAACCGGGTTATAACTCCTTCATTGCGGGCATGATCGTTTCGATTGTTGTAGCTGTAATCTTACTCATTACACGGTTTGGTACTCGTGTAGAAAAAATCAGTCAAGCTAAACAAGCTGCGAATAATTAAACAACTAATTCAAGTGAGGTTTAAAACATGATTAACTTTCAAATTCAAACAGATCAAGTTACTGATTTCCCCCATTATTGGGAAGTGTGCGTCGGTAGTTGCCACGCTTATACGGCGTTACGTGCTGATTATCAGGCGCAATTAACCAAAGCCCATCAGGAATTGGGCTTTAAATACGTTCGTTTTCATGGCTTATTCGATGATGAGATGAGTGTTTGTATCGAGAATTTTGATTTCCAAGGCCAATCGCTTGGTATAACCTACAACTTTACTAATATTGACAAGATCTTTGACTTTTTATTGAGTATTGGCATGAAACCCTTCTTAGAATTAGGCTTTATGCCCAGTTGCTTAGCTTCTGGTGGTAAAACTATTTTTGCCTATGGTGGTAATAATTCGATGCCGGCTTCAGATGCGCAATGGCAAGAATTAATTCACCGCTTTACCAATCATTTACTAGAACGCTACGGCAAAAGCGAAGTGGAATCTTGGTTTTTTGAAGTTTGGAATGAACCCAACTTGCCGCTCTTTTTTGCCGGTACACAAGCCGATTATTTTCATCTATACGAAATTACTGCCAAAACACTGAAAGCCATTGATCCCAAATTAAAGGTCGGCGGACCAGCCACATCCTTTAATGCTTGGATTAAAGAAATGGTTAATTTTTGTGAAGAAAATCAGGTACCACTAGATTTTATTTCATCACACCACTACCCTACGGATGATCCGTTGTGGCAAAGCGGTATGGATATTGACGAATTTTTCAAGCAAACTGGCGGTCAAATCACCGAATATCGCCGCGGTGTTCTCCAAAAAATGACGCGCATCGCCCACCAAGACGCTCAAGGTTATCCGTTGTACTATACCGAATGGAACGTTTCAGCGATGCTAGGTGATTCCATTCATGATGAACCCTATGCGGCGGCAATGATTGCTAAAACTTTAGCCGATAATGATGGCTTAGTCGCTGGTTATTCTTTTTGGACTTTTTCGGATATTTTTGAAGAACAATCCCAAAAGCCCGGACTTTTTCACGGTGGTTTTGGCTTGCAAACTACCAACGGTATTGCTAAACCTGCTTATCGCATCTTTGAGATTTTTCATCAATTAGGAACCAAACGTTTAGCTGTCACAGCTGACTCTAATGCAACTGCCGAATTATTAGCAGTCCAAAACCAAACTGACTTACAATTACTGGCTTACAATCATAATGTTCCTGACCAACCAATTGCGACTGAACAAATCAGCATTCAATTGTCTGGTCCAGATAAAGATTGCACCATTCAAAGAATTGATACTGACCACGCTAATGCCAAGCAAGTTTGGGAGCAAATGGGTAAACCAGAATACGTCAATGACCAACAAGTTCAGACATTACAAGCTGCTTCAAAATTAACCACAGAAACAATTACCCTGAAAAATCAACACTTGCAGCTTTCGTTAAGGCCAAATTCTTGTGCTTTCATTACTGTCCCAGATTATTTTGCTCAATAGCACAATCAAAAAAGTTTCTTCAACAATTAAGCTATTGCAAATCTTAACTGTCTCCAAAATTGATTTTCATTTTGGAGACTTTTTATATGTACAAAGTTTAATTATTTTTAAACTAAAAAGCACTTAAAAATCCCCTACTGCATTTATTTAGCAATTTTTAAAATAAAAATAGCATTAATTATTTACTAACAAATAATTGGTTCTAGACATCAATAGTTTCATATATTGATAATTATTTTAAAAATATCTAAGAAATCAACACATAATTACTCACTTTTACATATGGAGGAAGCGGTTAACACCCTTTATGATAGTTAACGAGTAGTACATAACTCATAATAGAAAGGAATTTAATATGAATCGAAAGAAAACAGTTTTAGCGATTGGTATCTTAAGTATGAACTTACTGCTGATGACTGGATCAGTTATTGGCTCTGCTATTGCCGCCATTGCTAAATCATTCCCCAATGAACCTATTTCCAAAGTACAAATGGTTAGCTCCATTTCCCAGTTAGGCCAATTAATCGCTACATTAGCTTTTACTTGGTTAACGTATAAAATGACACGGAAAAATATTGGTTTAATGGCCGTTTTGTTTGTTTTAATTAGTGGAATTGTTCCATTATTCTACTCTAGCAGTTTGAATTTAATCCTCGCCTGTATGGTCCTACTGGGTTGTGGAACTGGTCTAATCAGTAACGTTAGTCCTATTTTATTACAGGAACATTTTGAAGGTGAAGACCGGGCAAACGTCATGGGTTGGTCCGTTGGTTTTAACAATATTGGTATGATGGTCTTTACTTACGTAGGCGGCTATTTAGGTGGTTCTAATTGGCGCAATTTATTTTGGGTTTACTGGTTAGCTTTAATCGTCTTAATAGCGGTTTGGTTTATGGTACCTCAAGATACTAAAATTGTGGCTACTCAAAATGATAAAGATAATAAGCAAAGCTTTTGGAGTTTGCTTAAGGGTTTAAACTGGCATGTTTATTTGATTATTATTATTACTTTCTTTACTTCTTTAGCTTTAATGATCTTTATGTCTAATCAATCTATTGCCTTAGCCGCTCAAGGTCGGGGTACTACTTACGTCGGCATGGTCACTGCTATTGGTAATATCGGAGGTATTTTGACCGGCTTCTTATTGAAGTATATTCGCAAGATGACAAAGTCGGATACCATGGCCTTTGGTTTTGTAGCTTTTGCTTTATCCTATGTATTTGTCATCTTCTTTAATAATCCGGCTTGCCACATTATCGGTAATATGTTTTCTGGTATGGGCATTGTAATGGTTAATGCGACAATTCAATTCGAATTATCCATCTTAGCTGACGAGAAGCAATTTCCAGTTGTTATTTCGATGAACACCCTAGTTTCCTCAATTGCCGGTGTGATTGCACCAATGCTCTGGGCCGCAATTAAAATCCCTGCTGGTAAAGCATCATTCATTGCCGCAACTATTATGTGCGCTGTGATTGCTTTAGTATTACTAGTTACCCGAATGGGCAAGGTGATTGAAAAGCAACAAACTCAAACTGAAGCTTAATTTTCAGTAGTTAACTTAACATCCAAAAAAAGCGAATTAGCCTTAAAGACTAGTTCGCTATTTTTGTGTATTAAGATTATTAAAAAAGGGCTCGCTACAGTGACAAAACACTAGCTAACCCTCAATTAAATTATTCATTCGGCAATGGTTTTTGATGAGTGATCACAATACCACTGATCAACAATAAAATGCCTAAAATGCTATAAGCAATGAAGATCGGCGTAAAAGAATGAAGCTGCCCTTCAATTACCCCCGTTAGGGTTGGTCCAATTGCTGCTAACAAATAACCGACTGATTGCGCAGTTCCTGATAATTTTGCTGTTTGATAAACGGAACTAGTTTTCCGCTGGAAAAAGACCATACACAAACTAAAGGCAGAACCCGAAGCTAAACCGGCAACAATTGCCAAAATCATATTGCCCATAAAACTATGTGGCACTAGTAACAAGCCAAAGGTTCCGATCGCAAAGCCACCACCAACAATCGCTACACTCGCATACATTCCCGGCTTTTTGCTAGCTAAAGCAGGAATTATTAAGGACATTGGCATTCCACACAGTTGATAAACGGTGGCTAATAATCCGGCTTGTGTGGTTGAAAAACCATTATGACTCCAAAAAACAGGCAACCAAGTTAACATGGAATAATATAACAACGATTGTGTCCCAAAGAAAAAGGTCATAAACCACGTTAAGCGGTATTTTTTAATTGATGGTACTTTAACCGCTTCATGTTTGGCCACTGATTGTTTTTTTGGTAGTTGGCGAACCACAACCCACCAAATCACAAAAGCAATTAAACTAACGGTCGTCATTAATGCAATTGTGGCCGCTAAATTAGTCTTTTTAACTAAAGGTGCTGCTAAACCTGTGCCAGCCGAAGCCACCAATCCCATCGTAAAGGTATATAAACTGGTTAATAAGGTCGCTTTTTGGGGAAAATATTCTTGAATCACTGCTGGTAATAAAACATTGCCGCCAGAAATACCTAGTCCGACTAAAACTGTCCCAATTAATAAAACCCAGGTACTCGGAATGACCCGTAAATAACCCCCAACCGTTAATGTCAGTAACGTACACCACAATACTTGCGCATTGCCGAAACGAATGCCCCATTTAGCAATCATTGGTGATAATAAGGCAAACATCAGCAGAGGAATCGTCGTCAACAACCCACTTAAACTAGTTGCAAAACCCAGTGCACTATGTAACCACGGCAAGATTGGCGGTAACATCGTAATCGGCAAGCGTAAGTTGGCCGCAATTAAAATAATTCCTATAGCTAAACCAAAATATGTTTTCTTTTTCAAAATACAACATCCTTTACTTCTAATTCTAATACGTTTTAGACACAGCAAGAATAACTTTACTAGCAATTATGCTATTTGGCAACTAATTGGCAACTTTTATCAACCAAAAAGCAGCTCAGACAAAAAGAAAATGCTCGTATACAACGAACATTTTCCTGAATTTATATTATTTTCAATTTTAGTTATAACGTCTTAACTTAGCATTAACATCAACAATCCCATTCTTGCTGGCTGCTAGTAACTTTGTTTTACTTAAATGACCCGCCGTTAAAGATTGGTTCGCAAACTCAATTACCATGGGTAGATTAATCCCACTAACCACCTGCAAGCGCGGATATTTCACCATCAATCGTAAAACGACATCTGACGGCGTTCCACCTAAAAAGTCAATGGCTGCCACTGTCTCTTCTTCCAAGTTTTGTTCCAAAAAATATTCCGCTGCTTTTTGAAAATCGGCCGCACTTTGATCAGCACTTAGACCAACTGCATAAGCATTCGGCAATTCTCCCACAATCATTTCTGCACTAGCTAAAGTTGCCTGAGCCATTTGTCCATGACTCATCAATAACATTCGCATTTTGTTTCCCCCAAGTTACTATTCAATTGGTTTATCAACCAAACTTCAATAGTTTAACATGGTTGTCAAGTAACATTGATTTACTCTTGTATATACAGCTGCTGCGGAACTTGCGCTACCAGTGGTTCCAGTTGCTTAACCGCCAAAATGCTGAGGCGGTGCATTGCCCGCGAAGCAATTGTATAAATTAATTGGCGTTCGTCAGCTTGGAATTGTCCCGCACTAGTATTCCACATAATAACAGCATCAAATTCTAAGCCTTTCGCTAAGTAGGCCGGAATCACAATATTACCAGCGGCTAAGCGCTGATTTTCTGAACGAATTAAAGTAATTTTTTCAATTGATTTTAACTGATCATAAACTTGTTGCGCTTGGGCCAAATCACGTGTGATAATAGCCGTCACATATTGATCTTGTTGGTTTAATTGTAATTGATGTAAAACGGCTTTGAGCATCTGTTGTTCATCCGCATTAATCTTCACGTTCGGCAAGTCACCCTCCCGATTAAACGGTGTGATTTTTTCACCTTGCGTTAACAATGCCTTCGTAAACTCGGTAATTTGTTTCGTAGAACGATAAGAATGTGTCAACTGGACCACCCGCGTTTTAGACGCATCAAACAATTGCGTAATTTCTTTGAGCAAAGTATTGTTTTGTTCCTTGACTAAAATCGACTGGTTCAAATCACCCAACATTGTATAACGAGCTCTAGGAAAGCTGTACTTTAAATAAGCTAACTGAAATGGAGTATAGTCTTGAATCTCATCAATAAAGACAAACTTCATACTTGTGTCCCCGTGATAACCCGTAATCAAATCATAGAGATATAAGTACGGTGAAATATCCGTAATCGTAATTCTTTTAGCCTTTAAATTTTGCCGAAAGTCTGTTAAATGCTGTTGCCATTGTTGAGGCGTAATATGCCACTGTTGTAAATCTAATAATTGCGGTACTGTTTGTAAAAATTTTTGATACGTCGCAGTTAAGTTGACAAAATTGTTATGCTGAATCTGGCGTGCTAAAGGTTTAAAGGCTTGTGTCACAATCTTACGGGCTAAAAACTTTTGTTCTGCATCACTGTTTTTAAATTCTTGGTCAGGATAATCATACAAAGCCCGTAATTGTTCTTGGCTCAACGACTCAATCGTTTCTTGAACCCATTTCTTGCGCATTTCTTGACCCAAACGTTGATTCAAAATCTTCATGAGTCGTTGTCTAGTACCATCAATGCGATTGATTAACTTATATTGCGAACCAAAGCCATAATAAATTTCGGCAATTTTGGTTTTGGAAATCAAGACCCGTTTCTTAAATTTCAAATCTCGAAAATAAACACCGCCACTGCCTAGAATCTGAGCATAGTTGGTTTCCAATTTAAAGAATTCGATATCGGTCATCAAATCAGTGACCACATCTTGAGCTTGATGAATTGTTTGTTCAAACTGCTCAAACAGAGTTTGTAATTGTAAATGTGGCAAGCGCCGCGCAACATATTGCAAATAAGTCATTTGCACCATATTTTGTTCGCCCATCTCGGGCAAGACTTGGCTAATATAGTCATTAAATAACATATTAGGCGAAAACATTAAGACTTGACCTGAAGTCAATTTACGACGGTAACGATAAAGTAAGAAGGCAATTCGTTGCATAATAGCTGACGTTTTACCCGAACCAGCCGCACCTTGCACAAACAGCAAGTCCGAAGTAGTATCACGAATAATTTGATTTTGTTCGCGTTGAATGGTTGTCACAATGCCCCGCATTTTGGTACTGGCTTTTTCATCCAAAACTTCCAGTAACATCTGATCACCAATGGTTTCTTCGGTATCATATAAAGTCTTAATCTGTCCATCTTGGATAATAAATTGACGCTTTAATTGCACGTCAACTGCTTGCTCACCGTCCGGTGTTTGATAAGTGATTTTCCCCAAATCACCATCATAATAAATTGAAGAAATGGGCGCCCGCCAATCATAAACTAAAAAGTGATCATGGCGGTCGGTAAATGATCCTAAACCAATATAGATGGTCTCTGGTTTACCAGCTGGTAATTCTTGAAAATCAATGCGTGCAAAATAAGGATTTTGTTCCAGCTTTCGTAAGACCCCCAGTTGTTGGTGCGAACGTTGCCAAGAATTATTTCTTTCGGCCAGCATCTGTTGCTGTTGATGAATCGATAATGCCCCCGCCATTGAAATAGCGTCATCACCCATGCCAATATGCACATCATCCCCAAAAGTCCGGTCAATTTCTTTAATGTCGGCTTTGGCGGTGGCCATACTGTGCGTTAATTTTAGTTCGGCCTGTTGAATCTTTTGAACAACATCATTCAAATGTGCTTGTTCTTGTTGCTTGGCTGTTTGTTTTGTCATTCTTTAACTATCCCCAAATTTTTTATTAATAGCTAAACATTTAGTGAAATATTCTAGCATAGAGTGATACAAAATCATAGTTAATACTGCGACAAGTGCCGCTTCAAAGCCGCGGACTAACCTAGGATAACCAATTAAGTTGCGATTTTTAACTTGATTGGTTATTCGTAGTTAGACACAGGCTTTTGGCACTTGGAGCGCTATTTAAATACTGCGACAAACAGCGTTTAGAAGTTGAGTATAGCCTAGAATAAGGACTTAAGTTTTGCTTTATAAACTTGAGGGCTTATTCGTAGCTAAACGCAGACTTCTGCTGTTTGGAGCGCTAATAAACACACTGCGACAAAGGGCGTTTAGAAACTGAGCACTAACCTAACCAAAACTAAAGTTGATTCTTAACTTTAGTTCTTGGGCGTAGTTAGGCGCAAGTTTTTGCCCTTTGGAGCGCTATTTAAGCACTGCGACAAACAGCGTTTAGAAGTTGAGTATAGCCTAGAATAAGGACTTAAGTTTTGCTTTATAAACTTGAGGGCTTATTCGTAGCTAAACGCAGACTTCTGCTGTTTGGAGCGCTAATAAACACACTGCGACAAAGGCTGTTCAGAAACTGAGCAATAACCTAGACTAAGACTAAAGTTGGTTTAGACTTTAGTTCTTAGGCGTAGTTAGGCACAAGTTTCTTGCCTTTGGAGCGCTAATAAACACACTGCGACAAAGGCTGTTCAGAAACTGAGTACTAACCTAGACTAAGACTAAAGTTGGTTTAGGCTTTAGTTCTTAGGCGTAGTTAGGCACAAGTTTCTTGCCTTTGGAGCGCTAATAAACACACTGCGACAAAGGGCGCTTAGAAACTGAGCAATAACCTAGACCAAAACTAAAGTTGATTCTTAACTTTAGTTCTTGGGCGTAGTTAGGCGCAAGTTTTTGCCCTTTGGAGCGCTATTTAAGCACTGCGACAAAAGCTGAGCACTTACCCAGCTCAGACACTGAAAGCTTTGTAATTAATATTGAATGTCGTTAGCACAAATTTTACTACTTAAAGTAGCAGATTATAATGTAATGCCACATAGATTTTTACCGATTAGTCTCTAAGTTATACATTAAAATTGTATTACCCTCAAACAAAAGGAAATCAATAACAATAAACAATCCATCATTAACCATAAAAGTTCCTAAAATGGTAGAAACATTTAATCTACGATAACCAACAAACCAACTTAACCAATCTGAAAAGTCAAACAGTCGCAAAACCAAATAAATAGTTATCACCGTAACAGCTAAGTAAATTAGCCATTTAATCCACTTTTGATTGGGCACAAAATCAGTAATAAATTTTCCTATGAAGCTCACTAAATGTACTACTAATACAGCAAACACTAGCATAATGGCAATAGTTAAAATTACCATTACACCAACTTGAACAATTTGTTTTGTGGTTAACATTAAGTCACTTTTACTGGGCCAATTTACTCGATCTTTCAGAAAAATGGTAAAGCAACTAATACCTAATAAGATGATATCCACTAAAAACATGTATAACCAATTCAACAACACATTCAAAATTTGAACAGCATATAGTTGCCAATCTTTAATTGGTAACAGCCGGTATTGATTGGTAAAAGTTTGATTTTTAGAATTAAAAATCGTCAAAATAACTAAAATAATATCGAAGATAACTTCCCAAATAATCACATTGGCAAAAATTACCAATGACCAATCCGAATGTGGACCTGCACCAATTGAAACCGCACTAGCAAACACAATCATTAATAAATTAATCAATAATAGCTTAGTCGTCTGAATAATTTGTTGACGTGTTAAAACTTTGAAAACTTGTCGCCACTTAGTCATAATCTTGATCCCCCTAATCAATTTGATTAGTTAGTTAATAAGTCGTTTCAACATGTTCCACTAACCAACTATTAATAATCAAAAAGACTAAACTTAACAGTAAAATACCACCAGCAATGATCCAAATTGACGTACTAGCACCCGCATTAACGCTAAAGTAACCACCACTAATTTTCAGATTGAACTGACGGGGACCAATTAACCTGGTAAACAATGGAATTAATAACGTAGCTAGTTTAATAGTTAAAACCATCACGATTAAATAAATGATCCATTTAACTAGTTTAGACGTTCCACCCGGCAAATAATTCAATAAAACATGACTAATCAAATCGACAAAATTGATTAATAAAATTGCCACCACCACTATTAACAGCATGAGCACCAATCCACCCCAGATCACATGCCAATCATTCTGGTTAAGGGAACTACTAGTTGCGTAATGGTGCTGACTAATAATGAAACTTACCGCAATTAAGACAGCTTGAACAACAAAGAAATATAACCAACTACCTACCATACTAACCACTTGCACGATATAAGTTTTCCAGGTAGCAATCGGTAATAACTGATAGCGATTGCTATACATTTGCCGCCGAATTAACATCGCTAACTGCCAAATATAGACAATTCCAAAAACAAAACTCCAAGCTATTAAACTGATTGCTACTGCATCACTAAAATTATGCACACTGCCTTTATTAAATAAAACAATTAAACTAGTCACGAAAACAAACAACAAATTAATAATTAATGTCATAGTAGCCTTTTTAAATTGTTCTCGACTGACTACTTTGAAGACTTGCCAACTATTAGTCATAACTTTCCCCTTAAATAGTTTATTTTTTTGGCTCCAAATAGTTCGTTAACCAAGCATTAACCAGTAACAACAAGATAATCGCCCCAAACAATAAAACATAATTAGCATGCGTATTGCCAGCGAGACTACTCATATGCATCATGGAATTAAACGCAATTGCCCTGAACCAACGAAACATTAATTGTAAAAACTTGATAGCTAGCCATGTAATGACCAAATAAACTACCACCGTCACTACTTTAGACTGCCGTAATGGTAAATAATCCAGAGAAATGCGGCTGGTAAAATTAATGGTATTGACAAACAACAAACTCAAGATTAACCAACCCAAGGAGATTAAGACGACTACTAAGAACACTGACCAATGAGCATGTTCAAAAATTTGAAAATGCTGCATAAAATAATAAAGCGTGCGATTTTGCTGCCAAATTTCTAACAAGACCAAGCCAAAGGCAATAATCAATAGACAGACTTGCATTACCAAAAATATCAGCCAATTCACAACCACCCCGAGAATTTGAGTCAGGTAAATTTTCCACGTAGAAAAAGGAATGAGCTGGTAGCGATTGCTATTGATTTGATTTTGCGTCAAGATGATGGTTTGCACCAGTAGCACTACGGCAAAAACCATGGCCCAAATCAGAACACTGAAGAAGAATTCTTCACCCCAATAGTGATTGCCAGAAAACAACATAAACACCACGGAAATCACCAAAAATAATGCATTGAATAAAATAATAGTACGCAACTTTTTAAATTGTTCTAGAAATACGGTTTGAAACAATGACCACCAGTTAGTCATCCAGTGTGTCCTCCTGTTCTTCATATAGACCTTCAAAATATTCTTCCACCGAACAGTGTTCTTGTTCCACAATTTCTTCGGTCGAACGATGTGTAAGTACTGTTTGGTCTTTAATGATTACTAATTCATCTAAAATCTGACTAATTTCTTCTAAATGATGACTGCTAATCAACACAGAAGCCGAATCATCTACCCAATTGAGCATGCCTTGAATAATTTTTTTTCGACTCATCACATCAATGCCACTAAATGGTTCATCTAATAAATAGAGTTGGGCCTTGCGCGCCAGCGTCAACGCAATCGTTAAACGTTCGCGATTACCTTTGGAGAGGTTACCTAATTTTTGTTTACCTTCCAAATTTAAAAAGTCAGCTAGTTGTTGGTAACGATCTACCACAAAGTCTGGATAAACACTTTGGTAAAACTGCATAATTTTATTAATTGGGGTTTGTGGGGCAAAACCTTGTAGTTCATCGGAATAGCTAACATGCGCTTTTCTTTGTACCACATTATCATCATCTTCGAACAAAATTCTTCCTTTATAATGTTTGGCTACACCAGCAATTAAACGAATTAACGTGGTTTTCCCAGCACCATTAGCCCCTGCTAAACCAATGAAGTGCCCCGTATCTAAAGTCAAATTCACATCATTTAAAATTAATTTATTGTTTTTCCGGTAAGTTAAATCTGCAATTTGTAATAGTTTAGTCGTCATTGTCATTCATCCTCTCACCCAAATATAATTTAATATAATAGAACATTTCTCCCTGATCTAAACCCATTTGCGACAATGCTTCATACATTTCACTCAGTGTTTGATCAATAATCTGATCCCGTAAATGGTCAATAATCTGCGGATTCTCCGTTACAAAATTACCTAATCCCCGCTTCGTAATTACTATCTGTTCTTGAATTAATTCGCCTAATGCTTTTTGAATAGTATTAATATTAACTTCTAAACTCACAGATAGTTCCCGAACAGATGGTAATTTATCACCCAGTCGGTATTTACCAGCGATAATTTGGCGATTGATTAGATCTTTAATTTGTAAATAGATCGGAATATTATCTTTAAATTTCATAATATCCTCCTTCACCTGTGTACCATTACAGTATAACACTAGCACGGCCAATTACAAGTTCCCCGCCAAAAAAGACGACTTCTCAAAATAAAACTTGCCTTTTGAACAATCGTCTCTTTGCATGCCAATTTTTATCAAATTATTCGTTGAATGACTAATGTTTTTTAATTAACGACTCATTTACCAGCTTTAGGCAAAGCTGGATTACTATCTTCATACTCGTATTGGCTAATATAACCATTTTGCATATAATTGCGTAAACGATCCACTTCCGGACCATGATCCGCATCTAATAATTGCGGAAAACCACCCCGAATAGTGTTATCATAGGCCGCTTGCGTATTTTCCTGCGGTGAAATAGCCTGAACTAAATCAAAGGCGCGCCCCGCAATTAAATCATTAAATTGCCATTGTTCTAAATCTTCAAACACAATTTTAATTTTGCCATGCGGTACTCCCTTTAAACATTGCGCACTTTTAACTTCATTTCGACTCCGTTCCTGTAAGGAATGAGGTTGCTTTAAATCATAGTAATAAACTTTCGTGCCCGCGGTAAATATCACCTGTTCCAACTCTCCGTCTTGATTCAGGGCAATACTGGTCATTTTTTCTGGAACCGCAGTTAAGGCCGGCAGCACCTTTTTCACTTTGATTTCTGGTAAATATTTACGAACAAATTGTTCATTATCGGCTAAATCCATACTCATTAACGCACCCTCCTTTTTTATTACCATGCTTCAAATACTAAATCACTTAATGTTTAGACATCACAAAGATTAAGCCCAAGACAGCGACTAAAATAATTACCCCGGCAAAGATCTTTTCGTATTTCGTAAAAATCGCAGCTTGAGGAGCATATTGCTTGCGCGCATACATAAAGACCGGAATTCCCAGCGCATAAATAATAAATGACAAAGTTGTATATTCAATCCCCGCAGCGTATCCCATAAAAATAGTTCCTAAAGCTCCTAAGAGACTGATGTAATGGGCTTTCGTGCGCGAAGAAGTTGTGGTTAAATGTTGTGGATTAAAGGTTTTTTCGCTGCTACTTTCTTTAAATAGATAGAGCATCGAAATTAAATACGGCGGTACAGTCATGGTGCCGACAATCGTTAGCATCGTATTAAACGCATTGCCCGCAAAATGCGTGCCAATAATAATAATCTGCATGACAATCGTGGAAACAACCACTGAAAAAGAAGGCACTTTATTTTTATTAATTTTGGCAAAAGCCCGTGGAAAAGTCTGATCTTGAGCAGCCGCCGCCGGCATTTGCGAGAGCAGTAAGGTCCAAGTTAACCAACTAGATAAGACCGCTAAAATGACCCCAAACGTGATAATCAAACGTCCCCAAGGTCCAACTACGAGATTCATTAATTCTCCGGAAGATGGCGAATGCATCACCGCAATTTGACCATAACTTTTTAAACCGAGGGGTAATAGTGAGGCCAACGCATATAACACTAAACAAATTAAAAAGCCATATTTGGTCGCCGTCCGAACATCTTTTTGACTACGAGCCTTATCAGACAAAACAACTGCTCCTTCAACCCCACCAAAGACCCATAAGGTCGTCATCATCGTATTTTTGACTTGTGAAGCTAAAGAACCAAGATTCTTATCTCCTAAACTAGCAATAGCATGATTAGCAAACATATTAGTCGTGAAAGTCTGCCAATTAAAGACGACAATCATCGTAATTAAGAAGATTGCAGTTGATAAGAGCATTACAACGGTACCAGTGATATCCACCCAACTAGCACCTTTAATTCCATTGAGAATTAATAAACTCATTCCCCACAGAATTAAACTATTTAAGATTAAGGACGGAATATTATTGCCATTGCCAAAAGTTCCCGGCCATAAAGTGTTTAACGTGGACATTAATAATACGGCATATGTTACGTTGGCAAAACACTCGCAAATCCAATAACCCCAACTAACAAAAAAGCCTGTAAAGCGACCAAAACCATCATCGGCATACTTATATAATCCTGTCGTAAACTGCGGCCTGATTTCTGACAAAGTCAAAAAAGAACGCACAATAAACCACATGATCACCCCGGTTAGAATCCAACCGAAGACTTGTCCCAACATCCCAGCTTTAATCGCCATATTTTGCGGCAAATCATAAATGCCACCGCCAACCATAGCGGATAAAACAAACGCAATGAGTCCTAAGACTCCGACTTTTTGCGTCGTTGAATTTTTTGTTGCTTGTTTTTTCTGGGCAGTCACAAGTAGTTTCCTCCTCCCCTTAATACTTAATCTGTTTAGTTTCTACAATGGATTCATAGCCCATTTGGTCTAGCCATTGCGGCAAAGTCAGTTGTTCCATAATTTCCATATCTTTATCTGGCGTTAGTAATGAGCCGTTAGGAATGGCATCAATTGGTAAGGAAAAATAAGGGGCCGCTGTGATAGCATTGCCAATTTGCCCCGGTTCCATCATCGTATGTGCAAAACCAATCCACGAACTAGCAAAAGATGTGTCAGCATCTTGACCACAGGCAGCAATTGATTTAGCAATGGCGCGGCGCCGTTGTGCCAAAAACTCATTCAGCTCAGCTTCACTAGGTGTATTCCAAACGCCAGCATCTTCGATATACATGCTAGAATTATGTTCTGGATCTTTCGCAAACGAAATTGCGATAGCGGACCAAACACCATAACCTTGTCCGGGTTTCATGGCTTGGTCAGCTTTGGGACGCGAAGCGGTCACTCCTTTGTTAGCACAAACAATAAAACTCCCCGGTGCTGGATAATGGCGACGTTCATCGCGGACGCCAAAATATTCAACTAAAGAATCTTGTAATGGTTTAGCGTCATAAATTGGTAATCGACTGCCATCCCACTGTTCCACACTGAATAATGGCTCTGCTTGATCAACCGTCGGATTGCGCAACAAGTCATATCCTAAGAAATGCCCCTGCGGCCCAGTAAAACTTGAGGCTGTTGTCATATTAATTTGTCCGATATAAGCGTTTTTGGTTTCTGCCCGATCATAGGAAACAATACCGTCTAAAACATCATCATCGGTTTTGTCACGCACACCAGCATCAACTTTGATTCCGGTGACGTAACCGTTCCCCAGATTTCCTGGTTCCATGTAGCCTCGTGAATACTTGGTATACGGACTAATTGCAATCCGATCAATCCCCATTTGGTTAAGTTTTAAATCTAATTCTGCCATTTGATAACCCCCATCAATGTTTCAAATTATGAAAATTAATTTCTAGGGCAATCATAAAAGGCTCTAATTTTTTTAGCAAGAAATAAGCTATATAAGTGCTATTATTTGACAATAAATAGCCGCATGGTATTTTATAAGCAATAAGTATGCATTTTTTAGACTTGATTATCAAATTATTTAATATGTAAATCAATGAAAAACCATTACATTTTAGACCAAAAAATGCTCACCCAAGCAAAAGCTTGGACAAGCATTCCTGTTTTAAAATGAAGTGGAACAAAATAACTGAGAAGTTGTGTACTAATTAAAAACTCCGTCAAGACAAAATAATTTATTGGAATGTAGGAATTTGGATCGCATATTGTTCTTCCAGCAAAATTTTGGCTAACGCTGCTGGTTGAAAAGCGCCTAAATTTTCAGGTAAATTGCTTTGTTGAAAAGCATCAATTAACGGCTTTAACTGAAAGGAAACCCCAATTAAATTCTGTTCAATCAATTGCAAATTTCCTGAAGCCAACGCAAAATCACCATAAATTTTGATTTGCGTCAGCACGTCGTGCTGCACAGTAAACGCAAATTCAATTGTCCCCAAATTAGCGAAGTGGCGTGCATGAAAATGGGCTCCGGTTTGCTGTGAACCATAAATCCATTCCGGCGTACTGTATTTAGTAGCTGCCAATTTAGTTACCGCTTGCCAGTCTTCATCTGTCATGTGATAAGTTGGAAATGCTGTTAAATCAGTCGTTTGAAATTCCATCTGTAAAAATAAGTCTTGAATTTGTTGTCGAGTAATATCTTGATATTTTGATTTCAAATAAGGCCGAATATTAGTAATTCGACGTTGAACTGAGGGAACACCCTTGATCGCCACATGCTGTAAAGCTGCTTTGGCTTGAGCCATATCAACATCCAACATTAAGGTGCCACCACAAGAAAACCGTTGCTTAATTCTCGCAGAGGACAGGCTAGAACACTTTTGATCTGCCACCGTAAGATCAGTTCGACCATTCATAATTGCGGGTACGCCTAATTCATGCAAAACTTTCAGCATCGTTTGGGCATACAAATCAAACTGCTGATAATTAGTTCCCCGATCACTATCTACATAAAAATAAGTTAAGCTCCCAGCGTCGCTATAGATCGCACCGCCACCAGAACTGCGCCGCGCTAAAGTAAATTGCTGGTTCTTTAAGTAACCCAAGTTGACTTCTGCGCAAACATTTTGATTAACTCCACAAGTGACCGCTGGTTGTGAAGAATGTGTAAAGCCAATGAGTGTTTCATCACCAAACTTAGTTTGCGTTTCTAAGTATTCAATCACTGCTTGACTTAAATACGGATTCTGACAATCAACTCCTCTGTTAGCTAGATCAATATATAACACTGTTTTTTCCTCACTTTTTTGTAATCGCTAACATTTATTATTAGCACAAAGCTTCTAATTTTTCAATCAGACTGAGCTGATATTTATTAATAAATTATCAAAATTTTAATAAACATCTGCAAAAACAACACATTACCCTTTATTTTCAACAGCCGAGCGCGCATTATTCGGCAAGCGTGAACTATGGCAGCACGAAAGTTTCGAGCTGCTGGGAATAGACTTAACTACAACTTAGTGACAATTGATCCCAATTTGCTATGGCTTGTTCCAAATTTATGCAATAATCAAATCTTAAATTTACTTCAGAAGGTTTTTCTGGTCGTCAGTTACATAGTTAAATTTGATGGCTCTTAATATTGAAATGATGGTAAAAACTGCATCTCCAGACCAAAAAAATAATTATCAAAAATTGTTAAAGATGCTTCATTACTGTGATAATTAGTCAACTACCGATATGGCTGCAGAACTTGGTACTCATTCACTAAATATCTTTGATAGCAATCGTTTTACAACCATCAAATAAATTAGTAAAAAAGCAATAAAAAATATTGCAATATTTTTGAAATAAATTGATTAAAGTAATATACCACAAAATGCCGCTTTTGTAGCACTTGTTTGTGAACTGTTCTTTTTTATGAATCCTAGGTTAATAATTACTCATGTAGCAAAATGAAAAGAAAATTATTACTTTAGGAGTGAACGATGAATGGTAAAAAACAAACTACTAAAGAACAATCACGTCAATGGTTATGGCAATCATTTCTCCGACTGTTGACTCAAAAGGATTATTCGCACATCACAGTCACAGAAATTGCCGCTAATGCTTCGTTGGATAGAGGGACATTTTACCGCGCTTTTGCTAATAAGGGGGATTTAATTGATTGGCATTGTCAACAAGATTTTTATGAATATTGTCAAGTGATTTTAGCAGAAGACCTAAAAAATTTGACTGCTGAACAATTTCTGGGTAATCTGTTCAATTTTTGGTGGGATAAACGCGCAACCATTAAAATTTTGATTCAGCAAAATTTAACTTACCATTTTTTAAAGATTTGGAATGATAAGTTTAGCGACATATACGATAATTTTAAACTACCAACTCATATACAAGGTACACAAGCAGAGATCCAATATTTACAAACTTTTACTTCGGGAGGATTTTACTTTGTCATTATTACTTGGCTGGCTAAAGAAAATCCAGAGCCACCTAGTTATCTGGCGCAGTGTTTTACACGTGCTTATAATCACATTTTAGAGAACTAACTTTTTGAAATTGAATAAAAGGTCAAAAAGCATCCCGTTTTTACTAAAAACTATCTAGAATTTCTGTTTTTTTTATGTAAGAACAACAACGGCTAATTTATTACTTTTAAATCACCATAACAAAAAAGGTAAAGAAAAAAATGAGTAAAAAATCTTTCTTTAATGTAGCATTAACATTAATTTCTTTAGTTATCAGTATTATCTTCGCCAATGGTTTTCAAAGTCAAACCATTTTAGCAACAGCTAAACAAGAACCATCAGCTGCTCTTGTTAAGCAAGTTGAAGGAATGAATTTACCTAATGAACAACTATTAAAAACGCCCGTTATGACAGTTAGTAATTTCACCTTGAATCCTCCACAAGCTACTGATATTGATGATGGCTTAACTTGGTCAGCACCGCAAAATAACTTGGAGATTGGTTATACTAATCCTATGGCTATTAACGGCAAAACAGTTAAAATGGGCTTTACTTTTGGTAGTTGGTCGGCAACTAAATTTTCCGGACAAATTACTTCAAATTCTAATATTTTTCTGCAAGATGGCTTAAATTCTAATGGTACACCAAATAACATTCAAGCCTTTAGTCACGGTGCAACTGAGGGACCTTCAACTAGTTCGGATTACGTTCTTTTTCAGGGGGGCGGGGCGAACTCATTAATGTATACAGCATTACTTACGTATGGTCATCAACCGACTTATTTTGTATCTAAAGATAGTAGTGGTGCCGTACAAGCGGTTAAAGTCATGGGGTATTGTACTAATGGTGATTCTAACGATTCATTCGAATTTGAAGAAATTTTGCGGCGTTCCCCCTACCGTAATGGGAATGTTGCTCAAGAATTATATGTAAAAAACATTTCTAGTTCACCACAGCTTTACCTTATTGGTGAACATGAGGATACACAATTAGAAAATGGTGCGCTGATTGGCAACTATGTTCCAGATCGAGTACCAGTTTATGCCTTGGGAGATAATCGTGGTATGTATCTGGAATCACCTAATCATCGGTTAAATATTAATTTTGATCTTACAAATGGACCAGCGCATTGGTTAGCTGAAGATTATAGTGATCGGTTTAGCTATAGCCCAACAGGTCTTAGTAATGCAGTTAATCGTGATAAAACTCCAGTTTTTAAGGGACCGAATTTTACAAATGTTACTGGACAAGAGATTTATAATTATTCAGCAGGTAAGATATTGTTACCGAAAATTAAAAACCGCAATAACGGTAAAATCGAATATCCTGATTCAGGTTATGCTGTATTATGGCCACAATTTACTTTACCAGTAGGACAAACGCAACATTATGCATTGGATATTGGGGTGGGTGCTAGCTCTTCTTCCAACCCATGGCTAAAAGAAAATTGGCAAAATGAATCCCGATCAGACGGCAAAAATTATCCAGGGAATAAAATTAAGTTTACTGTTAATTTAGGAAATGATGGTAAAGATAGTGAGTATAAGACAACTAACTTATCCGATTTAGTACCCGCAGGAATAGATGTAGATAATAGCAGTTTTAAGTTAACTGATGCTAATGGTACAACTAAGTCTGTCACTTATAATGCTGCTAATCGTGGTTTGCAGTTAAGTAATGCTGATGCCATAGACTTAAAAGATAATCAAACTGCAACTTTAACATTTTTGGGAACTATTTCGAATTCTGCTAGTGGACCAGCTTTAACGACGACTCCTAAAGCAATAGCTATTGAACAAAAGTTAGATGGCAATCCTACTAAGGACTTTTCTGGACCACAGGTTAGTATCCCATTATCACATAAATTTCAGGCCGAATTAACACAAGATGCCTCAGACCAAACTCACAAAGAATTACCAGCAAACCATTATATACCGGGGGATACGATTGATTTTCATATACACTACAAGATTAATGCTGATGTTACTGATAGTGTATCGGAACTTCACTTTATTCCTAGTGTTAGTGCAGGATTAACAGCTAGTGGCCATGTAGCAGCGACAATGGATAATTCTGAGACTAATGACTTAAAAGTAACTTATCAACAAACAGAAGGTTCTCCTTGGCCTTCTCAAGTTAACGTTACTAAAAGTGATGGAACTGCTTTTAAGGCAGGTGATCAAATAACGGTAACCATTACGGGAACCGCGGAAAAATCACCCGATGATCAGTCTGATGGTAAGTTAAGTCAGACAGTTGATGTGACTGGTACTTTAGACTCAGGTGAAGCAATTGCTTCAAACCCAAACACTTTAACAATCTTACGTCAAAATCTGACCCGCTTAAGCGTACCGAAGAGTATTGATTTTGGGACACATTACAAAGGAGAAGCAACCGAATTCTTAAATCCAGAGTTAGATGCTAATTTGACAGTGGAAAGTGGAGTTAAATTAAATTCTAATTCTAGATTTTTGGTTCAAGCCCAGGGTAATGCGCAATTAGCTGGTGGATTATTTTTGAAAGATCAAACCAATCAATGGCAGGATTTATCAACGCCAACATTGCTACCTGTGCCATCACCATCGCCAGCTCCAACAACTGATGTTGATTATCAGTATATTTATGATTTTTCTGCCTTAATCCAGCCTAAAAAATGGAAATTAGTAGTACCGGTTAATGCTCAAAAACCAGGCCAGGCTAATCAAACTGTTACTTGGACCATCTCGAACTCATTATGAGTTAGTAAAATTGAGAAGTATTTAATTTTGAGCGGAACCATCACTTAATCCAAGGTTAATCCAATTAATCTGAGACCAAGTGGTTTGATTTCATCAGGTCTTCAAAGAATGTGTTCCTTGCTCACTTTCAAAAAATTAATAATATGTCTAAACTAGGCAAAATTTGCTATGATAGAAGTAATTACTTCAGAAAAGAGTGAGTTGCATGAAACAAGGAACACATATTCTAACCTTAGATAATGGTTACCATTTATGGACACGCACCGTAGGTCACGGTGATATTAAATTATTATGCTTACACGGTGGTCCCGGTGGTACCCATGAATATTGGGAAAACTTCGGTGATGAATTGGCCGATTTAGGTGTCGAAGTTACGATGTACGACCAATTAGGTTCATTTTATTCTGACCAACCAGATTACAGTGATCCCCAAATTGCCGAAAAATATTTAACGTATGATTATTATTTGGGTGAAGTTGAAGAAGTCCGTCAAAAATTAGGTCTTGATAATTTTTATTTAATCGGCCAATCTTGGGGTGGCTTGTTAGTTCAATTATATGCTGCCAAATATGGTCAACATTTAAAAGGCGCTATTATTTCTAGTATGGTGGACGAAATTGATGACTATGTTAAACATGTCAACCAATGCCGTTTAGATTGCCTCGGCCCTGATAAAGTAGCCTACATGGAGCAAATTGAACAAGCAAACAAACTGGATGACCCTACCTACCAAAGTTATGTTGACGTTTTGAACGCCGAATACGTTGATCGCAAACAACCTGAAGCCATCCGACATTTAGTATCAACCATGGCAACTGATGTTTACAACGTTTTCCAAGGCGACAATGAATTTGTTGTGACTGGTAAATTAAGTCAATGGCATTTTCGCGAACATTTGCACGAAATTCAAGTTCCAACCTTGCTGACTTTTGGTGAACACGAAACTATGCCGTTATCATCTGCAAAAATTATGCAGGAAAAAATTCCACATGCTCGCTTAGTAACCACGCCTAACGGTGGTCATCATCATATGATCGACAACGCACCAGTGTACTTTGATCATTTGAAACAGTTTATTAAAGATGTGGAATCCGGTAATTTCAACGATTAAATAATCACTGCGACAAGTAGCGTTTAGAAGTTGAGTATAGCCTTAGATAAAGGACTTAAGTTTTGATTTTTAAACTTGAGTCCTTTATTGTAGCTAGACGCAGACTTCTGCTACTTGGAGCGCTAAATCAATTACTGTGACAAAGGGCGATTAAAAACTGAGCACTAACCTAGACCAAGACTAAAGTGTATTTTAGCTTTAGGACTTGGGCGTAGTTAGGCACAAGTTTTTGCCCTTTGGAGCGCTAAATCAATCACTGTGACAAGTAGCGTTTAGAAGTTGAGTATAGCTTAGATAAAGGACTTAAGTTTTGATTTTTAAACTTGAGTCCTTTATTGTAGCTAGACGCAGACTTCTGCTACTTGGAGCGCTAAATCAACATCGCGACAAAAAACGTTTTTAACCGAAAACTAACCTAGACTAAGGACTGAAGTTGAACTTTAACTTGAGTCATTAGTTGTTGTTAGGCGAAATTTTTCAATACTTAGCTGAATTTCATAGTATAAAATTCAAGCTAAGTAATTATTTTATTCATTAAATTAAATAATGTCATCATTAAAACAACTCCGCCATTTTCTCATAAAACGAGTACAATAATTGACAGGAGGTAGTGAAATGAAATACACAGTTTATTTAATCCGTCACGGCCGCACCTGGTTTAACAACTACAATAAAATGCAAGGTTGGTCTGATAGCCCACTAACAACTGAAGGTACTGCTGTTGCCGAAAAAGCAGCTCAACAACTAAAAGATGTTCCGTTTGATCTTGCCATTTCTTCTGATGCACGACGAGCCATTGATACTTGTCGCATCATTATTTCTGAAAATGTTAATCATGAACAACTAGTTCCTCAAAAATCTTCCCGCTTTCGGGAAGAATTTTATGGTTACTTTGAGGGAATGAACTCTGACGAAGCTTGGCATATGATTTTAACACCTCATGGTTATACCAGTTATAATGACGCTGCCCAAAAAGTGGGGTTGGATCAAACCAAAGACTGGATGAAAGTCGCGGATCCATTTCATGACGCTGAAGATTCCACGGAGTACTGGCAACGATTAGAGGCGGGATTTAATGATTTAGATCACCTCGCATTTGATGGCGCCAAAGTCTTACTAATCAGTCATGGCACCACCATTCGTTCTTTAGCTCAACGCTATGGTGATGGCTCTTTTGAAGTTGATCGTGGCCCGGCTAATGCTAGTTTAACGACTTTAGTGCGTGAAGATGGTCAAAATACCGTAACCAGCTATAACCAAAATCTCTTTACCGCAGACGAAGTTTAATTATCTAGTTGTCCCAAATTTATTATCTATTCAATCTTACCTGAGAGTTAGATTTCTAAGTTTCTACTTTAGAAATTTAACTCTTTTTATCTGCTTAAATTTTCACTTGACTCCTGTTCAAAATAAATTATAGTAAAATAGGATTAGTTAGTGAGTGTTTACTCATTGATTTTTGAGTAATTACTCAAAAATTATATTATCAGGAGGTAGCCCTATGGAAGATCGGGCTTTATACACGCTCTTTCCTGAAGCCCAGTTGTTTACCAATACGAAGTATAAATTATTTAAAAGTGCGATTGAATTATTTGCACAACAAGGCTTTAACAAAACGAGCACTCGCCAAATTGCTCAACAAGCACAAGTATCCGAAGCTTCGCTGTTCAAATATTTCACGAATAAGCGTGGAATTTTAACCGCGATTTTAAAGCCGATGGCGCAGCAAATTTTTCCCGACGTCATTCGCGAATTTTCTCAAACCGTTTTGCAGAAACACACGGCCAATCTTCAAGAACTCATTACTTTAATTGTTCATAATCGCATTGATTTTTACAAAAAAAATCCCGAGTTAACTAAAATTTATCTCAACGAACTCAGCACGAACCCCACTTTAAGCCAAGAGCTGCTACGTTCTTTTCCTAAAGAAGCTATTCAAGATTTTAATGCCGAAATTAATTATTTAAAGCAGCGGCAAACTATTGTCACTTGGCAAAATTCTGAAATTTTTCGCTTTATTATCACAACCTTGTTAGGTTATTTTGTCGAACATTATATTTTGTTTCCCCAAAAAAAGTGGTCTCAAACCGTTGAGGTCAATCATTTAATCACTTTTATCACTGACGGTTTAACCGTCAATAACCACTAAGCATTTTTGATGTCAAGTATTTGGAGGTCCTAAAGATTAATATTTTATATTGTGGTGATGATAACATGTTTCATGGTATTTTATTATCCATGTTATCAATTGCTAAACATGAACCAACACCGTGTCATTTTTATATTATTACTGCTTCGCTCTACAACAAAAAGCATCAGTTTCAAGCCTTGAGTACTGCACATGTAAACTTTTTGACGAAAGTTTTACATGACAAAAATCCGCAGCATACGCTAACCAAAATCGATTTAACCGACCTATTTAACCGTTATTCACCGTTGGCCAACTTGAATACCATGTTTACACCTTACAGTATGTTGCGACTATATCTTGACTTAGTTCCAGAAATTCCCGATCGTTTGCTTTATTTAGACGCTGATGTTATTTGTCACCATGCTTTTGATGATTTTTATGATCAAGATTTGCGTGATACCGAATTAGTGGGCGTTTTAGATTATTACGGTCGGTGGTTTTTCCATTACCAATGGCAGAAGTTTGATTATCTCAATTCTGGGATGTTACTACTTAATATGCAAAAAATTCGTCAGACCGGTCTCTTTGCCAAATGTCGCACTTATTGTCGCAAACATAAATTAATTATGCCGGATCAATCAGCCATCAACAAATTTGCGCGCACCAAACGCTTCGCCGCCACTAAATACAATGAACAACATGGCGTGAACGAAGCCACGGTCTTTCAACATTTTTCTACCAATTGGAAATTGTTACCAGTTATTCATGTAGTTAGTGTCAAGCCTTGGGAAACTGACAAGGTTTTCCAATTAAATTTAACTGCGAATGACCAAGATATTTACTTAGAATATCTTGCTTTAATTAACTAGTGCTTGTTCAACGTGCCAAATTGTTCCTGAAAATAAGCTTGGTAAGGTGGATAATTTTGTAATAGCTCCTCATGCGTCCCCGAACTTTGCACTTGACCATTTTTAATAAAATAGATTTGATCAGCATGAATAATGGTATTGAGTCGATGAGCAATAATGAGTGTCGTGCGGCCAATCATTAATTGCTGCAGTGATTGTTGAATTAATTTTTCAGATTCTAAGTCTAAACTGGCAGTTGCCTCATCAAGTAATAGCAGTTTGGGATTGCGCAAAAACACCCGTGCAATCGCTAAACGCTGGCGTTGACCACCGGACAAATTCGTTCCTTGCTCTCCCACTGGCGTGGCCAATTTTTGGGGCATTTGTTGGACGAATTCGCGCGCATTGGCTAACGCCAATACTTGCCATAATTGTTCATCAGTATAATGTTTTGATAATCCATAAGTGAGATTATCCCGAATTGTGCCAGTAATGGCTACTGAATTTTGATCAACCAAACCCAATTGCTGACGCCAAGAAGTCAAGTTAACCTGGTTTAAATCGACTTCACCAATTCTGACTTGACCGTGGGTGGGCTGGTAAAAACCTTCTAACAAGTTAAAAATTGTAGACTTGCCGCTACCTGAAGGTCCCACAAATGCCACTGTCGTCTGCGGTTTAATCGTGAACGCTACTTGGTCTAAAGCTTGCCGGCCATCCGGATAAGAGAATTGCACATTATCAAAAGTTATTTTTTGCCGTTGATAATCAATTTTTTGCCCACTGTGTGAATTTTCTGCTCCTTCATCTAACAATTCCCGAATTTTATCGGTGGAACCATCCACTTTGGCTAAATCCGTTAAGAATTGCCCTAATGTCGTAAAGGGGACCATTAATTGAATTAGATACATCATAAAGGCCAACAACGTTCCCAAATCCAAAGTACCATTTTTGATCCGCACTTCACCATAAAGTAAAATGCTAAAGACCGTGGCTAACATAATAATGCCCGTGACAGGACCGACAATAGAATCATAAATGGCTTCTTTACGTCCAACCTGATACAATTGCTGTAATTGATTTTGACCGCTCTGATATTCTTGAATTTCGGCGTTATCAGCCTTAACTAAGGTAATGCCACTAATCATTTCGCTAACTTTACCACTAAATTGTGCTAACAAGCTTTGCCGTTGCCCCGCAATTTTGGTGGAACGGTGAAACACTGGTAATAAAATCAAAATCAATAACGGGACCGCAATAAACAAAATCAGCGTTAATTGCCAATCCATCGCTAGCATAAATAACAAAGCCCCGACTAACTGCAACAAAGAAGTTAACATTTTGGGTAAAGAATTAGCTAACAACTCTTTAACTTGGTTGGAGTCATTAATGACTCTTGACGCAATTTCGCCGGATTGTCTTTGATCAAAATAACCTACCGGTACCGTTAACAACTTATCCCACAATTTTAAGCGTAATTTCAAGACCACCTCTTCGCCAAAAAAGCCCAAAAAGCTGCCTGAAAAAGCCCCAATCAAAGTACTCAATAAAAACAGCCCACCGCCTAAGACCACTAAACCTACATCCACGTGTGCTAGAGATTTTTGTACCATTGCCACTAATTGTTTAGCAATCATGGGCACAATTAATTGGATCACAATCGAAACCGCCCCTAACACAATGCCAAGGAGTAATTGCCAATAGTGCGGTTTAATTTTATGTATTAAAGTCATCAAATTATGATAACTATCTCTTAATTTGTTACTATTGAAAAATGACATAATTTTACTCCTATGATTGCTAAATTAAAGAGTTCTATGTAATATTAACCGAACCAGCTAGCATAAGTAAAGCCATTATTTTACTAGGAAGGATGGACTATGACTCAGAAAACCATTTACTATGAGTCTTATCAAGACGATGTTGTTACTTCTAAAAACCAAGCGGCCAAATTACCAGCTAACCATCGTTGGATTCATCATAATTTATTTTACCGCTGTTTTTCACAATTATTTTATTATTTAGTAGTTGTTATTAGCATTATATACTGTTATGGTTGGTTACATTTAAGATTTCAAAATTTACATAAACTACGCCAAAACTCCAAGAAAGGTGGTGTTGTCTATTGTAATCATACTCAGCCTTTAGGGGATGTTTTCTTGCCTTTTTTAGCGGCTTTCCCCAAACGGCCTTATATTATCTGCTCCCAAGCCAATCTCGGATTGCCAATTATCGGTAAATTACTGACATTTGCCGGCGCGTTAATCATCCCTGATGGTAAAAAGCAATTTAATCAATTTAATCAAGCTATTAAATATCACTTAAACAAGCACCACCTCATCTTTATTTATCCAGAAGCCCATGTTTGGCCGTACTTTACTGAAATTCGGCCCTTTACCGCCACGAGCTTTCATTATCCTGCCGCTTGTAACAAACCTAGTTTTAGCTTAACCGTGACCTACCAATCAGCTAACTACTTCAAGCGGCCACAAATAATTGTTTATACTGATGGACCTTTTACGGTTGCTTCGCAACTTTTGCCCAAGCAAAGGCAATTCCAATTGTATCAACAAATTCGCAAAACCATGATTACTCGCAGTCATCAGAGTAATTGTCAATACATTAATTACCAACAACGAAAGGACTTCGTCAAACAATGACAAATCTTAATCAAGAAATTCCCGTTTTCTTTTCTGTCGATGACAGATACGCACCTTATCTAGCTGTAGCTATAAATTCCTTAATTCAAAACAGCAATCCTGAAAGAAATTATCATATTATCGTTTTGTGTGATGACTTATCACTGACTAACCAACAAAAACTCCGTACCTTAGTCCAATCAAATATTCAGTTAGAATTTGTTTCCATCACCGAGCAAATCAAAAAACAAATTACGGATACGAATAACAAGTTACGTGCCGATTATTTCACCTATACCATCTACTTCCGCTTATTTATTGCAGAATTATTTCCACAATTTGACAAAGCTATTTACTTGGATGCCGATACTGCTATCAATCATGATATTGCGGATTTATTTGATCTGCCATTAGGTGACAACTGGATCGGCGCAGCCGTTGATCGCTTCATCGTGGAAAATCCTGAAACTTTTAATTACGCTCAAGAGGCTATTGGCGTTGCCGGTGATAAATATATCAATTCGGGCGTTTTACTCATGGATTTACAGGCCTTACGCGATAATCATTTTGCTGATCATTTTTTTAACTTATTAAATCAATACCATTTTCGTAGCTTAGCTCCCGATCAAGATTATCTCAATGCTATCGCTAAGAATAAAATTATGTACCTAGATTCCACCTGGAACGTAATGGTAACTTTTCCTGAGGAGACACCAGCTGCTTTAATCCACTGGAACTTATTCAACAAACCTTGGTACTACCAAGATGCCCCCAGACAAGAATATTTTTGGAAATACGCCCAAACAACACCGTATTATGATCAATTACAACAACAACTGCATAGTGTGGATGCTCAAGCCATTCAAAAAGATGAAAAAAATGCTGACGAATTAATGAACTTAGCTGTGCAAATTGCTAAAACTTCTAATACTTTTCATGCCCGTGCCCAGCAAGGAGTGAAGATCGCCTTATGATGATTGATCATTTTATTGATATTGGTGATCGAAAACCGGTCATCGACAACATCAAGCATAACGTTCAACAGCACGCTTTAACCGCTAAAGTGGAAGTTAATGATCCCGTCATGAGCTTAGCTGACGAACAGGCAACCATTCACGAATTTGAACAACTGTTACCAACTTGGAAATATCGGCTGAATAATTCTACGGCCCGCCATATCATGAACTTAGCGGCAGCGACTTTAAAAAGCAATCTTCAAGTAACAAACCAACATAATTTAACCGGCTTACAATTGCCTGCGGTCATTACTTGCAATCATTTTAACCCCATCGACAGTTTATTGGTCCGCCAAGGATTGCATTTTAAGCGAATGGCCATTGTGATTGAGCCTACCAACTTGAAGATGCCCGGACTGTTAGGATATCTGATGAACTATACCGATACCATTCCTATCAGCCAAAGCTTCAATTATATGAAAAAAGATTTTCAACAGTTGGTCGCTCACAGTTTGCAACAAAAATTACCCTTATTGATTTTTCCCGAAAGTGAAATGTGGTTTAACTATCGTAAGCCGCGCACTTTCCAACGCGGTGCTTATTATTATGCGGCTAAAAATCATGTTCCTATTCTTTCCTGTTTTATTGCAATTTTTGACGCACCAACTGCCAAGGATCCACATGCTGTTAAGTATCAATTAATGATCCTCAAGCCGATTCATGCGGATCCTGATCTATCTATCAGTGATGCGTCTGAACAGATGCGACAAATTGATTACCAACAAAAGGTCGCTGCTTATGAGCAGGCCTATCAAAAAACATTTACGCCTGAGTTTGAGGACACAGATATTGCGGGACATTACCTTTAAGTAAAGATACACATTATAAAAGGCTTAGAACTAAAGCTTACGATCTCAATATTCAAACATTTTTTGAATATTGTTAGATCCTAATTGCTTAAGTTCCAAGCCTTTTTTGATTTACGGACATTAAACTTATTTGATCTAGTCTCCAAGTATCATCTAACTACGAATCAGCCACCAAGTCAAAAGTCGAAATTAATTGTTAATCCTTAGCTTTTAGATAGGTACTGGTCAAAGTCTTTGCTGTTAACCAGCCATGCGCTTATCAATATGATTACCTAATAATGATAAGCTGAAACAAACGATAAAATATAACACAGCTAATGCTGCAAACATTGGCAAAATATAGTTGGCATTTTGTCCATAAATTACTTGCGCATGTTGCATCATTTCAGGAACCACGATAATTGTGGCTAACGATGTATCTTTAATCAAAGAAACAAATTGACTAATCAGTGCCGGAATCATTTTTTTATACGCTTGCGGCAAAATAATATGCCACAAGGCTTGCAAAAAGCTCATCCCCACTGAGCGCGCGCCTTCCATTTGTCCCGTATCAACCGCATTCAAACCCGAACGAACAATTTCGGCAATCATCGTTGATTCGAAAACCGTCATCGCAATAATTGCTGCAACGATGGTATCGGGCTTTAACCCAAAATTAGGCAAACCAAAATAAGTGAAGAAAATAATCAACAAAAGCGGAATATTGCGAATAATATCAATCACAAAACCAAAAATAGCCGAGACATATTTGATTTTAGAATAGCGAATAATCCCTAAAATGGAACCAAAGATAAAGCTTAATACCACCGAGATCACAGAAATATAAATTGTCACCCAAAGTCCCATTAACAAGAAACGCAGGTTCAACCATGAAAAAGCTTGAATCCAATTTTGCATTGATGATCACCTCCTAAGCCAGTTTCTTTTCTAAATGTTGCATGTAATAACTCAATGGCAACGTAATTATTAAATACAAAACCCCCACAACCAAATAACTATTGATGGTATCAAAAGTCGTGGAAGCAATCGAATTAGCTTGATACATTAAATCAAAGCCCGCCACAAACGCCAAAACAGACGAATTCTTAACTAAGTTAATAAATTGATTACCTAAAGGAGGAATCACAATTTTGACAGCTTGCGGCAAAATAATATAACGCATTGCTTGCCAATAAGTCATCCCTACTGATAGGGCTCCTTCCATCTGGCCTGTCGAAACTGACTGAATACCCGAGCGAATGGTTTCGGCAATAAAAGCGGAAGTATATAACGTCAAGCCAATGGTCCCTGCGGTAAAACCGTTGATTTTTACAACGTACATCGGAATAACTAAATAAAAGAACATGGTAATTACTAATAACGGAATATTACGAAAAATTTCCACATAAGCCTTGCCAATTACCCGGGCAATTTTATTGGGCACCACTTCCATAATGGCAAACAACGTACCAATGATTAGGCTAAAAAACAAGGCCAAGATACTTGATAAAACGGTCCAACCAAAGCCGCTTAATAGTTGGTGGCCGTAATGTGTAAAAATATTAATCATTATCGATACAGCTCCTTATAATTAAACCCCGGCACATTACCAAACCATTTTTTGATTAAACGATTATACTCACCATCACGTTGCATTTCTGTCACTGCACGGTCCACGGCCTTCGTAAAGGACTTTTGGCCCTTGTTAACTGCCACCCCGTACGGTTCTTTAGTAAACGTTCCGCCCCGCACTTCAAAGCCAGGATTTTCGACAGCTAACCCGTACAAGATCCCATTATCGGTCGTTAGCGCATCACCTTGGTGCGACTTTAAAGCATTCATTGCTTGGGCATAATCTTGCAACTCCACGACGCGAGCTTTCGGTGAAACTTTTTTGATATTATCAACTGAATTAGAACCGACTACGCCAATCACGGTTTTATGATTTAAGTCACGCGCATTTTTAATGGTAGAATTTTTGGGAACTAACAACGATTGACCAGCATCAAAATAAGAATGTGAGAAATCAATGGTTTTTTCACGTTCCGGTGTAATCGACATGGTCGCAATGACCGCGTCAACGTTACCATTTTTTAGTAATGGTACCCGGGACTGCGAGGTAACCGTGACAAATTTGGCGTGGCCATGAGGGCCTAAAATATGCTTCGTAATGTGCTTGGCCATATCAACGTCAAATCCTTTTTGCTGCCCGTCAAGTACATCAATCAAGCCAAATAATTTCACATCACCTTTGACACCCCAAGTAATGGTATTCGACTGACGATCATTTTGTAAAACCGATTGACTGGACAGTTTTTGACCACAACCACTTAAGAATACAATCCCTAATAATAAGGAGAACAACCAAAATTTCTTTTTCATCGCGGTTCCTCCTAATGTGTAATAATCTTACTCAAGAATTGTTGTGCCCGTTGCGTTTTCGGCTGCTTAAAGAATGACTCCGTGTCATCATCTTCCACAATGCGCCCGGCGTCCATAAAAATAACGCGGTTAGCCACCTCTTTAGCAAAGCCCATTTCATGGGTCACGATTAGAGAAGTCATATCACTATCAGACGTAATTTTTTTAATAACTTGTAAAACATCATCAATCATTTCTGGATCTAGCGCCGAAGTTGGTTCATCAAATAATAAGAGTTTCGGACGCATAGCTAGAGAGCGGGCAATCGCCACCCGCTGTTTTTGACCACCCGAGATTTGACTCGGCATATTTTGAGCTTTCGTTTCTAAACCAACCATTTCTAATAATTTCATGGCTTGTTTTTTGTTATCAGCTTCTGGAATATGGCTGACAATTCTCGGAGCCAACATAATATTTTCTAAAACTGTTTTGTTCGCGTATAAATTGAAATGTTGAAAAACCATGCCAACATCGCGACGTAAAATATTTAAATCAGTCTGGTCTGATGAAAGATCATGATTATTGACAATTAATTGTCCCTCTTGAATCGACTCCAGTCCATTCACCGTTCGCGCTAGCGTACTTTTCCCTGAGCCAGATGGACCGATTAAAACTACCGTCTCTCCCTGATCAATTTCCAAATTAATATCGTACAATGCATGAAACTGTCCGTAATACTTTTGGACATTATGAAATTCAATCATTGACATGTTATCGCCTCTTTCAAACTTGTTTCCTAATAGCTTCTGTCTAGAAACTATTTTTTCAATTATACTCTTCTAAGGACAAATTAAAAATAGTCTTTCTTATAATTAATTTTTCTTAATTTTATAATCCCATCGCCGAAACCGCCAAGCTAACGTCAAAACTACTGCAAAACCTAAGGTGGCCAGTATTAAATCTAAGAAGAAAATTTGCTGAATATTCTGCGTCATGCGTCCCGTAACTAATGGAATCACCACTGCAGCCACAGCGCCCGCCGAGTTATAAAGTCCCGTGGCCCAACCTTTTTGTTGCGGCCAAACTTCTAATAATAATGTCAATCCTAACTGCATGACGCCACCAGCAGCACTAAAGCCGATTAAACCAGACATTAAAATGCAGACCGCCTGATTATTAAAAAAGCAGAGCAGACTTAAAACAATAACTGATAATAATGTATAAACGAGCATCAAGCTAAGGGTTTTCGCGCCGTGTTGGGTCAACCAGACGGTCAGCAAAACGCACACCACCGATCCTAGACTGTAGTAACTAATTAATGCTTGAGCCTGTGACGTTGTTAAGTGAACCACTGTTTGCCCTAAGCGCGTTAACCACTGGCTTACTAAATAAAACGTTGCTTGGGCCAAAAAGCCATAACTAATTAATAAGCCAATATCAAAAGTCGTTGCTTTAACCGGCAACAAAGCAGTCTTTTTAGTTGTCGATGGTGATATTTGAGGCACTGATTGGCGCCAATTGATGACCCATAAAACGACTCCATTACAAAACATTAAGCTTAAACATAAAAGAATGTTCCAACCAAACCATTGTTGATGCAAAGTCAACCAACTCACCAATAGCGGTAGCATGAATTGTCCCAAAGACATACTGGCTTTTAATAACACGTTGGCGCTACTGGCATGTTGTGGAAATAATTCCGTTAAACTCGGATACGTTCCGGCGTCTAAACACGCATTAGCGACACCTGCCAAAAGAGCACTTAACTGAGCCATTAGCAGCGTTGAACTGCTTAATAAGCCACCAAAAAAGCCCGCATAACAAACCATTCCTAATAAAATGATCTTTTTTCTGCCCAAATGATCAGATAATTGACCTGCTAATAATTGCGTCAGTAAGCGACCAATTCCAATATTGGCAATCACGGTAGCAATGCCTGCCAAGTCAGTCTGCCAATACTGCATCAGACTAGTAGCATTTTGGGCAATCATAATGGCACCCATCCCGTGAATAACATAATTTAAATAGAGGCTGCTCGCCAAGATTTTACGTTGAACTTTCATAAAGTGGTTCTCCAAAAGAAATTATTTTTTCTGGTACAAAAAAGGTTGGAACAATAATATTAACATTTCCCACCTTGGGCAACATTATTTACTATTATTGTGCTCCAACCACTAAATTGCGTCTACTGATTCATTTGAACTTGGATATTGTTTCCATTCTGTAAAAACTAATCCGAACTATTTTTCTTCAATACAATAACTTTATATAAACCAACTGTTACTAAATAATACAACGCATATAACAAAATAAAAATAATCATTGGCCACCACAAGTGTTGGTAGGGATTACGTAACAGCGGTTTGAATAAGCGCAACCCAAATAACAAGTTAATAATGCCTAAGCCAGCCGGAATACCAAAGAGGACGGCCAATTCTTGTTGAATCGAAGTTGTTAATAACTTTTTTCGAGTACCAATTTTTTGTAACATGACATACCGTTGGCGATCTTGATTAGCTCCTGATAAGACTTTAAACATCAAGCAACTGGCTAGCATTGCTAAAAAGGCAAAGCCTAAGAAAAAGCCCATAAACTCTAAGCCACTGTACATTTCGTTAATCATTTGGTAAGTCAAAAATTTCGGCATCGCTCCTTGATCCTTTAACATTGGAAACCGGCTTTGTTGCGCAGCGACTAATTTCCCAATGACTTTGGTATTTTGATAAAAATCACTAGTCTTCACCAGAATTAATTGATTAGTAGGCTGCTTAATTTGATCAAAGTCACTTTGATCTACCCAACGTAAAGATTTTTCTAAGCCCTGTGGGATTAATAAGTGTTGTAAATGATTCCCCACTTCTGATTCTGGACGTTGCATTTGCTTAGCCGATGGGGTCAGCGTGGTCACTTTTTGGTTATTCGTTAATAAATATTTAAACGGTTGTCGTTGTAATTGTTGTCGGACCAAATAGACCTGTCCCGCCTGAATTTTATATTGATAACGCGTTTGTTGTGGCTGTTTTAATTGGTGCAATAATTGCTGTTCATGATATGTCGGATTATTAACCGTAACATCGTAATACTCGGCATGATCAGTGACAGTCCGCACATTTTGTTGAAAGCTCATTCCCACACTCAAAGCTCCCAACGCCAACGAAAAGAGCAATGACACAATCGTTAAAATTTTTGTATAATCAGCAATTCGAAAATTCAATTGTCCTAACGTAAATTCGTGCAAGCCTTGCAAAGCCCACCGGCTTTTTCGCAAATGGTTTAATAAAATTCGAAACAAAGTATTGATAATCAGATAAGTTCCGAAACTAACCGCAATTAAAGATACCGCCAACGCTAGAATAGCCAGTTGACTAACTAACCCCATCATCCAATAACCAATGCCTAAACAAACTAGTCCCAAGATTAGCCTAATTACCTGTCCCACTGAAATAGCATTCAACCGTGGATTAATTCGCGGACTTGCTGGCTTTACCAGTTGTAAAATTGGTGTATGACTAATCTTCCAACTGTTTTGGCAAGCCGCTAATAAAAAGATTAAGCCCAACACAATGATCGTTGATAATAAAGCTGGACCATAGAAAATGTGAAATCCAGTTAATGAGGTGTGAAGTTGGTGTGCCAAGGCTTGAGCAACTAATTTTGTCAAGCCTAAACCAACCAGCACACCACTAAGCAAACTAAACAAGCCAATCAACATCGTTTCCAGAATGACTAGTTGACGAATAGTCTTCGGTCTGGCACCGAGCATCAAAAACATTCCGTAATCTTTTTGGCGCATACTCATCAAAAAGTTATTCGCATATAAAACATAGACGAGTGTAATCACTACTAATAAGACAGTTCCTAATTGAAAGACAATTGGCGTCACGGCAATTGGAGAATTAGTTTTTAAAAACTTTTGATTCAAAGCTAGCGCTTGAAACATATAAAAAATGGCGGCCGAGATTAATAACCCCGAAAATAATACCGCGTAATCTTTCAATCGATGTTTAATTCCACTTAAAGCTAATTTATGAAGCATAATTCCTCCCTACTGCGACCAGTGTCGTTCAGAAGCCGAAGACTAACCTAGAATAAACAATTAAGTTGCGTTTTTTAACTTGATGGTTTATTCGTAGTTAGACGCAGGCTTTTGGCACTTAGAGCGCTAGATCAAATACTGCGACCAGTGCCGCGTAAAAGAAACGGACTAACACTTAGGCTGCTTTGTACTTAAAGATTGCGTGTCGTTAAATAACCTTGAGAGCAGCTCAATTCCTATTGAAAATTTTTGTTTTCAATCTTATTCCACAAAAGTACCCAAATTATTTAATATTTGCTGATAAAACTCCGGGCGTGTGGCTTGTTGCCGCTTTAATTCCAAACCAATTTGACCATCACGAATAAACAAAATACGATGGCAAAAACTGGCTGAAAATGGATCATGTGTCACCATTAAAATAGAAGTTTGATCCGTTTGATTAATTTTAGTCAGTGTATCTAGTAAAGCCCGGGCACTTTTAGAATCTAAAGCACCAGTGGGTTCATCACCTAAAATCAAGGCTGGATCATTGATTAAGGCCCGAGCCGCCGAAACGCGTTGTTTTTGCCCACCCGATAATTGATTAGGATAATGTTTTAAATACTGCTCTAAGCCTAACTTTTGTGCAACCAACTGTACTTTTTGTTGAATCAGTCGCGGTTTAACTTTTTGTAAGGATAAAGGCAAGGCAATATTTTCAAAAGCCGTTAAATTATCTAATAAATTAAAGTCTTGGAAAATAAAGCCAATTTGCCGCGCTCGAAAATCAGCTAATTGATTTCCCTTTAACTGCGTAATGTCCTGACCATTAATTGTCACCGTGCCACTGGTTGGTCGATCTAACGTCGACATCGTATTTAATAACGTCGTCTTACCCGAACCAGAAGCACCCATAATCCCCACAAATTCACCCGCATCTACTTGCAAATTAATATCTTTTAAAACTGGAGTGGCGACTGTATTTTTCTGACCATAAACTTTTTGAATATTTTTTAATTCTACAACTGGTGTCATAATATCCTCCACAACAATATTTTTTATTATGTTATATTATATGATAAATAGCATTGTACAATAAATTATATATTTGCGTCAAACCTTTTTTGGCGTATACTATTTACGTTTTTGATTAATTGGAGGAGGACGATCATGTTTGAAGATTTAGACCCTGATCGTAAAAAATTTATTAGCTGGCCCGTAGTCGCTTTAATGGATTTTGTGACAGTCATCGGCTTTGATGATATTATTTATAACTTTCAAAACCAAGGCTTAGCCGTGGTGACTACTTGGATTTTAATGTTATTTGTTTTTGTCGTCCCTTACGAGATGATTGTGGGACATCTGGGATCCGTCTTTAGCCATGATGGTGGCGGCATGACTTCTTGGGTTCGTCATACTAGTGGCGATCTCTGGGGTTATATCTGTGCCTGGACTTATTGGGTCTCAGGTTTGCCTTATATCGTAGATGTTGCTAACTCAATGGTTGTTTCATTTGGCTGGTTGATTTTTGGTAACAACTCACTATCTAATAAAATGAGTAATGCCATGTTTGCTTTATTAACTGCCGTTATCTTTACCATCTTTATTTTCTTGGAACACCGCTTTAAAAATTCCCTGCAGTTCTTCAGTATTATCGGTGGGGGCGCGATGTTTATTATGACGGTTTTATATGTCATCATGACCTTTGTCTATTTAGGACACGGTGGTGCACCACATACCCAACCATTTACTTGGAAGTCCTTTTTACCGCATGTCGATATGAAATACTTAGGATCATTTGCGTTAATTATTTTTGCCATGAACGGGAGTGAATTTGCGGCTCCTTATGTAACCGAAATGAAAAACGGCAAAAAAGACTTTCCTAAAGCCATGTGGATGTTAGCGATTATGACCGGCTTCTTAACCGTGCTGGGTTCATTTTCACTAGGAATTTTCTTCAATGCCCATCACTTACCGAATGATCTAAAAATGAACGGTTCTTATTATGCTTTTCAAAAAATGGGTGCTGAATTTGGCTTAGGTAAGTTCTTCTTATACGCCTTTGCAATTACCCAAGCCATTTATATGATGGCCCAATTGGCTGTGTTATTAGATGCGGGCACGCGCATGTTCTTATCCGATACGGCGAAAAAATATTTACCAAAGAGCTTAACTAAATTAGATAGTCGGGGCTTACCGATTAACGGCTATTGGTTAACGACTGGCATCTGTACTTTTATAATGGTCGCCAGCGCTACCTTGCCGAATATGAACTCTATTTTTAATCAACTCTTAAATCTGAACGGTATTGTTTCTCCATATACTACATGTTTTCTCTTTTCTTCATTTATACTAGTGCGCCTGCACGATAAAAAATATCCTTCCGATTTTGTCTTTATTAAAAATAATAAATTAGCTGTCGCGGTAGGGATCTGGTGTTTTGCCATCACCTTTGGTTTTGCGACACTCGGCATTTGGCCCGTTGATGAAAAACCGGGTACTGCCACGTTCTATCAGGTTTTAGCTTTAAATATTATTGAGCCCTTGGTCATGCTAGTAATCGGTGCCATTTTACCAATGATTGCCCGCCATCAACAAAAAAAGGCTTTGGAATAATTTTTACTATTAAAAAAAGACTGACTAACATCAGTCTTTTTTTAGTTATAACTAGTAGAACTTCAATATACACCATGAGCTATCTTAGCTAAAATAGATAATATTAAGATTAGTATTTGAAATCATCAGCCCACTTTCTTAAATTACAGGAGGTCTATTATGCAGCAACTAATACCAGTTATTTTGATCGGCGTCAGCCAATTTCAAAGTGATTTTTCCAGTTCGATGGCCGAATTAAAGCAATTAACTTTGGCGGCCAACTTAAAACCGCAAGCTCAACTGACCCAAAATATGGCCCAAATTAATCATCAAACTTACTTTGGTCAAGGAAAAATTCAAGAACTTATTCAATTAGCTCACCGCAAAGCTATTCAGTTAATCATTGTTAATGATGAACTCACCCCAGCTCAGTTACGCAATCTGGAAAAATTGACGCAGTTAAATTTTTTAGACCGAACGGAACTAATTCTCCAGATTTTTAATCAACGAGCTCATAGCCGCCAAGCCCAACTTCAGGTAAAAATTGCCCAGCTGCAATACCAATTGCCACGCATTCACCCGTCTGGCAATCCATTAGATCAACAACGTGGTGGTGGTTTAGCTAACCGTGGCACCGGTGAAAGCCAATTAGAACTAAACCGCCGGACCATTCAACAACAAATCGCCCAACTAAAACATGAACTACAACATCTGCACACCGCACTACAAGTTCAAAGCCAGCGCCAACAACAATCGCGCCTGCCCAAAGTGGCACTAGTAGGTTATACCAATGCTGGTAAATCAACCACTTTAAATGCCATCTTAGATTATGTTCAACAACAAACGACTAAACAGGTTTTAGTCAAAGACCAATTATTTGCCACGTTAGATACAGCCGTGCGGGAAATTAAATTACCGCGCCAAACTAATTTTTTATTATCCGACACCGTCGGCTTTGTCAGTAAACTGCCCCACAACTTAATTGAAGCTTTTAAATCAACCTTAGCCCAAGCTCAAGATGCCGACTTATTGGTACAGGTCATTGATGCCGCTGATGTTCACCATGAACAAATGGTCCAAATTACAGAGCAAACCTTACAAGCCATTGGCATCAACCAAAAGCCCATGATCTACGCATATAACAAGCTAGATCTAGTCACAACGAAGACCAATGCCGTGACTATGAATCGCAATACTATTCGTTATAGCGCTCAAAATCCGGCCGATATTGGGCAATTGTTACAATTGATTGAACAATTTTTGACGGCGCAGTACCAAACTATTGCCGTGCTGATTCCCTACACTAACGGTAAAATGGATAATTATATCCAAACACAGCTCACCATTATCGATAAATACTTCACCACAACCGGGACCTACTACCAACTCAAAGTCGCGCCCGCAGCAAAAAAGCTTCTCCAAAAATTCAGATTACCTAGTGCTCAAAAGCTGGCTCCTCTGAGTTAATTTTTACGCTTCGAACTAAAATCGCACATTACTCAAATAATCAAATTGCCCTGCTGCACTCCCTCGACTATTGGCAAATTAATTCTTATTGCCCGCTTCCACTTCAAAATATTTAATTTTTTTAATAGTAATTCGCTATGTAAACAGTGTTTTTTCGATATTAATTAATCTATCATCATTTTATATAATTTATTTTTAATATCACTATTTACTTTTAGATTATTAGTCGGTACACTTTGAATAATCTTTTAGTAAGGAAGTGATGTTGATGAAGTTTACTAAAATGCTCTTAGTAAGTAGCACTTGTTTATTAGCCGGTAGTTTATTAGCTGGTTGTCATTCTCAGAATCAGTCTCAAACTAGTTCCCATAGTACAGTTAAATTTATGGCTAAAGATGTCATTGCCACGATGGATCCCTCTTTAAATACCGATGTGATTGGTTCCCAAAACCAAGGTAATACGATGGAAGGATTATATCGCTATCATGGCAAGCAATTAGAACCCGCCATGGCCACGAAAATTGTGACCCCGACCAATAACGGTTTAACCTATACTTTTCCTTTAAGGAAAAATGCCAAATGGTCCAATGGTCAACCCGTAACTGCCCAAGATTTTGTCTATGCCTGGCAAAGAACGGTCAATCCCAAAACCAAATCCCAATATGCTTATGCTTTTGAAAATATTGTCAACGCCAAGGATATTTCCGCGGGCAAAAAAGCCGTAACCACCATGGGCGTGAAAGCCTTAAATCGACATACATTACAAGTTCAACTGAATCAACCGGTTCCTTATTTTAGTCAATTAATGACGACTCATGCTTTTTTACCTCAAAATCAAAAAAACAATGCCAAGTGGGGCAAAAAATATGGCACCAGCTCCAAAACATTAGTGTTTAACGGGCCGTATAAATTAATCAATTGGAGTAGTCCCGATACTACTTGGACTGAAGTTAAAAATAATCAGTATTGGAATGCTTCCGCTGTTAAAGTTAAAAAATTACAATACCAAGTGGTCAAAGATCCCTCAACCGCGTTAAATCTTTACCAATCCAAGAAATTAGACGATGTGGTTTTAGGTGGCGACACAGCCAAGCAAATGCGTAAAGATAAAGCCTATAATATTGTGAAATTAAACGCGACTTTCTATATCCAAACTAATCAAAGAAAAGACCCGCTGTTTAAAAATGCCAAAATTCGCCAAGCCCTATCTTTGAGTTTGGATCGCCCCCAGCTCACTAAACAAATTTTAGGTGATGGTAGTTTTCCGGTTTCGTCAGTCACTCCCAAGCAAATGGCCTATAACCCCAACAATAAACAGCAAGATTTTGTGCAAGCTACTAATAAATCGGGGCAAAAATATACCACGTACAATCCGACTTTAGCCAAAAAATTATGGCGTCAAGGTTTAGCTGAAAGTGGTCAAACTAATAAAAAATTCACTTGGACCTTGTTAGGTGATGATACTGATGGTTCCAAAAAGCAAGGCGAGTTCTTACAAAACCAATTAGAAAAATTGCCAGGCGTCAAAATTAATTTGAATAACGTTCCCTTCAAAAGTCGCTTAAGCAAAACCGATGCGGGTGATTTTGATTTAGTTGTAACTGGTTGGAGTGCTGATTATCCCGATCCAATTAATTTCTTAACACTGTTCACTAGCGATGCCAGCAACAATGATGGTCACTGGAACAATAGTAGCTATGACAATCTCGTCAATAAGAGTTTAACCACTGATTCCAACAACGCCACCAAACGTTGGCAGGATATGGTCCAAGCTCAAGATATTTTAAATGAACAACAGGCTGTCTTACCGTTGTACCAAAAAGGTGAAGCTCACTTGACGAGCTCACGTTTAAAGGATGTGCAATACGACCCGGCTGGTAAATGTGATGTGTTAACTTTAAAGATTAAATAACTACTGAACTATTTTCTCATGACATTTAAATGTTTATTAGTAAGTTTATTCGACTTATTAATAAGCATTTTTTTGATTGAAGCTAGATTAGTTGGCCCATGAGCAATTTTTAAGATTACCCGTTTACTTTTAATCTTAAACATTGTAAACTTAACTAAATGCTTATGAATGAGGAGAGGTTTTTATGAAGTTAAAACAAGTGTTAGTTGCTAGCACAACAGCACTCGTTAGTATCGGTGTTTTAGCTGGTTGTGGCTCTTCCAAATCAGCTGCACCTTCTGATACTGTACGAATTATGCGTAAAGATGTGATCGCCACCATGGATTCTTCCATGAATACTGACGTCATTGGTGCCCAAGCACTAACTGATACAATGGATGGTTTATATCGCTACCATGGTAAAGATGTGAAACCAGCGATTGCTACTAAGGTAGTTAAGCCAACTAACAATGGTCTAACCTATACTTTCCCATTACGTAAAAATGTTAAATGGTCCAATGGTGATCCTGTAACTGCCAACGATTTTGTCTATGCTTGGCAAAGAACAGTTAACCCTAAGACTAAGTCGCAATATGCTTATATCTATGAAGGTATTGCCAACGCCAAAGCTATTACTGATGGCAAAAAGCCGGTTAATTCCTTGGGCGTTAAAGCTTTAGACAAGCATACCTTGCAAGTTAATTTAGAAAAACCAATTCCTTATTTTAATGAATTAATGACTTCATCAACTTTCTTCCCACAGGATAAAAAGGTTGTTAATAAATGGGGTAAGAAATACGGTACTAGTTCTAAAACGCTAGTCTTTAACGGACCTTATACTTTGAAGAAATGGAATGGTCCAGACAATACTTGGAATGAAGTTAAGAATCCGAACTATTGGGATGCTAAACGCGTTAAGGTTAAAAAGCTGCAATACCAAGTAGTTAAAGATCCTTCCACCGCGTTAAACTTATACCAATCGAATAAACTTGACGATGTGACCTTAACTGGCGATACTGCTAAGCAAATGAAGAATTCTAAGGGCTTTAATGTTAAGAAAATGAATGCTACTTTCTACATGCAGATGAACCAAAAGAAAGATCCCGTCTTTAAGAACCAAAAAATTCGGCAAGCTTTAGCAATGTCGATTGACCGTCAGCAATTAACTAACAAGATTTTAGGCGACGGTAGTGTGCCACTATTATCCACTACTCCTTCGGATATGTCTTATGATCCCGCTAATAAATCCCAAGACTTTGTCAGTGAAACCAAACAAAGTGCCAAAACTGCTGAATACAATCCTACCAAAGCTAAACAGCTCTGGAAGCAAGGTTTAGCCGAAACTGGCAATACTGGTAAGAAGTTCAACTTGACTTTATTAGGTGATGATACTGATTCTGCCAAAAAACAAGGTGAATTCTTACAGAATGCCTTTGAAAAACTACCTGGTGTTAAAGTTACCCTGAATAACGTGCCGTTTAAGAGCCGTTTAACCCGTTCTACGAATGGTGACTTCGATTTAGTCGTAACTGCTTGGAATGCCGATTATCCTGATCCATCGAACTTCTTAACCCTCTTTAACACTGGCGCAAGTAATAACGATGGCAATTGGAGTAATAGTCAGTACGATAACTTAGTTAATAAGAGCTTAACTGACGATGCCAATAATGCCACTGCACGGTGGAATGACATGAAGCAAGCTCAGGATATTCTGAATAAAGAACAAGGAATTATCCCACTATATCAAACTGGTGAAGCCCATATGACCCGCTCAAATGTGCAAAACTTGAATTATGGTCCATCAGGTAGCTACGATACAGCTTCACTTCGTGTTCATAAAAAATAGCAATTATTAATTCATGAAAACGGAGTTACAGGTAACGCTGGAACTCTGTTTTTGTTTTATATCAAAGGAGTTGGTGACATTGACCAAATATATACTCAAGCGTCTTGGTTACATGCTTTTAACACTATTTATTGTTGCTAGTGTGACCTTCTTCATGATGAAATTGATGCCTGGGACGCCCTTTTCGAATCAGGATAAACTCTCGGCAGCACAATTAAAAATCATGAACGAACAATACGGTTTAAATAAACCCATTTGGCAACAATATGTAATTTATATTGTTAACTTATTACACGGTGATTTTGGAACCTCGTTCCAATTTAATAATCAACCCGTACTCTCTTTAATCATGACCCGCTTAAAGCCTTCCATGTTGATTGGGGCACAAGCCATGATTATTGGTTCACTCCTTGGTATTTTATTGGGAGCCATTGCTGCGATTAACAAAAATAACTGGATTGATAGTTTAGCTACTTTTGTTTCCATTGTGGGCATTTCGATTCCAAGTTTCGTCTTAGGTGTTTTGTTACAATTCTTCATTGCCTTTAAATGGCATCTGTTGCCCATCGCGTTGTGGAATGGTTGGCAGTCTAGTATCTTACCGTCTCTAGCATTAGCCGTTTCGCCGTTGGCCCAAACCGCGCGCTTTATGCGGACGGAAATGGTTGATGTCTTAAATAGTGATTATATTGAATTATCCAAAGCTAAGGGAAATACCCGCTGGCAAACCGTGGTTAAACATACTCTGCGGAACTCTTTAATTCCAGTTATCACAATTTTAGGACCGTTAACTGCTAATATCTTAACTGGTTCTTTGGTGGTTGAAAACATTTTCTCCATTCCTGGTATTGGGGAACAATTCGTCAAGTCAATCATGACCAACGATTACCCCACGATCATGGGCTTAACAATTTTTTACTCCATCATGTTCATGGTAATGTTATTAATTACTGATATTTTATATAGTATTATCGATCCACGTATTCGCTTAACTAATAGTAAGGGGGCTAACTAATGGCTGATCTCAAAATCACAGCTGATAGTTTTGAAAAACTCAGTAGTGACCAAACTCAAAATCAGGAAAAAATTAGCGCACCTTCATTAACTTTTTTCCAAGATGCCGTGCGGCGTTTAAGAAAGGATAAAGTCGCGGTCGTTTCGTTTATTGTTTTAGTCTTAATTGCGGTCGTAGCTTTTTGTGCCCCGATTCTTTCACCCAGAGACCCGAACGCGCAAAATCCCGATTACGCCAATTTACCTCCCCGTATTGCCAATACCAATATTCCAGGTTTTCGTGGAGAAATTAAGAATGCTGCTGGCATTAAAACTAATCCTTATGAAACCAATAATGTGCCGAAGAATCGGACTTACATTCTAGGGACTGATTATCTTGGACGTGATTTATTCTCACGAATCCTTTATGGAACGCGTTTATCACTAATTATTGCGGTAGTTGCCACCTTGGTCGACTTATTAATTGGTCTACCTTACGGGATTATTTCCGGTTGGAAAGGTGGGACGGTGGACTTAGTTCTGCAACGCATTATCGAAATTATTTCTTCCGTGCCTAACTTAATCATTGTTATCTTGCTGTTATTAGTCTTAAAACCGGGACTTTCTTCGATTATCATCGCGATTGCCTTTAGTAGTTGGGTCACGATGGCGCGACTCATTCGAGCGCAAACTTTACAGTTAAAAGAAGAAGAATATATTTTGGCTTCGTTAACTTTGGGTGAATCACCCTTCAAAATTGCGATGAAGCATTTAATTCCTAATTTATCTTCAACAATCATTATTCAAACGATGTTTTCCATTCCCAATGCCATCTTCTTTGAAGCTTTCCTCAGTTTCATCGGAATTGGGATTCCAGCTCCAAACGCTTCATTAGGTACCTTATTATCTGATGGTCAAAAAGCTTTCCGGTTCTTACCATATCAAATGTGGTACCCCGCTTTAGTCCTTTGTATTTTAATGATTGCCTTTAATTTATTTGCTGATGGCTTACGCGACGCGTTTGATCCAAAATCAGAATAAGGAGGTTGACATAATGGCGAATAATATTCTAGAAGTTAAACATTTACAAATTGATTTTAAAACTTTTGCCGGTACTGTGAAGGCTATTCGAGATGTCAGCTTTACTTTACGTAAGGGTGAAACGCTCGCCATCGTTGGTGAATCCGGTTCCGGTAAGTCCGTTACTACCAGAAGTATCATGGGCTTGTTAGCTTCTAACGCCCAAATTACCAATGGGGAAATTTTATATAAAGGTAACGACTTACTCAAAGAATCAGAAAAACAAATGGATCATCACCGTGGGAATGACATTTCAATGATTTTCCAAGATCCGATGACTTCGTTAGATCCAACAATGCCGATTGGTAAACAAGTAGCAGAACCACTGCGAATTCACGGCAAAATTTCCAAAGAAAAGGCGCTCAAACGTGCTCAAGAAGTTCTTGAATTAGTCGGTATTCCGAATGCGAAAGAACGGATGAAAGATTATCCCCACCAATTTTCTGGTGGCCAACGGCAAAGAATTGTGATTGCTATTGCCATTGTCAATTACCCTGAAATCTTAATTGCTGACGAACCGACCACGGCTTTAGATGTTACCGTGCAAGCCCAAATTATTGATTTAATGCGCGAACTACAAGAAAAACTTGAAACTTCAATTATTTTTATTACGCATGACTTAGGTGTGGTGGCCGGTATTGCCGATCGCGTGGCTGTGATGTATGCTGGCAAAATTATTGAATATGGCACAGTTGATGAAATCTTTTATCAACCAAAACACCCTTATACTTGGGGGCTATTAAGTTCAATGCCTACGTTAGATACTAAAGGCACTAAGCTATCATCCATTCCGGGCACGCCACCAGACTTATTGGATCCACCCAAAGGCGACGCTTTTGCCCCCCGGAATCCGTATGCTATGAAAATTGATGTGGAAGCTCAACCACCATTCTTTAAAGTCAGCGATACACATTATGCGGCTACGTGGTTATTGCACCCCGATGCACCGAAAGTTGAGCCCCCTGCTGCTATTGTCAAACGCGCACAGGAATATGATCATTTACTCCACAATGGTCAAATAACTGATCCCATTGAGGGAGGAACCAATTAATGAGTGACAAGAAAAAGATCGTTCAAGTTCAACATTTAAAACAGTATTTTAGTCCTGGTAAGCCTAATGAAGTCCGGGCGGTTGACGATATTAGTTTTGACATTTATGAAGGTGAAACCTTCGGCTTAGTCGGTGAATCTGGTTCGGGTAAAAGTACTACCGGTCGCAGTATTATCCGCTTATACAATCCAACTGCCGGCAAAATTTTGTTTGACGGTCAAGATGTAAGTCAAATCAAAAATCATAGTGCTGAAATGTTAAATTTTCGGCGGGAAATGCAAATGATTTTCCAAGATCCATATGCTTCCTTAGACCCGCGGATGAAAGTAAAAGATATTATTGCTGAAGGTTTAGACATTCACCACCTCGTTAAAAATGACCAAGAACGTGATCAACGTGTTAACGATTTGCTCAAAATCGTAGGTTTAAATCCTGATCATGCAACTCGTTACCCGCATGAATTCTCGGGTGGGCAACGCCAGCGGATCGGCATTGCGCGCGCTTTGGCTGTTGATCCTCAGTTTATTATTGCTGACGAACCAATTTCTGCGTTGGATGTTTCCATTCAAGCACAGGTAGTTAACTTAATGAAAGACATTCAAAATCGCAGTAATTTAACTTACCTCTTCATTGCCCACGATTTATCAATGGTTAAATATATTAGTGACCGCATTGCCGTAATGCATCAAGGCAAGTTAATGGAAATGGGTGATGCTGAAGAAGTTTATAATCACCCATTGCATCCTTATACTAAGAGCTTACTGTCCGCGGTGCCTACGCCAGATCCCGAATTAGAGCGGCAGCGCACCCGAATTGCTTATGATGCTTCCATTGAAGATAGTAATCCGGATCACCAACGTAAATTACGCGAGATCACTCCTGGACATTCTGTTTTTTGTACTGAAGAAGAAATTACTCACTATCAACAATTAGCTGCACAACAACAAGCATAAAAGCTGCTACCACAGCAAATAAGCCATGAACTCAATTAGTTCATGGCTTATTTTGATGGAATAACAACCATCAATGTTTTGGCGACAGCAGATTGAAGCAACAGCAAGCGATGATTAAAACAACAATACATAAAGCAAACAGCCAGTGGTAACTTAACTGGCCAATAATGACCGCACCAAAAATGGGACCCAATGCTTTACCGGCGGCTGTAAACATTTGCACGCGCCCTTGAAAATAGCCACTCATGGCCGTAGGCGTTTTGGCAGCTACCCAACTTGAGATACCGGGATATAACAGAATTTCGCCTAAAGTTAAAATCCCCATCGCAATAAAATAACCCACATACTGGCGATTACTCAATAAGAAAACAAAGGAACCAATAAAAAGCACCAAGCCAACATTTAATCGCGCCCTTAAATGCTGCATCAAAAACTTGTCAAAATGCGTAATAAATGGTTGGCAGATCACAATCACAATTGCGTTAAAAGTCCAGAGTAAACTATAATCTTTGACTTGATAACCTTGACCAACCATAAAAGTGGATAGATTACTTTGCCATTGTGTATAGACCAGCCACGCACACAAAACCGTAATTAACGCGCCCACGATTTTACCGAAGTAGCCTTGCTGACGTTGTTGTACGACTTTAGTACCAGCAGTTTGTGTAGCAGGAGTAATTTGAATCCGATAAAAACAAAAAACCACTATTAAAAAGATAATCTGAATCAAAACTGCGGCCAAAAAAACTGTCGCAATACCCAATGGTAAGATATAGCCCACAATGGCTGTGCCAATCACAATGCCAAGATTTAACATGAAATAGGTGGCATTAAACACGTAACTAGCCGCCCGTTTGGTGACATGCGTCGCCAAGGAATTTTCACAAGTGGCGGAAATTCCATTCGCAAAACCAGACAGTGTAATTAAAATTGCGTAACTGGGCCAACCATGCCAAATTACCAAACATCCTAAAGCCACAATATTGAGACTAACACCTAACAAAATCGTATAGTACGGATCCCAATGATCAAATAAATGGCCTCCTAACACATTACCTGCCATCGTGGCAACTTGGTTAATACATAAGACCACCGCAGCTGTAACCAAACTTTGATGTAGAGTTTCATGCATATAAATAGTGTTCAAAGGCCAAATAAAACTCATGGCGATACTCGTGATTAGCGTCCCCAATAATAGCCACTTTAAATCAATGGTTTGCGTTCGTTTCATAACTTACTCCTATTTATAAAGTTGGTTGTTGCTGTAATAACTGTTGATATTCCGGTAATAATTGTACTCCCAAACCAATTTTTTGTGGCACCTGTAACTGGCCCTGATTAAACAATAAACTCGTCGTATAATCATGCTCATAATAGCGACTGTTGGCCGATAAATCACCCGGAAAATTAAAATTGGCTAAGCTAGCGAGTGCTAAATTAGCGGCCCGACCAATCCCACCTTCTAACATACCGCCACACCACATTAGAAATTTTCGTTGCGTTTGCGCTGGAATTAACTGCAAAACTGGGGTAATGCCCCCCATCACTGCTAATTTAACACTAACGATTTGACATTGTTGCAGTGCCACGGAGGTCAAAGCACTGCGAACATCCTCAATCGGTTCATCAAAACACAGCGGTGTTTGCATTTGTTGTTGTAGGTCAGCACTTTGTTGGAATTCACTGGGTGCAAACGGATCTTCAATAAAGGTTAATTTTAATTGATCGATTTCATGCGCTAAGCTTTTTGTCCACCGCAAACTGCCATTAGCGTCCAACGTTAAATTAAAATCGGGCATGCTTTGGCGTAATTGTTGAATACGCTGTAAATCTTGATTACCATTGACCTTGATTTTAATTCGGGTATAACCAGCTTGGAGTGCCTTATTCACAGCAGTGCGCGTTGCCGCTAAATCCTGCAAGCCGACACTAATGCCTACCGGTACTTGTTTTTTATATGGTAAGCCACTAATATCCGCCAAGACCGCGGCCAAACTTTGGTGCCGTCTTTGTGCAAATAAGTCCCACATTGCCATATCTAGAGCGGCTTTCGCAAAGTTATTAGCTTTGACTGCTTGTAACTTATGCCACATTTGCTTAGGATCACTAAATTCTTGGTTCTTAATTAACGGCCATAAAAATTGCTGTAAAACACTTACGGCCATGGCTTGGGTTTGTGCGGTATAAAATGGGGTTTGAAAAGCCTCAATTTCCCCATAACCCCAATTGCCTTGTTCATCAGCTAATGCCACTAAGGTGACGGGGCGTTTTTGCATGGTTTCATGTGCGGAAACAAACGGTTTCTTTAATGTTAAAGTTAATGGTAATAATTTTAACTGTTTAAGTTGCATCGGCTAAACTCCGTAAAATCATTCGGTAAATCTTAGGCTGCTCTAAATGCACATTATGGCCGGCCTGTGCCACTACGTAACGTTGAACTCGTGGTAGTTGTTGCGCTATTTGTTGCGTTATTTTCCGAAACTTTGCATCTTGCGCTCCAGTAATCAACGTTACTGGTAAGGATAATTGAACCAATTGAGGCCAAAAATTCGGCATTGCCCCCGTTCCCATCCCTAATAAACTGGCTGCTAAAGCTTTGGGATCTTGAGTTAAACGTTGTTGTCGAATCTGAGCTTGTAATTGGGCTGGCAACTGCCGTTGGGAAGCAAACAATGGTAGTTGCTCCCACTGGTTAACAAATTCGACTAACGGTCGCGTTTGTAATTGATGCGCTAACAGAGCATCATGCGCCCGCCGGGCTGTTTGTTGGTCAACAGTTTTTAGTCCTGCGGTACTACTTTCTAAAATCAAATTTAATAACCGTTTGGGATAAGCGAAAGCATACCCTAATGCCAAGCGGCCACCCATTGAATAACCTACAAGATTAATTGGTTGATAACCCAGTAATTGCTGCAATAACTGCTCTAAAACTTGCACTTGTTGTTCCATGGCATAAGTGGAGGCAGTGTAAACTTTGGAAGTTTGCCCATGACCTAGTAAATCAATATACCAACTCGTCCCCGGCAATTGTGCTCCAATACGCGCAAAATCGGCACCACTTCCCATAAAACCGTGCAAAAATACCCAATGAGGCGTTGCTTGCCCCGTTTTAGTAACATAAAAAGTTTGCTGTGCTATTTTAATTTTCATGAAAGTCTTGCTCCCAAAAAGTAGCCACGGCCGCTTTAATTTGACCATCAATTTGTGTCAATAACGGACGCTTAGTCGTGACTTCAATAATGGTCAAACCCGTCTGCTCTTGTGCCAGCAATTGTGCCAATTCGCTTTGCTTGTGTGCGCGATAATATTGACCACCAAATAACTGCGCTACATCGGCAATTTGATAATTTAAAGGAGTGCCAAAAACTTTTTCAAATTGTGTGGGCTCTTGCGCTTGTGGCAAAAAGGAAAAAATGCCGCCCCCCTGATTATTTTGCACAATGATTGTTAGTTGTAGTTTTTCTTGGCGCGCCATCATTAAGCCGGTTAGGTCATGGAAAAAGGCCAAATCACCAATGTATAAGTATGAATTTTTTGACCGCTGACTAGCCATCCCTAACGCGGTCGAATTGATCCCATCAATTCCGTTTGCACCTCGATTAGCCAACACTAACTGTGGCTTGGTGGGAGCAAAATAATCATCAATTTCCCGAATTGGCATGGAATTGCTGACAAACAAAGCGGAATCCGCTGGGAGATTCTGCCCTAAGGTCCAAGCAATTTGCGGTTCCGTTAATGTCGTCGACGAAGTAACAGCTTGCGTTATAACTTGACGCAGTCGGCGATCAAGTTGTTGCCATTGAGCCAACCAAGTACTTGGACTGGGTGGTAATTGTAAAGCGGGCAATAATTGCTGTGGCGCTAAGGCGATCGCGATGGTCGTATTTAACGTATGGTCTAATTGAGCGCGATTAGCATCTAAATAAACTACCGGAATGGTCGTTTTTGCCAGCCAATCACTTAAGGCGGCAGAAACCGGTGTTGCTCCCAAGCGAAGAATTACCTCTGGCTTTAGGTCAGCAGGCCAAGAATTCGCTTGTTGAAACAACCAATCGCCAGTAGTTAAGACCGCTTCCTGTCCTCGCAAGCAACTCAAAGGATCCGCAATAATCGGCCAATTCATCGTGTGCGCAAATTCCAGGACACTAGCAGTATCTTGTTGCGTCCCCACCTGCGGGCCCGCAAGAATGAGGCCTTTTTTATTGCGTAACAAATCCTGAACTTGCTGAATTAATTGTGGACTGGCTACTTGGCCCTGCCATTGTTGGGCTACTGACAGCTGGGCAGTTGGTAATTCTTGTGCGGTCGCGGGCAACAAGGGCTTGCGCAACGGTAAGTTAAGGTGTACAGGCCCTTGGGGTGTTTGTAAAGCTAATTGCACAGCTTTTTGGGCAATATAACTAAAATATTTTTGGGCCTGGGTAGGTAAAGTTGCTTGAGGCGTTGGTAGTTGGTAAAAGGCCTTGACTTGTTGACCGTAAAGACGTTCTTGAGTCAACGTCTGTGGCGCACCAACTTGTTGCAGTTCGGGGGGGCGATCGGTCGTCAGAATTAATAAGGGAATATTGCTGGCCTGGGCTTCACAAATTGCTGGATAATAATTAGCCGCAGCCGTGCCTGAAGTACAGACTAATAACACCGCCTGTTTTTTAGTTTTGGCAATGCCCAACGCCAGAAAAGCCGCCGAACGTTCATCAACATCTACGTGTAACGTTAACCGTTTTAAATCTGCAAGTTTACCTAATAAAATCGCCACCGGCGTCGAACGTGAACCCGGTGATAAAACAACTTCGGTAATCCCGTTGGACAAAAAAGTTTCTAAAAATGGTGTTAATTGTTGTGTTAAATAATTTTCACCAATGGTCATTGTGATTACTTCCTTCGATAATTTTACGAATTAATCCGTGTTTACTTTTGTAAAGCTTGATATAGTGATTGTAATTTCAGTCCCGTCTCTTTTTGCTCTGAAGCAGCCTGGGAATCGGCTACAATCCCTGCCCCAGCAAAGAAAACCAATTGCTGATCTTTGATTAAAGCGCTCCGAATACCAACCGCAAATTCGCCGGTTTGTTGAGCGGATAAATAACCAATGGGGGCCCCAAATAAACCACGAGCATGGGGTTCCAACTGCCTGATTAATTCTACCGCTAATTGTTGGGGCATCCCGCCCAAGGCGGGCGTTGGATGCAATTGTGCAATAATCGACCACGGCTGAACTAGGCCGCGACCTGTAATCGGGGTGTACAAATGTTGCAAATTAGCAGTAGTTAAGATTTCCGGCGTTGCTGGTGCTTGCACCGTCAATTGCGCTTGCTGTAAAACTCGTTTAATCCCTCGAACTACTATATCATGCTCTTGGCGGTTTTTGGCATCATGTAATAATTCGTGGGCCAATTGTGTTGCCTTTTGTTGATCAACATCATTGGCAATCGTACCAGCCACTGCACCGGTTTGTACCATCTGCGCTTGGAAACTAGCTAACCGCTCCGGCGTAATACTAATAAAACTAGCTCCTGGCACACTTAATAAAATATGATATCCTGGTTGCTTTTGACTCAAATAAAGCCAAACTGCTACCCAGTTGGTAGCCGCACATTGAGCCGTAGCCTGTCGTGCTAAAACTACCTTTTGTAATTGTGTTTGCTTAATTTGTGCTACTGCTGTTGCTACGGCAGTTGACCATTGATCCACTGCCTGTTCTTGATAATTAACTAGCTGTACCGCCTGGGGTGCCAAATTCGGTAACTGCAAAATAGTGTTAATAATTTCGTTTAACTTGGTTTCATCCGTGGCAATTACTGTTAACTGCCATTGTTGAGCTGTTTGAAAAAAACTGACTTCTGGGATGAAGGCAATTCCGTTTTGTAAAGCGCCCCAAGTTGAGTTCCGGGAATCTTTCGGATCAAACAAAAAACTACCAACTAATTTAACATCTTCCCAACTACTAGAAGGTGTTAACTGTAACGTCGTTTGAGCTTCTTGTAATAAATTTTGTGCTGCGCCCATAGTAATTGGTTGGGAACTCTTAGCCTGCAAAACGCTACCAGCCGTAAATAATTGTTGCGTGCGCGGCGGATTTTCCCACAAAAAAATTTGGGTCTGCTGCGCCAACCACTGCAAAATTTGGGAACGTTGAATTTCAGGCGGTAAAACTGTTGTATATACTTTTAATTGTGTCATGGATTGCTTCTCTTTTCTATCATACAATACTGCGACAAAAACCGGTTAAAAGTTGAGGATTAACCTAACCTAAAAGCTTAAGTCGGTCTTTGACTTGAGTTTTTAGGTGTAGTTAAACGCAAACTTTTGGTTTTTGGAGCGCTAATAAACACACTGCGACAAGTGTCGCTTAAAAGCCGCGGACTAACCTAGAATAAACAATTAAGTTGCGGTTTTTAACTTGATTATTTATTCGTAGTTAGACACAGGCTTTTGACACTTGGAGCGCTAGATCAATACTGCGACCAGCAGCGCTTAGAAGTTGAGTATAGCCTAGATAAAGGACTTAAGTTTTGCTTTGTAAACTTGAAGACTTATTCGTAGCTAAACGCGGACTTCTGCTGTTTGGAGCGCTAATAAACACACTGCACTTCATATCGCTTAACGACCAAATATTTTTACACAATAAAAAAACCAGCTACAATTGCCGCTGGTTAACTTAATTATTTATTGAATTGGTTTTAGTTAATTGCCCGCACACCAAATGATGGATAGAAGTAACCAGAAATTGTGGAAACTTGAACACCTTGACCAGGTTGTGGAGCATGAATGTATTGATTATTACCAATGTATAAACCAACATGATAAGAATTACCTTGTGAACCCCAGAAAACTAAGTCACCAGGTTGTAAATCATTTACAGAAACCTTCGGACCAGCACTTTCTTGCGCTACTGTGTAACCACCAATATCGACACCTAAAGCTTGTTTAAAGACGTAATACATTAAACCGGAGCAATCAAAGGAATTTGGTCCTTTAGCGCCCCAAACGTAAGGCTTACCGCCTTGAATTTGTGCCATGTTAATTACTTTTTGAACTTTCGCATTCCGGGCTTCTGTCATGTCTGTAACATCATTAGCTGGAATCCAATCATTTTGACCTAAGTTATACCATTGACCATCAGCACTAATTTGTGTCACAGCCCAAGAAGATCCGTTCGAAACATATTGTCCAGTTAAAGTGCCAGCATTATTTGGTTGGCTCCGCAAACCGACTTGATTGTTGCTAGTAACAGTCACACCATCACCAACATTAGCAGCTTGTGCGTCTTGATTATGACTTAAAAATGTAGAAGTAGAAATACCAATAACACCTGCAGCAATTAAACTAAGAAAATGTTTTTTAGAAATCATGAAAATTGTTCGCCTCCGAGAATAAGTAACAAGTTATTTTTACGAGAATTGATTTGAATTTAATTTGGAAATAACTTAACAATCAAAATAGTACACTTCTTACATTGCAATCATGTTACAAACAAACAAACAAACCGTTACAAATCCCGAATTTTATGACATCTTTGTAATCAATTGATCAATGGTCTGCTTTAATTGGGGCCAAGAATCATTAATCAAAACCAACGCTGTACCTTTTAAAGCCTTCGGCAGTTGCAAGTCACGCGCAAATTCTTGACTGGTTAACCGCTGGTGAATTGCTGCCGTTTGATCCCCACGCTGCAACAGCCGTTGCTGTAAAACTTGCCGATCAGCAGTTATAAACCAAATGACTACTTGCTGGGGATAAGCTTTTAAATACGTCAAAGCACCTTTAGTGTCTAAAACGATACTAACTATCTCAGCTTTCGCAAAAGCCCGCTGTAAGCCCTGGCGCGAAGAGCCATATTGATGGTGAGCATATGTAACTTGTTCTAGATAATCATTTAAGAGAAAACTCTGGGGCGTCTCAAAATAGTAATCCACCCCATTTTGCTCGTTAACGCGTTGCGGACGCGTCGTATGCGTTACAACACTCGGAATTTGGTATGCTTGCGTCAAATAATGACTGACGGTCGTCTTACCTACACCGCTCGCACCGGTAATAACAATAATCTTTTTCATTAATTTACTCCTTTTAAATTGTTCAATTAAAGAACCCAGGCCAAAAGTAAGCCTTACTTTTATCGTTCCAACTTCCAATTAACGACCGGATAATCCTTCTTTGGCAACTATCTGTGGTAAGATAGTACTTAAGAATTCTACCGACCAGGAATTCTGGTAGCTCTAACTTTTTAAGCTACTGTTGCTTGATAGTGCTCAACCTTTGGCGTACAATCTTTCCAAGAATTTTACCAAAATGGGAAAAACACCAAGCTTGGCGCACTATCAATGGTCTTCGCTTAAACTCAAAACCAACTCCACGTTTAATTAGTCCAGGAGGAACTACACATGAAAATTGCCAATATTAAAGTCGGCGACAAATTACAAGGTTCAGTCGAAGAAGATTTAGAAAAGCCCTTCGTTGGCACGGTTGAAAAGATCTATACCAATGCCGTTTTATTAGACATTGAAGACTTTGATCCACAAGATAGTGATAACGTCGTTGAACTGAACCATAAAATTGTGATTAATGCTCAAAATTTGAAAAAGCTGCCCAAAAAAGCAGCTAAATAAATAACCATAAGAAAAGTTCCTCAATTTGACTCATTCAATAGTCATTGAGGAACTTTTTTAATCCAATGTTTTAACAAAAGTGGTTCCAGGAATACGAATCAATGCATAATCCGTCGCTACATTACCGGCATGAACGCCTAAGCCGTTGCGCCAGTTATTCTTATAATGAGCCACCATCATCATCACATATGCTTGCTGATATTTTTGATCATAGCGTTTCGTATTTGGCCACGGATAGTTCTTCGCGTTTAAACTAGCTGATTGATTACCATCTAAAACTGAGGCATTATTGCCCGGAATACTGTACTTAGCTCCTTGGACCCAATAATTATAATACTTAACCGTTTTTTTATTGTCTGCTGACTTAACTTCTACATAATAACCTTGACCATTCTTGGTCTGCATCACTAGAGGTTTAACCGTATAGCTCAATTGAACGCGCTGTGTATCTTTCACATCAACTTTATCTAAAAAAGTCATATAAAACATAAAGCCCACTAACACAAAAGCGCCAATAAACTCACAAAAATCCCAGCAGACATTGCCTAATGAGTGGTGCTTGCGGTGCACGACAATCATTTTTAAATGACGGCGTCGAATATCAAAGATAATCACCGCTACCAAACAAAAAACAATTAACCACGCGCCAACCCCTAATAAATTCCAGTTTAATTGCATCCTGCTTTCTCCAAACTCCAGATAAATTTAATTAGATTTATTATAGCTCACTTTCACACTGACTGCACTGTCCAAGTCTAGTGAAAACCTTCCGACCTACGTAACTGTCATCAGCGTAATTGAAAAAAACTTAATAAAAAAATTACTTGACTTATGCAGCGAACAAATGTTTTTTATTTTTTTCTTACCCAAAATCCAAGCCTGGCAACCACACTATCATGTGGTTCGATTTCGAATCAAACACAATATATTGTATTTTGACTAGTAGGGTTTTATAATTGGGCTCAGTTATTCCGATCAAAAGTTCCGCAGCAACAACTGGTTAACTAATGCCAGTACAACTCAACTGTGAAACTTTTAATCGAAAATTGATCGGTGCGCACTACCGTGATTTTTTCATCATTAAGGAGGTTTTTTCATGAATCAATCAGTAAAGATTTTTACCAAAGATGGCTGTATGCAATGTAAAATGACCAAACGTTTTTTGAATGATCACCAAATTCAATTTGAAGAACATAACATTAATCAACAACCTCAGGCCTTAACTTACCTCAAACAGCAAGGATTTCAAAGCGTCCCCGTCGTAGTCACGAATAATCAGCCCCCGATCATTGGTTTTCGCCCGAGTGAATTGAAAGCACTGGTGCAATAATGCAAATTGCTTACTATACAATTACTGGTCAAACCCGCCGTTTTATTCAAAAAGTTAAGCTACCTGCTTACGAGATTAATGATGCTAATCCTTATCACGTCATGAACGGTCCGTACTTGTTAGCTGTGCCCGCTTATGATGACAATATGATGGATGCGGTCATTGACTTTTTAGGTTTTCAAAATAATGCCCAACAATTAGTCGGTGTCGTCGGCAGTGGTAATCGCAACTTCAATGAACTCTACATTCATACTGCCAAAGATATCGCTGCTGGCTTAGGTGTCCCCGTTGTTTTCGATTATGAATTTAACGGCACCGCGGCCGATGTTAAAAATTTCAGGAAAGTAGTGGAGCAACTTGAGTCTAAACAACATTGATATCGCTAAAGTTAATTACTTTAAACTAAATAACGAATTAAATATTCCGGTTAACGGACAGATCCCTTTAGATCGTGACCAAGCCGCACTCCAGGCTTTCTGGCAAGAAAATGTTCAACCTAATCTGAAAATGGAACCAGATATATTAAGCCAGTTACAAAAGTTAGTGCAAGCTGATTATTTAGAAGCAGCTTTTTTAAAGCAATACTCGCCAGCTTTTATTAAAGAACTTTACCAATATTTACTGCAACAACATTTTCAGTTTAAATCCTTTATGGCTGCTTACAAATTTTACAATCAGTATGCGTTAAAAACCAACGATGGTGCCTACTATCTAGAAAATTATGAACTCCGGGTGTTAAATAATGCTTTATATTTTGCAGACGGTGATGAGCAACTCGCACACCAATTAGCTGATGAAATGATTCATCAACGTTATCAGCCCGCCACGCCTTCGTTTTTAAATGCGGGTAAAAAGCGCCGCGGCGAGTTTGTTTCGTGCTTTTTAATCCAAATAACTGACGACATGAATTCCATCGGTCGTAACATCAACAGTGCATTACAATTGTCGCGTATTGGCGGCGGTGTGGGTATTACCTTGTCTAATTTGCGAGAAGCTGGCGCCCCCATCAAAGGGGTTGAAGGTGTTTCGAGCGGTGTTTTACCCGTGATGAAATTATTGGAAGATAGTTTTAGTTACAGTAATCAATTAGGGCAGCGTCAAGGAGCAGGAGCTGTTTATCTCAACGTTTTTCATCCCGATATTTTAGACTTTTTATCTGCTAAAAAAGAAAATGCGGACGAAAAAATCCGTGTCAAAACCCTCTCCTTAGGCATTATTGTCCCTGATAAATTTTATGAATTAGTGCGCCAAGACGCGCCAATGTATTTATTCAGTCCTTACAGTGTGGAACGTGAATACCACCAGCCCTTTTCTTACGTTGACATTACTCAAGAGTATGACAAGTTAGTGGCTAATCCCAAAATCAAAAAATATCAGATTAGAGCACGTGATTTGGAGCTAGAAATTAGTAAATTACAACAAGAATCTGGCTATCCTTATATTCTAAATATTGATACCGCCAATCGCCACAATCCGGTAGCGGGCAAAATTATTATGAGTAACCTGTGCTCCGAAGTTCAACAAGTCCAAACACCATCTTTATTAAATGACAAACAAGACTACGTGCAATTGGGACAAGATGTCAGTTGTAATCTTGGTTCAACGAATATTCCCCAATTAATGACTAGTCCAGACTTTGGTCAATCCGTGCGCGTCATGACCCGTGCTTTGACTTTTGTCTCCGATCATTCACAAATTGACGCCGTACCGTCGATTAAACACGGTAACGAGCTGAACCACGCCATCGGCTTAGGGGCGATGGGGTTGCATACTTTCTTAGCAACTCACCAGATTGAGTATGGCTCACCACAAGCCCTCGAATTTACCAGCGTTTATTTTATGCTCTTAAATTATTGGACTTTGGTCGAAAGCAATCAGATTGCCCGTGAACGACACAGTATGTTTCACGATTTTGCCAAATCCAAGTACGCTGACGGTTCTTATTTTGCGAAATATACGCAGCGCTCCTTTGCACCGCAAGATCCCCAGGTGCAAGCTTTATTTAAAGATATTTTTATTCCTACTCAAAAAGACTGGCAATTATTACAACATAAAGTCCAAGCGACTGGTTTGTACAATGCCTACCGCTTAGCCGTGGCTCCTACGGGTTCAATTTCTTATATTGATGATACTAGTGCCAGTTTGCAACCAATTACCTGGTTAGTGGAAGAACGCCAAGAAAAAAAGAACGGCAAATTATATTTTCCAGCACCACATCTGACTAACGATACTATTCCTTACTATCGTTCTGCCTATGATACCGATATGCGCAAAGTCATCGACACCTACGCCGCTGCGCAAGAGCATGTCGATCAGGGCTTAAGTCTCACTTTGTTTATTCGTTCCAGCATTCCGGAAGGTATGTACGAATGGAAAACGCCCGCTGAGGAGAATAAACAAACCACCAGAGATTTAACTATTTTGCGTAATTACGCCTATTACAAAGGGATTAAATCACTTTATTACGTGCGTACCTTTACCGATGATAACTCAGAAATTGGCGTAAATGAATGTGAAAGCTGTTCAATCTAACAAGTTGTGACAAGAAGCGTTTAACAGTTGAGTATAGCCTAGATAAAGGACTTAAGTTTTGGTTTTTAAACTTGAGAACTTTACCGTAGCTAGACGCAAACTGCTGCTTCTGGGAACACAATTTAACCAAGTTGTGAGCAAAACCTGGTAAAAGACGTAGGCTAACCTAGATTAAACTTTTAAGTTTTGGTTTGAACTTGAAAGTTTAATTGTAGTTAGACATAGGCTTTTAGTTTTGCGAACACAATTAACAAGTTGTGGCAAAGAGCGTTTAAAAGACGAAAAGTTAACCTAAGCCACTAAAAAGTCTGCATTTGACTTTTTTAGTGGATGTAGTTAGATAGAGTCTTTTGCTCTTTGGAACACAATTTAACCAAGTTGTGACAAGAAGCGCTTAGCAGCTGCGGATAATCTGCCAAATTAAGTACTATGCTGAGATTCTCTGGAACTATTATTCTAAGAAGGGATTTATTATGGCGAAAACATATTATCAAGCAATTAATTGGAACCAAATTGAAGACCAAGTTGATAAGGCCACTTGGGAAAAATTAACCGAACAATTTTGGTTGGATACGCGCATTCCGCTATCCAATGATCGTGATGACTGGCGTGAATTAAGTGCTGTAGAACATACTGTCGTCGGTCATGTTTTTGGTGGTTTGACTTTACTGGATACCTTACAATCACAAGATGGAGCTGCCGTTTTACGACAAGATGCGCGCACTCCCGAAGAAATTGCTGTTTTCAACAATATTCAGTTTATGGAATCAGTTCATGCTAAAAGTTACTCATCAATCTTTAGTACGTTAAATACTGCCGAAGAAATTGAAGAAATTTTTGATTGGACGAATCATAATGAATTTTTGCAAAAAAAGGCCTACATCATTAATAATTTGTACCAAAACGGTGATCCTCTGCAAAAGAAAGTCGCATCCGTCTTTTTAGAAACTTTTCTCTTCTACTCTGGCTTTTATACACCGCTTTACTATCTCGGTAATAATAAGTTGACCAATGTGGCCGAAATTATTAAACTGATTATCCGCGATGAATCTGTGCATGGTACTTATATCGGCTACAAGTTCCAGCTAGGCTTTCAAGAATTATCCCAAGCAGAGCAAAGTAAGTTCCAAGATTGGATGTATGATTTACTGTATCAACTGTACGATAATGAAGAAAAGTATACTGCTCAACTCTATGATGAAATTGGCTGGACCCAGGAAGTTAACTGTTTCTTACGCTATAATGCCAACAAAGCTTTAATGAACCTTGGCCAAAACCCCTTGTTTGCGGACGGTAATGCAGAAAATGTAAACCCAATTGTAATGAATGGGATTTCTACCGGCACTAATAATCACGACTTCTTTTCCCAAGTCGGCAATGGCTATCTTTTAGGCAAAGTCGCCGCAATGAAAGATTCTGATTACGAAATCGGACGCAATTAAAATTGTCATAAGAAACTACCGACTTATACTTTTGACGCATATAAAGAGAAAATGTTCGTATTAATACGAGCATTTTTTTATTTCTGCTTTCCACCATATCGCAGAGCAAAAGATGATTAATTTAAAAAATTTCCACCCCGTAACTGAACAAATTTTCAACATACAAGAAATAAAACCAAATATAAAATAATCAATTATTGCGTAATTAATTATTTGTCAAAATTATTTTGATAATTTTGACTGCTTTTAAAAAAGGTACAATAATTCATAAACGATTGAACATTGAACTATGATAGCGCTTTAGTTATAATGAGTTTGCTAACAAGGAGGTTAACAAAATGACTTTAATTACTCATCCAGCTATTCAAACCATCAAAGTAGAACAAATTCTCAATGCTTTATGTGAACCCCTACGTTTACAAATTATTGCATCATTAAAGCAAAATGGTGAAACCCCTTGCTGTGAGTTCGACTATTTAGGTAAAAAAAATAATCTCTCACATCATTTAAAAGTCCTCCGTGAAAATGGTTTAATTCACGTGCGCATCGACGGCCGACAACGCTTCATTAGTTTGCGCAAATCTGAATTAGAACAAAAATTTCCTCATTTAATTGATACTATTATCTATAGCTACTTATGTAATATTTAAAGTAATCTTTAGGCAAAGCAGCCAAAACAAAAATGCTCGTATTATGACGTGATCTCTAAAATCCAAGAATTTTTTAGAAATCTATCATTGATACGAACATTTTTTCTTTTAGGCAATACAGAGATCAAAAGTTTAGATTGAAAATAGTTATCGCTAAGCTGCTAAGTAGCTTTTATATTAGCCCTTTCAATCCTTATAACATTTCATGCGCTGTGGGCATAGACTTTTGACCGCCCGTTCGACTAACTTTAATTGCTGCTGCCTTGTTACCATATTCAATTGCAGCTAATAAATCTTTATGTTGCGCATAGTGAACTGCCAACCCAGCGGCAAAAGTATCCCCTGCACCCAAAGTATCAACTGCTTTAACTCGATGAGCAGCAATAAAATCAATTTGCCCTGCATGATACACCAAATTACCCTGACTACCCATCTTAATAATGACATTTTCTACCCCTTGAGCAGCAATTATTTTAGCTGCTTGGAGTGCAGTTGCTTGGTCAACAACTTTGATACCAGTAATTTTTTCTGTTTCTTGAATATTTGGAGTAACACAATCTGCATAAGGTAAAGCTTCTTTAAAAAAGTTATCTGCCGGAGCGGGATCCAAAATCACAAACATGCCTTTCTTTTTAGCACTTTTTAGCGCTGACATAATAGACTCAGGACTAGTCTCCATCTGTAAGAGAAGTACTGGAGCATCAATTTCTGCCATTGCCTTATCAATATCAGCTGTAGTTAATGTTGCGTTAGCTCCTAAAGTCCCAACCATGGTATTTTCACCTTGGTCATCCAACCAAACAATAAAACTACCGGTACCTGTATCAGCACTTTGTTTAATATACTGGGGGTCAATATCAAAATCTTTCAAATTTTGAATCATCTGTTGACCACTACCATCTTGACCAACAGCGCCCATAAAAGCTAATTTACCACCTAAACGTGCTACCCCGATGGCTTGATTAGCTCCTTTACCTCCAGGTAAAGTTTCTACACTTTTAGCAGTCATTGTCGCACCATAAGCAGGGTATTTTTCGATCCTTGCCTTAATATCAACATTAATACTACCTAAAACCGCAACATCGTATTGCATTCTTTAATCCTCCTGTAACCATTCACGAGTTTTGTCTACGTTTTGTGTTAAAGAGCTTCCGGCATGGTAAATAGAACTGGTTCCGCCAACAAACCAATCAGCTCCCGAAGCTACGCAGCGTGGTATTGTTTGTTGGCCTAAATTGCCATCTACTTCAATGGCAACATTTAATTTGGCAGCTTGGATTTTCGATTTTAATTGTTCAATCTTAGAATACATTTCAGGAATAAATTTTTGACCAGCAAAACCGGGATTCACAGTCATTAAGACTACATAGTCAACTACTGGCAAAACATAATCTAACACATTCAAAGGGGTCGCGGGATTAATCGCCACTCCGGCTTTCATACCAGCATTTTTGATAGCTACCAAAGTTCCCTGCAAGTTATTAGTTGCTTCAGCATGGATGGACATCATATCAGCGCCAGCTTGTTGAAATAAAGTGACAAAACGCTCCGGTTGTTGGACCATTGTGTGAATATCTAATGGTTTAGTTGTTAGCTGCCGCACTGCTTGTACAAAGTCCGGACCCAAAGTAAAGTTGGGTACAAAACTACCGTCCATAATGTCGATATGATAATAATCAACACCAGCAGTATCCAATTCTTGTACATCACGCGCTACATTACCTAAATTGGTACACATTAAAGATGGTGCAATTTTTTTATTCATTATTGATCTCCTTGGGAGTTGATTCTCTTGAAATATATTTTGGTGTTAAAAGATATTGGTGTGACTCAGCTGATTGCAATAATTCTTGAATCATTAAATTAAAATAATCTGGTTGAAACTGTTGCACGGAGCTTAATCGCGGATTCGTATACTTACCTAAATCGGTATTATCATAACCTACTATTTGTAAATCTTGCGGTACCACTAGGTTATGATCTTGACATGCCCGTAGTGCACCGACAGCCATAGCATCATTAGAACAAACAATTCCCGTACAATGAAAATTGTGCTGCAAAAATTGATCAATTTGCTGATAACCACCTTGAAAAGTAAAGTCGCCATACAATACGGCTAGAGAGCGACCCTGACTTTCATTAATAGCCCGCAAATAGCCCTGGTAGCGATCCTTGGAACTTTGTTCACCAGCTGGACCAGATAAAAAGAGCAACTGCGCCTGTGGATTATTATTTAAAACTGCTTTAGTTGCTAAATATTCACCTTGAACATGATCAATTCCAATTGAAGCATAAGGATGTTCCAAATTTGTCCGATCAATTGTAATTGTGGGAATGCCACTTTGTTCTAACTGATCTAAATCACTACGCTGTACATATAAAGAGTTGATAATAGCCCCTGCTACGTAGTTATCTTGCATTGTTTCTAAATAATACTTAACTTTATCTCGATCGTCTTCACTATTGCACAAATAAATTTGATAGCCTCGACTATTAGCTGCCACTTCAATTTGCTGCACTAATTCACTAAAAAAAGGATTTTTTAAATTAGGAATTAATAACGCAATTAAGTTAGAACGGCGACTAGATAAAGCTTTAGCAGTACGATTAGGGCGATAATTTAAATCTTTGATTAAATTTTCAATTTTTTTCACCGTTTGGGGACTAGCTTCCCCTTTCCCGTTCATTACTCTTGAAACTGTTGCTGTAGAAACACCAGCCAAGCGTGCAATATCTTTTAAAGTTGTCATTTTTAAGCCTCAATTTATTCCGTAACCGATTACGGAAACTAGAATAGCGTTTACAACAAAATTTGTCAAGTGTTATTTAAATTTGCATTTTGGTTTCGAAAGCGGTATATTTTGTTTAATCTCAATTTACGTAACCGGTTACTCACAATTTCATAGAATTGGAGTAACATTATGATTAATACAATTCGTGCTGGTTTTAACTTTTTTATTGGTTTAGGCGGATCAGCCATGATGTTTTTTATCATTACTATCCTTGCCCTCTGCTTTGGTGTTAAATTTTCTAAGGCAATTGAAGGCGGCCTAAGAATGGCCACCGCTTTAACTGGAATGAGTGCCGTCATTTCATTATTGACTACTTCATTTGGTCCAGCCTTAAATGCTTTTGTTAAATCAACCGGCGTCAATCTAACAATTACAGATTTAGGTTGGGCCCCGCTAGCTGTCATTACCTGGGGATCTATTTATACACTATATTTTGCTTTTTTAGAGATCTTAACTAATCTCGTAATGCTCTTTTTAAAATGTACCAATACTTTAAACGTCGATTTATTTAACATTTGGAACGTGTCAATTCTTGGTTTATTAATTCATCACTACTCTGGTAATAACATTTTTATAACTTCACTCTTTGTTGTCATCATTGTGATGTTGATGTTGTTTAACGCAGATGCCATTAAACCGACCATTAACTATCTATTAAAATATGACGAAACTAACATCACTACAACGGCGCATCCATCGTTATTAATTATGCCTTTAGCCATGGTAATTAATAAACTCATTGATTTATTAATTCCTTTTGTAGATAAATTTGATTTTAACGCTGACACACTTAATGAAAAAATTGGCTTTTGGGGAAGCAAATTTGCTATTGGTGCTTATTTAGGAATCTTTATTGGTCTATTAGGTCACCAAAGTGCCGCTCATATTTGTTCCCTAGCCTTTACTGCTGGTGTTGCTTTAGAATTATTTGGTTACGTCGGCGATTGGTTTGGACCTGCAATTGAACCTTTGTCTGGTGGTATCCAAAAATTTATGAGTTCTAAACTACGTGGTCGAAAATTATTTGTGGCGATCGATTGGCCCATTTTAGCTTCACGAGCCGAAATTTGGGCAGTGGCTAATATTTTAGCTCCTATCATGCTAGTTATTGCCATGGTCTTGCCAGGTAATAAAGTTTTACCATTAGGTGGTATCATTTTGACGGTCTTAACTCCTGCATTATTACTGGTAACTCAAGGTCGTGTCATTAGAATGACAATTATCGGTACGGTTTTAGTACCACTTTACCTTTGGGGAGCAACTGCAATTTCCAAGTTTATTACTTCCACTTCGATTGCCATGGGTAACTTTCCTAAAGGCTTATCCAAAGGACAAATGTTTAGTTCCATTGATTCTGATCCCATTGAAAAATTTTTAGCAATTCTTTTTGGTAAAACTTTCAAAAGTTGGGATCCCAAATTGATAGTGATTTCTTTAATAGCAATAGTCGTTTATGCTTTAGTATTTATTTGGTATCTTAAAATTATTAAAAAAGTTCGTTTTCCAAAAGAAAATTAATTCACAAAAATAACCTTAAGTCAAAACAACTTAAGGTTATTTTTATAGTTCAGTTAAGTTCATCTACCGATTAGCTAGATAACCGCCGATCATCGCAAAAGCTAAAATTACTAAAACTAAAGTAGTAATAGCTACATATAAATAATCATGTTCCTTAAAGAAAGCATAAATGGAAACGACCACACGTAACACGGGGGTCAAAATCAATAAAAAGACACCTAACATCATCACGGCAAAAGGTTTGAATTGAATGATGCCCTGATAAATCGCACTAAAGGTGGTTGGATGACTCTGCCCTGGATAACCACTATTACCTTGAATTAACATCATCACAATCCCTAAAGCCATCACAATGACGGAAATAATTACCCCGACACGCAAAATTTTACCAATGATTAATTCAATATCCTGCATCTCATCTTTTTTCATTTAAATGTTCACCCCAAATCCCTTTAAGAACATTTGTAAACCTAAGTACAATAAAATTGGAATAAAGATAATCCGGATTACTTTCGGATGTAAATGCTGCATAATGCGACTACCAATCATCGCGCCAAAGACCACTCCTAAGGCTAATGGCACCGCAATATTTGGTAAAATCGTTCCGTTAAAGAAGTACACCGTCGCACTGGCCGCCGCAGTCACGCCCATCATTAAATTACTGGTAGCACTAGACGGCTTGAGTGGCATTTTCATAATGTTATCCATCGCAATCACTTTAAAAGCACCACTCCCAATGCCTAATAAGCCACTGGCAATGCCGGCAGCTAACATCATCAAGAAACCACCCGGAACGTTTTTGACTTGATAGTCCACCGGCTTTTGTAAAGCTTTATCATAGTAGCTACCATTTAGTCGCAATTTTTGCGATAAATAATCCGGTTGTACCTCTTGGTCACTTTTAGCAGATTTTTTATTCATGAGCTTTTTAATCATGTTGTAGCAAGATTGGAATAACAAAAAGCTAAATAAGACATATAAAACTGCTTTGGGGATAATCCCGTTTAAAGCCGCACCAGTTACCGCACCGACTGTCGTTGCAATTTCTAAGAACATGGCAACCCGTAAGTTCAACATTTCATCCTTTAAAAACGAAATGGTCGCTCCAGAACTGGTGGCAATGACGACGATAATACTGGCCCCAATCGCGTACTTAATATCTAAGCCCATCGCGATCGTCAAAATCGGTGTGACAATCATGCCACCACCAATACCTAAGATTGAGCCTAAAGTTCCCGCTAATAAACCAGTAATCAACATTATTAATAAATTACTTGTCGTAATCATGATTTCTTTGCAGCCTCTTTTGTTTGAGTTTGATTAGTAATCGCCTGTCGACATTGATCAATAATTAGTTGCACGATGGCAGCTTGTTGTTGCTGTAAGTCCGCAGCATCTGTGGCCACTTGATCAATCCGTAAGTGGGAAGCATTAATAAATTCACAGCTCGTTACTAAGTAAAACGCTAATTCTACTTGTTCGTCCCGATCAAAAAAATGACTCACTTTGGCAGCGTCTTGCCACGGCAAGTTCAAGGGACTGAGTTGTAAATTACAAACCACCGGAAAGCCCAATCCTTCAATGGTTAACTCCCCCTGCGCTAAATAACCACCATTTACTGCTTCTTCCAGTTGCTGGGTTAATTGCTGAAGCGCTGGCGTTACTTTACTGGCAGCTAAACGCTTCGTTAATTTAATCGTTTGCTGAAAAGTTTGATATTCTGCGTTCGCAATTTTATCTTGAAATTGCTGAATTGTCATTTTCATATAATAACCCTCTTTAATAATCAAAATTATTATATTACTGTGCTACGCTCGTTGCAATTATCACTATCTTTAGATAGATTAACCTGGCTGGTTTGATTATTCAGTACTCATTTAAATTAATTTTGTATGAATAAGCCAACAAAGTTCTCATACACTTTTCACTTATCATCTAGTTTGTGCTATGATATAGGCTTAAACAATTCGATTGTCATAGACCTAATAGGAGGATTTCTCATGACAGAAAAAAAGGCGCTCTCGCGCAGCCTATCAGCACGGCATGTCAGTATGATTGCCTTAGGCGGAACCATTGGTACCGGTTTATTTTTAGGTTCAGGCGAATCCATTCATAAAGCCGGACCATTAATTTTGGTAATTTATCTTTTAACAGGCGCGTTTGTTTTTTTAATGATGCGCGCGCTCGGCGAATTGCTTTTATCCGATACACATAAAATCATTTTTATTGATTTTATTAAAGAATATCTCGGTGATCGCTGGGGCTTTATCATGGGCTGGACCTATTGGCTAGGTTGGTTAGTGATTGCCATGTCCGAATTGACTGCCGTGGGTAATTATATGCAGTTCTGGTTTCCCCATGTGCCAGCTTGGATTTGGGAATTAATCTTTTTAGGTGCTTTATATCTTATTAATATCACGGCGGTCAAAGCTTTCGGCGAAACCGAGTTTTGGTTTGCGTTAATTAAAATCGTAGCCATCTTAGCGATTATTGCCGTGGCTGTGATCATGGTCTTATTTCATACCAAAACCAATCACGGTTACGTCGAATTTAGTAATTTGTGGCGCTTTGGTGCCACTTCTGGCAATCTGAAAGAAATTATTTCCGCCTTTCAAATGGCATTTTTCTCTTTCTTGGGTGTCGAATTTGTCGGTGTATCTGCCGCCGAAACTAAGGATCCCCAGGCGAATATTCCGCATGCGATTAATTCTGTCATTATGCGAATTTTGATTTTTTATATTGGCGCGTTAGCAGCCATCATGATCATTCAACCCTGGACTGACTATAGCGCGGGGCACTCACCTTTTGTCCAAGTCTTTGGTGGGATTGGGATTAAGGCCGCAGCCGGCATTATCAATTTCGTCGTCTTAACGGCCGCCGCTTCGTCGTTAAACAGCTCCCTGTTTACTACAGGACGAATGTTATATTCCTTATGTAAACCGACTAGTTATTTTGCTAAACTCAACAAGAATCAAACACCTATGCGGGCCATTTCTTTTTCGACCTTATTAGTAGCAGCGGTCGTGATTGTTAATTATATTTTTCCTCAAGGTGCGTTTAAATTAATCACTTCCATTGCTTCAGCCGGCTTTTTAGTTATTTATATGTTTTTAATGGGCACCCACGCCAAATACCGCCACTCTCAGAACTTTCAAACTAGCGAGCAACACTTTTTAATGCCGGGTGCTCCGATGACTGATTATTTAACCATTATTTTTATGTTAATTATTTTTGGTATTTTACTATTCACTCCCGAAACGACTTGGACCACCATCGCGACCATTGGTTGGTTCATCGTTATTTATCTACTGAGTTTCAAAGCCGTGAAAAAGTAAAGCACCTAACAAGTGGCAAAGTTTCGAATAATCTCGGAATTTTGCCACTTTTAATTATGTTAAACTAAAACTTGTAAAGTTAAGCTAAGGCAGTGGCTATTCCTGAAAGGTAGTGGTGCTTATGGTGTAAAAACTGTAAACCCAGACCCTAAAGGAGTAGCAATTTGTTTCATTTGAATGTCCACGATCTTTGCCAAATAATCAATACGATTATTGATGTGGCAAGTTTCGTTTGGATGGTCAAACAAAGCACAAAAAAGCTGAAATTATCCAGAAGATGAGTCAATTAGCGCAAACATTACCTGAATTTGAGATTTTATGTAGTATTCCTGGAATTAATGAATTAAGTGCTAATTTAATAATCGCCGAATTTAGTTTTTGTACCCTTAAGGATTTAGCAATCCTGTCAATCATTCATAATACAAAGGAGACTAATAATGGAAAACGCCAAAAATAAACAGACCGAAGCCAATAAGCGATGGCAAGAAAAAAATCGCGATCATACTAAATATTTAAGAAATCGATCAACTGCTAGGAGCTTTGTTAGAAAGTGGGCAACACTTGAAGATATTCAAGAATTGGAACAACTTATAGCAGAACGGAAAGAATTACTAAGCAAATAGACTTTAAAATGTGCTCTCATTGGTCGTTTGACAGACAGTTTCCATTTAAAGAGATTGAACTTGACAAATGTGGGCGCATTTTCCCATGATATTATATGTAGGTTGCGTCCCCGACACAGCAACAGTAGGGGGCGAAACTATTGTTTCAAAATATCCTAGCACCAATTATTGTTATTGACGCGAAATAAAAAGGCATCTAGTTACTGTCCAAGGAAACTAGGTGTCTTTTTTATTATTAAGTTGCGTAAAACTAATGTTTCAAAATATCCATATGCATTTTAACACAAATATCATATCAAACGCCGGCGCTGCTCTTTTTCAATTTAAACAATACCAGATTTAACCAAGAATTTCAGCTAACAGAAAAACTGCCACAAACAATTGTTACATAAAGAATTAAGCCTCTGCTTGATAAGCTAGTTGGCCATCTAAATAGGTAGCTTGCAATTTCATCTTTGGTGTTAACACGATGAAGTCAGCCGCGCGTCCTGGCAAAATAGCCCCGGCAGTTTGGTCAATGTGCACACTTTTGGCCGGTGTCGCAGCTGCCATTTGAATGGCCGCTTGCGGCGTTACCGTGTTCCAATCTACCAAATTTTTAATTGCATCATTCAATTTCAAAATGCTACCAGCCAAATTATGCGTTTCATCTTTCAACCGCGCCGTACCATCAGCCACAACAACGGGTAATTCTCCCAACATGTAATCCCCATCGGGCATTAAACCGGCTGACATACAATCCGTCACCAACACTACGTGTTCGGGCGATTTTTGTTTAATTAAAATTGCAGCCGCATTAGGATGAACATGGTGACCATCACAAATTAATTCAGCATTAACGTTGTTTAAACTCATGGCTGCTCCAACCATGCCCGGTTGCCGGTGGTTCAAGCCACTCATGCCGTTATACGTATGAGTAAATGTTGTGGCTCCCGCTTCCACGCAAGCTTTGGCTTGCTCAAAAGTGGCAGATGAGTGCCCTAATGCCACGACTACTCCCGTTTGACTCACAGTACGCGTGAATTCGACCGCGCCTTGGCGTTCCGGAGCGATGGTAATTTGGCGCAACAAACCTTGAGCGGCATCTTGCCAATCGTTAAACGTATCAACATCCGGATCGCCAAAGTATTTCGGGTTTTGAGCACCTTTATGTTCCGGCGTAAAGAATGGGCCTTCAAAATTAATGCCCGCAATTTTCGCACCCGAAATTTGTTGATAATTTTGCGCGATGGTTTGACAAATAGCCGTTAATTCCGCTTTGGAACCAGTAATTGTTGTAGGTAACCACGAAGTAACCCCACACTTTAACAAAGCTTGCGCCATGGCTTCTAAGCCCGCCGGATCATTATCCATAACATCGTGACCCGCCAGTCCGTGAATATGCGTATCAATTAATCCCGGCGCAATCCACTGCTGGTCGTAATCAAGAATCTCACCTTCTGGACGTTGGTCTTCTGGCAAGTACTGACCAAAGGTTCCATCAGCATTAATCGCTAAATAACCACCATTTTCAGTCGTATTTTTCAAAAAAAACTTGGCTGCGTGAATATATTTCATTGACTTAAACCTCCATTTGCTTGCCTTAATTGTAACGAGCTTTCACAAGAAAGTAAATTAACGCTAAGAAAAAGAAAATGTACGAATGAATCATTACGCAGCATTTTCTTTACTAAGCTAAATTTCAAATTAATTCAAAGTATTATTAACTGTCCAAGTAAGCGTGGACTGGTATTTTTTCGCCGCAGGTTGATCTTGCGTCGGTTGGAGATAAATCCCTTTCTTTGCTCCAGTCAAAGGCCACCAATTCGTGGCAAACTTCGCTGGTGAACTCGTGCTGGTACCTGTTTGAAAGACAGGCACATCCCCACTATTAATAACTTTGGCCACCGAACCAGCAGTACCATCTTGATAAATCAAATTAAACAAAGCATTACTGGAATCACAACGCACACCCACCGTGTAGTGGAAGGTGGCATTGGCAGGTGCTTCATATTTCAACTGGTAAGCGGTCTGCTTATTACTCGTATTGGCTGGACGATACTGGTCTGTCGTTTTCACCGAATTACGTGTATGGCGACCATAATCAATGTTGGTCGGAACCGTCAAAGTCACATCATATAGGTTATTGTACGTCAATGAACCCGAAGCACCTAAGTTCAATTGCTGCGTTGGAGCTGTAGCGGGGGCTTCTGGATCCGTTGTTTGTAAGGTTGAACCATGCAAAGTTAATTGCGTATCAGCTTTGGACTTCTGATAAGTCACCGGCGTATCCACTTCAAAACTCGTTCCGGCAGGAAAACTTGTTTGGGACAAATTAAAGTCTTTGGGAGTATAGGTCTTTTCGTAAGCAAAATTCGTTAACGTCTGGTCTTTTTGATTTGGGATATGCAAAATCACTTTTGCTGTTCCCTTCTGAATACCACTGCCATCATCGGCGGGTTGAGTTAAACGAAAATCCTTTAAACCGACGGTACTAATCTTTGGTTGATACAAATCTTTTTCCAGATAGTGTCCACTAGCCATATAGGTTTTGTGATCAGCGCTAGTCGTAGAATCTAGTAACTTGGTAGAATCATTTTGTTGATACAATTCTTTATAACCGTTAAAGCCGGGCACATTTTCGACATGATAGTTATATTGTAATAGATCTGATGTCGCCAAATTACCAGTAGCGTCCGGCTTAACATAAGGACTAAGGCCTTGTTGGTCATCACTGCCCTGAATATACAAAGTGTGATCACCTGGTGTTTGCGTCACTTGCCCAACGTCCCAAGTATGTTGGGCTAAGGCCGTCGAAGCTGGTGTAACATCCGCAGTTTGTGGCGTGGCTGTGGTGGTGTTCAGACTACCAGTGTCGCCTGCATCGTAACCTTTTAAATGAATAATATTCTTGTCGCTAATATCATCTTGATATTCTAACGGTACAGAAACTTTGTCGCCCAGCAATACCTTCGGTCCTTGATAAACGTTTGCTTTCGTAGCAGCTTTTTGGTTAAAGCCTAAATACAAGCTATTGATATCTACATTTTTAGCAGCGGATTCTTGGTTATTAGCAACAGCACTAACCTTAACTGTATCATTGGGTTTTAAGGTTAAAGGTGTAAAACCAGTTTGACCACTATTCTTATCGTTATAATTTTTCACTGCTTGGTCAATATCAAAGGAGAAGTCAGTTGTTCCCGTTGGCCAAGTAACAACTTGACCATTGGCTAAATATAACGGCGCAGCTGTAACTTTCTTGCCAAGATCCCAAGTGGTTGTGCCATCAGTAGCTGTACTATAAGCAATGTCGTCGTCGTCATTTAAAATATCCGGCGTTGACGGGCTAAAATTAGGATTATAACTCCCACCAGAAGAAGTAAAACTGCTGACAATATAGCCTTGTGTATCCTGCTTATCAGCATCTGAAGCACTCGCATCTTCATTTCGGACAGTTCCCAAATCATAATCTTTGACTCCATCATTAACTACCACTTTCAGCATCGGTGGATCCGGGTGAAAATCATCGGTTGAAGCATTTAACGACCCACTAACTGTGCGGGAACGCGGATCGATGACCGAAGTTTTCATGTGTTCCACCGGCCCATCAATTTCTGAAAAATGAATGTGACGGAATTCTTTAGAAAGACCCGAACTAGCCGAGGTTTGCATTTGATTCAAATAAGTTAATAATCGTCCAATCTCTGCCTGACTACCAGTTAAGTCTTCGGGTGTCGTCGCTAGGACAAACTTCGTCAAATCAATATAGCCAACTCCCCAACTATTAGTGAACGGAATACTGAGGTGTTGCATTGGTACGGGCTTTTGGTCATTGCTTGGAGAATCATTAAAGCCAAACGATACTGATTGAGATTTAGAATTCGTCCCACTGGCGGCCATTTTGATATCGTAAGCCTTGATATCCGTCGCCGCACTCGGCGAAACCATACTTGATGAAGTCCCCGTGTTATTACCCAGATTCAAATCAACACCTTGGGGTTTATACAAGCTGATGTCAGTAGTCCCTGTGACATTCAATAACTGCACATTACCAGAACTTGGTTGCTCAGGCGTATCCGCAATCTTTATATTAAAGTTTCCACCTTTACGCACATTTACCGTCGAAGCTCCTAACGTAAATAACCCTGAATTGCTGGCAGAGCCCAGATTATTTGCCGTAATATTAAAGTCCCCACGATCTAAATCAGCTTCACCACCAGCAAATTGAACTAATGGTTTAGTATCAGCCCCATCACTTTCCACATTAATAGCTTCGTCATCCGAACCTTGTTGATAACCGCCTGTGTTATAAATAATTTTTGAACCAGTACCGCCCATATAAAGCGCATTGGACGTCGTAGTTGTGGAATACGGATCGCTATAAGTAGCGGTCGTATCATAAGCACTCGTATCACCACTTAACTGTGCCATGGAATCTTTCATCGAATCATTTTTGACATCAATGTTTAAATGGGTCCCGGGATTTAATGTTAAAACACCTGTATTCATTAAATAAAGTCCGGAGGAACCGTTGGGGGCATCTTCCCCACTGCCGCGCGGATAGAGATTAACCTCTGCACCTTGTTTCTTATCAGCATCACTCAATAGCGTGGCATTTTTCGTCAATTCCAACACATTACCATCATAAGTCGAGCCATTAAATACCGCGTCTGGTTCAAAGGTAACATTCGACACCTGCATAACTTGTTGACTACCCCAACCTTGACACGTATAAACTCGTTGATCCACTGGACTTTTATAATAATATAAAGAATAAGCCGTCGTGTGCCCCGAAATATAAACATTAGATGTTCCACTAGCTGTCCACAAAAATTGTGAACCATAATACGTAACGTCGCGATAAAACTCGTTAGAAACACTTGCAGCTCCAATTCCTAATCGTACAAATCCATAATAAGTGGAGCCATATAACTTTAAATTGTCTAATGTTACATTATCGGTTTGTGTTGAAGTATTTCGGGCAAAACGTAAACTATAGTTACCTGCATTAATTTTCGGCGTACTCTGATCCGGACCATGATTACCAACAATCGTCAAATTATGATTATCGGATGAATCACCAGGACGATCTGCTAAAACGGTAAAATTGCCAGTACCTCCACCGGAACCATCTCCAAGAACATCAGTTACCCCACTTAAAGAACTATTAACAAAATTATACTTATTTAATAATGGATTATCCTTAAACACATCTGACGAAACAAAATCCAAGTCATTAACAATAATAATTCGCTTCACATCACTATAACTAGTACACTTATCGCTACCAGTACCTTCATTAACATCAACAGTATTGGCTGGTCCCGTGTTTTTAGTACCGTAAACCGCTAGTAAAAATTGCAAAACATTGCGTACATAAACGGTTTTTCCATCTTCATCAGAATCAATACTCTGGGTTCCGGTACCATCACCACCAGTAATCGCCCCTGGTTGAACATCTTTCGTGGCATCAGCATACATCCCATCACTAGGCCAGTTAATTTTGGAGGGGTCAATTTTCGAATAGCCTAACTCTTCGAGTTTGTCATCATCGCCGAAACCAGTTTCAGAAACATCTTTATCTGTTTCTAATAACGAACTCGTAGCACTAGTAATTCTAGAATTGAACCGAGCTGGCGTACCACCAGTCGCTGGCAAACCACTATTTAGTTGCGCCAAGTCTTGCTGAAAGCTATCCGCATTAGCAGCCCCCTGAACCAGATTCCCCTGTTCACCACAAATAACTGTCAAAGAAAACAACATCAGACTAAAAATCAACCGAATTTTTTTCATATTATCCCCTAATATTCTTGATTATGTAATATAATTAAAATTATTTTGCTAATTTAACAAAAATAAATAATGATCCCCAAAAATAGGTATCTCATTTATAATTTAGTTTTAATTACACTAATAAAACAATCATTATATGATAATATCATCATTATGCATGCTTTTAAACCATGTTTTTTACATTATTTATTTTTTTAGGCAAAAAATTAAGTCAAATCAAGGATAACAGCTGTTTCAAAAAGATATTTTTAAATTTAAAGTTATTTTTTTCAGAGGTGGATAACACCTTAATTAATTTAATTTTAAACATTAATCCCAATCATTGTGAAAAAAATAATTTTTAATTAATTTTAATTAGATGTTAAGCTTACAAAAGCTCAACATACTAAAAAAGCAGTTTAGTTTTAGCAAGTCTAAACTACTTTTATCATTAAATGTCATTTTACTAAGAACCAAAGATTGAAGAAAATGCCGGTTTCAACAGATGATTCTACTATAATATTAATATGCTTCCCAAGAATTAGGATAATAATTTTTGGAAGCATTTTTTATTGCTATCTCAATAAGACAAAATTGATATTTATAATTCAAAAAACTATCTGAAAAGTTATTAATTTAGCAATCTACTATTTATATATTTAGTGGCTTTAATTGATCGACGCGGTATTAAAGCTCTCAAAACAAGCAAGTGTGTATCTCTTAATAACAGGAGAGAAAGACCGACTAACGAAAGCTTAAACTCAACAAGTCAAGCTGCTTCAACAAAGAAGCCAAAGTCTAGAGCAATCAAACCTGAAAATGCATATCGAGACCGAATTAAAAATATATTCATTACTAATCACCAAAGCATCAAGACCAAATAAAAAGGACCAACACCGATCGAATATCGGAAATTAGTCCTAATTTAAAAACTGTTTTACATTTTGGGTTCATATCACTTTTTTCATTACTAAATTTAATTATTCAAAGCATTATTAACCGTCCACGTTAGCATTGATTGATATTTTTTCGCTGCAGGTTTATCTTGCGTTGGTTGGAGATAAATTCCTTTCTTAGCTCCGGTTTTAAGCCACCAATCTTCGGCAAATAATGCCGTCGCACTAGGACCAGTACCTGTTTGAAAGACGGGCACGTCACTGTTAATAACCTTAGCCACTGAATCAGTAGTACCATCTTGATAAATCAAATTGAATAAAGCATTGTTGGAATTACAACGCACATCAACTGTGTAATGGAAGGTGGAATTGGCAGGTTGCTCATATGTCAACTGGTAATCCTTCTCCTTATAACTATCACTCGTATCCACCGGACAATACTGATCTGTCGTTTTAACCGAATTACGTGTATGGCGACCATAATCAATGTTTTTTGGAACTGCCAAAGATACATCATATAGATTGTTGTAAGTCAGTGAACCCGAAGCACCTAAGTTCAATTGCTGGTCAGGTGCTTCTGGATCCGTTGTTTGTAAAGTTGAACCATGTAGAGTTAATTGCGTATCAGCTTTGGACTTCTGATAAGTCACCGGCGTATCCACTTCAAAACTCGTTCCAGCAGGAAAACTCGTTCCCGTGAGTTTGAAATTACCCGGGGTATAGTGCTGACCATAAGCAAAGTCCGTTAACGTCTGGTCTCCTTGATTAGGAATGTGCAAAATCAATTTTGCAGTTCCCTTCTTAATGCCACCGCCATAATCGGCTGGTTCAGTCAAACAAAAATCGTTTAAGCCGACGGTACTCATCTTTGGTTGATACAGATCTTTTTCCAGATAATTTCCACTAGACAGATAGGATTGGTGCTCACCTTTAGCGGTCGTATCTAGCGGCTTGGTAAGATCATTTTGTTGATATAACTCTTTATAACCATTAAAGGCGGGCACATTTTCGACATGATAGTTATACTGCAATAGATCTGACGTAGCCAAATTGCCAGCAGCGTCCGGCTTGACGTAGGGACTCAGGCCTTGTTGATCATCACTACCCTGAATATACAGGGTGTGATCGCCTGATGTTTGTGTCACATGATCAACATCCCAAGTATGTTTTGTTAAGGTAGGCACGTCTGGTGGCGTAACAGCTGGCGGTGTAACATCTGCAGTTTGAGGTGGAGTGTCTGTGGCGGTATTCAGGCTGGTAGTGCTTCCCTTTTTATCATAGCCCTTTAAGTGAATAATATTATTACTGCTAATATCATCTTGATATTCTAACGGTACAGAAACTTTGTCGCCCAATAATACCTTTGGTCCTCGATAGACATTGGACTTGGCAGCAGCTTCTTGGTCAAAGCCCAAATACAAACTATTGATATCCACAGTTTTAGTAGCAGATTCTTGGTTATTAGAGACGGCGCTCACCTTAACCGTATCATTCGGTTTTAAGGTTAATTTTGTAAAGCCATCCTTCCCCTCATTTTTAGTATTATAATTATCCACCGCTTTATCAATATCAAAGGAGAAGTGAGGAATATTATTCGTGTCAATTTGCCAAGCGACGCCTTGAGCCCCGGATAAATATAACGGCGCAGCTGTAACTTTCTTGCCAAGATCCCAAGTGGTTGTGCCATCAGTAGCTGTACTATAAGCAATATCGTCGTCATCATTTAAGATATCGGGCGTTGACGGACTAAAACCAGGGACATAACTCCCACCAGAAGAAGTAAAACTGCTGGCAATATAGCCTTGTGTATCCTGCTTATCAGCACTCGCATCTTCATTTCGGACAGTTCCTAAATCATAATCTTTTCCTCCATCATTAACTACCACTTTCAGCATCGGCGGATCCGGATGGAAATCATCTTCTGACTTATTCAAAGAGCCACTAATCGTACGAGAGTGTGGATCGATGATTGGGGTCTTTAAATGTTCAACTGGTCCATCAATTTCTGAAAAATGAATATGACTAAATTCTTTAGAATTTCCCGAACCAGCGGATGTTTGCATTTGATTCAAGTAATTTAATAATCGGCCAATTTCTGCCTTACTACCAGTTAAATCTTCGGGTGGTGACTTTAAGACAAACTTTGTCAAATCAATATAGTTACCAGTAAACGGAATACTAAGATGTTGCATTTGTACAGGATTTTTGTCATTGGTTGAAGAATCATCGAAACCAAACGATACTTTGGACTGAGAATTCGTCCCACTAGCTCCCATTTTGATATCGTAAGCTTTAATATCCGTCGCTGCACTTGTCGAAACAATATTTGATGAAGCATTAGTATTATAACCGAGATCCAGATCGACATTTTGGGGTTTATACAAGCTGATGTCAGTTTTTCCCTTAATATTCAACAATTGCACATTACCCGAACTTGGTTGCTCAGGTGTATCAGCAATCTTAATATTAAAGTTACCACCCTTCCGTACAATTATCTTCGAAGTTTCTAATGAAGATGGAGGTCCTAACTGGAATAAACCCGAATTACTCGTAGTACCCAGATTATTCGCGGTAATATTAAAGTCACCACGATTTAACTCAGCTGTACCATCAGTAAACTGGACTAAAGGTTTAGTATCAGCTCCCTCACTCGTCACATTAATGGCTTCATCCAAACCTTTTTGATAGCCACCTGAATTATAAACAATCTTTGAACTAGCACCTTTCATATAAATCGCATTGGCAGTCGTAGTGGAAGAATAAGGATCATTATAAGTAGCGGTCGTATCATAGGCACTCGTATCACCACTTAACTGTTCCATGGAGTCTTTCATCGAATCATTTTTGACATCGATATTGAGATGAGTATTAGGATTTAATGTTAAAACACCTGTATTCATTAAATACAATCCGGAAGAACCGTTGGGGGCATCTTCCCCACTGCCGCGCGGATAGAGATTAACCTCCGCGCCTTGTTTCTTAGCATCATCCCCTAATAACGTGGCATTACCAGTCAATTCCAAAACATTACCATTATAAGTAGAACCATTAAAAACAGCGTCTGGTTCAAAGGTAACATTCGTCACTTGCATAACTTGTTGATTACCAGGCCCAAAAAAGTTTTCACACTGATATCTTCGTTGATCCACTGGGCTTTTATAAGTGTTTAGTGAATAAGCCGTCGTGTGACCCGAAATATAAATATTAGAAGATCCAGAGGTGCCAGATCTAGTCCACAAAAATTGCGCGCCATAATAAGTGATATCACGATAAAATTCATTAGTAGAACTACTAGAATCATTTCCTAACCGAACAAAACCATAATAAGTCGAACCGTAAATTTGAAGATTATCTAACGTGACATTATCCATTTGATTAGCGTCATTATAAGCAAACCGCAAACTATAATCACCCGCATTAATTTTGGGCGTACTTTCATCTGGACCGTGATTACCAACAATCGTCAAATGATGATTAGTTGCTGAATCGCCTGGTCGCTTTGTTAAAATAGTAAAATTACCTGTACTACCACCAATATTACCCACAATAGGTTGTATGATGTTGGCGGCTTTGGTTACTGAACCTATGGAACCACTATTAAAAACATAATTAGTTGAAAGTGGATTAGTTTTATCAAGCACATTTGGTGAAACAAAATCCAAATCTTGAACTATAATAATACGTTTAACCGGACTAGTAGACGTTGTTGCATTAATACCGGTACCACCATTACCCTCATTAATATCAACAGTATTCGTTCCAGTGTTTTTAATACCGTAAACCGCTAGTAAAAACTGCAAAACATTACGTACATAAACCGTTTTTCCGCCATCGGCATTAATCTCATCGGTACCAGTACCATCACCAGTAATCGCCCCTGGTTGAACATCTTTCGTGGCATCAGCATACATCCCATCACTAGGCCAGTTAATTTTGGAGGGATCAATTTTTGAATAGCCTAACTCTTCAAGTTGGTCAGCATCGCCAAAACCAGTTTTGGAAACATCTTTATCTGTTTCTAATAACGAACTCGTAGCACTAGTAATTCTAGAATTGAACCGGGCTGGCGTACTACCAGTTGGTGGCAAACCACTATTTAATTGTGTCAAATCTTGCTGAAAGCTATCTGCATTAGCAGCCCCTTGAACAAGGTTCCCCTGTTCACCGCAAACGATCGTCAACGAAAGCAACATCAAACTAAAAATCCACCGAATTCTTTTCATATTATCCCCTAATATTCATGATTATGTAATATGATTTAAATATCATTAAAATTATTTTGTTAATTTAACTAAGATGACTTTTTATCTAAAAAATAATTGTATCATTTATAATTTAGTTCTAATTACATACACAAAATAATCATTACATAATGATATCATCATTAGACTCACTTTTAAACAACATCTGTACATTATTTATGTTTTTAGGATAAAAATTCAGTCATAGCAGGTATAATATCTGTTTTCAAAAAGATATTTTTTCATTTAAAGTTGTTTATTTAGTGCCAATACACCACCTTAATTAAATTAGTTTCAATCATTCAGCTCAACAATCGTGAAAAAATGAATTTTAAGCTAGCTTTAACTAGCTGTTAAGTTTATAACCATAAAAAAAGCAGTTTAGGCTTAAAGAACAATTCCTAAACTGCTTTCATCATTAAATTGTCATTTCACTAAGATCTTTGGGTTGAAGACAGTCACTACTCATTGGCTAATGACCATTCACTTCAAGTTGAAGAAAAATACCGGCTGCAACGCATGATTCTGCTATAATACTTGTGAGTAAAGTTACTGCTAAGGTGGCGACTATTCCGCAAGGAAGTGGTGCTTATGGTGTTAATGCTGTAATCCCAGAGCCTATTGAAAGGAATAGTAATTTGAAACTACTAGCTATTGCTTATCTAAGCCATAGCTTTATTGGATTAGTCCGCATAGTTGTAGAACTTGTCAAGTTCATAAACAAGACAAGAAAATAGCCATCCTTAGCTTGTACAGAGCTAGATGGCTATCAATATAATATAAATAGTCGCTACTTTGGCAACTTTACCAAGAGTCAGTGTATCCAGCACTGGCTCTTTTTCTATCCTTAGAATAACACAAACTAAAGAAAATACCAGTTTCAGCAGATGATTCTGCTATCATATTTCTAGTAAAGTTAAGCTAAGGCGGTAGCTATTCTACAAAGGAGTGGTGCTTATGGTGTAACAACTGTAACCACAAATCCTACGAAAGGAGTAGCAGTGTGTCCGTATCAGACGCTCTTCAATTAATGTTTGCATTCGGTATGTTTATCATAGCGTTGCTTTCATATATTGATCAGCATAATGATCGGTGATACAAAAATAATCGCCTTAGCCGAGCAGGGCTAGCGATTATTAATATTTTCAATATTTAATAGCTGCTGTTTTAGCAACTTTACTAAAAATTCAGTGTATCTCTACTTCTATCACTAGGATAACACAAACTAAAAAAAATACCAGTTTCAACAGATTATTCTGCTATAATATTTACTAGTAAAGTTAAGCTAAGGTGGCGGCTATTCCACAAGGGTGTGGTGCTTATGGTGTTAATACTGTAATCCTAGATTCCATTGAAAGGAATAGCAATTTGAAGCTACTAGCTATTGCTTATCTAATCCATAGCTTTATTGGATTAGTCCGCATAGTTGTAGAACTTGTCAAGTTGATAAACAAGACAAGAAAATAGTCATCCTTAGCTTTCACAGAGCTAGATGACTATTTCAACAATTTTTAATAAATAGAATAGTCGCTGCTTTGGCAGCTTTACTAAAGAGTCAGTGTAACCAGCGCTGGCTCTTTTTCTATTTTTAGAATAACACAACTGGCAGAAAATACCAATTTCAACAGATGATTCTGCTATAATATTTACTAGTAAAGTTAAGCTAAGGTGGCGGCTATTCCGCAAAGGAGTGGTGCTTATGGTGTTAATGCTGTAATCCCAGATTCCATTGAAAGGAATAGCAATTTGAAACTACTAGCTATTGCTTATCTAATCCATAGTTTCATTGGATTAGTCCGCATAGTCGTAGAACTTGTCAAGTTGATAAACAAGACAAGAAAATAGCCATCCTTAGCTTTCGCAGAGCTAGATGACTATAAGATTTATAAAGAATTCAATAGTCGCTACTTTGGCAACTTTACTAAGGAGTCAGTGTGTCCAGCACTGGCTCTTTTTCTATCACTAGAATAACACAACTGGAAGAAAATACCAGTTATTTAGTTCTTAGTATAGTAAACATCCACCACTTGATCTTGGTCATTGCTGGTGACTGTTTGTGCGGCAACCGTTGCTTGACTAGCAGTATAACCACTAATCACTGGTGCCGAAAATTCATCCCAGTTGCCCGTACTCCAAGTGCCGTAAACCTGATTGCCGGTAACTTGATCAATATACAGATTTTGCTTCAAAACAGCAACTTGATCGTAACTCTTGGTCATACCACTGGGATAATTGACATTAATCGTCCGCAGAATGGTCTTGGTTTGTGAACTAGTTTGAATTTGATGATCAACTGCTACTTGAATAATCTGCTGGCCTGAGCCGTCAATGGTAATCGTGGTTTGCGGTTGTTCCAATAATTCATAGCCCTTTGGAGCATGATAATTAAGCGTCAAAATATCACCCACATAACCCGTCAAAGTTTGAGTGCCAACTTCTTGGCCATCATCTAAATATTGAATCGTCACTGTTTGTTCAACCGGTGTGTAATCAATATCAACCGTCTGATCTTGTCCATAAACATCAGCATTTTGCGCGGGTACTTCAGCTTGACTGGCTTGATATCCTGCAAAAGTCGGTACCACATAAGCATCCCATTGATCTTGTGACCAGTCGCCATAATCCACCGTGTCATCATCGTTGTAGTGAACATTGCGCTTTAAAGTGATCGTTTGCGTCTGTGTTTGCAGCCGCCCATCGGGTTGATGAATATTAATCGTGCGCGTTACGGCTTTTTTCTCAACCCGATCAGGAATGAACGGTTCGCTGTCCCAATCATAGGTAGTGATTTGGTCACGATCAGTAGTTTGTGCAAGTTCTTCTGGCGTATATTTAGTTCCTTGCTGGTAACCCTTTGTTGCGACCCAATGTTGTGAGAGCAGAGTTTTATTAGTTCCTGGAATTTTAGTTCCTACTTCAGGGAAACCAGCAAATGAAGATGAATACACGTTTAAAGGAATGTTGGGACCAACTACAATGTGATTCAATGGAATATTATAAAAAATATCATTAATACCCTCCACAACTTCAGGACATAATATATGCCAGCTGCTTAAGTCCAAACTATATAACTTATAGTTGCAACCAAACATACCGCCCATAGTAGTGCCCAAAACATCTGAATTATCGACAGTCAGCTGAAATACTTTGAGATTCTCACAAGACACCATTGTATTAAACATATCATACATATTAGTACCTTGCTTAATAACCCAATTGGACAAATCTAAGTCAGTTATGGATGAACAATAGAAAAACATCCCATACGTGCTGGTCACATTAGAAACGTCCCAATTATTAATATCTAAACTCTGTAAATCAGTGTCCCACGCAAACATCCCTCGCATATTGGTCACTTTAGATGTATCAAATGATGACAAATCAATTGTTTTTAAACTTCCACATGTATCAAACATGCCCATCATATTGGTCACTTGGGATGTATCAAAATTACTAATATTTAAATCAACTAAATTAGGACAAAAATAAAACATACCATACATGGTTGTTACTTGGGATGTATCAAAGTTGCTTAAATCTAAAGTTGTTAGATTATAACATCCAGCAAACATGCCATACATCGTATTAACTTTTGATGTATTAAAGTTACTGACATCTAAACGAAGTAAATAATAATCGCCGTAAAACATACCATACATATCAGTTACATTAGACGTATCAAAACTGCTTAAATCCAAATGTTGCAAATTTAAATCACTAAACATTTCTTTCATTGTGGTAACTTTCGAAGTATTCAGTTTACTAGTATTCAAGCTAATAAACTTGCTGCCAGCAAACATATCACTCATATCTGTAACATTAGATGTATCTAAATTACTTAAATCCAAATTGCCATAAGAACCCCGACCAAACATGCCCCGCATGTTCGTCACATGACTGGTATTAAAGCGGCTTAAATCTAAATCGGCTGTTAATTGAATATTACGAAACATCCCCTGCGTAGTTGTAACATTAGACATATCTAAATTACTCAAACCCAAAATTCGTTTGACTGGTAAGTACGCAAATAAGAACGAAGAATTTGCATTAGCAACCACTCCGGGATCAAATTGAATCTGTGTTAGTTCATTATTCCAATTAAAATTTTCATTGAAAACATCCGGATCGCCACCAATGCTTCCGTATTTATATTCAGTCGTTGTATCTATCCCATTGACATACAAGTTATACCGGTGTCCTTCCCCCAGCGTACCAGCATGAAAAGTCAACGTATAATCGTCACCTTGGTGGACATAATCCCAATTGCTGGTGCCCCAAGTTCCTGTTGCAATGACTTCGCTTGTAGTAGCGTCAGGTGTTGGATTAGTCGGCGTCGTTGTCGAAGCAACATTAGTAGTAACATTCACATTATTTGAAGCGCTATCATTAGTTGCCGAATTAACACTTGTTGTAGTTGTCGTAGAACTCGGCTCCACATTATCCGTTGATGCTGGTGCAGGAGTTACACTTACGTCTGTGGTTGGTGCCTCGTTGTTCGCCCCAACATTATCATTGCCAACATTTTGCTCTGATGTTGTCGGTGTAGTCACCGCCACCGCTTGATTAGTTTGATTCGTGTCCGCAGCCACTTGTTGCGTTAACGCTAAGCCACACACTAAACCTAATAATGTCCCCGTTGTGGTTAGCCATCGTTTCTTATCCAAAAGAACTCCTCCTCAATTCAAGTGATTTATTTAACAAATTTAATTATATCTTGATAATTTTAATTTTCAAGCCAACTTTTTTTAAAATTTAATGTGTATTGTATTAATACATATCAAAAGATAATTGTCAGTTTTTAATCAAAAATTAAATATCTAATGTCTTTAAAAACTAATGAGTACAAAATTAGCTTTTTTCACACCCGACAATTGCGCTAATTATTTATTTAAAGCTCATTATGTAGTTTCATTAAATCACAAATAAATAATAGTAAAATGCAAAATAACTGTAATTCAATTCATTTGATTAATAAAAAACAAGGAATTATAATGATGGCGCATACTTTTTTATACATTATGAAAAATCGACAGCATATTTATTGATGATTTCTAGAAATTCAATTGAGGTCGTATTTATGTCTAAAATTAAAGTCATCTTATCTACCATTCTATTTACCGCAATTATCGCCCTAGCCCAACTAACACCTGTAAAGGCTGACTTATTGAAGCCGACTACACCTAACGATGAGATAATTGGATCCTACACAAAAAATCCAGCAATTCAAAAAACACCTACTTTCACTCCCCAAGAAGTGACACGCGAATCTCCCTTATTAAAAGATGATAGCCAAGATGGAGTAGCTTATACCAATAAACCCGATTATTCTATATCTGACGGTACAATAACGAATAACACTGAAAATCAATCAATTATTGCTGACGGTTTAATTAATCAAGATGATATTATACGCAACGGTAATAACGATGACATTACCTATAATGAAAACACTAATTCAGTTGACCCAAACAACTCCGATACTTATACAGTTTACGTATCGAATGCATATCAATTCTTAGAAGCTATATATGATTTACATGCTAGTGGAGCAACCACTTCGACAGATAGAATTTCTACGCAAGAACAAAGCGTATCACATATCAGCAAAATAGTTCTCACAAAAGATATTGATTTAACTAACTTACCACAAGTTATTAAGAATAAATATATTCTTGAAGGGTCTGGAGATTACTCAAGTATTTATACCAGACATTTTAAACTAACCATAGATGGTCAAGACCCCTATAACAAAAATATTGAACATTCAATAAACTTAGGTGCATACTCTTTTGCCATTACGGGAGATGCTAGAAACGGTGATGGTAAAAACCTCAAATTGTATAAGGAAGATTGGACTTGGAAAAACATCCATATGTATGGACAAAGTTGGTGGGGACCAACAGCAGCTAACACCGGCTATTCGAAAAATGCAGAACACCCAGAATATTCTAATGCTGATTTATTTGCCAAAGGCGGTTATACAAAGTTGAATTTTGAAAATTGTACTTACATCGGGTGTCAATTACACAACTCCTACAGTAGTCGATCCAATGCTTTGGTAACAATTAAAGGTAGAGTTAGTGCATCGTCTGTTAAAAATTTTCAATACAACGGTAAACAATACGTATCTGAAGACAAAAACCAACAAATTTTCGAAGCATCTAAAATTAGATTTGAAAAAAATAGCTACTTTACTGGCTATACGTACGATAGTCCTGCTATTGAATTAAACTCCACGTCGCAAAGTGATTTTATTGATAAAACTCCAGCCACTTCCAGCATGACTCTGGAAGACGGAGCAAAAGTTTTCATTTACCCACATGGAGACAATTCTATGGAAAGAGCTGGTGATACTTCACCCTATGGCATGCCTTACGGGTTGGTAACCCAAGCTACTAATTCTCAATTAATTATGAACGGTAATTCTCAGTTAAATTTCATTTCTAATGATGCACCAGCCAAAGGACAGTATGTAGGTGATGAGAGCAAATACCTTACTTACGGTGGAAGTATTAATACGGACACTCCTACTTTAAGAGAAAGTAATAATTTAGCAGGTGCAATTTATTTAGCTGGCAGTAACCAAATTCGATACAAAAAGGACGACTCTGGATCTCCAACCATTAATGTACAAAGCAATGACCAAATCAATATGAACTACGACGATACAGTTACCACAACCGACACTAGCTCTAATGGTTTAAATAAATATGAAAACGGAACTCAAGAAGATGAAAAAAATCTTATAGATAATGGAAATATAACTGCACCTACAGAAATCGGAAATGAAGCAAACTACAATAACAATTATAGCAAGTATGTAAATTACCTTTACTCTAAAGGTCAAGACCAATCTAAAACAGGCGCAACTTATAATAGTTCTCCGTTAGTTGCTTTCTTAGGCAAGGGAGACATTCAACTAGATCATGGAACATTTAGCATAGTGTCGAATAATATGGACGATTTTGGCGGAGCTAATGTAGGTTTGGATCCCGGTAATAAAGGAAGCATAATGTATGTAGGTGGAACATCAAATATAGATATCAAAAAAGATGGTATTTTTAAATTATTAGTTGATGGTAGTTACCCCGATACTATAGATGGAGGAAAGGGAGGAGTTATTAACTTATTAACTGCCGCAAATGGATTATCTTTAAAAATTTCAAATCCCGAACAAATCACATTAGATGCTGGGCCTAATAATAACGAAAATACACACATTGTTTACGTACAAGGTGGAAGTAAAACTGATGGAGGTGGCGATGTTGATTTACAAGATTCTACATTCTCCGCATGGGGAAACACTTCACCAATTAAATCTCCTGCTGGAGATATGCTGGGGACAGATCCTTCTAAAGATATCAAGCTATTGAATATTCCAATTCAAAGAATTGATATTCCGTTTACCTATTGGTCTATACCTGCTAATCTTTTTCAAAATGGTCACAATGCAGTTTATGCACGTAATCAGCTCTCTGGGCAAAGTGATTTAAACGAATTAAATAGTGCCTTAAGTTCTATGAATGGTAAAGAATTTCATAAAATTGAATTTGGTAAATTAGACAGTCCTAAAATCAATAATACAGTTACCCACATCATTCCCAATCTTCCTAAACATGACGATGATAAAATTGATAGTATGACGATTGCAGGAACAATTAATCACTATGATGGCGATACACCGTTTACTCCTGCTATTCCATTAATTAGTTTAAAAATTGAGCATCATGCTCCTGATGGATCTGTAACAACTGTTGATGATTTAGGAACTATCAATAATAGTGATCAAGCTTATGGTATTAGTCCATCAAATACAACAGTTCCTGTTTCAGTTACTCCTAACATTTTAGGCATTGATGACAAGGGTAAACAAACCGGAGTAGCAGATGTCACAGGTTCATTAACAGATGTCACTAATCCAATGCCCAAATATTTGAATGTTGATTCGACTAAAGACGGACCATCTCCTTTGATAATGAGTAAAAACTTGGATGATGGAACTGCCAATGATTACAAAGATTCTTATAATTATCAAATAAATGTTCAGCAGGCAATCAAGAACTATAATAACTCGCACCAAGATAACCCAATCCCAGAATTAAAATCCAGCGATGTTATTCAAGTTGGTGCAGTTACTAACTTTCAGAGTACTCCGTTACAAAATATCAAGGTTACCGACCTCTTTTTAAGTACCACTACTAAAACTGATAAATACTTATTAGGTGATACTGTTCGCGTACCCGTAACCTATTTCGATGGTAATACTAGTTCTACCAAAGTTAATTTGACTGGTTCAGTTACTAGCGATAGTGATACTTCCAAATCTGTTAGTGGGTCATTAATGTTTGATCAAGATGAAGATCACCACTATGATCATAATTCTGAAGTTACTAAAAATTGGAACATATCAGGAATCGCCGATAAAGTTAGTTCTATCAATACCTTAACCTTTAATGGTCAAGATGATGCTACTCCAATTAATAAGTACCCGTTCGATCAAACTGACAAACCATTAACTTATAATTATCAAGTTCTGCCTTACCCAAAGTATAACGGCAAAAAATATTTAACGAAGGTTAATCACGATGGCAAAACTATTGATAAGGGTGCCAATACTTTAGAGACCGACTTTACACCGGTTGGTCATCATGATTTAAGTAACGTCCAATTTGTCATTGGCGAACTGAATGGTGATAGTGCTGATGCCCCGGCCAAATCAAATGGTAGTTTGACTATTACTGCCACTACGCCTGCTGGTAAAAGTGGCACTTATAGCACAACTACTGTGCCTGACGGCAACACCTATAATCTAACTGGTACCGACTTTGGCTTTGGCTCCGCCACTTTGCCCGCAGACACGACCTTCACGATTAAGCAACCAGTCACTTTTCCTAATGACAGTGGCTCTTTCACGCCAAGTATTGATTACATGAACTCGAAGAGCACCGATGGCACTTATATTCAGTTAGCTGAATCTGCCCATAGTGATTATGGTATCGGGCTGCCGGATCTTAGTTTAACCGTCCCTCAGCAATTAGACTATTCCGCAATTTTAAAGGGTGAAGAACAAAAAATCTTTCCTAAAAAGCTTGCTGACATTGATCCACAAGTTACCCTAACCAATAACTACGTCGCTCCTTTGAATGTTCAATTGACGGCACAAGTTAATGCCAAAACTTCAACAATTCGAGACTTGTTCTACTTCCAAGAAGCACCAACTACTGCCGACAGTACTACGAATGCAGCGCTAGCAGCACCAGTAACCGTCTTAGATCAACAATTCCCCAGTCAGCAAACACAAAAATTAACTTTATCAACTGATAAACAAGCCGCTAGTCCGAATATTGGGCCCTATTTGCAGATAGATAAAGACGACAGTAGCCTTAAAGCTTTAGCAAAAGAGCCCCAATCGGCTAGCATCACCTGGACTGCTACCAACAGTCTCGTTAATTAACGTCCTTCCCCGAACAATGTAATTCAGATAGAACACAAAAAAGCCAACTAGAAAATTCTAGTTGGCTTTTTTATTCATTAATAATAATTTGTACCAGTCTATCACTTAGGCAACCCTTACCTAAAGTAAGTTTAGGCTGTAACAAACCCTTTTTATTTTATCTAACTATCTGAGGGAATGCAATTCTTAATTTAATCTTTTGCTTAGTCTAAATTAATTTTAATCATAAAAAATAATTTTTTGAACTGCTTTTTGGAAAATAGTCTATAAAATCTGGCTTCGCTTACAAAATCAATTTTTGCTTAACATCGTGAAATATTTTACCACAAATACTCATTTTATTATTTTACTTAATTTTATTTACTAGATTACTTGCCTAGCAGTAGATATAGGTTTATAATACCTTAGCTTTCCAGATTAATTAATGCAATATTTTTAATCAAAAAATATTTTTCCTAATCATAATGTAATAAAAATAGGTGAGATAAGATAAATGACCAAAAAAATCAATTTTATATTCTATTTATTATTCATAGTCTTTATTAGTAGCAATTTCTCAACTAAAGTTAAAGCTGATCTACTAAAACCACAAACAGGCGCCGATGCACAACTAATCAGTGCTGTTAACCAACAGACTCCTAACACCCAAACTACTAGTCCATTACAAGCATCCCCTTTACTGGATAATCCCGCCCGCTCGGGCAGCGCTTATCCGGATATGCCCCAGTATTCTGATATGGATGAAATTATCTACGACGGAACAAACCCCGATGTCGGCAATACCTATACCGTATATGTTTCGACACCCAAAGCTTTTTTAGAAGCCGTCTATGATGACCAAGCTCCAGGTGGCGTTTCACATATTGACCACATTATTTTAAAAAATAATCTGGATTTATCTAATGCCGGTGTGTATGGCTTTAGCGGTGGTGGCTATAGTTACGACTTCACGCGCCACTTCAAACTAACCATTGACGGTGCAGGCTATACGCTCAATTTTGGTTACAATAGCATTGCGCTAAAGGGTAATAACGCGGGCTTAGTGACCAGCAACTTATATAAAGAAGACTGGACTTTAAAAGATGTTAATTTGTTTAGCTCTTCATACTGGGGACCCATTGCAGGTAATTCCGGTAATTCACAAAATGTTGATTTAACCGATAACGCGGCGATTCAAGCCGCTGGCGGTTACACCCAAATCACTTATGATAATGTCAATTACGTGGGTTCACAAACCCATAACTCACTGAATGGCGTCGGCACGACTGCCATTATCATTAAGAATCGGGTTAGTTTGTCCTCCGTTCAAAAATATAAGTACCACGATAAAGTCTACACAACTGACTCCGACGGTAACCAACAAATCTTCGAAGCTTCGCGGATTACTTTTGATAAAAACAGCCATTTTTCTGGTTATACCTATAATGGCAACGGGATTGAGTTAACAGGGCCCAAAAACAGCGTGGTCTTAAAAGATGGCGCCCAAGTTTACCTCTACCCCCACGGCCAATCAGGTGAAAATAGCGGTTTTGGCTATGTGGAAAATCATAATTACGCCTTAGTGATGCACCCATCAGACTCTAATGCCACTTCTGATATTGACCTTTACGGTAATTCGCAATTAAATATTATTTCTAACGATGCTCCCGCCAAAGGCCAGTACTCTGACGGCACCAATGCACTGCGCAGTACGACTAACTTAGCCGGCGCTATTTATGTTTCTGGAACCAGCAGTATTCACTTCCACAAAGAAGCCAGTGGCTCTCCCATTATTCGCCTGCAAAGTAATGACCAAAGTACCATGGATTACCAAACAGATGCCAACAATTTATTAGATGACCAAGGCAATATCAAGGATACCTCCGCGCAAGCCGTCGGCGATGCCGCTAGTTACGCTTCTAATCACGGTGCCGACTACGGCAAATATATTACGCCTGATAGCCCCAATGCCAAAAGTACGCTCAATCACAGTCTCCCCTTAGTCGATCTCAACGGCGGAAATATCACATTAGATCACGGGACTTTTGATGTGCAGTCTAATAACTTACACGACTTTGGCGGTAGTGGTACTACCCTAAATCCCCGATTTGGTAATTTAATGCGAATTGGTTCCAAAATGAACATTACCATCAAAAAAGATGGCGTTTTTAAATTACACGAAACCGGCACCAAACAAACAAGCAATAGTATGAATTTATTAGATACGGATGCGGGCTTAAATTTGAATATTTATAACCCTAAGGAAATCATGCTAGATTTAGGTAACAACGATAACGACAATGCTCATATCGTCAACGTTGAAGGTGGTAATGACAGCAGTGCGGGCGGTGACGTTATCGTCCAAAACACGACTTTTAGCGCCCAAGGTAATCCTTCACCAATCACTGGCCCATCGCAGTCTTTAGGAACTGCTAATTACCCCGAACTGACCCTTGATAAAGTTCCCGTTCAAAGAATCGATGTCCCGTTTGCTTATTGGGCTATTCCCGCCACCTTATTCCAATCTGGTAACAAACAAATTTATGCTAAACAAGCGGATTTAATGCAACTAAATCAAGGGTTAAGCATTATGCACGGCAAAGAGTTTCACAAAATCGTCTTTGGCAAGCTCGGGAGTCCGACCATCACCAATCACACCGCGCAAATCATCCCTCACCAAGATGCCAGTGAAGACATGCATATCAAAGGCAGCGTCCAACCCTACAGCGATGATACCCAAGAAAGTTTTAACCCCACTCCACCTTTAATGCACCTGGTACTCAATCGCTTAGGTCAACAATATGACTTAGGGACAGTGACCAACTCCCAGCAAGCCTATGGAATCAAAAATGCTAATACAATTTTGCCGGTTACCCCCGGAATGTTGCTGGCCGACGATCAAGGCGTGCAAGATGGGGTGGCTGATCCGGATAACCTCGGTTCCTTAGTTGATAGTGTTGATGCTATGCCGCAATACGTTGCCGACACTGCCATTAAGTGGACCCCTGATGCAAAAGACTCGACCGTGCAAAATTACGATATTGATTTACAAAAAGTGTTAGCTAATTACAATACGCTGCACCCCACAGCTCATTTAGAATTTAATTCCAGTGATACTTTGCAGTTAAGTGCGGTATCGAATTTTCAAGAAACGCCTAAGCAAACCATCGGGGTTACCAACCTTTCTTTAGGAATCCCCGATAAAGTGGATCAATATTTAATTGGTGATACGGTTAAAGTTCCCCTGACTTATTTTGATGGTGATACAACTGCTAATAACATTAGTATTACGGGTCAGGTAAATGACGGTCGCAACGTTGATTTACAAAAGCACATTGCAATCACTTCGCACAAGGAACCCATCAAAGATTCTTCTTGGCAAATTGATAACATCACTAACCAAGCCGATAGCGATACCTCGACTCACCAACTACAGTTCCGCGGTCAAGATGATGCCAGTCCTACGAACGATTATCCACTCAAAAAAGAAGACCAGGCCACTTATCAATACAAAGTCTTGCCGTTTCCTAAGTACTCAGTTACCAAAACTGTGAAAAAGATTAACAAGGGACAAAATACTATCAGTCGGGGCGCTAATCATTTGCAAACCACTTTTAAACCGGTGGGGCAACATGCTTTAGACACGGTTCAATTTAAGCTAGGTAGTTTAACTTCTAATTCTACGGTAGCAACAACTAGTCCGCAACTGACATTTACTGCGAAGACTCCTGATGACCAAAAATCCATCCAAGTAGCGACGAATTCCAAAGATACCTATACCTTAACGGGCAAGGATTTTGGCTTTAGTGACGGTCAAATTCCGGCTAACACCACTTTTACAGTGGAACAACCACTGCAAGTTGTCGGTAAGAACAATAGTCGTTTAACTGGTCACAGTGATCAATTACTGGCGGTTGCCGCAGACAAAAGCACTCATTTCTTAGGCCAGAGTAAAATCCTCAATTATTTAATTACTGAACCAGATATTGAATTAGATGTTCCTCAGCAACTAGGTTTTAGTGTGATTTTAAAGCACCAAAACCAAACGATTTTTTCTAACACGCCTAGTGCTACTGCCAAATTAACAAATCACACTAAAAATGCCACTAACGTTTCTCTCTTAGCCAGTTTCAGCGGTAATAAAATTTTGACACCCTTAATTTATTATCAAACCACAAAGAGTGCCGCCGCTTTAGCTGATCCTGCAACAATTTTCACTGGCACACTCACTGCCAATCAAAAAAAGGACATTCAACTTAATCCTTCCGCTGCTACTAAGCAAGGACTTGCTTTAAAGATACCAGCCAATGACACTGCATTAAAACCTGGATCTCAGGGCGGTACGTTGACTTGGACAGTGCAAAACAGCTTAAAATAAATAGTTGAATTTTAACTAGACCAACTGCCAAGCTAATATTATTGTCTGCTATTACCCAAAATAATATGTAATGTGTTACAATTAATAACGAAAAAGGGACTGGTGCTAGTACACCAATCCCTGAACGATCCGCTTTAAAGGCGGTGACTAGTTATTTAGACAATTTTAAATCGCCCTATAACTTGCCAAAGTTACTGTAGGACGGTTTTTTATTACTTTTTGTTCATGATTGTGGCAACTAATGTGCCAAAAGCAATCATCAACACCAATACCTGATAGGTATTCAAGTAAGACTGGATATCCTTTCTGTTGATTCTTCCGTATTCTCATACGCAAGCACCTCCTTGAGAACAAACAGTCACCGCCCATAAAACTTATCGCATTAACTATTGTAGCATATCGATTAGCGTGAACCACTTCTTAATTTTAGAAAATGATTTTTCCCGAATAATATGTTATTATAATATTGAAAAAGGGATCAGTGCTCCAAACACTAATCCCTCAGCGATCCGCTTTAAAGGCGGTGACTAAATTATAGAATTTATTTGATCGTCCTATAACTCGCCAAAGTTATTAGTAGGACGATTTTTGTTACTTTTTGTTGTTCATGATTGTGGCAACTAGTGTGCCAAAAGCAATCATCAACATTAATACCTGATAGGTATTCAAGTAAGACTGTGCATCCTTTCTGTTGATTCTTCCGTATTCTCATACGCAAGCACCTCCTTGAGAACAAACAGTCATCGTCCATAAAACTTATCGCACTAACTATTGTAGCATATTACTGAGATTAAATTATTTATCAATTAAAAAATGATTTTTGCTAAAGAATATGTTATATTGGTAATGAAAAAGGGATTAGTGCTGGTACACCAATCCCTTAGATAAGGTTGCTAAGACAGCAGCTACTAAATTTTGGTAAATTTAATAATCGCTAGCCTTGCACGGCTAAGGCGATTATTTTTTTGTCTTGTTTTTCAACTTGACAATTTCTACAACCGTACGTACTCCGTTAACAAAACTGTTAACTAAATACGCAATGGCTAGTAGTTTCAATCGGCTACTCCCTTCCTTAGAATTGTGTTTACAGTTATTACACCATAAGCACCACCCCATTTCTGGAATAGCCACCGCCTTAGCATTTACTTTATCTGAAACCATTTTAACATATTGCTTAATCTCTTTTCATTATAGCCAAAAAATCCAGCTCCAAATCCGCTAAAAATTTGAATCTGGATTACAATTTCAGATTTTTCTATTGCTAAATCCCTAAGGGTATAAAAACATTATAGCATGTGTTATCATTGATACTGAAAAAGGAATCAGTGCTGTCACACCAATCTCTTAACGACCCGCTTTAAAGGCGGTGACTAGATAACGAACGACTTTAAACCGTCCTATAACTTGCCAAAGTTAGAGTAGGACGATTTTTTATTACTTTTTGTTCATGATTGCGGCAACTAGTGTGCCAAAAGCAACCATCAACATTAATACCTGATAGGTATTCAAGTAAGACTGTGTATCCTTTCCGTTGATTCTTCCGTATTCTCATACGCAAGCACCTCCTCAAGAACAAACAGTCACCGCCCATAAAACTTATCGCATTAATTATTTTAGCATATCGATTAGCGTGAACCACTTATTAATTTTAGAAAATGATTTTTCCCGAATAATATGTTATATTGGTAATGAAAAAGGACTGGTGCTGGTACACCAATCCCTCAGCGATCCGCTTTAAAGGCGGTGACAAATTGTTAAAAGACTACAATCGTCCCTAACTCGTCAAAGTTAACATGGGACGGTTTTTTATTACTTTTTGTGGTTCATGATTGTGGCAACTAGTGTGCCAAAAGCAATCATTAACATTAATACCTGATAGGCATTCAAGTAAGACTGGATATCCTTTCCGTTGATTCTTCCGTATTCTCATACGCAAGCACCTCCTTGAGAACAAACAGTCGCCGCCCATAAAACTTATCGCATTAACTATTTTAGCATATTACTCAAACTGCATGACTTTTCAATTTTAAAAAATGATTTTTGCTAAAGAATATGTTATATTGGTAATGAAAAAGGGACTAGTGCTGATACACTAATCCCTTAGCGATCCGCTTTAAAGGCGGTGACAATTGTTATAAAACTATTTTAAATCGTCCTATAACCTGTCAAAGTTAACATGGGACGGTTTTTTATTACTTTTTGTGGTTCATGATTGTGGCAACTAATGTGCCAAAGGCAATCATCAACGTCAATACCTGATAGGTATTCAAGTAAGACTGGATATCCTTTCTGTTGATTCTTCCGTATTCTCATACGCAAGCACCCCCTCGAGAACAAACAGTCACCGCCCATAAAACTTATCGCACTAACTATTGTAGCATATTACTTAAACTGCATGACTTTTCAATTTTGAAAAATGATTTTTGCCAAAAATGTATTGAAAAAGGGACTGGTGCTAGTACACCAATCCCTGAACGATCCGCTTTAAAGGCGGTGACTACGTTATTAAGACATTTTTAATCGCCCTATAACTTGCCAAAGTTAGAGTAGGACGATTTTTTGTTGTTCATATCAAAAGCTCCAATGACTTTTGGTTTATTTGAAATGCAATTACCAACAATCATTTTTAATTCATCAACGAATTAGTGATTGACCACGTCAATTGTCCCTGATATTGACCACTTTGAAGGTTAAGCAAAGCCGTGCGCAAATCTAACATCAATCCAGCTACTTGTTGCCCATTAGCAGACCACCAAGCTTTTGAAATATCTGTCGTGTCAATCTTCGGCGTCTGAATAGTATCAACAGTCGCTGTTTTACTATCTACCAAAGTATCATTGGTACCTACTGTTTCTAAAGCGCCATTACTTCTTTGCTGATATTTCAAAACATTACTCAACAAATCGTCATTATGATTCGTCAATGGTTCTGATAACCTAACTAATAATTGCCAATTAGGCTTTTGGGTAGTGTCCACCACTTGCAAGTTTTGGTTGGATGAACTCTCAGGCAAATGGTTTAATTGTCTACTTTGTGAAATAATCTTAGTGCCAAAATCTAAATTATTAGGAACACCTTGCAGCATTAGGCTACCGACCTCGGTATATACTATCTTGACTTCAACAGGATTAGCACTTGGTTTGGAACCATCAGCATTCGCGACTGATTGATAGGTCACTGAAGCAGGGCGTGTTTTTAAATGATAACGATGATATTTGGTATAAATATCGTCCGGATAATTAGTCGTATCTTGGGCAAGATTCAAAGTCTCGCCTACCGAACCATAATAAGAAGCCGCGGGTCGGTTGCCGGTTTCCTCAGCGTTAGGTAACGGATTACCATTTTGGTCAACCGTATCCACCGTAATTTTACTATTTTCTCTAATTGTCAACTGCGCCGTGGTAACTCGGGGATTAATCGTCGTAAATTGGCCACCACTATCAACCCCATATAGGTAGATTTGATGTCCACCTTGTTTCGGTATAGCTAATGTCTTGAGATCAGAATCAACTTTAATTTGAGCTGGGTAAGTGGTATTAATCGGAGCCGAACTAGTGCCCGAGAAAGCTGTTAGTTGCTGACACTTTTTGATATCTGTTAAATTAACCAACTGCTTATCAATAGAGTAATACAGTGCCACGGTCGTACTATCAGGATCTTGAACTCGAACATCAAACTCAAATGGCGGTAATTGGTTACTATTCCAATCTTGCGCATAGGTGTAACTGGTTTGAGTCGGTGTTAATGTTGGCGCAGTGTTGGCCCACTTTCTTTGCCAGACTAATGTTTCGGGCAGAATATGATTGGTTGCTAAATGACTATTTAAACTATCACTGTTCGAATAAATGGTACCTGCCGGGGCAATATCACTGCCGCCAGCAACGCTTTGCCAACCACCTACATTTTCATATTGGTAACCATTGTAAGTTGAGATTTGTCCTGCTTGGGGCATTGCTAAATCCGGCGAATTCGTAAACTTGGTATCCGTACCTAATTGTAGTTTCCACAGTTTCAAATCCAAAGTGAACATTTGAGTCATGCCGGTCAAATGAGCAGTGTTAAAGGAACTTAAATTCAAAGTTTGCAAATTAGAACACCCGTAAAACATGTAAGACATATCAGCGACTTTGTTAGTGTCAAAGGTGCTTAAATCCAAAGTTGGTAAGTTATAACAGCCATAAAACATATACGACATATTAGTAGCTGATGAAGTTTTAATTTGACTAACATCCAAACTGGTCAAATGACTGCACTGATTAAACATTGACTTCATTAACGTTACATTACTCGTATCAAATCCCGCACCGAAGGTGATTTTTGACAAGTTGGAACACCCATAAAGCAGCCATCCCATATCAGTCACTTTACTAGTTTGAAAAGAACTTAAATCTAAATTACTTAAGCTGGAACAGCCGTAAAACATTGCTTCCATATTAGTAACTTTGCTTGTAGCAAACTTCTGACCAAAATCAATCTCCGGTAGCTTAGTACAATTATAAAACATGTAGCTCAGATTAATTACTTGACTCGTGTCAAAGTTATTACCAAAATTAATATGCGTTAAGCTGGAACAGTTATCAAACATATAACCGATGTCATGATTATTACTGGTATTAAAACTGCTCAGATCAATATCCGTCAAACTTGCACAATCGAAAAACAAGCTGCGCATTCCTTCTATATTATTAACATTCACAGTCTTAAAATTACTTAAATCAACTTTCTTTAATGAAGTACAACTTCGAAATAAATTTCCCATCATAGTAGCTTGACTTGTATCCAAGTTTGTTAAGCCAACAATCTGCTGTAAATTAGTTAAATTAGCAAATAAATAAGAACAATCACTATTTGTTTTCACGCCGGGGGCAATCTTGACGGTGGTAATCTGATCGCGATAAGCAATCCAAGGACCGCAGCGATTCCGGTAAGTGCTATTAGGATCTTCACCAGGCATTGTATTGTTCACGGTTCCTATAGTTCCAGCATTAATATTTAAAATCGTATTGTTATCAGATAAATACCAATAACAACTGCCTAACGTCCCCGAATTAACCGCAGTTGTTGGATCAGCTTGAACATTAATGACATTGTTCAAAGTTGGCGCCGGTGCAGGGGACCGAGTTAAATTCTGCGGTACAGATAATAAATGCAGCACTGGTTGCGTGGTTATAGTTGTTGAACTCTTAGTATTACTTTGCTGTTGAATATTGCGAGATGTAGCTGCTTGTCCCTGATTAGAAATCGCTAGTACGACCGTGTGCTGCGAGCATGCCCAGCTCATCACGAATAACAGCAACGCAGTTATGAGCACTAACTTGCCAGATTTAAACATTTCCTGCACCACCCTTCTCTCGTTAATCGCCCCGTTCAGGATTGATTATTTTTACTTAAACAGTGTTTAATCCAAAGTTGCCATCAAATACTTTTAAGTCTCATCATTAATAACAGTCAGATAATATTTAATTCTTTTAAATGTTGTTTTTATCTTTTACTCTAAAATAATTAATCAAATTATATATTTATTCACTCGTAAAAACTGAATAATACATAATTTGATTCAAAAAATAAGATTTATATTATTAAACTTCGAAGAGATTATAGCACTCATCTATAACAAATAACAAATATTTTCCAATTTTTTCTAATAGTTAATTTTGAAATGTTTTTTGACATTTTTTAATTAGATTGCTTTTTTAAATATTTGTTGATGATCAATGCCGACGGCTGTAAATTAATATTGTCATCCAGAGTTAACACAACAGCACTCACAGCACAAAAAAGACTAATTGTTTAATCCAAGAATTAAACAATTAGCCTTTTATTTTCGGTTCAATTTTACAGCGAATTAACCATCGACCACGTTAGCTTTCCTTTATAATCTCCCGCTAAAGCATTACGCTGCGCATGTAATTGCCACTGGTTAGCTCCCACTAAATCAGTCAAATCAATCCCACGTTCATTAATGCCAATACTATTACCAGAACTAGGCGTAATCTTGGCCACCTTAATACCGCTGCTTAAAACCGGCTGTTCTTGATATGCTAATAACGACGTTCCTTGTGGTATTAAGCCAACCGAGCCGTTTGTTAATCTTTGACTACCAGTATTATCATAAGCCACTCGGATCTCATAACCTTGAGCGGTCGCATTTTGAAAATAGCTATTAACTTTTAACGCTCCCTTGGTAGCACGATTAGTTACGGATTGCCCTGCATTCACGACCTTACCAAAATCAATCGTCGTCGGTATCTCAGTAAAATAAGCGAAATTCGCACGCTGCAATATTAATATTGGCGCGTTAACAGTATTCCCTTGCCCAGAATTGAGAGGTGCTGAAGCATTGACATTATGTTGTAAAGTTTGATAACTACTATTATGTGCTCCAGATAAATCCCCTACGGCTACACCAGTAATCGTTAAACGCAAGTGATCGCCCGCTTTGAAAGCTTCTCCGCTGCGTTTTTTAACTACAATTGTTTGCGGCCAATTGGCATTTGTCTGATCTGTCATATGAGTAGTTACTAAATCAGTATTATTAATGCCGTCGCTCGCAAAAACATAATTAGCAAACTTCAAACCAGCACTGGCTTGTGTTGTAAAGACTAGCTGTGATGCCGTGGCCGTACTATCCGCAGCAATCTGATAGTCTAAATAAAAATCAATCGTATCTCCGGGAACATAATAATTGGTTGGTAAACTGCGCGTACGATCCACCGCGGTTTGCGTTAAATTGGCAGAAAAAGTTAATTTTTCAACTGGAATACTCAAAGTGGAACCATAAAAATCACTGGTTGGATGACTACTTAAATTCTGTTCTATGGCTGTCGCCTTAGGCGTCGTACTTAAAGTTGTTCCATTAGCACTCGTATTAATTGTCCCCAGAAAAGTAATCTTTGCCTTTTGGTTATCCTTGAGTACAATTGCATCAGCAGGGCTCAATTGCAGTCCTCGATTAGCAATATTATAAGCAACCGTTTTGTCCTGACCATTGGCGTAAGTAATTTTAGCACTTGTAACTTGGAAATCAGTGGGGAGCAAATTACTTAAGTTGGTGGTTTGATAAGCACTCGCAAAACCATCATTACCTAAAGTCACATCAAACTCAATTTGATCTTGGGGATAATTTTTGCCATCACTCCGGGAAACGTTGCGCCAAGTTTCTGTCAACCATGGTTTAGAATACGCACTAGCATTAATTCCCAAATCAACCGCGTAATGCTTAGTTTGACCAACCGCCAAATTAGTTACTGGCCACAGCAGAGCATACGCTGAATCGGGATAGGAACCGCCACTTTTTGGTAATAACTCAGAGCCAGCAGGATAACTACCAACCTCTTGACCGGTAGCATTGGCTAAACTACTGCCCTTAAACACGGCAGTGCCATAAGCAAAAGTACTGACTCCACTCGTATTGCACTTGATATAATCGCCATAAAAACCCGCGAGCCAATGCGTAGGACCATCGGTAACATCGGTATTAATATTTAAACGATGATTTGGAGACTGGATATACATGCCCCGATTATCCCCCAAGGCATAAACCGGTACCCGGTCACTAACATAAGAGCCAATCTGATCTTCATTTTCTAACTTCGTATCTTCCCCTTCAGCTACCACATAATTTTGTAACGTCGTTGAAACATTCTTAACATACAATTCCTGAGCTACGCCACCATCTGAGTAACGAGAAGTCCGCAACACTTCTTCCACTTCCAAAGCCCCAGAACGTAAGTATCCCATAATCTTAACTGCCTGGACTCTTCCACTGGCATCTTTAGAAACAAAATACGTCAAATTAGACATCGTTTGTAAAACTCCTCCTGTTTGCCCAATGGAGGTCGTCGTACTATCTAATAAGGCATAATCAACACTGGTACTGGGACCAATACTGACACCACCATAGAAAGCTTGAATATTGTTGGGAGTTCCGTTATCTTTTTGACCATCATGTAAGAAGATATTGGCCTTGCGGCTAGCAGTTAATTGACCCGAAATCGTAAGATCACCCCAACCACCAAAGGTAAAACCCATATTGACACTTTTACCTTGATTATTCGTAATAGCTGACGTTTGGCCGAGCTCAATCCGGTTTTGAGCCGGCGACCAAGTCAAGCCATCATCAATATCTGTAGCTTGTGGCGGATTAACTGCCAAATTACTGACAGTAATGGTCGGCGCCTGTAAAACTTGATTATTCGGTAACGTAACTGACCCCACTTGTTTGACCAGCGGGGCAGTCACATCATTGGGATCAGCATTAACATTATTAACGTGCAGTTGCAAAATCAAAGCCCAACTAAATAATAAAATTACTATTGATAAAATTTTATCGTTACGCATTAGCCTCACTATCCATAATATATTTTAGAAAATATTTATTCAAAATATAATTATCAAAATTACAGCAGCAGTTATACTTTTATCGATAATAAAACACCTAAAGATGGGGATTACATCAGTTTTTTGTCAGTATCATTTGTTAGAGTATACCATTAATCACGAATTTTGTTGAGTAATATATTCATTATATCTAATATATTTTTATATTTAATAAATATAAAAATATTTAGATTTAATTACTAATTATTCTTTTTAATGTAAATTATTAAAGTAAAACCATTATTATGTAACATTTGAATTAATTCATTGGCTTTTCTAAAGCACAAAAAAACGACTGTGGCTTTTTTGAACCATCAGTCGTTTTGTTTATCTCTTAAAATTTAAGCTTGTTGCTCGTACCAACGCCATTTACTTTGAATAATCTTCTCACATAAATCAGGATAACTAATCCCCACGGCAGCCGCTTCACGCGGAATCAAGGAGCGCGGCGTCATGCCCGGTAGTGAGTTAGCTTCCATGACGTAAGCCCCTTCTTCACTTACCAAGAAATCAATGCGCCCATAATTTTGCATATCTAAGGCCGCAAAAGTTTGGCGCGTCAACTTTTCTAAAACTTGCGCTGTTTCATGATCCAACTCGGGTGGTGTAATGAATTGCGTTTGGTTATTATCTTGGAACTTATGCTGAAAATCATACCAACCAGTCGTCACCACAATCTCCACGGGTGGCAAAACTTCGCCATCAATAATGGCCACCGAAAATTCGCGCCCTTGGATGTACTTCTCAATCAAAGCTTCCTCGTCAAATAAAAAGGCATCCTCTAAGCTCGCCGCCAAATCCGCATATTCGCGCACAATGTGCGTACCTACACTCGAACCACCATTAGCCGGTTTTACCACAACTGGAAAACCAAACGGAATGTCCGCTGGAGCGACTTGCGTGGTTTTGGTCGTTATATAAGGTGCCGTGGGGATTTGATTTTGCACAAAAACTTCCTTAGAAAACTTCTTATTCATTGCCAGACCGGAAGCTAAGGGACCGCTACCCGTGTAACGAATATCAAAGACATCTAACACGGCTTGGACTTTGCCATTTTCGCCATCTTCACCGTGCAAACCAAGATAAACCAAGTCAGCAGCTTGGCAAATCTGGAGCACATTTTTGCCAAGTAAGCCACGTGTGCCATCCGTGCGCAAAGCATTAATCTTTTCATCTGTGAGCACTTCATCATCAATCACTAACTTGGTCTCATCCGCTAATTGCGTCGTGAAAAGATCTTCAACCTTCTGATTGGCCGCTAGTTCTTGGCCCAAGAAAGAATCCACCAAGGCTACAGAGTAGCCTTTAGAGCGTAAAGCATTGGTAATTTTGACACCAGACGATAGTGAAACATTGCGTTCGGTGCTGCGGCCACCGGCCAAAACAACTATTTTCATTTGTTTAACTCCTTTAATTAAATTGAAGTTCATTTATCGGTCGTACTTAGAACCTTGAGTATAACACATTTAATTAAAGAACCAATAGAAAATAGTTCATCCCGGTAGCTATCTACCACTGAAAAGTTTAGTGATAGTGACTCCAAGCAGCATAAATTCTAACAATTTTCTGCTAATCATTGACCGAATAAGTTTGTCATTACATAAGTACTCTTTGCGCGAAAGTAGTCAGTAATTTGTTAAGTTGTTATAATAATCCTAGATCCCCATGAGGAGGAAAACACCATGAAATTACGAACACGTTTATTAACCTTATTGACTGTGTTAATTGGTGGCTGGTGGCTAACGACGACCACCACCCAAGCGGACAATAATTGGGACACCCCGGTGATGACCTTAGGAACTTCATTGTCCAACGCCCAAAAGCAAGGGACGATTGACGTTTTATCGAATCAAATCCAAAATAAAAACTTTCAACAAATCACCGTCACCGGTGCCACGTTAGTGCAATACCTCAATCCGGCAGGCGATAACTTCACGGAGCAATCAGGCGTTTGGTCCTCAGCTTTAATTGAAAAGACCAGCCGTGGTTCGGGCATTAACGTCCAAATTTTAAAATATGACGGTCACAATAACATCACCACGATCACTGCTAATCAATACCGTAATGCGGCTTTAACCGCCGGGATTAGCGACGCTAATATCTACGTCACTTCGGCCACTCCGATTGATGGTTCGGGTGCCTTAGCTGGTGTTTACGCCGCCTTTGCTCAAAATGGCCAACAACTCAATGAGAATCAAGTCGCAGCAGCGCAAAATGAAATGGGAACGTTAAGCCAAATTAGCCAACAAAATAAGGGCCAGCAAGGCTATAGTGATACCCAACTCAACAACGCGATTGCGCAGGCTAAGAGTCAAATGGCCAAGATTGGGAATAACGTGACGGTTAATCAAATCACCAATATCGTCAACAACACGATTCAAAATAATAATCTGCAAAACATTATTACTGATAATCAGAAACAAAAAATCATTAACTTATTGGTTCAAATTCGGGATTCCGGTGCTTTAAAAAATGGCAACTTTCGCCAGCAGGCCAATAAATTAAGTTCGGATATCAAAAGTCATGCCCAAGATTTATTTAACAAAGTCAATACTCCCCAAAATCAAGGCTTCTTACAGCAATTGTGGACTAAAATCGTCAACTTCTTTCAAAATTTGTTTTAATTGATATGTCAAAAGGCTAGGTATCAGTCAGCAAGACAGCGACTTTGATCCTAGCCTTTTTTATTAACTTAATTATCTTCATGATTAAATAAGCGGTTTTTATAATAAGTGAAAAATGATTCCCGACCGGTGATAATGGAACCTTGTCCCGCCATGCCATAATGCAAATTAGCAATTTGTGCTGCTGGGACTTTTGCCAATGCTTCAACGACATAATAATTACTCTTACCCACAGTCACCGGCGCGACACTAATGGTTTTAATGCGTCCGCTCAAGACAATGGGGGTCGGCACATTGCGACTGATTTTAACTCGTAAAATTTGCTGGCGCCGTACGGTTGAAATATCATTGGGCGCAACATAAGCCTGCAATTTGAGTGGTTTTTGGACCGTCAACGGCGGATAAATTTGGGCCAACGGATTGCCCGTGCCCACCAATTTATTACGCTGATTGGGATTTAACACATGGACGATCCCCGTAATCGGTGCTTTAACTTTCAAATCATGCGTGGAATCTTGAACTTCTTTGAGTTTTAAATTATTCTGACTTTGCTTTTGTTTCAGATCTATTTGTTGTTGGGAACAGGACCTCAATTGTTCCGCTTGTAGACTAGCTAATTTTTGCTGATTAGTTGCCACATCGTATTGACTACTATCAAAATCGCTTAACTCTAATTTTTGCTGAGTCGTCGCTTGAATGCTGTCTTGCAACTGGTCAATTTGTTGCTGAATATTGGTTAAAGCATCTGCTTGCGCAGTGCTCGGATCTTGGGTTTGTTTGGCTGTGAGATAAGCTGTATATAAATAACGATAAGTGGAATTGCCCGGATCAGAGCCTTGCTTAATCGCTTGGGCAATATTTTGATAAGCAGCCAATTTGGTTTGCGCCGTTTGTAAACTAGTATTTAAATTCGCGATCAACTTATTCTTTTTGGCAGTATTCGTTTGGGACTTTTGTTGTAACAACTCATTTTCCAAGAGATATACTTGGCGTTGATTTTGATAACTGTGATACAAATCCTCATAACCAAATTGATCCGTCTGGGCAAACAAATCTTGATTTTGCTGCAGGCTATTATTCAAAGTGGTGAGTGCCGTTAACTGTTGTTGAAATAACTGTTGTTGTTGCCGTAATAAAGTCAACTGATGCTTTAAAGATTGGGACTGATAAGTGACCAATAGCTGCCCCTTATGAACGTGTTGTCCTTCTTTTAAATAATCATGCGTAATTTGATTATTACTCGTCGATTGTAAAATGGAAACTGCTTTGCCCGAGGCGACTTGACTAGGCGCCTTAATCGTAATTTCACGTTGGCCAATCAAAGAAAATAAAATTACTAACACAATCAAAATGGCCACCGGCACAATTAATAATGTCGAAAAGTTATTAAAGCGCGCATGATAAAATTCACTACTCTCTAATTGAGACTCATCCATTTAAACCACCTCCCGTTGCGTTTAATAAGCGGAAGTATTCGCCTTGTTGGGCGACTAATTCTTGGTGCGTTCCTTGTTCAATTAATTGGCCCTGTTTTAAAACGACAATGTTATTGGTTTTTTCCGCAATTGCTAAGCGGTGGGCGATAAAAATCACCGTTTGTGGCAATTTTAAGAGTGCCGCCACCAACTTAGCTTCCGTAATAGCATCTAGCCCACTGGTTGATTCGTCAAAAATCAAAACTTGCGCCGGTGATAATAGTGCCCGTGCAATTGTTAAGCGTTGCTTTTGCCCGCCAGATAAAATATCGCCATTTTCATCAAGTTTGGTTTCATATTGTAAGGACATGTGTTCAATGTCGGATTGAATTTGCGCCACCGCACAAGCTTGGCGAATGTCTTCAAACGTAACCCCCGGGCGATTGCCTAATTTGAGATTCTCCAAAATCGTCCCCGAAAAAACATACGGATCTTGTGGTACATAGACAATCTGGTGCCGCAAAGCGGTTTTATCAATTTCTTGGACGTTATGATCATTAATCAACACTTGTCCTTTGGTCGGTTCAAAAAAATCAACTAATAGTTTGACCATGGTGGACTTGCCCGAGCCACTCATCCCCACGATTGTTAACTTAGAACCCGCTTGAATTGTTAAATTGATTTGGTGCAAAACGTCTTGACCGTAACCATAGCGGTAGCTCACATTTCGCAATTCTAAATCACCATGCAACAGTTCTTGTTCTTTCAGCGGACGTTCTTGATTAAACTCCGATTCCACCAAATATATTTCGTTGAGTCGATTATTAGCTACCTTGGCACTTTGAAGTTTGGGTTGCAGGTTCACAATATTTTGCAGCGGATTAGTAAAATAAGTCAGTAAGGCGTTAAAGGTCATTAATTGGCCGACTGTCAGCACATTTTTGACCACCAAATTGGACCCCACCCATAAAACTATGACGCCGAGTCCCAATTGCACAAAGAGCTTGAGTGCTTGTTGTAATTGATCAGCTTTGGTATATTTTAAATTTTTTTGGAGTAAATCCACAAATTCATGATCAACTTTTTGATAACTCTGTTCTTCGCTCGATAATGACTTGATCGTTTCAATTCCGTGCAAGTCTTCAATAATGGAAGAATCTAACACTGCACTGCTTTCCATTTGCTTGCGATTCAAGGTTTCAAACGGTTTATTAAACGCCCAAATAATTACGATATAAATCGGCAACGCAATTAATGTAATTAAAAATAACGTTCCGTTTTGCAGCGTTAAAACTGTTCCCATAATAACCACGATGGTTAAATCTAAGCCAATCGAAATAATGGAACTCGCTAGCGCATCAATAATTTTGTTGGCGTCATTAAACCGTGAAATAATATCGCCCGTTTTGCGCGTGGTAAAAAACGACATTGGCAATTCAAAAATATGGCGCACATAGCCTAAAATAATCTCAATTGATAGTCGCTGACCTAAAATTGCCAGTAAAAAATTTTGTGCATACGAAAAAATTGCCTGAAAGATGTAAGCCACTACTAACCCCAGTGCAATAATTGATAAGGTGTGAATCATATTGTTGGGAATATATGTATCAATTAAACTTTGGAGAAAATACGATCCCAGAATACTGATTAACGTCACTAATAGTGCGGCTAAAATAATGTTGACTAATAACTTTTTTTGCTTGAAAATTACGGGCAAGAATTGTGCCAATGAATTCTTTTGTTGGTCTTTCACCGGCTGATACGTTGGTTTGGGCGCAAAAAACAAACTCACCCCCGTCCACTCTTGGTTAAACTGCTCGTAAGTCATCTTTGTAACACCAACATCTGGATCGGGATCAGCAATCAACACGCCTTTCTGTTCTGCCTTGAGCACGACATAATAATGTTCCAAGGCTTCATCTTTCACGACGTGCGCAATAAACGGATATGGGACATCCTTCATTTGAAATAACGAAGCATCAGCTTGCACGGCTTGAACTTCCAAGTCAAAATGTTCCGCGGCCTTTTTTAAGCCAAGGGCTGTGGTGCCTTCATTCGTTGTCTTAGTAAAAGTGCGCAAACGCGCTAAGGAAAATTCCGAACCATAATTTTTCAAAATCATGGCTAGAGCTGCCACACCACAATCTTCTTCATCAACTTGAGGAATATAAAGTTTTTTGGGATTCATCAACACACTCCAACTTGTCTTTAAATTAAGCTAAATAATAATTTAGCAGATTCTAGACATTCATTAAAATGAAAAATCTACTAATATACTTAATGTAAAACCATTTTTCTCAAAGTACAAGCTATCTGTGACAGACATTATTACCTAGGAAATATTAATGACAAATAACTTAAACAGTAAAATATTTTAAATCCATAATATAATTTTGAAAGACGCTTTAAAAGCTACTATAAAAACATCTTAAAAGTCGTTATAAAAAAGAAGATTTTGAAAAAGTATATAATTTGCCATTGAACTTGGGTGAATCGTAAACCGGAGCGTGATTTACATATTAAGCCAGATTGGTTATTGATGCTGGTTCACACGTAGAGCTTTTCAGATAATTAAATACATTCAAAATCCTGCCTAGCTAACAAGCTAAGTAGGATTTATCAATTGCAGTAAAATTACAAAATCAAAAATAAACTAATACTAAAAATAATGTATACGACCGTTTTGCCAATGTTTGTCCAATAAAATTTTGTTTTATTCTCAGCTTTAATTGAAGTGTGGGCAACTTTAGTTTTCCAAAATAAAGCTGTCCAAATTACGGCACCAATAATGTAGACACCAATTAGGACTACGAACAAAATATGATAATTGGTTATCGACAAATGGGCTACATTTCTCTGCAAAATTACATTGCCTAAACAAATTGCTAAAGTCCATAACATTAAATTAACGAAATCAGAATTTTTCTTAGAATGGATTGTTTGCTTCATCTCCATGCCAACGCCAGTAAAGGCACCATCTTTTTGAGCCATTTATTACTTCCTCCAAGTTTATTAATTGTTTATATTATGAGTTTTTAATTTTGATAATCGCCAAATTAAATAACAAATTGGCACAAAGAAAACAACAAAAGCTAGCGCCAATGGCCACCATGGATTGACTGGCTGAACGCCAGTAATGCTTGGAGCAAAATCCAATAAAAAATGTACAACAATAGGTAACGTAAATCCATGAAAGACAATACGCAAATATGCTAAGAACAATCCCATAATCAAAGCCATGAACATTTGTTGAACGGTAGAAATGAATGATTGTCCCTCAAGAAAATTCATTAAGTGTAATAGTGCAAAACAGACACTACTCCCAACGGACGCCCACAATAAGCGATAGCGACTATTTTGTTTCCATTGCCAAAACAGATCAAATAATAAGCCACGGTTTAATAACTCTTCAAATATGCCTGCCGCAGCAGCTATCAAAAAGATATTAAAAATTTGTAATGGCTTTTCTTGTAGCGCATTAACCACCCCTACAATTGTTCCGTTAAACAAAAAGTACAAGATCATATAAATTAAAGCTACAAAGTAATAGACCAATCTATGAGAGAACTTAGCTGTCACCAATACCTTAACAGGTTCAACCTGTGATAAACGTCTAATACCAACAATTGCTAAGCTTAAAACAGCTGCCAAGATGAACTTAATCACACCTAAGCGAAAATTGTTATCGTTACCGTATTGAGCCAATAACGCATCTACTCCAAAATAAACAATTATAATACCAATTGCCAACTGTACTTGTTTACTTAACTTCATTCAAGTCACACTTTAAATTTAATTTTCATCACATATGGTTGTTGGACGCTGAAATAAGCAAAACAACTAACACAATATCCAACATTATTGCACCCAACGACTTACTAAATCGCTTCACTAAGATTAGTGAAAAAGTTCAAATTTTTATTCAGGTAAATATGGTTGTAAACCAGTCAACTTTTGCCGGAAATTTTGTTGATCATAAACATAGTCAATTGATAAATCAATCGTAATAGTTTGCGAATTTTTTAAAGTTAACGTTAAATTAATTGGATTCTTAGCAGCCAGCATTCCTGGCAAGAAAGCCCCGTAAGCAGTGGAAACTGGCAGTGGCAAATTAACATCAGTAAATTTATCATGGCGCCCTTGAATTTGATAAGATGACACCTCATCAATTGCAACACTTTGTGGTTTTTTAAAAGGCAATAAAACTAAGGAAATCCGCTCACCAAAACTAGCTGTAGGATAATAATAAATTCTCTGCTCATCAACTTGTAAATAACCATCTAACGTGGCAACTTTCCGCGTATAATTTAAAATCATCAAAATAAAAACTACTACAAATACTGCGACACCTAAACCCACGTTCCAAACCGATCCAACAAACAAGCCAAACACTGCACCTATTAACAAACTCATTATTAATGGACGATATAACGGTTTACGACCAAAAGTTAACATAATTTAACTCCCCCTGTAAAATAGCATTTTATTATACGCTTACATTTAAAGACTTTTTCTTCAATTTAACAAGCTTCATTTCTCAGACACTACTTATTTGGGGCAATATTTCCCTGGAAATATTTGGCTCAGCTGAAAAATTCGTAATATAATTAAAACATTGTTTATTAAGTCAAAACTTAGGGGTACAAACAATGAATATTGGCGAAAAAATCAAATTTTACCGTCAACAACAAGGATTAACTCAAGCGCAACTGGGACAAAAAATTATGGTTTCTCGCAAAACTATTTCTGGCTGGGAGAACAACCATAGTATTCCCGACATTAACATTCTTATCAATTTATGCGATATCTTTCAGACGAGCTTAGATGATTTAATTCGTAACGATCCCCAAGTATTAGATCATTATGAACAGCAAGAAAAGAAACTATCACGTTTCAAGCATTTAAAACTATACATTTATTGGCTACTGCCAATATTATTAGGACTAAACTATTTTAAATTTTTTGGAACGATTCCTCAGGTACGCTTTGTTTTTACAACAATGGTCGTGATTTTGATATTTTATCTTTATCTTTTTGATGATTGGCAAAGATTCCAACAACACCGCCTACTGTTCCGTCTCATGATCTCTAGTATATTGGCATTCATTTTCAACCTTTTAATTTTGTTATTTAACCAACATATTATTAATACTTTTTCAACTAACCACGTCTTCGATTTGGGCCTGTGCATTGGTATTTTACTAATGACTCTTATCAATACTTGTTACTTAATTATGATTTTTAATTTGTATCCTACAAAATATTACTCAAAATCGTAGACAAGTTTAAAAAACAAACATTTGCTGACTGCCATTTGTGAACGTTAATCATTGAAAAATAGACGTTAAAAACAAGCCGACCTTTTCTAAAAAATATTTATTAAAATAAAAGTTGTAAGTTACAACGACTTACGTCAATAAAAATAGTTGATGGAAAGGAGTACAACCAATGAATAACTTTCAGATTATTGATAATATTAAACTGCAAAGTGTTACTGGTGGTGGTAAAGCTGATTATAACTTTGGTTACGGCATTGGCCACGGTCTACACAAGGGATGTAATAGCGTTAGTTCTTGGCTTCATAAACATTTATAAAAATACAAGATGAATAGTATTGATTTAACCAATACTATAATACAAGTATTTAATAAAAGGGAAGCATCTTTTCGCTTTTTAGTTTAGTAAAATAACAAACTACACAAAATAACGAGGAGTCAATAAATATTGAAAAAAGTTTTAATTTTTATAGCTGCTCAAATTCCATCACTGGCAGAGACTTTTTGGAATAATGAAAATAAATATCACGCGTGGTGCCAGTTAAAAAATAGTTGAAATAAAAAGCCTGACTAGGCTACACTTTAAGTTACCTCTAACAAGAAAGTGATAGCCATGTCAGACCTACTTAAGTGTAACCAAGAATCTCTTAGCTTGCAATCTTTAATTCAAACTTGGATTAACATTTTAACGCCACTCTATCAAGAATTTGTCCCTATTACTATTCAAAACCTCCGCAATGTGCATTTGGCTAAATTATCAGACGTCCAATTATTAGCTTTAATGGTGTCTGCAAGTACAATTGGTATCTCTAATCAACGTAGTTTTTATCGTTTATTAAGCTTGTTAAATTTGTTTGATTTACCAGAAAGATCAAGATTTAATAGTCTCACCCAAAGATGTGATGATTTATTTCAATACATTAGAACTGGTATCGTTAATCAGAAAATTAAACCAAAATATACGATTATGAAATCAAATATTCGATATTAAGCGCAACCATGACCGTTATTTAGCGTAATTCGTTATAACAATGTTTATTTGTAGATAATTTGGAAAAAATAATTAGCACAACGCGTATTTTATTTTTCAAATATAAAATATATTAGTCCCAAAAATGTTGCCAGTAAAAGTAAAGCATCTATAATAAAAGCAAAAATATTAGTATCCAAAAATTGCTTTATATGCTCCAGACAAAAATAATTTATTACAGATAAAATAACTATTATTAATCTTTTATTACAATGGCTTTTTATTAATTTTTTAATCATAATGAACTCCATTTCTACAAATACAAAACGAGCCAAAGAAATTGATATTTCTTCAGCTCATTAAAATCACTTACAAAAGCAGCTTTTTGTTATCCCCATTTAATTCCTTGTTCATAATGTTGAGCGTAGTAAACATTGTTATTACATGCAACATGTGACCAATAACCAACTCCATACCAAAATTTTGATTCCCAATTTCCTCCATTGATATTATTCAATGCTTCAGTATCAATTTTATCAAAATTATTAACTTTAAAGTTTTGGGTCATTTTACTATTCCTCCATAATTAATTAAAATTACATTATAAATTATCTTTTATGACCAGCATGCTTCCAACCAGAATAAATATTGCCAACGTGGCTTATAGCTGAACTTGCTATATTACTACCGACAAATCCCAATATTCCGCCCCATGCACCGCCACCATTAATATTAGTCATATCAGCTTCAGACAAATTATTAAAGGCACTATTTTTATTAAAGTCAACCATATAAATTTCTCCCTTAACTATAAATTTAATGATATAAATATCCGTAAATTGATTAACTAGTATTTAATTTTCGGACATCTTTATATTATTTTAAAATAGTTATACTCTCAAGCTGCTTAATTAAGACATTCAAAGTTTTCCATTAAAAATATACTATCTTAGTCCTAACAGTATTATCAATGCTGTATATCTTTAATCAACGTAGTTTTTATATCCTATTAATCTTTAACAACTTATTTACTTCCTGCTAATCAAATATATTCTAATTAGAAATTCAACTTATAATTAAAGACTCCCGGTATCTTTAAAAATAAGACATAAAACTACCTATAATTTTAAACAACAGAATATTTATACTGAAACTTAATAACCATTGTCATATAATGTAAATATGTAAGCGAATTAATATAATTAAACCAGGAGTATACATAAAGATGACAATCGGTGAGAAAATCAAATTAAATCGGCAAAAGCTGAACTTAACCCAAGAACAACTGGGACAAAAAATAATGGTTTCGAGGAAAACTGTTTCTGGTTGGGAAAATAATCGCAGTATTCCGGACATTAATACTTTAATTGATCTAAGTAATTTGTTTGATCTTTCCTTAGATTATTTAATTAAAGATGATGCCGTGATTTTAGATCACTATGAAAAACAAGAGAAAACTGCTAACCATAACCACTATATGGAAAGCTTTTTATATGTATTGTTGATTCCGTTATTATGTTTAAACTACTTACATTTATTTGGTCAGTTACAGCAGATTAAGTTTGTACCTTTGTTAACATTAATCGTCTTAATTATGTATTTATGTTTCTTCACTGATTGGCAAAGATTCCAAACAAAAAAGAAACTAGTTTGGTTACTAATTTCTTTTGCTGGATCTTTAATAGTTAACATTGCTCTTTTGATTAATAACCCTTACATCACAAACATATTATCAAGCGATTCCAATGCAACGCAAACTCTAGGAACATCCATTAGTATGCTAATAATAATTATTATAAACACATTTTTATTAGCAACACTTCTAACCCTATATCCACTTTGGATTAAAAATAAATCCGATTATTTGTCAAAAAAATACAATAGTGCTAGTTAAATTTAAATACTAGTTAATTATCCACTAGCTGAGCTGGTGGCTTTTTTATTTAGCCCTAAAAGGGCTCTCACCCGACGCAAAAAGTCCCTTTAAAGCCCCAGTCAACACACTACCAACTGCTACTACTCGTGATTTTTATTTGTTCTTACTTTTTAAGTAGTATTTTCACTAACATGTGAATATAATCTGGCGTCGCATGTGCTTCAATAATTTCCAATTCTTTTAATTCACACAAACGCCTTAAGATTAAGACAAATGTCTGGCCGTAATTCTCCATAGATTACTTTTCGACGATATTTAGGTTAAAAATAATGTGATACTTACAATTCCATCTTGTATGTGCTAGGCTATTAATATCTTGTTTCAAGATTAGAAAAACTCCCTTTCGATAACAGTATTGGTTGGTAGCCAAAAACTATTATATCGAAAGGGAGTTTTTAACGCTAAAGCTATTTCTGACCCCCACAAGGGTTTATTTTCAACTTATATAAATTAAAAACGCCAATAAAAAATTCATCAGCGTTAATTATTAAATAGTATTAATTAGTAAAAGATTTAAATAATGGCTTAAATCCTACCCATAAATCATGCCACATATTTTTCTTTCCCCCAATAACACTATTTAATTCATTATTACTTAAATTTTTAAACTCATTTACATTTTTCATTTAATTTTCCTCCTTACATCCTTTAACATAACGTGAACTTGACCCTGGTTTCAAGCTGAATATCTAAGACATCAACAATTTTTACTTCTAGCTTACATCTGATCCATTGTCCGATTTAACAGCTCGTCAACAAAGACATTACCGGCATTATCCGCGTGTCCTTTTGTCCATACAAATTTAATTTGAGGAAACTGAGGTAATAAGGCGGCAATTTGCTGCCACAACTCGACATTTAAGACCGTTTCGCCGGATGCTTTTTTCCAGCCACGGCGTTGCCACCCCGCTAACCACTTTTGATTAATAGCATTTAAAACATATTTAGAATCCATCACAACTGCAATTTTTAACCTATTGAATTGTAAATCCACTAAGCGCTGCAAGCCCATTTGCAGCGCGGTTAGTTCCATTTGATTATTGGTTGCCCCTAAACAACCCTGAGTGCCAGAAAATTCTTTTCCTGCACTTTGAATTAAGTACGCCCACGCGGCTTTATCGCTAGCTTTGACATGACCACCTAAGACATTGCCCGTATTACGCGTGCCACCATCAGTATACATTGTCACTTGCGCCGTCCAGTTTGGCGCTTTTTTAGTAGCAGTGGCCGTGGCCGTCTGCGCAACCATAAATGTTTGGGCTTGTTTTAAAGTAGGAAAACTTTTGAAAATTGCCCCTTTGAAACCTTGAACTTGTTTTTGGCAATCGGGCCAATTGTGATAAATTCCCGGCTTTCGACCCTTTTTAACTGCATAATATTTTGGCATAATTTCTCCTTGAACCTAGAATTACTAGTTTAGAACCTGTATCATATTTAATAGTTAACTTTAGCTAGTAAGAGGCACTTTCTCCATGAAACTTTGGCATTCTTCCAAGCATCAGACCGCAACTATTCCCATCTGTAAATTAGACGAACGAGTTTCCGTTGATTCGAGCACTGAACAAATCCCCACTTTTTATCTTCATGGCTTTCGTGGTGGTAATTATACCACGGAAAAAATGGTCGGTTCGGCGCAAAAAATGACTGGTTCACCCGTTTTTTTGCGTGCCACGGTGGATTGGCAGAGTAAGATCCATTATTCTGGTTACTGGTCCACCGCCAAATATCCAATTGTCCAATTAATTTTTAAAGATCGCTGGATCCCGTCTAGCACGATGGAACGTTGGTTTAATCAAATCTTAAGCGACTTATACCAACGTTATCACTTTCAACAGTATAATGCCATTGGACATTCGCTGGGTTCCGTGGCCTTAGTTTCCTATCTAATTAAAACTTACAATCGTCCCTTACCCAATATCAATCGCTTGGCACTGATTGCCGGTCCGTTTGACGGTTTAGTCGCGTTTGGTGATTTACCTAATATTAACCCTTTAGCAGTTTCCGGCAAACCCGCTTTTATGACGCCCAAATACTTATGGATGTATTTGAATCGTTTTAAGTTTCCTAAAACAGCACGGGTTTTAAATATTTATGGTAACATCAATGACGCGTCCAACACAGACAAGTATGTGTCCGTGAGTTCTGCGCGCTCCATTAAATACCTTTTACAAAATCACGTCCAGGAGTTTCAAGAATACAGTGCCTTAGGCGTGAGTGGCGAACATTCGCAAATGCATGATGACGAAGACGTGCTCAACAAGATTAATAATTTTATTTATCCCGAATTTACTACAACTAAGGAGGATTAATTTGCCACAAGTTAATAACTTACACCCCATAATCACCGCCCATTATCAACTGGATTTTCTCAGTTACTTATCTGGTCAAGAACTACAAAAATTTTTGGCCGTGGACTTACCCGAGTCCGCACACATCATTAATCACGCTATGCAACAGACGATGGCTAATCAAGCCGTCATCTGGGGCGTTACAGCCAAACAATCAGCCACCATTTTAGGACTGATCACGTTAAGTCATTTTGCAACCACGCCACTAACTTTAGATTTAAACTTTAAGCAAGCTGTGCCTGAAGAAATTTTGACACGCTTAAAACAGTTAATTCACGTGCAATTTTCCAACCAGGCGGTCCAAGTCACGCCGTCATCCAAGAATGCGACACAAGTTCAACAATTTTTTAATCATTAAACCTTTTTGAGGAGTAGGTTCATGCGTATCTTTTTTTTAATTTTGAGTTTAATTTTATTACTTAACACGATTGCCGCCATTATTACCGTGTTTCACCGGCGGCGTAGTATTCCCACCACTTTAGCGTGGTTGATTGTCTTAATTTTATTACCTGTCATTGGCTTTTTAATTTTTGCTTTCTTTGGCCGCGGGATTGCCCAAGAAAACCTCTTTGCCATTAGTAATGCCGAACATATTGGGCTTGATCGATTGAAGCAGATGGTCAACCAGAGTAGCGAGCAAAAGCGCCCGTTAACCCCCAGCGATACGACTTTACTTGCCCAACGTCAAATCGATTACTTTAATCATAATGATGATGTTCCTGTGACAATCCATAATGATCCCCAGATTTTTACCGATGGTCACGCCAAATTCGCCGCGTTAGAACAGGATTTGCGTAATGCCCAAGAAACCATTCATTTAGAATACTATTCTTTTTTTAATGATGAGTTAGGGCGCCAAGTCTTAGATATTCTGACTCAAAAAGCTCAAGCTGGCGTTGAAGTACGCGTGATTTACGATCGCTGGGGGTCTCCCGGGGCCAACAAAAAGTTCTTTCAACCACTAGTTGCCGCTGGGGGGCAAGTCATGCCCTTTATCACTTCACAAAATGCCATCGCTAAGTACCGTTTAAACTACCATTTGCACCGCAAAATCGTCGTCATTGATGGGCGCATTGGTTGGACGGGCGGATTTAATATTGGCAATCAATATCTTGGCCTCAAACCCAAGTTTGGTTATTGGCGCGATACTCATGTGCGTATTTACGGTTATGCCGCGTTATCTTTACAAGAACGCTTTGTTTTAGACTGGAACGCTTCCGTCGATCGCCACCACGAAAAGATTTTATTTCAGGAAAAATATTTTCCCACGCAAATCAAACAGCCCCAGCACATTACCCCGATTCAAATCGTTTCTGATGGTCCTGACAGTAATTTTGACACGCTTAAGGGTGGGTTCATGAGTTTAGTCATGAGTGCCAAAGAAAGTATTTTAATCCAAACGCCTTACTTAATTCCGGATGAACCAATGATTGACGCCCTCTTAGTGGCCGCACGCTCCGGTATTAAAATTAAAATCATCATCCCCGACAAACCAGATCATCCCTTTATTTTTCGGGCTACACAATTTTATGCCAATTTATTAAGCGAGCACAATATTGAAGTTTATAATTATAATAATGGTTTTATGCATGCCAAAACGGCTGTTTTTGACAATCAAGTCAGCGCTATTGGTTCAATGAACCAAGACTACCGCAGCTATAGCCTCAACTTTGAAGCAGATGCCTTCTTTTACGATACTCAGGTCAGCCAACAGCTAACGGAGATCTTTCAAGAAGATTTAAAACACAGCACCTTGTTGACCCCCGAAATCATTCAGCAACAGTCTTACTGGCTTCGCTTTAAACAACTTTTCTCACGCTTACTGTCACCAATCTTATAAATAATTATGTACTAAAAAACCTTGTTTTCCAGAAAATCATCTAGAAACAAGGTTTTTTTATTATATTTAATTTTTGTCCGCAAACTACCTACATGTGAGCAATTTCGACTTCGATATTCTGTGGTAAAACTGCTTTTAACTCTTGCTGTAATTGGGCGACCGACTGTTTAAACGTCATTTGAATATTTTGCCGATTAGCCACGGTAAAAATCGAAATTACTTGCACGGGGGCATTAGGCAATTCTACCGGAATCAGTGTTACATGAGTCAATTTTTGATAACTCAGTGAATTAGAAAAAAAGCCGCTGGTCACTAAGCGCTTTTGCGCCATACCGCCAGTACCTTGCATTAAGGTCACTGTTAAAAAGGCAGCCACCATTACCACGTACCACCACGAATCTTCCGGCATAGATAGAACCCAGACTCCAAAAATCACCGCAATAATTAAACTGGAAATTTTATATTTAGCATGTACCACAATCTGAGATTGCCAATACAAATTATTCAGTAGCATCGCTACAAAAAAGATATCAATTAAGATTAGTAGCCAATCGTTTAGCATAATGTCCCCCAATTAGTTAATTTGTGAAAGCAAATAAGCTGGAACTACAAAAATTTTTCGTCAATTTACACGAACATTTTTTCTGATGGTACTCCATTTGTCCCAATCTCAATGAATTGCTTCTAAACTTAAATATGATAACATTTAAGTGAGAACTCGCAAACCAAAAGTTCGCAAAAATCTGGCTTTTTGTACCAGATCATTAACATGTAACAACAGTGGTTTTAATATTAAAGGAGGTTCCTTATGAAAATTCCTACCCGCACCACTTATGATGGCTTAATTTTACCACAGATTGGCTTTGGAACTTACAAATTAAATGGCGCAACAGGCGTCAATGCCATTACCAGTGCCTTAAATGCCGGCTATCGGCTCTTAGATACAGCTTTTAATTACGAAAATGAAGGCGCTGTCGGTCAAGCCATTAAGCAAAGCGGCTTGCAACGCTCGCAAATTATTGTTTCTTCTAAATTACCCGGACGACACCATCGCTACCAAGAAGCACTTCAAACAATTCAAGAATCGCTTTATCGTGCCGGTTTAGACTACTATGACCTGTACTTAATTCATTGGCCTAATCCTAAAGAAGACCTCTATGTCGAAGCTTGGCAAGCCTTAATTACAGCTCAGCAAATGGGTTTAATCAAAACAATTGGCGTGTCTAACTTTTTACCAGAGCATATTGACCGTTTAATTGCCGAAACTAACGTCAAACCAGCAGTTAATCAAATTGAATTGCATCCTTATTTCTCTGAAGCCACATTACGGCACTACGATGATCAACATCAAATCATCACTTGGGCTTGGAGTCCGATCGGCCGTGCTAGTTCTATGTTATCCGACCCCATTATTCAAGGTATTGCGCAAGATTTAGGAAAAAGTGTCGCGCAAGTGATTTTACGCTGGGAAATTCAACTCGGCGTCTTGCCGATTCCAAAAGCTACACATTTTAGTCGGCAGCAGGAAAATTTGCAGGTCTTTGATTTTGAATTAACTCCTGCACAAATGCAGACAATTACTAATTTAGACCGACCTGATGGGCGACTCAAGAATCAGGATCCCGCTGAATATGAAGAATTTTAATAATTAAAATTAAAAAAGGTCCAAAGTTACTGTCAAATTATCGCAATGTTTGACCAGTAATTTTGGACTTTTTTGCTGTCTGACTACCGGCCGTGCTGATTTTTAATCAAACACGCTATCCCTAATCCGAATAAACTAATTGCGAAAAATACCCCAAAGACCAAATGAAATTGTCGTTGTTGCCGCAGAACTAACGTCGCACCATTGGCGGGTAACGCCAATAAAAGTGTGGCTAACGTGACGCCAAAAGAGCCTAAGATTTGTCGTGCGGTGGTAATAACCGCCGTACCATGCGCAATATATTTTTGAGGCAACACATCGGCTCCCAAGGTCACCGCTGGCATCATTACAAAGGCATTGCCACCTTCAATCAGCGCTGCCAAAATCATTAACCAACCTAAATTTAACCGTTGCTGCAACACAAATAATAGTAACCAACCGCCAGTAATCATACTCATTCCTAATAGTAACGTCACTTTAAAGCCCCAATGATCCGCTAATTTTCCGGTTAAGGGGTTCAAGAGACTTAACAAAACCGCTCCTGGAACTAACGCCATTCCAGAAGTAAAGGCCGTTAAATGCAAGATGTTTTGGTAATACAACGGAAAAATAATCGTTACCACGATTAAGGCAATATAAGAAATCCCCGTTAATAATACTGCCCAATCAAAATTAATTTGTTTCAAGACCCGCAATTCTAGCATGGGGTGCAAGCTAGTCAATTGTCGCCAAATAAAAACTGCTAAGCCCAGACTACTCAAAATTAAAATCACACTTAAACTAAAGGTCCACTGCTTACTTTGCCCCCACTTAGTTAAAACATATAAAAAGCCAATAAAATTCACGGTTGAAAGAGCAGAGATGAAATCCAGTTTTGTCGGTTGTAAAACTAAGGGGCTCGTGATCGTAACTAAAGAAAGACCTAAGACCACTGTAATAATGAAGGCAAAACAAATGAAGACCGCTTGCCAAGTAAAAAAGCGTAACACAATCCCCGAAATAATCGGTCCAATGGCTAATGCCGATCCCATAACTAAGCCCGCGGTCCCCATCACGCTGCCACGCCGCTTGGTTGGTGTAATTTTCAAGAGCACCGTTTGATAGGCAGGGAATAAAACACCCACAGCCATCGCTTCCAGAATGCGTCCGAATAGCATTAAACCAAACGTTGGCGCCCAGATAATGATCATGGTGCCCACATCAAAAATGGCTAATAAGCTCATAAATAACTTTTTAAAAGCCACATTAGCCAACAACCACGGACTCACTGGAATCATCACCGTCATCACCAACATAAAACCGGTAGTCAACCATTGAATAGTGGTTGCCGGTACCGCAAAATAATGCATTAAAGTCGGATACGCTGTTGACAAGGAAGACTGACTGATGGACATCGTAAAAGTTCCTGCTAATAACGTGGCCACAAACCACCAATGCGCACTTTTGGATAAATGGATTGAATCAGCCATTGACATCGCTTCTTTCAAACAAACAAATTAAAACAGTTTTATTAGTTAAACGCCCGCAAATCCTTGATAATTAAGGCAACTACTCGCCACAAAATTATTGTTAGTTACTAACCTCGACTTATTTTCCCCTCATTATTAAACCCTTTTCAGAAAATAGCAAAGAAAATGTTTTTTAAGTTCACCTAATTTAAGGTTTAATTTTGGCGAAAGTAGGAGTATCATTGTTTTTTGGAAAAACATGAGGAGGAATTCTTTTGGTTGAAAATACAAAGAAAAAACACCATTTAATTGAATATGCCAATGGTCCTTCCTTGGAGGAAATCAACAGTACCGTTGAAGTTCCCCATGGCAAAGGCTTTTGGCGCACATTATTTGCCTATTCTGGTCCTGGAGCCTTAGTTGCTGTCGGTTATATGGATCCCGGTAATTGGTCCACATCTATTACTGGTGGTCAGAATTTCCAATATTTATTAATGTCCATCATCTTAATTTCAAGTTTAATTGCCATGCTTTTACAATACATGGCCGCTAAACTTGGCATTGTGACGCAAATGGACTTAGCGCAAGCAATTCGCGCTCGGACAAGTAAATCGCTTGGTGTCATTCTCTGGATTTTAACGGAGTTAGCGATTATGGCGACGGATATTGCGGAAGTTATTGGGGCCGCGATTGCTTTATATCTCCTGTTTAATATTCCGTTAGTCATCGCCGTTTTCATTACCGTCCTGGATGTTTTAGTCTTGCTGTTATTGACTAAAATTGGTTTTCGAAAAATTGAAGCGATTGTTGTGGCCTTAATTTTAGTAATCTTGGTCATCTTCGTTTATCAAGTAGCTTTATCTGATCCCAATTGGGGTGGCGTTTTGAAGGGATTAGTTCCTTCAGCTCAAGCCTTTTCTTCACATCCTGTTGTTAATGGCATGAGTCCGTTACAAGGTGCTTTAGGAATTATTGGGGCGACAGTTATGCCACATAATTTGTATTTGCATTCTTCAATTTCGCAAACACGGAAAATTGATCACAACAATCCCGACGAAGTCGCTGATGCTGTGAAATTCTCTGCTTGGGATTCTAACATTCAATTAACCTTTGCCTTCTTTGTTAATGCGTTGTTATTAATTACTGGTGTCGCAGTCTTCAAGACTGGCGCTGTCAAAGATCCATCATTCTTTGGTTTATATCAAGCTTTATCCGATACTTCCAAATTAAGTAACGGCATTTTAATCTCCATTGCCAAAACAGGCGTTTTATCTACCTTATTCGCGGTCGCTTTGTTAGCTTCTGGTCAAAATTCGACCATCACTGGTACTTTAACTGGTCAGGTTATCATGGAAGGTTTCGTGCACATGAAGATGCCACTGTGGTTACGGCGTTTAGTAACCCGGGTTATTTCCGTGATTCCGGTCCTCTTCTGCGTCTTGATGACTAGTGGTCAAAGCCCCATTAAACAGCACGCTGCATTAAACGACTTAATGAATAATTCACAGGTCTTCTTAGCCTTTGCCTTACCATTCTCCATGCTACCGTTATTAATGTTTACCGATAGTAAGGTAGAAATGGGAACCCGGTTCAAAAACTCACTTTGGGTCAAAGTGTTAGGTTGGATTTCGGTTATTGGTTTAACTTTCTTGAACTTGAAAGGTTTACCAGATTCCATTGCCGGTTTCTACGGTGATAATCCAACAGCCGCGCAATTAACCCAAGCCAACGTGATTGCTTGGATCTTAATTGTCCTAGTTTTAGCTTTATTAGTTTGGACGATTGTGGAATTATACAGAGGCAATAAGCGCTTTGAAGAATCCCAATTAGCTAAACAATAAAAAAGTTAAGTATTTGAAATATGACTTTAATTAAAAGAAGTGTTCGCATTGATTGTGAACACTTCTTTTTTAGTTCCAACTGTTTTAACAATGAACAACTTGGGCCAAACGCTCTAACAAGTAAACTACTGGCACTTGACTAGTGAGATTCACCGATTGGCCAATAATACGACTATTAATATGGTAGGAAAAATTTAAATCCGCTAAAGTAGTTAAGGAATTATGGTCATCATTGGTAATACTAACCAAGGTTGCCTTTTGATCATGAAAACTCGTCGCCTGCTCCAGCATTTGCTCAGTTTCACCACTCACCGATAAAATCATCACCACATGATTATTCATAGCCGCATGTCCTAGTTGAATAGGATAAAAAGGATCAGCAATCACGTAAGCTTCACGCCCATTATTCACAAACTGCCGCGCCCCGTAACTAGCCAAATCACCGGAAGTCCCTACACCGAGAAAAACAAAAATCGTCGCCGGATCAAACAATGTTTTAAACTGCTGAATCTTTTGGTCATAGTTTTCAATATGGGAAAAATAATCGTGCGCTTGATAGGTAATATCATCCACTAAGCCTTGACCAGCTACTTCTTGCTGTAATTGCTGGCAAAATTCATAATAGTGCTGATAACCTAAACGATTAATTGTCCGTAAGACTGAGGCCGGCGCCACCCCTAGTTTAGCAGCCAAATGACGCAAACTGTAATCTTTGACTTGCTCCTTATGGACTTTAATGTATCGATAAATTCTTTTCTGCGTCGCTGTTAATTGTGCCAATGACTTGTTGAACAACTCCTTTTTTAAAAAAAGACGTAGTCATGACAAAAGTTAACCTCAGCTTTTGTCTCAACCACGTCTTAATTAATTATTGCATCATTCTTATTTAGCAGCTAATTGCTTATATAAATCAACAATTTCTCCTGCTAAATCGCGAAAAGTGATCGCATTCATGATATGATCTTGACCATGAACCATCAATAGCGTCACTTGCTCATGTTCACCACTAGCTTCTTTAGTTAACATGCCCGTTTGCGCGTTATGGGCTTCTGCTAAAAATTTATCCGCTTCTTTCAGCTTGGCTTCCGCAGTAGCAAAATCATTCACCTTAGCGGCTTTAATGGCTTCAAAAGCAGCACCCTTGGCATTGCCACCATTCATGATGAGACCCATAACTGTTTGTAAATTTTCTTCTTCGTTCATTAATTAAATATCCTTTATTCCTGAATTAAACTTAAAGCTTCATCTAAAACTTTCGGTCCGTTCATCATACCGTAGTCTTGCATATTGATGACTTCGACTGGAATGGAAACCCGCTTCTTAAAATCATCTAACATGTAGCTAACTTGCGGTCCCAACATCAAAACATCTGGGTTTTCGGTTTCCATTTTGGAATCTGCATCTGCAGCAGCGGTTGCAAAGATATTAGCTTCAACGCCCTTTTCTTCAGCAGCTTTTTGCATCTTGCTAACTAATAAACTCGTGGACATGCCGGCGGCACATACTAACATAATCGTCTTTTTACTCATAATTAAATTCTCCTTTAATCTTTTACTTACTTATATTAAACCACTAATCTAGGCATTTTGCGCTGCTTTTTCTTCTTTTACTTTTTGATTATCCATGCTCTTAAAGAAGAAGAAGTAAATCAAAGTATCTAAGACAATATTGACAATTTGTAAGACTGCTCCTGAAATATGACCAGTAGCTAAATAACCTGACATAATCGGTGGTGTGGTCCAAGGTACCATGACACCCATCGTTTTAGCAACCCAACCCCATTTCATAGTTAAATAGGTCACGGTAACATTCGTTAACGGTGCTGCAATAAACGGAATGACCATCTTATAGTTCATGACAATTGGTAAACCAAAGATAATCGGTTCGTTAACATTAAAGATCGCAGGTCCAACGACTAATTCACCCAAGGTCTTATACTCTTTACTCTTGGACATAAAGGCAATCATCAACGCTAAACCAATCGTGGCGCCAGAACCACCCATGTGAACAAAGTTATCAAAAAATTGTTGTGTAACAATATTTGGTAAAGCATGGCCAGCTTTTAAAGCAGCCGAATTTTGGGCCATCGCAGCTAACCAAATAGGTTGCATCACGCCAGCCACCGTATTGGAACCGTGAATCCCAAAGATCCACAAAATGCAGACTAAACCTTCTGCAACTAGTGCTCCCGGTAAAGTATTACTCAAATGACTCAACGGATCCTGTAAGAAGAAGGTAATCACATTAGGAATACTCTTCATTGGCGTAGCTTCAATTCCCAAGCGAATGACCCACACAACTAGTAACGAAATCGCGCCCGGAATCAATGACGAGAATGAATTACTAATGGCCGGTGGCACACTCGCGGGCATCTTAATCGTCCAGTTCTTATGAACAATCCAGACATATAAATCAGTAATAAATAAACCGACTAAAATCGCAATAAATAAACCTGAGGAATCCAGTTCTTTTAACGGTACCCACAAATTACCAGCTTTATCCGTTTTTAGTGGAATGGTTAAAATATAGGCTCCAATAGCAACGATCATCGCTGAAAAAGCATCAACTTTATAGCTGCGTGCTAAGTTATACGAAATCCCGGCGACAGCGATTAACCCCATAATATGAAACGATGCATTAGTGATATACTGGGCCACATTCGCCCAATTTGGCCCAAAAGTATGCGCCATAAAAGCTAAATAACCTTTAATCGGAAATTGCGCAATAATCATGAAGATTGAACCAATGATAATCATTGGAATCGCAGCTGCCATCCCATCACGTAAAGCTACCATATGACGTGCTGACGATATTCTTTGGAAAAATGGAATCAGTTTAGTCGTTAAAAAACTATTTTTAGACTTTTCTTCAGCCATTTTAACTGCCCCCTTTTTAAGCTAAATCTTCGCCGTTAGATGCAATGACTTTTTGATACCAAGCAAAGGAATCTTTTTTCGAGCGTTCCAAAGTGCCGTGACCTTCATCATCTTTATCCACATAGATAAAGCCATAACGCTTAGACATTTGTCCTGTCCCCGCAGAAACCAAGTCAATGCACCCCCATGGTGTATAACCCATTAAATCAATCCCATCTTCTTCGACGGCTAACTTCATTTGTTCAATATGTGCGCGCAAATAATCAATCCGGTATTGATCATGGACTGAACCATCAGCTTCTTTTTGATCAACTGCGCCAAAACCATTTTCTACAATAAATTGCGGTTTATTGTACCGATCTGCTAACCAATTCATGGCGTAACGCAAACCCTCAGGGTCAATTTGCCAGCCCCACTCAGAGGACTTGACATACGGATTAGGAGTTCCATCTTGGTCTTCATCATAATGATAATTAACTGGTTCATGGTCTTTTGCCCGAACAGCCCGGGACATATAATAACTAAAGCCAATATAATCAACGGTGCCTTGTGCCAAAGTTGCTAAGTCTTCAGCGGTAATATCCATCTCCCAGCCTTGATTAGCTTGATAAGTCCGAAGCCAATGCGGATAACGACCATTAGATTGCACATCTTCAAACCAATACCGCGCTTCATTCGCCCGTTGGGCTTTTAACATATCCGCTGGTTTAGGACTTGCTGGATATAACGGCACCATCGCGATCATCGAACCAATTTGAAAGTCCGGATTAATTTGGTGTCCGATTTGGACCGCTTTCGCACTCGCCACCAATTCATAGTGTGCGGCTTGATACATGGTCTGTTCCATATTTTCACCCGGACGTTTTAACAGCCCGGAATTAGTCATCATCGAAAAATCATTTTTGTAATCGGTTTGATTATTGATCTCATTAAAAGTCATCCAATATTTAACTTTATTTTGGTAGCGCTTAAAGACAGTCTCAGCAAAATTCAAGAAGAAATCAATCACCTTACGGCTGCGCCATCCACCATATTCGGTAACTAGATGATATGGCATTTCAAAATGTGATAACGTAATGACCGGTTCAATGTTATACTTTAAGCATTCATCAAATAAGTCATCGTAAAACTTCAATCCTGCTTCATTAGGTTCTTTTTCATCGCCATTAGGAAAAATGCGCGTCCATGCAATTGACGTCCGAAAACATTTAAAACCCATTTCGGCAAACAATTTAATATCTTCCGGATAACGGTCGTAAAAATCAATGGCTTCGTGATTAGGATAGTACAGCCCGTCTTTAACACCATCGGTAATTTGCCGGGGAACACCATTAGCGCCAGCCGTCATAATATCGGCAACACTCACACCTTTATGACCTGCTTGCCAGCCACCTTCTAATTGATGCGCTGCTACAGCGCCTCCCCACAAAAAATCTGGTCGTAATTGTTTCTTGTTAGTCATCAAACAGCCTCCCAATTTATAAAAACGTTTTTATGTAACGCTTACAAGAAACATTTTACTATTTTGTTTCTAAAAATCAAGATTATGTGGTAAAAAATCAGAAACACGTTTCTCAAAGAAAAATATCTTTTTCCGTCATTCTTGCAAATTAGGCTCATTCAGTTAAACTAAAATTACAATTTAATTAATTAGTTAACACAATGCCCAAGAATTTGCTCGCTGATGAATTTGCTAAAGGAGTTTATTATGACAAAACGACAATTAGGACTATCGATTTATCCAGATCATAGCAATTTTGCAGAAGATAAAAAATACTTAGAATTGGGACACAAATACGGCTTTTCCCGAATTTTCATGAGTATGTTAGAAGTTACCGGTTCTCCGGAACAAACTAAAGCTAAATTTCAAAAAATTATTGACGTGGGTAACAAGCTCGGTTATCAAACCATTATTGACGTCGCTCCTAACATCTTTGATGAATTGAATATTTCTTACGATGATTTATCATTTTTTGCTGAATTACATGCAGCGGGCATCAGGTTGGATCAAGCTTTTGATGGAGCCACTGAAGCCATGCTGTCCTATAACCCTTACGGCTTAATTATTGAACTGAACCTCAGTAATAATGTTGATTACTTAAATAATATTTTAAGTTTTCAAGCCAATACGCCCTTTATCTATGGCTGTCACAATTTTTATCCGCAAATAGGAACTGGTTTACCCTATGATTATTTTATGGAGTGTAATCGACGCTTCAAAAAAGCTGGGATTCATACTGCCGCCTTTGTGGCAAGTCATGTGGGCGACCAAGGGCCGTGGAATGTCAACGATGGCTTACCAACTTTAGAAATGGATCGAAAATTACCTATTGCTGTGCAAGCCAAGCACTTATTTGCCTCCCAAATGATTGACGACGTGATTATCGGCAATGCTTACGCTAGTGAAAGTGAGTTGCAAGCCTTAGCCCAAACTGATCGCTATCAATTAGAATTTGACTTGGAGTTAAATGATACTGTTAATCCGGTTGAAGCAGACATCATGTTCAAGCCACAACATTTTCGGCGCGGTGATATTAATCAATTAGTCATTCGTTCCACTATGCCGCGCGTTACCTATCAAGCTGTAGCCAATCCACCGCATGATAATGACCAAGTTTTCCAACGTGGCGATGTTTTAATCGGCAATGATAACTTTGGTGTTTATAAAAATGAACTGCAAATTGCTTTAGAGCCTCATCAAGATTCACGTAAAAATAAAGTCGGACAATTAAAACCGGAAGAACTATTCTTGTTGGACTTCATCAAACCGTGGACAAAATTTAAATTAACGCATCGAACTGAATCCAAGAATTAAATTCTAAGCAGAAAAAACAGCTAGCCTTAGTCCAAACTATTGCTAGCTGTTTTTTAATTGTTAGAAACTGGAACCCAAAGAAGGCTGCGGGAATTGCAACGACTTTTGTTCTAATCTTTCATGGCTTTAACAAATCAACTAATTGCTGTGCCGTAAAATTGGTAAAATATTGATCCACATCAACCGAAGCTAAGGCCTGCGTTAAAGCTGATTCCGTATAGTCAATGCCAACTAAATATGCTGGTAATTCACTAACATCTTGTTGGCCAAAGAAATCTCCATAAAACTTAATTTGAGCAATTTTCCCATGGTCAATCAATAACCGCGCATCAATGGTCCCCGCATTAAAATGCTGACGCTTTTGAATGGTAAATTGTGGCGATTGTCCATAAACCCAATCCCAATTGGAATATAATTCTTGATTTAATTGGGCAATTCCCGCCTGATCTTGAGCATTCAAATGATACTCTTTATCCTTGATGTCTGCTAAGTCTCGTGCTTCAAACAGACTCAACAACAATGCATCGCGAAATTGTTCAATGGTTAAGTTTTGATATTCAGGTGCCAAGTAAGGTTTCAAGTTCGTCACGCGACTACGGATTGACTTAATACCCTTAGACGCAATTTTATCAGGTGCCACCTTGAGTGCTTGACTCAAAACATCTAAGTCCACATCATAAGTCAACGTCCCGTGCGAGAAAGTTTTGCCATTTTTAGTATACATGGCATTGCCGGAAAACTTTTTACCAGCAATTAATAAATCATTGCGCCCGGAAACTTCTACCCCCGTGGCTCCCATCCGCTGTAGAGCTGCTACAATCGGTTGGGTCATTTTTTGAAAATCGCCAAACCGCTCATCTTGCGCATTAATCACAAAACTAAAAGAGACGTTACCTAAGTCATCATACACGGCGCCACCACCCGAAAGCCGTCGGGTGACCGTAATTTGGTGTGCTTTCACGTAATCTAAGTTTAATTCTTCCAAAGTATTTTGATTGCGTCCCACAATAATACACGGTTTTTGAATATAGAACAAAACCAATGGTTCATCAAAGTCCTTATTGTTCATTAAATATTGTTCGGTTGCCAGATTTTCACGAATATCTTGTGCTGGCATGCAAAAATAATACACGGTCCTGCACTCCTTTGGAAAAGATTTTTAAGGTGTCACTAGCTTGATCAAATCAGCTGCTTTAATACCGGTAAAATACTGGTCTAAATCAATCGTTTGTAATTTTTGAGCAAGATGATCATAATCATAAGTCACACCTTGAAGTTGTTGTTCTAATTGTTCAACATCTTGTGTACCAAAGAAATCACCGTAAAACTTAGCTTGACTAATCTTGCCTTGCTCAATGACAAACCGTGCATCAATGGTCCCCATCTCAAAGTGTTGGCGATTCTTCACGGTAAACTCGGGTGATTTGCCGTACACCCAATCCCAATTAGCGTAAATGTCTGTTTTTAATTGCGCAATTGCTTGCTGGTCTTGGGCGGTAATTTGGTATTCATGATCTTTAATGTCCGCTAAATCATCAGCTTGAAAGAGACTTAATAACAAAATATCGCGAAATTGTTCCGTCGTTAAATTTTGATACTGTGCATCTAAATACGGCCGAATATTCGTTACCCGACTGCGCACCGACTTAATACCTTTAGAAGCAATCTTATCTTTTGGTACATGCAAGGCTTTTGTCAAGACGTCTAAATCGACATCATACGATAAAGTACCATGTGAGAAAGTTTTGCCATTCTTGGTATACATGGCATTGCCCGAAAACTTTTTACCGTCTATTAAAATATCATTGCGCCCGGAAACTTGTGCCCCAGTTGCCCCTAAGCGGTGTAAGGCGTCAACCAGCGGTTGGGTTATTTTTTTAAAGTCACCAAACTTTTCATCTTTTGCATCGACTACAAAACTAAAACAAAGATTACCTAAGTCTTGATATACTGCGCCGCCCCCCGAAAGTCGTCGAGTAACCGTGATTTGATGTTGACGGACATAGTCGTTATTCAATTCTTCAATTGTGTTTTGATTATGACCAACAATAATACAAGGACTTTCAATATAAAACAATACTAGTGGTTCATCAAAATCCTTATTATTCATTAAATACTGCTCAGTGGCTAGATTATCACGGATATCATGCGATTGCATTACTACATAGTACATTCAGAGCACCTCTCTTTATAAACGTTTTCAATAACATTATAAAGAAATTAAGCTCAAATGACTATCTTTAATTTATTTTATTTTTAAATTTAATAATTTAACTAAAATATTTTTTAAACAGCCAAAGACGATTAACGCAAAAACTAAACTGGCAACTGCACTACCACCATTAACTAATAACGACCATGTCCACGGATTAAATGCTTTGGGAGCATAAGAACCCCACACCAAGACGCCCGCCACAAAATGACAAAAGTATTTGATAAATAATGCAACACTACTGCTAACTAATACTGCTGGCAAAATCGATCGGTGTTGTTGAATTCGCTGCTCAATCACAGGCGCCCAAAGACCGGCTAAGCCTAAGACCCCAAAGGCCACAGGATATTCCAATATTCCTTGCCACACATTTAAAACCGAACCACTACTTAAGCCTCGTAAAATCAAATCCAATAATCCCCACACAATACCAGCGATAATGCCGGCTTTAACACCCCGGCGCCAAGAATATAAACACAAAGGAACGACTCCATACAAAATCTCAATTGAGGAAATTCCTAAACTGTGAGGAATATACGACAAAGCCATGGCTAGCGCCACGATGATTGCACCTTCAACCAACGTTTGTAACTTATTTTTTGACATCAAAAAACACTCCTTTTTAACTATCTCGCAAAAAAGAGTGTCTACCACTCATCACAATTCCTACGCTTGTACTAACAAACAGGTTCCAAGGGTCTGAACTTAATCACTCTCAGCTATTTAGAGCTCCCCTTTGCGATGATAATCTGATTTAATTAATTCGAGTGTAACCGAATTGATGTTAAAACACAAGAAAACATCCAAAAAAATAGACTTTTGAGAAATTTCTCAAAAGTCTATTTGGAACATTTAGTTGTTGTCACACAGTTTATTGACCAACTGCTTTTTTAATCAATTGCGTTTGAAATTCTTGCGCATATTGTTTACTCAAAGCTGCCATCTGGGCCTTATTAGTCATTAAACTAGGATCTTTCTTCGCTGCAGCAGCCAATTTTTGTTTAACATAAGCTTGAGCTTGTGTTTTAACTTGCGCTTGACCAGCTGGCGTTTTCATTTGGGCCATTTTCTTTTGTAATTGCTTAACTTGGTTCATTGATAAATGTAACCAATTCTTAGGCAAATAGAACGTATTAACCCGTTTAACTAATTTATTATCCATCCCAGAAACGCCAAACCAAATCTTATCCGCATTTGATTTATACTTCCAACGCGTAACCGTCTCTTTTAAAGAACCGTCTTGTTTAGTGGTGGACTTAATGTGGTTATTAGAAATTGTTTCTTCATTAACTTGTGAATGAACGGGCTTTTTCTGATCTGGATCAGTTTTATAAACTTGCACCGTTTCTTTTCCATTAGTACCCACAGTCTTATACAACATTAAGTTCAAGCCATTAGCTGATTTAGCTGGGTAAATCTGGGTAGTTTTACTTTCGGTCACTTGGTGCATACCGAAGTGATTATAATCATTCAAGACTAAAAAGACGAGTGACAATCCGAAAATAATTAAAGCAATAAGCGTAGCGAATGTCCGTAAAAGTGGTTTTCTTAAATAGACAAAACTCATAAAGGTAGCGACTGCACCGATAACTAAAGTTACTAAAATCATGCCTATTCACCCCCCTTTACTACTTTGTTCACATCAACATCTTTAGCCTGGTTCTTTTCTTTTAAGAAGAAGGCCAAAACCACACCAATTACAGCAAAGACTAAGGAGAACATAAAGGAAGCATGATAACCTGCTAAAGTCGCATTTAAGAAGTCATGTTTATATTGGAATGGTGCTGCATGCAATAAATGCTTACCTGGTTGTTGACCCTTAGTAACATTAGTCAATAACGTAATCATAATCGCTGAACCAATCGAAGACGCAATCTGACGTGCCGTGTTGTTAGCTGCCGTACCATCAGCAATTAAATCATCTGGTAAAGCATTCATTCCGGAAGTGGTAACTGGCATTAAGACCATAGAAATTCCTAATGTCCGTACTACCTGTAAAATAACAATGTAACTGGTTGGTGTGTCAGCAGTTAACCACACGAATGGCAACGTTGCTAACGTCAAAATAACCAAGCCAATAACCGCTAAACGCCGACCGCCAAATGCGTCAAAGGTCCGTCCTGTAATAGGACTCATGAAGGCCATGACTAACGCTGCTGGTAGTAAAATTAAACCAGACTTCAAAGCACTCATACCGTGCACAATTTGTAAATAAAGTGGTAAGACTGTAGAAACACCTAACATCGCAATTGTCACAATGGAGGACAAAATAGCTGCTAAAGTAAAGTCTGCTGTCTTAAAAACTCGTAATTCCAAGAACGGCTTAGGAATTACTAATTGCCGCCAAATAAAGAGAACGACACCAATTGCACCACCAATTAAGGTTGCTAAAACGTTAGCGGAAGTCCAGCCGTCATTCCCTGCGGCGGAGAAGCCATACAATAAGGCTCCAAAACCTGCCGTGGATAAGAAGACGGATAACCAATCCAATTTTTGTTTGTGGGTTTTTATAACTGGCTTCATGAAGATTAAAGCCAAAATAACTACGACCACCACAAATGGAATTAATAAACCAAATAAATCACGCCAATTCATGTTATCGACGATCCAACCAGATAGAGTTGGTCCAATCGCTGGCGCAAAGCCGACAACAATACCAACTAAGCCTAGCGCGGCTCCCCGCGATTCTGCCGGGAACAACGATAACATAATTGTCTGTAATAATGGCATGGTAATTCCCACACCAACTGCTTGGATTAACCGCGCAGCTAACAAAATGCCGAAACTAGGAGCAATAAAAGCTAAAACTGTCCCAAATAAGAAAATAACCATCGCTGAGATATATAACCATTTAGTATTAACAGTCGTTGCTAAATAAGCAGACAATGGAATCATAATTCCGTTCACCATCAAGAAGCCAGTCGTTAACCACTGAACCGTTGCTGTCGAAACATTAAATGTGGACATCAACTTTGGTAATGCTGTCGATAATAAAGTCTGATTTAACACAGTACAAAATGTTCCAACTAGTAGAACAATAATCAGCATTAATTTGCTGAACTTATTCATTGTGTTACTTTCTGCCAAGTAAAATCCTTCTTTCCAATAAAATTATTCATTAAACATGTAGAACCGATTTAAGAACTTCTTAAATCCCGATAGCAAAGCAATACTGTACAATATAAACTATCTCCTACTCTTTGTCAATTATTTGATATTCATGTTAACAAATTTACAAATTAACAGAAGAACTTTATAATAAGAAGACGTTTAGTTTTGCTACACAAATTTTCTTGATGCTCAGATTTTATTTTAGACAAGAACTAGGTGAAAAATGGCTCAAATTAATGATTACGCACAATGGTTTCATAATATTATTCGACCAGACAATCTGTATCTCAGCATTCGCGACACTGCCCGTGCCTGTCAAGTTACTGATACGCAGATTCGCTACTGGATTAAAAATGGCTATCTCAAAACCGTCAAAACCGAAAACGGCGCAGTGAAGTTACCCTACCAACAAGTAATTCACGCCCGCATGATTAAAAATTTTTTAGACGATGGTTATACCCTGCACGCTGCCGTTGACAAGATGAGAGACAACCTGTCAATTGCCCGCTCTGTCCAGCACATTTTATTAGATAGTATTCAAAATATCTCTATCCAAAATGATAATATTATTTTAGATTTTGGTCCGCTAGCCGAAGATCATAGTCAACATGTCTATTGCATTGATAATCATCAACAAACAAAATTTACTATTCAAAAACCGGAGCTGCTCAATCAAACATTTTAGTCAAAATAACTCTTATGCCAGGCTGCACAGCCGCACTGGCTTTTTCTTTTCAGTAGTAGATTTGTTACAATAAACTAAATTGCTAGTAGCTGGTTAATTGGCTTTATAACCGAAAGCAGCAGTTAATATGAGCTGAATGCATTTTTTTGACGTTACTATTCTAAAGGAGAATTCTGTGAATTTCATTATTAATTTGTACCGGCCGTTTTTTGAGTTACACAATTGGGAGAAAGTCATTCAGTCACCGAATGACTGGTTATTGATTATTTCGTTAATTATTATGGAGTGTCTTTTGTCTGTTGATAATTCGATCGTTCTCGCCGCCCAAGCACATACCTTAAAAACTAAAAAAGAACAGGCAGATGCCCTGTTTTACGGTATTTGGGGAGCTTTTATTTTTCGCTTCTTAGTAATTGGCATTGGCACTTATTTAATTGACTTTTGGTGGATTAAAATCCTAGGTGCAATTTATCTAGTATATATGTCAGTTCATTTTTTCTGGGAAAAATTTTCCGGCGAAAAAAAGCAGATTAAAATGTTTAAAATCAAAGGCTTATCTCCGTTATGGCAAGTGATTATTTCGGTTGAATTTACCGATATTATGTTTTCCTTGGACTCCGTGTTAACCCTCATCGCGGTATCCAATAATCCCGTCATTATTTTAATTGGTAGTGTGATCGGAATTATTGCCATGCGGGGAGTGGCCGAAGTAATTATGAGTTTAATGAACAAAATCCCCGAATTGGAACCCATGGCTTATATTTTAATTTTATTAATTGCCGTGAAATTATTTTTGACGATTCCCGCCATTAACATTGAAATTCCGAATTCCATGTTTACGCTGGCTTTAGCCGTTGCTTTTATTGTTACTTTTGTGATCCATTTTATCCGTAAAAAACAGACTAAAAAATAGTCTGTTTTTTGATTTCATTCTAGCGCTTCGTTATTATGGTAGTAAGATCTCTCCTTAAAATACAAGTATTTTTGCCAAGATCGATTCTATTACCTAATGGTATCAAGACAACAATTAATTGGATTTAACTTGACGCTTATAACACTGGCGTGATTTTAATTAATTGTACTTTTGTCGTAGCTATTTTTAATGTCAGCGACTATTAATCCTGACAAACACAGAGAGGAGTATCAACTGCATGACAGATAATACACCAATGGTGGAGTTTAAAAATGTCACTAAAATCTATAAAGGAAAAACGCCCGCGGTTAGTAACGCTAATATCAAAATTGCTCAAGGAGAATTTTGCTGTTTTATCGGTACTTCCGGTTCGGGCAAGACCACTTTAATGCGAATGATTAATCGCATGAATAGCATTACTTCTGGTGATGTTTTAATTAAGGGAAAAAGTGTCAACAGCTTTAACGCGGTCGATTTGCGCCGCAAAATTGGGTATGTGATTCAAAATAATGGGCTCATGCCCCATATGACGATTAAAGATAATATTATTTTAGTTCCAAAACTATTAAAATGGCCTAAAGACAAACTAGACAAACGGGCCAAAGAATTAATTCAACTGGCCGAATTACCAGAAGAGTATTTAGACCGCTACCCTTCCGAATTATCCGGTGGCCAACAACAAAGAATTGGTGTGGTTCGCGCCCTCGCAGCTGATCAAGATTTGATCTTAATGGACGAACCATTTGGGGCATTAGATCCTATTACGCGGGATAATTTACAAGATTTAGTTCAAAAATTGCAACGCGATACGGGCAAAACCTTTGTCTTTGTCACTCACGATATGGATGAAGCTTTAAAATTAGCCACCCATATTGTCATTATGCATGATGGTCAAGTGGTCCAAGATGATACCCCTGATCAAATCTTACGACACCCCGCTAATGATTTCGTGGAAAACTTAATTGGTGAAGATCGGTTAGCTGAAGCCAAGCATGATATGGTGCAAGTTAAAGAAATCATGTTGACGGAGCCGGTACAAATCAACTTGGGTGCTTCCTTAAAAGAAGCTTTGGTTTTAATGAAACAACGGCATGTTGATACCTTATTAGTAACCGATGATGACAAACACCTCAAAGGTTTGATTCGCATTGAGCGCTTGGAACATCGTTACCATAAGGCCGCAGGAGTCAGTGATATTTTAGATACGAATATCTATACTGTACGTCCTGAAGCCTACTTGCGTGATACAGTGGATCGAATTTTAAAACGGGGTTCTAGTTATGTACCTGTAGTTGATCATAATGGCGTTTTAGTCGGGATTGTTACCCGTTCAGCTTTAGTTAATTTGGTTTACAACACCATCTGGGGGGATAGCGATCCGCTCGCTGAAAGCCAGGATAATAATCACACGCCATCTAAAGGAGCTGAGCAAAATAATGAGTAGTTTTTTAGCACAGCATGGTTCTGAATTATTAGTTAAAACTTGGGAACAAATTTATATTTCAGCTATTTCTCTAGGCTTGGGCATTTTGGTCGCTGTTCCCTTGGGCATTGTATTATCTCGTTTTCCCAAAACGGCCAATATTGTCATGAATATTGCTAGTATGCTGCAAACTATTCCGGCCTTAGCTTTATTAGCCTTAATGATCCCAGTGTTTGGCATTGGGCAATTACCCGCAATTATTGCTTTATTCATTTATAGTTTAATGCCGATTTTGCGTAACACTTATATTGGTATTAAAGGGGTCGATCCTAATATTATTGACTCCGCCAAGGGCATTGGCATGACTAATTGGCAATCAATTATTAAAGTCGAGGTTCCTTTGGCGATGCCCGTAATTATGTCGGGGATTCGTTTATCCGCTATCTATGTCATTGCGTGGTCCACCTTAGCTTCTTACATTGGTGCTGGTGGTTTAGGCGACTTCATTTTTAATGGTTTGAACTTGTTCCAACCAGCCTTAATTTTAGGAGGCACCATTCCAGTCATTATCTTAGCCATTCTCACCGACTATCTATTAGGCAAATTAGAACAAAAGCTAACACCAGTTTCCAGTAAAATTAACTAAGGGGGTTGAACTATGAAAAAGAAACTACGCCGCTGTTTACTGGCCTTAGTTTTATTATTAACAACTGTCACCGCTAGTGGTTGCAGCCTACCCGGTCTCAGTTCCGCACAAGGCAATAGTGATACGGTACGAATTGCTTCTTTAAATACAACTGAATCACAGGTTATTGCTAACATTATCAGCGAATTAGTAGCTCATGAAACCAATTATCATACCGAAATCGTCAATAACCTCGGTTCGGCACCGCTTATGCACCAAGCTTTAATTCGTAAAGATGCTGACATTCAAGCTGTATCTTATAGTGGTACCGAATTAACCACGACGCTAAATCTACCGCCAACTAAAAGTGCAGCTAAAGCAACCCGAATTGTTAGTCAAACGGTTAAACGCCGCTATAATCAAACCTTATTTCCTACTTACGGTTTTGAAAACAAATTTGCCTTTATGGTCACACAAAAAACTGCTAAAAAGTATGGTTTAAACAAGGTGTCCGATTTAGGTAAAGTGGCCAATAGTTCCACGATTGGTGTAGATGCTAACTGGTTAAATCGTAAGGGCGATGGTTATAAAGATTTTACTCGTTATTATGGTTTTGAGTTTGCGAAAGCCTATCCCATGCAGATTGGGTTAGTTTATTCGGCATTAGCCTCTAACAAGATGGATGTCGTTTTAGGTTACTCTACTGACGGACGCGTAGACAGCTATCACTTAAAGCAACTACAAGATGATAAAAAGTTTTTCCCACCATATAAGTGTTCTATGCTCGTGAACAATTCTTTATTAAAAGAACATCCTGATTTAAAACCCATTTTACACCGCTTAGATGGCAAGATTAACGTCCATACCATGCGTAAGCTCAACTATCAAGTTGATGATCAATTGCTAGAACCCCAAGTTGTCGCCCACAAATTCTTACAGGAAAATCATTATTTCCGAGGTGATAAGTAGATGTCACATTTAAATATTTGGCAACAATTAATTTATTATTATCAGCACAACGGCATGTATATCTTGCAACAATTCTGTCGGCATTTTTTAATTTCGATTTATGGCGTTTTGTTCGCGGCCATCATTGGTATTCCTGTGGGCATTTTAATTGCTCGTAATCATAAGCTTGGTAACTTCGTGATCAGTATTGCCAATGTAATTCAAACCATTCCGTCTTTAGCCCTCTTGTCGATTATCATGATTGGCATGGGGTTAGGCGTCAATACGGTCATTGTGACTGTGTTCTTATATTCTTTATTGCCAATTATCAAGAACACTTACACTGGTATGCGCAATGTTGATGCTAATATCATTGATTCTGGTAGAGGCATGGGGATGACCAATTGGCAAATCTTGTATATGGTCCGTTTGCCCCTATCATTATCAATTATTATGGCCGGCATTCGCAACGCTCTGGTCTTAGCGATCGGGATTACAGCAATCGGGGCATTTGTTGGTGCCGGTGGTTTAGGCGACATTATTATTCGGGGTACCAACGCCACCAATGGTGGTGCCTTGATTTTAGCTGGGGCTTTACCGACTGCCTTAATGTCAATTATTTCCGATACCCTTCTCAACTTATTAGAAAAATGGTTAAAACCCGCTGGTTTAGAAGGTTAATTAGCACTATCTAATTAATAGTGATAATTAGTTGAAATTTATAACGTTGGAGGCTACAATGTGGTTATAAATTGAAAGGAAGTAATCAGTTATGAATAATAATTTAACGAATCGTCGTGGCGATATGTTTGATATGTTCAACAATATGGATCGTTGGTTTAACAATATGACACCGAGTTTTACTAACTCTAATATGAAGACTGATGTTTCTGAATCAAGCCAAGCCTATGATGTTGCCATTGATTTACCCGATTTAGATAAGAAGGATATTAGCATTAATTACGACCGTGATATCTTGACCGTATCTGCAAAGCGTGATTCTTTCTCTGACGCCAGCAATGACCAAGGTCAGATGATCATGAATGAGCGCTCCTACGGTCGCTTTAGCCGCCAATATCGCTTACCTAATGTGGAGCGTAATCAGGTCAGTGCGCAATATACCAACGGTGTTTTACAAATTCATTTACCTAAAGCTCAACCAAATTCTAGTAACGATACCAAAATTGACATTCAATAATTAATACTTCACAACGTCCTCTGTAATTGTCGATAACAATTGCAGGGGATTTTTTTATAATCATTAGCACAACCAGCTTTAGACTTGATTGCTCGTTTTCAAAAATTTTTTTATGTTGCTTATCAAAAAGTGGTAAATTAATTAAGTATTAGTACTCTTGGGAGAATGAAATGAAAAAGAAAATTAATTTATTTCACTTAGTCATGCTGGCACTGGGATCATTAATTGGTTCCGGTTGGCTCTTTGGTTCGTGGGAAGCCGCCAAAATTGCCGGTCCGGCGGCCATTTTAGCTTGGGTAATCGGAGCAGTCATTATTGGCGCAATTGCTTATAATTATGTCGAATTAGGGACCATGTTTCCCGAATCTGGGGGCATGAGTAAATTCGCCCAATATAGTCATGGTTCCTTACTCGGCTTTATTGCTGCCTGGGCCAACTGGATCTCTTTAATTACTCTAATTCCGATTGAAGCAGTAGCGGCCGTGCAATATATGAGTTCGTGGCCGTGGTCTTGGGCTCAATTTACCCACCATTTATTAAATCATGGAGTAATTACCAATTCCGGCTTACTAGTCGTTTTTGTATTCATCATCGTGTTTACACTGATCAATTACTGGTCTATTGATTTATTAACGCGTTTTACCAGCTTCATTTCTATCTTTAAAGTCGTTGTTCCCCTATTAACTATCATTCTATTAACCATCAGTAGTTTTCATCCGGCTAATTACGGCCATAGTTGGCACACTTTTATGCCTTATGGTAGTGCGCCCATTTTTGCGGCCACTTCTGTTTCCGGGATTATTTTTTCCTTTGATGCTTTTCAAACCGTGATTAATATGGGTAACGAAATTACTAATCCGAAAAAAAACGTAGGCCGGGGCATTACCATCTCACTCAGTATCAGTGCTGTATTATACATTCTCTTACAGAGTACCTTTATTACCACATTAACACCCAAAATGTTAAGTCATGGCTGGCAAGGTTTGAATTTTAATTCACCCTTTGCGGATTTAGCCATCTTAATCGGACTTTCCTGGCTGTCAATTCTTTTATACTTAGATGCTTTTGTTTCGCCCTTTGGTACGGGAGTTTCGTTTGCTGCCTCCAGTTCGCGCGCTTTAGCGGCTATGGTCGACAGTGAACACTTGCCGACTTTCATTGGCAAAATGAATGCCAAATACCACACTCCGCGCACGGCCATGATTATTGATGCCGTTTTGAGCATGATCATGGTGAGTGTTTTTCGTTCCTGGTCCACGCTGGCAACGGTCATTTGCACTTCCACATTAATCGCCTATCTTACAGGACCAGTCACTGTCGTTTCCTTGCGTAAATTAGCCCCGCAGTTTCACCGTCCTGTCAAATTAAAACATTTATCCTGGTTAGCACCGCTTGCCTTTGTGCTAACTTCTTTAGCGATTTATTGGGGCATGTGGCCCACTACCATTGAAGTTATTTTAGTCATTTGCCTGGGTCTACCAATTTATTTTTACTATGAGGCCAAAAATCATTGGCAACAAACCAGCGCTAATCTCAAAGGTGCCGCCTGGTTGTTATGTTATTTACTATTTATGACACTTAGCTCTTTACTAGGTAGCCATGAATTTCACGGTTTGAATTGGATCAAATATCCTTGGGACTTTGGTGTCATTATTATCGGCAGTCTATTATTTTACTTCTGGGGTTTGAAAAGTGCTTGGCCATCCACCTTCTTAAAAAAAGCTCAAACGGCCAACCAAAAATCGCACTCTTAATCCTTGACTTCGTGTTACTCGAAGGTGCTACAGTCAATTTATCCTAGGAGGTTAGATCATGAAGCAAGTTCCAAATATTACGTTGAATAATGGTGTGCAAATGCCTCAAGAAGGTTTTGGCGTCTTCAAAATTGCTGATTTAAAGCAGTGTCAAACTGCCGTACAAACAGCTTTAGATACTGGTTATCGCTTAATTGATACCGCGCAAGCTTACTATAATGAAGAAGCTGTCGGTCAAGCAATTGCTGAGAGTTCCGTCAATCGGCAAGATATTTTCTTAACTACTAAAGTTTGGGTTTCAAATTACGGTTATCAACAAACTAAAGATTCTCTCCAAGAATCAATGCACAAACTCCAAACTGATTATTTAGATTTAGTGTTACTCCACCAACCATTTAATGACTACTATGGTGCTTATCGTGCTTTAGAAGAGTTATATCAAGCTGGGCAAATTCGGGCGATTGGTGTTTCCAACTTTTTACCTGATCGTTTTGTTGATTTAGCAGAATTTAACGATGTTCAACCAGCAGTGAACCAATTAGAAACGCACGTTTTCTATCAACAACGTACTGCCAAAAAATATTTAGATCAATACCAAACCCAACTGATGGCGTGGGGACCTTTGGCTCAAGGTCAAAATGATTTATTCCATAATCCCACCTTGGTCCAAATCGGACAACAACATCACAAAACAGCGGCGCAAGTTGCTTTGCGCTACTTGATTCAATTAGGCATTGTCATTATCCCGAAGTCAATTCATCCTGACCGCATGCAACAAAATTTAGATTTATGGGATTTTGCATTAACACCTGAACAAATGCAGCAAATTCAAAAACTAGATGCGCCGAATGCGCCCAGAAAAGATCGGCGTGCTCCAGAAAATGTCAAGTTCTATAAAGACTACGATCAAAATAATCGACCTTCCTAATTAGCTCCGACAGCTGATTAACAAAGAATTACAAATCAAAAAAGACTGGTTCTAGTCATTGATCCTTAAAAACCACTAGCTACAATGCTAGTACGCAATTAACGTGGATCATTGTTCGGCTGATTGCTCCAGTCTTTTTTTGATATACATAGCGAACTAATATTTTATTCAGCAGTCATTTCATTAGTAATCAGGCGAATCTTACTTTGGCCCTGACCCGTAGTCTGAATACGAATTTGATTAGGAATTTGTTCCCGCAATAAATCGACATGACTGATAATTCCGATCAGCCGATCTTGACTTTCCAATTGTTCCAAGGCCGTGAGCGCCGTCGTTAAAGTAGCTTGGTCTAAAGACCCGAAACCTTCGTCAATAAACAGCGTTTCAATACTAATACCACCAGCCTGTTGCTGAATCACTTCCCCCAATGCTAAGGCTAAACTCAAAGCTGCTAAGAAACTTTCTCCTCCCGACAACGTATGAACACTCCGTACTTGGCCGACGTGATCATCATAAACATCAATTTCTAAACCGGTATTTTTCTGATAAACACCTTTTTGTTGGTGCAACAACATGTAATAACGCCCCGAACTTAACTGCTGTAAATGTTGATTCGCGACTTCCAAAATTTCGGCTAGTTGGGCCTGCAAAACAAAACGTTCTAAGCTTAACTTGACTTCATTGTTGCCCGACATTGTTGTCACTAATAAGGTTAATTGCTCTAGTTTTTGCTGAATGGCTTGCAACTTTTGCGCACTAGTTTGGATCTGTTGCAGGAGTTGTTCATTGAATAGAACTTGTTGCTGCAATTGGTCGCAAGATTGTGTTTGTTGCACTAATTGAGCTTGTAGCTGATCCAATTGTGCTTGCAGCTCCTGTAAATCAATCATTTCTTGTTGACCGACTAAATTTTGGTAAATATCAATTTGATTATTCACCTGCTGTAATTGTTGCTGATACTGTGTAAGTTGTGTTTGTAAAGTCGGCAATTGGTCCAGTTGCGATAATAATTGCTGCCATTGTTGTTGCGCATTCTGCGTAAAATGGTCCTGGAGGCGTTGCTGCCAATCAGCGGTTTGCTTGGTCAATTCCGCCGTTAATTGTTGGACTTGTTGAGTTAAAACTTGCGCTTGTGCTTGCGCGGTAACTAGTTGTTGCTTGGTCGTAGCTTGTTGGTGTTCTAGCAACGCTTTTTGATCATTAAATTGGTTAATTTGCTGTTCTAACTCTTCCATACGTTGCTCTAGTTCAGCCTCATGAGGCCATTTGATCGTCAATTGCGCTTGTAAATTCTGCTGTTGACTCTGCAAAACTTGAAGTTTTGTAGTCTGCTCTTGTAATTGTTGCTGTGTAGCCTGTTTTTGAGCAAGTTCTGTTTGCCAAGCTTGGCGTAATTGTGGCAACTCTTGGGTTTGCTGTTGCCAGTGAGTCCAACTAGCGGTACGTTGTTTAATTAATTGTTGGTGCTGAGTAATTTGTTGCGTTAACTGCGACTGTAATTGCTCCAGCGTCACAGCTGAATCCCATGTCAGATTGATACTTTGCCATAATTTTTGTAATTGTTGCTGAGATTGTTGGTAGTCTAACTGTTGGTTTTGTAATTGCTGCGTTTGCTCTTCTACAATAGTTTGCAAACGAACTAACTGTTGTTGGTGTTGCTGTAATTGCGTATTTGTTGCTTGCCACTGCTGTAAACTAACAGTAGCTTGCGTAATCACCGGCGGTTTGGGATGCTTGCGACTACCACAAACAGGGCAGGGCTGGTTAGTTTGTAATTGTGCGGCCAAAGTTTGAATTTGTTGGTGTTGACGTTGGCGCTCTTGCTGTGCGGATTGTTGCTGCCAGTGGCGCACATTTTGTTGCTCTTGTTGCAATGCTTGTTGCTGAAGCTTTTGATCCGCCTGCAATTGTACTTGTTTTTGTTGCAGTGTACTTAATCGTGCGACCTGAGTTTGCATGGTCTGCATGGTTTGCAATTTTTGCCGGTCTGTAGCGATTTGGCTGAGATCTTGTGGCGGACTTTGTAGTTGGGTTTGAACTTGCTCATACTGCGATTGTGTTTGTTCGACCACTAACTGTTGCTGCTGCAATTGTTCTTGCAAGGTTTGTACTCGGGGCTGCAATTGTTGAATTTGTTGCAGTGTTGCTTGCAACTTAGTCAAAATCGGCTGCTGCTGTTGTAAGAGTTCCAATTCCTGCTGCTGGCGGTCTTGTTGGGCTTGCTGTTGTTGTAATTTACTTAATTGTTGCGTTTGTTGTTGATAAATTTGCTGCTGTTGGCACACTTCTTGCTGGACTTGTTGTAATTGCTGTTGCGAAGATTGTTGACGGTCTTGTTGCTGGTGGATCATTTGTAATAAAGGCTGTTGCTGTTGCACCCACTGCAATTGCGTAATTGTTTGTTGCATTTGCGTAAATTTTGGTTGCTCTTGCTTTAATTTATGCTGCTCAGCCTTTTTTTGCTGCAACAATTGAATTTGCTGATTCAATGTTTGAGCATGTGTTAATAACTGCTGCTGTTGTTGTACTTGTTGCTGTAGTTTGGTTTGAGCGCTTTTTTGCTGTGCCAATTGTTGCTCGTCATGGTCTTGTTGTGTCGTTAACTGGGATATTTTACTATCTACATCACTAGTAGTTGGTTTGACCGCCCAGTGAACTTTATCCAATAACAACTTCAATTCTTGCTGCAAATTAGTCTGTGTTTTTTTATAATCTTTCAATTGTTCATTTAAGACTTGCGTCCATTTTTGATACAACTGTGTCCGAAAAATTTTACGTAAAACTGTTTCTTTATCATTACTAGACGCCATTAAAAAGCGTTGAAAGTCTCCTTGTGGCAATAACACAATCTGCACAAATTGTTGGCGGGACAGCTGTAAAACATCGAGTAATTTTAAATTAATGTCTTTGATTTTGGTCAATTCCGCGATTTGTTGGCCCTGTTCAAAAATTGCTAACCGCCCGGTGCTTTCGTAAACTTTTTGTCCCACCCCGCGCTTTTTGGGTAGAACCTGCTTAGGACAGCGAGTAATTTGATACTCACGTTGTTGATGTACAAAGTTTAATTGCACTTGGGTGGGTTCACTGGCAGATGCAAAATCCGAACGAAAACTCTCCGGTGTCCGCGCATCGGTGGTTGTTGCTCCATATAAAGCAAAAGTCAAAGCTTCAAAAATAGTGGTTTTACCACTCCCCGTCGGACCGGTAATTAAAAACAAGCCCGAATGTGCGAAGGTCGTAAAATCCACCGTTTCGTGGACATAAGGTCCAAAATTTTGCATTACTAATTTTAATGGCCGCAAAGCTTACACCTCTTTTTGAGCCGTTTTTAAAGCTGCAGTGGCCCACTTTAATTGCTCAGTTGTTAAAGTTCTTTGTGTGGTTTGTTGATAAAACTTGGTTAATAATTGCATCGGATCTTGATGTAAATCCGGCCGCTTTTTTAAGGTCGTCTGCGGCAGTTGAATGGCTGTTGCCCGTTGCACGCTCAAAATTTTCGGATAAATTTTTCGTAAACGAGATAATACATTGGGAATGATTTGCTGATCAGTTAAGATAAAGCCAAAATAATCATCTAAATTTAACTGCTGATAATAAGTTGGCGTGATTAAAGTTTGAAAATCCTGCGTTAGTTGGTGGACATCATGCAAGGGTTTTAAGGGCATAAAGGTTAAGTGAAAAGGTTCGGTATCCACTAGCCAAACTCCCTTAGTTTGCTGGGATTCGGACAATGAGAATTTAATTGGTGAACCACTATAACGAGCATTCGGCAATCTTAAAGCATCCTTACCATGTAAGTGCCCTAAGGCAACATAATCAAAATCGGCTAACAAGTTTTCTGGTACCGCGGCCAAGCCCCCAATTTTTAATGGCGTTTCGGAATTGGTTTGTAAACTCCCCGCCACAAAAAAATGTGCCACTAAAATATGCTTTTTTTGCGGATGAAACAACTGCTTAATTTTTTGCAACACCGGCACAATCGCTTGCTGTAAGGTCTTAAGCTGAGCGTCCGCAAAATATTGGCGGACGGCGAACGGTTCAAAATACGGCAATAAAAAAATCTGCGTATCCGCTAATTCAATCGGTTCAAACGCCTGTGCCAATTGGGTCGCCAGATACAAATTAGTATTTTGGTACCATGAACTACCTGTTGCCAGCCGCGTGGCACTGTCGTGATTGCCCGCAATCGCATAAATCGGCAAATGATCAACTAAATTAAGTTGCTTTAATTGCTGATTAAAGAGCGCTACTGCTTGTTCGGATGGTAAAGTTCGATCATATAAATCTCCTGCAATAATTATTCCATCGACATGTTGTTGCAAAGCAATTTGTTCAATTTGCTGAAAAGCAAACTCTTGCTCCGCTTGTAAACTAAAGCCGTGTAATTTTCGTCCTAAATGCCAATCGGCCGTGTGTAAAAAACGCATATTTTAACCTCTTTTAATTCATTGTACACTGAAATTTATGTACAACAAAAAAAGTTCGGTTCCATTAACTAGCGACATTAATTTACAATAGGACTGTTTTGAAAATTCCCTTAGCAAACTTTTTTACGTAAAGGATAATTGAAAATCGTGACTATTAAAAAGTCGATGATTAAAAATTCGATTACTAATTAATCCCAAGGCAATGGGTAAGAACAGAAATAAACTTAAAACAATAATCCAGTTAGAACTGGTAGCGCCCATTGTTTCTAAGGCCGTAGCTGGACCAATCAAACCAGAAAAACCAAATCCTGCACTTTGTGTCGTTCCAGTCACTTTAAAGATGGCGCCTACAGCTCCTAGGAAACCAGAATTAATCAATACCGGAATTAATAACTTCGGCTTGGCCATTAAGTTAGGCATCTGCATTTTGGGTGAACCTAAAAAATGGGCCAACGACGTGCCAATGGAATTAACCTGCCAGCCATAAATTGCTAAGGCAAAACTAGCCGCCGTAATCCCCAAATTAGCGCAACCAGCAGCCACACCACTAATTCCAATGGCCGAAGCGATTCCCACTGAAGAAATGGGGGACAAAATCAATAAAGCAAAAATCATTCCCACTAAAGTTCCCATCACAATTGGTTGAAAAGCCATTAATTGTTTAACCCCGAAGCCAATGAAGGCCGTTACTTGTTGGACGTAAGGCAACGTCATTAAGCCAATTCCTCCAGCAATGACAATGACAATTAAGGGGACCAATAAAATGGTATAAGCTTTTAATTTTTGGCCTAAATATAAGATCACCGCCTCAGCAAGCATAATCGTTATCGCTATATTAATCACATCACCACTACCTTGGACCACTAACTGTTGATGACTTAATTTCACATTTCCGGCGCCACACATAGCCGCAATAGCGACAGCTCCAGTTTGAATGGGTGTTAATTTTGCAGTCATCCCCACACAAATTCCGCCCATCACTGGTAATAAGCTGGTCGCAATTCCCGTTAAAAAATTTAAAATTTGAATTTGTGGCCAGATGGGAGTTAGCCACTTCACCAATAAACTGACTAAAACTCCGGGTACCAAGGCTAATACAATTCCCGTCGATAAACCGTTAATTGTTTCCCAACAAATTTTTTTAACATTTGACATTTTGATTCCTCCATCGCACTAAAAAAGCCTACATGTTTGACCATGCAGGCTTTTGACTTCTTACTCCAGCACTACACAGTTCAAAAGATGATGTTTTGATCTGTGTAGTCGTATAACAAAGAATACTGGTACTCAGATCAACGATCGAAAGTACCGGTAAAAATGAATATTCAACTGTCGGTTAATACTTAAACGCATCATGTTCACCTCAAATTGAATTTTAATTAAATATACTTAATTTATGATTAAAAAGCAAGAACTTTTTTTAATTTTATATTGCTTGCTTTCCGCAGATAACCTCTTTAAAGTAATGATTATTAATTATGAAGGAGAAACTTTATGAGTTATTTATACTTGCTCATTGCCGTCATTGGTGAAATCATTGGTACTTCATTACTGAAAGCCTCAAATGGTTTTACCCAATTATTTCCTACTGGTGGGGCCTTAATCTCTTACGGAATTTGTTTCTACTGTCTGTCATTATCGTTACGCAGTATCAACTTAAGTATTGCTTATGCGTTATGGTCAGGCGTAGGGATTATTGCCACCACCATCATTGGCGTCTTATTATGGCATGAAAAATTAAATTGGATGAGTGTTTTAGGTTTACTGTTGATCCTCATGGGCGTCATCTTAGTTAATTTATTCAATCACCATTGACCTAACTTTCTAGTAAATTTTTTCTTGGACAACTATGGTTGTTCTCAAACGTTTCACGTGAAACGTTTTCTTAGTAATAGACTCAAAAAGCCCCAATTACCAGCCATTCAACCGTAATTGGGACTTGCTTTTTTAAGCTTGTTTTTGATCAAATTTACATTGATGCAGTAGTACTTGATAGGACTGTTCTTGCATTTTGGAAATAGTTTTTTGATCCCACGCGTAAAAACCTTGCTTAGATTTAACGCCTAGTTGGTCCGTCATAACTTTATTTTGCAAAACCCAGTCCGTCTGTTTAGCACTGGACAAATTAGAATAAAGATAACTGCTCAAACGCTCCAACACATCTAAACCAATTACATCAGCTTGTGTTAGTGGACCCGCAGTTTGCCAATAACGGGCTAAACCATATTTAAAAATCGTATCAATCGTTTGGGCATCCACTACGCCGTGATCAATCAACGAAGTAGCCTCTCTCAGCACTGCCATTTCTAAGCGCTCACTAATAAAGCCTGCCCCCTCAGCAGTTAAATGCACCGGTTTTTTATTTAACGAAATAAACCAATCCATTAAGTGTTCGACGACCGCTTGAGCGGTCAATTGCCCAGACATAATTTCTACTAGCGGGATTAAATAAACTGGATAGCCAAAACATAGTCCCACAAAACGTTTGGGGTATTGTAATTGCTTTTGAATATCCGTCGGACACAAGTAAGTATTACAGTCAGCCAAGATGGCGTTTTGACTGACCAAGGGTTCAACTTCCTGCCAAAAATGCTGTTCCGCGAGCATCGTCATATGGTTGGTAACAAATACAATATCTGCATCTTGAAAAGCGGTGGCAGCTTGAATTACTAGATGAATATCATTCCAAACTTCTGTCAAAGTTGTTTGTAATAATTTTTGTTGCACCAAATCCGTTAATTGTTGTTGAATCTTTTGGTGGCATGTATCTAAATCAGCTTGCGGTACGATTAAATTAACCTGGTAACCGGACCCAGCCAATTGAATTGCTAAAGAACAACCCAATTTGTTGGAACCAACGATACAGCAGTTGTTTATTAGATTTGACTTCATCAATTAGCCTCCTAATTAATTAAACGTCAAATAATCAATTTAACCCATATCTTCCCCTAGCTTCATCATAGTCTGGTTCGATAACGATTACAAGCGTAACTTGGTGTGAACTTTCTGAAGCCGAGTGGAGAGTAACCTTACGAACCTTCAGCTGTTCAAACAAGACGAGACAAAAAAATGTTCGTATCAAATGATACGAACATCACACTGCTCTAGGGGTCAGCAGTTTATATTTTTTCTGAGTGCTTTTAGTTCTAAATTGTTACTATCAATGAAAAATTTCAGCTTACTTTTCCACTGCTTGTAAATCTTGATTACCATCTAGTTCTGATTTACCAGCAAGATGCTTTCGTTGTAAGAAATCCATACTTAAATATAACAAAGCCAAACTGATCACGATAATTGATACTAAGACAATCACTGCTTGCACAAAGGTATTGTAACCTAATCCCGAAGTCAAAGCTTCCCGAAAACCATTAATTGAATAAGTCATTGGCAAGTAAGGATGAATTACATTATAAAAATGACTCGTAATTGGCATAGGGAAAGTTCCACCAGAACCGCCTAATTGAAGCATCAACAAGACCATTGCTAAAAAGCGTCCTGGATTATCTAATAACATCGCCAAAAACATAATTAGGAACATCGACGTCAGCGAGAATAAAATGGCAATCGTAAAGTACTCGCCTAAATTATCTGGTTGCAGTCCACCGACTAACATCAAGCCTGCATTTAACACGCCCATTGCGACAGCAATCACTGCTCCCACACTAATTTTACTTAAGAACCATTGCCAAGAAGGTTTTCCTGTCTCAGAAACACGACGAATCGGATAAATAAAGTTAAAGACGATAGAACCAACATATAATGCCACTGACAATACATACGGTGCTAGCGCATGACCATAATTAGATACGCGGCTGTAATGATGCTGTTTAACCTTAGTCGGCGCAGCCATCATCTGAGCATTTTTAGTAGTTGGTTTAATTTGACTTAACGTCTGTGAACCTTGATTCAAGGCTTGACCTAATTGACCACTACCACTGAGTAATTGTTGCGCACCCGCGGTTAACGGCTCACCACTAGATGCCAGTTGGCCGGTGGCACTAGCCAACTGTTGCACACCTGAACCCAATTGCTGACTACCAGCATCTAATTGATCAATCCCGTTAGTTAATGTTGGTACAGATTGATTGAGTTGTGACAAACCACTAGCTAACTGATTAGCACCCGAGGTCAAACCTGCCTGTGTACCCGTACCATTTAAAGCACTTTGAATGCCTTGCACACCCGAGTTCAATTGGTTGATTGCCTGACTAGCACCGGGTAAAGCTAAGTTAGAAGCTTGTGCTAATTGTTGGACGCTACCTTGTAGTTGACCTAATTGACCTTGAATTTGTTGTAATTGCGGTTGTGCTTGTTGCACTGCTTGTAAGTTAGCTCCAATGCCTTGTGTAGCGGCACTGGCTGCCTGCAAATTACCAGCTACACTTTGTAAAGCTGGTTGCAAGTTACTGGAAGCACTACTATCAGTTCCTTGAGCTAAACCAGATTGTACCGCTTGACTAACAATAACTTGTTGATCAGCCGTCAGTGGCGTTCCTTGATTAGCTAATTCTTGATTGATTTGACCAATAATTGCTTGGGAACTGGTTGCCACATCAACTCCACTACCGGTATTTGTATTCAAACTGGCCAAAGTTTGACTAGCTTGTTGTAAATTACTACCAATCGTTTGCGTTTGGCTACCAATTCCTGCTAAATTATTTTGAAAATTACCTAAGGCACCAGTATTTGTTTGTTGTAAGGTTTGATTTAATTGTTGCAAACCAGAATTGATTTGAGGTAAAGCCGCAACAACTTGTTGTAATTGTGCTTGTTGACTGCCAGAAGCGCTCGCGCTCACAGCATTTTGTAACTGGGCCAAGCCGGAACTTAATTGATTAGCACCGTTACTTAATTGGCTGACACTGCTTGCTAGAGGTTGCACTTGTTGTTTTAATTGCGCAATCCCGTTCGTTAATGGCGCAACATTTAAACTCAAAGTTTGCACACCATCATTAACCTGGGATACTGCCGCCGTATATTGATTCAAACCATCGCTCAATGTGACCGTACCAACGTTGAGTTGACTAGCACCACTCGCTGCCTGTTGCATGCCATGGGTAATCACATTTAAACCAGCAAACATGGCCTGCGCATAAGCTTGAGTGACCGCAGATCGAACTTGAGAATTTAACTTAGTAACTCCCATCTGACTAATCACACTGCCAATATAATTCAAGGAATCATTAGTTTGGTATTGTAACTTCATTTTCTTAGGATGTTTGTCTAAAGCAGTTGCCGCATTTTTAGAAAAATCCTTCGGAATCGTCACCACTGTAAAATATTTTTGATCTTTCAGACCCTTTTTTGCTTGTTTAGCGGAGACAAAGCGCCAGCCTAACTGGTGATTTTTTTTCAATTTTTTCACCGTTTGCTGCCCTACCGCTAACTTTTTCCCCTCATAGTGCACTGGCTTATCTTCGTTAACCACGGCGACAGGAAGATGTTGCGTTTCACCATACGGATCCCAAACTGAACGCAAGAAGAAAATGGAATACAAAAAGGGAATTAATGCAATGGCAATCAATGAAATCCAAATCATATGGTGTTTGCCAATAAATTTCCATTCTTTTTTAATCATAAATAACAAACTACTCCTTATTAATTTCTCTTAGTTATTCAATAATTTCATTGAGCTGCAACGCCAGAAGTTCTTGAAATGACTGTTGGCGTTGCTTTTGTTCAGATGGTAAGAAACCCATCATTTCAATAGCGGTAAAGCCGAGTACCGCGCTAATAAAAGTTTGGACAAAATTCTTCGCATGCATATGCTTCAAATGCACCCCCGTGACCAATTTATCCAAGATTTGCCAATTACGGGCTGTCTTTTGATAAAACAGGCTATCATGACTAAAGCGATGGACTTCATAAACTAGTTCCACCAGTTTACCCTGACTTTCAAAATAATGATGGGCCACTTCCCCATACTTTTGAAACGCCGCTTTGCCGGACAGACCAAGCAAATTATCCATAAATAATTGATACAAATTGTCCATAAAGTCCGCACCAATCTGATTGATTAAATCTTGCAGATTCTTAAAGTAATTGTACAAAGTTTGCGAACGAATATCCAATTTTTGGGCGATGAGTGGAAATGATAGCGAACGAATGCCATCATCAAAAACGATTTGCTGCGCAACTTGAACAATCTGCTCCTTAGTTACACGTCGATTAACCATTTTCCATCTCCTTATATTTGTAAAAACAATATTACAATGTGTAATTTTAATATAAATTTTTTCGGCTTTCAAGCACAAAATCTTCAAACTTTCAAAATAGTTCTACCAAACAAAAAGTTCTATAATAATGAACATTGGAGGTTCTCTTATGATTCTAGAACGTAATAATTTTTTAAGTATTGACCAAATTGAAATGCAGATTAGTTCCGTCCTCATGAAAGATCAAGACATTGATCTCACTCAACTAATTAACCTATATATGTTACGCCGTTCTGCCATTAAAGAGATCGGCACGAAGTTAGAAAACTTAGATGATGAGTATTCCATCACGCACCATCACAATCCGATTAATCTCATTGAAGAGCGAATCAAAAGTCCCGCCAGTTTATTTGATAAACTAGAACGCAAACAGCTCCCTTATTCAATTGAAAGTATCAATAAAAACATGCTCGATATTGCTGGCATTCGTGTTATTACCAATTATCTGGATGATATTTTGCGCGTTAAAGAAGCCTTAATTAATCAAGACGACGTCAAATTAATCAAAAGCAAAGATTACTTAAATCACCCTAAACCTAACGGTTACCGTGGGTTGCACTTAGTTGTTAGTGTCCCGGTCTTTTTAGCCAATCAAACGCACAAAGATATTCCCGTAGAAGTGCAATTACGCACTAGCGGCATGAACATGTGGGCTAGCCTCGAACATAAATTACATTATAAAAACCTCACTAGTACCGCTAAAGCTGATACCTATACTGATAAGCTCGGCGAATACTCCCAGCGGATCAACGATATTGAAGTCGGAATGCAACAAATTGCTAAAGATTTAGATAAATAGTTCCTACAATATATTTTCACTTTTATCATGATCATTAATCATAAGGTTATCATCAGCCGAATTTATGAAAGTTATGTGACTATGCAAATTGCTTGAAGCCAAGTCTACTGGCCTGAAAATGTTCCTGATGAAATCGTTGAAGGTCATTTTTCCCATTTAGCTTCAGCAAAAGAGCGTTGTTCAACTTGGAAGTTGAACAACGCTCTTTGAATATTCCAATTATTTATCGGAGCCTTGATTAATCACCGAAAACATTGCCTGGCGGGCTTGATTAATTTGTTCAGCCGTAATTTCAATCTCAGTTGAGACAATATACTTAATCACAGAAATGGCATTAATACTAACCAACGACGACTGTAATGAATCCGGCGACCATTGATACTTTTGGTGTAATAATTCTTTAAAAGATTGCGCCAATTGACTCTCAAAATCTTGATGTTGTGAATAAAATTTACTATTAAATAATGCTTGAATCAACTCACGATGTTCAAAAAAATAATGAATGTGCTCAGCACTTTGGTTTGTGATCGCGTTGTCTAACACGTCCTTAGAATCTACAATAAATCTCTGACTTAATTTTTCTACTAAATCTTCTTTATCTTCAAAATAGTTATAAAACGTATTGCGATTAATCATTGCTTTTTGGGCTAATTGATTAATCGTTAATTTGTGATAGCCGTTTTTATTAACCAATTCTATAAAGGCCTCTACAATAGCTTTTATTGTCTTTTTTTTACGTAAATCCATATTTTCTCCTCAAATAGTGAGCACTTTGCTTAAAAATGTCGCAAAACGAACATTTTCAGAAAAATTAACTAATGATTTTTAATATTAATGTGGCTAAAATGGAACAATCACACAAGCAAAGGAGTTTTCACAAGTATGAAATTTTTCAATTTCTTAAAAGCTAAAGGCTTTTGGATTGCGATAATTGCTGCCACCTTAATGGTAACCTTTTTAGGCGGTATTCAAATCGGTGTCCGCAATAACGTAGCTGTTAAAAAATTACCCGTGGCAGTGGTTGATCTGGACAAAGGTCCCCAGTCCCAGAAAATCGCTGATAAATTACATGATGCTGGCACCAAAAAAGATGCCAAAATCAAATTTATTAAAAAAGATTCTGTTTCAACTGCCAAAAAGGCAATTAACGAACACAAGGCTTACGGAATTATTGTTTTCCCAAAGAATTTCTCACAAAAACAAAAACAAATTGGCACTTACGTACAGCAAGTGGCTATCGCCAGTATGACCAACAAGCCGGAGCCAGCTGCGCCACAGCCGATTAAAGTTAAAATCATTATTAGCCAAGGTTCGAACGTCTCAGCCAGTTCTGCTTTAACTACCGGCCTCCCGGTCTTAATTAATAAATTAAACGCAGGAATGAGTAAACAAATCAACCTACAACTTGCTCAAAAATCCGTTAAATTGTCACCACAAGCTTACTCCGCACTTAATAATTTAATGGTGCCCCAAGTTAAGAATATCAATAAAGTACCTGATAAATCAATGAGCGGCATGATGCCAATGATGACCACGGTCTTTATCTGGATTGGAGCCATGATGGGTAACATGATGCTATGGCGCTATTTGAAAGCCCAAACCAAGACCAAGCGTTTAACCACTAGATTAGTAGGACAGCAAGCTGTCTCTGGTATTTTATTAGCTGCTATTGTTACACTAGTAATTTACGGAATTAGCAGTGCCTTCTCCGTACCAATTCCAAATACTGGATCTTATCTCGGAATACTCTTTACCTCAGTCTTAGTCTTCTTCTATTTACTCAGTGCCCTCTTTGATTGGTTGGGGATGGGCGGTCAATTAATCGCAATGGCCGTTTGGATGTTATCAATGGCTGTTGCTGCTTATCCTAAGGAAGCCTTAACCGCATTCCAAAGAGACTTTATCTTTAGTTGGACCCCAATTAAATTCCCAATGGAAGCTTTAACCAATATTTTCTATCTACCTAATGGTAGCACAACTGGTAGTATGATGAGCATCATGGCCGTGATTGGTATTATCTGCTTAATTGTAATGTTCTTAGCTAGTCTAGGACAAAAAGATAAGACCGTCACTGCTTAGAATTAGCTATTTTCAGTCAGTAAAAAGAGTAGAACAAAAGTGAGCAACTTTTTGTTCTGCTCTTTTTTTGTATATAAATATGAGTTTAATAATGAAAATAACTACTAAAATTAAAGCAAAAGTACCTACTCTAGATAACCTGTAACAAACAATAATGGAACCCAGCTAGGCATCTGTAAATAAAACCAGGATGTTGGGATGATGCCGTTAATCTAGCTTTACAAATTCCAGCTAGGCATCTGTAAATAAAACCAGGATGTTGGGACAATAACATTAATTAATTTCTTTCATTACAATGGCAATTTTTAATTAGGTTTGCCAGCAATTACTTTTTTAAGTATACCAGCCGTTTTTAGGACAATTTTCTCCAAAAGAAAAAGATTGAATGTAAAAGCTTAAACAGCAAACTTCACTTCAATCTCTATTATTTCCAAAAATTAAAATTTCTACCGTCCGGTAAACGAACTAAACGTAATATGATAATACTTCCGAAAGCCCCAGCGAGCTGCATAAGCTACGATGGCAATTACTATTTCAGCCCAAGCTGGTAAAATCGGATTGAGGACTGGTGGGACAAGCACCGTTAACATCCAGACAAAGAACATGATCAACAAACCAATAATGATAATCAAAATGGTTTTCCAGAAAGGTTCGCGTTTGTGATCCTCTGCTAACATGCGTTTATTCAACCAACCGAATAAAACGCCCCAAACAATCGCAATCACTAAAATAGATAAAATTCCACTTTGGTTTTGCCGACTAGGATGCTTAATGAATAAGCTCATCACTCCATACATAATGGCAAAAATCGCTACAAATAACAAGGAATTATCCACCGCCATTTGCCAAGTCGGTGTATTGGAAGCTGTAGCCTTCGGCGCCTTTTTATGAATCAACGAATCGATTTTCGTCGTTACGGAACCATAAAGTTGGCGCGCCGGAATCCCCTTAATTTGATTATCAAGGACTTCTTGTAGCAAACCATCAACCAATGTTTGGGCTTGTTGTGGCGTTTTTCCTTGCTGTGTCAGCCCTTTTTGCAACCGAAATAAGTAATCTTCATTTTTATTACTTAGTTTTTGACGTAATTGTTCGGGCGTGGCATCTTTAATTTGCTCTTCAACTTCTAATTGATGTTCTCGTTTTTGAGTACGTTGCTGCTGTTGTTCTTGTTGGTGTTGTTGTGCTTGTTTATTTTTATCTCTGGGATCCATAGCTACTCCTAAACATTAAACCGGAATTCAATAATATCTCCATCTTGAACTACATAATCTTTACCTTCAAGCCGTAAACGTCCAGCTTCTTTGACTGCTTGCATACTACCATATTTGTCTAAATCGGCATACGAAACCGTCTCAGCTTTAATAAAGCCCCGTTCAAAATCTGAATGGATCACTCCAGCCACTTGGGGAGCTTTCATTCCTTGCTTAAACGTCCAAGCTCTGGTTTCTGGACCACCAGCCGTAAAGAACGTCGCTAAACCTAATAAATGATAGCTAGCACGAATCAACCGATCTAACCCGGATTCTTCTACACCTTCAGCTTCCAAAAAGACTTGGCGTTCATCATCATCTAATTCCGCAATTTCTTCTTCCGTTTTGGCTGAAATACCAATCACTTCTGCATTTTCCTTTGCAGCATAGTCTGCAACTTGTTGATAATATGGTGATTGAGTAGGATCGGCCATGTCATCTTCAGCAATATTAGCTACGTATAAAACTGGCTTGGCGGTTAATAAAAATAACCCCTTAACGATTGGCTGCTCTTCCTCACTGAAATCAATACTCCGCACGGCACCGCCTGCTTCTAAGACTGGTTGAATTTTTTGTAAAACGGCTAATTCTGCCACTGCCGCTTTATCTTTGGTGCGTGCTACTTTTTCAACTTTAGCTAAGCGCTTATTGACACTATCCAAGTCCGCAATACTTAATTCCAAATTAATCGTTTCAATATCATCCAAGGGATCAATTTTACCATTGACATGAGTGATATTATCATCAGCAAAGGCCCGCACCACGTGCACAATTGCATCCACTTGGCGAATATTTTCTAAAAATTTATTACCCAAACCTTCACCTTGGCTAGCACCCTTAACAATCCCGGCGATATCCGTAAATTCAAATGTGGTATGAACAATTTTCTTAGCGGGAATTAATTCATCAATCCGCTTTAAACGCGCATCTGGCACCTCAACCATCCCGACATTGGGATCAATAGTGGCAAAGGGATAATTAGCCATTTCTGCTCCTGCTTTGGTAATTGCATTAAATAAAGTTGATTTACCCACATTAGGTAAACCAACGATTCCTGCTGTTAAAGCCATGATCTAAACTCCTTATTAATTTAATTGATTAGGTATTTTTAGTTTTGCAGTTGCGATATAAAATTCTTCTTGAGCGGTTTTAACTTCGTGCTCTTTGGTAATAATTTTTTTGAATTTTTTATTAAATTCCGCCCGAGGCATCATCACTTGGTGGCCGCAGCCTAAACACCGGATCTTAATATCGGCACCTAAGCGCACAACCTCCCAGCGATTATAGCTACAAGCATGCGGTTTTTTCATTAAAACAATATCACCTAGCTGATACATATTGGCCCCCTTAATCAACAGAAATGTCTAATAAATCTAAAATTCGATTTAAATCTTTCGTCGAAGAAAAATCAATTTGAATTTTACCTTTACCATTTTTGCCATCGGTCACCTTCACACTAGTACCAAACTTATCAACCAACTGCTCTTCAGTGGCCCGAATGAAGGGAGATTTGGTTATTTTCTTTTTGGTTTTCACAGGTTGATTAGCCATTGCTTCTAATTGTCGCACAGTTAAGCTTTGTTGGACGGCCATCTTCGCTACTTGATCAATTTTTTGTGGATCTTTAAAAGTCAATAAAGTCCGAGCTTGCGCCATCGTCAATTGACCATTAATTAAGTATTGTTTCGTTTGGTTAGGCAAACTGAGTAGGCGTAAATAATTTGCAATATAAGGTCGACTCTTGCCCAGACGTTCCGACACTTGTTCCTGCGTTAAATGCAATTTTTCAATTAAAGTTTGATAAGCCTGTGCCTCTTCAATCGGATTTAAATCTTCACGCTGGAGATTTTCCAAAACGCCAATTTCCATCATTTGGCTTTCGTCTAATTGCCGAACAATGGCGGGAATTGTTTGTCGTTGAGCTATTTTACTAGCGCGAAAACGGCGTTCCCCCACTACAATCTGGTAACCATTAACACTTTTACGCACCACAATCGGTTGAAACACGCCATTTTCTTTGATTGATTGCGCCAATTCATTTAAAGCTTCTTGATCAAAGCTTTTACGTGGTTGATACGGATTGGGACGAATGGCTTCTAAGGAAATCTCAACAACATTTTCAGAACTAATTTCATTATTTTCAAAATCTGAAAAGATGGCATCAATTCCGCGACCTAAGCCGCTTCTCTTTTTATCGGGCATCGTTGTTCATAACCTCCTTGGCTAATTGCAAATAGACCTCCGCTCCCCGTGACTTACGATCAAAATCAATAATCGGCAAACCATAACTAGGAGCTTCGGCTAAACGAGTATTCCGTGGAATAATCGTTTTATAAACGTGATCTCCAAAATAACTTTGTACTTCCGTTACCACTTGGGTCCCAAGATTAGTTCGCGCGTCAAACATTGTTAACAACACACCTTCAATGGCTAAATCGGGATTAAAATGTTTTTGCACTAAGCGAATCGTATTTAACAATTGACTCAATCCTTCCAAAGCATAGTATTCGCTTTGTACTGGAATAATAATTGAATTGCTAGCAGTAAAAGCATTGATGGATAATTGCCCCAAGGAAGGTGGACAATCAATCAATACGTAATCATAATCAGTAGCAATCGAACCAACGGCCTCCTTGAGGCGGGTTTCACGGGCCATCATTGAAGTTAGTTCCATTTCGGCCCCCGCTAATTGAATAGTAGCGGGCACAATGTCCAAGTTTTTGCGCTGTGTATGCATAATTGTATCTTTCAAGGGCATTTCATTAATAATGACATCGTAAATATCTTGTGCCACATCAACTTTCTTAATACCTAAACCACTAGTGGCATTGCCTTGCGGGTCAATATCAATGACTAATACTCGCTGTCCTAGTTCAGATAAACAAGCACCCAAGTTAATGGTCGTCGTTGTTTTACCAACGCCACCTTTTTGATTGGCGAGTGAAATTACTTTAACCATGCTTGTTCTCCTTTTTAATTGTGATAATCATTTGGTATTCTTGGTCAGTTTCTGTTTCTTGGTAAACAAATTGTGCTCCATTTTTTCGCGCCAATTTCACTGAATCGCGCACAGTATTAATGGCTAATTGTGAACTTTTCGAAGTTAAGGCCCGAATTTTTTTATGCTGCTTAGCAGGCGCTGGTTGTTGCTCTTTTTGAATTAAACGCTCCGTTTGTTGCACCGTTAGGTGTTTAGCTTGAATCTGCGCTAATAACTGACTTTGATGCGCAACCGGTACTTGTAATAAGGCACGGCCGTGACGTTGAGAGATTTGCCCCTGGGCTAAAGCCGTTTGCACGGTGGGGGTTAAGTTTAATAAGCGAATTTTATTAGCGATATAAGATTGACTCTTACCCAAATGTTTCGCCAAATCCTTTTGCGTCAAATGATTCATTTGCATCAAATTTTGATAAGCTTTTGCTTCCTCAATCGGATTGAGATCTTGTCGTTGCAAATTTTCAATTAAAGCTAATGAGGCCGACTGTTGGTCATCATAATCGCGTACAATGGCCGGAATTTTGGACCATTGTAGCTGACTAATAGCGCGAAAGCGCCGTTCACCAGCAATTAACTCATACTTTTGATCAGCTGTTAACCGCACAATAATTGGTTGCAATAAACCATTAGTAGCAATAGACTGCGCTAACTCTAAAATTTTCTCATTATCAAATTTTTGCCGTGGCTGATAGCGATTAACAATCACTTGTGCTAACGGAATTTCTTGAACTTGGTCCGTTTTGGTAGGGCCATTTTTCTCTTTAAAGTGTTCCCAAAATGACACTCCGTACTCCTCCTACTATGACAAAAACTCTTATAACGGTTGTTTCGTGGGCGTTCCGGGCTTGCGGGGATATTTAGCTGGTGTCTTATGGATTTTTTTGATTAAAATTAATTCGCGTAACCCCGCTTGCTCCGGCAATTGCCATTGTTGTAATTTAGTAACTTGACCACCTAAAACCTGTAAAGCATTTTGTGCTTGATCAAGTTCATTTTGTGCTTGTTGAGACTTTAAAGCAATAAAAGTCCCCTCTAACTTCACCACTGGCAAACACAATTCTAATAATGCGGGTAACTTAGCCACCGCGCGCGCCGTCACAAAATCAAAGTGTTCCCGATAATCTTTTTGGCGGCCAAATTCTTCTGCACGCGCATGAATCAACTGGACATTATCTAACCGGAGAGTTTGCACGACTTGCTCCAAAAAATTAATCCGTTTTTTCAACGAATCGACAATTGTTAACTGCAACTGAGGATTAATAATTTTTAAAACTAAGCCTGGAAAACCAGCGCCAGAACCAATATCGGCTAAACTCACAGCTTGTTGTAACTGTGGTTGCACCAAGAGAGCTACTGCCGAATCATAAAAATGCTTAACATAAATTTCAGCGGGATCGGTAATACTCGTTAAATTAACCACTTTATTGGTCTGAATTAATAAATCTAGGTATAGCTGAAATTGGGTCAATTGTTGGGATGACAAATTAACCCCTTCCTTACTTAAGGCTTGTTGAAATTCTTGCGGACTCATGTAAACTCCTCACGTGAAACATAGCTTATGTTTCACAATTATCCTATCTTAATTAGCTAGTAAACGCAATAACTGTCTACTATTATACATGTTTTTTTAACAAACATTATAGTAAAATTAACCCCAAGAATTAGCTCTTTTTCCGCAGCTGTCTGGAATCAAAGTTTTATAGAAAGCAGGACTTTTATGTTACCTTTTTTACGTTTAACCCAAAATAATGATTTACAGCAAATTCAAACCCTCATTACCGCCGCGCAACAACTTCTCGCAAAAGATCACATCAACCAGTGGCAAGATGGCCATCCTAATATTCGTCAAATCCAGCAGGATATCACTCAACACGCCAGTTGGTCGTTATGTTTACAACAACAAGTTGTTGGTACTGCAGCGCTAATTAATGGCCCTGATCCTAATTATCAAACTTTAGCCAATAACAACTATCACAGTCATGAGCCTTATGCTGTTATTCACCGCTTTACCGTTAATCCACAGTTTAGCGGCCAACAGCTGGGCCGTTATCTCATGTCTAATTTAATCACGCAAGTTTATCAACAGGGTTACCAAAATTTACGCATTGATACGCATCCGCAAAATCTACGCATGCAACATTTAATTGAACAAACTGGTTTTCAAAAACGGGGAACGATTGAATTGCTAGATAACCAACATGCTTTGCGGTGGGTTTATGAATTAAATTTGTGAGTTACATCAAACTGTACTGTTTTAGAAACTGCATCAATCTGAATTTGTGCTCCCAAAACAGTAGGCAACATTGGCACTGTGTGACAACTATCATAATCATAAATAATTGGTAAGTCAGGATTATTAAGGACCTCTTGTAAAATATCAATGGGGCGATGGTGACTTTGTTGGTCGTCAAACAAGGCGTGCTTTCCCAAAATAATACCGCCAATTCGGTCAAAGACTCCCGCTATTTTTAGATGCGCAAAACTACGTTCCACCGTCGCCGCATCTTTTTGTGCATCTTCCAGTAATAAAATGTCACCTGTTTGCAGCCGTGGAAAATATTTCGTACCAAAAATCCCCGCCATGGTATTTAAATTGCCGCCTATCACGCGACCTGTTAAATAAGGAGTTACTGTATAATGCCAGTGATTAGCATGGCGCTTTTTAGGGTGTTGCCACTTCTCCCAATTAATAGCTTCCTCACTCCAATATGGACGTTGGTGTAAAGTTACCGTTGTACTAGCCTGTAAAACAGCTAATAAATCTTGCCACATCAAATCCACATACGGTGGCCATTCACCAAAGGAAGCCACCACTGCCGGACCATAAATCACCCGACAATTGGGAGCCTGTGCTTGCACAGCTAAAAGTAAGGCTGTCGTATCCGAATAACCGATAATCGTCTTGGGATGCCGATTCAAATAAGAAAAATCCACATAGGGTAACACTGAATTAGTATTATTGCCACCAATGGCGGCCATTAAAATAGGGATATCGTCCCGATAGATTAATTCGTTAATTTCCTGTGCACGCTGCCGAATTGAGCCCGAACGATAAAACTCACTTTGTCCGGTTAATGCCCCTGCCACTACCGAAACACCTTGTTGTTTTAAGAAATTAACCGCTCGTAAGTAGCGCTGAGGTGCGCGTGCACTAATGGGTGTTGAGGCTGAAAACATTCCTATTTTCATATTTTTCACTTTCTTTTATGATTAAACATGAATATTAAATAAGAGATTAGAAATAATTGGCCTTTGCCTTATCTAATCTCTTATTATCTTAATATTTAACTGTTAAAATTTTCTGGATTAAGCCAATGGATCCCAAGCAGGAACCAAAATTGGATCTTGTTGCCACTGTTGTTGTTCCACAGGAGTCAAGAATGCTTTTTGAACAATAATTTCGTATACATAGTCACTAAACCATTGATCATCCATGACAAAATAGCCCTTCGTACCGACTTGTTCGCCCCAAGAATTTTCCACTTTCCATTTGCGTGCGTGGCCTTGTTCATCTAAATCAACACCAGTCAAAACCATGGCGTGAGACATTTGAGCTTGCCGAGTTTCTAAGCGTTGTTCTTTTGTCATCGTTAAATCCATCGCCAATAATTCTTGATACTGATACAAATCACCCGCTAATAGTCCTTGCTGACGATTAGACTGCGCACTAACATCATTGCCAAACCACACTGTATCTCCCGCTTGTAATTGCTGAATGGCAATTTGCTTTAAACGTTCGATTGGCAAATTTAAATCTTTTTGTTGCTTAGTGCCCACCATATTCGTATCGTCTTTGAGATGATACGTCCGACCGTATGGTTTGCTAGCTTGTGGCGCATTGAGTAAAGAAACATAGTCGTTAAATGGATAAGCACAATATTCTTGTGCAAATTGTTGTGGTGTAATGTTCGTTGCTTGAATTAATTTACCAGTATCCGTTTTTAATTCTAAATCAAAGTTAACTGGTGGCTGGCCAAAACATAGCACACAAATACGGTAAACTTCACTGAGCATGGCTTTGATACTTTGTTGTACTTGTTCATCTGATGCTTGTTGTTGCACTAAAGAGCGCAATTTTTCCGCGTCTTTACGCAATTTAGTATTCAAAACTTGGGAAAATTCCTGCGTATGTTCCGAATTATAAGTTTCCGGCATCACATATTTGGGTACCACCCCGTATTTTTGAACCAAATTATATCCGTAATTCCAACGGCCACCATCTTCATCCGGTCCCGCTAATAATTGGGCCACATACCGATCCGTTAACTCCCGATCAGCGGTTGCAATCACTTGTTGGTAAAAAACATTCGCTTTTTCCAAGCGGTCATAAAAAGACAGGTAATTCTGAGATAATTCAAAATCTTTAATTTGATATTTCATCGCAAACTTCGTGCGCAAAGTTGTGAGCGTTGAAAATAACCAACAGCGCCCAGACTTTTTTTGATTCGAGACTTTACCAGTGGCTACTTCAACATTAAATTCTGGGTTTAACTGCCGCAACTGTGCTTGATTTTGGGTGGCTTTATTAAACCCATTATTCTGCACTAAAGCTCCTTTAATTGCCGCAGCTGGTTGTTGTTTTAAATCTTGATGAAATCGCTGTAATTGTTGTTGGTCAATTGCTTGCAAGTTGATCACTCCTAGACTTTTCTTATCAGACAGTTTAAACTATTGGAGATTAATAGTAAATAGTTTAATGAGGAAATTCTAAGAATGCAACCAGTTAAAATTGCTTATTTATATGAAGATTTAATGAACACCTACGGTGATTCGGGCGATGTCAAAATTTTACGTTATTTTTTAAAGCAGCAAAATTTTGATTGCACCGTAACCAATATTAGCTTAAATGATGACTTCAATGCCTTAGACTACGATTTTTTGTTCTTTGGTGGTGGGCAAGATTTTGAGCAATCGGTGGTCGCGCACGATATTTTACGCCACAAACAAACCATTACCGACTATATTGAAGACAATCGCCCCATGCTCGGAATTTGCGGCGGCTATCAATTCTTGGGCTCCTATTATCAAACGAGTGGCGGGCAAACCATTCAATGTTTGGACATTCTCCCCTTTCACACCGTTTTTAATCCTCAAAAACGAATGATTGGTGATACGCATTTCACCACCAAATTTGGTGAAGTTCATGCATTTGAAAATCACAGTGGGCAAACTTTCTTTGATGATTCCAAGCAGTTAAAACCGTTTGGCAAAATGATTGAAGGTTACGGCAATAATCCAGATGATGGTGTCGAAGGCATGATTTATAAAAATACAATTGGTAGCTATGCCCACGGTCCCTTACTCAAAAATACTAACGTTGCCCAAGGTTTAGTACAATTAATCATCACTAATTATCAGCAGCATCATGCACCAGCTGAGCTAAATAATTAACAGTCACCGCCTCAAGACCGTATAATAATCTATATATGAAACCATAAAACATGATTTTTCTTGTTAAAAATTAAATAATCGCAAATTAAGGAGTGATTTTATGACCAAGATGACTGCAGGTCGTGCTTTGGCTCAAGTCTTAGTCAAATGGAACATTGATCATTTATATGGTATTCCGGCTGACTCAATCAATAATGCCGTAGAAGGTTTATATCAAGAACGTGAACAGCTCAAGTACATTCAAGTCCGTCATGAAGAGATTGGTGCTTTAGCAGCCACCGCTGATGCTAAGTTGACTGGTAAAATTGGCGTTAGTTTTGCTTCTGCTGGTCCCGGTGGTGTCCACCTGTTGAATGGCTTATATGATGCCAAGATGGATCATGTCCCCGTTTTAGCACTCGTCGGTCAATCAGCCACTGGCATTATGAATACGAACTTTTTCCAAGAAATGAATGAAGATCCCATCTTTGCCGACGTAGCAGAATTTCATAAGCAAGCTACTACAGCTGAACAGATTCCTTACTTAGTAGACGAAGCTATTCGTCATGCTTATGCTACTAAATCAGTTTCCGTTGTCATTTTACCGGATGATTTATCAGGCCAAGAAATTGATTTTCAAGGTTTCCAAACAGCTGCCATTGCCCACAAACCGGCTAATTTATTAAAGCCAACTGCAACGGAGATCCAACAGGTTATTACAGCTTTAAAAGAAGCGCAACGGCCCGTTTTGTGGCTAGGTCAAGGCACCAAGGGAACAAGAGAACTGGCAGTACAAGTCGTGGAACAATTAAACTTACCCGTCTTAACCACCGTTCCTGCAACTGGCGTTATTCCAACTGACCATCCCAACTTCATGGGTTCACGGGGTCGATTAGGGACCAAACCTGGCTTTGAAGTTACTAACGCGAGCGATTTAGTTATCTTTGTTGGTTCCAATTATCCGTTTGCGCGCTTTTTACCCGATTCTGTCAAATTTATTCAAGTGAATAATAATTTAGCCGATTTGGGCAAACAATACGATGCCAGCGTGACCGTTTTAGCTGATAGTGCCGAATTTTTCAAAGCGTTATTAGCTAGTGGCTATCAACGACCTGAAACTCCGTTTGTCAAAGCAGCTAAGCAAAACAAAGCTAATTGGGATCAATGGTTACTGCAATGCGCCCAAGATGACAAAGACGGCTTGCGAGCTGAAGGTGTGATTCAAGCCATTAAAGAACACAGTACGAACAATGCCGTTTATGGTTTAGATGTTGGTAATAATACAGAATGGTCTATTCGCCAATTACCATTTAATCAAGACCAATCATTTACCATGTCCCCCTGGTATGGGACCATGGGCTTTGGCTTACCCGCAGGCTTAGCCGCCCAATTGAATTACCCTAACCAACAAGTTTGGAGTATTTCTGGCGACGGTGGCTTTGCAATGGTCATGCCTGATTTATTAACCGAGGTCAAATATCAATTACCAGTCATCAATGTCGTTTTGGAAAATAATTCCTTTGGTTATATCGAACATGAAAAAATTCAAAATCAACAATCCATGTATGGTATCAACTTATTAGGGGCTGATTGGGGACAAGTGGCCACAGCCATGGGTGCTCACGGTTTTACTGTGCAAAACTTAAGTGAATTACAGCAAACCATGCAACAAATTGATGAATTACAAAAGCAAGGTAATCATTTACCTATTGTGTTAGATGCAAAGATTCAAAATATTGATCCAATTGATACCAGTTTTGTTCCCGTCAATGAAGATCTATTTGATCAACCTACAATTGATCATTATCGTAAACTTTACGATGTCTCAGCAACAAGTCAGCCTTCACTGCAGACTTTGATCAAACAATTTTCTGAAGTTGAATAATATTTCTATTAAAAATGCAGTTTACAAAACATTTGTAAACTGCATTTTTTGTTTATTTTTGATTTCTCTGACAAACTTCAATAATTTCATGGTTCGGACCGTAAAAATTAAAATAACTAATTCCATGTTCCCAAAATGGTAAATGCATCACCTGGTCATCAATAAATTCAAAACCCAATTGGTGCACATAATCATAGGCTGCTTGAATGTCATCGGTATCTAATGCCAGGTGATTAATTGCACCATTCACAGGATTAATCGGTGCTTCATATAATTCAATCAGCAAGTCATTTAGTTGCAAGAAACCGACTTTACTGCCTTGATTGTCTTCTTGATTAATTAACTGAAAACCTAATTTTTCATACAAGTCAACACTCTGGTCAAAATCTTGCGTAGTGATACCAACATGTGAAATACCCTTAAAATAAGCCATTTTGCAATCCTCCAATATTATATTTTTCAACTTGATTATAATCTTTTTCTAAAAAACAGACTGAATTAATCTTGTCTTAGAGTCGACTCCAAGGTGTACACTGCCACTAAAATTTGTAATAAAGAAGGTTTTAGCAAATGACTAATATTTTAATTATGGCAGCCAACGGGCAGATTGCGCGGATTGTTGAAGAACGAATTCTGTCCGAACAACAATTTCAAAATATTCATTTGACTTTATTTTTAAGAAACAAACGGCGTCTAGCCCGCTACCAAAATAATTCTCGGGTAACTTTAATCGAAGGCGATTTACTAGATGAGGCGGCAGTAAACCAAGCCATGATAAACCAAGATTTAGTCTTTGTAGCCGTCGTTGATCACGATTCAAAAAATCGCATCACCCAAAACGTAGTTACTGCTATGAAACAGCAGGGGGTTAACCGGGTACTGTTTGCCAATGTGCTGGGATTATATCACGAAGTTGGCGGTGAATTTGGCCGCTGGAACGCTGAATATATTGGACGCGGTTTACCATCTGCTAGACAGAGCGACCAAATCCTCAAAGAATCTGGTTTAAATTACACAACATTGCGTTTACCTTGGTTAAACGACCGCCCCGCAATCAAGTATCAAATTACGACTCAAGCGCAACCTTATTTAGGTGTTTCAGGCTCACGTCAAAGTATTGCGGACGCGGTTTTAAAAATAATTGCCGATCCAAAGCAATATAGTTACGAAAGTATTGGTATCGCTGATCCAGACACTCAAGGTGCAAACCGCCCGGTTTATTAAATTAAGCATCTGCTACTTACTAATTAAAAAAACGGTCCATCACTTGTTTAACTGGCGATGAACCGTTTTTTAATTGTGCTTCAAAATTAGCCGCGATTAGCGGTCAACTTGTTATTTAATTATCAGACATCATATAGACAAATTGGTCTGTGGAAATTTTCTCGTTTAAAGCCGTGACTAGCTCTGGAGCTAACTGATGTTTGCGGAGTTCTTGTTGCACAAATTCATATTCATATTGAAAAGCAATAATAATCAAATCACGTTCTTGGGTTTCATCCGTTTCATTGTTACTGAAGCGCTGATGCCGATAAGCATAATAATGTTGCACTAAATTAACTTCGGCAATATTTTCTGGATCACGTAATTGCTTTAAATATTGACTGACAGCCTGATAACCGACATTCTCCAATTTACGCAACTGCTCCTTATTATAAGCCAACGCTTTACGGTCTTTTTTAGACAACTGCACTGCTCGTTTTCTTCTTAACCGCCGAATCCGCCAGCGCAAAACCACTAGCTTACACCACATCTTCAACTGAATTAATGGATTGGTAATAATTTTGCGCATTTGCAATATCTGTTGGCGATTGTATTGCCAAACAATCTTAGAATCGATATCTTCATTATTTTGCACAAAGTGATCGATTGCTGTAAATTCAATACTTTCGGTTTTTTCTAATAAATTTCGTACTTGCTTAGGGTTAGCTCGGGCATTATCTAATTTTTGGCTATTCAATAATGTAATGACATGGCTGAGTGCTAGTGGATTTTGGTCATTATTTTCACGTAACTCCTGAATCGCGTAGTTGACCAATTTTACTAGTTGGTCAGTAAATTCGTTAATCGTAAATGGACTGACCTTGGCCGGTAAGAGTCTTGGTAACAACAAAGTAGGCACAACTAGACTCAATAAGATAATAATTTCGGCCACAAAAATCAGATCTGTTCGAAAGGGAATCAACTTACCATGTTGCATAATGGGTAACGAAAATGCCATTGCTAAAGTAATTGTGCCGTGAATTCCACTCAAAGCAATGATCAGACTGGTTTTTGCTAAGCTTTGACCTGTATCCGGTAATTTGATCCAGCGCCAGTACACCCATAAAAACCGCAAGGCTAACATCAACAAATACAAACCACTTGCCAATAACAACAATGTGGAAAAATGTAAATTATTATAATCGACGATGGCCAGCAAATTGCGGGGCAAACTAATTCCCAATAAGACAAAGACAAACCCATTTAATAAATTAGATATAATATCCCAAGTTGATGATAAAACCACTTGATTCGATGATGAGGTCAAGCGTAGCTGACGTTTATAAATACCAAATACTACCCCCGCAGCAACGGCGGCTAAAATACCTGACAGATGAAATTCTTCGGCCACTAAATAAACAATAAATGGTGCCAAGACATTAAAGGGAACTGTAATCGCAGTCGCATCAAATAAACGGCGTTGAAAAACAATTTGGATACTAACGAGTACTAATCCTAACAGAATGCCCACAATGACTCCGCCGACAAAAGTCGTCAAAAAAGTCCCAACGCTATGCCAAATACTAAATTTTCCGGTGACAAACGCTGCAAGCGCCAAATTTAAAGCCACTAAGCCCGAGGCATCGTTAAATAACGATTCATTTTCTAAATTCTGCATTAAAGATTCTGGCACTTCAATATCGGCAGTGATGGAAGAAACCGCCACTGCATCGGTAGGCGCCACAATAGCTGTTAAAGCTAAAGCCAAACTTAATGGTAAAGCATCCCACAGCCAGTGAATGAAAAAGCCGCCCACAACAATCGTTAAAATGGCTAGTACAATCGCTAATGACAACACATTACGAAAATTACTTTTTAAACTATGAAAGTCTGTATTCTGACCATCATTAAACATGAGTGGCGCAATAATAATCAAAAAGAAAATTCCAGGTTTTAAATTAAAATGTGTAAATTCCGGTAGCCAAGACAAAGCAAAACCCGTGGCAATTTGATAAAAAGCTAACGGAATTTTTGGATAAAGTGAATAAATGATATTAGCTGCAATAGTTGCACTAATTAACAACAAGCATGTAAAAAATAATGACACAAATTTCCCCCTTATTGTTGAATAGGCAGCTGTGAGTTAATTATTGGTTGACTGAAGAAAATGGGAACAATAATCTTATTAGCAATACATTAATTGTTCTTTATAACCCCGATACTTGCTGGATTAGCGCTCTAAAAACTTATTAGCTTTAAAAATAGCTAAGGAAATAATCGGTACAATGATCACCGCCGCCAATAATTCTGGCACCCCATTACTGCCAACGACTCCCATGATTGCCCAATTTAATCCTTTAACCGGCACTTTATAAGATGCCGCCATCGCTGAAGCATAAAGAATCCGCATTAAACCTAAAACTAATAATGTATTGGTTAATGCTCCAATAGCAGCAGCGACCACCATTGCTGGCGTTTTACTTTTCAGCTTATTAGATAACCAGCGGTAAACCCAACCAGCAAAGTAGCCAACTAAAATCCGTGGCAAGACCGAGATCACCGGATTGGTAAACACAATCGTGTCCAAAATACTAGACGGCGCTGCATAAGCACGTATTAATGAACCTAATCCCCAAATAAAACCAATCAAAGCTCCATCGTTGGGGCCTAACACAATTGCTGCCACAATAACTGTGATATGAATAATTGTAACATTAAGTACCCCTAAAGGAATATAACCTAAAAATGGCGTCATTGATTGAATCAAAATAATGGCAATCAAAATCGCCCGAATGGCAATTTTATAAGCTTTACTTTTACGCAATGTTTTCTCCCTACCCCAATCATCAAAATCAATTCTTGGTTACTAGATTAAAATCAATAATAAGTATACCATTTTTCAAAAAACTAGCTAGACTTGCGAGCAATTAAAGCTTAGCAGCTGCCAAAACTATACCAATTGTTAAATTAGCCGGTTAAAGCTTATTTAAATGAGTTCTTTTTAACCGAACCATTTTGGATTAATTGACTTTTCACCAATTACCACTACTTGCTTTAAGTTGGCTTGACTTTCCAACAATTTGCGCTAAAATTATAAAGCAAACAATCAAAGAAGAGGTTGCTAAATTTAAGAGTAACGTTCAGCCGATTATGAAGAATCTAAGCCTGAACGTGAAAGGACTTTTAGCCGAAATGGTGTTTAACTTCATTTATTCACTGTTGGGTTCAGATTGAATAAGTCTGAGACTGTCGCAATTAATAACAATTGCGGGGCGCTATCTACGATTTTATACTAGTAGCCTCTTTACGATTTTCGTAAAGAGGCTTTAATCGTTTTTAGAGTCCTTCTCACTTAGGAGGATTTTTTTATGGCAGAAAAAGGTTCACAAGATCACGTACAGCGTAATCTTAAAAACCGCCATGTTTCCATGATCGCTTTAGGCGGTTGTATTGGAACTGGTTTATTCATGACCTCAGGTTCGACAATTTCTAAAGCTGGCCCGGGGGGCGGCTTAATCGCCTATCTGGCCATGGGGATCATGGTTTACTTTTTAATGACTAGTTTAGGTGAGTTAGCCACTCATTTGCCCGTTTCGGGTTCTTTTGCTACCTATAATGCTAAATATGTTGACCCCGCACTAGGCTTTGCGATGGGGTGGAATTACTGGTTCAACTGGGCCATTACTGTTGCGATTGATATCTCAACAGCTGCCTTATTGATTCAATACTGGCTGCCCCATACTCCCGGTTGGATCTGGAGTTTACTCATTTTAGTCGTGATCTTTTTAATTAATGCCTTAACCGTTTCTACCTTCGGTGAAACCGAATATTGGCTATCTTTAATTAAAGTGGTGACAGTTATCGTCTTCTTAATCATTGGCTTTGCCATGATTTTAGGAATTATGTATCGTCCGGCTGCTGGTTTAAAGAACTTTACTTATAAAAAGGCCCCCTTTGTTGGCGGCTTTCCAGCCATCTTAAATGTCTTCTTAATTGCCGGCTTTTCCTTCCAAGGAACTGAATTAGTTGGTGTAACCGCGGGGGAATCAGAAGATCCAGAACATGCAGTACCGAAGGCCATTAAAGAAGTCTTTTGGCGGATTTTATTATTTTACATTTTATCTATCTTTGTGATTGCTGCTTTAATTCCTTACACCAGCAAGAATTTATTGAGTGCGGCTAATGGTAATATTGCTGTTTCGCCATTTACCCTAGTCTTTAAACGTGCTGGACTAGCTTTTGCCGCCAGCTTAATGAATGCCATTGTTTTAACAGCCGTACTTTCCTCAGCTAATTCTGGTGCTTATGCTTCGACAAGAATGTTATATGCCTTAGCACACGAAAATTACGCTCCTAAAGCGTTTGGTAAAACAACCAAACATGGTATTCCTTTACTGGCTTTAAGCGCTACTATGTTAATTTCTTTATTAACTTTCGCAACCAGCATCTTTGGGCAAAAGATTTATATGTGGTTAGTGGCCGCTTCTGGCTTAACCGGCTTCATCGCTTGGGTTGGCATTGCCTTAAGTCATTATCGTTTCCGGAGAGCCTTTGTGCTACAAGGTCATGATTTAAGTGAACTCAAATACCACGCTAAGTTATTTCCTTTAGGACCAATTATTGCTTTAATTTTGTGTATCCTAGTCATCGGTGGACAAAATATTGATGCCTTTGTACATTGGGATTGGCAGCAAATTGGAATTACTTATATTGGCATTCCATTAGTTCTAATCTTATATTTTGGTTACAAATGGAAACACCACACTAAGATTATCCCGCTAGAGGAGATTGACGTTTCAAGTGAAAAATAATTATTACTAATAATAATTTAATAGACTGGCCATAGCAGCTTACTGATGACATTCTTGACAATTCGATCAGTAACTCGTTGCTAAAGACCAGTCTCTTTTTGTTAACAAATTAATTACTAGATTTTTCCGTTAATGCAACAATGGCCGTAATCTACGGGCACAAAAAACTGCTACGATCGCTTTGAGTGTATCTCCCGGAATAAACGCCAAACTCGAAACTACTGCTTTACTCCAGGCTAAATGACTTTGAATTGCTAACCAGCTAGCGCCAACTAAATTAACGCCAACAACGCCCAGCAACCAGACCACCAAAAATTCCGTCCACCATTTAGCAGAAAAGAACGTGCGCTTTAAAGTACTGCCGACCAGTAATGGCACAAAAAACCAAGCCACTAAGTAACCCCCCGTTGGGCCAATGAAACTAATTATTCCACCACGTCCGCCTGATAAAAAAGGAAAACCTAGCGCCACTAATAATAAGAATAATCCTACGGCCGCTGTGCCTGCTTTAGGGCCTAACAATTCCCCTGCTAGCATCACGCCTAAATTTTGCAATACAATAGTCACCGGGATAAAACCCAACGGAATTCCCGGAAATAATCCCAAAACGATAATAATTGTCGTCATCAGCGCTGTGGAAACTAAAGCTTTTAACGAATACTTCACGATTTCTCTCCTTCAACAATTACAATTTATTTAATTCAATCTGCGTTTAGTTTACCAGCTACCAGATTAAATTAACATCTACCAATCACCTGGCGTCATAAGCATTTGACTTTATCTTAAGTATCCAGTATGTTTTAATCAATTAATAATGGAGGTTATTTATGCAAACTTATGAAGAATCCCAAGCAACTGGTTTAAGCCGTTTTACTTCCTTAGTTTATCTATATACTGGTTTAGGCATTGTTTTTTGGTTAATGGCAGCTTTTGCTCTTGCTAAAAATCAAGCTTTCACCATGCCCATCATCATGTGGGGCGCACAACATTGGTTATTATCAACCATTATCATTGTGGGTTTGTCCATGATTTTATTAACCATGTGTCAACGTTTTGCGCAAAGTTCTTATTTAATGACGTTTGTCTGTTACCTCGCCTTTTTATTTGTTTTTTCATTTTTAGGAGTACCATTATTTTTTAGTTATTCCGCTAAAAGTATTGCCCAAGCTTTAATTTTGACTTCCGTTGTCTTTTTCGTAATGGCCGGTTATGGTTATTTCACCAAAACCGATTTATCGTCTTGGAGTCGGACTTTATTAATTGGCTTAGTTGCTATCTTAGTGGTTTCCTTATTAGATGTCTTTCTTTTTAAGAGTCCAATGATTGCTTTAGTCATTAATATCTTAACGATTGTTATTTTCATGGGCTATATTGCCTTTGATTCCCAAGACCTCAAACGGATTTATGCCAATAGTCAAGGCCAAAACTTAGGCGCCTTAGCTTTAGTCGCTTCCGTGAATTTAGTCTTAGATTTTATCAATTTACTAATGAATCTGTTAGCTATTTTTGGTAATGACAATAATTAAGAACTTCATGAGCAAATTTCTGGCTACTCTCATTAAAAGAGAGTAGCTTTTTTTATGTTGCGGTGAAAATTCAATCCAAAATCTCGCCCAGTACCTACTTAATACTTAACTACCCAGCTCCAACAGCTTTGAGATTTAACTAGATCATAATTGAACAGCAACAAATTATTTTCAGGAGGAACATTTTTTGAATACTCGTAAAGTACAAATTTCTACTTTAGTCGGTATTATTGCTCTCACCACGGTGACGCGCTTGGATTCCATCATGGCCCCGTCCATCGTCAAAATTCAACAAGCTTTTCCCAACGCTGATGCGACTCAAGTTGAATCCATTGCGTCTATCGGTGATGTAGCATCCATGCTGGCCTCTTTTATTTTTGGTTTTATTTTAACCAAAATCACTTACAAATATGCAGCCGCTATTGGCCTAGCTTTATTAGCCGCTGGTGGCTTACTACCTATCTTCATTCACCAAAGTGTCAACCAACTAATCTTTTTTGCTTTGATTGTCGGCTTAGGTAGTGGCGCGATTACAACTGTTTTGCCTAGTTTATCTGCAGCCAATTACCAAGGTGAACGACGGTCAACTCAATTTGGCTTCAATGTCGCGTTAGAAGATGGTTTTGCTATGGTCTGGATCGTGATTGGCGGCTATTTAGCCAACATTAGCTGGGTTCATAACTATTACATTTACTTCATCACGGTTATCGCATTGATTTTAGCTTTAATCTTTATTCCGAACGTTAAGCCTAGTGAAGATCAAGCTGTTAATGAAACTTATGCTGCGAAAAATCATTGGGGCTTAATTATTGGTTTAGTAGTCATTTCTACGTTTGTGGAAGTCTTAGCCGCTGTAATGTCCAATAAAATGGCCATTTACCTACACACTTATCACATTGGTGGTCCTAGCACTTCCGGTCAAGCCCTCTTGTTTGTCCGCGCAGCTTCTATTGTGGCGGGGTTATTTATTAGTCTTTACCGCAAGGTTTTTGGTAATTATTTATTGGCAGCCGGCTTTGGTTCTGCAGCCATTGGGGCAGCATTATTTATTTTCTCCCATGCGTTTTGGAGTAGTGCATTAGGCGCTTTTCTAATTGGAACTTGTGCTTCAGTTACTTTGATTACTGTGCCTTTTTTGTTATCTAATTTAGCCACAGCTAAAGTTTATCCCATTGTCATGGGTTCGTTCTCTGCTTTAACTAGTTTAGGCTTTTCGTTTTCTGTCTGGTTCTTCAAATACACGGCACCACTATTCAATCCTAATCATTTAATTGGAACTTTTGAATCCATGATCGCTCTAAGCGTTATAATTATCATAGTACTAGTTGGTACTAACTTGCAGAAACGCACCACACAAGTTACTAATTCGTAGTTTTTCGTTTGGAGGTCATAGAAATGAAAATTGGTTTGATCGGTACAGGCGTAATGGGAAATGCAGTTGCTGTGAATCTTTTAAAAGCGGGACATCAACTTTGGGTGTACAATCGTACAAAATCTAAAACTGACAATCTCGTACAACAGGGCGCTACTTGGGAAGATAATCCCCAAAAAGTCGTTGAACAAAGCGACGTTATTTTGACTATGGTCGGTTTTCCTCAAGATGTTGAGCAGGTTTATTACGGCGATAACGGCATTTTTAGTGCTGATGTCCATGATAAATTCTTAATTGATTTAACAACTTCAAAACCGCAGTTAGCACAAAAACTGGCAGCCAGCGGCGAAAAATTGGGCGCCAAAGTTTTAGACGCCCCCGTTTCTGGTGGCGATATTGGTGCCAAGAACGGGACTTTAACCGTGATGGTTGGTGGCCGCCGCGAAGTCTATGACCAAATTAAGGCTTTATTCCCTGATTTTAGCGGTCAAGTTAACCTGTTTGGTCCGGCAGGAGCCGGGCAAAATACCAAGATGGCTAACCAAATTATGATTGCCGGTACCATGACTGGTATGACTGAAATGTTTGTTTACGCTAAAGCCGCGGGCTTGGATTTACAAGACGTGCTCAAAACAGTCAGTGGTGGTAGTGCAGCTAATTGGAGTCTAGAAAACTATGGTCCTCGGGTATTAAAAGGCGATTATACTCCAGGCTTTTTCAGTAAACATTTCTTAAAAGATTTGCGGATTGCGTTAGACACTGCTGACGAAATGCACTTGAATTTGCCTGCCACTAAACAAGCCAAAGAACTATACGAACAACTAGTTGACCAAAAGCACGATGGTGATTTAGGCACTCAAGGCTTAATCAAGCTTTGGTGGGATTAAACACTTCATACAATAACTGAATAATTACTTTCAACTAAAAATCTAGATTAACTTTCAATTCACGAGTAATTTACTTGCTGGTGAATTGAAAGTTTTTTTGATTATTTCTTTTTAATTAAAAACATGATAGTTTTCATTTTCAAAAAGCGTTAAAATGAGCTCATAATTAATGAATCTTTTAAATTAGGAGAGAACCATGCTGAAACTGCAACATATTAAAAAGTACTTCACAGTCGGCGATACGACCACCAAAGCATTAGATGATGTCTCTGTTGCCTTTCGTTCTAAAGAATTTGTTTCAATCCTCGGACCTTCCGGTTCCGGTAAAACCACGATGCTAAACATTATCGGTGGCCTTGATCATTACGATTCTGGTGACTTAATTATTGACGGTAAGTCAACCAAAACTTTTAAAGAAGATGATTGGGATGCTTATCGTAATAATACCGTCGGTTTTATTTTTCAGAATTACAACATCATCAGTCATTTAAGTATTTTAGATAACGTCAGTTTAGGAATGACTTTGAGTGGCGTTTCGAACGCTGAAAAGAAACAAAAAGCCCAACAAGCATTGGAACGTGTCGGCTTAAAAGAACATCTATCTAAAAAGCCCAGTCAATTATCTGGTGGACAATTACAACGTGTTGCCATTGCGCGGGCCCTGGCGAATGATCCCCAGATTTTATTAGCTGATGAACCAACGGGGGCCTTAGATACTAAGACCAGTAACGAAATTATGCAGTTAATTCAAGACTTATCCAAAGAACGATTAGTCATTATGGTGACGCATAATCCCGATTTGGCACACCAATATTCTGATCGCATTATTGAATTTTCCGATGGTCAAATTCAAAACGATTCTAATCCTTATCAAGAACCGGATGAACAACCACACTTTAATCCCGTACGTACTAAGATGAGTTTTTGGACGGCGTTAAAACTATCATTTACCAATATCAAAACTAAAAAAGGCCGCACTTTCCTTACTATTTTGGCGTCCAGTATCGGTATTATTAGTATTGGTGTCGTGTTAGCTTTATCGAATGGTTTTCAAAAACAAATCGACGCCACCCAATCGGAAACTTTATCGCAATTTCCAATTACCATTTCTCAAGTTACAGCGGATCAAAAGCAAATGCAAAAAAGCGACAGTTCTGGTAGCACTGGTAGTCAAAAGTTTGCTTCAGGCAAACAGCTGAAAGCACAAGCTAATCAGTTAACTTCTGCCCAACATTTGAATAAAATCACGCCCAAATATTTAAATTATATTCGCAAGATCAAAAAGTCTGATAGTAAAAATATTGCTTATACCTATACGACCGGCTTAAATTTAATTCGCAAAGTGCACGGCCAATACCGGCCGGTATCTTTTGCCACAACTAATATCAGCAGTTCCGAATCTAGCAATGCGCAAAGCATGGTTACTTCTAACTTAGGTATTGGTGGCAGTGTTTACCCCGTTGATCGCAATAATCAACAAAGTTTCCTCAAGAAAAATTATCGCGTTTTAGCTGGTAAATACCCTACCAATAATCACGAAATTGTTCTGATTACTGATAAGAAAAATAATCTGAACTTAGATGCGTTGAAAAATCTTGGTTTTTCATTCAAAGATCAACAGCACATTCAACCACAACAATTATTGAATACTAACATTCAAGTCATTGCGAATAACAATTTTTACCAGCAATTACCAACTGGCAACTTTGTCCCTAGTAAAGATTACAGCCAAATGGCCACGGCTCATGACACTATTAACTTGAAGATTGTCGGTATTTTACGAACTACTTCTAAAAATTCTGACGGTTTATTATCGAGTGGGATTGCCTATTCTGACCGTTTGACTAAAGAAGTCATTAACATCAATAAGAATTCGCACATTGCGCTAGCTCAAAAGCAGAGTAAGAATAATGTGATCACCGGTACGCCATTAAAAGGTATGGAAGGTGCTTTAACTCTGACTGCTCTGGGAGCTACCGATACGCCTAATTCGATTCAAATTTATCCCAATAACTTTAAAGAGAAAAACAAAATCACCGCTTATTTAGACAAATATAATAAGCATAAGAGTAAAGCTAATCAAGTTATGTATGTAGACTTAGCGGGCAACATCACCAGCATTACCGGTGGTTTAATGGACGCTATCACTTACGTGTTAATCGGATTTGCGGCCATTTCCTTAGTTACTTCCATGATTATGATTGCCATCATCACTTATACTTCCGTTATTGAACGAACCAAAGAAATTGGAGTTTTAAGAGCTTTAGGAGCTCGTAAGAAAGATATTACGCGCGTTTTTGATGCTGAAACTACTATTTTAGGCATTGGTTCCGGAATTTTAGGTGTTATCATTGCTTGGCTCTTAACTTTCCCTGCCAACGTTATTTTAGAAAATATGACCGGTTTAAGTCACGTTGCTAAATTAAATCCGCTCCATGCGATTGTCTTAATTATTGTCAGCACCATCTTAACTGTCTTAGGTGGTCATATTCCGGCCCGCATGGCTTCCAAAAAAGATGCGGCCACGGCCTTAAGATCAGAATAATAGTTGTTAATTGTATGTAAAAAAGAGGTTGGAAATTTAAAATCCAACCTCTTTTTTTATAAATATAAGATTTGTTCAAACACTAACCTTCTTCGCAAGCCTTAATCGCTTTAATCAAAGCTCCGCGAAAGCCGTTTTCTTCTAAAGCGGCCACTCCGCGAATCGTGGAACCACCAGGAGTAGCTGAGTAATCCTTTAAAGCTTCAAAATCTAGTTGCTGATTTTGCACTAATTGGACTGTGCCTTGCAGCATCTGTAAGATAATTTGATGACTATCTTCACGTTTCATGCCGTAATACACTCCAGCATCACTTAAAGCATCCATCATTACCGCCATTAACGCTGGTGTACAACCGGCAATCGTACCATAAATACTCAACTGCTGTTCAGGAACTACGTACACTTGACCTAGTTTGTTAAATAAATTGGTCACCAGTTCTTGATGAGCCGCCGTTTCTTGTTTTTGAAAGCTCACAGCAATTATTCCCTGGGCAATTTCCACTGCCGTATTAGGTACTGCCTTGGCAAAACCAGCTGCCCCGGTTAATGATTGATTAATTTGTGTTAAATCACCACCAGAAACTGAAACAATCATTCCCTCATAATCTTGACTTAACTCTTGAATCACTGCTGGCACCGCTGGTGCTGGAATCGCTAATAAAATAACTTCACAATCCAACAATTCCGATACACTTTGCGCTGCTCCCAACTGATACTGCGCAATTAACTTAGCTGCCGTTTGGTGCCGTCCACCCTTAACGATAATCTGTTGGGGACTAATGCCCGCTTTCAATAATCCTTTAATCATCGCACTGCCAATTCGGCCAGCACCTACAAGTCCAATTTTCATTTAATCACCTCAATTTTTTTCATTGTACAACAGAATAGTTTATTAATAAATTATTGGTTTCAAACCACAGTTTGCGGTAAAATGCAATTAGCTAAACTAAACAAGTACAACAAGTTGATCTAATTCAAACAAAAAACTTAGAGTATTTGTATTAGTTTTAAAAAAGGCAATAAAATTTTGAACTATTCTATATTGACTTTGTTCTAATTTAGATAAAATTCTTATTAGTTCTAACTCTTATTCAATGTTTAAATTATGCTGGAGGTTTTTTTCTTATGAAAATAGCAAGGCTAATTACCGGGATTATTACCATTATCTTAGCCATTGTAATTGTGATTCAATTTAAATTTGATAGTTTTATTCAAGCATTAATGGGTTACGCTGACTTAGGTAGTACCGCTAGTGTCCTAGTAGCCTTATCATATTTAATTGCTGGAATTATTTACATTGTTTGCAATGCTAGTACCAGCATTGTACCAGCTATTACCAGCTTTATTATTCTCATTTTAGGTGGCGTGATGGGCATTTTTAATGCTTTAAGTTTTCCTGGGATTATGATTTGGTCTTGGGTTGGTATTGGCATTGGGACGGTCATGGTCATTGCCAATCTGATCGTTCGATTCTTCTTTACACCAGCCGTTGATGAATACGGTAATGCTTATAGCAATAGTTCTTACGATAACAATAATAACAATTATCAAAATCCTACGAATAACGGTTACACGGATCAAAATAATTTTGTCAACAATCAGCAGCAAATGCCGAATAATTATCAACAACCGGTCAATAATAACTATCAAGCTCCCAATAATTATCAACCAAATTCTAATCCTAACTTTCAACAGCCACCAATGGCACCGAACAACTATCAAAATCCTAACCAACCGCAACCGATGAATAATCCTGAAATGAATAATAATCAATTCAATCAGCCACAGCAAAACTTTGCACCCAATCAAGCTAATCCTATGGCACAAAACCCCAACCCAGCACCACAACAACCTAATCCGTCATTTGATAATAATTATGCTAATAACTATTATCAACCGACCCAAAACTCCGTTCCACCAGCTCCAACTAATAAACATCGTCGCTTTAAAACCAAAAACAAACCCTAATTTTCAAAAAACTAACTTTTACCACTTTTTCTTCACATTTTCATCATAATTAATGAATACTATTATTAGTGTAGATAACCGATAGGTTGCTACAACATATAAATTGTATTCACATCCTTACTCCTCCAAGAAACGACAACTAAGTTGTCGTTTCTTTTTTGTTTTAAAAAATTAAAAAAAGACTGCTTTAATTTTTATTTAAGCGATATTTTAAAAAGCATTTTTAGCCAAAAAAGCGTTTTTCTTGTTCGTTTTGTGGTAAAGTAATAGTTGGTAAGTTATGGATTAATGTAATTAATTTTACATAATTTAAGGAGTGTGAAATTCATGTTAACTTTGAGTTTGTCATTGTTATCATTAGCAAGATTACAATTTGCGATAACAACGATTTTCCACTTCTTTTTTGTACCGTTTTCAATTGGAATGGGTTTTTTAGTTTCAATTATGGAAACCATTTATGCAATTAAGAAGCAGGAAATTTATAAAAAAATGGCCCAATTCTGGGGCAAAATATTTTTGCTAAGTTTTGCGGTCGGCATTGTGACTGGGTTAATCCAAGAATTCCAGTTTGGAATGAATTGGTCCAACTATTCTCGCTTCATGGGCGATATTTTCGGTGCTCCTCTGGCGATTGAAGCTTTATTGGCCTTTTTCTTGGAATCGACTTTTCTTGGCGTTTGGATGTTTACTTGGGATCGTTTCAAACCCGGAATTCACGCCTTATTTATTTGGTTGACTTCCATTGGTACCATGTTATCAGCTATTTGGATTTTAACTGCTAACAGTTTTATGCAACATCCTACCGGTTTTACTATCAACGGTAAAACGCATCATGCCCAAATGACCGATTTTGGTAGTATTGTTGGTAATCCTCAATTGTGGCGGGTGTTCCCCCACGTTATTTTAGGTGCTTTTGCTACTGCCGCTTTAGTTATCGTGGGAATGAGTGCTTGGGGCTTAATTCGGAAGCAAAAGGATCGTGCTTTCTTCAAAAAGTCCTTACATTTCGGTTTATGGTTCAGTTTAGTGGCTTCTATTGGCGTCATGGTTGCTGGTGATTATCAAACCCAACAAATTATTCAAGACCAACCAATGAAATTTGCTGCTACAGAAGGCGAATATAAAGATACTAGTTCCCCAGCTTCTTGGAAGATCGTCGCTACTTTTGATACTAAAGATCATAAAGTTAATCACGAAATCTCCGTACCTTATATGTTGAGTTTATTAGCTTATCATAAGCCTGAAGGCTCAGTTAAAGGTATGAACACGATTAACAAAGAATTAAAACAAAAATTTGCTCATAATAAGAGTAAGAGTATTCGCAATATTAAAAACTTCTATATTCCAACGACCGCTATTTTCTGGAGTTTCCGGGTCATGGCTGGCTTTGGCGCTTTGTTTGCTTTAGTTTCCATCGTTGGCTTGTTCTTGATGCGTAAAAAGCATGACATGATTGAAAATCAACGTTGGTTCTTATATATCTTAGGTTTCGTAATGTGGTGTCCATTCATCGCCAATACTTGTGGTTGGTTAATTACTGAATTAGGTCGCTATCCATGGATTGTTTATGGATTGTACACTATTGCAGATGCTGTTTCACCATCAACAACAGCTGGTGAGTTATTATTTAGTAATATTATTTATCTTGTTTTGTTTACCGTCTTGGGTGGAGTTATGATTTATTACTCACGGCAAACATTGCATCATGGTTTAAGTGCAATTGATGGACCTAGTGCTACACAACAAGACACTGTAACTGCGGATCCTTTTGCAAAGGAGGCCTTTGACTAATGACTGCCTTACAATTTATTTGGTTTATTTTAATCTGTGTGCTCTTTGTTGGCTTTTTCTTTTTAGAAGGTTTTGATTTTGGTGTGGGCATGGCTTCTGGTATTATCGCGCGCACTGATGAGGAAAAACAAACTATGTTGCGCATTATTGGCCCCCACTGGGTAGTCAATGAAACTTGGCTGGTTACAGCCGGTGGCGCCATGTTTGCTTCATTTCCAATGTGGTATGCGAGTTTGTTCTCTGGCTATTACATCATGTTCTTATTAGTCTTAGTCGGATTAATTCTACGGGGTGTTTCCTTTGAATTTGCGGAACATGCCGAAACCAAGCGTGGGCGGCACCTTTGGTATAACGTCTTTGTCTTTGGTAGCTTAGTCGCACCTTTAATGTTATGTATTATTTTCTTCAGCATGATTCAAGGTGTGCCAATCAATGCGCAAGGCGATATGCACGCTGGTTTCTTTGATATTATTAACTGGTTATCATTAGTTGGTGGAATTGCAGGCGTCTTGATGTCTTTAATTCACGGCTTAAACTATACACGACTAACCACAACGGGCATTTTAAGAGAACGGGCACGTAATCTTAATCGCTATCTCTATCCTATTTTGTTCGTTGGTGAAGTTGTCTTTGCCTTACTAGTAATTTTCCAAACAGACTTCTTCACTAATAAACCTGTTTCTAGTACTTTAATTACCTTACTCATCGTTTTGATGTCTATCATCGGGACTTGGGGAACGTACAAAGATCATGAAGTCTGGAGTTTACTTGGCAGTGGCTTATCCTTAGCCTTTGTAGTGATCTTAATCTTTAACGGTTTATTCCCACGGGTCATGATTGCGACTAACCCTGCCAATAGCATTTTAATTAAAAATGCTTCCTCTTCACCCGCAGCTTTAACGATTATGACTATTGTAGTCTGCATTTTACTGCCGATTGTTTTAATCTACTTTACTTGGTCTTACTATATCTTTAAAAAACGGGTACCATCTGGGAAAGCGACCAATTAATTTATGATTGATAAACGTTTATTCAAATTACCCAAAGTTAAATCACTATTCGTAATGCTTGCAGGACTAACCGTCTTGCAAGCATTTATGATTTTATTACAAGCTAGCTTTCTCACGCAGGCCTTAGTTTTTTCTTGGCGGCAATTGCACTTACACGCATTACTCAAGCCCACAATCGGATTTGTAATTGCCTTTTTAATTCGCCACTTGCTGGTCTGGCTGAAGAATATTCTGCTAGATCACTTTGCCACTCAGACAACCGAAAACTTACGCCAAGATATTTTAGACAAAATTTATCAAACGGGGCCCGACTTTATTTCCACAGCCGGTTCGGGCAACTTAGTCACCGAAACACTCGACGGAATGGATAAAGTTAATAATTATTTTAATTTGATTTTGACCAAGTTTATGGACATGATGATTATTCCATGGATTATCTTAATTTATATCTTTTTCCAAAACCGGACATCCGGAATTATTTTGCTGTTAGTTTTTCCTGTCATTATTTTATTTATGATTATTTTAGGCTACGCGGCTCAAGACAAGGCTGACGCGCAATATAATGAATATGTGGTGCTGTCGAATCATTTTTTGGATGCTTTACGCGGCTTGACTACCCTGAAAATGCTCGGTTTAAGTAAAGATTATGCGCATAATATCCAAACCGTTAGTGAAAATTATCGTAAAAAAACAATGAGCACTTTGCGCATTGCTATTTTATCGACTTTTGCTCTAGATTGGTTTACCACGCTCTCCATTGCTTTATTAGCCGTCTTTTTAGGTTTAGCTTTAATCAAGGGCTCAATTCCGTTATACCCTGCCCTGGTAACCTTAGTGTTAGCACCGGAGTACTTCTTACCATTACGAAATTTCTCCAATGATTATCATGCCACCTTAGATGGGGCTAATGCCTTCACTGCAGCCACTGAATTATTAGATCAACCCGTGGTCAGCGATCAACAGCTCGTAACTAACTTTACTTGGAATGAACAAAGCACGTTAAAAGTGTCCCATCTAAACTTTCAATATGATACCCAAAACCAGTTGGTTAATCTCCACGACATTAATTTAAACCTCCATGGTTATCAAAAAATCGCCATTATCGGCAAATCTGGCGCTGGCAAAACCACCCTCTTAGATACTTTAGGTGGTTTTCTCACTCCGAATAACGGACAAATCCAGCTTAATGATCAAGCTTTACCACATTTGTCCCAAACTAATTGGCAAAAACAAATCACCTATTTACCGCAAAAGCCGTACCTATTTAGTGACACAATTGCCAACAATATTCGCTTTTATCAACCTGAGGCCACTGATGAACAGGTTCAACTAGCATCCCAGCAGGCCGGTTTAACCGACTTTATTGCGAGTTTACCGCAGGGATTAAATACTCCTGTTGGTGAAGGCGGCCGGGGCATTTCCGGCGGTCAAGCCCAAAGAATCATGTTAGCACGGGCCTTTTTGGCCCAACAGCGCCGCATTATTCTGTTAGATGAACCAACGGCCCATTTAGATATTGAAACGGAATATCGTCTCAAGCAAACCATGTTGCCTTTATTTGACCAACACTTAGTTATTTTTGCTACGCATCGTTTGCATTGGCTCCAACAAATGGACTATGTCATTGTCTTAGATCACGGCCAAATTGTGGAACAAGGACCAATTGAACAACTACAACAAGAAACGAGTGGCCCCTTTGCTGATCTAACTTTCCAAATGCGAGGTGATCTATAATGTGGAAGCACGATACTTGGGTTAAACCTTACCTGAAACAATATAAATTTCTTTTAGCTACAGCCTTATTCTTAGGCTTTCTGACAATTTTCTGTGGTGGCGCCTTAATGTTTGCCTCTGGTTATACCATTGATCGCTCGGCCACTCATCCGTACAATATTTTAATGATCTATCCGGCCATTTTGTTAACACGTGCTTTTGGAATCGGCCGCCCGACTTTTAAATATCTCGAACGTTTAAAAAGTCATAATTGGGTTTTAAAAGTCACCTCCGATTTGCGAACTCGCCTGTATAAAACAGTGGAAAAAGATGCGGCTTTCTTTAATGAAAAATATCGCAGTGGTAATCTGCTGGGCTTATTATCCGAAGATATTGATCATTTACAAAACCTGTATCTACGAACAGTTTTTCCCACTGTCGTGGGGATCCTTTTAGCTATTTTTGTCACCATTGGTATTGGCTATTTTGACTTATGGTTTGCCATTATCACCGCCATTTTATTGTTACTCGAAATTTTGGTTGTACCTTTAGCTTCAACCGCAATTGAAGCCGCACGTCGTAGTCACCAAAAAGCGTTAACTGATCAGTTATATACTCAGTTAACCGATAATATTTTGGGGGCTAATGATTGGATTTTATCTGGACGCAAACAGGACTTTCAACAAACAACTACCCAGACTATTGCGCAATTAAACAGTTCCAAATTAAAGAGTAAACATTTTCGTTGGCAACGGGATTTCTATCTGCAAGTCATTCTAGTACTAATTTTTCTAGCCATGATTATTTTCACCAATTTGCACTTCACTAATACGCAAATGCGAGCTAACTACACGGCAGCCTTTGTCTTGGCAGTTGCTCCAATTGGTGAGGCCATTGTGCCAATTAGTCAGGGATTTGAAGAATATCCGGTTTATAAAGATTCGATTAAACGTCTCAATAATCTTCATCCCACCCTGCAACAATTACCACCGCAACAAAAATTATCTGCGACAGATTTTCAAACTTTAAAATTAGAAAATTTGCAATTTGAATATGATGCGGATTCTCCAATCCTTTTGACAGACTTTAATCAAACCATTCAACGGGGACAAAAGGTGGCTTTAATTGGGCCTAGTGGTACCGGTAAAACAACCCTACTGCAATTAATCAACGGGGATTTAACTCCCCAAAAGGGTCAAGTTACTTTAAACGGGATCAATGTGCGAGCCCTTCAAGACGAACAAAAGCAATTGTTCTCTTTTCTCAACCAACAACCATTTTTATTTAATACATCTATCTTAAATAATGTGCGCCTTGGTAACGAAACAAAATCGGACGCTGAGGTGAAAGCTGCTTTAGATGCTGTTCAATTAACTAATTTAATTGAGCAATTACCCCAAGGCTACGAAACATCCGTACGCGAAGCGGGCGCGCGTTTTTCCGGTGGTGAACAACAACGCATCACGCTAGCCCGCATTTTATTGCAAGATGCGCCCATTGTGCTACTTGATGAACCAACGGTTGGTTTAGATCCCATTACCGAAAATGATTTATTAAAAACTATTTTTGAAGTTTTAAAAGACAAAACCATCATTTGGGTTACCCACCATTTACAAGGCATTAATCACGTTGACCAAGTGGTCTTTTTAGACCAAGGTCAAATTAAAATGCAAGGTAATCCCAAAGATTTAGCCGCTAATAACCACCATTTCCAAGAACTTTATCGCATGGATCGTGGCTTCTAACTTTAAAAATTACAGCAAGCTAAAATTTTATACGCAGGACTAATTCTGATATGTAACCAGAATTAGTCTTTTTTTTGCTTAAAACACATGGTCATTTGAACATAATTTCAAAAAACAGCTTTACATTTGTCAAATACACTATATAATTTAAATTGGAATTAGAGAAAGGGGTTTCAATCAATGAAAGAACTTAATCAAGCGGAGTTGGCTAAATATTTGGATCACACACTGTTGAATCCAAACGCTACTAAAGAAGATATTTTAAAGACTTGCGAGGAAGCTAAACATTACCAAACAGCTTCTGTTTGTGTGAATGCTTACTGGGCCAAACTAGTACATGAACAATTAGCTGGTACTGATATTAATACTTGCGTGGTTGTTGGTTTCCCATTGGGCGCTACCAGCACAGCTACTAAAGTTTTTGAAGCAAAGCACGCCATGGCAGATGGCGCTGATGAATTAGACATGGTCATCAATGTTGGTGAATTAGTGGGCGGCAATTACGACGCTGTCAAAGCTGATATTCAAAGCGTTGCAGAAGCAGTTCATGCTGAAAACAAATTATTGAAAGTCATCATCGAAACATCATTCTTAAATGACGAACAAGTCGTCAAAGCTTCACAATTATCAGAACAAGCGCAAGCTGATTTTGTTAAGACTTCAACTGGCTTTAGCTCTGCTGGTGCTAAAGAAGCGGATGTGAAATTAATGCGCGAAACTGTGGGCGATCGTTTAGGCGTGAAGGCTTCTGGTGGCATCCACAGTTATGAAGAAGCTATGGGCATGATCGAAGCCGGTGCTAGTCGCTTAGGTGTTAGTGCAACTGTTAAGATTTTAGAAGGCGCTAAAAAGTAAAGGAGAACAAAATGGCTTATAAGAGAATTTTTGGTATTGTTTTAGATTCCATTGGTACTGGTGAAGCGCATGATGCCGCCAACTTCGATGACGTTGGCTCAGACACCTTAGGTCACATCGGTGAATACTTCAAAGGTAAATTGAAATTACCTAACTTACAAAAGCTTGGCCTTTCTAATCAACGTCAAGAAGCAATCTTGGGTGTGCCTAAAGCTGAGCAACCAATTGGTTACTACGGTAATATGCAAGAAGTTTCTGTGGGTAAAGACAGTATGGATGGTCATTGGGAAATGATGCAATTACCAGTTATGACAGAATTATCTTTCTTCCCGAATGGTTTTCCAGATGACTTATTGAATAAAATTGCTGAATTTTCCGGTCGGAAAATTATTGGTAACCGACCAGAATCTGGTACCAAAATTATTGCTGAATTAGGCGAACAACAAATGAAGACTGGTGATTTAATCATCTATACTTCTGGTGATTCCGTTTTACAAATTGCCGCTCATGAAGATGTAATTCCTGTTGATGAATTATATCGGATTTGTGAATATGCACGTAGTTTAGTTAACGGTCCTGAATATACTGTTGGTCGAATCATTGCGCGGCCTTACGTTGGACCTGACAAAGATCACTTTACACGGACTGCTAATCGGCATGACTTTACCTTGAAGCCATCAGCTAAAACTACCTTAAATTATTTGCAAGATAATAATGTAACAACTATCGGCATTGGTAAAATTAACGATATTTTCAGTGGCGACGGGATTGGTGAAGGTTATCATAACGAAAGTAACATGGACGGTATGGATCATTTAGACAAGGTTATGCAACAAGACTTTACCGGCTTCTGCTTTACCAACCTTGTTGACTTTGATGCGATGTATGGCCACCGGCGTAACGCGCAAGGTGATGGTGATGCTTTGATGGACTTTGACCACAGATTAGGTCATGTTTTAGAGCAAATGCATGATGATGATCTTTTAATCATTACTGCTGATCACGGCAATGACCCAACTTATAAAGGTACCGATCATACACGTGAATTAGTACCCCTACTCGTTTACTCACCAAGTATGAAAAATCCAGCTAGTTTAGGTACTCGGACAACCTTTAGCGATTTTGGTGCGACGGTTGCTGAAAACTTCAACATTACCACCAACGATAAAGGTACGAGCTTCTTAAACCAACTTCAATAAAGGCTAACTATGACAAATAACGGTGAAACTAAGTTAAAACAAGCTTTAATTGTGGCACAGCTTTATTACGAAGAGAATCTCAGTCAAACAACCATTGCCAATAAAATGCAGATGTCACGTCCAACAATTTCGCGTTTATTGCAATTAGCGCGCGAATCTGGTTTAGTAAAAATTCAAATTGAAAATCCCTTTATTAATTATTCGGATTTAGGCGATATTTTATCGCAAAAATATCGTGCTCAAATTGAAATTGTCCCGTCACATTATGCCGGGCAAGCATCGAACCTTGATAGCGTTGGTGCTTATGCAGCTAACTTTTTAACCAATTTAGTCAAACCCAATGACATCATCGGCATTGGTTGGGGCAAAACGGTGCACGCCGTCACCACCAATTTAGCCGAACAAACGACTCCCGGTGTCAAAACGGTGCAATTAAAAGGTGGCTTTAGTTTTAGCCATGAGAAAACTTATGCCTATGAGAGTATTAATGAGCTAGCGCAAGCGTTTCAAACCCGGGCTCAATACCTGCCCCTACCCACTATTTTTGATAGCAAAACAACCAAAGAATTAGTGGAACAAGATCGCTTTATTAAACAAATCCTCGATCTAGGGCAACAAGCTAATATTGCGCTGTTTAGTGTTGGGACCGCAAGCAGTAATTCATTGCTCTTTAATTTAGGCTATTTAACTCAAGCCCAAAAGACAGAAATTCAAACTAAAGCTGTGGGTGATATTGTTTCCCGTTTTATTGATAATGATGGACAAATTATTAATCAAGAACTCAATCAACGCACTGTTGGGATTGAGGCGCAGGCTTTAGGACAAAAAGAAAGCTCGATTGTCGTGGCCAGTGGCTTACAAAAAACTGCAGCTGTGCATGCGGTTTTAAAAGCGCATTACGCCAATATTGCAATTTTAGATGTACCTTTAGCCCAGAACTTGATTGATTATGAATAATTTTTCTTAAAGATTACCCGTAGTTGCTGCTTTAATGCTAGCAACGGTAATCTTTAAGGTACTAATAGTAAGCGTTTTCTTAAAATAAGATTAAATCTTTGCTTTCTAATTTTATAAATCCAAAGGAGTGTATGACTCATGAGAATGGTCGATATTATTGATAACAAACGCAATGGAAAAGAATTAACTGCTGAAGAAATTCAATTCTTCATTGATGGCGTTTGTGATGGCACTATTCCTGATTATCAAACTAGTGCCTTATTGATGGCAATCTATTTCCAAGACATGACAGCTCAAGAACGGTCAACTCTGACCATGAAAATGATGGAATCGGGCGATCATTTGGATCTATCCGAAATTCCAGGTATCAAAGTTGATAAGCATTCTACTGGTGGTGTGGGCGATAAAATCAGCTTACCATTAGCCGCAGTCGTAGCCGCCACTGGCATTCCAGTGCCTATGATCTCTGGACGCGGTTTAGGCCATACTGGTGGAACATTAGATAAGTTGGAAGCGATCCCGGGCTACAAAGTAGAAATCAGCGAGCAAGACTTTATCAAACAAGTCGCTGCTGAAAAATTAGCCATTATTGGCGCCACCGGTAACATTGCTCCGGCCGATAAGAAAATTTATGCTTTGCGGGATGTAACCGATACCGTTGATTCAATTCCGCTCATTGCCAGTTCCATTATGAGTAAAAAGATTGCCTCTGGTACTGATGCCTTAGTTATTGATGTCAAAACAGGATCCGGCGCTTTTATGAAGACCTTAGACGACTCCATTGCTTTAGCTAAAGCTTTAGTTTCTATTGGCAAAGGTGTGGGCATGCAATGTATGGCTGTAATTTCCGACATGAATCAACCACTCGGTTACAAAATTGGTAATTCTTTGGAAATCGAAGAATCTATTGATGTCTTAAAGGGCCAAGGCCCCGCAGATGTTACTGAATTAATGCTAACTTTAGGTAGTTACATGGTTGTTTTAGGCGGCAAAGCCAAAGATGCTGCTGAAGCCCGGAAATTACTCGAAGATGCTATTAGTTCCGGCAAAGCTTTAGAGCGCTTTAAAGCAATGATTAAAGCTCAAGGTGGCGATGAGCGCGTTGTTGATGACTATTCCATCATGCCCCAAGCGCAATATAAGATTGAATTACCAGCCCAACAAAGCGGTGTTGTGGCTCAAATCAAAGCCGACGAAGTTGGCATTGCTAGCATGATGCTCGGTGGTGGTCGCCAAAAAGCAGAAGATCAATTAGATTACAGTGTCGGTATTGAACTACACAAAAAAGTCGGTGACGCTATTCAAGCAGGTGAATCATTGTTAACTATTTACAGTAATCGGGAAAATGTCGATGATATCAAAGATTTATTGTATCAAAACATCACCGTGGCCGATCATGCTGATAAGAACCCAATGATTTACAAAATTATTGATTAAATACTGCGACAAGTAACGTTCAGCAGTGGAATATAGCCTAGATAAAGGACTTAAGTTTTGGTCTTTAAACTTGAGATCTTTAGCGTAGCTAGACGCAAACTGTTGCTACTTGGAGCGCTTAACCACTGCGACAAAGGCCGATTTAAAGCTGAGGATTAACCTAGACTAAGGACTTAAGTCGGGCTTTGACTTGAGTTCTTAGTTGTAGTTAAACGTAAGCTTTTAGCTTTTGGAGCGCAAGATCACACTGCGACCAGTAGCCATCTTAGTTAAGGATGCAAGTGTTATTTATAAACTTAAAATCTTAACTATTGAGTGTGATTTTACAATCTTTATACAGATCAGATCCATTACCATATTCACAATTCAGAAAGGTGAAAATTATGCGATTTGTTTTCTTGTTAACCGGAATTTTACTCGTTTTGATAGTTGGTTGGTTAGTCAGTAGTGACCGCAAACATATCAAATTCAAAAAAATGGGAATTATGTTTGCCCTCCAATTAATCATTTCTTTCCTATGTTTAAATACTTCAGGTGGTATTAAAACAATGGGAGCCATTTCCAGTTTCTTCAACTGGTTAATGGTTCAAGCCGCCGGCGGAATCAATTTTGTTTTCGGTGGTTTAGTTATCAAAAAAGGCGCTTCCGTCTTCTTCTTAAATGTTTTAATGCCGATTGTCTTTATTTCCGCTTTAGTAGGAATTTTAAATTATCTAAAAATCTTACCCTTTATTATTAAATGGACCGGTTTTATTTTGAATAAATTAGCTGGCATGGGTGAACTGGAAAGTTATTTTGCCGTTTCCACTGCTATTTTAGGACAACCGGAAGTCTTCTTAACCATTAAAGATGTCATCCCCAAGCTTGACGAAAAGCGGCTGTATACCATTTGTGCTTCGGCCATGAGTGCGGTCTCTGCTGCGGTCTTAGCTTCTTACATGCAGTTAGTTCCTGGTAAATTTGTGGTAACTGCGGTTTTCTTGAACATTTTATCGGCGTTGATTGTTTCTTGCATCGTCAATCCCTATGATGTTTCTGATGAAGAAAACAAAGCCATTAATGCCGACTCCGCGACAACTAATCTTTCCCATGAACCTTTCTTTCAAGTTGTCGGTAATTATATTCAAGATGGTTTTAATCTAGCCATTACCGTTGCGGCCATGTTGATTGGTTTTGTCGCTTTAGTAACTTTCTTAAATAGTACTTGTTCAGTTATCTTCCATATCAGTTTTACCAAGATTTTGGGTTATATCTTCTCGCCAATTGCGTACTTAATGGGTGTTCCGAGCAAAGATATCCAACAAGTTGGTAGCTTAATGGCCACCAAACTCTTGACGAATGAATTTGTGGCCCTAGGTCAATTGCATAAGATTGTGCATGTCTTAAGTCCCAAGGCTGTCGCCATTATTTCTTCCTATTTAATTTCCTTCGCAAACTTTAGCGTAATCGGTATTATTACCGGGGCAATTAAATCCATTAGTGCTAAGCAAGGATCATTCGTGGCTAAATTTTCCATGAAGTTATTATTAGGTGCTACATTGGCTTCTATCTTAACCGGAACGATCGTTGGTCTTTACTTCTAAGACTACCAATACACTAACATTAAAAACTCGCTTCGAACTGACAAGCGAGTTTTTTTGTTGTCTTATAAATAAAATTTGGTGGTTTGATAATTATAGACATTTTGGGAATAATCAAAAATCCGCCCACTAGTTGAATAAAACACTTCTTGAACGACTAAGCCAAAACTAGTTTTAGCCAGAGCTAATTTTTGCGCTTCTAATTCTGTTAAGGGCCGTACAGCAAAATACTTATCCGAAAAACCCACTTTAATCTGATGAACTTGTTGCAAATAATGAAAGATAGACCCGGTCGCAATGGCAACATTTAAAAACGGTACCTCTTCAGTACTATAATATGAAGTTTCCCAACACGAAATCACGCCTTGTGCTAGCTTGATTCTTTGTACTTGATACACGGGCGTTTTCTGTGAACAATGTAAATATTGGGCGATCTCTACTGTGGGATAGATTTTTTTGACAGTCACATCCGCATTCGTTAATTGATTGTCTTCCAAGTCATTGGTCCAACCATGATTGGTCTTAGAAAAGTTCAGATAACCAGCTTTAGGCGGTTTACGCACAAAGGTCCCACTACCTTGCACTTGATAAATTAAGCCCGCTCGTTCTAATTCTGTTAAGGCTTTGAGAATTGTAGTCTTACTCGTCTGATAAGTAGCTTTTAACTCATTTAAGCTCGGCAATTTAGCACCTTGTGGCAACGAATTTTGTTGCATCATTGCAATTAGTTGTTGGGCTAACTGTTGATATTTAAGCATAGAAACCTCCTTAATAATCTAATCATCATTTTAAAAAGCGCTTGCAAAAATTAATTTAGCGTTTTAAACTGTACGTGTACAGTTGTGAAAGCCCTTACTGCTAGTTTAACAGAAAATTGGTATTGATTAAGTCTTGATCTTACTTTGACAATAATGGAGGTTGTTACATATGAAAGACTTTATTAACAAAAAGTTACTACCACCGGTAATGAAATTCGTCAATACTAGGCCCCTCAAAGCGATTAAAGATGGAATGATTTATCCCATTCCCTTTATCATCATCGGCGCTATTTTTTTAATACTAGGGCAACCACCAATTCAGTCCTTACAAAATTATTTTAATAAAATTGGTATTGCTGCTGTGTTCATGCAAGCAAGTGATGCTTCCTTCGGCATCATGGCTTTGTTTGCCGTCTTCGGCATTGCCTATTCTTGGGTCAAAGATGAAGGCTTTGATGCTGCACCTGCTGGACTCTTAGCGGTCACGGTCGATATCATTTTACAACCTAGTACCATCACTAAAGTCACTAGTATCGCCCATCCCGATAAAACATCCACTGCGTGGCAAGTTTCCGGGATCATTGACAAAAACTGGCTCGGCGGGCAAGGGATGATTATCGCTATCTTAGTTGGACTCTTTGTTGGTTGGCTTTACTCCTGGTTTTTGAAGAAAAATATTACTATTAAAATGCCGGAACAAGTTCCCCCTAATGTGGCAGGTTCTTTTACTGCTTTGATTCCGGCGGCCGTCATTGTTTCGTTAGCGGCTGTTGTGTATGGCATCTTCAAATTAGGCTTCAATACTACCTTAGCCGAATGGATTTATAAGGTTATTCAGATTCCACTGCAACACGCTACTGATGGCTTGTTAGGCGTCATTGTCATTTCTCTATTACCAGTCTTTTTATGGTTCTTTGGTGTACATGGCTCCACGATTGTCGGCGGAATTATGGGACCATTATTATTATCAAATAATGCCGATAATTTGGCTTTGTATAAAGCTGGTAAATTATCTTTAGCTCATGGTGCCCACATTGTCACTCAATCTTTTATGGATCAATGTTTAACAGTCACTGGTGCCGGTATGACCATTGGTTTAGTAGTTTTCATGTTTGTTTTTGCCAAATCAGCCCAGATGAAAGCTTTAGGCAAATTGGAGATTGTCCCAGCTTTATTTAACATCAATGAACCAATCTTGTTTGGTTTACCGATTGTTTTAAATCCCATGCTAGCAATTCCCTTTATTTTAACACCGGTCATCTCAGGACTATTAACCTATGCTGTCATTGCCCTCGGCATTATTCCACCTTTCAACGGAGTCTACGTTCCTTGGACCACACCAGCAATAATTTCCGGCTTAATTGTCGGCGGTTGGCAAGGAGCTGTTTGGCAAACCTTAATGTTAATTATGAGCTTCTTTATTTACTATCCATTCGCCAAAAAGTATGACAGCATTTTATTAGCACAAGAACAGGAATCCGTTGCTGAAGACTAAAATTAATTTAGCTTATAAAAAAAGAGCCCCTAACGGCTCCTTTTTTATTGGCTTACTCAACTGAACAACAACTATTTGAATCCCCACGATAAAATTATTTATTTTCAGCTGCCGCACTGGGCAAGAAGAATGAGGCCAGTAAGCCAATGACGGCAAACACAATCATTAAAATAAAACTCCATTGATAGCCAATTTCGGTAGCCTGAACTTGACCGACACTAGTCTTTAGAGTAGCTGCCAAAGCCACCAGCAACATTGCTAAAGCTGTTCCCAGTGAACCCCCGATTTGACGTACCGTCGATGAAGCAGCATTGGCATGAGCCGTTAACTGCGGTTCAATCATATTGATACCGGCAGTAAAAGTCGTCATCATTGTAAAGGAAATACCCACCATCCGAACAGCATAGCACAGTCCAATCAAGACTAAACTTGTCTGAGTATTGAACCACAGCATGGGCAAAGTACCTAACAACAACATGGCAAAGCCAAAGAACGCTAACTTCTTAATTCCAAGTTTATCATAGAGTGTTCCCGAAATAGGATTACAGATAATCATCACAATAGCCCCCGGCATCATGACTAAGCCCGCAATCAAGGCCGATTCTTGCCGTGTCGTCTGTAAATACAACGGCAGAACTAGTTCAATGCCCACCATTGCAATATTACTAATCGTACTTAACATAGTACATAAGTCAAAACGCCAATTTCTAAAGACGCGAATATCTAATAGTGGTTCCTGCATTTTTAATTGGCGCCGACAGAATAAATAAATGACTAAAATCCCGATAAGGAAAACAACCGCTAAACTCACCGTAATTTTACCCGTATTGCCTACTTCCGATAAAGCATATAACAATAGACCAAAGCCAATAATTGATTCGATAAAGGATAAAAGATCGGTTGTCTGTAATTTGGGTGTAGTTAGATTTTGAATCGTAAACAACGCTAAAATGGCCACTAAAGCACTCGTCACACTCAAAATAATAAATAACATTTGCCAATCAGCATATTTCAAGATTAAACCGGATATTGTCGGCCCGACCGCTGGGCCAAAGCCAATCACAAAACCCGTAATCCCCATGGCGAAGCCGCGCTTTTCGGGGGGAAACATCATCAAAATAACATTTTGAATAAACGGCATTAACCCCCCGGCCGCCACAGCTTCAATAATGCGTCCAGTCAATAAAACCCAAAAGTTGGGTGCCACTAGACAAACCATAGAACCGACAAAGAAGATTACCATCATTGTCAAAAAATTTTGTTTCAAATTAAAAGAATCAAAAATCCACGCCGAAATGGGAATCATTAAACCCACCACTAACAAGTATGCAGTCGTTAACCATTGCGCAGTGGCTTGATTGACCTGAAACGCACGCATAATAGTGGGCAAAGCATTATTTAAGAACGTTTCAGCTAACAAAGCAACAAAAGAACCAAACAATAACACGGCCATCATTAAAGCTCGTTTTTTTCCAGAAATACTTTTAACTGTCGTTTGCAATTTTGCTATCTCCTTTTTGTAGCAAGCTACACTTTTACGTAAAATTTAGAAATTTTGAATGATCTGCGTCAAAATCGTCGCTAATTGCGCCTGCTGTTTCTCCGTTAAGCCGGCAATAATTTGATCATTAACACGACTCATTGTCGCGCGAATATCCACAATATGCCGATCTAATAAAGCACTCCCTTGCTGCGTCAACGACAAACTAACTTGACGGCGATCATTCGACAAATGACCCGTATTAATTAACTGGGCCTGTTCCAAACGTTTGACGATGCTTCGCATTGTTGGGTGACTCAAAGCAAACTTTTGTGCCACTTCGCGTTGCGTAATCGTGCGACCGTTAGATTCATATAAATAAACCAGCAATGTAATCTGCGGACCGGTCAAGTTTTGTTCTGGAATGAGTTTAGCGATTTGATTATTTAATTCTTTTTCAATTAAAGTATTAGCTACTTTAATCTGCGGACCCAATTGCCGTAATAAATCAGCAGTCATTCAACCACAACTCCTTTTCAAAAAGGTAGTTTACTACATTTTTTTAAAAAAGCAAAATTTTTTTGAGCATTAATTTACTGCCTACCAAAGTGCTAAACTAGTACTGGGCAAGTTATGAGGGGGATTAAAAATGAAATTCACTTTTGAAACTGCATTTGGAATTTTTCTATTGTTGTTAGGACTATGGGAATTTGTTGCTGTGCATAATCACTTCAAAAGTGTTCAAAAGTATGCCACTGCCAGTACATCACATTTTGTGGCATTAGCCTTATACTCAGGAACCTACTTTGGAGTTTGCTGTTTAATTTTCAGTATATTATTCATTCTAAATCTTGCCTAAAAAATTCGTTTACTGAATCAACTGCCGCTAGGCCCGTTGTTCAATAAACGAATTTTTAATTACTATTTGTGGAGTAGACTTGGAGCATCAATCACTTCTTCAAACGTAAATTGGTGCTGGTTATAAGTAAATTTTAAAATATTACAATTTTTCAATAATGGCATTTGGGCAATATCCTGAGCTTGCGGCCAATGCTTCAATAGAAAGGCATGGCAGGCGCCACCGTGACTAACTGCCAAAACTCGATGATGATCAGGTTGCTCCATAATGTGGGTCAAGGTCTGATCCATCCGTGCTTGAACCTGCGCCACTGACTCACCACCATAATAAACAAAGTAGTCACCATAAGAGTGTGCTTGCGGATCAATTGGCGGATTTAACCGTTCACTTTCACCTTCGTACAAGCCAAAATTCCACTCTTTAATTCCCTTTAGTCGCTGATATGGTTGGCTGGTGACAAACTCCAGAGTATCACTGGCCCGTTCTTGTGTAGACGAATAAGCATGATCAAACGTAATTCCTGCTTGTTTGAAATATTGCCCCACCTCTTTGGCTTGGCTAATACCTTGCTGAGTTAATGGCGAATCGCAAGCCCCTTGAATTCGATGAGTTTGATTAAATAAAGTTTCGCCGTGACGCATAAGATATAATTCTGACATAATTAACAATTTCCTTTCCTCAAAAGTTGGAAACGATTAATTAAATTATACCGCTTATTTAAGGAAACTCTGTATTAAATTAACAACATGTAGAATCATTTTTATCAGTCGTCATAGCATCATAGACGGCTTCTAAAGTTTGGTAAACAGTCGTTGCATCTAAATCATGTTGCGCAAACAGTTGTTGCCACCAATCATTTATCACTTGCCGTAATTGGCAAACTTGATTTTGCCCACGCTTAGTCAGATTAATGCGCTTAGCACGGCGATCATCCACGTCACATTGGCGTTTAATATAATTCTTTTGGGCTAGAGTTCGCAAATCACGGGCCAACAAGCTCGGATCCATGACCATTTTTTGGGCAATTTCTTGTTGCCTGTAATTAGGATGTTCATCAATAAACAATAGTAGATCGGTTTCGGTCGCCCGCATCTTTAAACAATCTAATTGTTTATTACACTCATTTTTCGAACCACGATAAATTCCGGCAATAAACTTGCTCAAGTTATAATAGTCCAATCATTTCCCCTTTCTGTTCGCCAACACACTACTACCCACTTTTGGTCGCAACTTAATTTATTGTTGCCGCTTTAACAGTTTTTTAGTAACCCACCGAATATATTTTTTATATTGATTAGCTGGTAAATCTTCAATCAAAGTCAAAGCTTTTTGGGAATAGTTTTGGGCTAACTGTTGTGCTGCTTTTAAACCGCCCGAAGTCCGAACCCGGTCCGCCACAGCCGTAATTTCCGCTGGCGTTAACTGTTTTTTATCCATTAAAAATTGTTTCAATTCATTATCGAACTGTAAAGCGTAAATCAGCGGAATGGAATAGACACCGTTTTTTAAATCTTCTAATTGGGGTTTGCCAGTTTGCTTATGGCCTTGGTAATCTAAAATATCATCTTCAATTTGAAAAGCCATGCCAATATTGTGGCCGATAAAACGGGCATGATGAATAATTGTCGGATCATCTGTCGCCAACACAGCACCAAATTGTGCACTTAGTTCAATTAACTGCGCCGTTTTACCTGCAATTTCGCGCAAATACATTTTCACAGTGGCTTGCGGGTTATAATTAATCCGTAACTGATCTAGTTCACCTTTTAAAATTTTTTTCATACCGCGCGCATTTAATTGTACTTCTTGTTGATTAGTTGCTACCTGGCTGATTAAATCAAAATAGACGGTCATCAAATAATCGCCGGCATAAATCGCATTGCGATCTCCCAAGTGAACTTGGATAGTTTCCACATTGCGCCGTAACTTAGAATCATCAATGACGTCATCATGGATCAAAGTGGCAATATGCAAAACTTCCATGGCCGCAGCTGCTTGAATCTTTGTTTGGTACGCCACATCGCCAAAATCACTAAAAATTAATAGGCAAGCGGGGCGAATCATTTTACCACCGCTAATCACTTGTTCGCGAATTGGTTGAGCAATTGCTTGATCTAGTGGATCAATTTGTTTTAAAATAAAATTTTGAACGTCCTGCAATTGCTGTTTCAATTCAGGAATTGCAGACCACATCGGGTTAATCATTGACAGGCACCTTTTCATGTATAATCTTTATATAGTATATCAAAAATTAAGTGAGGTTTATTGAAAGTTTGAAACCAAAAGTTTTTTTAGAATTAGTTGAAATTAAAGCCAAAACGGCGAGTGTGTTTCCTTTTTTATTAGGTGTGTTTTATACCATTTACCATTATCAGCAGCTGAACTGGCTCAATACCATTCTCTTTTTTGTGGCCATGTTGTTATTTAATATGGCGGTTGATATTAACGACAACTATTGGGATTACAAAAATGCTGATCATGATCAAGGCCAAAACTTCCGCCAAAAAACCAATGTCATTGGAGTTAATCATTTAAATATTCATAAAATTGGTTGGCTCAACTATTCCTTGATGGTTGTGGCAGCTTTAATTGGCTTATTGTTAGTAGTCAGAGTTGGCTGGTTATTACTAGTTATGGGACTCTTTTGTTTTGCCGTCGGATTTTTTTATGCTGGTGGCCCGTGGCCGTTAAACTCCTTACCCTTAGGCGAATTATTTGCGGGCTTTACGATGGGCTTTATGATCTTTTTCATCACGGTCTGGCTCAACGTACACCAATTAGTCAGCCTTAACTGGTCTTTTATTTTACCAATATTATTGGCCTCAAGTCTAGCAATGTGCGCGATTGCTTCCCTACTTTTAGCTAATAACATTTGTGATTATCAAGAAGATTTAGATTTAAAACGTCATACCATTGTCCGTTATCTAGGAGTTAATAGCAGTCTCTGGTTATATGCACTGTTATTAATTGCTGGTTATTTATTGTTATTACTCGCTGTGATTAAGAATTATTTGCCCTGGTTTGTCATGCTGACTTGGCTAACCATTCCGGTCGTCTACCAAAATACCCGACAATTCTTTGTAGTTCATGTCAAACAACAAACCTTTAAACTAGCAGTGCAAAACTTATTTATCATGACTTTCACCCAAGTCGTCACTTTAGGAATCGGTTTAATTATTCCTTAGTTTTTTGTAATCGCGATTAATTTCTTGGGCGCACCGCATAATACACAAAGTAAAAATGGTATCGACAGTTATATCAATTGTCAATACCATTTTTTGATTATTTAATTAATTGATAAGTGTCCCGCACGATCATCAATTCTTCATTGGTTGGAATCACGAAAACTTTAATGGGTGAAGCACTTTGACTAATTAAAGCAGTTTTGCCACGCACCTGATTGGCTTTCGGATCTAACAGCACTCCTAAATGTTGTAATTGTTGACAAACACCCGCACGCACTCCAGCATCATTTTCACCAATCCCCGCCGTAAAGACCAAAGCGTCTGGCTGTTCATTTAGTAAAGCTAAATAAGATCCTACATATTTAACAATCCGATTAATAAACATTTGTTGCGCCAATTGCGCTTGTTGATTACCTTGTGCAGCCGCTTCATCAATATCCCGTTTATCATTAGACAATCCGGAAACACCGAGCAAACCCGAATGATGATTTAAAATATCTAACACTTCCGAGATATCAGAAATCTGTTCTTTTTTCATCAAGTACTCTAAGATCGAGGGGTCAATATCACCACTTCTCGTCCCCATCATTACACCGGCTAAAGGCGTAAAGCCCATCGAAGTATCAATGGCTTGCCCATTTTCAATGGCCGTCACCGAAGCACCACTACCTAAATGCAACGTAATTAAATTGGTTTGCGCAACTGGTTTTTGTAATAATTGGGCGGCTTGCTCTAAGACATAGCGGTGACTAGTACCATGCGCACCATATTTTCGGATGTGATCTTGACGATAATATTTCATTTCTAAGGGATATAAATAATTGACGGGTGCTAGAGTTGTGTAAAATGATGTATCAAACACTGCCACTTGTGTAGCTTGCGGTAATAATTTGGCAAAAACTTGAATATAATAAGCCTCCGTCGCGTTATGTAGCGGCGCTAATTCGGCTAAATTAGCAATTTCTTGGGCGACATACGGGGTTATTTTAGTTGAACGCTTAAATTTTTCACCGCCTGACACAATCCGGTGCCCGACACCTTTAATATCTTCTAAGTGCTCCACAATCCCCAAGCTTTTGAGACGTGTTAAAATTAGGGTAGCAGCAATTTGTTGATTAGTAATCGCTTCTTGTTGTTTAAACTTGTGGCCCTGATATTCTGCTTCAAACACTGCATCAACTTTACCTAGACGATCGATCATTCCTTGTGCTACTTTTTTTTCACTCGGTAAATCATAAATCTGCCATTTCAAACTCGAACTACCTGCATTGACCGCCATTATTAACATAAAATCCAGCCTCCAATTTCTTAGTTGGCTTAATTATACTTCAAAGAAACCGGTTGCACAAAAATTGTTAATAAAGCCTAGCTAGCGAACAAAATCGCAAACAGCCAGCTAAGAACGCTAAATTATGATTTTTTATCTTTAAGAAATACCGTTTTGGGAATTTGTGGCACACTCTCATTTATACGCATTTCCATTTATCTCAACAACTTCAGAAAACTTTAAAATAAATACAGTATATCGGTTTTCAGAACTTCAGAAAAAGTTTATAATAATTGTTAGAATTACATACAAAGAAAGGATTGGGTTTATGGCTCACATTGTAATTTTAGGAGCAGGCTATGCTGGCTTAGGTACCGCCAGAAAATTAGCAAAAATTGCTCCTGCAGACACACAAATTGATTTAATTGACCGTAACACTAAGCATGTTGAATCAATCGAACTTTATCAAGTTGCTGCGGGTACCGCCAACGCAGACAAAATCAGTTTTGATATTCGCGGAGTATTACCGGATAATGTTAACTTTATTCAAGCGAATGTTTCAAAAATTGATTATGAAAACAAAACGGTTGAATTTGCTGATCATGATGACTTAACTTACGATTATGTTGTTCTTGGTTTAGGTTTCCGTTCTGAAAACTTTGGTATGGAAGGTGCTGATCAATACTCTTACAAACTGCAAGATATTCCTTCCGCCGAAAAGATTTATGAAGTTATCAACTCTAACATTCGTAATTATAAGCAATCCCAAGACCCGAACGACTTAAATATCGTAGTTTGTGGTGCTGGTTTTACTGGTATCGAATTATTGGGTGAATTAATTGACACCGCTAAGATCTTAAAAGCTAAGTATGGTGTTCCCGAAATTAACATTACTAGTGTGGAAATGGCACCGCAAATTTTGCCAATGTTTGACTCTGAGTTGGCACAATATGCTGTTGATTTCTTAAGCAAGAACGGCATTAAAATCATGACCAGTGCAAAAATTAAGAAGATTGAGCCAAATGCTGTTGTTTATACAAAGGGCGACAGTGATGAAGAACAACGCATCTACGCTAATTCTATTATCTGGACAGTTGGTGTTAGTGGTAGTGATGTCATTAAAGACTCCGGCTTCAATGCTCGGCGCAACCGGATTACAGTTACCGACTATCTAAACATTGAAGATCATCCTGAAATTTATGTGGCTGGTGATGATTCTGCTTCCATGGATCCTAAATCCGAACGACCATTACCAACTACCGGCCAATTAGCTTTGGCACAAGCAATTGTTGCTGCAGAAAATATTGTTGCTGACATTCAAGATACTCCAAAGAAGAAGTTTGTTTACCAATCTAAAGGAACAATTGCTTCCTTAGGACCTTCTCATGGTATTGCTGAAATTACCAAACCACACTTGAAATTAAAGGGTGCTGTTGCTGCTATGGCTAAACGCTTCTCCTTTGAACAAGTTTTATATGAAGTTGGTGGCGTTAAGGGTCTCCAAAAGAAATAATTTATCAATCACAATCAGATTTAACAAAAAATTCTAGTTATTTTTCCAATGAAGAAAAGTAGCTAGAATTTTTTATTTGTTTTCTCGTAATTAATAATAGTAATTCAAAGAAACTATTTAAAATAGTGTACATTAAATTGTAAAAAATATTGTTAAGCAATAGTCATTCATCTTTAAATTACACTAAAAGAATTAATGACAAAAAATTAAGTACTTTACTTTGCCCCAATGCCAACAATTTGAAAAATTGTTACTAATTTAGTAAGATAAATTACAAGAATGTAGGTGGTGAAAAATCAAGATTACATATAAAAATAAACGTGTCCAGCAAGTCTGTACAATGCCTAAAAAAGCACAAAAAATTTATGGTAAAGAGATTGCAGTTGCACTCTTGGGATTAGTTAATGCTTTAAACAGCGCAGAGAATTTACAAGATATTAATGCTTTAAGAATTTATCATGTACATAAATTATCTAATAATCGTCATGGTGAATTATCACTTGATATTAAGGGCAGGAAAAATAGTTATCGCCTTATTCTGCAGCCCCTAGCTAGTGATTATCAGCCATTAATTGATTCCACAGATAATTTGGTTTTATTCTACACTGCTGTTGATATTGTTAGGATTGAGGAGGTATCTAAACATTATGAATAAAACAATTACAGATAATTTTGCTGCCTTTCATCCAGGATACTATATTAAACAATATTTAAAATCTCAAAACATGAATCAACATGAATTAGCTAAGCGTTTAAATACTAATGAAAAAACCGTTAGCCAACTAATCAATGGCAAAATACCGCTAACTGAACAATTAATCGAAGGTTTAGCCATTATTTTAGGAACATCGGCACAATTTTGGAGAAATTTAAATAATCAATACCTAGACACTATAAATCAAATTAAATTTGAGCAGCAATTAACTAAAGATAGTGCAATTGAAAAACAAATGGATTATAAATTTTGGCAAAACTTAAATCTTGTACCAGAAACACATCAAACTAAACAAAAAGTATTGGAATTAAGAAAATTTTTTCATGTATCCTCTCTTGAAGTCTTAAAAAATCATGATTTTTTAGTCCAATATAAAACCGCTGTTCCAAAAATTAAAGATACTAACATTATTAATTCTAATGCTTGGGTACAAACTGCCTTAAATTTGGGTAGTAACACTTCCGTGGAACCCATTAATATTACATTTCTCAAGGAAAAATTACCGCAGATTAGATCCATGACCACCCAAGAACCGGAAATATTTTTACCTAATTTAAAGGAAATTTTTTCTAAAGCGGGTGTAGCTTTCGTCATCTTACCCAATCTAAAAAATTGTGGTATTAACGGTGCGGTTAAATGGTTAAGTAACGATAAGGTATTATTAGCTTTAAACGACCGCCGTAAATATGCGGATATTTTTTGGTTTGCACTTTTCCATGAAATCAAACATATTTTTCAAAATAAAAGAGGACACATTATTGTATCCCCTCAAAAAAATGAGGCCATTAATAGTATTTTAGACTTATCTAAATTAGAAAAAGATGCTGATTTATTCGCCCAAAATTATCTAATTCCACCTAAATTGTATCAAGCTTTTATTATGCAAAATAATTTCTCAGCTGAAGCTATCGTCAATTTTGCTAAATCTACTGATTTACACCCTGGCATCGTCGTTGGTAGGTTACAAAGAGAACATAAAATTTCCTTTAATCAATATAACAATTTTCGACAGCAATATAATATCACTAATTAAAGAAAAGATATTTTTTAAAATAGATTCAATAAAACAGTCAATGTTATGACGCTTAGCAACGTGCTCATTAATGTACAGCTCGAAACTAAATCTGGCTCCGTTTTAAATTGAATCGCATATAGTGTAGTATTGGCCGCACTCGGCATTGCCGACATTAACACAACAATCTGTGTCAAAAGCGTGGAAACGCCGACCCAACGACAAATCAATAGTGCCAGCACAGGGGATAAGACCAAGCGCACCAGCACTGCTACACTAATTGTTTTGAACGCTACTGTTTTTGTAGTTACGTCAGCCAATTGCATCCCCAAAATCAACATAATTAACGGAATGGCAATGTTGCCAATCATATTAACACTCTTCATTAAGTTAGCTGGTAATTGAATTTGATAAAAATGTAGTAGAATAGCTGGTAAAATTACGTAATTCATTGGCTGCTTCAAGACGGCCATACCAGCAGCTTTAAATCCAGCTAGGCCGCGTTCATGAGCCGAAGCAGCAATATAGACCCCCACAAAGCCCATCAAAATATTATGAAAAACCATAATCATCATCGCCAGACTAGTTCCTTTAGCTCCAAAAGCAAATAAAACCAAAGGTACCCCGTAATTACCACTATTGGGAAAAACCGTCGCTAACAAAAAGGCATTCACCTGACTCCGCGAAAATTTTAAAATGCGCCCGATTACTACGCCAACTACAATCAAACTCAACATAATTAATGTTGAAGTAATAATAATATTTAAAAAATTTTGATTGAGTGTCTGTTTATAAAAAGTTTGAAAAACCAAAAATGGCAGGAGCAAATAAATTGATAGCGTGGACAATGGTTTAACATCTAAGCGAAAAATTTTTTGAAAAAGATAGCCCGCTAAAAAAATTAATAATACTGGTAGCATTACTTGATTAAAAGCTGTCATTAACTTGATCCTTTCAGGACTTACTTGGTAATTTTTTCAATACTCGCGCTGGTGAACCAGCAAGGACGACGTTACTGCCAAACGATTTGGTCACTGTCGCGTTAGCGCCGACGATTACATTATCACCCAGGCTAACTCCCGGCAAAATTACCGCATTCCCACCGACCCAGACATTATCGCCGAGCGTAATCGCCTGTCCTAAGCCAATGCCTGCACTGCGCTGAATAGGATCCTGCGGATGCGTGGCCGCATATAGTTGTACCTTCGGCGCCAATAAACAGTTATCACCGATCATCACGGGCGCAATATCTAGAATCGTACAATCATAATTACACAAAAAGTTATCACCAACGTGAATATTATAACCAAAATCACAGCGAAAATTCGGTTGAATGTACGGATTGGTCCCCACTGAACCCAACAGTTGTCGAATCACCTGATCTTTTTGTTGCGTAGCTTGATCATCCAATTCATTTAACATTTTACATAAGCGCCGTGCCCTGGTTTCATCAGCCGCCAATTCTGGGTCAAAAATATAATACGGTTTTCCAGCTAAAAATTTTTCTTTTTCTGTCTGTACCATCAAATAATCTCCTCAATCAAAAAACGAGCGGGGAAATCCAGGCCTCATAGCACCGCTAAGCTTGAATTTTCCATCTCGTTTTTATGGTTTTATTCAATTAATTTTATTTTAAAAATTTAGGATTAGCAGTAACATGAAAAGCATCTGCCAAATCATGCAATTGGGCATCAGTAATTTCTTGTTTAATTTGACCGCCTTGCGCACCAATTTGTGAATAAATCGTAGCTGCTTTTTCAACCGTTTCAATTAAACCAAAAGCTTCATCTAATGTCGTACCCGTACCAAAAATCCCGTGGTGGGGCCACATAACTACCCGAAAGTCCTGCATCTTGGCAGCTGTGGCTCGCCCAATTTCATTCGTCCCTGGTGTCATGTAAGGAATGACTCCCACACCTTCAGGGAACACAACTAATGATTCTGCCTGCATCTTCCATAACAACAAAGAAATGCTCTTTTCATCCAATTCGTGCGTAAAAGACAACGCAATCAAATTCGTTGGATGACAGTGCATCACCACGCGGTGGTTAGGATCAACTTTCAACCGTTCAATATGTGACATTAAATGACTCGGAAATTCAGAAGTTGGGGCCGCACCATCTTCATAACCCCATAATAAATCAGCATGTTGCCCATCAGCAGTGATTTTAACCAAACCTAAATCAAGGTTAGGTTGATGAATAACATTCCGGAAATAACGCCCCGTAGCCGTTACCAAAAAGTAACTCCCTACTAACGCACTAGCATCAAAACCCAGGTCAATAGTCCGCTTAACTACAGCAACATCATCAAATGGCGCCACATCTTCAGCCGTCAAACGTAAGGACACATTACCACCATTACGCTCATCCCAGCCTTCTTGATAAGAGGCTTGTGTTATTTCACAAACTTTTTGTACATATTTAGAATCACCAAAACTTGTCATGCTTACAATTCTCCCTTATTAAGTCCATTAATATTTTTAAAAATGCCAAAATTTACGCTGAACCACGAATAAACAATCGAGTCATTGTGATGACTTAATTGTTTATTCCGAGTTAAAACTCAGTTATTGAGTATCATTCAGTTTTATCTTAGCGCTTAAATTGAACGTCTTTTTCATATTGCCGAATTTCTTTGAGCCAATCCATCCCGACTGGAACATTATTCCGCAAACAAAATTCATCCCAAACTGCACCAAATGGATAAGATTTTAATTCTTCAGTTTCTACTAAGCGTTGCGTAAAGTCATAGTGCAACTCGTCTTCTTTTAATTGAGCTAAAGGTGCCAACATTGCTTGTAATAAGGCCTTTTGGGTTGCCCGGGCACCAATGACCCAAGCAGAAACCCGATTAATCGTAGCATCAAAGAAGTCTAAACCAATATTCGTCTTATCTAATTCGTTATCCCGCACTAACGAGCGAGTAATCCGTTGCAAAGCTTCATCAAAGATGACTACGTGGTCACTATCCCAACGAACTGGACGCGAAACATGTAACATCAAGCCGCGACCAAATGGCAAAAAGGCAGAAAATTTGTCGGAAACATCTTCAGTTGGATGCCAGTGACCTGCATCAATCGTCCATAATTTGTTACGAGTAATCGCATAGTTGTTGTAGAACAAATGAGAACCTACCGTGTAAGACTCAATACCTGTACCAAACAATTTACCTTCAAAGGATTCAATCGTATTCTTTTCATCATATTTATCTTTAATAATTTCATCTAAGGACTCAATCATCCGCAAACGCGGTGTCGCTTTATCAATGGGATTATCTTTAAAACCATCAGGCATCCAGAAATTATTAATTGATTGTTGACCCAATTCTTGACCAAAGTAATTTGAAATTTTCCGTGATTGTTTCCCTACTTGAATCCAAAAATCACGAATATCTTTTTCTGGACTAGCTAAGGTAAAATTATTTTTGACTTTGGGATGAGAGAAGAAAGTAGGGTTCATATCCAAACCAATTTTTTCTTCCTTAGCCCAATCAACCCAATACTTAAAGTCTTCTGGACCAATTTCATCAAAGTCTTTTTTGCGATCTGTGACCGCATATAAAGTATGCAGCTGCACTTTATGATGACCAGGAATTAATGATAATGCTTCATGTAAATCACCCGTTAATTCATCAGGCGTTGTAGCAATCCCCGGATAATCACCGCTGACGCCAATGCCACCGGTTAATTCTTGTTCCGGATTCACAAAGCCATGAATGTCGTCACCTTGCCAACAATGCACAGATAATTTAACTTTTTTCAATTGTTCCATGGCAGCTTCTGTATCTACGCCAATTTCAGCATACCGTTCCTTGGCGGTTTGATAAGCATTTTCAACAGTTTCAGATTTAGTCATAATCACACATCTCCTTAAAAATTTAATTCAAATGAAAAACCTCATGTAAGTCAGTCGTCACTGGACTTTGATCCGGATTCGTATCCATAATCGGTTCCATATATGCCCACCACTTTTTGCAGGCATCAGACTCGGAAATCTGATTATATTTATCAAGGTCATCAACTTCTAAATAAGCAAACAAATTGCCCGTGGCTTTATCCAGAAAAATTGAGTAATTATGCGCACCAGCAGCTTTCAAAGCTTGGCGCATTTCCGGAAACAAATTATTGTGTCTCTTTTCATACTCAGCATATTGATCTGGATAAACATGCATTAATTGTCCCAAACGGACTGTCACTTTTGGTCACTTCCTTTTTATCTAAATTTGCTACGCCAAGTTTTTAAATGTTCTTGCATATCTTGTTGCGGTTGATATTGCTTTAAATCAAAGGAATCAGCTATGATCCGCCGTGCCAAATAAACATTTAAAATATCACCTTGCGCAATCATCTGCACAATCAAATTGCCAATGGCCGTGGCTTCAGTGGGGCCAGCAAACACATTCACACCAGCAATATTAGCTGTTAACTGGTTCATTAAAGCTACATTGGCACCACCACCAACAATATTCAACGTGTCAATTTGATAACCTAAAATTTGGCCCAAAATATCTAATTCATTAGCGTAATACAGTGACAAATTCGAATAAGCAGCCATCGCAATTTCACCAGGAGTTTGCGGGACTTTTTGGTGCGTTTCACGACAGTAAGCTTGAATTTCTGGAATCATCGCTGGTGGATTTTGAAAGCGCTGATCATTGACATCAATATATTGTTGAAATGGCGTTTCTTGTTGTGCTAACTGAGCTAATTGCGCAAAACTATATTGATCATGTAATTCTTTTTTAATATTTTGCACAATCCACAAGCCCATAATATTTTTCAAAAACCGATACGTGCCATACGCACCCCATTCATTGGTGTAGTTGTGTTTAAATGCTAACTGGCCGTTCTCTGGAACATTTAATTCGGCTCCAATCAAAGACCAGGTTCCTGAGCTCAAGTAAGCCCAACGTTGCCCGAGTCCGGGAGTTCCTACGACGGCCGAGGCCGTATCATGAGTCGCTACCGTAATTACTTGAGCTCGGGGTAAATCGTAATCGGGGAATTTATCCGTTTGTAATTCACCCAGCATGGTCCCAGGGTCAACTAACTTAGGAAATTGATCGGCACTGACATTAACCTTTTGCAACAAATGTTCATCAAACAAACCTTCGCGTAAACTTAACATTTGCGTCGTGGATGCATTAGTAACTTCCGTTACTGCTTGGCCCGTTAGCACATAACCCAAGTAATCGGGAATCATTAAAATTTTGTCGGTGTGTGCTAATAAATCTTTGTCTTCTTCAAACAATTGGTATAACGTGTTAAAGTCTAAAAATTGAATCCCGGTTTTCTGATAAATATATTCTTTGGATAAATCAGAGGTTAAATCGTGAATCGCATTTTTAGTCCGCGCATCCCGATAAGAAACCGGATCTTTCAAACGTTGACCATCTGAACCGACCAAAACGTAATCAACAGCCCACGTATCAATTCCCACTGTTACTTCCGCATAACCAGCTTGTTTGACTTTTTGCAGTCCCAGTAAAATTTCTTGAATAATATGATCAATGTCCCAACAATCAGCACCATTTTTGGAGGTAAATCCATTGGTAAAACGGTGCATTTCTTTCAATTGCAATTGGCCATCAATTAATTGACCCAGCATCAAACGCCCACTGGAAGCGCCAATATCAATTGCTACATAAGTTTTACTCACTAACTGCACCTTCTATTCTTCTTTGGTACCATAACGTTCCAAAGTGATTTCATCTAAAGATTTACCTTGAGTTTGTGGCGTCCAAATAACACCAATAATCAAAGATACTAACAGCAAAATAATCATGACCGTCCCAGCAACCTTAAAACCAAGATCTGCTAAAATCATTGGGAAAATGATCGACCAAATCCCAGAGCTACCACGGACAATAAAGAACATAAACCCTTGGGAGCCAGCACGATACTTTGTAGGAAACAGCTCCACTGCCCATAAAGCATACCAAGCTTGGGCACCAATTCCGGCAGATAGTCCCCAAATAATTACAAAAGCAATTAAAGCGGCCCAGCCGAAGCCAATATAAGTTAAAATTACCCAAGAAATAACAGCCATTAAAGCCCCTACAAAGAAGAAGCCCCGGGGATTAAGCCGATCGCCAAATAAGGCAAAACCGAAGTAACCAGATAAAGCGGTACATAACCACAAAACTGCTTGTAAAATATTGGCTTGCAAGGTATTTAAGCCACCGACAGTTTCATATACAAATGGCATAAAGAAGCCCATCGCCCCCGCAACTAAATTCCAGAGAGCATAAACACCGCATAAGAAGAGAATACTTTTAATGGAAACCATATTCGAAAATAATTCTTTATATGGATGCGGCTTAATTCCTGATTGCCGTTCTTTTTCCTTTTGTTGCAACCAATCCTGAGATTCCGGTAAGTTTCTTTGCAATAACCACGCAATAAATGCCACAATTGTTAAAAAGACAAATAATAAGCGGTTACCTAATAAACCAAGTGGTGCAAATAATGATGCTGCCACAAAAACTAACGTCGGTCCCATGGACCAGGAAAATTGGGAAATTCCAATATCATGGGCCCGATTTTTTCCATCAGATGTTTCACCAATATACGTCCAAGAAGCAGGAACCCCCGCACCTACAGCCATACCTGTCACTAAAAAACCAATTAGTAACATCGGAAAATTAATAGAAAACACAATTAAAAGTGTTCCGACCATGTAGACCAACATATCATAGGTATAAATCATTTTGCGGCCGTATTTATCAGACAAATGCCCGCCAATGATGGCTCCCAATGCCGAACCAAAAGCATTAGCACTCAATGCCCCTAATAAACCGACGGCAAAGCTACTCAAACCAAAGTGCTTTTGCCACATTGTTAAACCTGCACCGCCCGCAACGATTGAGCCTGAGTCTAAAAAATTGGTTAAGGATACTGCCCACGTTGAAGCGTGCGAACTTTTAGCCATAACTTCAGATCTCCATTCATAATTCTTAATCGTAAACGTTTACTGTATAGATTGTAAGCGTAATCGCTAGACTAGCGCAATGGCATAATTCTTGATAATCAGTATCATATTAATACATTTTTTTAATTTAATGATTTTAGATTCTGGAAATCAACCAGGGGCACAGTTCGTAATTTTTATCTATAAAAGCACTTTTTAGATTATTTTTTTGTAAAAATAAAATATTTAAACCATTCATCGCAAAACTTTATGAATAAAATCACAAGTTTTTATTGAAATCGTTTTTTGATAGTGACATAATCATTGTTGAAAAGGGTGAATTTCAAGAAAGGGGTTTTATTAATGAAAATTACTGCCGCTGTTGTCAAAGAACAAGGAGCACCATTTACCTTAGAAGATGACATTGAACTGCACGAAGTTGGTCCGACTGATCTCCAAATTCACATGGTGGCCAGCGGGATTTGCCATTCTGATGAAGCGATTCGCAAAGGCGATGCTTCGGTAGGCTATCCAGCAATTTTAGGTCATGAAGGGGCCGGTATCGTTGAAAAAATTGGTTCCGAAGTGAAAAACTTTCAAGTCGGTGATCATGTTATTTTATCTTTTTACGCTGATGGAACCTGCGATAATTGTTTAAAAGGGGTGCCCACACAGTGTCGTAATTATGGTGATTACAATTTGTCTGGGGTCCGGGCCGATGGTGAAGATCAATTTACTCAGAACGGTCAGCACATCTCTAATATGTTTAATCAATCCTCGTTTACAACGACTACCGTTGTTGACCAACGTAATGCTGTCAAAGTTGATAAAAGTTTAGATTTACGGAAATTAGGACCATTAGGTTGTGGTTATGTAACTGGTTCCGGTACTGTCTTTAATACTTTGCAACCGAAACCTGGTGATACGATCGCTGTCTTTGGTACTGGTGCCGTCGGTCTAGCTGCTATGATGGCCGGACGCATTTCTGGTTGTATTAAAGTTATTGCCGTGGACGTAGTTCCTCAAAGATTGGCCTTAGCCAAAGAATTAGGAGCTACAGATACGATTAATAGTAATGATGAGGATGCCGTGGCTAAAATTCAACAATTAACTAATGGCTATGGCGTTGATTGGACGGTTGACACTACTGGTATTCCTGCAGTAATCAAAAACAGCGTTTTAGCATTAGCTCAAGGCGGAACGTGTGCTGCGATCGCCGTGACACCAAAATTATTAGAAATTTCTACTTGGAATGATCTCTGCGTTGATGATCGCAAAGTCGTTGGTGTCAACATGGGCGATTCCATTCCTCAAGTTGATATTACCCGCTTGATTGAATTTTATAAGTTAGGTTGGTTTGACTTTGATAAAACTGAAAAGTTCTATGATTTCAAGGATATTAATCAAGCCAATGCCGATTCTGTTTCGGGGAAAACGATTAAACCGGTTTTGATTATTGATCCCGACTACCAACCAGATAAATAATCGTCGTTACTCGACAGTAACTTGGGAATTTAAGAGTATTATAAAAGGAAATGTTTGGCTCAATCTTAATCATTGACCAACATTTCCTTTTTGTTCCGTTATTGATTGCTAATCAGCTTGCGAAAGGATTTTATTATGAACGCACAAGTTATCCAAATGCTCCAACAAAAAACCAGTTTAGAACAACAACAAGAAGCAACTCATCATTTTATTGCCGATTTACCACAAAGTGCAGTCGCTACTTCTGTCGATCATCAAGCACTCCTCACTTTAACTAACGATTACTTTTTTAAGTACCATTCTGTCTATATCAGTAAACATAACCGCTTTGCCCCCTACCCTAAACACACGCATAAATTTTTAGAATTAAATTATATGTTAACTGGCAGTTGCTCTGAAGTCGTCGATGGGCAACTAGTCAAATTACATGAAGGTGATATTCTAATGATGAATGTTGGTTGCAGCCACTCTATCAAAGCACTCGGGACCAACGATTTACTCATCAATGTTTTGTTTCGCGACAGTAGTATTACTTTCAATCTATTAAACAGTATTCACAAAAATAATAGTATTACTTATAGTTTTTTATCTGATATTTCTCTTGGCAAGCATCCTACCCGCAATTATATTTTATTTCCGCAAAACCAAGACATCAAAGAAACCATGGACGAAATTATTGAAGAATATTTTCTTGAAAAATCGTACTCGAGTCGGATCATTGAATCTTATTTAGATATTCTTTTAGCCAAAATCCTCCGTCACCATCCTTTGCCGACAGTAAAAACCACCAATCGCCAACAAGATTTAATCATTCAATGCTTAAACGAAATTGATCAAAACTATGCCACCATTACTTTGGAACAGCTAGCTAATAAATATGGCTATAACAAAGATTACCTGGGTAATTTAATTAAAAAACACACGCATAATACTTTTTCCCAACTAAAAACCAAACAACGGCTCATTCAAGCTAACAGCCTATTACAATCCAGTACTTTACCGATTAATAAGATTATCACTAAAGTCGGGATTAAAAACAAAAACTTTTTTTATCAAAAATACCATGAATTTTACGGCATGTCGCCCGCCCAAAAACGCGCTGACTTTCAAAAGCGCCATCAAGCTTTATAATGCCTATGCAATTGTTAATTGGATTTTAGCTTGTATTATTTGCTGGGCAATATCTGCTGACGGACGTTGATCACAAATGATTTCTGCTATGTTCGTTTGCTGAAAAGAGGACATCAAAATATAATCATGACGTCCAAACTTTGAATGATCCACTAACAACACAACTTTCCGTGCGGTTTGCAACAACATCTGTTTCAAAGCATTTTGTTCTTCATTCGCCATATAAATCCCATGTTCATCTAACGAATTACACGACATAAAAGCAATATCTGGACGGTAATTTTGATCTAAATCACGTAACGCCCGATAACCTAAAATTGAATTTGATTGGTAAGGGACTTCCCCACCTAAGATAGACAGCTTAATATTTTGCAATTGATTAACTTCAGTGGCAATGTGCAAGTTATTCGTAATAATATGCAGTTGGCGTTTGCCAGCAAAATACTTCGGCAAAAAAGCTAAGGTCGAGGAACCGTCCAAGAAAATTGCTTGATTATTGTGAATCCGTTTTGCAGCTAAGGAGCACAGCTTTTTTTTCGCAGCTTCATTCTCACTACGCCTAATAGCATAGGTCATTTCCACATTGGAGTTTTTGAGCAAACTGACATAACCCTGGTCACGTTTGACGGTATTTGTGAGCTCTAAGCCAATGAGATCACGTCGTAAAGTCGAAGTGCTGATGCCCAGCTTTTGTTGTAAAATACTAGTCTTTACTTTTTTGTGATTCGATAAAATCTCAATAATACTTTGAAGTCGTTCTGCTTGTGTCATCTGACAATTCAATTCTTTCAGGTTACTTTTTAATTATTATACAATAATTATTTTAAAAAAATCAGTGAACATTTATGAACATTAACCGTTTTACCAAGCAAAGATTATCTTGTTAAAGCCTTTACTTTAAACTAAAATAAAACTGTAGTCTAATATCAGATGTTTATATTTGTTCATTGAGATGAACGGACGCAGGTGATAATAATGACAGAATACGCCGACCTTTTTAGTAATCAACTGATTTTTTTAAATTCTGAAATATCTGACTTTGCTGCGCTATGCCATCACATTTCACAGAAGTTATTAAAATTAGATTTGGTTACTACTAACTATGAACAAGCCTTGTGGCAACGTGAACAAAAGTTTCCCACCGGCATTAAGACCCCTTATATTACTATTTCTTTACCTCATACTAAACCACAGCACATTAACCATTCGTTTATTACTTTAGTGCGTACGAACAATCCTATTTTAATGCAACAAATGGATCAACAGTTTATCATCCCCGTCCAAAACTTTTTCTTTTTAGGAATTTCGGACAAAACGCCTTCTTTACATAGCCAATTATTAAAGCGCTTTCTGCAACTGTCTAATAGTCCTGATTTTGTGAACGACTTTCTTTATATTAATAACATTAATGATTTATATGATTACTTACTCAACACTTTTTAACTAATGGACAATAATAAGTAGGCCTAGCGGTTCATTTCTCGATATTCTTGTGGGGAATGGCCTTCTTTTTTTTTAAAAAGTTTATAAAAATAACTAGTACTTTGATAGCCAACCTCGCGCGCTATTTCCTCAATTGTGGCCTCCGTTTTTAACAGGCGTTCTTTCGCTTGCTCCAGTTTAGTAGTAACAATCAATTCTGATATATTCCAGCCCGTATGTTGCTTAACATATCTTGATAAATAACTCGCACTAAAATTAAACTGTCGGGCCAATTGCTGAACATTAACCGTGGCATAATTTTGCTCGATATAATTAATGATTTGCATACTGCGATGATCAATTCCCTTAAATGAATAATGAATTTCCTGGGAAATATCGGCTAATAACAATAGAAAATAGCCATATAATTTATACGTATTTTGAAAATTGCTTTGACAATATTCTTGAATAATTTGATTTAAAAAATCCCAAATTTCTAGTTGATGAAAGGTCGGAAAATATAAATATTTTTTGGTTCCGCTTCCTTGCAAAAATTGACTTAAAGGATTAACATCCTGCAAAAATTGTTTAAAAAGCCCCTGCTGAAACAGTGATTGATTGACCCCAATATTAATAACCAATGCATTAGAATCAACAACTTCCAACGCATGTTGACTATGCAAATTCATGATTAAGAGACTATTAGCTAATAAATAAATTCGATCATCTAAAGTTTGATTGATCACTCTCCCATCATTTACAAACACAAATTCATAAAAATTATGTTGATGGAGTGGCGCCGGTTCGTACATTCGGTGGGCGACGATAAAAATATTTTTATCATTAGAGAATAATTGTTCTGAGCGTATTTGACCATCTAAAAAAACTTGCTTATCTACATTCAAGAGAAGCGGTAACTGATTTTTTTGAAAATCCACTGTCATAAGGGTTCCTCCTCAAAGTCACAAAAAAGCAGACATTCATCATAATTGAGCATTGTAACCGTTTGCTAAAACGACAAAAATTAAGACTGTAGCTTATGACAGTTTAGTTAGAGCTTCTATGAAAAAATTTTGGGCCAAAATTTTGTTTTTCTATTCGTATCAAGCATACACCCTTTTCAAATTTTATCTCAAGAATAATTTTTAACTGGAGGAACTCTGTATGAATAAAACCAAAATTAAAGTTGGGATTTTAAGTACTACCTCATTATCCATGAGTGCTTTAGCCATTTCTAGTGCTTTAAATTCTATTATTAAAGCTTTTCCCAATGATTCTATTGCCAAGATTCAAATGATTGCCACCATCCCTAATTTAAGCGCTTTGATATCCACTTTGGTGGTTGGGACTTTAGCCACGCATTTTTCTAAAAAAAGCTTAACGCTAGTAGGCACCCTGGTTTTAGCCTTGGGCGGATTAATGCCATTGGTTTTCCACAATAGTGTCAACGAACTATTAATCTGCGCTTTACTATTAGGAATTGGCATTGGCTTCATTAATACATTAGCACCGATGTTGATTTCTTTGTTTTTTGCAGACGAAGAGCGCGCTAGCGTTATGGGGCAATCTACAGCCATTAATAGCTTTGGCTCGATTATTTTAATGATGGGCGGAAGCTTTTTAGGGGCTAAAAATTGGGTTAACACTTATTTAATTTTCTTATTAACCATCCCTGTTATTTTATTAGTTATTTTCTTTTTGCCTCAAGATAGTACTCAAAAAGCTGCAGCTACCAAAAGTGATACGTCACAAGATCATCATACTTGGCAGATTGTCAAAAGTTTAAGCGGCTATGTTTTTGCCTTAGCCACACTAACTTTTTTACTAGCGCTCATTTATAATATTTTTCCCACCAATCTATCGATCATCATTAACACCAAACATCTTGGCGGTACCAGCTTAACCGGCATCATCAATTCGCTAGGAACATTGGGCGGCGTTTTAACTGGTTTTAGTATGAAGTACTTGAATAAGTTATTTAAGAACCAAACGTTAACTGCCGGCTTCGTTGCCTTAGCGCTAACCTTCTTCTTTATTTACTTCTTCAAGAATATAGTTTTAATTATTATTGGTGCCTTGTTATCAGGTTTTGCCATGTCAATGATTATGTCTACCGTTCCCTTTTTAATTTCTTTAGTTTCCAAACCGGCTCAAGTAGCGATGGCCATGGCTATTTTTCAATTTGCCAATTCCTTAGGTGGAACTATTGCGCCACTAGTTTTAAAACTAATTCACATTAATGCCGGCGTTGATTCCTTTCTGTTTGGCGGAATTTGTAGCATTGTCGTTGCAGTTATTTGTTTAGTATCGCAAATTGGTCGCAAAGCAATGAATTTTCCCAACCGAAATGCTAATGTCGAAGCAGATTAATATCTTTGAGAAAGAAGTGTTGTCATTGAAGCAAGAAAAAAGCACCCAAACTAATTGGCAAGGACGCTGGATTAGCGCCAACAACTGTTGGGTTTCAGAAGAACCAGAATTTACACTGGCAGAAATGTTCTCTGGTCAAACTAAACCACAAAAACCAGTTGCCGAACGGTTGCATCCTGTAGTTTATTTTAAAAAAAGTTTTTTCATCGATAAACGAGTTAAAACAGCCCGCCTGAACATGACTGCCCAAGGAATTTATAAAGCATTGATCAATGGTCGCCCAGTAACTCAAGCTCGTTTTACTCCGGATTACACCAATTACAATGAATTTTTGCAATATCAAACTTATGATGTGACTGATCAGATAATTTCTGGACAAAATCACTTTTGCATCATGGTTGCTGATGGTTGGTACGCTGGACGCATCAGTGTTCAAGGTGGCAGTAATCAATTTGGTAATCAATTAGCATTATTGGCAGAACTAACGCTTGAATATCTCGATGGCACCCAAGAAGTCCTTGGCACAGATGATAGTTTCACTGCCGGTTCCGGTAAACATGTCTATGCTGACATTGATATCGGAGAAAAACAAGATTTAAGACAGACGGATGCTTGGCTAACGGACAATTTAAATCTACCTCTTACGACCTTTATCATTGATGCTGATTATTCGCGTTTACAACCACAACAAGGTCCGCTAGTCTATGCACAAAAGCCCTTAGCTTGTCAAAAAGTTTGGTCAGAAAATGACGACTTAATCTGCGATTTTGGTCAAGTAATTACTGGTGTCGTCCGTTTAACAGCCACTATTCCCAAAAATCAGGCAGTTACACTTCAACACTCCGAAACTTTAGATGAAAACGGCCAATTCTTAATTAATATTATTGGACGTAATAAAGACCAAACCGATATTTTTATTGGTAATGGTATTACGCAAACCATGCAGCCCGACTTTACTTTTCATGGTTTTCGCTATGTCAAAATTTCTGGTCTCCAACAAAGTAATCTCCAACAGATTCAAGCTATTCCACTATATTCCAATATGCCAGAAACCGGCACTATTACCACTGATAACCAACAAATCAACCAATTGTTATCCAATATCAAATGGAGTCAGCAAAGCAATATGCTTTCCATTCCCACTGACTGTCCTCAACGTGAACGGGTTGGCTGGACGGGTGATATGCAAGTTTTTGCGCCTGCTGCCACATTTTACATGAATACCAATCAGTTTATCGAACGCTGGCTTAAAAATGTTCGCATTGACCAACGTCCCAACGGTGAAATCTTAGATTACTCACCTTCACCCAAAGATGCCCAAAAGAGCGTAGAATTTACCGGTTCTTATTCTTCGGCCGGTTGGGGTGATGCTATTATTTTAGTTCCTTGGACCTTATATCAAAGATATAACAACAAACAAGTCTTACAAGATAATTATCAAGCCATGGTTAAGTGGTTTGAATTTTCTAAAAACAGTGCCGCCGGCGACAAGACTGATGATCACCAATATCTGTGGGACACGAAATTTCATTACGGCGATTGGATGTTTCCCAGTTTCATGCTCCAAGATCCTGATCCCATGAAAACGGCGCAAGCCACTAAAAATACTGTGGCCACAGCTTTTCTAGCCCATTCCGCAGATCTGTTGGCCCAAATTAGTACTGTTTTACAGCAAGATGGCGCTCGTTTCAAAGCTTACTCTCAAAAAGTTAAGGCTGCTTTTACCAAATATTTGGTAACTGACAACCACCAACTCAAAGAAGATTATCAAGGCTGTTATGTTTTAGCACTCGCTTTCGACATGGTTCCCCAAAAAATGCGTCCAACTTTAATTAACCGCCTAGTTGAATTGATTCATCACAATCATGATCGCTTAGATACTGGCTTTTTAGCCACACCCTATTTATTAGATGTTTTAAGTGATAATGGTCAAGCACCATTAGCTGCTAAACTATTCTTGCAAGAGCAATGCCCTTCTTGGTTATATGAAGTTCAACATGGTGCCACCACGATTTGGGAATCTTGGGCGGGCATTCAACCAGACGGTAAAGTGGGCCAATTGTCCTTTAATCATTACGCTATGGGCTGTGTTTTGGATTGGTTTGTCCGCAAAGTTGCCGGCTTGCAAACATTGAAACCAGGATTTCAAACTTTTCAAATTCATCCATTAGTTCACGTTTGTGACAAAATTCAACTCCAATATGCCTCTCAAAGTGGCTTAATTAAACTAGATTTAACTACACAAGATCAGACCACCGTCTTAAAACTCAGTGTTCCCCAAGACACTTGTGCGCTAGTTTGCTTGCCTTATATCAATCCAACACAAAAAAGACAGCTACTGCAAAACTATCCTGATGGCGCTCTTAATAAACAACAACATTGTTTACAACTTAAAGTTACTGCTGGTGAATATTTTTATCATTATTAAATAATTTTAAAGGAGTGTTATTTATGCAAATCAAAACTATCCAATTAAGTGAAACAAATCCCGCTGTCACTTTAACCGCCTATTTATTAGACGATTCCGAAGAAACTTTGGCCGGTAAAAAACGGCCTGGAGTTATCATTTGCCCAGGTGGCGCTTATATGAATTGTTCTTATCCGGAAGCTGAACCAGTAGCTTTAAAATTTAATTCTTTGGGTTATCATGCCTTTATCCTGCGCTACAGTACCTATAATGAAGGTTCTTCGGATTTTTCCAATATTACCAATATTGCGCCCAAAAAAGAGCGTCTATTTCCCCAACAATTGTTGGAATTAGGACAAGCCATGGTCTTAGTGAAGCAACACGCTGATGCCTGGCAGGTTGATGATCAAAAGTTAGCAATTTGTGGCTTTTCTGCTGGTGGTCATAACGTCGCCTTGTACGCCACCAATTGGCATCAGGAGTGTTTTCAAAAACATTTTGGCGCTGAGGCCCAATTACTCCAGCCTGCTGCTTGCATCTTAGGTTACGCCATTACCGACTACGTTAACCTTAATGAACATATCCAAAATGAGCTGCAGGGGATGGAACAGCAATTTATGAAAGCTTCCATGGTGGCCTTTTTAGGGCAAGAGAACCCGGACCTAGCCGATTTAAAAAAAGTTAGTCCTCGTTTGCAAGTGAACGAGTTCACACCACCAACATTTATGTGGGCCACTGCTGATGATCCTCTAGTCCCGTCACTCAATTCACTCACGTTTGCCCAAGAATTAAAGAACCACCACGTTCCTTTTGAAATTCACCTCTTTGAACATGGTGCCCATGGCTTAAGCTTAGCCACACAAGCCAGTGCTGCTTCTCAAAATCAAATCAAACCCGACATTGCTATTTGGTTTGATTTATGTGCCACCTGGCTACAACGAAGATTTGCTCTACCGTTACCCGAATTAAGTGCCTTTGAAAAAAATCTCAATTTAGCTGACTAACTAATAAAATCATCTGAATGATAAATTTTCTATTTCAATCTTACTAATACTGTCACAAGAGGCGGGGCCAAAAATCGTTTCACAGTTGCGCACTAACCAGATTAAATTTTCCAGTCCGCTCGCGACTGAAAATAATTTGATTCAATTAGGCAAAAACCTTTGACTTTTAAAACGCAATAAAATTACTGCTCAGATATTTCTATCCAAAATGTGAGCAGTAATTTTATTGTCCCGACCTCTTGTTTATTTTTTAAAGCGAATAAAAAAGTGCTGATCCAATCATCAACACTTTTTAAATAACCTTTTATTTTGTTGCTTGTTCCTGCTCTTGACCAATTTTAGCAATCCGCCCACGTTGGATATAAACCATCAAGATACTTAAATCCGCTGGATTAACACCGGAGATGCGGCTAGCTTGGGCCATCGTGGTTGGATTGATTTTTTGTAATTTTTGCCGAGCTTCCGTAGCCAAGCCTTGTACATCATCATAATCCAACCGCTCAGGAATCTTTTTTGATTCCAATTTTTTCAAATGCGCAATCTGCGCTTCTTCTTTTTTAATATAGCCCGCATATTTGAGTGAGATTTCAACTTGTTCCGTAATCTCCGGCGCCAAAGGTTCACTCGTTGGCCCAATAAATTCCACTAACTTAGCATAATCAATTTCGGGACGTTTCAAAAAGTCTGCCGCGACCACACTATCTTTCAGCGGATTCATTCCCAAACCTTCCAAAAACTCATTCACTTTTTTGGATGGTTTAATTCGGGTCATTTTCAAACGTAAAATTTCCGCCGTAACCTGCTGATACTTATTGAGGAAATTTTGATAACGAGTTTCGTTAATTAAACCGAGGTGATACCCCTTTTCAGTTAACCGTTCATCTGCATTGTCATGCCGTAAAATTAAGCGGTATTCGGCCCGACTAGTTAACAAGCGGTACGGTTCATTAGTGCCCTTCGTCACTAAATCATCAATCATTACACCAATATAAGCTTCATTGCGGCCTAGGATTAATGGTTCTTTATTTTGGGCACTTAAGGCAGCATTGATCCCTGCCATAATGCCTTGCCCTGCTGCTTCTTCATATCCAGAAGTTCCGTTCATTTGTCCAGCAGTATACAAGTGACTAATAACTTTTGTTTCCAAAGATTGCTTCAATTGCCACGGTTCCACAATATCATATTCAATAGCATAACCAGGCCGCATCATTTTCGCATGTTCTAACCCGGCTACGGAATGCAACATCTGTTGTTGAATTTCTTCCGGCATAGAGGTCGAAAAATCCCCTACATAATATTCTTGCGTCGTGCGTCCTTCCGGTTCCATAAAAATCTGATGCCGCGGTTTATCCGCAAAACGCACTACTTTATCTTCAATAGAAGGACAATACCGTGGACCAACACCCTCAATTACGCCCGAAAACATCGGAGCCCGATCTAAATTATCCCGAATAATCTGGTGGGTCTGCTCATTGGTATAGGTCATCCAACAAGAGATTTGGTCCTTTAAATAATGAGTCCGGTCAGTTAAATAAGAAAATGACCGGGGCGTTTTGTCACCAGGTTGTTCTTCCATTTGGGAAAAATCAACACTATCCTTAGCTACTCGCGGTGGGGTACCTGTTTTAAAACGCCGCAATTTTAGACCTAAACGTTCTAAATCTTCCGATAATTTAATCGAAGGCAAAGAATTATTGGGACCCGAAGAATACATTAATTCGCCAATAATAATTTTGCCCCGTGAAGAAGTCCCAGCAGTTAAAACCACGCTCTTTGCTCGATAACGCGCACCGGTACTGGTAATCACTCCTTGACAAACTTGGTCTTCCACAATCAACTGGTCAACTAAGCCTTGCCGCAAAGTCAAGTGCGGCGTGGTTTCAATCGTTTCTTTCATGTATTGATGATATTCATTTTTATCAGCTTGTGCCCGTAATGCCCGCACAGCAGGACCTTTACCAGTATTTAACATCCGCATTTGTAGATAGGTTGCATCAATGGCTTTACCCATTTCGCCACCCAAAGCATCGATTTCACGGACAACTACGCCTTTAGCGGGACCCCCAATCGACGGATTACATGGCATAAACGCAATCATATCTAAGTTCAAAGTCAATAATAAAGTTTCTTGACCCATTCTAGCAGCAGCCAAGGCGGCTTCACACCCAGCATGCCCAGCACCGACCACAATCACATCATAACTTTTGGCGGTTTCATACTCTCTAACTTTCCTATCTGCCATCTATTAAACTCCTTATTTTCCCACGCAAAATTGCGTAAATAACTCAGTAATTAACTCATCGGGAGTACTTTCACCCGTAATTTCACCTAATTTGTCCCAACAGTTAGTCATATCAATCTGGACTAGATCAATCGGCATCCCAGCTTTAATGCCTTGAATGACATCACTTAAAGAATCTTGTGCCTGGTTTAACAGCCCGACTTGGCGGGCATTGGTCACCACTGCACCATTTTGTTGTTGATCCATTCCTGCAAAAAACATCGTTTGTATTTTTTGTTCAATTTGATCAATACCTTGCTGCTCCACCGCGGAAATTTGAATCACTTCCTGTGGATCGGCAGTTAAATCTTGCACACTAAACGCTTGTGGCAAATCACTTTTATTAATAATGACAATGCGTTGCTGCGTGGCAGTTTCGGCTAATAACTGTTGATCTTGCTCACTGAGCGGCCGACTGCCATCCAAAACTAACAAGACCAAATCGGCTTTCTTTAATTCTTGCCGACTGCGATCTACACCAATTTTTTCTACTTTATCATCCGTCGCATGGATGCCGGCTGTATCAATGAGCGTTAAGGGAATGCCATTCACATTAGCCATTTGTTCAATGACATCACGTGTTGTGCCCGCCACATCAGTTACAATGGCACGATCTTGCTTGGCCAAGACATTTAATAAACTGGATTTACCAACGTTGGGTTTGCCAACAATCGCCGTCTTTAAACCTTGATTTAAAATTTGGCCTTCTTGAGCTGTCTTTAACAGATTGGCAATTTGTTGCTGCACTTGTTGGGCTTTTTCTAATAACATCTGCGTTGTCAATTCTTCATTATCATATTCTGGATAATCAATATTGACTTCCACTTGGGCCAAAACATCCAAAATTTCTTGGCGTAGATTTTTAATTAAGTGATTTAATGAACCATCTAATTGCTGTAAAGCTTGATCCATCGCACGATCCGTTTTAGCACGAATCAAGTCCATTACCGATTCTGCCTGCGTTAAATCAATCCGCCCGTTTAAAAATGCCCGCTTCGTAAATTCACCAGGTTCCGCCAAGCGCGCACCATGACTTAACAAAACTTGTAAAACTCGGTTAGTAGCTAACAAACCACCGTGTGTATTAATTTCCACGACATCTTCACGAGTAAAAGTTTTGGGTGCTCGCATCACCGAAATCATGACTTCATCAATTGGCTGCTGATTTTGGGGATCAATCACGTGTCCATAATTAATAGTATGCGAAGCCACGGTGGTTAAATCGACCCCCGTCGTCACTTGGTTAGCAATTTTAATTGCTTGATCTCCTGATAAACGCACAATTGCAATGGCCCCTTCTCCAATGGGTGTCGAAATTGCCGCAATTGTATCAAATTCTGTAATCTCCGTCATCAAACTACTCCTTTGAAAGCACAAAAAAAGTGCTACTAATCCAGATTAGTCGGTTACTAATCTCGATAAAAAGCACTTTGACTACTTTTTGATCTCTAATCTTTCAGATCCCAATGATTTTAAATCTAGTTAATACGGTTAATATACTGGTTAAATGCCATTTTGTCAAAAATTACTTCTGCAATTCACGGACTGGACGAATGACCAAATACTTATCTAAACCGCGTCCTTGTGTCCGCACGAAAACTTGATCATTATTTTCCAAGTTTTGATAAATAATTTTACGTTCAATCGCTGGCATAGCATCTAAATAAACTGGCCGTTTGGTAGCAGCCACTTGTTCCGCCTTGAATGTTGATAAAGCAATTAACGACTCTTGCCGCCGTTTGCGGTAATTACCAATATCCAACAAAATTGGCTGCTCTCGAAAATCTAAGTAATAAGCATACTCTTGCACAATTGTTTGTAGGGCATTGATATTTTTACCATGTTTTCCAATAATTTTCGCTTGCAATTTCTCAGTGACATCAATATCAAACTTTAAACAATCCGAATTTTTAACATATTTGACTGCTTGCTTAAAACCCATCGTCTGCAAAATATGCGCTAAATAATCTTGAATTTGTTGAATCTTATTTTGCGTGGATTGCGTTTGTTCCACAAGATTTTGAATACTTTCCACTGGCTTCAAATCCACGATGGCTGGTTTCCGCCCAATCCCTAAGAATCCAGTTCGTCCTTCACTGATTACATTAACTGAAACCTGCTCTCGTTTAACCTGTAACTGTTTTAACCCCTCATCAATGGCCTTTTGAATTGTTGTTCCCTTAAACTCTGCCATAGCTACAACCAAGCTCCTCCAAATAATAATTACTTGCGCTTTTTATAAGCTTTTTTACGAGCCTTCCGTAAGGCCTTTTGTCGCTCTCGTTCTTGTTGTGCCTTAGCTTCTTGTTCCCGTTTAAATTTAAACGGATTTTGCAACAATAAAGTTTGCAAAACTTGAAAAGCATTAGAAACCACCCAGTAAACAGAGATTGCCGATGGAAAACTAATGGCTGGAATCAAGACGACAATTGGCATAAACCACATCATCATTTTCGCTGATTGCGGTTGATCCGGCTGTGATAAGTTAGCAATCCAAGTACTCAAGAACGTAAAGATCGCAGCTAAAATCGGTAAAACGTAAATCGGATCTGGTTTACCCAATGCCATCCATAAAAAGCTACCATTCCGTAATTGCGTAGTCCGATAAATAGCTTGATATAAAGCCCACATCACTGGTAACTGAATCAGCAGCGGCAAGCAACCAACAAACGGATTAACCCCTGCTTCAGCATAGAGTTTCTTCGTTTCTTCTTGTAATTTTTGCTGCGTATCTAAATCCTTAGCTGAATATTTATCCTGCAAAGCTTTCATCTGCGGTTGAATATCCATTTGCTTTTTCATACTGCGAGTCTGCCACCAATTTAACGGCAACAAAATAATCCGAATAATCACTGTAAATAAGACAATTGCCCAACCGTAATTATTACCGACTAATTTTGCCAACCATAAAATAAAGCGGGAGCCTTGATATAAGACATAATGATTCCAAAATCCACTACTACTTTTCGTAATCGGTTCGTTCAAATTAGAACAACCGCTGACGACCACTACCAGCATTAAAACTGCAACTAATAGTAACCAACGTCGATTCTTTTTCTTCAACATAGCAACTTTCCTTTATCAGTAGTTGAGACAAATAGTGTCACCAAATCACTGTGCTTTTTAGTAACGTAGCAAATCGTCACACAAAGATTTTAGATAGCTATTAATTAATTAACAATTATTTTTGTCTCGTCCACGTTATTAGTCTTCCTATAACATTTTACCTAATTTTAGAAGATGTATCAGATTTTTTTTAGTTTCAGCCATATTTAATTTAGTAGCCGGCTTGCGAGCAATAATTAAAAAATCTACTTCTGCTGGCAGTTGGGACTTTAACTCCAATAAAGATTGCCGTAAATAACGTTTCATCTGATTTCGTAACACAGCAGTATGGGCAATCTTTTTACTAACCGATAAGCCTACGCGAAAATGCGGTTGGTTGGGTTTTTCAATTTGATACAACACAAACGCCCGATTCGCCACGGAATTATGTTGATCAAAAACTGCTTGAAATTCTTTTTCCTTTTTAATTCGATAACTTTTACGCATTTTTTAACCTCATCTAGTGAAAAGTAAATTCCTTCGGCACCAAGTACCAAGCCGTTAGAAACAGACTTAACCGGCCTAATTTTTCTTAAATTTTCGTAACAGTTTAATCGTGATCGCAGTCTGTTTACAATTTTGACTTGGTGCAACGACCACAGTAGTTAACCATTTTTGACAATTGTAGATTCTGGTCAAGCAAAAGTTGTCTTGGCTTTTGGTGAGGATAAATCTGTAATTTAAGACCTTGATCCACGGCCGTTACACCTCATTTCACAAAAATAATTTTAGCATAAAAAAGGACGCCTGAGACGTTAATTCATCCTAAGAATAATACCTTCCTAGGTTGTCTTAACTGGCGTCCTGTATAAAAAAACCACTGAATCTTCAGTGGCTTAGGCGGATAATACTTTTCTACCTTTTTGACGACGACGTGCTAAAACCTTACGACCGTTACTAGTACTCATCCGTTTCATAAAACCATGAACACGTTGACGATGACGTTTCTTAGGTTGATAAGTTCTTTTTGTAGTCATGTTTAAACACCTCCATAACTAATCTCATCGTTTATTATTCTAATGATAATACCATAGTAGTTTACCACATTTGTCGCCCAAATAAAATTATTTTTCTTAAGCGAAGGACGTTCTCATTCTAATTACTTGTTTAAAAAGTTGTGTATAAATTAAAACAGTTTCTAATCCTCAAACTTTTTCCACAAGTAAATCCGCAGTAAATTAACAATTAACTGCTTTGTTAACAGTTTTTCCACAGCTGTTAACATTAAATTAATTTTCTTTTGAAATAGCAAATCTGTTTGCTTTTCTCGCTGTGGAAAACTTCAAATATTTTATTTTCTTAATTGTTTTCCACAATTTTCTGGATGATTTATTGTTGACCAGTTTAAAAGTTAGTTTTTAATATCCACTTGTGGAAAACTTTTTTAAAAAATGCTAAAATAATGCAGTTAATTATCTATTACATTTTAGTTGGAGGAGTAATGTGCCCGAAATAACAAATGGTGAGTTGGATTCTTTTTGGGAATTTTTGCAAAAGAAATTTAAACAAGATTTTGCACCGGTTAGTTATCAAACTTGGATCGAAAGCGCCAAACCCTTAAAATTAGAAAACCAAAAAATTTATATTTCCGTTCCATCATCATTGCACAAAGAATATTGGGAACGAAATATTAGTACTAAAGTAGTTGAAACAGCTTATGAGTACAGTAATCAAGAAATTGTCCCCGTCATTTTATTAGAATCTGAGCTCAAAAAACAACAATTAGAACAAACAATTACCCAACCGCAAACTGTTACTACTAAGACTGCACAGTCACCTATTCAAGCCGCTCATTTAAATAGTAAATATACTTTTGATTCTTTCGTGACTGGTGGGGGTAATCAAATGGCCCACGCTGCCGCTTTAGTGGTCTCTGAAGAACCTGGTACTATGTATAATCCGTTATTTATTTACGGTGGTGTCGGTTTGGGAAAAACTCATTTGATGCAAGCGATTGGACATCAATTACTAGAGCGTGATCCCAGTGCCAATGTTAAATATATTTCCAGTGAATCATTTGCCAATGATTTTATTAATTCCATTCAAAATCGGACCCAAGAACAATTTCGCAATGAGTACCGCACAGTTGACTTACTTTTAGTCGACGACATTCAATTCTTTGCGGATAAAGAAGGTACCCAAGAGGAATTTTTCCATACATTTAATACACTTTATAATACTAAAAAACAAATTGTCCTAACCTCTGATCGGTTACCAAATGAAATTCCAAAATTACAAGAACGGTTAGTTTCGCGTTTTAAATGGGGGTTATCAGTGGATATTACTGCACCTGATCTAGAAACTCGGACGGCAATTCTACGCAAAAAAGCCATCGCCGAAAACTTAGAAATTCCGGATGATGCGTTATCCTATATCGCTAGTCAAATTGACAGTAACGTCCGGGAATTAGAGGGCGCGCTCGTCCGTGTCCAAGCTTATTCAACAATTAACAATGCGGATATTGACATTAGTTTAGCCGCCGAAGCACTCAAAGATCTCAAAGATTCCAAACATCAAGTCGGCTTAACCATCAGCAATATTCAAGATCAAGTTGCTAAATACTACAAAGTTTCTGTGGAAGATCTCAAAGGCAAGCGCCGTAATAAAGCTATTGTCGTTCCCCGCCAAGTGGCTATGTATTTAGCTCGGGAACTAACTGATAGTTCTTTACCTAAAATTGGTCAAGAATTTGGCGGTAAAGATCACACCACCGTTATTCATTCTTGTGACAAAATCGCCAAATTGTTAGAATCCGATCTCAATATCCAACATGATTTGACCAATCTCAAAGCTAGCCTAAAAAATTAACATGTGGATAAAAAAAGCCAAACTCAAGTTTTTCCACAAGAGTTTTGCGCAATTTATTAACAGTCAAAAGTTAAGTAGCTGTTAGCCTTTTAGCTGAAACGCACAGTTTCAACAGCTCCTACTACTATTACTACTATTTTTTTATTAATTATTAAGGAGACTACCATGAAATTTTCAATCAATCGTAATCAATTCAACCGCCAAATCACAAATGTTCAACGAGCTATCTCAACTAAAACAACAATTCCAATTCTCACAGGAATTAAATTAGATCTAAAAGATGAAGGTTTAACGGTTACCGGCAGCGATGTGGACATTTCTGTGCAAACTTTTATTGATCAACAAAATGCTGATAATGAACTAACAATTGAATCAACAGGTTCTATTGTTCTACCAGCGCGCTTTTTTAGCGACATTATCAAAAAATTACCTAATGACCATTTCAGTCTAGAAGTTTTAGATCATTTACAAGTAGCAATTACTTCAGGTAATTCTGAATTTAAGATTAATGGCTTAGATGCCAATAATTATCCACATCTACCAGAAGTTGCTAATTCCGATCAATTAAAAATTCCAGCCGACCTATTAAAACAAGTAATTGACGAAACCGTCTTTTCTGCTTCTAAAGAAGAAAATCGTCCAATTTTGACAGGTTTACATTTGACAGTTAACCAAGACCAATTATTAGCCGTAGCCACTGACAGCCATCGTCTCGCGCAACGGATTATCAAAATTCAAAATCCAAACGCCAACGATTATGATTTAGTCTTGCCCGCGCGTAGCTTAAAAGAATTAGAACATTCAATTGGGGATAATGCCGGTGATATCAATTTAGCAATTTCTGAAAACCAAGTTTTATTCGAATTTGAAAATACTTTATTTTATTCACGGCTCTTAGAGGGCAATTATCCGCGCACTGATCGTTTAATTCCCGAATCATCGACGACCCAGATTGAAATTGAAGCCAAATCACTGTTAGCTTCAATTGAACGGGCTTCACTGTTATCACATGCTAGTCGTAATAATGTCGTACGCTTGGCGATTAATGCTGCCGAACCAAAAGTTATTATCTATGGTAATTCTCCTGAAGTCGGAACCGTTGAAGAAGAAGTGCAATTTGATCAAGTTACGGGTCAAGATTTAGACATTTCGTTTAATCCGGATTATTTAAAAGAAGCCTTACAAGCTTTCGGTGATACAAAAATTAAAGTTGAATTAACCGTAGCACTGCATCCCTTTACGCTGAAACCTTTAGCAGATGATCAAGGCTTTATTCAACTAATCACTCCGGTAAGAACTTTTAACTAAAATTTAAAATTAACTTTTAAGTAGAATGTCCGAACAATCGTTTACGGTTGCCGGACATTTTATTTTGCCTTGAAGCTAAATTTTTGCGTAAATTTTAATTTAAATGGTTTTTAGTCTTTTTAGTCTAAATGAGATCAATGAGCTAAAACGGCTTTAAATTGCTAGTTAAACCAAAAAGCGTTATAATTAGCTTAGATAAGTTTATCTAATTATAAGGATGTGAGTGCAGCAATGAACATCAAATTAAATGGTGATTACATGACATTAACGCAAGCTTTAAAAGAAGCAGGCGTCATCGCCACCGGCGGTCAAGCTAAATGGTACTTACAGGAAAACACAATTTTCTTAAATGGTGAACCAGAAAATCGGCGGGGGAAAAAGCTCTATGCTGGTGATCAACTCCAATTACCAAATGGAGCTCAGTTAACCATTAACTAATGCAATTACAACAATTAGTTCTGAAAAATTTTCGCAATTATCAGCAATTAGCTTTGTCCTTTGGTCAAAATTTAAATATCTTTATTGGCCAAAATGCTCAGGGCAAGACCAATTTATTGGAAGCTATCTCGGTGTTAGCTTTGGTGCGCTCACATCGAACGAATAATAATCAGGAATTGATTCGTTGGGGTTGTGACTTTAGTAAGTTACATGCGGTGGTGCAAAAAAATAGTGGTCGTTTAACTTTAGATTTAATTTTAAGTGCTGCTGGTAAAAAGGCGAGTTTAAATCATTTAGAGCAAAAGAAATTGTCCCAATATGTTGGTCAATTAAATATTATTTTATTTGCGCCAGAAGATTTAACCTTAGTCAAAGGTGCTCCCGGAAAAAGGCGGCATTTTTTAAATATGGAAATTGGTCAAATTAATGCTCCGTATTTAAGTAACAGTTCGAAATATCGGCAAGTTTTAAAGCAGCGGAACCTTTATTTAAAGCAATTACGTTCGAAAAAAGCGCATGATCAAGTATACTTAGAAGTTCTTTCTGATCAATTAGCAGGTTTTGGTGCAGAACTAATTTATGAGCGCCAGCAATTTTTTGAGCAAATTCAGCAATTTTTGTTACCGATTCATCAACAAATCACGCAACAACAAGAAAATTTGCAACTGAAATATTTGCCGGCAGGAATTCAACAAATTACGACGGTCGAACAAGTTTATCAAGAACTATTGCACCAATTGCAAAAAAACCAAGATCATGATATTTGGTTAGGTTCAACCACTACGGGGCCCCATCATGATGATTTTCAATTTTTGATTAATGATAAGGATTTGCAGAAGTTTGGGTCACAAGGACAACAGCGGAGCGCGGTCTTAAGTCTGAAGTTAGCAGAAATTGAATTGTTTAACCAACAGGTTGGCGAATATCCAATCTTGTTATTGGATGATGTTTTGTCAGAATTAGACCAAGTGCGGCAGACCCAATTATTAAAGGTAATTCAAGATCGCATTCAAACTTTTATTACAACCACAAGTTTAGATGGGGTTGATTTAACTAAAATTGATCATCCGAAAATCTTTCAAATAAAAGCTGGAGGGATAGTATGAGTGATAAAGATTCAAACAAGCAGGAGAGCTTGGCGCAAAGAGCCAAGGAATATGATGCCAGTCAAATCCAAGTTTTATCCGGCTTAGAAGCTGTTAGAAAACGGCCGGGGATGTACATTGGCTCAACGAGTGTGCAAGGATTGCATCATTTAGTTTGGGAAATTATTGATAACGGCATTGATGAAGCGTTAGCTGGTTTTGCCACCGAAATTAATGTGGAAGTAGAACCGGATAACAGTATCACGGTCATTGATGATGGTCGGGGGATTCCGGTAGACATTCAACAAAAAACGGGTAAACCCGCTTTGGAAACGGTCTTTAATGTGTTACACGCTGGTGGTAAATTTGGCGGTGGCGGTTATAAAGTCTCGGGTGGTTTGCACGGGGTTGGCGCTTCAGTAGTCAATGCATTAAGTACGCATTTAGATGTTGAAGTGCACCGCAATGGCCAACGCTATTACATGGACTTTGAACGGGGCAAAGTGAAAACGCCAATGAAAGTTTTGGGGTCCATAACTGATGATCGCCCACATGGTACTAAAGTGCATTTTGCACCCGATCCCGACATTTTTACCGAAACGACGGTTTATGATGATCACACCTTAGTGACCCGGATTCGCGAATTAGCCTTTTTGAATAAAGGTTTGAAAATTACGTTTACGGATAAACGGCAAGACACGGCGGAAAAGCTCGAATTCCACTATGAAGGTGGCATTAAGAGTTACGTTGAGTATTTGAACGAAAATAAAGATGTCATTTTTGAAGAACCAATTTATGTCGAAGGCGTTCAAGACGGGATTACTGTGGAGGTTGCTTTACAATATACGGATGATTATCATTCGAATTTAATGACCTTCGCTAACAATATCCATACTTATGAAGGCGGCACACACGAAGCTGGGTTTAAAGCTGCTTTAACCCGGGTGATTAATGATTATGGTCACCGAAATAATTTACTCAAAGACAACGAAAAATTGTCCGGTGATGATGTGCGCGAAGGTATGACAGCCGTGGTCAGTATTAAACATCCAGATCCACAATTTGAAGGCCAAACTAAAACCAAATTGGGCAATTCTGATGCCCGCACAGTTACCGATCGGACTTTTGCTGATCATTTTAATAAGTTTTTGTTGGAACATCCTGCTCAAGCGCGGCAAATTATTGATAAAGGAATGTTGGCTTCCAGAGCTCGAGTAGCAGCCAAACGGGCACGTGAAGTAACGCGGAAAAAATCCGGTTTGGAAATTAGTAATCTGCCCGGTAAATTAGCAGACAATACTAGTAAAGATCCAGAAATTTCTGAATTATTTATTGTTGAGGGAGATTCCGCCGGCGGTTCTGCTAAAGAGGGGCGCTCACGCTTAACGCAAGCTATTTTGCCGATTCGCGGTAAAATTTTAAATGTCGAAAAAGCTTCAATGGATCGGATTTTAGCGAATGATGAAATTCGCACTTTGTTTACAGCAATGGGCACGGGTTTTGGTAATGATTTTGACGTTACCAAAGCGCGCTATCATAAATTAATTATCATGACGGATGCCGATGTTGATGGTGCCCATATTCGGACCTTATTGTTGACGCTGTTGTATCGTTATATGCGTCCAATTTTGGAAGCTGGCTATGTCTATATTGCTAAGCCACCGCTATATCAAGTCCGCCAAGGTAAAATGTCGCGTTATATTGATTCGGATGAAGAATTAAAAGATTTTATGGTAACTTTACAGCCGAGTCCTAAGCCCGTCATTCAACGGTATAAAGGTCTAGGCGAAATGGATGCTGATCAACTCTGGGAGACGACGATGAATCCCGAAAATCGGCGCTTGGATCGAGTGGCTAGTTCTGATGCAGCTGATGCCGATCGAGTTTTTTCAATGTTGATGGGTAATAAAGTCGAACCGCGGCGAGAATTTATTGAACAAAATGCGCAATATGCAGAGTTAGATTTTTAATTGAGGGAGCTGATAGTGCATGGCAGAAACTGATGATCGCCGTATTCAAACGGTTGACCTATCCAAAACAATGCGGAGTTCGTTTTTAGACTACGCAATGAGTGTCATTGTGGCCCGGGCGTTGCCTGATGTCCGTGATGGCTTGAAACCCGTTCACCGGCGAATTCTATATGGAATGAATGAATTAGGTGTTACGCCGGACAAGCCTTATAAAAAATCCGCCCGGATTGTGGGGGATGTGATGGGAAAGTATCATCCCCATGGTGATTCCGCGATTTATGAGTCGATGGTGCGGATGGCGCAAAAATTTAGTTATCGTTATTTGTTAGTGGACGGACATGGTAACTTTGGTTCCGTCGATGGCGATTCTGCGGCCGCAATGCGGTACACCGAAGCAAAAATGAGTAAAATTGCGACCGAAATGTTGCGTGACATTAATAAAGACACCATTGATTTTCAGGAAAATTATGATGGAACTGAACGCGAACCGGTGGTTTTGCCAGCACGCTTTCCGAACTTATTAGTCAATGGTGCGACGGGGATTGCTGTCGGGATGACAACCAATATTCCGCCCCACAATCTGACTGAGGTTATTAATGGTATTCACATGTTGATGAAAAATCCGGATGTGACTACTGCTGAGTTGATGCAGGCCATTCCGGGACCCGATTTTCCTACTGGCGGTGTGGTAATGGGTAAGTCGGGGATTCGGCATGCCTATGAAACGGGCCGTGGAAATATTGTTTTACGGGCCAAAGTAGAAATTGAAACGCTAAAAAATGGTCGGGAACGATTAATTATCACTGAATTACCCTACATGGTTAATAAAGCTAAGTTAATTGAACGGATAGCTGAATTGGCACGGGATCACCGGATTGAGGGAATTACTAACTTGATCGATGAATCAGATCGCACAGGTATGCGGGTGACGATTGATATTCGTCGCGACATGAGTGCTAACGTTGTTTTAAACAATTTATATAAGATGACTGCTTTACAAACTTCATTTGGTTTTAATATGGTTGCCATCGTTAAAGGTGCGCCGCAAGTCTTATCGTTAAAAGAAATTTTGCAATATTATTTAAAACATCAAGAACAAGTTATTCGTCGGCGTACCCAATTTGAACTCAAGAAAGCGCAAAATCGCGCGCATATTTTAGATGGTTTACGCATTGCGTTAGATCATATTGATGCGGTGATTGAAGTGATCCGCAGTTCTAAAACGGCGGAAATTGCGAAAAGCACTTTGATTACCCAATTTTCTTTGTCTGATAAACAAGCTCAGGCAATTTTAGATATGCGTTTGGTTCGTTTGACTGGCTTAGAACGAGACAAAATTGAAAATGAGTATCAAGATTTGATGACCAAAATTGCTGATTATCAAGATATTTTAGCGAAACCTGAGCGGATTGACGAAATAATTTATCAAGAATTACTGGAAATTCAAAGTAAATATGGTGATGCCCGCCGCACGGAATTATTAGTCGGCGAAGTATTAAGTATTGAAGATGAAGATTTAATTGAAGAAGAAAATGTCTTAATTGTTTTGACTCATAGTGGTTACATCAAGCGGTTGCCCGCCGACGAATTTAAAGTACAAAATCGTGGTGGTCGCGGCATTAAAGGGATGGGCGTCAATGATGATGATTTCATTGAACAATTAATTTATACGTCGACGCATGATGTCTTGCTCTTCTTCACTGATGCCGGCAAGATTTATCGTTCGAAAGCTTATGAAATTCCTGAATATGGGCGTAGTGCTAAAGGAATTCCGATTATTAATTTACTAGGAATTGATAACGGTGAACAAATTCAGACGGTGGTTCATTTAAAGAAGGATGCTTCTAGTGCGGATCATTATTTATTCTTTGTCACTAAACAAGGAACCGTGAAACGTACAGCCTTAGATGAATTTCAAAATATTCGCAAAAATGGTTTGCGAGCCATTACTTTAAAAGACAATGACTCGTTAGATAATGTAATGCTAACCAATGGTCAGAATAATATTTTGATTGGCACGCATTTAGGCTATGCTGTTGCTTTTGAAGAGAATGCAGTGCGGATTATGGGTCGCACGGCCGCAGGCGTACGGGGTATTCGCTTACGAGAAGAAGATTACGTCGTTGGTTCAGCCATTTTAGCTGAGCAAAGTGATGTATTGGTCATCTCGGAAAATGGTTATGGTAAAAAAACACCGGCCACAGAATATCCAATCAAAGGGCGCGGTGGCAAAGGAATTAAGACTTCGAATGTGACGGCTAAAAATGGTCCGCTAGCAGGAATTACGACCGTTGCTGGAACTGAAGACATGATGGTGGTAACCAATCAAGGCGTCATGATTCGGTTTGCAGTTAATAATGTTTCGCAAACCGGCCGGGCCACTTTAGGTGTGCGGTTAATTAAATTGGATGATGGCGCCAAGGTTTCGACAATGACGAAGGTAGATCCCGAACCGGAAGTCACCGAAACTCAGCCAGATTCAGAAAACTAAAAATTCTTAAAGTTTTTAACGTAATCTAAAAGTGCAAGGCGCTTGGAACGTTAAAAACTTTTTTGGTAGTATTTTTTGGTAAATGATGGTAGAATACTATTCTGTGAGTATTACACTTTAAGATAGTTAATACTCCTTGAGAATAATCTATTTATTCTCCATTAGTCCATAAGGAGGTAAAATAATGGCTCAAACACATTATGAAATCACTTATATCATCAAACCGGATATTTCTGAAGAAGATAAGAAGGCCTTGATTGAACGCTTTGATAAGGTTCTCAAAGATAACGGTGCTGATGTATTAGATTCAAAAGATTGGCAAAAACGGCGTTTGGCTTACGAAATTGGTGGTTACAATGAAGGTACTTACCATATCGTTAATGTTAATGCCCAAGACCAAGCAGCGATCAATGAATTTGACCGGTTATCAAAAATTGATGACAGCATCTTACGTCATATGATTATCAAGCGCGAAGATTAATCTGTTGGAGACAGTCAAAAAGGAGACAGGAGTATGATTAATCGTAGTGTATTAGTTGGTCGTTTGACCCGTGACCCTGATTTGCGGTATACAGCTGCAGGAACAGCCGTTGCTACTTTTACCGTTGCTGTTAATCGGCAATTCACCAATTCAAATGGTGAACGGGAAGCTGATTTTATTAATTGTGTGATTTGGCGTAAATCAGCGGAAAATTTTGCTAATTTTACGCATAAGGGCTCATTAGTTGGTATTGATGGGCGCATTCAAACTCGCAATTATGAGAATCAACAAGGACAGCGTGTTTACGTGACCGAAGTTGTAGTGGAGAATTTTGCACTGCTAGAACCGAAATCGGCGAACCACAATAATGGAAATCAAAATCAAACGGTTGAAAATAATACGACTCCTGGACCAAGCAACTCTAATAATAATTTTAATAATTCCAATAATAGAGCTGCCAATAATTCTGCTCCATCAATGGATGAAGATCCATTTGCGGATAATACGCAGTCGATTGATATTTCAGATGATGATTTACCGTTTTAAATTTTGTGAATAATTGAAAGGAGCGTTCAACATGGCACAACAACGTCGTGGTGGCCGTCGTCGCCGGAAGGTTGACTTTATTGCCGCTAACCATATTGAATATATTGATTACAAAGATACAGATTTGCTGAAACGTTTTATTTCGGAACGAGGCAAGATTTTACCTCGTCGAGTAACGGGAACAAGCGCCAAGAATCAACGCCGTTTAACAATTGCGATTAAACGTGCACGAGTAATGGGCTTATTACCATTTGTTGCTGAAGATTAATAAGCTTCAATCCCAAAGAAGTCTACTCAAGGTAGGCTTCTTTTTTAATGTAAACAGTATGTTAAAATATAGCTAAATTCTAGTTACAAGAGGGTAAGTATGAAAAAAAAGAGCGTAGCTAAGAATAGTTTATTAGCTATTAGTCAACCACTACGTTGGGGGTTAATTGTCGTAGTGGTTTTGGCTTTAATTTTAGTTAGTTTAATTTTTGGAATTAGTCCAGTTTTAGGTTTATTGGTCTTTATTATTTTTACGTTAATTGTGGCCATTGGTTCTTATTTATTACGCAAGTTTGTGGTGCAAACTAATAAATATCTATACGATTTATCATTTCGTGAAAATCGGGGCAAACAAGAAGCTTTGATTAATATTCCCATTGGGATGTTACTGTATGATAACGACAAACAGCGCACGATTGAATGGGTGAATCCTAATTTACAGCGCCATTTTGTTGATAAGGATTTACTAGGACGTAGTTTAAATCAAGTTAATCCAGAATTAATTCAACTGGTCGAAAAAAATGAACAGCAGCAACAAGCTGCGACGTTATTAACTATTGGTCAAACTCAATTTCAAACTTTTGTGCAACCAAATTTTCGCGTAATTTATTTTTTGGATGTTACGCAGTATGTAGCTATTAAGCAAAAGTATGAAGATGAAAAAATTTCGATTGGGCAAGTGTTTATTGATAATTATGATGAGCTTGTGCAAACCATGGCTGATCGGGATCGCTCAGATTTGAATAGTTATTTAACTAATCAATTAACTGATTGGGCTAATCAAAATGAAATGTATTTAAAACGCGTGGCCAGTGACCGTTTTATTGTGGTGGGCTATGTGAATGCGCTAAAGGCCCTGGAAGCTAATAGTTTTTCAATTTTAGATCAAATTCGTAAGACTACTTCGCAGCAAAATGTGCCGTTAACTTTAAGTATTGGCTTTGCCTATGGTAAAGATAACTTGGCCCAACTAGCGTTAGATGCGCAAAAAAATATTGATTTGGCCTTGGGTCGAGGTGGCGATCAAGCAGTTGTACGTGAGGCGGACGAACCAGCACGCTTTTATGGCGGCAACACCAATCCGATGGAAAAAAGGACGCGTGTCCGGGCACGGATGATTAGCCAAGCCTTAAGAGAGTTATTTAACCAAGTTGATGTTATTTATGTGATGGGGCACCAACAACCTGATATGGATTCTTTAGGTGCCTGTTTAGGCATTCATCGAATTGCACAAATGAATAATAAAACTTGTAAAATTGTGATTGATGCTAACGGAGCGCACACAGATGTTGCACGTTTATTGCAATGGATTGAGCAAGACCAGCATTTATCAAATGATTTAATTACGCCACAACAGGCGTTAGATCAGGCTAATGCGCAAAGTATGTTGATTATGGTCGACTTATCCAAACCATCACGTTCCGCTAGCCCAGAATTGGCGGCGAAGTTAGCCGATCAAACGGTAGTGATTGATCATCATCGGCGTGGTGAAGAATTTCCTGCTAATCCATTACTGGCCTACATTGAGCCTTATGCTTCCTCGGCTAGTGAATTGGTAACTGAAATGATTGAATACCAACCACAAAGTCAACAGTCTTTATCTAAACTAGAAGCGACGGCCATGCTAGCTGGCATTTTTGTCGATACACATTCCTTTTCTTTACGTTCAGGAACACGGACGTTTGATGCGGCCAGTTATTTACGCTCAGTAGGGGCTGACAGCACGAAAATGCAAAATTTGCTGAAAGAAAATGTGTCATCCTATATCCAAAGGAACCATTTAATTGATACCGTACAAATGGTGACGCCGCAAATTGCCATTTGCACGGGTGAAGAAGATCAAGTTTATGATTCCGTGATTGCGGCACAGGCAGCCGATACTTTATTGACCTTATCAAAAATTGATGCTTCATTTGTGATTACTAAAAGGTCCGATGCCAAGGTAGCAATTTCAGCGCGGAGCTTAGGTGACTTTAATGTGCAAGTTATTATGGAAGAAATGGGTGGTGGCGGTCATTTATCCAATGCGGCAACGCAATTAGCTGATTACACAATTGCTCAAGCTAAGAAAGAATTGATTGCAATTATCCAACAAAAAGTAGAAGATAAACCTAAGCAAGCAGACAATAACTAGGAGGCATGAAAAGATGCGTGTAATTTTCACACAAGATGTTCGCGGTAAGGGTCGGCGTGGCGAAGTCAAAGAAGTCGCTGATGGCTACGCGCGCAACTTCTTAATTAAAAATGGTAAAGCTCAAGTCGCTACTGCTAAGGCCATCAGTGAATTGAATGGTAAAAAGCAAGCCGAACAACGAGAAAAAGATGAAGAACAAGCTAGTGCTCAAATGATTAAGACCGTTTTAGAAAAAGATGAAACGGTGGTTGAACTACAATCGAAAGCTGGCAGTGATGGTCGGTTATTTGGTTCAATTCCCAGTAAACAAATTGCGCAAGCTTTAAAACAACAGTACCAAATTGAAATTGATAAGCGCAAAATCGAATTGGCCGAGCCGATTAAAGTTTTAGGTTATATGAATGTACCAGTGAAATTGTATCCAGGGATTGAAGCCTCCATACGGGTGCATGTCAGTGAAAAGTAATACTATTGTTGTAATGTAAATTACAGTATTAGTTGCAGAATTTTTTGAGAAAAATTATAAAGAAACTAGGTTCTTGTGAATTCTAGTTTTTTTAATAGCTCAAAGATGTAAGGGCTTGCAGATTGTGAAGCAATTATCTTGTGAAATACTTGACAAATTCGTGAAAACGTTATAAACCATATGTAGATAGTTTTTAGTTTTTATTAAACTAAAATTTTATCGATTTTGGGAGAAAGAAAGTGATGATTGAACCAATTTATTGTTTATGTCTCTTAGACAATAAGTGCGATAAATTTTAAGAATAGGTGATGTGAAAATGAAACCAGAAGATAAGAAGCCAAAAGCTGCACCATTATTGATTCAAATGTTAATTTATGCAGCAATTTTGTTTGTATCACAGTGGATTTCTAATATGATGCCAAAATCATTCCCTGTACCGACGCCGGTTATTGGCTTGATTTTGTTATATTTATTATTGACTTGTCATATTATCAAATTAGAGTGGGTTGATTCCTTTGGAAATGCCATGATTGGTTTAATTGCCTTTTTGTTTGTACCATCCGGAATTTCCCTAGCTGCTAATTTGAACATTATGGCAAATGAAGGTGTCCAATTAGTTATCGTCATTATTTTATCAACAATCGTTTTGTTGGTAGTAACGGCTTATACAACAAGATTGTTATTATGGATCAGTAAAAAGATCAAACATACTGATACAGATACACAAGAACAAGTAGGAGGAGAGAACAAATGATGGCAGAGTTATTATCGAATCCCTTATTTGGTATCTTACTTTCATTGGGAGTTTTTGAAATTGGGCAATACTTATTTAATTTGACTCATGGCTTTTTCTTATTTCAACCGTTGTTTGTAGCGATGGTTTTGGGAATTTTTCTAATTTTCTTGTTAGGAAAAGGCATGGGAATGACGACTGCAGCAGCTTATACGAAATTCTATAAGCCTGGTGGGGATCTAATCTTCTGGTTCTTAACACCTGCCACAATTGCTTTTGCAATTCCGCTTTATAAACGTAATGATGTGTTTAAGAAGAATTGGCTAGTTATTTTATTGAGTTTGTTAATTGGTACCTTTATTTCCTTATTTGTTATTTTGGGAATTTCCAAACTCTTGGGACTCAGTCGGGTCGGCACAGCTTCCATGATGAGTCAATCAGCTACGACTGCGATTGCTTTACCATTGTCAACAGCTATTGGTGGCAACACTGCTGTTACTGCGATGGCATGTATCCTGAACGCCGTTATCATTTATGCTTTAGGTAAATGGTTAGTTAAGTGGTTCAGATTGGAAAGCGACCCCATCGGTGCTGGTTTAGGTATGGGTACTGCTGGACATACCGTTGGTTCTGCTTTTGCCTTGAAATTAGGTTCTGTTCAAGGTGCGATGGCCGCTGTTTCGGTTGTTATCATTGGTATTGTTGATAATATTGCAGTGCCACTGTTTGCACAAATGATGCATCTGTAAACACTAGTTTATAATTTAAATGATAAAACCTTTTCTAGTTAGTTAATTTAAACGTTGGTAACTAGGAAAGGTTTTTTGTTTACTTTCGATGGTATTTAATGTTATTTTGAATATTTTAAAACATATATTATCCCTATATTATCCGTGGTAAAATTGTAACTAGATATGAGGTTAATTCATGAACGATACAACAATGCAGAGAATTCCACCTAATAATAAAGAGGCTGAACAATCAGTTCTAGGATCGATTCTATTACGTCCAGAAAAAATTGTTGATGCGGCTGAATATTTGACGACTGAGTCTTTCTATTATCATGCGCATCAGTTAATTTTTGCTGTCATGTTGGAATTAAATGAAGCAGACCAGGCAATTGATGTCGTGACTGTTAAAAATCAACTTGAAGCTAAAAATCAGTTAGCAGATATTGGCGGCGTTAATTATTTAGGGGATTTGGCAACAACCGTCCCCACCGCCGCCAATATTGTTTATTATGCCAAAATTGTGGCTGATAAAGCCGTATTACGACAGTTGATTAATACTGCAACTGATATTGTAGCCCAAAGTTTTGATGAGCAAGATACTGATGTGGCCAACGTCTTGGACAATGCCGAGCGAGCTATTATGGAAGTCGGCGAAAACCAAAATAATAACGGCTTTAAAAAATTAGCCGATGTTTTAAATGATACGATTGAAAATATTGACCAGTTAGCCCAAGAAGATTCACAAGTGACGGGGTTAGCTACCGGATACAGTGAATTAGATAGTATGACTGCTGGTTTACATGCTGATGAATTAACTATTTTGGCTGCCCGTCCTGGCGTCGGCAAAACGGCTTTTGCACTCAACGTCGCGGAAAATGTGGCAGTTCATAGTCAGCAAACGGTGGCCATTTTTAGTTTGGAAATGGGAGCTGACCAATTAGCTAGCCGATTATTATGTGCTCAAGGGAGCATTGATGCAAATCATTTGCGCACCGGAACTTTGAACGATGACGAATGGCAAAATTTAATTGTGGCCATGGGTATTTTGTCCAAAACCGATATTTATATTGACGATACTCCAGGAATTAAGATGGCAGAAATTCGAGCTAAGTGTCGCCGCTTGGTTAAAGAGACGGGAAATATTGGTTTAATTATTATTGATTATTTACAGCTAATTGAAGGAACTGGTCAAGAGAATCGGCAGCAAGAAGTTTCGACGATTTCACGACAATTAAAAAAACTAGCGAAAGAATTACATGTACCAGTTATTGCTTTATCACAACTATCACGGGGGGTAGAGCAACGACAAGATAAGCGACCGGTTTTATCAGATATTCGTGAATCTGGTTCCATTGAACAAGATGCGGATGTGGTCGCCTTCCTGTATCGTGATGATTATTATAACGATGGTGCTGATGACGAGGAAGGTAGCGAAGCTAGTGATGATACTAACGCTGGTGAAGTGGAAGTGATCATTGGCAAAAATCGCTCCGGTCCGCGTGGTACAGTGAAGTTATTATTTGTGAAATCATATAATAAGTTTGCTGCAATTTCACCACTGACAGAAGGTTAATTCATGAGTAAAGTACAACAACTGCAACAAGCACAACAAAATCAGCAAATTGTCGATCTGTTTATTCGCCAAACGGGTGACATTTATACTGGTTTTGTCACCGCGTTAGATCATAAGTGGGTCATTGTGCATACCTATAATGATTATGGCTTACTTGATGGTTATGTCTTATTAAAGATTAGTGGCATTGCGTCTATAACCACGGAAGGATTGGATTTAAAGCGGCTGAAACGGCGGATTGATTTAACGGCTACTAATAAGATACACTGGGCAAAAGAACTGGCAGTGCCGCAGTTTGCTGCAAATGATTTGATTCAGCAATTATTGGACTTTTTGCAGCATCAGCAACAAGCTATTTTGGTAATTTTGGCAGGTTCTAATCGTTATTTGCAAGTGAAGTTACAGGACTTTCGGCAACAACAATTGCACTTGCAATTACTAGATTCCTTTAACTTTGCTAAGATTGGGCAAAATTTAACCGTTGATTTAGAGCGCGTTGTTGCTTTGGAATTTGTCGGTGCCCAGTTACAATTAGCCAGTACGATGTTTCAAACACAGCATTTACAACACACACCTTCGGTTTTGGTGAAAAATAATCCGGAACTAAGACCAATCTTACAACGCTACCAGCAACAGCAACAATTAATTTTGTTGTACTGTTCCAAAAGTGCGGATGTATTTTTTGCTGGACAAATTATGCAACTAGATCAGCAATTTTTGGTCATGAAATTATTAGATCATTTGGGCTGTTTTGGCGGCTACGCTTTAATTAACCTGCAGGATATAGATTTTGTTTCTCCAAATTGCGATTATTTACAAATGCTGATTCTATATTTTAATTATCAGCGCCAGCACAAGACTTTAGTGCAACCTGTTTTAGATGATCAATGGCAATTTGGAGCTGATTTTGTGGAAAGTGCCCTGCAAAGGTTAGTGCAACAGCAAAATATGGTCCGTTTTCGCCAACGCGATCAAATGTTAGATCAATTAGCTTATTGTCAGGCACTAGATAAGCAAACGTTAACTTTAGCAGTTTTTGAAGATTTACCGGATACTAGAACGTCTAGCCAAAGTTTGCCTTATCAACAATTATCGGTCTTAACTTGGGAATATTTAAATACATTTTTTACTAAAGACGAATTAATAGATTGATTGTTGCTATTAATGTTCGTAATTGATAGAATATTACTGGACCGAATTTAGTAAAAAGGGATGACATTTATGACAGGTGTTGTAGTAGTTGGAATGCAATGGGGCGACGAAGGAAAAGGTAAAATTACTGATTTTCTTAGTCACGATAGTCAAGTGATTGCACGGTATCAAGGTGGTGATAATGCTGGGCATACGGTGGAAGTTGAGCAAACTGCTTATAAAATGCGCTTAGTGCCCTCCGGTATTTTGTATCCTGATAAAGTGACAATGATTGGTAACGGAGTCGTGATTAATCCCAAATCCTTGGTTGAAGAAATTGCCCGACTCAAGCAGCAACATGTCAGCTTTGAACATTTTTATATTTCTAATCGGGCCCAAATTATTTTACCGTATCACATCCGCATGGATGAATTACAGGAAAAGAGTAAAGGTGCCAACAAAATTGGCACCACTAATCGTGGAATTGGTCCAGCTTATATGGATAAAGCTGCTCGGATTGGCATTCGGATGATTGATTTATTAGAAAAAGATACTTTTGCTGCCAAGTTACGCCAAAACTTAGATTTGAAAAATAAAGAATTTACTCAAGTTTATCAAGGGCAAGCTTTGTCTTTTGATGATATTTTTGCTTCATATTATGATTACGGACAACAATTAAAACCGTATGTGATTGATACTTCAAAAATGTTAAATGAACAAATTGAGCAAGGAACTAATGTCTTATTTGAAGGTGCGCAGGGCATCATGCTCGACATTGACCATGGTACTTATCCATATGTCACTTCTTCAAATCCTGTGGGTGGTTATACTGCGGGAATTGGTGTAGGTCCCACTAAGATTCAGCATGTGGTTGGAGTTGCTAAAGCCTATACTTCGCGTGTGGGCGACGGCCCGTTTCCAACAGAGTTGACGGATCAAACAGGAAACTTTATCCGCGAGGCTGGGCATGAATATGGAGTGGTGACACAGCGGCCCCGCCGAATTGGTTGGTTAGATACGGTGGTGTTACGGCATGCAAAACGAGTTGCGGGAGTCACGGACTTAGCCTTAAATTGTATTGACGTTTTAAGCGGTTTAAAAACTGTTAAAATTTGTGTCGGATATCGTTTGCCTGATGGTTCAACAATTGATGAATATCCAGCCAGTTTACAGCAAATTGCGCAGTGCCAGCCAGTCTATGAAGAATTGCCCGGATGGTCCCAAAATTTACGAGGGCAAATGGATTTAGATAAATGGCCGTTGGCTGCTAAGAATTATTTAAAGCGGGTGCAAGAACTAACAGGGTTACAGCTAATTAGTGTTTCTGTCGGCCCTAAACGGAATGAAACGATTGTTTTAAAAAACATTTGGTAATGATTATTTAATGACTGGAATTAAATAAGTCTTTCCTGGTTAATCTGCTGATTAATCAAGGAAAGACTTTTTTTAATTTGAATAATTGTTTCATGTGAAACAGCCAGTAATTCTAATTTTTTTGAGCTGCTGATTGGATACCATTGAGAAACTGAGTAAAGGCGTTAGTATTACGATTAAAAATCAAGGTGTAATGGTAGTGCTGGTGATTGTTGTATTGCGTAATATAAAATCTTGTTTCACGTGGAACATCACTAAATTCATAAGCGGTAATGGCACTATTTTTTTGATCAGCACCGCCACGATTAATATAATTTTTTAAGCCAGGAGCACTAGTTTGACTTAATCCGATATTTTGAGCTAACTGCTGATACTGTTTCACAGTTGTGGTTGGTTTGGCGGCTACGCCAGAATTTAACATGGTGGAATTAATTTTATCAATAAAATTTGGAACCTTAGAAATACCAGAAATACCGACGCGAGTTGTCCAAGTGATAAATTTGGGTGGTTTATTACTACTAAAATTACCTAAAAAACGAGCTTGTTGTGGCTTTTGCTGGTGATAATAAACGCGGTAACGGTAACTATGAATCTGGTGAGTATCATCGTAGCGATTGACACTGACTGTTACATAATGACCGTGCCGGTTTTGACCGAGGACCAGTGGCGTCACACTATATAAATAGCGGTGCGGCTTTTGTGTAACCCACTGGCGTAATTGGCGGTTTTGCTGTTTAGATAAGAAGCCACAAGATTGTTGTTTACGATTAAAAAGTTTTACAATATGATTAGCATTTTTGAGTTGGTGTTGATAGTCTTGATCGTTGACTTCGTCGAGCGTTAGACTGGTAGGATGCTGACTGTGATTGATAGTTTTAGGATTAACGACAAGTTGAAAAGGAATAGTTTGACTAGACAACCAGTTACTGGTGGCATTAATGATTAATTTCCGGTTATAATAAGTAGGAATTAGTATAACTATCATTAAAATTAGGGTAACTAAACAACCTTTTTTTTTCATATTTCTTTTCACAAGAGCACCTCATTAATTATCTTAATTTAAGAAAGATTAGTTTTTATGAAAATTAATAAACAATCATTATTGCATAATTTAGAATTGACTAGCTGGGCGATGGTGATCATTGGCGTAGTAGGCTTTCTGTTGGAATTGGGCAATGGCTACTTTAATGTTAGTACCCAGCATTTTATTGATTCACAATATCAAGATCGCCAACAGTCGGCTTTAGTTACGCGGGTTAATACGCGTCGGTTAAATTTTACGACCAATTTAGCTAACAGTCCATTGGGGCATTTGACCTTACATCCGACCACGCGGCAAAAACTGACGCGAGTGCAGCAGTTATTAACTTTGCGAGTAGATAATCAGCAACAAATTGCACGTTATTATGACGGATCTTATTACGCTAATCAAGTAACAACGTCACGCTTAAATCGAACAGACCGAAATTTGTTAAAGGAAAAAAATCAAACTATTTATCAAAGAGAAAAAAATCGAATTGATACCATTAGAATTTGGTATGACCAAACCCAAGATGCTAAAACTTATCTAAATAAAAATTTAGCGAAGACTATTAGTCCCAAGCAGTTAACCATGACGAAAGCTTCGACGATTAATACTTATTATAAACTCATCAAAAATCGAGCCCTGAAAAAATATTGGCGCCCGAAAGTTGCTAAAGCTTTAAAGGAATTTAAAGTGGCCCAACAAAATCAAACTCAGGCACAAGTTAAACAGCAGCAAGCGGAACTTAAAGCTTTGAAAAATGCCCCGCTAACACAGAATTATCAACCAGCCAATGTGACTATTATTGATAATGCCAAACAGTTAGATCAGTTTAGTCATAGTTTACAACAAGATGATGTGAGTGCTACTAATGTCTTATTTTATTCTAATGCGGATCAAACCTTGACGTTATTACAACGTAACGGTACTAAATATTTACCGAAAATGGCCAGCTTAATGGCTACGAATAATGGTTTACCTACGGGAACTTATACTGTTAAAAATTTGATTTCTGATCCCGGAATTAATGCGGGCGTGGTTACCGATTTGAGTAGTAGCTCGTTTGGCGATTATTTAGCAGATGCCACGAGTTTTGCCGACCAAGATAATGATATTAGTGATTTTAATCAAGCCGAAACTATTTTTTGGTTGAAGAATAATGTGGCGTTGAAGAATTCGATGCTAATTGAAAATCAAAATCAAATTGGGTTTATTGCTAGTTCGCTGATTAATCTCCATAATACTTTAACTTTAAGTACTAGTGATTTAACGCGATTAATGGCAATTGTAACGCCCGGAACGGTTTTATATGTGCGGTAATTAGGAGAAAGTATGAAAAATTTAGGTAAGCGTTGGTGGCAAAAAGTTTGCGCACATCCAATTAGAAAAGCAATTAAATATCTAATATTACTCGTTTTGGTGCTACTCTTAATTGTCGGCAGTAAAGTTGGACATCAGTATTGGCAAGAATTACAAAAAGATGTGACTGCCGGCTACTTGATTAGTGACGATATTACCACTAAAACTTTTTATCCGAAGCAGCCGACGGTGATCAAAGATCGGCATAATAAGGTGATGAAAACTTTAACGCATAGTCAATCAACGTATGTTCAGCATCAATTAATTAATCCTAAGTTAAAAAAAGGCGTAGTCGCTGTTGAAGACCGTCGCTTTTACCAACATCACGGGGTTGATTTAACGGGAATGCTGCGGGGGGTAGTTTCCTTAGTCTTGAGAAGACAAGTTCAAGGGGGCTCCACTTTGACCCAACAGTTGGTCAAAAATGTGATTTTGAAAGACCAAACGCAGAGCTTTGACCGCAAAATTAAAGAAATGGTAGTAGCGCAAGCCTTAGAACAGAAGTTTTCCAAGCAGCAAATTTTGGAATTTTATTTGAATGATGTTTATTTAGGCCATGGCTGTTATGGGATTGGTAGTGCGGCTCAATATTATTTTTCCAAGTCCCAGCAACAATTAACGTGGGGGCAAGCTGCATTATTAATTGGAATTCCCAACAATCAAGTGTTGTATGATCCGATATTGCATCCGCAACGAGCAATTAATCGGCGGAATACGGTCTTGTATAGCTGGTATCAACAAAAAATGATTTCGAAGAAAACCTATCAACATGCTAGTAAACAATCGTTACATTTAAAAATTCATAACTTTAAGTATGATAATGATATTTCGCAAAATTACGCCTTGAATTATGCGGTGAAATCTGCCGTACAACAATTAATGACGATTCACGGTTTTCAAATGCAGTATTTGTTTAACAATGATCAAGCAAAAAACACTTATAAAAATGAGTATGCGCAAGCTTATGATAAGTACTATGGTGAATTATTAAATGGTGGTTATGTGGTCAAAACAACCATTGATCAAAACTTGCAACAACAGATCGTACAATTGGTGCAACAGCAGTATGCTGCTTACCAACAGCGTGATCAAGATGGCAAATTAGAGCCGCAAGTGGCTAGTACCATCGTTGATAATCGGACTGGCGATGTATTAGCGATTGTTGGTGGCCGAACGACAGATGGTGATCAATTGAATCGGGCGAGTGATGCCTATCGGCAGCCGGGGTCCACGGCTAAGCCTTTAATTGCTTATGCGCCAGCGTTTGAGCGCGGTTATGCGCCACAATCCAAAGTGGTTGATGGACCTGTCGGAAATGTGAGCAACTGGTACAGTGGCTATCGCGGCGCAGTCACTTTAAGAACGGCCTTAGCAGATTCGATTAATACGGTGGCCTTTAAGTTGGCCTTAGGTGATAAGCAACAAAGCTTCTATCAAGATTTGGGTAAAATGCAATTTCAAGGTTTATATCCTGCTGATCAAAATGCTATTATTGCGGTGGGAGGCTTTACGAAGGGAGTAACGACTACTGAAATGGCTTCGGCATATAGTTCGTTTGCTCGACAAGGTAATTTTATTGCCCCCAGTAATGTCCGCAGTATTTATGATACAAATAATTCACGAATTTTATATGAAAATCCCCACGTACCGGTCAATGTTTATTCGGCAGATGCCAGTTATATGATGCTGAATGCGATGCAAAGTGTGGTCAACAATGGTTTGGGCAAGGATGCTGCTTTAAGTGATTATCCTTATGTCGCTGGTAAAACCGGAACGACGGATAAAAATTTAGATAGTTATTTTGTTGGTATGACACCATATTTTACCATTGCTAATTGGACGGGCTTTGATCACCAACAACCATTAACGGCCGAGCAAGAGGAGTTGTCGATTAAGACTTTTAAAACTGAAGGTGATTATTTAGTTAAAGCGTTGAAAGAACCTAAAAAAGATTTTGTCATGCCAAATACCATTCGGCGTGACGGCGATAATCTTTATGTGCGGCGTGAAGCAACGGGTAAAAGTATTGAACAAGTAATCCATGATAGTTACTTGGCCTTTAATAGTGCCGAAATTAATGCAAATAAAAAACGTCTAACGGATTTAGACTACCGATTAATCTATCATTTAACTAAAAAGCAGGAACTGCAACGGGAACGTAAGGTGCAGCAAGCCATTGAACGTTACCAGCAGGTTCCCTTTGATAAATTAAGTCAGTACGGTCACCAATTGACTAAATTACAAAAAGTCCGTTATCAAAATGAGAATGTTAAACGCATGTCAGCTAAAGCAAACTTCAATCAACAAATTATGCAATTGCAGCGAGAATTAAATTTGACGCAAGCGCAATTAGAAGCTAAGAAAGAAAATGGTCGCTTAGCCAAATTTGAAGCTCAAAAGAATCAAATTGAAACTCAACGGGCCACTAAAAAGCAGGCGATGATTGATAAATTAAGACCGCAATATGAGGAGCAATTAAGTCGTGTGAAGGCGGCTTATCAAAATAATGCTGCTGATAAAGAAGCTCAAAAGCAAAAATTAATTGACTTAATTAATCAAATTCGCAGTTATGGTGGCAATGTCCCAGATCCAGTGATTGATGTTAATTAATGGGGCACAGTTATTAGGAAGCAACAGTAGTTGGATCAATTGAGTACAATTATCTCTTGTTATTTTGGCTGCATCAAAAAAGTTTGGGTCATTTGTTGAAACCCAAACTTTTTTAGTAGTGTAATTTAAAATTTAGTTGTTAGTTAGTTCGCTTTTTTGGCGCCGGGCAATCATTGGTAGAATAAAGCCTAACGCAATCAAAACGACAGGCGTAATCACATTGAGACTAATTTGGAACCACCAAGCGTGCGGATTACTGCTGTAATTTAATTTGGGAACCATGCCTAAGATGCAGGCAAAAGCTGTAAATAAGAAACACCATAAGCCCAAAATAAAGCCAGTTAGTGGTTTTCTAACAAACATGTAATCTGCTTGGTGGTGCTTGAGTTGTTTGCTTAACGCCATAAAAGCGACAAAAACCCATAAATACCGGAATGGATTAATGACAGAATTTAAGTTTAATAGCCACTTGTATAAATCATTCATGCCACCAATGCCGAAAGCAGGTAAAATAATTAAAATGGTGACTAAAATACCGGTTAAATAATAACCATTAATAAAAATATTGTTTTTATTTTTTTTGAGAAGCTTCCGCGGAATATACTGAGGATCACTATCTTCTAATAACATGCGTAACGGTGCGTCAATCGAAATGACAGTAGCGGTGGCGGAACCTAAGACATTAGTGATGGCATACATCCAAACGAATAAGTTACCAACATGGAAATATTTGCCCAGAATCTGAAAGGCATAATAAGCACCGTTAGCCATCAAGTCGTTAGGAATATGATTCGAATCAAAAATCATCCCTAAAGCAAATGATCCTAAAATAGCGGAAACGCTGACCATAACGGCCAAGCAGATCATGCCGATAGGAAATTCATGACTGGGGTTATGTGTTTGTTTGACATAGGGGGCGATTTTTTCACTACCTCCGACTGCAAAAACTAACATCGAAATAGTAGTAAAATAATTAAAATCAAATTTCGGTAAGTAAGTATGCAATTGGTTCATATGCGGTGTTTGAATCGTTAAGTGTGTCATGAAAGGAGCGGCTAGGCCTAAGATGATAAAGAGCATCGACATAATGAAAGCAATAATACCGGCAAAACTACCGAGATTTTTTAAAGTAGTAAACCCGCGGGCGGTCAACCATAAAAAGCCCAAAAAGATGACTAAACAAATAATTTGTAACGGCAGTGCTGGCACGGTATTTACAAAATTACCGTTGCCCTGAAACAGCCAACTTAAGCCCACGATAATCATTTGCGGTTTTTGCGCCAAATAAGGAATTTGGACTACCCAATAAGTCCAAGCTGCTAAATAGGCGAGCCGACTACCAGATAATTGTTTAATCCATGAGGCGACCCCTCCGCCGGAATTCTCAAATGTCGAGCCTAATTGACCGACCATTAAGGTGTAGGGAATGAAAAACAACAACATGATTAAAATCCATGAAGTAATAACAACTAAGCCTTGGTTAGCGTAGTTGTTAAACACATTGCCTAAGCCCCAAACGGACGTAAAGGCAATGAAGGCAACGTTATACCAACGGATTTTTTTGGTTTGTTCCATGGTTAAGACCTCCTAATTATAGTAATATGGTTCATAGTGTAACGAATTTTTAAGAAAATAACAATAAAATTTTAATGTGGAGAAAATTATGCAACGTTTAAAACAAATGATAGTTACTTACTGGAGCGTTATTAGCTACTTGATTTTTGGTGGTTTAACGACGCTCATAAATTTAGTAGTTTTTAATTGTTTATATACTTGGTGGCATTTTTGTGGTTACCAAATTGCGAATGTCACAGCGTGGTTATTGTCTGTGATCTTTGCGTATATAACCAATAAACTTTATGTGTTTGATTCACATCAAGATAGTTCTCAAGCCGCGCGCAAAGAAATTGTGTCTTTTTTCTTTTTTCGGATTTTAAGTTTGCTGTTAGATCTGGCCATTATGGCTGTGGGAATTAGTGTTTTACACCAGAATGCTTTTTGGGTAAAAATTATTGACAATGTTTTAGTCGTCATTGCCAATTACTTTTTTAGTAAGATTTTTATTTTCACGGAGCACTAAGCTAGTCATAAATTTAAAAGAAATAGGTTTGTGGTCCTTGATAGAGCACCTCATTGAAACCGGAAGTCATAACATTTAATAGATCATCCATGCCAGAAGCTAGTTGTTTATTTCCTGGGAAATCAGTTAACTTCATCCAAAAGACGGGACCTTCAGTGGATGATTGAATATTACCTTGAAAGTGCGTAGTACGATATAAGAAACAAATAAAGCGTCCATGACTTAAAGGATACTGTTTTAAACCACAGAGTTCTAAATTAGTCACGGTTAAGCCAGTTTCTTCTTGGACTTCACGTTCAGCAGAGTGGGTAATACTTTCGTGAGCTTCAATGTGGCCCCCTGGAAAAGCAATCCCCGGCCAATGAGGATCGCGGCGATATTCAACGAGCACTTGTTGCTTTTGGGCATCTAAAATTAAGACCATATTAGTTAATTCGACTGGTTCAGTGCGCATGTAATTAATCCTTTCCATCGTAAAAAAATATTCTGCTGTTATTATATAACGTTTAGTTGTTTGAAAATGAAAAAAGGCTACGTGAAAGAATAAAAAAATGCACTTTTTAGTAGCAAAGTGGTTATAATATGCTTAACAGGTGAGGAGAAGATTAAAATGAAATTTGAAGAATCCAATTTATTGCAACAGCTGCCCCAACAATTTTTTGCCACTTTAGTTCAAAAGGTCAATGCAAAAATTGCGGCGGGTGTCGACGTGATTAACCTTGGTCAAGGTAATCCGGATCAACCAACGCCTGATTTTATTGTTCAGGCATTAAATACGGCAGCTAAAGATCCCCAAAATCATAAATATTCACCGTTTCGAGGGTTACCAGAATTTAAACAGGCTGCCGCTGAGTTTTACCAACGTGAATATGGAGTGGAAGTGGACCCGGAAACAGAAGTAGCGGTCTTGGGTGGCTCTAAAACAGGTTTAGTCGAATTACCATTAGCTTTATTAAATCCGGGAGAGACTATTCTTTTACCAGACCCCGGTTATCCAGACTATTTGTCCGGAGTAGCTTTAGCACAAGCCAAAACCGCATTAGTGCCTTTGCGAGCAGAGAATAATTTCTTACCAGATTATCAGTCCTTAGATCCGAAAGTAGTTGCCGCAGCTAAATACTTATACTTAAACTATCCCAATAATCCTACTGGAGCGACGGCGACCCCCGAATTCTTTCAGGATACGGTGGCCTGGGCGCAACAAAATCAAGTGGGAATTGTGCACGATTTTGCTTATGGCGCTATTGGCTTTGACGGTCAGCGCCCCATCAGTTTTTTGCAAACACCGCATGCTAAAGAAGTCGGCATTGAGCTGTATACTTTTTCGAAAACATACAACATGGCGGGCTGGCGCTTAGGTTTTGCAGTGGGGAATAAAGAGATGATTGAAGCAATTAATTTGATTCAAGACCATCTGTTCGTCAGTGTTTTTCCGGCAGTTCAAAAAGCCGGGATTGCGGCATTGAGAAGTGATCAAACATCGGTTAAACAATTAGTGGCGCGCTATCAAAAACGTCACGACGATTTTGAACGGGCGGCACAAGCGATTGGTTGGCAACCAGTGCCCGCAGGTGGAACGTTTTATGCGTGGATGCCGACTCCGCAACAGATGACCAGTCAAGAATTTGCTGATTTGTTGTTAGAGCAAGCTGGGGTTGCGGTAGCTGCAGGAACTGGATTTGGCGCCGCTGGTGAAGGTTATGTGCGGATTGGTTTATTGATTGATGAGCCGCGCTATAGTGAGGCTTGTCAACGCATTGCCAAATTAAATTTATTTTAAACTGAACAATTAAAAAACGGTCATTCTGCAAGTTGATATTCTCAGTCAAGCTTGCCAAGTGACCGTTTTTTTAATGAGTTAAATTTCAATTTGTTGAACCTGGTGGTTAGCTGTTTGCACTGCTAAGACAACTGGTTGCTTCATATCATACTTTTGGACAATTGCTAAAGCTCTGCCGTGAAAAGTTTGAGTTTGTGCTAATGGTTCATCCGCTTGAGGTTTAGGATTACCACTACCAAAAGCTAAGATTTTAGCTTGGCCCTGGATAACTTGCAGTTGGCAAGTTTGTTCTTGAAGAGAACAAACAGTGCCATCTGAGCCCGCCAATTGCACGTTCAGATAATATAAAGCGCCATTGATCGGCAAGGCTTGGTAACTGAGGCGCGTCTTCATTTCTGGTAAATAATTTTGCACATGAACTTGTAATTGCGCATCTTGGACAGCAACAGTCTGGAGGCTGGATTGTCCGATTACTTGGTGGTGTTGATCATAAGCGATGGCTGTTAACTGACCAGGGTGATAAGTAGTTTTGAATAATACGCGACAATGTTCATCAACAGCTTGGCTGGCAATTAATTGTTCATTTAAATATAATGCTACATAAGAAGCATTGCTATAAACTTCAACGATCACGGGCGCATCATCAGCAACATCAAAACTCCAACTGTGAATCGTATCGCTTAACATCCACGGCGTAGTCATGAGTTTCTCACCATAATGCTTGGGGTCTTGCACTGCAAGATAAGGTGTGGTTCGTAAGTCAAAAATGATTTCGCGATAATACGAAAGTGGTCGCCGAAAACCAGTTAAGTCAAAATCACCAACGTAAGCTAATTGTGCAGGAAATTGGGCGCCAAACCCGCCTTCACCAAAGTGATAACCGGGAATGCCCACGCCAGCTTCACCGATATAATCCCAACCCGTCCAAGTGAAATCTCCAATAATTTGGGGATATTTTTGAACTAACGGCCAGTTCTGCCAGATTTGTGGCGGATAAGTTTCGGTGCCGACCATTAAGCGCTGGGGGTGATCTTTGACGTCTTGTTCATAGCGAGCAGTCATATAATTGTAGCCCGCTAAATCTGTGATCGGGAAAATTTGGTCTAATTTTTGGGAAATGCGCCGGTCAACGACGATGCGATCTAAATATTGATCCATGGCTACCATAAAATTATTCACGGTAATTGCTTCATGGTTTTGTTGAGGTTCTTGTTGATCAACCACTTCACTAATAATATTTAACAGTTCGTTACCTACCGAATACAAGCCATTGACCGCCGATAAAGTATACCGAGTCGGATCTAACTGTTTAATCAGTTGCTCCATTTTTGTCAGTAAGCTAATCCCTTGTGGGGTTCCAATTTCAGGAATTTCATTGCCCAGGGAATATAAAATGACACTAGGGTGATTAAAATCTTTTTCGACCATGGCTTGAACGTCTTTGGCCCACCATTCTTGAAAATAAAGGCTGTAATCATAATCAGATTTGGCACGGTTCCACATGTCAAAAGTTTCATCAAGGACATACATTCCTAGTTCATCACAAGCTTTTAAGAGGGCGGGAGCCGCCGGCTGATGAGCCATGCGAATGGCATTAAACCCCGCTTGTTTCAGCAATTTAATTTGCCGATAGGCACTGACATCATAAGTTGCAGCTCCTAGCAAACCACTATCATGATGAATACCCGCGCCACGTAATTTGACACTTTGACCATTGACTAATAAGCCTTGAGTGGCATTGAGAGCTAATTGTCGTACACCGAAAACCAGTTCATCTTGATCAAGCAATTGTTCTGTTTGACTTAATTGCAATAAGCAACGATACAGATGTGGTTCTTGGGCACTCCACAAGCTGGGGTGTGCCCATGATAAACGTAGCTGTAAGGGGCGCTGTTCGTTGGCAGCTAACTGCACGGGATAGTGGTCGGTTAAGATGAGTTGTTGCTGTTCATCATAAATTTGAACTTGCAGTTGCAAAGCAGCGGTTGAATTAATAGTTTGGTTTTGAATGGTCGTCTTTAAATTAATCGTCGCTTGGGCAGAAGTGGCTTGCAAAGTTGTGATTTGCGTAGTGGGCGTTAAATAAGTTTTAGTAGCACTAGTTAATAAGTACACATCGCGAATTAAACCAGAGCCCGAGTACCAGCGACTATTAGGCATGGCCCCAGATTTTACTTGGACGCGAATTTCGTTATTAGCTCCAAAATTTAAAAAGGGAGTTAAATCAATGCGAAAAGCGGAATAGCCATACGGACGCTTACCGGCTAATTGACCATTAACGAAGACGAAGGTATTCATATAGGCACCGTCAAATTGTAATTGATAGTTTTTAGTTTGATCTTCTGGTTGAACAAAGAGATTCTTCACGTAAACATAAGTACCACCATCGCGAAAACCAGTGTTGCCGCCGTTCGGACTAGCGCTATAAGCCGGTTGTTCTTGCATAGCGTCATGCGGTAAAGTGACGTTTTGGGCAGTCTTCGGGACATCCCAAATTAAAGCAAAAGAATTATGGTCTTGCCAAAAGAGCCAATCTTGATTCCAGTTAGTTTTTTTCAAAAATAGCACTCCTTTTTTAAAACGATTACATGATTATTATAATGGTTTTATTGACGGAGACAATCACTGATTGACAAAACTACATTTTGCTTGAAGTCAGTAGTCTTGGGGTAAATTTTGAATACAACAAAAAAGCTGTTATACTAACTTTTGAAGTTATAATAACAGCTTTTACTAAGATTGATGGGTGGTCAGGGGATCGAACCCTGGACCCACGGATTAAGAGTCCGTTGCTCTGCCAGCTGAGCTAACCACCCGTAAGCACAGTGAATATATTAGCATATTCTCCAGCTTTTGGCAATAAGATTTAGAGAATTTTGTCATGAATTGCTAAAATCTAGTATACTGGATACGAGAAACCAAGGAGGTATTCTACCTTATGGCTAATAAAGTTTTAATTGTTGATGATGAAAAACCAATTTCTGATATTATCAAATACAATTTAGATAAAGAAGGTTTTCAAACCGTCGTAGCTTTTGATGGTGAGGAAGCATTAGAGCAAGTGGAGAGTGAAGCTCCAGATTTAATTATTTTAGATTTAATGTTGCCGAAAATTGATGGCTTAGAGGTGGCGCGGCAAGTGCGCAAGACCAAAGATACACCAATCATTATGCTGACGGCTAAAGATTCAGAATTAGATAAGGTTTTAGGCCTAGAGATGGGTGCCGACGATTATGTGACTAAACCTTTTTCTAATCGCGAATTAGTAGCACGGGTTAAGGCTAATTTACGGCGGCAAAAAGTTAATTTGAACAATAGTGATGAACATTCAACTGCCGAAATTGAAGTTGGTTCCTTAACAATCTTGCCAGAAGCTTATACGGTCATGAAGAATGGTCGGGAATTGGAATTAACGCATCGGGAATTTGAATTATTGTATTACTTAGCGCAGCATATTGGCCAGGTAATGACTCGGGAGAATTTGTTACAAACAGTTTGGGGCTATGATTATTTTGGTGATGTGCGCACAGTCGACGTCACAATTCGGCGTTTGCGTGAAAAAGTAGAAGATGATCCTAGTAAGCCTGAATATTTAATTACACGCCGCGGTGTTGGTTACTATTTAAAAGCGGAAACTAGTTCGAAGGATCCTAAAAAAGATTAATAGGGGCTTATGGCCGTGACAAAGCGAACAAAATTTTTTAGTTCTATGCAATTCAAAATTGCATTAGTATTTATTTTATTGTTGTTGAGTACGATTGAAATTATCGGAGCTTATTTTGTGCATCGTTTAGAGCAGCAAAATGTAGAAACCTTTGAAACGCAGGTACAATTACCTTCATGGTTAACTACGCCTTTAGCAGTTAATTTGACAAGTAATACAGCTAAGGCTCGTAAAAATATTCGAGCAACAGTGCGGGATTTTACGAATATTCAAATTTCTGAAATGGAAGTAATTGATAGTCAAGGGCGGATTGTGGCTATTAAAGGTGACAACAATCAAGCTTCAGTAGGTAAGCGAACGGCGAATTCTCAAATTAAAGATGTGATTTATTCCGGACGAAAATTAACACAGATTTCACATAATGACCGTGATGGTAGTTATTATTTATCCATTACGCCCTTGTTAAACTCTAATGGTGATAACAATTCAACGGTCGGGGCGGTCTATGTCCGCGCTGATATGGATCCAGTTTATAAAAATATTAACCGGATTGTCTTTATCTTCTTTGTAGCGTCGTTAGTTGCCGGGATTTTAGGGGCGGTGATTTCCATCGTAGTAGCGCGTGCCATTACCCGCCCGATTGTTGAAATGCAGCGCCAAGCCTTACGGATGGCCCGCGGGGACTATTCTGGGCAGGTTCGAGTTTATAGTGAAGATGAATTAGGCCAATTAGCGATTGCGGTGAACAATTTATCGGTTAAAGTTGAAGAAGAACAGGAAAATTCCGATGCCGAGCGGCGCCGGTTGGATAGTGTTTTAACCCAGATGTCGGATGGGGTGCTAGCCACAGATCGGCACGGCAAAATTACGATTATTAATGAAACCGCTCAAGAATTTTTGAATGTGGATTCGAATTCAACGCAACCATTAGATTTAATGGAGTTATTAAATTTAGATCAACATTTAGATTTTGAAGATATTTTAGATAATCAGGAAGAACGGATTATTGAATTGCAAGCTGATGGTGATGAATTGATTTTGCAGGCTGACTTTTCTTTAATCAAACGTAATACGGGGTTTGTCACGGGGGTCGTTTGTGTCTTACATGATGTGACGGAGCAGCAAAAGATTGATCGCGATCGGCGGGAGTTTGTGTCCAATGTTTCGCACGAATTGCGCACACCGTTGACGAGTTTGCGTAGTTATGTGGAAACTTTAAATGATGGTGCGTGGCAAGATCCGCAATTAGCACCGCAATTTTTAAAAGTGACGCAAGAAGAAACGGAACGTATGATTCGCATGGTTAACTCCCTGTTGAGTCTGTCGCGCTTAGATCAAGGAACGGCTAAAATCAACGTTGAGTTAGTTAATTTTAACGAAATGTTCAATTATATTTTGGATCGGTTTGACTTGATGCTGCAAAAAGAAGCCGACCATGCGCAAGCTGAACAAAAGAATTTTGTTCCACATCGAATTAAGCGAATCTTTACAAAACGTGATTTATGGGTTGAGATTGATCCTGATAAAATGACGCAAGCCATTGATAATATTATGAATAACGCTTTGAAGTATTCACCTGACGGTGGTACGATCACTTGCCGCTTATTGGATACCAATCATAATGTGATTTTGAGTATTGCCGATCAAGGCTTGGGGATTCCGCGTAAAGATATCAAACGTATTTTTGACCGGTTTTACCGCGTTGATAAGGCACGTTCGCGCAAACAAGGTGGTACGGGTTTGGGCTTAGCCATTTCTAAAGAAGTGATTGAAGCTCAAGGTGGCCATATTTGGGTGAACAGTGCGGAAAATCGGGGTTCCACTTTTTATATTTCCTTACCATATGATCCTAGTGAAAGTGAGGGTGAGTGGGATGAAGCACCTGAATAATTTGTTGTTGCGCGTGAGTTTGGCAGTAGCAGTTTTGATTAGTTTGATTTTGTCATGGTTAATTTGGACGAATAATGCCAAGTATCAGCAGGCCTTACCGCCAAGCAGTAAACAGCAAACAATTAGTCAACGTAATGCTGGGGTCTCCAAAAAAATGAATGAGATTTTTTTACCAACCAAACTCTTACTCACAAAAAAGCACCAACAGTATGCGGCTAGCAGTAATCAAGCCAATTTGATTACGACAACGATGAATCTTTTCAAGACGGCCAAATTAGATCATGTTAAATTGTTAAGTCAGCATGGTGCGGCTAATTATCAGCATTATTTGCAATTAAATAATACCTTGCAATTAATTTATCCGACGCAATTGAGCATTAATGCGCTGGCGGAATTGATTAATCAACGCGGTATTCAACAGCACGGTGAACAAAAAATTAATCGGATAGTAGTAACTCGACCAACGGGCAAAAAGCGAGTTCAGATTTTTTTATTAGATGATCAAAAGCAAGCCGTTTATCAAGTTCAGCAACGGAAGTTACTGCCCCAGCGCTTACGAAAAATTACGCAAGATGCTAGTTTTACAGTACCAGTTACAATTAAACAAAATCGTAAATTTAAAACTGCTAATTTGGATTATCAAAAGCCGTTACGGCTGAGTAAAGTCAGTTATTTAATTGCGAGACAAACCAATAATACCTATGTGTCTAATCTGTTGAATTCGCAACAGGAATCGGATATTTCCACCCACAAGAACGGGACGATGACGACTTATCGTAGTGGCGTTAATCGCAGTTTAGTGGTGGATAATAAAACTAATTTAGTCACCTATAGTGATTATTCTAAAACCACCGTTCCCCAGACTATGGGATCTTTGTTTGATCAATCTTTTCAAATTTTAGCTAAATCTGGAAGTTCCTTGAACGGGCTATACTTCTTTTCTTATAATGATAAAAATAAGCAATTGATCTTTCGCAATTATGTGAATGGCTTTCCTATTTTTTATCCTGAAGATGTGGGCAGTGTGAATGTTAGTTACACGACTAACGCTCAGCGGTTAACTTTTTCGAAGCAATTTTTGCAAGTGCCTTTACCAACTGACCAAGCACCAGTGCAGTTGCCAGATACCAAAACCGTGATTCAAAAGTTGACCCAGGCAGCTTACAATCCGAAAAATATTCAAAAGATTTTAATTGGTTATACCTGGATGGCTGATGATCAAAACAAGCAAATCGTTAACTTAACGCCAGAATATTATGTTTTGATGAATAATCAATGGCGTTCTTTGACGAGTTGGTTGAATCATGGGAGGTAATTAATGGACTTTCGCAGAATTGAAATTATCTTTTTATGTGTCTTTATTGCATTGGATGTTTTTTTATTTACTTCATATACGCAAACGCGCAAACAAGTGGTAATCACTAATAATATTGCGCACTCCACGTTAGAAAAAGAAATGAATCAAGATAATATCACGATTAATGGTAAGTTAAGCACCAAAAATAGTGCTGGCTATTACTTGGCTAGCCAAGATGATCAACATATTTTGCATACAGGGCAAATGAAATTGCGTGGGATTACGTGGAGTTATGACGATATTAAAAAGCAATTAAATTGTTATTTGGACAATCCGCTAACGTTAACGACCCAAAATGCCGTGACTAAATTGAACAATTTTGTTGCGAAGTCCCAAAATGTTACTCATGGCCGCGAATATCAATATGCGAAGCATTTATCGACGGCTAATACGATCGTTTTTGTTCAAAAGGTGAAATTAGGTCAAGTGTACGAACCTACAGGCCGCATTAATTTTAAAATTGTGAATCATCGTTTAGTCAGTTATGAGCAAACTTATGTGAATGCGATGAATGTTTTGCATGAAAAACAAAGCACAATTAGTGAGCAACGCGCGGTTTATAATTTGTATACTAATAACGAAATCCCGAGTAATTCGCAGGTGAAATGGGCGGACTTGGCCTATGCTAAATTATTAAAAGTTAAAAATAGTACGATTTATATTCCCGTTTGGTACGTTGCTTTTGTGCCGAAAGGTGAGCATACACCACAAATTCGCCGAGTTAATGCCTTTAGTGGCGCAATTTTAAAAAAGAATACTACACAAGGAGTGAAAGTTAGTGACTACAGCAATGCAAGTTAGTGTTTTAGCTAGTAGTAGTCAGGGCAATTGTTTATATATTAAAACTCCCAAGCAACACGTCTTAGTTGATGCGGGGCTCTCGGGCAAGAAAATTAAGGCTTTACTAGCAAGTATTGGTGAAGATATTAACCAGATTGATTCTTTATTTGTCACGCATGAACATAGTGATCATATTCAAGGCGTGGGTGTCTTGGCGCGGCGGTACGGTTTAGATGTGTATGCAAACCAAAAGACTTGGCAAAAAATGAGTGCTAAAATAGGACCCATACCGCAACCACAGCAACATATCTTTGCGGCAAACAGTGTACTCAGCTTAGGTGATTTAGACGTCGAAAGTTTTAGCGTGTCTCACGATGCAGTAGATCCGCAATTTTATAATTTTCATTACCAAGATCATAGCTTTGTTGATTTAACCGATACAGGTTATGTGTCAGATCGGGTTAAATATGTGATTCAAAATGCGGATGGTTTTTTAATGGAATGTAATCATGATTTAGAAATGTTACGACAAGGGCAATATCCCTGGCCTTTGAAGCAACGAATTATCAGTGACGAAGGACATTTGTCTAATCGTGATGGCGCCGAAGTTTTGTTAGATGTGCTTGGGAATCGCACGAAGCAAGTCTTTTTAGGTCATTTAAGTCCGCATAATAATTTACCGACTTTGGCTCATCAAACAGTCAGTCAAATTTTAATGCAACATGATTATGGCGTGGATCATGACTTTTGGTTGCATGATACTTTCCCCCAACAAGCCACGAAGTTAACGGTAATTTGAAAGAATATTCATGATTTTTTAACATCTATTGTTTAAAATAAGAACAAGACTAAAGGTAAAGTCGAAGCATGATAGATTGAGAGATTTAATTTTTGCAGCGTGGGATAACTCATTCTTGTAGTTCAGTACAGTAGGAGATTAGGTATCTCAACAAAAATTGCAAACAAATGTAAGGGGGAAACGTAACTTGAAAAATAATTCGCAATTAGGATTATTAAAAGTCGCAATTGTGGCCTTGGTTTCGGCTTTTATCGGTGTGGGACTGGGTTTTTATGGTTTTAGTCATTGGGGTAATTCCGCCAATAATGCTAATCAAAGTGTGATCACAGGCTCCGGTAAAGCAGGCACCACGAAGGTCAGCAATGTGACTGTGAAGTCGAATAACCAAATGACTAATGCTTTTAAAAAGGTCAAAGGTTCGGTCGTTTCAGTGATTAATTATCAACGTGAAGAGCAAAATGATGATAATTCACTGGGAGCTTTATTTGGCAGTCTATATGGTGATGATGGTTCCAATGCCCAAGGTAATACTGATTCCAATAATAAAAGTAAATTACAAGAATCTAGTGAAGGTTCGGGTGTGATTTATGCTAAACAAAATGGTAAAGCTTATGTAGTAACTAATAATCATGTGGTTTCAGGTTCACAAAAGTTGGAAGTTATTTTGAGTGATGGTAGCAAGATTACGGCCAAGAAAGTCGGAACGGATTCGATTACTGACTTAGCAGTGCTCTCGGTTAGTTCTGATAAAATTAAAGGCACCGCTACTTTTGGCAATTCAGATGCTGTCACACCGGGTGAATCGGTCATTGCCATTGGTTCACCTTTAGGCAGTAAATATGCTACTTCAGTTACCGAAGGGATTATTTCTGCCAAAAATCGGACTATTGATACGACGGATGAAAAAACGGGTCAAAAGACGGGCCAAGCCACCGTTTTACAAACAGATACGGCTATTAATCCTGGAAATTCTGGCGGTCCCTTGGTTAATGCCGCGGGGCAAGTCATTGGGATTAATTCAATGAAACTGGCATCTAGTACAGACGGTACCTCCGTTGAAGGCATGGGCTTTGCCATTCCTAGTAATGAAGTTGTCAAAATCATTAATCAGTTAGTGCAAAATGGTAAGATTCAACGGCCGGCTTTAGGCATTAAAGTGGCCGACTTGGATCAAGTGCCGAGTCAGCAACAACGTTCCATCTTAAAATTACCAGACAATGTTAACTCAGGCGTTTTAGTTTACTCAGTGTCCAACGATTCGGTTGCTAAGATGGCTGGTTTAAAGAAGTATGATGTGATTGTTGCTTTAAATGGTAAGAAAATTAATAATATTGCTGATTTGCACACGCAACTTTATAACCATTCCGTCGGGGATACGGTTAAATTGCAATTCTATCGTGATGGCAAAGAACAGAGTGTTGATATGAAATTAACGAAAGCCGATTAAAACGAGCGCTTTAGCAAAATATCGGTGAAATAAATATGAACTGGGACTAGACAAACTTTAGTTCCAGTTTTTTTTGCAAATTAAGTGAAAAAAATTTGGCCGATTAGACAAGTAAGAGCTATTAGGAAAACTTATCCACAAGGAAGTGGATAAGTTTGTTTATAACTGGTAAGATTGGAAGCAGTTATGCAGAAAAGTTATCAACAGAATTGTGTAAATCTTGTTGATAAGTGGATAAATATCCAAATGGGTCTAGCAAAAGCTATTTGGATTGGATTTTGTTTGAGAGAGAAATTTGTGGAAAAGAGAAGAGCATGAAAGTTAAAATTATTGGTGTAGGCAAAATTAAGAAGAAATTTTTTGTACAAGGAATTGATGAATATGCACATCGGCTGCAAAGTTTTTGTGACTTGCAGATTGTCGAAGTGAATGATGAAAAGGCTCCTGAAAATTTAAGTGCGGCGCAAATGCAGCAAGTTAAGGACTTAGAGGGGCAACGGATTTTAGCTAAAATCAAACCCGATGAGTACGTCTTTGCGCTAGCTATTAAAGGAAGAGAATTATCTTCGCCAGAATTAGCAGCTCAGATTGATGAGTTAGTAACTTATGGTCATAGTAAGTTAACTTTCGTGATTGGTGGATCGCTAGGTTTAAGTCCGGCAGTCTTACGACGGGCCCAATTGCAATTGTCGTTTGGCAAATTTACGATGCCCCATCAGTTAATGCGCTTAGTCTTAACGGAACAAATTTATCGTGCATTTATGATTAATGCGGGTAATCCATACCATAAATAAGGAACAAACGACTAGTTTAGAGGAGAATTGTAATATTTAATTGAGAAAATTGGCTGAAGTTTCCGTGGGGAAATTCTCAATCAGCACGTGCTAAAAATAAAATAGCTCCAACTAAAGTCGAATAAAGCCTAATGACAATACTGGTTGGCGCCGATTGTTTTTTTTAAAAGTCTTTCATTTCACATATAAGCTTAATCTAAAAAATTAATTAGATTCTATGTAACACGTTTGTAATATAGCTCGAAATTTATTATTAGTTTGAAACACTTTCGTAATATTTCTCTGTTAGTATATCTCTTGTTGAACGGTACAGCCCGTTTGGTAAATTTATTTTCGTTTTTTTATTTTAAAGGAGAGTATATATTCTATGAAATTTAGACAAGTAGCCGTTGCCACAGTTTTAAGTATTGTCTCATTCTTCGGTGCTTCACAGGTTGCTAAAGCAGACAGCATTTATACAGTTAAACCAGGTGATACTTTATCCGGTATTTCCTTACAGCTTCGTAATGATCTTAGTTTAATTAATCAAGTTGCTGCTGATAACAATATTCAAGATGTTAATATGATTTATGTGGGTCAAAAATTAGTCATCAAAGATGACGGCCAAGTAGCTCAAGCTACTGATAGCCAAGTTCAAAATACCCCAGCTGTTGATTCAGTCCAACAAGCTGTTAATAATAATGCAGCTAGTTACCAACAACCAGCAGTTCAAGCAACAACTCAGACAAGCCAATCTACAAATGCCGCTACTGGTAATTATGACAGTGCTCGTGAATGGATTGCTGGTCGTGAATCTGGTGGTTCTTATACTGCCCAAAACGGTCGTTACTATGGTAAGTATCAATTAGATTCTTCCTATTTAAATGGTGACTATTCACCAGCTAACCAAGAACGGGTTGCCAATAACTACGTAACTTCACGTTACGGTTCATGGGCTGGTGCACAACAATTTTGGATGAGCCACGGCTGGTACTAAACTAAAATTTTAATCAAATAAATAATTTATCCTCGATATTCACGTGTTGAAAAAGGCGGCCAGTTTTGGCCGCCTTTTTTATGCTGATTGATATTAGAAAAATGATGATTACGCTGATAAGCAATGCTAGTATGATTAAGGAGAGCCAAGGAGGTCATGATATGAAAAAGTTTTACGGTTATAAAAAGTGTTCCACTTCGCGTAAAGCACAAAAATATTTGGATGAACATCATGTCCAATACGAATTTCAAGATTTGGTGGCCCAACCCCCAACGAAAATAGAGTTGGTTCAGTGGTTGAGCGCGCATCAAGATCGTGGTCTGAAATATTTTTTTAATACGCATGGTGTTGATTATCGAGAACAAAATTTGAAAGAACAGCTCCCCACAATGTCGATTGATAGAGCAGCCGAATTAATGTCTCACAATGGTAAGTTAATTAAACGTCCCTTAGTAGTCGAAGGTGATCATTTGACTTGTGGTTTTGATGAGGCAACTTATGATGAAACTTGGCTATAAGTTACTTTGGGTGTGGACTTGGATTGTAAGAATGTTAGACTATAATAGTTCGTTATGGAAGATGAAAAATTGCGAGAGCTTAATTAATCAAAGAAAAGAGTATTTTATTTGAAACAAAAGATTCGTCCTAATAAATGGTGGCTATTAATCATTCTGATCGTGGGATTGTTAGGTATCGTTAATTGGCAGAGCTTTAGCCACCAAACGGTGGCGCAAGTTCAGTCAGTGCAAGTGATCAAGCGTCATAATCAAGAAGATTCTTATCAAAATCATGATCAACGTATTACCCAAAAACTGCGTGTCAAAATTTTAAATGGTTCTAAACGGGGGCAAAAGCGGACTTTATCGAACACTTATCTCCAGTCACAGGCCAATACGAATCGCTATTTTGTGCATACGCAGTTATTTATTGGTCAAGATCAAAAAAATCAACATTTTAATATTATCGGTCCCAAACGAGATGGAGTTTTGTGGTGCATGTTACTCATCGTGAGTGTTTTATTAATCGGTTTGCTCAACAAAGCCGGCTGGCAAGCCTTGAGTAGCGCACTAATCAATGTCTTATTCTTTGTGGGAGCTCTGGTTTTAACGACAAAATGGCAGAATCAGCATATCTTAGCCATTAGTTTAGGTTTGACCTTGTTAGTAACTTTAAGCACGTTATGGATTATCTTTGGCTATTCGCGACAAACTTTGATTGCTGTCGTCGCGACTTTAAGTAGTACGCTACTAGCTTTGGGTGTGAGTGCTTTGATCCTACAGTTAAGTCATAACGAAGGCATCCATTTTGAAACATTGAATTATGGAATTCAACCGTTTGAATTAGTCTTTTTTGCAGAAACCTTGTTAGGGGTTTTGGGAGCAGTGATGGATGAAACGACTGATATTACGGCCTCTTTGCATCAGTTACTGCAGGAACAGCCGCAAATTAGTGCGAAAGAAATTTTTCAATCGGGCTTAGTCATTGGTCGTGAAATTATCGGACCGTTAGTGAATATTTTATTTTTTATCTTTATTGCAGAGTTAATTCCAATTGTGGTTTTATATTTGCGTAATGGTAATACACTGGGGTTTGCACTTTCTAGAACAATGACTCTAGGCTACACGCAAACGGTTATTAGTGCGATTGGCATTGTTTTAGCTGTGCCGATTACCACCGTGTTAGCCGGTAAATGGTTACGAGGATATCAAGCATGATTTATTTAACACTCTTTTTATTAGTTCTTTTATTATTAATTTGCGGCTATCAAGGCTGGAAAATATTTTTAAGTTTAGCCAGTAGTTTTATTGTTTTATTGGCGTTAATTATGTTGATTGCCGATGAATTTCCACCAGTCTTAGTGGGAGTGCTCTTAACAATTGGCTTAACTTGTTTGGCGATTTATCCAAATACGAAAAATTCCCAAGTTCAAAAAACGGCGTTAGTCACCACCTTAATTATGTTAGCAGTGGTCTTATTAGTGACCCTAGTGGTGGTACGACTGTCATTTAGTCACGGTTTTTCGGTTGAGGATACTGAAGAAATTGAGCAATTTGTTTTAGGGGTCGGCGTTTCTTTTCCGCAAATTCAAGTGGTCGTGGTCTTAATCAGCGCCTTGGGTGCCATTGCTGAAGCTAGTATTGCTGTGAGTTCCGGCGTCTGGGAAATTGTGCGTTATCAACCGAACATTGAGGAACACCAGCTGTTAAAGGCGGGGTTAGCGATTGGCCAAAAGAATATTGCCACTGCCTTAAATACATTGCTATTTAGTTTTTTTGGGAGTTATTTGACCTTATGGTTATGGTTCGTCCAGCTCAATTATTCTTGGCAAAAAATTGTTAATAATGCTATTTTTATTGCCGCCGTTTTGGAATTATTAATCTCTTTTTTAGGAGTTATTGGCGCAGTTTACTTAACGAATTATTATATTTTATGGCAAAGACGTCACCATAAAGGGTCAACTAATTAATTTATCGATCACAAAAAAAGCCAACCAAAGCAGGCGAGGGTACTAATAACTGTTTATAGTACCTTAAAAATCAGAAGTTTGGGTCTAATTTGTAGTTAGGCTTTAACTTCTGATTTTTGTCTCACACGTTTTTTAGTTGGCTTTTTTGATATTAATTGTTAAATTCAAAGACTAATTGCTCTGAATCTTTTAATTTATTAGTCCAGCGTTCCATCTGGTAATGCTCTAAGGTGGCAATCGCAGAGTCCATTTGCGGTTGACCGTCTGTAGGATGACCATGAATATAACTAACGGCACCATTAATATATTGGCGCAACAAGCGTTCCAATAATTGATTAGGTGATAACTTAATTTGATTTAAAGAACCTGTTAGTAATTCTAGTTTTTCAATTTGCTTTTTTTCAATTGCCAAAAAAGCTAAGATCACATGAATCTGCACGACCAAACTCATTTCACTCGGGTAATACATATACTTATTGATGTCTTTCATCAAAACTTGCAAAAACTGATCAATGGCCTTATTACTGAAGGCAAAAATACAGTTTAAAAATAAAGTAATGTCATACTGTGACCAATACTCTAAGTGGCTAAAATATTTAACTAACGGATCGGCTTTTTCCGAATGAAATTGGTGCAATAAGTAATCAGATGATAGCTCTGCTTGGATGGCTAAATGTTGGTACTTGGAGTTTGGATCAGAACCGTGGCGTTGTTTAATTTCTTCGGATAATTGGTGTAATTCGGTGGCTTGATGATTGCTTAATAAATCGGCAATTTTATCTTGATAAAGAAAAAAATCGGAACGTTGAAAATCGTTATTAATATATTGAAATTCTTCGAGTGTAATGTGTAACCGATCTAAAAGTTGAAAAAAAACATCAACTGCTAGTTGAGTTTGTCCGTTAATAAATCGATAATATTCAGATCGTGAGACAATATTATCGATTAATTCAGTAACTTTAATACCTTTCATTTTTTGGATTTTAGCAATAGTTTGACCAATATGCTGCATTTACAACTTCCCTACCTATCACTTCTAAATTCAATGATTTATGAAAAAAATAATTTGCTGAAATCAGAAACAGTAAAAAAATAATTGAGTGACTGATGATCTACAAAAAGTATCTACTACTAACTAGTATACCGCTAAATCACACCAATTATTAATTTTTGACTGCAATTTATCTTTTAATTATAAACTATCTTATCAGGGTAAAGAAAAAGTTACCACTCATTTTTGCATAAATGGTAACTTTTAAGTAATAATAAAGTTGGCTGTTAGTTAAAATTAGTTTTACCATGCCGCGCTTTTAAGGCCCATAAAATAGAAACTGTATCAATTACTTCTTGCAGTAGTGCGCCAATAATTGTTGGAATAATTCCGACTGCCGCGATTAACATCAGGCCAATACAAATGAAGATTCCAATTAAAACAGATTGCTTAGCAATGGTCATCGTTTCGCGCGAAATAATCAGTGCTCGAGTTAAGCGGCTTAAGTCGTCTTTGACAATTACGACATCAGCGGCTTCACTAGCAGCAGTTGAACCTTTGGCGCCCATTGCAATTCCCACATCAGCAACGGCTAAAGAAGGAGCGTCATTCACGCCATCGCCGACCATCGCTAAAGGCCGTTGGGTTGAGGGCGTTTGTTTTAAGGCGTTAATTTTATCTTCGGGTAAGAGATTGGCTTTAACGGTAGGGACACCAACTTCATGAGCAACTGTCTCAGCAGTAGTTTGATTGTCGCCGGTTAACATTTGTAAATTGGTTAAGCCTAATTGCTTGAGTTGGGTCATGGTCGTTGCAGCTTCAGGACGAACTTGATCTAAAAAGGTAATTTTACCAGCGTACTGGTCGGCAACACTGACGTAAATTGTCGGTTGGTCGTTATGATCTGCTGGTAAATTAGGTGCCACGAAGTCGAGTTTACCAGCTTTAATTAATTGCTGCTGAATCTGACCTTGCACCCCTTGAGCAGTGACTTCACTTAATTGGTCAACTTCGAGTAATTGATCATGATAAGAGTTCAGTAAAGAAGTAGCTAAAATATGATTCGATTGTTGTTCGACACTTGCGGCAAACTGGAGTACTTGTTCTTTGGTAAAACCATTCTGAGGTTGTACTTGGTCTAAAGCTAATTGGCCTTGAGTGATGGTTCCGGTTTTATCAAAAGCAATGGTTTTTAAGAGCGCCATTTTTTCAATGGAAGTTCCACTTTTAACAATAATTCCGTTGCGACTAGTGCGACTCATTCCTGAAACTAATGCAATGGGCGCTGCTAAAATTAACGGACATGGCGAAGCAACTACTAAAACCTGGGCAAAACGGTTCGGATCTTTGGTAATAATCCAAGCAATGCCCGAAATAATTAAGGCAATAATTGTAAAAGGTACCGCGTAGCGATCAGCTAAACGAACGAAATGCGCTGGTTGGTCTTGAGATTCTTTAACCAAGCGAATAATTTTTTGATACTGTGAATCGGCAGCTAACTTAGTAGCGCGAAATTCAATCGCCGAAGAACCATTGATAGAACCGGACATGAGTTCACTACCAACACTTTTTTCAACAGGTTTGGATTCCCCAGTTAAAGAAGCTTCATCAAAATTGCCGGTGCCCTTAGTGACGATTCCGTCAACAGGAACTTGTTCGCCAGGCTTGACCAATAGCAGATCATTAATTTGAACTTCCTCTAAAGAAATATCATCAATGTCATCCGACTGCTTGATCCGGTGTGCTTGTTCCGGAGCATGATCTAATAACGCCTTGAGTTCACTACCTGCTCGGTTGGCTGCATAATCTTCCAAAGTATCGCCACCGACTAACATTAATAAAATGATCAAACTAGCCCAATACTGGCCCACCGCTAACGTGGAGATAATGGCCAAAATAGCTAATAAATCAACGCCATACTTGCCAGATCTTAACGTTTTAATCATTTCAACAGTCATGGAAAGAGCTAGGAACAAGCCGACTACAGTAATTAAAATTTGCGCCCATAGATTGAGGTGCAATCCAAATTGTAAAACTAAAGCAACTAATGCAATCAAAAAAATAACCAATAATTTCTTGTAGTGCATAATAGACCTTCCTAACTTTCTAGTTTAGAATCATTATAATCTAAAACTAAAAATAGTCAAACTCAAACGAGTTTGACTATTCTTTAGTTTGTTGAGTGACCGGCTTGGTGGCGCAGACTTCTAAGCGCTACTGGTCGCAGTATTATGATAATCTTTGATCTAAAATACTCAAGGAATCACTTAAAAGTTGGATCACACGGGGTCTGTCAACTTGTTGTAAGACTAAGACGTTAGCTGAAGCTTCTTGGTCGGGGTTGACTTGGACTTTGCCACGTAAGTCGCCCCAAGTAGTGTTAACTTTTAAAGCTAATTTTTGACCTTGGAAAATATCAGGTTGTAATAAATAAGAAGCAGTTGATAAATCATGGATCGGAGCCAGATCAAAGCCGTGACTTTTTTGTTCAGCGCGGGAATATGGTACTAAAATTTCATAAGCTAATTGACTAGCTGGACCGCGACCTTTTAAAGCTTGGATTTCCGTGCTGCTTATTGCTGTGTGATTGGTCACGTCTAGGCCACATAAAACAATATCCAATCCTGAAGTCAAGACGATATTCGCTGCATCGGGATCAACGTAAAAGTTAAATTCAGCATCCTTGGTGACATTACCTCCACTCAAAGCGCCACCCATAATGATGATTTGTTTAATCTTTGCTTGATCTTCGGGAAAAACTTTTAGCAATAAAGCAATATTAGTTAACGGTGCAGTGGCCACAATGGTCATGGGTGTACTACTGTGAGAAATCATTTCGTGCAGTAAAGTCACACCGTTCTGGCTGGCTAATGGGTATTCATCCGCTTCAGGGGGAAAAGTTGGTCCCGCCAGACCATTTTTACCATGGAATTCAGAAGCATTTTGTAAATTTTTGATAATCGGTTGCGCTTGTCCCGGCGCCATCGGGGTTGTTTGTTTTAAAAACCATAGAATGTGTTGTAAATTGCGAGTGACGTTACTGAGTACTTGATTGCCTCCAACCGTCGTCATCGCTGTCACGTGTAACTTTTCAGGATGTGCAAAAACTTCAAGAATAGCAATGGAATCATCGCTACCTGGATCACAATCAAAAACAATATTTTCAATCATTTTTCTTTTCCTCCTGGTGGTTAAGCTTGGATAATTCTGCCGGCAATTTTTCTAAAGCTTTGATGAAACTATGGCGCTGAAAAGTACTCAAACTACTGAGTAATTGCTCGTTACTTTCTTCTAAAAAGTGACTGATTTGAGGCTGTAAAGCCTCAGCTTTTGGTAAAACAGAAACAATTTTTAAGCGTGAATCAGACGGTGAAATATTGCGAACAATTAATTCATTTTCTTCCATTTTTTGTAAAACACTAGTTGCAGTTGAACGGCGAATATTAAACTCTCGTTCAATATCTTTTTGATAAACGTATTGATTTTGTGGCAAATGATTTAAATAGTCAATAATTTGAATTTGTACACCAGTTAAACCAAATTGTTTAGCAAAATGATTAATTTGTCGTGATAATTGATTAGAAACAATTTTGATCAAGTGCATAACGTTTTCGGTCACTAACGAACCACCCCCATATACCATAATGTTAGCATACTGCCTAAGGAAATTCATTAGTTCCACGTGCAGGATTACACAGAGATTAAATTTAACTATTGGTGATTGGTTAAGTTATAATAAGAAAAAAGGCTTGCGAGGAGGGCGGCAATGAAACTCAAAAGCTATTGGCTGCCAGTGCTTATTTTCGGATGGGTATTATGGATAGCAAGTTATATGAACATGATGCCGGTTGATGCTGCTTCATTAAATTTAAGTGAGTATCACCAAGCTTTGAATCAAGAATTAAATCGATTGCGGCAGCAAAACGATTTGCCAGTGTTACAAGTTGATTCACAGTTGGAAAGTTTTTCACAACAGCGGGCCCAGGATTTGGCGCAACAACGTAGTTTAAGTCATGATAATAACTGGGGAACCTTTCATCCCAATAGTTATACAGGTGAGAATTTAGAACGAATTATGGACACGGGTAATGTGCGGCAAAATGTCGTCAACGCGTTAGCTTTTTTTTATGATGATTACGGTAATCCGGATTTTGGGCACCGCAAGAACATGCTTAATCCGTTATACACGCAAGTAGGTGTGGGAATTGCTCAAAGTGGTGATGGGGTCTTATACTTGGTGCAAACTTTTTGGACACCAGACACCACTAATTGGTCAATAACGCAGCAACAACAAGCGCAAGCTTATTATCAATACACACAAGCTCAGGGTTTAGCTGCTGATTATCCGTCCACTTATGACCTGTCGCAAAAAGAAGATTGGTGGCAATATCCGCAAAAAAATGCCACGAGTGCCATGTTTCGCTTACACGGCGTAGTACAAACTGTGCAAACTACGCCTGTATATAATCATCTGGGGCAAAAAATAGCTCAACGCTTTTTGCCGAGTAATTCGCAGTGGTACACGAATTGTTTTAAAATGATTGCTGGTCAGCCCTTTTACCAAGTCGCTGCTGATGAATGGTTACCTGCTAGCGCGGTTAAGTGTTTGCCGCATCAATAACGGCCAATTTAGGGTGGTTGATTGGAAAAATAATTTATCAGAATTATGACTTGAATCTTGTTGGTTTTTTACGTAAAATAAAATAGTTGAGTTAAATTAATTTTCGAACAGGGAGGAGGATTACGATGGCTAATACACATAAAGGTGTGACCGGACGTCGCCGCCCAGTTTCCAAGTTGAATTCTGCAAAGCGTCGTCAACATACAGACGAAGTACTTGCTTTTTTGCAAAACGGTTTAGATGATATGAAGAAAGATTATCATAAAGCTGATAAGTAATAATAATTAAGAAAAACTCCCGTTGGTTTTGGCTAACGGGAGTTTTTTTACTTTTTAAGTGGTCAACGGCTATTTATAATAAATAAGCTTTACTTTCATAAGGTCGTAGTTGAGTTCCTAAATCATCAGGATAATTGCCAATGATTAATTGCCCAGTTTCTTGGTGATAGTCGCGCTGGAGAGTTTGGTCAGTAAAGTTATTCATGACTAGTAAAGTTTGACCTTGATAATGTCTGAGATAACTAAAGACTTGCTCATCATCAGCATCTAATAACTGATAATCACCATATTTGATTAAATCGGAATCATGCCGTAATTGAATTAATTTTTGGTAATAGTAAAATACGGAGTCTGGATCGGCTAATTCGTTCTCCACATTAATCTGCGGATAATTAGTATTTAATTGATACCAAGGTTGGGCTGTGGTGAAACCGGCATTTTTTTGTGCAGACCATTGCATGGGCGTGCGGGCGTTGTCGCGGGACTTGTAAGCCAAATAATGCAACATTGTCTGTGAGGGCACGATCTGTTCTTGATCCACTAATTGATGATAAGCATTGATGGATTCAATATCTTCATATTGAGATAATTGGGTAAAATTAGTATTTGTCATGCCCAGTTCTTCACCTTCATAAATGTAAGGCGTACCCTGCAGCAAATGTAAAGTTGTCGCTAGCATTTTGGCAGATAGCTCGCGATATGTTGGATGATCGTTGCCAAAACGGGATACCGCCCGCGGTTGGTCGTGATTGCCCCAGTATAAACTATTCCAAGCCTTGCCTGACAGTGTTTCTTCCCATTTTGAGAGAACACGCTTTAAATCTTTTAATTGCGTTGGTTGGTCGTTCCATTTGCCAAGCCGAGCATCAGGATTAGCACCTAAGTCTACATGTTCAAATTGAAAGACCATATTCAATTCGCGTCCGTCTAAATTCGTATAATTGATCACATCTTCTGGCTTAGAGTTAGGCATTTCACCGACAGTCATAATATCGTATTGTGATAACACTTCTCGGTTCATTTCTTGTAAAAATTCATTCAGTCGTGGCCCATCAGCCACGGTGGCAAAGGTATCACCATACTTAGCACCGTCTTTTTGAAGAGCATCTGGTAAGCCTTGTGGTTTCGAAATAAAGTTGATGACGTCCATTCGAAAACCATCGACACCTTTATCTAGCCAAAACTTCATAAGAGAATATACAGCTTGGCGAACTTGGGGATTTTCCCAATTTAAATCTGGTTGACCTTCAGCAAACAAGTGTAAATAATACTGTTTTCGTTCAGGTACATAAGTCCAAGCAGAACCACTAAAAGCAGAGCCCCAATTGTTTGGCTCGTGACCGTCGACAGGATCGCGCCAAATATAATAGTCAGCATAAGGATTATCTTGTGATTGTTTACTAATTTGAAACCACTGATGCTGATCCGAAGTATGGTTAACCACTAAATCCATCAAAATCTTGAGACCTTGTTGATGTGCTGCTGCCAGCAAAGAATCAAAATCAGCCATCGTCCCAAAAACCGGTTGGATTTTGCGATAATCCGAAATATCGTAACCATTATCAACATCAGGTGATTGATAAATTGGATTGAGCCATAAAACATCCACACCTAATTTTTTTAAATAAGGTAAACGCTGCTTAATACCGTTTAAATCACCAATACCATCATTATTGCTGTCTTGAAAACTGCGGGGGTAAATTTGATAAACTACTGAATCTTTAAACCAATTGGCCATGGGTGTTCTCCTCAATCTGTAAATTGACTTGCTACAAAACTAGAAAAAATTCAACGCTTGCTAGCTGTGGCAAGCTGATAACACAGGTACTCTAACATATTGTACAAACGTTTACAATGAAAATTGATTAATAAAACGTTGTAGATTAGTGAGTGAAAGATTGGTAAATAAAAAGAAAATGTCCGCATTAATTATTGCGAACATTCTCTTAGCTATGGATCTGTTGAAGTTTTAGTGTGATCTAACGCTCCAAGTGCCAAAAACCTGTGTCTAACTACAAATAAACAATCAAGTTAAAAGTCGTAACTTAATTATTTATCCTAGGTTAGTCCTCGGTTTTTAACCGGCACTTGTCGCAGTGTTAGATCTAACGCTCCAAAAGCTAAAAGCTTACGTTTAACTACAACTAAGAACTCAAGTCAAAGCCCGACTTAAGTCCTTAGTCTAGGTTAATACTCAGCTTTAAACCAGCTTTTTTCGTAGTGTGATTAAAGTTTAATAGCATTATCTGGAGTTTGACCTTGAATCATCTTCAGATTTTCATTATGGGCAATTTGTACCATATTTTTCACCGCGGTTTCAGTATAAAAGGCGGTATGGGGGGTAATAATTACATTTTTGCGGTTTAATAAATCGTCTAAAGTGGCGTCTGGAAAAGTTTTACCCCGCCAATCTTCGTTAAAGATGCCAACTTCATTTTCATAAACATCTAAACCAGCGGCACCAACTTGGCCGGAGTTTAATCCAGCTACTAAGGCATCAGTATCAATTAAATCACCTCGTGAAACGTTGATAATCATGACGTTTCGTTTCATCTCTTGCAGACTTTGTTCATTAATCAGGTGAATATTTTCTGGAGTCGAAGGAACATGTAAACTGATAATATCAGCTTGTTTGAACAAGTCATTGAGATCATCGACATAAATTCCTGTTTGTTCCAGTTCCGGATTGCGGTAAGGATCATAAGCAATGACCTTGGCACCAAAGCCTTTTAAGATCTGAATTAAGACGCGTCCAATATGGCCAGTCCCGACAATACCGACCGTTTGCATTCGCAATTCACGACCGATTTCTGGGGCCCAGCGCAAGTCACGTTGGGCAACTTTAGCTGTGGCTTCGGGTTCACGACGTAACAAACGCCCCATTAACCAAACAGCATGTTCAGCAATGGCGTTGGGGGAATAAACCAGCACATTCGTAATTTGAAAATCAAATTCTTTAGCGGCTGCTTGATCAATATTATCAATTCCAATATTGCGCAAAGACATTTTGTTGACGCCATAATCATGTACGGCTTGTAAAGTGGCTCTAGTGTAAGGTAACTGTTGGTAAGTGACAATCCCATCAGCGCCTTGGACTTTGCTGGCACTTTGGGGAGTTAATAATTCAGTTTCAATTTGGACTTCGACTTCTGGATGTTGCTCTTGCCATTCTTGTAAAGCTGGTCGTTCATCGTCTCGGATACTAAAACTAACAATTTTCATGTTTATCTGTCTCCTTATTAATCAACTAAAAGCTACCACGACAATTTACTAAACATCAAGTTTTATTACGTACCACCAGGTGTTGTGGTTTACAGATTCTTATCCATATTAAAAGTTAATTTAGATAAATTGATACTTTGGGTCATTAAATCACCCATAAAGTCTAAAGTTTGTTGCCGGTTAGTGTGCACCAATGCTTGGTTTTGCTGAGTCAAAAAGGTAGTTAAGTCTGCCCCCGTTAACTGAGTTGCCTGTTGATCACTGTTAGCTAAAGCAGTGCGGAATTGTTGTTTACAATTGGTGAGAAAATCAATGTCACTTTGAACAAAATTGATGTAATGACTCTCAACTAAGGCGGACAAGCCATTGTACAGCCAGTAAGCGTCTTTTAAATTAAATTTCATGGCAGTATCGTTAAAGGAAGCATCAGTTTCATTCATGTTGGTGTAAAACGGCAAGTATGGTGCAAAGCTCGGATAACCAAAGCACAGCCACATAACGCCGGCTAAACCAGCTGGAACATCATTTCTAATCTGTAAAATATGGGAATTTTGGGTCCGGTTGAGCCCAATTGGCCGGTAGCGATACTTATCAGCTGATTCACCAGCTTGCAACGGATCAAATGGTGTTTCGTTATAGTGAGAACCAAGGACGTATTCAATATCTTCCACGGAGATTTTATGATCCGTGTAACAAATAAATGGTAATTCACCATCTTCAGGTGCTTGCGCAATTTCTGGATTGAAATATTTTTGGCCGAACCAAACACGGGGATTATTGTAATGACGGTCTTTTTGATTATCAGTTCCAAAAATATGGCGGAAGTTCCAACCAGTTTGGTCGGTATTTAGATGATGCTCACTGACAAATTCTTGAATCTGGTCGGACCACATAAATTCTTGTGGATTGTCAAAATCGACTTGTTGAATGGAAACGCGATTAGCAGCAATGGCGTAGGCATTGTCCGGAATGCGTTGAGCCACCCAATGATGACCAGTAACAATTTCCATATACCAAACATCGTTGTGGTCACTAAATAAAACGGAATTTCCTGCGGGTGAACCGTATTGTTTGATTAATTCGCCCGTGCGTTGGACTGCTTGTTTAGCAGAAGTAACGTAAGGTAAAACCATCCGCACGATACAATCTTCGTCTAAGCCATCCACAACTAGCGGGTCATAAGCTAAGGCCCGTTCGTTACCATAAGTACTTTCAGTGGCGGACATGGCGACATTTTGAGAATTAATCCCACTTTCGTCATAATAGCCTTCGTGTTTGTAATCAACGTTGGGAACTCCTGGCCAACTGAAACTATCTTGAGGCACCGGCGCTTCGAAGTTATTCAACCAAGACTTGACTACTGGTTGGTGGTCTAAGTGTTGTGCTGGATGAAATTCAAACTTGTGTGGTGCTACCGCGTGAAAAGTATCATCATTACGCGCAATCATGGTGGAACCATCTAATGAAGCTTTCTTGCCAACTAAGATCGTGGTACAGGCAGATAAATGTTTTGTCATTTGCTGAACTCCTTTGGTTTTTTAGTTTTAAGTTAAGTCTAACATAAGCTTTCTTAAATTTAAGTTGGATTTCACTAAAATCTTATACGGAGAATTTGGTTGTTAAGACCTTTTTGAACTGCACCGATTTTTATTAGTAACCAACAGCAAAAGCGTCCAGTCCATTTTCGCTGGATTGGACGCTAAATTTGACTAGTGATTAATCAAACACCATTATAAGGGCATTAATTCGGGTCCTGGTTTATTTGTATTGAGTAATTAAGATTTATTCGATATGCAAATTTCCACCATTACTTTTAATTAAAAACTGTTTTCCTAATTGATAGTATTTGGGATTGTGTTGATAAAGTTGACCACCATTAAGATCAGCTTGATATCGTAACTTTTTTGTTGAAGTGTTGTTAAGAGTTATACTTCCACCATCACTATTAACACGAAAATGGGACAATTGATTTAATTGATTTGCTGATAAAGTTAACTTGATATGGGGATTGTTTTTATTAGAGATTAATCCGATTTGATGACTGCTTCTCGAAAAATCAATAATTAAATTATCAGAATTTTGCTTAGACCAATGATTGAGTGGTTGAATCATCTTGACAGGTAAGTAACCTGCTAAATCAATATCATTTACTGATCTTGGTTTTACATTGATTTGTACATCAGCACCGCCCGTTTTAATGACTAAGGAGTTTACCTGTTGTTTCAAGGGAATACTTTGTTGAAAACTTTGGTAAGGATTTTTTAGGAATAAGTTAGTAATTAGCATAATGAAAACTACCATACATAAAATAATAGCTATCCAAATTGTTTTTTTAGTCTTTGCTTGCATTGAACTCACCTCTCTTGTCTGAGTTCATAATAATTTGTTTTTTGAAGAACATGGTAACAAATCTTAAACGGTTCATTTTCAGCTTTATCGGTTAATTTTTCTTAAAGGTGCTTCGATAGACATTGCGATATTGAAGAAGATCTAGGACTTTGTTCTTGTAGTAAATTGGCGTTGCAAGTGATGCCATAAGGTATGTTAAAATTATTTTAGTTAAATTAGGTGTAAGGGTGACTCTAACAACAAAATTAATTGAATATTAATTTGTTAGTTAATGGTTATTTCCAGCAAAGTCTGATTGCTAATGTCGTTTAGATCAATTTTAGGTTTAATCATGTTAATCATTTTATTATTGTATATTGTGACATATTTAGTGAATTTGCAGTTTTTTCAAATGCAATTTTCCAACAAAGAGTTCTTAATTCTTGTAAGCAGTAACGGTGTGATTTTGACGGGTATTATGCTGATAATGAATAGACTGAAAGTGAGCGGGACATTAATTGTTCTATTATTTATGGAAGTTGTCATTGTCGGAATTTATTTACTCTATAAAAAAATCATTCTGCAACAACTGTTTTTCTTATTATTATCTTTTTTAATTTTGCTGACAACTAGCCAGTTGAGTGAAGTACTACTATATAAAGTTTTCAAAATTTCATATTTAATTCAAGAGAATAGTTTAAATTGGATCTGGGTGAATGTTGTAATTGCTTTAATATCTGATTTAATGATTGTTAAGCTCTTAAATTGGGGTTTTGAAAAGTTACACACTTATCAGGTGCTGCAAAAACATAGAGTAACTATGTTAATTACTAGCTTGATAACAATCATGATGATGATTGGTTATTTTTATTTAATGAATCAAGCAGTTACTACCAATCAAACTATTACGCAAATTAGTCTTTTGTTCTTAGGAACTTGTCTTTTATTTATCTTAACGTTTTTGTTATGGAGTCGTGATCGAAATCAACAACGACAATTACAGCTAGAACAGGAAAATCGGCAACAGCTCACTGCTTATTTGAAGACTTTAGAAAATGCGCAGCAAGAATTCCGTAAGTTTAAGCATGATTATCTCAATATTTTGTCAGGTATGGCTGGTTATATTGAAGATCAAGATCTAGCGGGTCTGAAAAAATATTTTTACGGAGTAATTAAAAATAATCAGGTCCAACAAACCACGGATTTATTTAATCTGTCATCTTTGAGTAATTTAAAAATTGTTGAAATTAAAGGTTTATTAGCTGTTAAGTTAGGACAATTGACCACTTTAAAAGACCGCATTCATGTAGAAATTGCTCAGGAAGTGAGACAATTTCCACAGAATGTTTCAATACTGGATTACAATCGTTGTTTGGGGATTTTATTAGATAACGCTCTTGAAGCAATTGAAGATTTAGCCAAAAGCACAGCAGCGCAAAGCTTAATGACTATTGTTATTTATGACGATTCTAGTCAGTTAACGACAATTATCAAGAACCATTATCAAAACTCGATTAATCTCAAACAAATTTATCAAGCTAATTACTCAACTAAAGCTGATCATTCAGGGTTAGGACTGGCAAATATCAAGGAAATTACCCAGCAATATTCCCATCTGAGTTTACAAACTGAAGTTACTAAGGAAGAATTTATTCAAAAATTAATTATCAAAAAAGAGCAGTAAAATGGATATATACCTGTGTGAAGATGACAACGCGCAATTAAAAAGATTGCAAAAAATAATCAATAATTATTTATTGATTGAAAATTTAGATATGCAAATTGTACAAGCCACTGCTGACCCACAAGAAGTTTTAAAAACTTTACAGTTGAACAATTCGACACCCAACATTTATTTTTTAGATATTGATTTGCAGACACAATTAAATGGTTTGGAATTAGCAGCAGAAATCAGAAAATTTGATAGTTTAGGTACTATTGTTTTTGTGACGACACATGATGAATTAGCTCGGGAAACTTTTAAATACCGAGTTGCGGCGTTAGATTTTATAGTTAAAGATAATCCGCAGCAGTTGCAACATGATGTAATTCAAATCTTGATTAAAGTTCAAGAACAGTTAAAACAACAGCAACAACAACGAAAATTACTGGTCGTCAAAACGACTGATCAAATTTTGTATTTAGATTGTCAACAAATAGAGTTCATAGAAACTTTGGGTGACCATAAACTGTTAATTCATGAAATAACTAAACAAGAAACAATAAATAGTGACCTGAAAGATTTGGAGCAGCGCTTGCCCACTAATTTTGTGCGGATTCATAAATCGGTTATTATTAATACTGATTTTCTGTTGCAATTTAATAAAAAGCAAAAGGTAGTTGTTTTACAAAATGGAATTACTTGTCCGGTTGCTCGTCGCAAGGTCAAAACTTTAGAGAATTTGTTAGCTGCTAATTAAGTTGAGTAAGCATGTTGCTAGTTTTAAAAAGTGCGCTAGGTTAGATTGAGAGCTAGGCTAACTTGCAGATGCTTTGAGAAATCGGTATGATTAAGAAAAATTGTAAAGGGGTAGCAAAAGATGTTATTAGGTAGTGTTGAAGCTGGGGGAACCAAATTTGTTTGTGCTGTGGGTAATGAGGATTATCGGATTTTAGATCAGACACAGTTTCCAACGACTGATCCGCAAACGACAATTCAGCAAATGATTACATATTTTCAGAAGTTTCCTGAATTAGCCGCTATTTCGGTCGCTTCGTTTGGACCCATTGAATTACAAAAAAATAATCAATATTATGGTTATATTACCGATACTCCTAAAGCTAAGTGGCATTATGTCGATTTAATTGGCCCGTTAAAGCGTAATTTTGACGTACCTGTTTACTTCACCACGGATGTTAACGGCTCCGCATACGGTGAATATGTGACAGCTAATTTATTTAATGAAAAAATTAATTCTTTAGTTTATTACACTGTCGGTACTGGCGTCGGTGGTGGGGCCGTTTTAGATGGTAAGATTTTGCAAGGTATTGGTCATCCAGAAATGGGACACACATTTGTCAAACGCCATCCTGATGATTTGGATTTTGCGGGTATTTGTCCGTTTCATCATGATTGCTTAGAAGGCTTGGTTTCAGGCCCAACCTTTGAAGCACGCTTAAACAAAGCTGGCAAAGATGTGCCGCATGAACATCACGTCTGGGATATTATGGCTTATTATGTGGCACAAGCTGCTGTGCAACAGACCTTAATTTTACGGCCAAATAATATTGTTTTTGGTGGCGGGGTAATTAGTGAAGATTTCTTAGTGAAAGTACGCCAACAATTTAAAACATTATTGAATGATTATGTACAAGTGCCTGCTTTAGATAAGTATATTACCATGCCGCGAGTGAAGAATAATGGCTCAGCAACTTTAGGAAATTTTGCATTAGCTTACCAAATTCAAAATGCGTAATTAAAATTAAATGTTAAATATAAAAACTGAGTTTAACTGGCGAAAGATCCGCGGTGGCGACTCAGTTTTTTTGTGATTATTTAATCGTTAAGCATTCTTCGTATAAGGCAGTTTTGAGTTGATTAACAGGGATTGCCAAGTTGGGTTGCTTGAGACTGACAATACCCATTTGAATGGGTAGAATTTGTGAGATGATAGGGATAACTTGCAATTGTTTTTGTGGTGCTTGTTGTTGCATAAAATATTCGGTCACCATGCCAGCAATTTCATTTTGCTGCACAATTGCGAGACAAGCGGAGTAATCATTAACCTCATATTCAATATTGGCTTTGAGATGATTTTGCAGAAAATATTCGTCTAAGTGTTGCCGCACAACGAATTGGTGCTTGAGGGCTACTAAGGGGTTTAAGAAAAGTTCAGCAAAAGTAATTTGCTTTTTTTGAGCCAACTTACTCCATTTTTTGGGAATTAAGGCAACGGTTTTATCAGTGAACAAAAAAGTGAATTCTAACAAGGGATCTTGCGTGATGCTACGTGCTAGCGGAGTAATGGCCAAGTCTAATTGATTATTTTTTAATTGCGTTAACATTTGGTTGGTGTCTAATTGAACAAATTCAAAAAGAAATTGTTGGCGTAAATGCTTACCCGCTTGCACAATGAGTGGCGTTAAGTAATTACCACTGACGCCAATATGTATCGTTTGTCTGGAAGAAGGATTTTCCTTAACACTAGGAATTGCGCGACTGATAATTTGGGCTTGTTGTAAAATTAATTTCGTATGGCGATAAAGTTCTAACCCGGCTGCTGTCGGGCGCATTGTGCGGCCTTCGCGCACCAGCAATTTGGTCCCTAATTCTTTTTCTAAATGTTTCATTTGAATACTGAGATTCGATTCAACGGTTCCCAGTGACTGCGCAGCTTGACGATAACTATCGTGAGAAATGATCGCGGCAAAATATCGTAACTGTTTGAGTTCCATAATTTCCCCCTGATTTAAAAATGTGTTTTTAGATACCAATAGTTCATGTTTAAACTAGACTTTGAAACTGGTTATCAACCAATAAATCCCTCATAGTTTGCCAAACAACTACAAGGGATGTGAGAAATTAGCTGGCACTAACAATTGGTGCAGCGCTTATTTGAATGTTAAGAATCTCCTTTGTAGCTTCACAGAACTAATTTTCATTAAAGGATCGTTGTAGGTATCATAGTGTGCAAAATTAGAAAAGTCAAGTCGCGGTCAACGGGATTTGTTATAATAGAAGCAAATTAAAATTGTTGAGGATGATCATTGTGTTAAATATTTTTATCGTACGACATGGCCAAACGGATACTAATAAAAGTAATCGAATTAACGGTGCTCAAACCGATTTACCATTAAATTCTGTGGGGATTCAGCAAGTACAAACTTTACATACTAGCTTTGATATTAAACAAATTGATTGTATCTATGCTAGTCCCTTGAAAAGAGCATTCCAAACAGCCGAAATTTTAAGTGCAGACGCTTTGCCGATAAAGACGGATGTTCGTTTGAAAGAAATTGATTATGGTAATTGGGACGGTCAAGCAACGGATTTAATTTACCAGCAATATCCCCAAGTGTTTGACGAATTGGGATATTTAACTGAGGACTATGTAAAGTATTGCACGGGTGAAAGTTACGATCATTTGGCGCAACGCTTACAGAGCTTTTGGCAGGATTTATTAGCTCAGCATCACGATCAACAAATTTTATTAGTATGTCACGGAACTGTGTCACGTGTTTTGATCCAACGCTTATTTCACATTCCCATGGTGAGTGCTGTGGGTGAAGTCAAGAATGCGGGAGTAATTAACGTTGCTGTCAATGAACAGACGGGGGCCACTTATTTGCGCTATTATAACCGCCAAGCGCCAGGAGTCTTTGATGAAGTTAACTAATTCTCCAAATGTTCAGCGTTGTCCGTGGGTGGGCGCTGATTCCTTAATGATACGCTATCATGACCACGAATGGTGTCGGCCGACGCATGCTGATCGTAAGTTATTTGAATTTTTAGTACTGGAAATGATGCAAGCAGGCTTAAGTTGGAAAACCGTCTTGCATAAGCGTCGAGCGATGAATCAAGCATTTTGTTATTTTGACGTGCAAAAAATTGCGCAGGCAGATCCCTTAATGCAGGCTGCTTGGTTGCAGAATCCAGCTTTAATTAGGAATAAACGAAAGCTAGCGGCGATGGTTAATAATGCCCAAGTCTTTTTATCAGTACAACAACAATTTGGTACTTTCAATCAATGGGTTTGGACTTTAGCTGGTAATCGGGTGCACAATCACCACTGGCAGTCGCCAGAACAGGTGCCTACCACGTCACCTTTAGCGCAAAAAATGACCCGTGATTTTAAACAAAAAGGTTTTAAATTTGTCGGTCCCACGATTATGTATTCTTACTTGCAGGCTATTGGTGTTGTGAACGATCATTTACAAAGTTGCTCTTTTAAATAGTCTTATTTATAGTGCTTCAAAGATGCCTTTATTATGCAGGGTTGATGGTAATTATCAATTCCTTGGTGATAAGGGTATTTTTAATTATCGCTAGAAATTTGAGTGACAGTAGTAGTGCTGATTTCATTTTTTTACAAAAAAAACTTACATCAAATTTTTTATTTTGCTAAGATAATCAAGTTGCGAAAAAATGAATTGAAATTCAAAGGAGTTTTTACATGGATGAAATGAAAGCTGTTGTAAAAGTGCAAAAACCCTGGCTAGTCATGTCTAGTATGTTAATTGGGGCCTTTGTGGGGATGTTATCGGAAACATCATTAAACATTGCACTACCACAATTAATGAAAGCTTTTAATGTCAGTGCTGCCACTGTGCAGCTCTTAGTCACTGGTTATATGTTAGTTATTGGTATTGTGTTACCATTTTCGAGTTTATTAACGAAATGGTTTACGACACGGCAAATTGTGATTTTTGGGTTAAGTGATTTTATTGTCGGCGCGATTATTGCGGCGCTGGCACCAAACTTTGGTATTTTGTTGTTAGGTCGAGTCATTCAAGGCTTAGGGACGGGTTTAATCTTACCGTTAATGTTTACTGTCGCAATGACGATTTTTCCGCCGTATAAATTAGGCGCAGCGATGGGTGTTTGTGCGTTGGTGATTATGTTAGCACCAGCTGTTGGTCCCACGTTAACGGGTTTAATTTTAGGCAAATTAACTTGGCATTGGGTATTTTGGTTGTTTGTTCCGTTTTTAGCCATTGGTTTAATTTTAGCGATTTTTGGTTTAAAAAATGTTGGGCAAATTTCTAAGCCTCATGTTGATCTTTGGTCAGTTTTAGAATCTGTTGTTGGTTTTTCCGCCTTAGTGTTAGGCGTTAGTTTTGCAAGTGAATGGGGCTGGGGTTCACCTTTAGTTTTAGGTTTATTAGTTGTGGGAATTATTGTCTTAGTTTTATATGCTTGGCGGCAATTACATTTGACCACTCCAGTGTTGAACTTACATGTCTTTAGACATCCTGCTTTCACTTTAGGAGCACTAGGCGTCATGTTAGACTTTGCAATTATTTTGTCGGCAATGTATTTATTACCACAATATTTGCAGCAAGGACTGTCACTACCAGTTGCTCTAACAGGAATGATTATGTTACCTGGAGGGATTATTAACGCGATTGTGTCTGCCGTGGCAGGCCGCTTATATGATACCTTTGGGGCTAAAAAACCGGCTGTGGCTGGCTTTTTAATCGCTGTTTTAGGTGTGGTCATGTTATTATTATCCAATCAACATTCAACGCTGTTTTACATTATTTTGGCGCACGTGATCTTAATGATTGGCTGTCCACTAGCGATGTCACCTGCTCAAACGCATGCTTTGAATTCTTTATCTGGAATTGAGTCCGCGGATGGTAGTACGATTTTAAATACAATGCAACAAGTTGTCGGTGCTGTGGCTACGGCCTTATCAACGAGCTTTTTAAGCTTAGGCCAGCATAATATTGCAGGCAATATGGCGACGAAGTTTACCAATGGTGTCCACTATGGCTTGTACTTTACCTTAGCTCTAGCCATTGCTGGGGTCTTAATTGCTTTTAATTTACGCAAGCAAGATCCGCAAACGCATTTAGAAGAAAAATAAAATGTTTGAAAAACAGAAGTTGGAACAATTTTCTGACTTTTGGTGCATCATAAAGCAAAAATGTTCGTATTAAATACGAGCATTTTTTTGTATCCGCTGCTTTTTTAGACGTTTTGATTGACTTAGAGTTAACTATAAGTATTATGATTAAAACGTAGTTGAGTAGTTTTTCAGAAGTTTGATAGCAGTATTTGATATTAGCGCTCCAAAGGACAAAAACTTGCGCCTAACTACGCCCAAGTACTAAAGTTAAAACCGATTTTAGTCTTGGTCTAGGTTATTGCTCAGTTTTTAAACGTCCTTTGTCGCAGTATTTGATATAGCGCTCCAAAGGACAAAAACTTGCGCCTAACTACGCCCAAGTACTAAAGTTAAAACCAACTTTAGTTTTGGTCTAGGTTATTGCTCAGTTTTTAAACGTCCTTTGTCGCAGTATTTGATATAGCGCTCCAAAGGACAAAAACTTGCGCCTAACTACGCCCAAGTACTAAAGTTAAAACCAACTTTAGTTTTGGTCTAGGTTATTGCTCAGTTTTTAAACGTCCTTTGTCGCAGTATTTGATATAGCGCTCCAAAGGACAAAAACTTGCGCCTAACTACGCCCAAGTACTAAAGTTAAAACCAACTTTAGTTTTGGTCTAGGTTATTGCTCAGTTTTTAAACGTCCTTTGTCGCAGTATTTGATATAGCGCTCCAAAGGACAAAAACTTGCGCCTAACTACGCCCAAGTACTAAAGTTAAAACCAACTTTAGTTTTGGTCTAGGTTATTGCTCAGTTTTTAAACGTCCTTTGTCGCAGTATTTGATATAGCGTTCCAAAAACCAAAAGCTTGCGTTTAACTACAACTAAGCTCTCAAGTCAAGAATCGACTTAAGACCTTAGTTTAGGTTAATCCTCAGCTTTTAAGCGGTTTTTGTCGCAGTATTTTATTAAAGGAGAGATGATGATGAGTATTTTAACAGAAGACTATACTTTAGCTAACGGCGTCAAAATTCCTAAGTTAGCTTTTGGAACATGGTTAATTGATAATGATCAAGTTCAACAACCAGTTCAAACAGCTTTGGCTGCTGGTTATCGTCATATTGATACAGCTCAAGCTTATGGTAATGAAGCCGGTATTGGTCAAGCCCTACAAGCTTCAGGAGTTAAGCGTTCAGATATTTTTGTCACTTCAAAATTGGCTGCTGAAATCAAGTCTTATCAAGAAGCAGTGGCTGCCATTGATCAATCACTGCAAACAATGGATTTGGACTATCTGGATTTGATGATTATTCATGCACCGCAGCCGTGGTCTGATTTTCGTAATGGTGAACATTATTTTGAAGGTAACTTAGCGGCTTGGCGCGCTTTAGAAGAAGCCTATCAAGCTGGTAAGTTGCGCGCTATTGGCGTTTCCAATTTTGAAAAGGTAGACGTTGATAATATTGTTAAGAATGGCTCGGTTAAACCAATGGTTAATCAAGTGTTAGCTCATATTGCTAATACACCATTTGAGTTAATTGACTACTGCCAAAAGCAGGATATCTTAGTTGAAGCCTATTCACCAGTCGCCCACGGTGAGATTTTACAAAATCCGCTCGTACAACAAATGGCTGCTAAGTACCAAGTTGAGCCCGCACAGTTATGTATTCGTTATTGTCTACAACTCAATTTGTTACCATTACCAAAGTCACAAACACCAGCGCATATTAAGAGTAATACGCAAGTTGATTTTGAAATTTCAGCCGCTGATATGGAGCAATTAAAGACTATTGAACATATCAAGGATTATGGTCAAGCAAACGATTTTCCAGTGTATGATAAATCGGATAAATAAAAGTTAATCAAAAAGGGCAGCTCACTAATTTAGATTGAGCTGTCTTTTTTTGCTTTGAAAGTGAAATAAAAAAATAGTACGCAGATTTGAGTTGTTTTATAAAGGGTAGAAACTGGCATTTAACTACAAAAAAATCCTCAAGTTAAAAACTAACTTCAGGATTTTTTTTAGGCTATACTCAGTTTCTAAACAAATCTTTTGTCATGAATTTATAATCCTGAGCTTTGACCCGCTCTTTGTCGCAACTAAAATTATTGAACTCGTTGTTCATCACGCTTTTGTTGTTGCTTTTGGGATTGCTTTTGTTCAACTTTTTGTTTGGTATCTTTGGCAGAACCACTCAAGCGATCTTGCAAGCTAACGGAATCTTTTTCATGTTGTTGTTGAGTCTTAATGTCTACGACACTGACATTAACTTCCACGACATCTAAATCAGTCATGGATTTAACTTTTTCAAAAATTTGCTTTTTAATTTGATCATATAATTTTGCGATATCAATGCCGTATTCAGCAACAATATCAATATCAACTGCTACTTGTTTTTTACCGACTTCAACATTAATACCGGAAGTAACATCATCATTGTTGACTAATTTATCCGTTAAATTAGAGAAAAAGCCACCATCAATTGTTAAAAGACCATCAATATCTGATAAAGCAATGCCAATGATTTTTTGAATAACTTTGGAATCATAAGTTAATTCACCTTTAATTTGTTCTGCATTCGTATTTGTTGTTTGTGCCATTTTGATCTTCTCCTTTATCCAAAATTAAATTATTTATCATGCAATTGTTGCAGTAGTGGCCAATAATGACCAACAAGGCCACCGATGATTGCCAGTACTACTAAGAAAATAGTGCTTAAAAAACCTAAAACCAAAAAACAAACTGCTAAAAGTAAACCAATAATCACGCCAATAGTTTCGCCAGCGTGTTGGTCCAACCATTCTTTCATTGGAATGCCTCCTTAATAAACACGCTTTTTCTTCGGATCAGTCTGTGACTCAAAATTGGTAAAACGAATTTCAATCTTGGGCTTTTGTTGGACTCCTAATAACTGACGTAAATTATCTTCTAGTTGCTTTAAGTAGGCCACTAGCTTTTGTTTGACGCTATCACCGGGAGCTAAATCCCCGCTGACTTTAATCCGCAAATGATGGTTGGTTAATTTGGAACTAACTTTGGGATTTTGCAGGTAAGGTAAGTCCGCCAGTGAAGCGTTGATAAAGCCATTAATGGCCTTATTAGTAATTTTGACTTGTCCAGTGGGTTTATGAATTAATTGAAATTTATTGCGTGTCGGCCAGAAAATTAAAATTAGTAATAAGACAATTATTAATAAACCACTCAAGGCACTAATAATTACCAGGTACCAAATCCAAAGATCATTTAGTGAGACTAAATCAGGCAATTTTAGTCCTAGATATTGTTGCCACAAATGATTATTGCTCCATAAAATATAGAGCGGTAGCGGTAATAAAAGAATTAAGCTAATAATTAAAAACCATTTTTTGCTTCGTTTCAATTTTTCACTATCCTTTCTCCAACTAATTGTTATGGTAGCACGCGATCTGTTAGCGGTCTAATAATATGATTATTTGGTGAGAAATATTTTAAATCTTGTTAGTTTTTTGTCCAAAGTAAGACTTGAAACGTGTAATTTAACGGTATCAATTGTAGACTAAGGGCAAATAATGGAAATGGGTGGATAACATGAAGCAAACAATTCTGCAAGCTAACCAATACATTAAAAACGCTAAAGTTTGTGAAGTGGCGACGATTGATCGAATGGGTTTTCCCAGTCTTGTTTCGTTAACCCCCTTAACTTATCAACGCAGTGTGGCGACTATCTTGTTTTACACACGGTTTGAAAACTCTACAGTGGTTAATTTGGCCAATTGTGCCAATGCTGCTGTACTTTTTTTTAACGAACAAGATTATTCGTCAGTGATGTTAAAAGGTAGTCTGAAAATTGTGGCCCCCATTTCGGAACAAATGCGGCATAGTTTAACAACTTTTCAAAAGCAATTACAATATGAACATCCCATTTTTTTACAGTTTCATACGTTATCAGTTAAACTACGCTCTGCTAATTTAAGTAATGATTTTACCAGCCAGCAGGGCAGTAGCGCGCATAATAAGATGGAAACAAAAAATTAATGCTCACATTGGGTCTTAGATCATCCGAGCATTAATTAATGATTGTGTTTTAAAAGTCAACAGTTTTTGCCTAAGCGGATTCAGATTTTAAAATTGAATTCGGTTAGTGCTTTACTGTTAAACTAATTTTGTTTTAGCGATTTGAATTACCTAATTAAGTTAACAATATTGCGTTTAGCAGCGCGGCGGGCGGGAGTATAGCTAAAGATAATGCCTACTAATAAGACAATTACTAAGACGATAATAATGTTGGTGGCTGTAATATCCATGGCAAAATGTTGAATATGCATGGCATTGACAATTGCTTGAATGCTCAGGGCTAGTAATAAGGATACCAACCCACCAGCTAAAGTTAATAGGGTTCCTTCCATTAAAAATTGCAACGTAATATCATGTTTGCTGGCACCGATGGAGCGGCGTAAACCAATCTCTTGCGTACGTTCAGCAATATTAGCAGTCATGGTGGTCATAATCCCCATCCCGGCAGTTACTAATGAGATCCCGGCAATAATGGCAATAAAGGCGGCCAGCATTTTAATAATTTTATCCATTTGTTTTTTGGCACCACTTGTATCCGGACAACTATAATCGCCCAAAGTATGATAAAAACCCTTGTTCTCTAACGTTTGTAAAATTTGAGCTTTGGCGTGTTGTTCTTGTTTTGCGGAGAGGTTCTTTTGTAAAGTGACATCCATTTCATCATAATCGTTAGCATGGCGTCCCTTGAGTAAACGATAATCATCTTGACTGATTCTGCCGCCAGCGGGGCCAGAGCCAATGGCGGGCACTGGTTTACTATAAAGTTTCGTAACTTTAAACGGGCGATCTTGGATGAAGAGATATTCCCCCACGCGGATATTACTAAAATTCGTATCTTTGAGTAAAGCCTGATTTAATTCAATAACATTAGTTTTATGAGCATTGGGCCCAGATTTAATGGCTTCCAAATCCAATGATTTATTTTGCCCTTGCCAAACGAGATTCTTACTCAAAATGTCGTAAGACGGCAGAGTGACTTTTTGAACATGGGGCAAATTGCGAATTAGTTGTAAATCTGATTTTTGAAAGCTCCCAGTCTCTTCGTTGGGAATATATTCAATCATGAGCTTGTCACCTTCGTAACCTTGGAAAAAGAGGTGACTCACCGTTTTACTTAAACCATTACCGATGCCGAGGACTAATAAAACACTTAATGTGCCCACGATAATGCCCATGACCGACATCAGATTACGGAAGAAGCGTTTGCGTACACTATTAATAGCGATGCGCAGGTTGTTAAAAAATTTCATTGATATAACCGCCCATCTTTGATTTTGATAATCCGATCAGCAAATTGTGCCACCATTTCGCTATGCGTCACCATAATGATGGTTTTGTGTTGCTTAGCGTGCAAGTGTTGCATTAATTCCATGATCTTCAGCGAAGTGGCTGAGTCTAAGGCTCCGGTTGGTTCGTCGGCAATAATTAGTTTGGGGTCATTAACCAAAGCTCGTGCAATTGATACCCGCTGTTGCTGACCACCAGATAATTGCGTGGGGTATTTATTGGTTTGATCACTTAAGCCGACTTGCTCCAAGAGTTCTAAAATTCTGGACCTACGCGAGCGAAACGGATTTTTGCTATAAACATTAGGTAAATTGACATTGTCGAAAATAGTATAGTTGCGCAATAATTTGAAATTTTGAAAGACAAAACCAATGTATTGATTACGCAAATGTGATAAGCGGCGATCACTTTTGATTTGTTTCACGTTGGTCCCGTTGAGTTGATAAGTTCCTTGGTAAGCAGTGTCTAATAAACCGAGAATATTAATTAAAGTGGATTTACCCGAGCCTGAAGGCCCCATGACCGCCACGAACTCGCCCTCAGTAATGGCTAAATCGGGAATACTTAAGACATACTGATTTTTTTGATCATAGGACTTATGAATGTTCGAAAGTTGAATTACATTTGTCATTTATTTATCCTTGTCAATTAATTTAGTTTGTGGTTGTAAATAATTACGGTCAACATAATAGTATTGGGGGTCTTTTTGTTGAATTTGCTCCGGACCTAAAGCTTTTTTAGTCCCGTCTGCTAGTTGCACTTGTTGATGATGAACTAATTTTTTCGGAATTTGTGTGTATTTTGAAGGAATGGAGATAATGACGTGTTGCCCTAAACGATACGTTTGGGGAAGTGATGTTTCAAAATTATAATAAGAAACGCCCGCCGTTTGTTTAACGCTATTTAACTGTAAATAAGTGATCTGAGCCGCTTGAGCTGTTGTGTTGTTACCAGTTAAAGCTTTGACCTGAACATTATCGCCGACTTGAATTTTATTTAAATCATATTCTGAAACGGTTCCTTGAGCTTTAAACGGAGTCGTATAAACAGCGTTTTGGTCGTTACCGAGTTCAAAGAAACCGTTGCTTGGAGCTAGTTGGCCGGTAGTATCTAATTTTTCACCGCGATAAACGCTGGCGCCGTTTTGAACTAATAATTGCCAATCGTTAACTTTTACGACCGGATATTTTTGCTGGTAAGTGACGTTGGCAGATAATTCTAATGGGCTAGCAGCATGAACAACATAACTATGTTGCGTGTGCTTCGGTTTAGCAGCAGCTTTGGAGTGGGCTTGTTGACCGTGCCACCACAAACCACCACCCAGTACAAGAATAATGACGACAATAATTGTTATCCAAAGGCTTTTCTTTTTCATATTCAACATCCTTTAACTTTGAAGTATGTAACACATCAGCTGTGTACTACCACACTATAACTCTAAAAGGAGAATTTTGCAATTCACTTTTAATCTGACAGACTAAAATTTAATTTAAATAATAATTACCCTGCTAAATCACTGATTAATTGAATTTCCAACGAACTTTTTGGAAAAAGCATTGAAAAGAAAAAAATTAATTGCACTTTCTTGGTGAAATATTTGTTCTATTGCTGTTAGTCAGCCTGTTGACACCAGTTGCCAATTACAGAAATAATATTAAAAAAGTAAAACTTTCTGTGATTTTTCATGTAAGAAAATGATATAGTGTTCTCTATAGATGCGGTTAAAATTGCTGGTCGGATAAAAAGTAGTAGTTTTATGCTGACCTCTCGCTTGTAATTTTCAATCTATACTAAAAAGTAAGCGCTACAGTTGCATCGTTTACAAATGATCGGCAGTAGCGCTGGTCATAGTTGAAAGTTAACCGCTCAGAATGACTCAAGATTTAGGAGGAAGTTTAATGAGTTTTCCAAAAAACTTTTTATGGGGTGGCGCTACGGCGGCTAACCAATTAGAAGGTGCTTATCAAGAAGGTGGCAAGGGTTTATCACTACCAGATGCTTTGCCCGGCGGTAAGGATCGCATGGCTATTGTGAATGATCCAGAATTTGATTTTTCGATTGATACTGATAAGTATTTCTATCCCAACCATATTGGTAATGATCATTACCATCACTTTAAAGAAGATATCAAATTATTCGCAGAGATGGGTTTTAAGTGTTACCGGTTTTCCATTGCTTGGTCGCGGATTTTTCCCAATGGTGATGAAGAACAACCCAACGAAGCAGGCTTGAAATTTTATGACGAATTGATTGCTGAATGTTTGAAATATAATATTGAACCAGTCATTACGATTTCACATTATGAAATGCCTTTAAACTTAGTAACCACTTATGGCGGCTGGAAAAATAAAAAGTTAATCGACTTTTACGAACGTTTCGCTAGAACCGTCTTGACTCGTTACCATAAGCAAGTTAAGTATTGGATGACTTTTAACGAAATTAATAGTGCCGCCCATTTTCCAGTGATGGGTCAAGGTTTAGTCGTAGCTAATGGCGCCAATGATAAGAAGAATATTTTCCAAGCTTGGCATAATCAATTTGTTTCGAGTTCTAAAGCTGTCAAAATTGGACATGAATTAGATCCCGATTTACAAATTGGTTGCATGATTTTGTATGCTACTAATTACAGCTATGACTCTAATCCGGTCAATCAATTAGCTTCTTTGCAAGATAATCAAGCTAATAACTTCTTCTGTGCGGATGTGCAAGTACGTGGACATTACCCAGCTTATACGAAGAGTTTATTAGCACGCAATGGTGTACAAATTAGTGATTTAGATTATACGGATGAAGAGTTAGACTTGTTGGCTAAATATCCGGTTGATTACATTGGCTTTAGTTACTACATGTCAACAGTGACGGAAGTGACTCGCTCTGATAACAAAACCACTGCTGGTAATTTAATGGGTGGCGTCGAGAATCCGTTCTTGAAGTCTAGTGATTGGGGTTGGCAAATTGACCCTACCGGCTTACGGATTGCCTTAAATGAATTGTCTGATCGCTATCAAAAACCAGTCTTTGTCGTAGAAAATGGTTTAGGTGCGATGGATCAAGCTGATGAGAATCATTACGTGGCTGATGATTACCGGATTGATTATTTACGTGAACATATCAAAGCAATCGATGATGCGATTGATGATGGGGTTGACGTGATGGGCTATACGCCATGGGGGTGCATTGACTTAGTTAGTGCTTCCACCGGTGAAATGGCAAAACGCTATGGCTTTATCTATGTTGATGAAGATAACAATTGCCAAGGAACTTTCAAACGTTACAAGAAGAAGTCCTTTGATTGGTATAAGCAAGTTATTGCCTCTAATGGTGAAAATTTAGATTAAACTAATAAACACTTGTCTCGAAATTATGAGGCAAGTGTTTTTTGATACTTGAATTTGACTAAATAATAAGTAATGATGGTCATAAAAAGAAATTATGTGAAAAAAAGTCAAAATCATTAACTTGAGGGGCGATGTGGAATGGTGAAAGCAAACAATCTAATTGTTTATTACAGTAGAACGGGTAATACAAAAGCGGTGGCGCAGATCGTTCAACAACTAGTTGGTGGCGATTTATTTGCAATCCAAGGAAAAGATACACCAATCCAAGATTACGAAGAACAAGTGCGACAAAATGTATTGGAACAAAACGAAAATATATTACCAGCAATTAAAACGCAAATAACGAATTTTGAAGACTATCAAAAAATTTTTGTGGGGGCCCCCACCTGGAATATGGCCTTACCACAAATTGTCATGACATTTCTGAAACAATACGATTTTACTAATAAAATTGTCATTCCCTTTAATACCCATGGTGGTTTTGGCAGTGGTGCGAGCTTTACGCAGATTAAACAAACTGTGCGGGCACAACAAGTGTTGTCAGGTTTTTCGTTTGAAGGCGGACTAGAAAAACGGGGCATTGGCCTGGCTATTCAAGGACGAAAACGTCAAGAAGCCAGTCAAAAAGTGCAAGACTGGTTGCGTAAGATTAACCTAAAAGCTTAAGGACTGTGATAAAAAATAATGAGCTGCAATAAAAAGAACCACTTAATTTGTCGGGCCTAAATCTGACAAATTAAGTGATTTTTTAAATAACTATTTAATTGTGGGGAGAATTTTAGATAAATCCCGTTAAATAATTAGCACAAGTTAGCGCTAGTTGTTGTGGACTTTCCGGGTTAGCACTAGTTAACCAGTGAATTAAAACGTTAAAGCTAGCACCGGATAAAAAGTAGAGTTGATAACGATCAATGGAATTGGCGGGCATATTGCCGATGGATTCTTCAATATAGCGATCTAAAGTTTGTAATAATAGTAATCCGTAACCCTTTTGATAAATCAAAAGTACGTAAGTCCGATTTTCTAAAAAAACGGTGAGTGATTGGGCAAATTTTTGCACGACTTGTTCATAAGAGAAGACATCTTTTAGGTTATTGTATTCGTGTGTTGAAGTTAATTTATCATGTAATTGATCCAAATAAAATTCAATCAGTTGAGCTTTGCTTTGAAAATTACGATAGAAACTACTGCGGGCAGTGTGGGCTTGTTTAGTGAGTTGAGTAATAGTAATTTCATTTGGTTCGTACTTTTTCAAAAGTTGGAAAAATGCAGTTATTAACTGCTGCTTGATGCGCTGATTTTCATTAGTTCCATAATACATGTTGTTTTCTCCCCTTATTTTAGTGACACAAATAAGTTAAAACTGTTGCACTAAATTATATTGTACTACTGCATTGATAACAGTATAGTAATCCTAATTAAAAATAGGAAGTGTCCATTATTATGCAGGAGATCACGATTAAAGTTAATATTGACGGTGACAATTATTCAGAACAACAATTACGATTGCTGCGATTTGAACGCGAAAAACATGTTTTACAGGAACTGTTGCATTTAGGAGCAAACATCAAATATCAAGGACGGGATTTAACCTATGAAGATGTGAATTACCTAAGTTATGAAGAAGCTACTCAGGTTAATTTACAGGCTAAAGCGGACTTAGGAATTGAAAAGATTCGACAATTATATGCAGAGTCTACCAAACGTTCAGAACAAATGTGGCGCGATATTGTTCAGAACTTTGATGAACAAGCTGAAATGATTCCTGCACGAGCCACGTTAGTGGTGACTGGAATGACTTTGGCACAATATCAAGAAAAATTAGCTTCTGTTTTGAGTGGCAGTGACTTATCTGTGATGTCGGAAAATCCCGAACATTTTCAGTTTACTAAAATGACTAACGGTGATGTAACAGAGAATTTGGGTATGGAAACGATGGGAATGTATGGTGGCCCGACCGAAGTTGTTTTGATGAAAGATGATCCCACGATTCAAACTAAAGTGACCGCAGATCCTGGGTTTCCACCAGCTAAGGCAGGTACTTCACGGTTACTGGATGGCACTTTACGGCATGATATTGCACATCATCAAATGCGTGATATACCAAATGGCTTTGAATTACGGACTTGTGTTTATTTTCCTAAAGGAACGCCTAAAGAGATGATTGAAGGTCATAAAATTCATTTAGCCTTAGAAGCTTATGAAATGATTAAAGCAGCAGCTGAAGCTTAAAATCAAATTTTATTTCAGATGCGATTGAGACAAAAAAGTTTTGTAATCTTTTGTCCCAATTGCATCTTTTTTATTGCAAAAATTGGAATAGTAGTTAGTAGGATAGTCTGTTTCTAAATAATAGTTGCTTTTCAAAATTTGATTGAAAAAGCAAGATACTACTTGATGAGTAAAAAATTTTAAGTACTTCATTGGCTTTTTAATAATCGAGAAATAACCACTTGTGTCCAATGCTGAGACAATTTAACTTTTCTTAGACATACTAACAATAACTGCTAGTAAAGGAGAAAAAAATGTTAATTGAAACTATTGGCTTAACTAAAAAATATGGTTCCAAGGTCGCTTTAAATGCGATTAATCTCCAAATTGCCACTGGACAATTGGTCGCTTATTTAGGAACTAACGGTGCCGGCAAATCAACGACAATAAATATTTTAACAGGTCTGATGAAACCCACGACAGGAATCGTTCGCTATGCTGCCGACTTAAAGATGGGTGTCGTGTTTCAAGACAGTGTTTTAGACAAGAGGTTATCGGTAAAAAGCAATATTTTATCCAGAGCAAAAATGTACAGACATTATGACAAAGACTGGTTAGCGGAGTTAATTGAAGTTATTGGAATCAAGCAATTTTGGAAACAAAAATATGGCACTCTATCAGGTGGTCAAAGACGACGCGTAGACATTGCCAGAGCTTTAATTGACCAACCTAACTTGTTGTTTTTAGATGATCCAACTACAGGTTTGGATCTACAGACTAGGTTAGTAATTTGGGATTTGTTACAGAAATTGCAACGCGAACAAGGTTTAACAATCTTTTTGACCACGCATTATTTGGAAGAAGCAGAAAATGCTGATCAAATGTACATCTTAGAAAATGGTAACCTTTTGGCCAGTGGTTCAACAGCAAGCGTTAAAAAACGCTATGCTCCTAATAAATTGAAGATTCAAGCTGATGATGTTCAGAAAATTAAAGCTACCAGTGGTATACAAAAAAGGTCTGAGCATCAAATTGAACTATTGGGGTTGACTAGTAAACAAGCGATAGAGGTTTTACAAAATAATGCCACTATAATCCGTGATTTTGAATACCAGCAAGGGTCCATTGATGATGCTTTTATTAAAATTACGGGAAAGGAGCTGCAATGATGATAGCTTTGGTTCAGCGCAATATTAAAGTTTACTTTAGCAATGTTACAGGTGCTATGATGTCGTGTTTAGGGGCACTAATTGGTTTTTTTATTTATGTTTGTTTCTTACAAAGGTATCTTTTGGGGTCACTACCAGTTGTTTCTAATAAAAAACAGTTACTGGATTTGTGGATGTTGGCGGGATTAATAGTCATTGCGGGTATTACTACTTCTTTTCAAGCATTGAGTCAATTCGTGATCGATCGAGAAACTCATACAGCAGCTGATTTTCAATTGACCCATGTATCACCAGCCAAACGGAGTTTTAGTTATATTTTGGCGGCAACGTTTATTAGCTTCTTAATGCAAATCTTGGTGTTAGTACTAGCAGGTAGTTATTTTAAGTTAGTTGATAAAGTTGATCTACCAGCTGATTTTTATTTACCAGCAGTGGGTGTCATGTTTGTTGGTGGTCTGGCAGCCACTTTAGCTAATCAATTACTAGCGTTATTCGTTAATTCCAGTACAACTTATAGTCACTGGGCTTCCATTATCAGTGCTGCATCCGGCTTTATCGTAGCCACTTATATGCCTTATGGGATGCTCTCCAAAAGTATGCAAACTTTGGTAAAATTAATTCCAAGTAGTTATGAAGCAGCCAGTTTACGTAGCCTTTTACTCAATGATTTGCGGGGAAGCAATCTGGCTTTGCCCTTGCGATTAAAAATGTTGCAGGATTTGGCAATTCATTTGGAAATTAAAGGACAACTTTTGACTAATGCCTTGAATACTTATGTAGAACTGGTGATCATAGCTGTGCTTTTGCTATTAGTTGCGGGTTTATCAATAATGATGAATCAAAGAAAGAAGTAATGATTTGAAAATTAGCGTACACATTGACCCTGGCCTGAATAAAGACGAGATTGCGGTAGAACTTAAGGCGGGTGCTGAGTCACTGGCGGTTGATAACTTATTATCCTACATTAAGCAATATGAGTTACAGGAACAAACTTTATTACCGATTAAAATAGCAGATCGGATTTTGACAATTAAGATGAAAGATTTAATCAAAATTGAAGTACAGGGTAAAAATTTAACCTATTATACTAAAGAAACTGTCATTGAGTCTAAAGGCCATTTATATCAAGTTTTAGAAAAATTAACTGCTGATTTTATTCAAGTTTCACGACATTGTGTCATTAATCTGGATTATCTGGATTCACTGGAAACGGGTTTTGCTGGCAATATGGTGGCTATTTTACAATTTAATTTAAAGACTGATGTTTCGCGGAAGTATTTAATAGAATTAGAAAAGAAGTTGGGCTTATGATAAAAATATTACGTCAAGCTGTCAAACGGTTTATTACAGGGGTCGGATTTGGATCAATGGTTTATTTGCTAGTTTTGGCATGTATTCCTCATGAAATCAATATTTCTTTACTAACCGTTTGCGGCGTTTTCATATTTAGTGGATTAATGGGTGAAGGATCTTTTTTGATGGATACTGACTTTCCATTTTTAATAGCACTAGGATTACACTTCATTTTGATGTTGATTTTATTTTTAATGATGATGCTAGTTTGTCATTGGCCTATTGCTGTTTGGACGATTGTACTTTTTCTAGTGACATATATTATTATTTGGTTAGTGATTTTAACGCTCCGTGAGCAGCAAGTTCAGCGGATTAACTCCCGGCTACAAAAGCGTAAGTCCAAGTGATGGAAAGAAATAAAGTATAGAAATTAAAAAACCACTGAGTAATCAGATTTTTAATCTGGCTTACTCAGTGGTTTTTGTTTCTTAGTTGTTTAAACTTTGTTGAATTAATTCGGTTTGTAAATCAGCCAATTTAGTGGTGATATAAACCGGATAAAAATCAGGATTAACCGTTCTTAATGTGGCTTCAGGTAATTCCGCTAATTTTTGCTGACATTGTTTTTGAATTTTGAACACGTCAGTTTCGCTTTTGACTACATGACCGTGGTCCAAAATTTGTTGTGATAATTCTTCAGCATCAAAGTTGGCCAGAGTAACCTGCTTTTTAACGGATAACGGATTGGAGTCCACTACTGACAAATTAGTTGGTAAAACTTCATCCGCTAAACTAATCACATCCGCAAAAGCTTGGTGATTTTGTTTGTCGTATAAGCGATAAGTTTTCTTAATACCTGGTAAAGTTAACTTGTCGCGATTATCACTGACTTTAATCTTTGGAATTAATTGTCCGTCGTCAATGACGGCTGCTAATTTATAGACGCCACTGAGGACGGGGGAAGAAGCACTGGTAATTAATTTTTCCCCGACACCAAAGTTATCAATTTGTGCACCTTCATTGAGTAATGATTGAATGACGCGTTCGTCTAAGGCGTTTGAAACCGTGATTTTAATTTGAGACAATCCGGCATCATTGAGAGCTTGACGGGCTTTTTTGGTTAGTTGTGCAATATCGCCAGAATCAATGCGAATCCCACCTTGAACTTGCTGGCCGCCTTGCTGTAATTCTTGAAAGACAGTAATGGCATTAGGTAAACCCGAATTTAAGACGTCATATGTGTCAATTAAAAAGGAAGCATTGTTAGGGTAAATTTGTGCCCATTGGCGAAAAGCGGTAAGTTCATCTGGGAAAGATTCTACCCAAGCATGTGCCATTGTGCCAGCTGGGGGAATGTTAAACATTTGGGCGGCTAAGACATTTGAAGTACTGGTGCATCCACCAATAACTGCTGCTCGGGCACCGTTAACGGCACTGTCCGGTCCTTGGGCGCGGCGCGCACCAAATTCCATCACGGGTTTGTTGTGTGCGGCAAAAGTAATCCGGCGCGCTTTTGTAGCAATCAAGGATTCATGGTTTAAAATGTTTAAAATTAATGTTTCTAACAATTGCGTTTGAATTAAAGGTCCTTGGACAGTCATAATTGGTTCGCGAGGAAAGACTGGGGTACCTTCGGGGATTGCGGTAATGGAGCAGTCAAATTTAAAATTCTTGAGATAATCTAAAAAACTAGGGCTAAATGTGTTCAATGAAGCGAGATACTTAACATCGTCATCCGTATAGTGGAAATCTGCAACCGCTTCAATAACTTGCTGTAAGCCAGCAGCGATAATAAAGCTACCATTGTCGGGAACTTTGCGAAAGAAGACGTCAAACACGCCTTGTTTGTCTTTGCTAACTGCATCATAACCATTGGCCATGGTAAATTCATATAAATCAGTCAACATTGCTAAATTTTTCATGATATAGTTGTCCTTATTAATTTTTTGACAGAGTTCAACCAACCAATATGGTCTGAATAATCGGTCAAAACTATCACAGCTAGTATAGCATTACTAGGAAAGCATGAGTAGTTTTCACCGGTAATTACTTAATTTCTAATTGATTAAGCAGAATACTTGACTTGTACGTTATGCTATGTTAACTTATCATTTGTATTATATATAATTGATAACTAACTAAAAGAATAAAAGAGGCTCCTATTCGGACACATGCTACTGTACAGAAACGTTGCGAAACGCCAATGTATAGGACAGAACTTGCCGACCGAAGGCAAGTTCCCAAGTAGCTAGACTAAGTCTTTACGCCGGGTAGTGCTAAACGAAAATTTTAGGAGTCGCGAATAATTTTTTTGCGGCTTCTTTTTTTGACTGTATCAATTGAAATTGTGACTAATGTCAGTTAGGCATGGTATGAAGAAACATTATTTGTATTACTAATATGAAGATTTTCTTTTTATCTCAACTTCAATGAAAGTTTATCAGGCAGTCAATGGGTGTTTATGAGCCTCCTTTGTTTAAAAACAAGGAGGTCTTTTTTGATGTTATCAAATCAAGAATTATTGAAGTTGGCTCAAGCAACTCCGGAAGCGGTGCAACAACAGTTTCACACGCGAACAACCGGTTTGTCGAGTCAAGAAGTGACAGCTCTTCAACAAAAGTACGGGAGTAATCAGTTAATTTATCACCACAAAACTCCCGTGTATCGCCAATTTTTACGAGCTTTTGCTACACCTTTTACACTAGTACTGCTGGTTTTAGCTGTCATTTCTTTTTGGACGGATTATGTTTTAGCCAGTCCAGCTGATAAAAGTTTCACGGCGACTGTAATTATTTTAGTCATGGTTATTGTCAGTGGCACCATGACTTTAATTCAGTCCATTCAATCAAGCAATGCTGCGGAAAAATTGCAATCGTTAGTGCAGGTTAATGTCCAGGTTTTTCGAGATCGACAATTACAAACAATTGCTTTGGCTGATTTAGTACCCGGAGATATTGTTAAATTAGCTGCTGGCGATTTGATTCCTGCAGATTTAAGAGTGCTGCAAGCCCGCGATTTGTTGGTATCACAAACGGCGTTAACGGGTGAAAGTTATCCGGTGGAAAAAGTAGTACAGTCAACGGACACTCATTATGAGCAAATTACTGATTTAAAAACATTAATTTTTATGGGGAGTAATGTGGTTAGTGGTACAGCCTTGGCCTTGGTTGTGGCTACCGGACAGCAGACGCGTTTTGGGGAAGTTACTCAAGGATTAACGAACAAAAAAACCACTGTGACTAATTTTGATGTGGGGATTAGTCAAACATCGTGGCTCTTAATTCGGTTTATGGCAATTATGGCCCCGATTGTTTGTGTTCTCAATGGTTTAACCAAGGGTAATTGGCTACAAGCCCTATTGTTTGGCGTTTCTACGGCCGTTGGCTTGACGCCCGAAATGTTACCCGTGATTGTGACTACTAATTTAGTCCGCGGAGCTTTAACAATGGCCAAACAGCAAACGGTGGTGAAGGACTTAAATGCGATTCAAAACTTTGGCGCCATGGATGTCTTATGTACAGATAAAACGGGGACGTTAACCCAAGATCAAATTATTTTAGAACATTATTTAGACGTGCATCAACAGGTCAATCCTCGCGTTTTACAGTATGCCTATTTAAATAGTCAGTTTCAAACGGGGTTAAATAATTTAATGGATCAGGCCATTATCCAAGCTGCGACAACTTTGGATTTGGAAGTTACGAATTATCAAAAAATTGATGAAATACCGTTTGATTTTAAACGGCGCCGTTTAAGTACAGTGGTACAGGTGCCCCAGCAAGCTGTCACGATGGTTACCAAAGGGGCGTTTGAAGAAATACTACAAATTTGCTCTTATGTAGAGGACCAAGGACAAGTGGTAGCTTTGACGCCTGAGTGGCAAAAGCAATTGCAACAACAGGTCAGGAATTTGAATCAAGCCGGCTTGCGCGTGTTAGGCTTGGCCTATAAAACCAATCCTCAAGCCTCAACTAATGCTAAATTAACAGTTGCTGATGAACAAGATATGGTCTTTTTAGGCTATTTAACCTTTTTAGATCCCCCGAAGCAATCGGTGAAACAAGCATTATCTTCTTTGGCAGAGTATGGCACACAAGTCAAAATTATTACGGGTGATAATCAATTAGTAACTTTAGCTGTTTGTCAAAAAATTAATTTTGCAGTACAGAATGTGTTAACGGGACAAGAAGTCAGTCAATTAACTCCTGAACAGTTGCAATGCGCGGTGGAAACAACCAACGTTTTTGTGAAAGTCGGGCCTGAGCAAAAAGCTTTAATTGTGCAAACTTTGCGCAAAAATCAACATGTAGTGGGCTTTTTAGGTGATGGCATTAATGATGCACCGGCCATGAAAGCTGCCGATGTAGGAATTTCCGTAGATAGTGCTGTTGATATTGCCAAAGAGTCGGCAGCAATTATCTTATTACAAAAAGATTTGCAGGTCTTAGAACAAGGAGTTTTAGTCGGGCGCCAAACTTTTGGTAACATTATGAAATATATTAAAGCGACGTGTTCTTCCAATTTTGGCAACATGTTATCCGTTTTGTGTGCTAGTATCTTTTTACCATTTTTGCCCATGCAGCCATTACAATTACTATTTTTAAATTTGACTTATGATTTGTCCTGCTTAGTTATTCCATGGGACAGAATGGATCCCGAGTATTTAAAAGTTCCACGCAAATGGGAGGCACGCTCCATTGGCCGATTTATGGCAATTTTGGGACCGACGAGTTCATTATTTGATATTACGACGTATTTAGCCATGTATTTTGTGATTTGCCCACAAGTACTGGGGCATACTTTCGGACAAGTTCATGGTTTGGCGCAACAAGAATTTATGCAAATATTTAATAGTGGTTGGTTTGTAGAATCTCTCTGGACGCAGACTCTAGTTTTGCACGCTTTGCGAACACAGAAAATTCCTTTTGTGCAAAGTCGTGCTGCTAAGCCAGTACTACTTGTCACAATAGGGGCCGTCCTGGTTGGTTCATTAATTCCGTTTACCGCCATTGGACACTTTTTAAGATTGGCTCCTTTGCCAACTAATTTCTGGTGGTTACTCGGATTAACGGTAGTTTGTTATTTAGTATTAGTAACAATCGTCAAAAGAATTTACGTCCAACGTTATGGAGAATTGTTATGAAATCAAAGTTGAAAACTGAATTACGTTATCCTACCCAATTAATTATTGCCTTAACTTGGTTATGTATCGGAATTGCTTGGCTATTCGTGCAACCTGTAACGTGGACAACAGGGTTATTGGCAGGTTTGTTTATTGTTGGTGCCAGTTTAATGATTGTGGATTGTAGTACTAAAGGACACCGATTTGTAAAACGTATTTGGCAAAAATGTTGTAGCAAATGCCACTTAAAAGCCGAAGACTAACCTAAATTAAGGACTTAAGCATTTTTTGCTTGAGTCCTTAATTGTAGTTAGACAGTTAGATACAAGTTCCTATTCGTTGAAACACTACAATGTCTTAATTGATAGACATTCTTTGGCTTTCAAATTTGGCACAATATTTAACTTACTTTGGGTGCCGCAATTTGGTAGCGATATGTTGAAACCAAACTTCCCCAATCAATTGCGCTAGAACGTAGCCTAAAGCAATGGCCCCGGTTAATAAGGTAACATGTAAAACCTGTGTTAAGGCACTGTCACGTTGTCCAGTCATGAATTGTTCCAAGGCTTGGTAGGCACTGGCGCCTGGTACCAATGGGACGAGTCCAGGAATGTTAAAAATGGTACTGGGCTGTTTTTTTACCCGTGCTAAGATTAGTCCACTTAACCCGACGACTAGCGCCCCTAAAAAGTTCGCGGCAATTTTACCAACATTAATTTGAACCAACAACCAATAACAGGTCCAGCCTAAGCTGCCAGCAAATCCGGCCCAGCCTAAAGCTTTGACAGGCACTTGAATAAAGAGCCCAAACGCCACTGTGCCGATAAAACTTAACCCGATTTGTACTAATAAGTGATACATGCTAGCACTTCCTTAACTAATTAAATAAAAAGCAATCCCCACGCCGACAGCAATGGCGCCAACGACCATGCTGGACTCAATGCCGCGTTCAATCCCCGCTAACAAATTGCCTTCAAACAAATCTCGTAAAGCATTAGTCATCGGGACGCCGGGCACTAACGGCATAATGGCGCCAATGATAATGTTATTGATACTTTTACCACCAAAGAAATGAACGTCACCCATAGCCAATAAGGCAATTACTAACGCGCCGATTAATTCGCCGACGAACCGCAAACGACTGTGTTGCCCAATTACGATAGCGATCCAATAACCTAAAGCGCCAATGATAAAAGTACTCACAAAATCCTTCCAGTCGTATTTTTGCGTGAAGATAATCATTAAACACGCACTTTCTAAGCCCGCACCAAAGGTTTGCGTTGCTAAGGAAAATAAGGGGCGATCGCGCTTGATTTGCCGTAATTGTTGCTCAAAGGTAGCTAAATCAATTTCTTGAGCTTCGTACTGGCGGGAGAGTGTATTGACTCTGGTAATGTTATTCATATTGATGCCGCGCCGTGAAATTTGTAAAAAACGAGTATATGGCGCTTTTTTAAAGCTGACTAAAACTCCCGTTAAACTGGTGAAAGCGGCATTATCAACTTCTTGACCACAAAAGGCAATGCGGCGCATTGTATCTTCGACACGATACATTTCTGAACCGGCTTCCACTAAAATCTGTCCGGCTAAAAGACACACTTCCATTAATTGATCTTGCTGCATCTAAGCACCTTCTTTGAAACTAATTAATCATTATTATACTATATTCGTTAAATTGTTTGGGGGAGGTGAAAAGAGTGCAAGTTGGAATTATGGGCGGATCCGGTTATTTAGGACAGCAAGTGATTCGCCAGCTGCACAAACATCCGACTTGGCGAATTATTAGTTTTTCTCGTCATGGGCAGCAAAACTTGCCAACAAATATTCAGCAAATGGCTCAATTTGTAAGCACTGATATTTTGCACGATGATCAGTGGCAATATTGGTTAAACCAATGTGATTGGGTAATTGATTTAGTCGGAATTTTACGAGAACAGCCGCGGCAAAATATAACTTATCAAACGATGACTTTCGCTCCAGCCAAGATTGTGACAGATTATATTGTTCAACAACAATTAACCACGAAGATGTTGTATGTGGCGGCCAATTGGGCGCCGTGGGGCTTGAAAAAATATTTATTTTATAAAGATCAAACAGCCCTGTATGTCAAACACCAGTTACAGCAGCAAGCAGTGATTATCTATCCAAATTTAATTTATGATCGACAACGGCTAACTAGTTGGGGCTTGGCGCAATTATTACGACTGAGTAATTTACCAGCCATTGCGCCGATGACCCGCATAGCGTTTAGTCAAGAAATTGATAAAATTTTGCAACAGCAAGTGAGCTTTTTGCAACAGCGCCGTTTCTTGCATGAAAAAAATATGTAATTTTACTGTAAATTAAATCAAGGGTGTTTTAAACTAAAAACATTATTGTTATTTTACTGAACTGGGAGGAGTAAGGTTGATGTCAAAAAAAGAAAGATTTATGACTACTTTAGGCTGGATTGCTACGGGAACAGCGATTTTAATGTATGTTTCCTATATTCCACAAATTATTAGTAATTTACATGGAGCGAAGGGTAATCCAGCGCAGCCACTAGCGACCGTCTTGAATACCTTATTATGGGTTATCTATGCTTTGTTCAAAGATCATCGTGATTATCCATTGGCTGTTAGCAATGGTGCCGGTGTGATTTTTGGGGCTTTGGCAGTATTAACAGCTTTGTAAAAAAGCAAAGAGAAGTGGGGATCAAAAGAATTTTTCGTAAATTTCAACGAATATTTTCTTTTTACCCAACTTCTCTTTTTTAATTTTACCAACAATTTGGTAAGTCACCTAATTGAGGTATTTAATGATGAATGTTGAAAATTAATTATGATAAAATTCTCAAATTTGAGAAGGAAAATAAGCACCACGTCAGTGATTGATTAAATTGTTCGCACCTTCGTGGCATCACCACTAGCAATGACTTGTAAGCCGTGAGCGGTTTGTAAAATTAAACTGGCTTTTTGAGTAACACCGACAATTTGGCCGTAAACGACCTTTGGCCCCATTTGCACTTGCACTGTCTGGTTTTTCCAAGCCAGCTTGTCTTGATAGTCAGGTAAGAAAAAGCCAGTCGCAAAATGATCTTTGAAGTGCCAGATTTGCTGCAATAAATGGATGATCAACTGACAGATTGCTTGCTCAGTCGGTTGTTTGGTCAAAAGATTGGCCCCAATTGCTAAGTGCTCTTGATAAAGATTAAGACCAATGCCAATAATAGCAACTTGGGGACGCGGCTGTTCGACTAAAATGCCAGAAATTTTTTGATCATTGACTAAAAGATCATTGACCCATTTAATTTGGGTTTCGAGTTGCCATTGTTGTTCAATGGCCTGATTTAAACACCAAGCAATACCGGTTGTTAAGAGTCCTTGATTTTGGGCAGTTAACTTGGGTAAAGCTAAACCAAGTGAGAGATAAATGCCACCAGTTTGAGAAATAAAGTTACGCCCTTTTTTACCATAGCCATTCGTTTGTTGATTACTGATCACTAGCTGAGGTGAAAATTTTTTTTGGCGGGCGACTTGTTGCTTTAATAATTGGTTGGTGGAAGTGACTTGATCATACCAGGCAATTTGCTGAGCTAAAAACGGCAGCTGCTGGTTTAATTGTTGTTCTAACAAAGTTAAATGTTGCATAATTAATTAGACCTCACATGAGTAAACTAATTTGAGCTTCAAAATAAAATAATTACGTAAAAAGAGACGAACTAAAAGCTATTCAAATCGGTCTTTATCATAGTCAAATTTGACATTTTAAGCAAGTTGCAATATGATACTGCCATCAAACAGTTTGATGTTTGAAATAAAATAAAGGAGCTGTTGGAATCTTAATGGAACTAAATTCAAGTGAAATACGGGCGTTAATTCCCAATCGATATCCGATCTTTTTCATGGACGGAGTGCAAGACATGCAAGTCGATAAATCAATTCAAGCGGTGAAGAACGTAACCGCTGATGAATCGTTTGTTGACAGTTATCGACCGGGACAATTTGTGATGCCATCAACGTTGATTATTGAAACCTTAGCTCAAGCAGCCTCAATTTTTATTTTGAGCTCACCGAGTTTTAAAAATAAAACAGCTTACTTAGGTGGGATTCCGAAGGCTGAATTTTTGTTTGATGTTCATGCTGGCGATCAGTTGCAGTTAAAAGTGGAATTAAAAAGACAACGTCAAAATATTGGCTTGGTTAGTTGCGTGGCGTCGGTTCATGATAAGCCAGCAGTGACAGCGGAATTAATGTTTATTGTCGAGGATGCGGTTCGTAGTTAACGGATTAGTTGCAGTTATTTTGACATTCTATAGGAGTAATACGAATGAAAGATAAAATGCAACGGATCAACCGGTTATTGACCACGGTTTATACTGATATTATGCGGGTTGAAGAACGGGAATTAAAAAAGAGTGATTTTAAGGACATTTCAGTTAAAGAAATGCACGCCATTGATGCAATTACTATGTATGATCACAAAACCAGTTCGCAATTAGCAGAAGAGTTAATGATTACTCCTGGTACAGTCACGACAATGGTTAATAATTTGGTACGTAAAGGTTATGTCGTCCGGATTCATGGCGATGATGACCGCCGAATTGTGCGTTTGGGTTTGACGAGAAAAGGCCGTTTAGTTTATCGAGCACATGATTTGTTTCATCGACAAATGGTAGCTAAGTTTATTGAAAACTTTGACGAGAACCAAGTTGAGATTATTGAACATGCCTTACTCAATTTACGAGCCTTTTTAGAATTTCCCGCGCATATCGATAAAACAAAGGAGTAATCCAGATTGGGATTGAGAATTAAGCAAACAGCTTATTATGTACCTGACAAGATTGTCAGCAATGATGATCTAACAAAGTTTATGGATACTTCGGATGAGTGGATTGCTTCCAGAACCGGCATTAAGCAACGCCACATTGCGCAAAAGCAACAAACTTCAGATTTAGCGTTGCAAGTAGCACAGCAGTTATTAGCAGCTAGTGATTTACCAGCAACTAGTTTAGATTTTATTATTGTGGCGACGATGTCACCAGATTATCAAACACCATCCACAGCGGCTTTAGTTCAAGGCAAGTTACAAGCCAATCAAGCATTTGCGTTTGATATTAGTGCAGCTTGTTCGGGGTTTATTTACGGCTTAGCTTTGGCTGATAAACTGTTAGCAACTACTTACCAACGTGGTTTAGTGATTGGTGCGGAAACTTTATCTAAATTGGTTGATTGGCAAGATCGTTCAACCGCGGTCTTATTTGGTGATGGTGCTGCAGGCGTTTTGGTGGAAGCTGATGCTAAGCATCCAGGATTGGTGGCTGAGGATTTGCAAACCTTAGGTGCGCAAAGTTCGGCACTCACAGCTGGGTATTTGCCGTTAAATTCGATCTTTAATCAAGATCAAACTGATCCACAACAGCGTTATTTTATGATGGATGGTCATGCTGTTTATCGCTTTGCCACCCATGAAGTACCCAATTCCATTCAACGTGTTTTAGCCAAAGCTAATTGGAACGTGAATGATATTGATTACTTTTTATTGCATCAAGCAAATGGGCGCATTATTAAAAGTATTGCACAACATTTAGATCAACCCGTAACTAAGTTTTTGCAGAATGTTGCAGAATTTGGCAATACTTCGGCAGCTAGTGTACCATTACTATTGGCGCAAAGTGTTGCAAACAAGCAAATTCAACGCGGGCAAAAGTTGATCTTAAGTGGTTTTGGCGGAGGTTTAACCGTCGGTAGTTTAGCGTTAGTTTATTAATTTTAATTATAAGGGAGTTTTATATTATGTCAGATCAAGAAATTTTTAACAAAGTCAAAGAAATTATTGTCGACCAAACAGGTGAAGAAGAAGAAGAAGTTACTTTACAAGCTAATATCAAAGATGATTTAAATGCTGATAGTTTGGATATTTTTGAAGTAATCAACGAATTAGAAGATGAATTTGACATCAAAATTGAAAATGAAGATGGTATTCAAACTGTGCAAGATCTAGTTGATTTTGTGAAGCAACAACTAGAAGCAAAGGAAGATTAAGCATGAAGTTAAGTCCATTTATTCAAAGTCTGGGATTGAAATATCCGATTTTTCAAGGGGGAATGGCCTGGGTCGCTGATGGTAAATTGGCGGCCGCTGTTTCCAATGCTGGTGGTTTAGGAATTATTGGTGCAGGCAATGCACCAGGTTCTGCAATTGCCGAAGAGATTAAAATTGCGCGGTCTTTAACCGATCGACCTTTCGGGGTCAATGTTATGTTATTGTCACCGCATGTTGAAGAAGTGGTGGAAGTTGTCTTGGAATATAAAGACAGCATCGCTTTAGTTACTACGGGTGCTGGTAATCCTGGCGATTACTTTACACGCTTTAAAGCGGCTAATATCAAAGTTATTCCAGTCGTTGGTTCTGTAGCATTGGCCAAAATGATGGAACGTGTTGGTGCAGATGCCGTGATTGCAGAAGGTATGGAATCTGGTGGTCATATTGGAAAGTTAACGACAATGGCCTTAGTTCCTCAAGTGGTTGATGCGGTTAATATTCCTGTCATTGCGGCTGGTGGTATTGGTGATGGCCGTGGTTTGGCAGCGGCTATGATGCTGGGTGCGCAAGGTGTCCAAATGGGAACCCGCTTTTTAGTAGCTACCGAATCTAAAGTTCATCCCACTTATAAAAAAGCGGTTTTGAAGGCTAATGATGCCAGCACAATGGTTACCGGTGACTTTGCAGGTCATCCATCTAGAGTTTTGAAAAACAAAATGGCTAAGACTTATGTGAAGTTAGAAAAAGCTGAAGCCGCTAAAGAGCATCCTAATTATAGTGATATTGAAGAATTAGGTAATGGTAGTTTGCGGCGTGCAGTTTTAGATGGTGATGCCAAGACCGGTGCTTATATGGCTGGTGAAATCTCTGGTTTGGTTAAAAAAGAACAACCAGCAGCTGAGATCTTGGAAGATGTTTATTCCCGGGCAGATCGGCTTTTAGGCGGTGACTATTAAGATGTTGGGATTACTGTTTAGCGGTCAAGGTGCCCAAAAAACAGGAATTACACAGGACCTGTACGAAAGTTTGCCAAGTTTTAAGCAGCATATTGATCAAGCAGCCGAAATTTTACAGTTAGACTTGCCAAGTATTTTATATGATGCAGCTTTGTCTGATCAGTTAGCACAAACGCGCTTGGCGCAACCGGCTATTTTGGCCATGAGTTGGAGCTTATATCAGGAATTAAAAGACTATTTAACTACTAAAGATTGCTTTGGCTTAGGACTAAGCTTAGGCGAATATAGTGCTTTAACTAGCAGTGGTTACGTTGATTTTGCTACCGGTTTGCAATTGATTAAGCGGCGTGGCGAATTAATGCAACAAGCTAGTGAGCAAACGGCCAGTGAAATGGTCGCCATTATGAAAGCCGATTTAGCTAGTGTTGAACAAGCAGTTCAGCAAGCTAGTCAATTCGGTGCCATTGGTGTGGCCAATGTTAATACACCACAACAGATTGTCATTGGTGGCGTCCCTACAGCAGTAGAGCGGGCTGTTGATTTATTAAAGCAGCAGCAGGAAAAACTGCGGGTTGTTCCATTAAAAGTTAGTGGAGCTTTTCATACACCGTTGATGCAACCAATTCAGGCACAATTAAATTCGGCCTTAACGAAAGTTAATTGGCAGACCGGAACATTTCCAGTATTTAGTACGACCACTAAACAAGAATTTGCTCCGCAAACTTTGAGTGATAATCTTACGCAACAGTTAGTTTCGACCACTTATTTTGCAGCTACTTTACAACAGCAAGCATCAGATTTAACGGCAGTTCTGGAGTTGGGACCTGGGAAAACCTTATTAGGCTTTGCTAAAAAGATTGTGCGGAAGATTCCTACTTATCAAGTTGATAGTTATGATGGACTGCAACAGACAATTACAGCGTTGGAGGCAATGGATTAATGGAACTCAAAGACAAAGTAGTTTTAATAACCGGTAGCTCACGAGGTATTGGTTTAGCAATTGCCAAAGCTTTTGCACAGCAAGGAGCGAATATCGTTTTAAATGCGCGGCATCCCATTAGTGCCGACGTGCAAGCTCAAATTACCGCTTTTGGGGTTCAATGTTTTGATATTAGTGCTGACGTGACGCAGATGGACTCTGCAGAACAATTAATTAAGCAAACATTGGCTGCAGCGGGCCACATTGATGTTGTAGTTAATAATGCAGGAATTACTCGCGATGGTTTATTGAACCGGATGTCACAAGAAGACTTTGACAGTGTCTTACAAACTAATTTAGTGGGAACTTTTAATGTTATTCGTCAGGCATTACGGCCAATGTACAAACAACGTTCGGGATGTTTTATTAATTTAGCCAGTGTTGTTGGCTTGACTGGTAATATTGGTCAGGCTAATTATGCTGCCAGTAAAGCCGGCATCATTGGGTTAACGAAATCAGTTGCGAAAGAAGTGGCTTTGCGTAATTTACGTTGTAATGCAATTGCTCCCGGAATGATTGATACCCAAATGACGCAGCAATTAAGTGATAAACGGCAACAAGAAATTATTAAACAAATTCCACTACAGCGCTTTGGTCAAGTTGAAGAAATTGCCCAAACTGCTGTCTTTTTGGCTCAAAATAATTATATTACTGGCCAAACATTGACGGTCGATGGCGGCTTAACAATGCAGTAAGGAGAATCATTATGACAAGAGTAGTAATAACAGGACTAGGGGCTGTTACCCCTATCGGTAACGATGTTGCTAGTTTTCAAGCAGGTTTAAATTCACAAAAGATTGGTTTTGAACCAATTACTTATTTTGATGCAACTAGTACAGGAGTTACAGTTGCTGGACAGTTAGATGATTTTGATGCGTTACAGCATTTAACAAAAAAAGATACGAAGCGCATGGATGCTTTTACCCAATATGCGGTTTATGCTAGCGATGAAGCCATGGCGCAAGCCCAAATCAATGCTGAGAATACTGATGCCGATCGTTTAGGCGTAATCTGGGGTTCTGGTATTGGCGGTTTAACGACAATTCAACAACAAGTGATCAAAATGCATGATAAGGGTGCGGATCGGGTTTCGCCAATGTTTGTGCCCACTGCGATTGCTAATATGGCAGCTGGTAATTTGTCTATGCGTTACCAGGCCCATAATATTAGTACGACAATTGTGACTGCTTGTGCTTCCAGTACGAATGCGATCGGTGAAGCTTACCGTCAAATTAAAGATGGACGTAGTGACGTTATGATTACTGGTGGTTCAGAAGCTTCCATTAATCAGATTGGGATTGCAGGTTTTGCGTCTTTGTCAACCTTGTCTAAGGCCACTGATCCGACCAAAGCTAGCCTACCATTTGACGAAAGTCGTTCAGGCTTTGTGATGGGCGAGGGTGCCGGAACGTTAATTTTGGAATCTTTAGAACATGCGCAAGCACGTGGTGCTGAAATTTTGGGTGAAATTGTTGGCTATGGAACAACATCTGATGCTTACCATATTACTTCTCCAGACCCGAAAGGTACCCAAGCGGCGCGGGCAATGAGTTTAGCTATGCAAGAAGCCCAAATCACGCCGCAACAAGTGGGCTATATTAATGCTCATGGCACGGGAACTAAAGGCAATGACTCGGCAGAATCAAAGGCTATTAATCAAGTTTTTGGTGCTGATAGTTCAGTTTTAGTCTCCAGTACGAAGAGTATGACTGGTCATTTATTGGGCGCTGCGGGTGCAGTCGAAGCAGTTGCCACAACCTTGGCATTACAATCTGGACAATTGCCAGTGAATGTTGGAATTATGAATCAAGATGCAGACTGTGATGTGAACCTAGTAACAACTAACAATAACCAACGGACAATTGATTATGCACTCAGCAACTCCTTTGGTTTTGGTGGTCATAATGCAGTTCTAGCAATGAAAAGGTGGCAAGCTTAAATGACTTTTGAAGAAATTCAAGCTCTCATGAAGCAAGTTAATCAAAGTAACATTAATGAATTAGATTTGGATTTTGATGGTGGACATTTGTATTTGAGCAAGCAAAGTCAAACTGCTCCAGCCACCGTAACTCCTAGTTCAGTAGTACCAGATAATCAAGCTACTGTGGTAGAAGATACAGCACAATTGCCGCAAATCAAGTCGCCTTTAGTTGGGATTGTTTATCTCCAATCTTCTCCTGACCAACCACAATTTAAAAAAGTTGGGGATCAAGTAGAAGTGGGCGATGTTGTTTGTGTCATTGAAGCAATGAAGATGATGACAGAAGTTAAGAGTGAGATTAAGGGAACTATTAGTGAAATCTTAGTTTCTGATGAAGAGGTTGTGGAATATGATCAACCCCTATTTACTGTCACACCCAATTAGGAGGGCTCAGAAGATTAATGGAAGCAAATGAAAATAAACAAAGTTTAGATGTTGTCCAAATTCAAGAAATTTTACCACATCGTTACCCAATGTTATTAGTCGATCGAGTACTAGATTATCAACCTGGTCAATATGCAATTGGTCGCAAGAATGTTTCTGTCAATGAAAGTTATTTCCAGGGACATTTTCCGGGTAACCCCGTGATGCCTGGAGCTTTAATCTTGGAAGCTTTGGCACAAACAGGGGCAATTGCTTTATTAACGATGCCTGAATTTAAAGGCAAGACCGCTTATTTCGGTGGTGTTAAGAAAGTTAAATTCCGGCAAATGGTACGTCCCGGCGATAGTTTACGTTTGGAAGTTAAATTAGATAAATTACGTGGAAATATTGGTATTGGTAAAGCGACTGCTTATGTTGATGACCAAATTGCTTGTTCTGGTGAATTAACATTTGCCGTACAGTAGGTGAGAGTTGAAATGTTGGAAAAAGTTTTAATTGCCAACCGTGGGGAAATTGCTGTGCGGATTATTCGCGCTTTACGCGAATTAAATATTACCTCAGTAGCAGTTTATTCAACGGCTGATAAAAATGCACAACATGTGAAAGAAGCCGATGAAGCAGTTTGCATTGGTGGCCCACAACCAGCTGATTCCTATTTGAATATGCAAAACATTGTGAGTGCGGCTTTATTAACAGGAGCGCAAGCAATCCACCCAGGTTATGGCTTTTTATCCGAAAGTCCGGAATTTGCACAATTGTGTGAAGAATGTCAGTTGACTTTTATTGGTCCTAAGGCCAAAACCATTGCGTTGATGGGTAATAAGGCTAATGCGCGGATTACCATGCAACAAAATGAGGTGCCGGTTATTCCGGGTAGTGAAGGTTTTGTCGCTAATGCGCAAGAAGCATTAGCAATTGCCCAAAAAGTCGGTTATCCAGTCATGCTCAAAGCCGCTGCTGGTGGTGGCGGTAAAGGAATTCGTAAAGTTTTTAAACCAGAAGAATTAAGTGATTCTTTTGTGCAAGCGCAAGAAGAAGCAAAGTTATCTTTTGGTGATGACCGCATGTATTTGGAAAAGATTATCTCTCCTGCTAAGCATATTGAAGTTCAGATTATGGCTGATCAAGCAGGGCACGTGGTGGCCTTGCCTGAACGAGACTGTTCCTTACAACGACGGCAACAAAAAGTTTTGGAAGAAACGCCTTGCGTAGAGATTAATGAGCAAGAACGGCAACATTTGCAGCAGTTAGCCATTCGCGCAGTCAAAGCAATTGACTATCAAAATGTAGGGACGATTGAATTTTTAATGGATCCGCAACATCATTTTTATTTCATGGAAATGAATACGCGGATTCAGGTAGAACATTCTATTACTGAAGAAGTAGCGCAAGTTGATTTGGTGCAAGAGCAATTAAAAATTGCTGCAGGCGCTGATTTGTCCATGACGCAAGCGGATGTGCAGATCCATGGTGCAGCTATCGAAGCGAGAATTAATGCGGAAGATCCGAAAAAGAATTTTCAACCGCAGGCTGGTCAGATTAAGCAAATGTCCTGGCCCGGTGGGCTAGGGGTTCGCGTTGAAAGTGGCGTGAACAGTGGTGATCAGATATCACCATTTTATGATTCAATGATTATTAAGATTATTGCTTTTGGTTCACAGCGCCCGGTCGTTTTGCGCCGTTTGATTAATTCATTGCGAGAATTCAAAATTGATGGTGTCACGACGAACGATGATTTCTTGATTCAATTATTACAACAAGAGGAAGTTCGCCAAGGTCATTATTTGACCACATATATTGATCAAAAGTTTTTACCGCAATATATGGCACAATCCTCAAAGGGGGCTAGTGACGATGAGTGAAAATCATTTTGCGCCTCATCCGATTCAAGCCTTAAATAGTTATTATCATAATGTTCCACAAGGAATTTTTCGTTATTGTCCTCATTGTGGCAGTAAGTTTTATTTTCGGCGGGCCGGTAAATTTCAAGTTTGTCCGGAATGTGGTTATGGTTTTCGGGTGAATGCTCGCCAACGCTTGAAGATGTTAACGAAAGATTTTCAAGAATGGGATGCTGAGTTAGCCACGACTGATCCTTTAAAGTTTCCAGATTATCAAGAGAAATTGCATAAGGCTCAGACGAAGACAAAATTGTTGGATTCAGTTTTAACTGGACAAGCCAAGTTGGCTCAACATGATGTGGCTTTAGGAATTATGGATCCTAACTTCATTATGGGAAGTTTAGGAACAGCTACTGGTGAAAAAATTACCCGTTTATTTGAGCAAGCAACAGAACGAAAATTACCAGTTGTTATGTTCACTGCTTCTGGTGGTGCTCGGATGCAAGAAGGAATTCATTCCTTAATGCAGATGGCGAAAATCTCGCAAGCAATTAATGAACATCGCCAAGCTGGATTATTGTATGTGGCAGTGATCATGGATCCTACTACCGGAGGCGTAACAGCTAGCTTTGCCTCACAGGCTGATATTACGCTAGCAGAACCCCAAGCGTTGTTAGGTTTTGCTGGGCGGCGCGTCATTGAGCAAACCATCAATAAGAAATTGCCTTCAGATTTTCAAAGTGTAGAAAACGCTTATCAGCATGGTTTTATTGATGAAATTGTGGCGCGACCACAACAACTACAGAAATTAGATCAAATCTTGACAATTTTTGCTGGTCAAAAGTGGAAGGGAGCTGCGCAAAGTGAGTAAACAAGTTAGTACGATCATGGAAGGTGCGCGAAGTGATAGGAAAGCTGACTTGCAACCGCTGATTGATCAATTATTTACGGACTTTTTTGCTGTACATGGCGATCAAGTGGATAGTGATGATCCGGCGATTATTGCCGGCTTTGCTAAGCTCAAGCAACGGACGGTGGCGGTAGTAGCCACGAATAAAGGTCAGGAATTAGAGGAACGCCTAGCCACTCATTTTGGTAGTCCAACCCCGCAAGGTTATCGGAAAGCTTTACGCGTAATGAAATTAGCGCAAAAAATGGGTGCACCAATTGTCACGTTGATTAATACTCCAGGTGCTTATCCGGGTGAAGAGGCTGAAGTGAAAGGTCAAGGCCAAATATTGGCTAAGAGCATCAGTGAAATGTTGCAACTGCAAGTTCCCATTTTAACTATTATTATTGGCGAAGCAGGTTCGGGTGGCGCGTTAGCTTTGGCCTGTTCTGATCAAGTGTGGATGCTAGAACACAGTATGTATACTGTTCTTTCGCCAGAAGGCTTTGCTTCTATTATGTGGAAAGATTCCAAGCTGGCTAATAAAGCAGCGGAAATGATGCATATTGAACCCGCTTGGTTGAAACAAAATCAAATTATTGAACAAGTTTTACCCGAGACGGTTTTAGATGAGCAAGCCAAACAATTACAGACCTTGATTGATCAACAATTGGCTCAATTCGATCAGTTAAGTTTGTCTGATTTATTGCAACAGCGCAAAGAACGATTTCGTAAATTTTAATAAAATGTCTGATTAAGCGCAGCCAGCACCTATTTTGTTGGTTGCGCTTAATTTGTTTAAAAATTTAGTTGATAAAATTTGGTAATTCTTCATAATTATCCTTTAAGATAAAACTATAATTATCAATTAATATAACTGAAATTGAAAGGATGATTTTGATGCAATATTGTCCCAACTGTGGTGCCAAAATCAAAGCTAATGCCAAAAAATGTCCGACCTGTGGTTATCAATTAGTGGCGAAGCCGCAAAGAGCGCACGCTGATGCTGATGGTAGAGATCAAACTTATTCGCGGGCACAGCGTTATCATCAATCTTCGACTAATTCTATGGTCAGTTTTTTGCTCTGGCTCAAGAATAATCCCATTATGGATGTTTTAGCCGTTATTTTTGTTATTTTGACTTATGTTTATATCGGTAAATGGTTGAGCTTAGTGGTCGCACTGGGATTGATTGCGGCCGGTTATTGGCACGCTAATCGGCGGCAAACTAATCTGGATCAAAAAATCCGGAATGCTTTTCGCCGCAAACAGCCGGCAACTTCTGCGGCTATTAAACGGCGTCCAATGATCAAAGCGCGCGCTGATCACTATCAACAACCGAATTTTACCAAACCCTTACAACCACAAACTCAAGCGGGAGTAACAGAAGTGTCAACGGTTGCGCCAACAACCAAGTCAAAAAATCAGCGCTCGTGGCTGTTATTAATTATTGCAGGTATTTTATTGAGTAGCAGCTACTGGCCAAACTTTTTTAGTAATAACTTTTTTGGCAGCAATGTGGTGACTAATTTCTCTTTAGCGCAGACTATTAAACAAGCACTTAACTTGTTAAATTATTACTTACATTTTCAAATTAATCCGGATCTAGGATTATGGATTATTGCTGCCGGACCATTATTGATTATCTTGGGCGCCTTGATGCCGAATCATTTTGGGAAAAAGTTAATTAAGTGGGGTAATGTTTGGAACTTACTGTGGTATTTTGGTGGTTGGTTAATCTTACATGTGAGTTTGAGCTTTGCCGCTAAAAGTGGTGTCATGCAACCACTAAGTCTCGGTGCTAGTGGCAAATCAGCTTTAACATTGAGTATTTTATTATTAATTTTAACAATTTGGGATTGGCATCAATTCAAACAGAGTAATGTGCGGCAATAAGCGTTTCTTAAGATATGGTATGATATGGTTAAGTTTGGGAGATATAAGTTAACTTGTGAGGCGATAATTGTTGAAAATTTTAGTGGTAGACGATGACCAAGATATTGTGGAACTGCTCAGCATTTATTTAAAAAATGAAGGCTATCAACCAGTTGTTGCTAATTCTGGTGTACAAGCGCTCGATCAATTAAAAGCTAATCCGGATATTGCACTCTTAATATTAGACATTATGATGCCCGGCATGTCAGGAATTGAAGTGATTAAAAAATTACGTAAGGATTCACAAATTCCCATTATTGTAGTTTCTGCCAAAACTAGTGATTTGGATAAAATCCAAGGATTAATTACGGGTGCTGATGACTATGTGGTTAAACCTTTTAATCCGTTAGAGGTGATGGCCCGGGTGAAATCTTTGTTGCGCCGGACCCATGCTCAAGGTCACGAAATTTTACCAGATAAATTAGAAATTGGACCAATTACCATCGATAAAAGCTCCCACGAAGTCGTGACCAATGCGGGAGTGAAAGTGCAACTCACAGCATTGGAATTTGGCATTTTATATTTACTAGCCAGTCATCCTAATCGCGTCTTTTCTGCAGATGAGATCTTTGAGCGTGTCTGGAAGCAAAAAAGTGTGATTTCTGCCAAAACAGTGATGGTTCATGTGAGTCATTTGCGTGATAAATTAGAAGAAGCAACTAATGGTGAACAAGTCATCGAAACCGTTTGGGGTGTTGGCTACAAAGTGGAGGCTTAAACATGAAGGCAATGCTATCCCGTCGGTGGGTAGTTTATATAACGACCATTATTTTCGTATTGGCCGTCGGCGGTGAACTCAAATGGGCCACGATGATTAATCAAACGCCCCAGTTATGGTGGCTGATAGGATTGTTAGATGGGTTAATAATAATTCTTTTAGCCTATCAATATTTGTATCAACGCCAATTACATCGTACACAGTATTATCTGCAACATTTGGCGCGTGGCGAAGCGACTAGTGCTGATGGCATTACTATTTTGGAACTACAACAATTAATTCAGCAAATGGATAAAGTGATGCAAACCGCCAGTGAATCCATGAAAAATCAAGTGGCTGCGGAACAAAGTAAAGACGAATTGATTACTAATGTGAGTCATGATTTACGGACGCCATTGACGTCAATTATTGGCTTTTTAGGTTTAATTGAACAAAATCCGCAAACGTCAACGGCCGATGTGCAAAAATACGTGCATATTGCTTATCAAAAATCGTTACAATTACGTTCGTTAGTGAATGATTTATTTGAATATGTTCGTGCTAATAACTCGAACACTAAATTAAATATTCAAACATTCGATATGATTCAAATGCTGGAACAGATTGATGCAGATTTTGAATTAGAAGCTAAAAAACAGCATATTCAAATGGAAGTGGTCAGTGATGTTCCGCAGTTAATCATGCAAGCTGATAGTCAAAAGCTTGGGCGAGTTTTTAATAATTTAGTAATTAATGCCATCAAGTATGGTCAAGGTGCCGATCATATTTGGTTGTGCGCTAAAGAACAACAAGATCACGTAATTTTACAGGTGATTAATAATGGCCAAGCGATTGCTCCAGAAAATCAGCAACACTTGTTTGATCGTTTTTATCGTGTCGATCAGTCTCGTTCGAGTAAAACGGGGGGGACAGGCTTAGGGTTGGCCATTGCCAAAAGCTTGGTGCAAATGCAACATGGACAGATTACAGTCCACTCTGATGCACAACAAACTTGTTTTCAGATTGACTTACCGAAAAATTTAACCAGTGAAGGAGATAAATCATGACTTTGATTTTAAATGGTTGTACTTTATTATTGCAGGAACATAAGTTGCTAAAACAGGCTGATATTGTGTTTGACAATGAAATTACCGCCGTAACTTACGATTCACGGCAGGCACAAAAGGATGGTATGTTCTTTTGCAAAGGAACACATTTTAAAGAAAGTTATTTAAAGCAGGCTCAGGCTAATGGAGCAACAACTTATGTTTCTGAAGTAGCATATCCAGATATCAAGGGCATGAATGCCTTAATTGTAACCGACGTGCAGAAAGCGATGGCGTTATTAGGGGCGGCTTTTTATGGTTACCCACAGAATGATCTGTTTATTATTGCTTTTACAGGAACTAAAGGGAAAACGACTTCGGCCTACTTTACACGTGGAATTTTGCAAAATTATTCGAATCAAAAGACCGCCTTATTTTCGACGATTGATCGGATTTTAGGACCGAAGCCCAGTCAGAAATTTAAGTCCAATTTAACTACTCCAGAATCACTGGATTTATTTCATGATATGCGTGAAGCTGTAGATAGTGGGATGACGCATTTGGTGATGGAAGTTTCATCACAGGCTTATAAGCGTAACCGTGTTTATGGTTTAACATATGATGTTGGCTTCTTTTTAAACATCTCACCTGATCATATTGGTCCCAATGAACATCCCGATTTTGCCGATTATCTTCATTGCAAATTACAGCTCTTAGTAAATTCAAAGAGTTGTGTGATTAATGGAGATACTGACTATTTTGACGAAGTATATTTAGCAGCTAAAGCGACAACTCCTAGTTCTAAACTGTATGTTTTTTCACGCCAAGGTGGCAATGAACAAGTGGCGGACTTTGTTTATCAGAGTAAAGAGAGTACATTGGCAGAAAGTGAATTTACGATCAGGGCTCAAAGTGCTAAAGCTCAGCAACTGAATATTGCTGGTGATTATCAATTAAGTTTGATCGGTGACTTTAATGAAGCCAATGCGACTGCCGCAATTATTGGTGCTGGGATTGCGGGGGCCCCTTATGAATTGGCGCAAACATCTATTATGGATGTGCATATTCCGGGGCGGATGGAATCAATTAAAACCAAGCAACACGGCACGATTTACGTTGACTATGCGCATAATTACGCTAGCATGTCGGCATTGTTACATTTTTTAAAAACGGAAAATCCACAATCCAAAATTATCGTGGTAGTTGGTAGTACAGGCGACAAGGGCGTTTCACGGCGTTCGGGCTTTGCTAAAGCTCTAAGTAAATACGCTAATCAGGCGTATTTAACGACTGATGATCCGGGATTTGAAGATCCTCAAGCTATTTGTGAAGAAATCAATCAGTTAATTGATCATACGAAAGTGCAAGTGGCAATTATTCTAGATCGTCAGCAGGCGATTCAAGCGGCGATTACTACTAGTCAACCGCAAGATATTGTCGTGTTAGCTGGTAAAGGTGAAGATAAGTACCAAAAAATTCGTGGTGTGAATGTGGATTATCCCAATGACTTAAATGTGGCACAACAGATAGTTCAGGAAATTGAGGGATAGCGATGAAAGACTTTTTTACAATTATTGGCGGCATGGGCACGGCAGCCACGGAAAGTTTTGTGCGTCTGTTAAATGCAAGAACCCCTGCAATTAAGGATCAAGAATATTTAAATTATTTATTAGTCAATCATGCTAGTATTCCTGATCGAACCGATTATATTTTGGATCATCAAAAACCGAATTTTTATCCCGATTTGTTAGAAGATATTCAACAACAATCACTCTTACAGCCCGCTTTTATGGTTATTATTTGCAATACTGCGCATTATTTCTATGAACAATTACAACAAGAGACGTCAATTCCATTATTGCATATGCCCCGGAGTGCTGTTAGCTATTTGAAACAGCACTATCCCCGAGCGCAAAAAGTGGGATTAATTGCCACGAAAGGTACTTTAGCGGATCAAGTCTATCAACAAGAATTACAACAACAGGGATTAGATTATACGTTGGGTGATGAACAGCTGCAGGCGGATGTGATGACTTTGATCTATGATTGTATCAAAGAACAAGGGATAGTTGATGCACAGTTATATCATCAGATTCTCAAGCGAATGGTGCATGATTTTGGAGCCGACGTGGTTATTTTAGGTTGTACAGAACTTTCTTTGGCCCAAGAGAAAGCACCGCAACATAATTATTCAGTAGTTGATGCGCAAAGTATTATGGTTGATACTTGTGTCAATTTAGGTCAAAGGCTACAGCAAGGCTTACCCGTAATGATTCAAGCTGGAGTAGCGCAGTCCTAAACTGAAAATTATTTTATATTAGAATTGCATTATTGCTTTGATAATGTATAATTAATAATCTAAATTGTGAAAAGCTTATTTAGCTTAGCGCTAAATCAAAATTCACAGTTGAGTAAATCATTTAGAATTTTGAGGTTAATTGAAGTAATGAATAATTCAGAACCAAATAAATCCTTATTGAAACGCAATCAAAAAGTTTCGATGCAATCACAGCACCAAATGGGAAGTCATCGTTTTTTGAAGAGCATTTTGCTCTTTTTAATTATGGCTATTTTTATCGTCGGGGCTTACGGCTTTCGGATTTACTCGCAAGCTAGTAATGCTTTAGGCAATGCTTATCGGCCGAGTACCGCAATTCGACCTTCCAAAACGATCGCGCAAAAAAAGCCAGTTACTATTCTATTGTTAGGAGTAGATACAGGCGATGAAGGACGCACTGATCGTGGTAATTCAGATACTATGATTTTGGCAACGATCAATCCACAAACTAAAAAAACAGTGTTAATGAGTATTCCACGGGATACTTTATCGGAAATTTATGGGATAAAAAGCGGCCAGCATGTGATTCAGAAAATTAATTCCGCTTATAATTTAGGAGAGTCTGAGGCAGCGGTGAAAACTGTGCAAAAATTAGTTAATATCAAGATTGATAATTATATTACTTTGGACTTTCATTCACTGCCTAAAATAGTAGACGCAGTCGGTGGAGTTGAAGTAGATGCACCGTTTGCGTTCAGTTACGATGGCAGTAGTTTTCATAAAGGTAAGCAAGTCATTAACGGCAAACAAAGTCTGTCTTACGCACGAATGCGTTACGACGATCCGCAAGGCGATTATGGTCGGCAAATGCGACAACGTCAGGTTATTATGGCAATTGTCAAAAAAGCAACTTCTCTAAGTACGTTACCTAATCTTCAAAAAGTGTTGAATAGCATTTCTAATTCGATGAGTACTAATCTATCATTGGATGATATTACTGCGTTAATTCAATATTATCGAGGAGCGTCTAAAAACATGGACTCTGATCATTTGCAAGGGCACGGCACCCTAATTGACGGAATTTCTTATGAAGTAGCGCCAACTAAAGAATTACAGCGCGTATCGGATAAATTAAGAACCAGTGTTGGCCAAGATAAAGAAAAGATTAATAACGTCGAGACACGACAAAATAAAATGAATGTGACGAAAAATGGTTTTGATTTTAAGGAAAAAGTAAATCAAAATTATGTAATTTATGGCGAAAATGTTAATAGTAATTACTTGATTGATAACTAAAAAGCAATTTATTTTAAAAATAAATTGCTTTTTTTATATCATGAAAAAGCAGTCATACCAAGGGATAGAGCAATAAGTAGCAAAAAAGAATAAAAAAAGATGGGCAAAGGGGTTGCAAAAGGGTAAAAAAGTTGATAATATATTTTCTGTTGTCAATGAGTCATGCGCGTCACTGTTAAGCAAATAAAAAAAACAGTTGACAAGCTCATGATAAGATGATAAACTAAATGAGCCACTTAATCAAGTGGTAATCAACAAAAAGTTAAGTAGATCTTTGAAAACTGAACAAAGTTTCTTTAAAAGCCAAGTGCTGGGTTCTTGAAAAAGAACCTGTCAATTTAAAAGTAATAAAGAAGACAAAGAACGTTAGAGTTCTAAGTCTGAGTCAACAAACTAACAAAAAATGAGAGTTTGATCCTGGCTCAGGACGAACGCTGGCGGCGTGCCTAATACATGCAAGTCGAGCGAGCAGAAGTAACGGAATACCTTCGGGTAGGAAGATATGGACGCGAGCGGCGGATGGGTGAGTAACACGTAGGTAACCTGCCCTTTAGCGGGGGATAACAATTGGAAACAGTTGCTAATACCGCATAAAGTGCTTAATCACATGATTAAGGAATGAAAGACGGTTTCGGCTGTCACTAAAGGATGGACCTGCGGCGTATTAGCTAGTTGGTGAGGTAAAGGCCCACCAAGGCGATGATACGTAGCCGACCTGAGAGGGTAATCGGCCACATTGGGACTGAGACACGGCCCAAACTCCTACGGGAGGCAGCAGTAGGGAATCTTCCACAATGGACGAAAGTCTGATGGAGCAACGCCGCGTGGATGAAGAAGGTTTTCGGATCGTAAAATCCTGTTGTTGAAGAAGAACGTGCTTGAGAGTAACTGCTCAAGTAGTGACGGTATTCAACCAGAAAGTCACGGCTAACTACGTGCCAGCAGCCGCGGTAATACGTAGGTGGCAAGCGTTGTCCGGATTTATTGGGCGTAAAGGGAGCGCAGGCGGTTTGAAAAGTCTGAATGTGAAAGCCCTCAGCTTAACTGAGGAAGTGCATCGGAAACTGTCAAACTTGAGTGCAGAAGAGGAGAGTGGAACTCCATGTGTAGCGGTGAAATGCGTAGATATATGGAAGAACACCAGTGGCGAAGGCGGCTCTCTGGTCTGTAACTGACGCTGAGGCTCGAAAGCATGGGTAGCGAACAGGATTAGATACCCTGGTAGTCCATGCCGTAAACGATGAGTGCTAAGTGTTGGGAGGTTTCCGCCTCTCAGTGCTGCAGCTAACGCATTAAGCACTCCGCCTGGGGAGTACGACCGCAAGGTTGAAACTCAAAGGAATTGACGGGGGCCCGCACAAGCGGTGGAGCATGTGGTTTAATTCGAAGCAACGCGAAGAACCTTACCAGGTCTTGACATCTCCTGAAAGCTGTAGAGATACAGGGTTCCCTTCGGGGACAGGAAGACAGGTGGTGCATGGTTGTCGTCAGCTCGTGTCGTGAGATGTTGGGTTAAGTCCCGCAACGAGCGCAACCCTTGTTACTAGTTGCCAGCATTAAGTTGGGCACTCTAGTGAGACTGCCGGTGACAAACCGGAGGAAGGTGGGGACGACGTCAAATCATCATGCCCCTTATGACCTGGGCTACACACGTGCTACAATGGATGGTACAACGAGAAGCGAACTCGTGAGGGCAAGCAGAACTCTAAAAACCATTCTCAGTTCGGATTGCAGGCTGCAACTCGCCTGTATGAAGTTGGAATCGCTAGTAATCGTGGATCAGCATGCCACGGTGAATACGTTCTCGGGCCTTGTACACACCGCCCGTCACACCATGAGAGTTTGTAATACCCAAAGCCGGTGGGGTAACCCTTCGGGGAGCTAGCCGTCTAAGGTAGGACAAATGATTAGGGTGAAGTCGTAACAAGGTAGCCGTAGGAGAACCTGCGGCTGGATCACCTCCTTTCTAAGGAAAAATAAACGGAAAGCAGTTGGCAAGAAACTTTGTTTAGTTTTGAGAGGTCTACTCTCAAACATTAGTACTTTGAAAACTGAATATTATGAGAAGAAAGACACCGAGAATCGAGAGATTCGAAGAAAGTAAGAAACAGTAGTAATTAAGGTTAAGATAATAAGGGCGCACGGTGGATGCCTAGGTACTAGGAGCCGAAGAAGGACGCAACGAACAGCGAAATGCTCCGGGGAGTTGTAAGTAAACGAAGATCCGGAGATATCCGAATGGGGGAACCCGGCTAAGGTAAAGCTTAGTCACACTGCGACGAAAGTTGTAAGTGAGGAAGACGTGGTGAACTGAAACATCTAAGTAGCCATAGGAAGAGAAAGAAAAATCGATTTCCTGAGTAGCGGCGAGCGAAACGGAAAGAGCCCAAACCAGAGAGCATGCTCTTTGGGGTTGTAGGACTGGGACGTGAGATAGTCGAAGATAGCTGAATCAGTTGGGAAGCTGAACCAGAGATAGTGATAGTCTAGTAGGCGAAATCAGAGACACTCTACCAGTATCCTGAGTACGGCGGGGCACGTGAAACCCCGTCGGAAGCAGGGAGGACCATCTCCCAAGGCTAAATACTCCCTAGTGACCGATAGAGAACAAGTACCGTGAGGGAAAGGTGAAAAGCACCCCGGAAGGGGAGTGAAATAGATCCTGAAACCGTGTGCCTACAAGTAGTCAGAGCTCGTTAAAGAGTGATGGCGTGCCTTTTGTAGAATGAACCGGCGAGTTACGATTGCGTGCGAGGTTAAGTTGAGAAGACGGAGCCGTAGCGAAAGCGAGTCTGAATAGGGCGAAAGCGAGTACGTAGTCGTAGACCCGAAACCAAGTGACCTACCCATGTCCAGGTTGAAGGTGCGGTAAAACGCACTGGAGGACCGAACCCACGTAAGTTGAAAATTGCGGGGATGAGGTGTGGGTAGCGGTGAAATTCCAAACGAACTTGGAGATAGCTGGTTCTCTCCGAAATAGCTTTAGGGCTAGCCTCGGAGAAGAGGATCTTGGAGGTAGAGCACTGTTTGGACTAGGGGCCCAACATGGGTTACTGAATTCAGATAAACTCCGAATGCCAAAGATCTTTCTCCGGGAGTCAGACGGTGAGTGATAAGATCCATCGTCGAAAGGGGAACAGCCCAGATCACCAGTTAAGGTCCCAAAATCCATACTAAGTGGAAAAGGAAGTGGAACTGCACAGACAACTAGGATGTTGGCTTAGAAGCAGCAACTCATTTAAAGAGTGCGTAATAGCTCACTAGTCGAGTGGTTCTGCGCCGAAAATGTACCGGGGCTAAGTATGGTACCGAAACTGTGGATGTGCATCGAAAGATGTACGTGGTAGGAGAGCGTTGTAAGCACGAAGAAGCCAGATCGAGAGGACTGGTGGAGAGCTTAGAAGTGAGAATGCCGGTATGAGTAGCGAAAGACCAGTGAGAATCTGGTCCACCGGATGACTAAGGTTTCCTGGGGAAGGCTCGTCCGCCCAGGGTTAGTCGGGACCTAAGATGAGGCCGAGAGGCGTAATCGATGGAAAACAGGTTGAGATTCCTGTACTGTTCAGTGTTGTTTGAACGATGGAGGGACGCAGGAGATGAATTGTGAGCATGCAGCTGGAAAAGCATGTCTAAGCAGCGAGTCTGGATATGAGTCAAATGCTTATAACCGCGAAGGATGAGTTGTGATAGGGAGCGAAATTAAAGTAGCGAAGCACAATAGTCACACTGCCGAGAAAAGCTTCTAGTGAGACACTGAATACCCGTACCGCAAACCGACACAGGTAGTCAAGGAGAGAATCCTAAGGTGAGCGAGAGAACTATCGTTAAGGAACTCGGCAAAATAGCCCCGTAACTTTGGAAGAAGGGGTGCTGGTGTAAGAGCCAGCCGCAGTGAAAAGGCCCAAACAACTGTTTATCAAAAACACAGGTCTCTGCAAAATCGTAAGATGACGTATAGGGGCTGACGCCTGCCCGGTGCTGGAAGGTTAAGAGGATGAGTTAGACTTCGGTCGAAGCCCAGAATTGAAGCCCCAGTAAACGGCGGCCGTAACTATAACGGTCCTAAGGTAGCGAAATTCCTTGTCGGGTAAGTTCCGACCCGCACGAAAGGCGTAATGATTTGGGCACTGTCTCAACGATAGACTCGGTGAAATTATAATACCCGTGAAGATGCAGGTTACCCGCGACAGGACGGAAAGACCCCATGGAGCTTTACTGTAGCTTGATATTGAGTTTTTGTGTAACATGTACAGGATAGGTAGGAGCCGTAGAGATCGGTACGCTAGTATCGAAGGAGGCGCTGGTGGGATACTACCCTTGTTATATGAAAGCTCTAACCCGCGCCGTTGAAGCACGGCGGGAGACAGTGTCAGGTGGGCAGTTTGACTGGGGCGGTCGCCTCCTAAACAGTAACGGAGGCGCCCAAAGGTTCCCTCAGAATGGTTGGAAATCATTCGTAGAGTGTAAAGGTAGAAGGGAGCTTGACTGCGAGACAGACAAGTCGAGCAGGGACGAAAGTCGGGCTTAATGATCCGGTGGCACCGTATGGAAGGGCCATCGCTCAACGGACAAAAGCTACCCTGGGGATAACAGGCTTATCTCCCCCAAGAGTTCACATCGACGGGGAGGTTTGGCACCTCGATGTCGGCTCATCGCATCCTGGGGCTGTAGTCGGTCCCAAGGGTTGGGCTGTTCGCCCATTAAAGCGGTACGCGAGCTGGGTTCAGAACGTCGTGAGACAGTTCGGTCCCTATCCGTCGCGGGCGTAGGAAATTTGAGAGGATCTGTCCTTAGTACGAGAGGACCGGGATGGACATACCACTGGTGTACCAGTTGTCTTGCCAAAGGCATAGCTGGGTAGCTAAGTATGGAAGGGATAAACGCTGAAAGCATCTAAGTGTGAAACCCACCTCAAGATGAGATTTCCCATTCAGTAATGAAGTAAGACCCCTCAAAGAAGATGAGGTAGATAGGTTGCGAGTGGAAGTGTAGTGATACATGGAGCTGAGCAATACTAATCGGTCGAGGGCTTAACCAAGGGTGTCGAGTAAGAACATAATATTCAGTTTTGAGAGGACTAAGGTTCTTTCAGAAGGTAAGAAGAGAGCAAGTGTGGTGGCGATAGCGAGGAGGAAACACCTGGAATCATGCCGAACACAGAAGTTAAGCTTCTCAGCGCCGAAAGTAGTTGGTGGGAAACTACCTGCGAGGATAGGTCGTTGCCATGCTGTTTAAAAAAGATTATCATTTTAATAATGATAATCTTTTTTTGTGTCTTTAAAAAGAATGGGATGAGTACTGATTATGGCTTACAAACAACAACGACGAATAGTTGACGTCGGATTATTAGCGGGAAAAATTATGATTGAATCCGGAGCAGAAATGCATCGTGCCCAGGATACAATGCAACGAATTTTGCTAAAGGGTGGAATTGAACACCCGGAGATTTATACGACGCCGACGGGAATTTTTTTAAGCGCTGATCGTTTGACTAATACAAGAATGGTGCAAATTAACCACGAAACGACTAATTTATATAAAGTGACGGAAGTTAATTCATTATCACGTCAATTTGTGGCTGAACAATTAACTTTAGAGCAATTAGAACAAGGGTTACAGCAAATTGAGCGGTCGATGTTAGATTTTCCATTGTGGTTAAAAGCGGCTGGTGCTTTTTTGTTGAGTTGCACCTTGATGATTTTATTTGTGGGCGAATATGATTGGGTTGATTTTGTGCCTGCAGGAATTGTAGGAATGATTGGTTATTTAATTGATTATTTTGTCAAACAATGGATTGATATTAGTTTTATCAGTACTTTTTTAGCAGCAACCACTATTGCGCTTTTAGCTGTTGTGCTTCAAAAAAGTCACTGTGTGAATAATTTAAACTACTTAATTATTGGTGCTGTGATGCCCTTAGTGCCAGGAGTATCGTTAACGAACGCACTGCGCGACCTGATGGCACGGCACTTAATATCGGGATTAGCTCGAATGGGTTCGGCAATTTTGAGTGCAATGGCGATTGGCGGCGGTATCGCAATGGTACTGAGATTCTTTTAAAGAAAGGAGTTTCGTATATGATACTAAATGCGATTCAAATTATCATTCAAATTACATTTAGCTTTGTCGGCACCATTGGATATGCACTCTGTATTAATATTCCGCGCACAGCGCTCATTACTAGTGGTGTTTGTGGATCATTAGGCTGGATGATTTATTGGATTTTAAGTAATTTTGTGAAATCAGGTAAAGTATTCGCTAACTTAATTGCGGCACTAATGATTGGAATTGTTAGTTATTTATGTGCGCGTTATAAAAAGATGCCCGTGAGTCTATTTAATATACCAGCGTTGGTGCCACTAGTTCCTGGAGCAACCGCATATCAAGCTGTACGAGCACTGGTTTTTGGACAAATCTTCGAAGGGCTGCATTTAACAGTGCTAGTCATTTTAATTATTGGGGCAATTGCAATGGGCTATATCTTAGCCCAATTAATTGTAGATCTTGCATTTCGGCGTTATTCATGATAAATTGATGATATGCGATGAGTCGAGTGATCACTTTTTAGTGATGATTCTGGGAATGTCGATTGTTATTAATAACAATAGCCAGCGGATATGGTGACATCTTTATCATTAGATGTGAACTGATGATAAATATTACTTGAAGTAATATCCCTTTAAAAAAGCCATAACAAAAGTTATGGCTTTTTTTCATTATTAAAATTAAATTGGTTCAAGATGTTTTCACGAATAATGGTTCGAACTTGTTGGTTAGCCAATAAACTGGAATGCTCACTATCGTCACCAGTGACGGTGGCCTGTGTGTATTTAGCGACCGTATTTTGAAAAATATATTTACCCGCTTCGACACTTTGATAAGGTACAGTGCCATCATCTTGATAATTTTTAGTGCCCGCAATGGAATCGACAATTAAATTCTTGGGTAACTTCTTGCGGTGCTGGTGTAATTGGTGAAAAATTGCGGTTTGATTTTTGATATTGGATTCTAAAGAATTGTAGGGCGTACCAATGGTAATTAAATGATTGATGCGCAAAGCGTTTTGATTAAAATATTTTTCTAAATACCACGTCCAAATTAAGCCGCCGTTAGAGTGACCGACGGCAGAGAAGTTGTTAAAGTTATAATTAGCAGTTAAATAATTGATGGCTAATTTTAGCCAGTAAGTTTGCTTTTTAATATTCTGGTACCCGTCAGCGTTATTTTGAAAAGCAATCACAATAAAAGGTTGTTTATCATGAGCAGTAATTTTTCCCGTCACATGCAAGTGATTGTTCGTCCGCACCGTAATTTTGACAATACTATGTCTTTTTTTAGGGGTATTATATTGCTTTAATAAATCATCAAAGCGATTTTGTGAAGCAGAACTGCCAGGGATAAAGATCACCGGGGATAGTGTTGAATTGTGGAACGCTTTTTCACTATAAACAGCCTGCTTCATTTGAAAATAGGCAGGAATACTGCTGAGGACAAAGATCAAGAGAATAATTTTAATCCATAGTGATTTTTTCATGGGCAACCTCCGCTTTCACAAATGGCAAATAAATTAAAGTGGAACTAAGGATGGCTAAAAGAGTCGCGAACAAAGCTGCCCAGTTGCCATTGGTTCCTAAAAAGTTCCAAAGAAAAGTTGGGGTGCCGGCAAAAATTTGGTAAATGGCAGGTGACGCCCATTTCAAATTAATGAAACAGTAACCAATCAACATGCTGACTAAAGGACTCACAATAAAGGGAATTAGGAAGCGATAATTGAATAAGACTGGTAGTTTAATGAGTAATGGGGCGTTCAGTCCAAACATGCTGGGAATCAAATTTTCGAGCACGATTTGGTAGCGATGATAATACAAAAGCGCAAAAATTAACCCCAAACAGCACCCAATTCCTCCTAAAAAGGCATAGCTAGTATAAAGCGAATGGGTATTCAATGGATAAGGCAAACTTTGATGTGATAAAGCAGCACTCAAATTGGCAGTAGCTGCGGGTGAGTTGATGGCTTGACTTTTAGCATTAAAGGGATTGATGAGCCCGAGCCAACTGCCCAGACAACGAATAATTGTCAGAAAAAATAAACTGAGTGGTTGAATTTTTTGAACATTAGTGGAAATACCAGGAATATTATTGAACCAACTCAAAGGGTTTAACCAATTTAAGCTATAGCCTAAAATAATAGCCACAGTAATAATCAAGGTGGGACAGTGGAGACGACTTAAAATTAAGGAACTCATCAAACTAATAATAATCACCAATAAAATCGGTGGTTGATTCAGATAAAGATTGGTATCATGGTTTAAACAAGTTAAAATAATTACTAAGCAAGTGCAGCAATGTGTGACTAAAGATGCTTGCGACTGGAATTTTTGTGAAATAAGATAGCTAAGTAGTAATAAAATACCGAACTCCAATAAATTATTTAAATTTAGGAATAAGGGTAAATAGTGACTGAGGTTCGGTAAATGTAAGAGATGACGTAAAAAACCATTCGGGTTTATAACGCTACTAGTGATGAGATGTGAATAAGCATCAACTAGGACAAAGGGATAGATCCAAGTTAAGATTTGTTGTCCTTGTTGTTTAATATTTAATAAATGAATGTTCAATCTAAATGCTCCTCTTCAAAAGATTGTGGCTAGATGTTAGTAACTATGACTTAATCCAAAAACGGAAAGGAATTCTTCGATGGCAAATGAACAGCAACGGTGGTTATTAATTATGAATGTAATTTTTAATCTCGTTATGGGCTTTATTTTACCAGTGAATACTATTTTTATAACGAAATATTTACACGAATCAATGATTACTGCTGGTTGGGTCCTAATGATCTATTCCTTAGTGATGATGCTGGGTAATGCTTTGGGCGGTTATTTGTTTGATCGGTTTTCGCATACGAAAACGTTGTGCTGTGGCTATTTATTAGCGGCACTCGGTTTTGTGATTATGGCGGTTAATCATCAGTGGCCCTTGTATCCTATTTGGTTAGTGATCGTAGGCTTAGGCATGGGCATTAGTTATACGGCGGTGAACTCATATACGGCGGTGGCAGCTCAGCAAAGTCATACGCCCCAAAAGGTTTTCAATGCAATGTATCTGGCAGCTAATGTCGGGATTGCCATTGGCTCCATGCTGGTGAGTGTCATTTTTCAAAGTAGTATTTTTTTAACTTTCTTTTTGCCAGCATTGTGTTTTGGCTTGTGTTTGGTAATTGTGTTTTGGCGTGGTTCGATCTTGGATGGCGTTCAACAGGTCCAGCATGCAAACTACCACGCTCCTTCAACTAATAATGGGCACACTAACCAGTTAAAGTCCCAACATTTGAGGTTGAATTTGATACTTTTATGCTTAGCCACTTTAATTGTCTGGTTAGGTTACTCACAGTGGGATAGCAATATGTCCTTATATATGTTAGATCGGCATTTAACAATGCACCAGTATAGTTTATTATTTAGTATTAACGCGGCGTCACTGATTATTATTCAGCCCTTGATGAATCAAATCATGACGCATTTGTTTCAATCCTTAAAATTTCAGATTGGTACGGGATTATTGATTATGGCGGGGTCATTTTTATTGTTACCTAATGCGACACATTATAGTCAATATGTGTGGAGCATGTTATTACTAACCATTGGAGAATCAGTTACGTTCCCCACCATTCCTGCCTTACTCAATAAATTTGCGAACGCGGATAACCAAGGACGCTATCAAAGCTTTTATGTCATCTTTGGTTCATTAGGACGGGCTGTCGGTCCTTATTTAGGCAGTCTATTGGCAACTCAATGGACTTTTAATAATCTATTTTTATTGATTTTTATTACGATTACATTAGCTGCCATGGGCGTTTTTTTAGTAAAGGAGGTCCGATAAATGTTTAAGAAAAAATTAGCCGGTGTAACAGTTTTAGGAACAGTTCCTTTACTAATCGGAAAAGTCTTGTTTGAATATGTACAGCGTCGTGACAGTTCAGCGTTAAAAACGCAACCACCACAATATGCATCCACTAACCAAGCCATTAAATGGGCCCAACAGTTTGAACAATTACCACATCGCACAGTCCAGTTAGTAGCCCATGATGGCTGGACGTTAACGGGCTTTTTGACCAGTAATCCCCAAAACTTAGGAACGGTTTTAATTGTTCATGGTTTTGGGGTGGATCATCATTCATTAGATAAAATTGGTGGTTTATTTTATCAATTGGGCTATAACGTTTTACAACCTGATAATCGCGCTGCGGGTTTAAGTGGAGGTGATTATTTAAGTTATGGTTATTTGGAAAAATACGATGTGCAGTTGTGGCTGCAGTGGCTACAACAACAATCTCAATTACAGGCACCTTTGATTTTATTTGGGGCGTCGATGGGAGCAGCGACTGTTTTACAGAGTTTGGCTTTATCTTTGCCGCCACAATTAGCTGGCGTGATTGCTGATTCTAGTTACACTAATGCCCAGGCTATTAGTGAGTATACTATTCATCGTCAGTTTAAGTTGCCTAGTAAAGCCATAACCCAGTTGATTTCATTATGGTCGAAAGTTAAGTTTGGTGCCAGTTATGCGCAAATTGATGTTCGACCAGCATTGCAGCAAACGAAAGTCCCGGTTTTGCTGATTCGTGGTTTAAAAGATACGACGGTGCCCCCACAAATGTCAGCTCAATTAATGCAAGGAGTAACTTCAGCAGTGCAATTGGTGGACTTTGTTGATGGGAGCCATATTCGTTCCATTGAAAGTGATCCGCAGCGTTACGCACAAGTGATTCAACAATTCTGTGCACAGGTCACGGTCAAAAATAAGTTTGAAGCTGGTCAGTGATTAATGACCAGCTTTTTTACTGCAAAAATCTTGAAAGTGGCGGCCCCAAATATCTAAGTCCAAAACTTTGCCTTGATTATTGGCTACGGCCGGTAAGTGACCCCAACGTTGGAAATTATTTTTACTAAATAAATGTTCACTGGCTAAGTTGGCACTAAAAATATAGGCAACAACTGTTTTTATATGCAAACTTTTTAATTGCGGAAAAATAAAATCTAGGGTGGCTTGGCCGAGACCTTGATGTTGTGCATTCTTATCTAAATAAATACTGATTTCACTGGTAGTTTGATAAGCAGCCCGACCATAAAAATCGGATAAGCTAGCCCAGCCCACAATTTGTTGCTTTTGTAAAATAACCCATAACGGACGTAGGGGATTTTGTTGATGTTCTAAAAACCAGCTTTGGCGTTGGGCGACAGTAACGGGTTCTAAATCGGCGGTAATCGTTTGGATAGGAATACTTTGGTTATAAATGGTAACGATGGTACTTAAATCTGGCAGCGTCGCTAAACGAAAAGTTGCTGGCATTAAAAAAATCTCCTCATAATTAATCTTAATAAAAGTGATTATAGTAGTTTTAAACGCGTAACTCAAGTGTTTGGTTCGTGTTGGTCGGGTTGCTGATTATTTTTACATTAATAATAATTATAAAAATAGCCACAACATCTCATTTACTTTTAATTAAAAAGAGAGTAAACTCAACACAACTAAACGGCTACAAAATTTAAGGGAGAAGAGATGGGAGCAATGAAGTTACCAAAGATGTTGCTGGGTGGTGGCATGACCTTGACGGCGGCTGTATTAATGGTAGGCTGTGGTTCCAAACAGGCTCAAGCGCCCACTAATGAAGTGCGGATTATGTCCAAAGACCTGTTAGCAACCATGGATACTTCCATGATGACTGATATTTTGAGCGCGCAAGCGGCACAGAATACCATGGCAGGTTTATATCGTTATAATGGTAAGACTATCGAACCAGAATTATCCACTAAAGTGGTTAAGCCAACCAATAACGGTTTAACTTATACCTTTCCATTACGCAAGAACGCTAAATGGAGCAATGGCGATCCAGTAGTGGCTAACGATTTTGTTAATTCTTGGCGGCGGACGGTTAATCCCCAAACTAAATCTCAATACGCTTATATCTATGAGGGGATTGCTAACGCCAAGGCGATTACTGCCGGGAAAAAACCAGTGGATTCTTTGGGGGTTAAAGCCTTAGATGCACATACTTTACAGGTTACTCTAGAGAAGCCAATTCCATATTTTAATGAATTATTAACGGGCTCGCAATTTTATCCGCAGAATCCGCGGGCCACTAAAAAGTGGGGGAAGAAGTATGGAACCAATTCGAAGACTTTAGTTTTCGATGGACCCTACAAATTGCAGAATTGGAGTAATTCCGATAATACGTGGACTGAAGTTAAGAATAATACTTATTGGAATGCCAAGCACGTTAAGGTCAAAACTTTGAAATACCAAGTCGTCAAAGATGCTTCGACTGCGTTGAATTTGTATCAATCGGATAAGTTGGACCGTGCGGAATTGAGTGGCGATACTTCTAAACAAATGAAGAATTCCAAGGGTTATAGCGTCCAAAAGCAAAATTCGACTGATTATATTGAACTCAACCAGAAGAAGTTGCCGATGTTCAAGAATCAAAAAATTCGGCAAGCTTTATCCTTTGCAATTGACCGCAAACAATTGACGAAAAAAGTTTTGGGTAATGGAACTTCAGTAGCTACTTCTGTAACGGCTGCCGATATGGCTTATGATCCTAAGGATCAATCGAAAGATTTTGTCAGTGAAACGAGTGGCACTGGTAAAGCCTATACCAAATATGATTTGGCTAAAGCTAAGCAGTTATGGAAACAAGGATTACAAGAAAGTGGTCAAACCAAGAAAAAATTTAATTTGGTTTTGTTAAGTGACGATACGGATATTGCCAAACAACAAAGTGAATTTTTACAAAGTCAATTACAAAAATTACCAGGTTTGAAAGTTACATTGAATAATGTACCGTATAAGAGTCGACTCAGTCGCTCAGTGAGTGGAGACTTTGATATGGTCATTACGCAATGGAATGCAGATTTTCCAGATCCGATTAATTTCTTAACCTTATTTATGACTAATAATTCTTATAATAGTGGTAAGTGGAGTAATCCACAGTATGACGCTTTATTGAATAAGAGCATGAATGAAGATGCCAATAATGTCACCGCACGTTGGAACGATATGAAAGCAGCGCAAGATATCATTAATGAACAACAAGGTGTCATTCCGCTATATCAAAATGGTCAAGCCTTTATGACGAAATCTAGAATTAAGAACCTGGAATTGAATCCGGACAATATGTATAACATGACTAACGTCCGTCTGAAAAAGTAGTTGAAGAATGTTTGATAGAATCTTCAAGTGTGTCGAAAGACACCTTTAATGAAGATTCTATTTTTTTTACTTTCCGCATCAAATGAAACGAAATATCAAAGTTTAATCCCTTTTTTGGAAATTCTGTCCCACTTTTGAAACAATTATCCGACAATTACTTTTGTTGTGTCGTTTCTGCAACACTTCAACCGTTCTTGTAGTGGTTCTTTGCCTAAATTTTGGTTAATATACAATTGTCAACTGAGAGAAGTTCTCTCATCTGATCATAATTGTAGAACATTGTAACTTAAGACCTCTTATTAGGAGGTTGTTACAATGAAAACATTTTTAAGTCTTTTAAGCGTTTTAGCATTAAACGCTTCTGTGGTTTTTACTAATCCTGCTGGTTACTCCCCTAGTGCCGCAGCTGATGATGTAAAAACTGAAACAATGAGTGCTGTAAACCCCATATCAAATAATAAAAAACAGCAACCCATTCAAGTTAAGTCGGAATTAGCCAGTACTCCCCATACTGGTAGTTCTCTTAACTACTTCCCCAAAGATACTACTAGTCAAATGAATCAAAGTTCTCCCCAGAACAATGAATCAAAACAAACGGTACCTTCCCCCCAAGCAGATACCGCAAAGACCCCAACGTTGAGTGGTCAGCAAAGTAGTGATACTACTAATGCCATCGCGTTTAACAATGTTAAGTTTCCAATCGGAGATTTCCACGGCAATGGAAATGTTCCCGGAGACGGACATATTTATCGTTGGGATGACGCACCAGTTGATAATTGGTTTTTACTAGAGCGTTCAACACCGCAAGCAAACATGGTCTGGAAGTTACAAGTAGGTTCTACAATTTCGGCAAATAATCAGACATATCATGTATATTCCATTTTAAATGGAGTGAGTCATAGTGACCCACGGCCGATGGAAGCTTTAAAGAGCAATGGTGGGATTTTAATTCAAACATGTGAACAACCAGTTTACAATTCCCCGTTAACCTTTGTGCTCGCTAAATAAATAATTGTAGATAAAAATAAAAGCCTTATCGTTTCTATGATGAACGATAAGGCTTTTTGTCTGCAATTAATCTAGGAATAAAGTCGTATAATCATGGTAAAATGAAAACGGTCAACTAATTTTGGAGTAAAGAGGTTAGATAATTAATGGTGCAAGATACAAAATTGCCACAAGGTTTCTTGTGGGGTGGGGCGACAGCAGATTTTCAATATGAAGGTGGTTTTAATGAAGGTGGTCGTGGCATCTTATCACGTGATTATGAAACTGCCGGTTCCAAAGCCCACCCGCGACATCACACGCTGCAAGATGCTCAGGGCAATTTGCTTCAACCCAAAAGTTCCTTTTTTGACGCTGATTCGGTGCCTGCAGATGCCCAACCAGTATTTTTAGAGCAGCAATATTATCCTAGTCATCAAGCGGTCGACTTTTATCATCATTATCAAGAGGATATTAAGCTGATGGCTGGCATGGGCTTTAATGTTTTTCGCTTTTCGATTTGTTGGAGTCGAATTTTTCCAACGGGTGAAGAAGATCAACCGAATCCAGCGGGTTTAAAATTTTATGATGACGTCATTAATGAATTAACCAAATATCAGATGGAACCGTTAATTACGATTTGTCACGATGAATTACCAATGAATTTGGCACAAAAATATAATGGCTGGGCGTCTACCAAAGTGATTGATTACTATGTTAAATATGCGCGCACATTATTTGAGGCTTTTGGGGATCGCTGTCGTTACTGGTTAACCTTTAATGAAATTAATGCGGTCCGTGGCTTTGGTCCAACGGGTGTGCGACAAGCCAGTGGTCAACAACGTTATCAAGCAGCTCATAATATGTTTGTCGCTTCTGCGAAAGCAGTTCAATTAGGGCATCAACTCATGCCCCAAAGTCAATTTGGGGCCATGTATGCCATGAGCGGTCTTTATCCAGCTACTTGTAAACCAGAGGATGTCTTCTGGCAGCTGCAAGAACGGCGTGAAAATTGGTATTTTATAGATGTGATGAGTCGGGGCTATTATCCTAACTATGCTCCCGAAGTTTGGCAGCATCACGGTTTTCAGCACTTGGACATTACTGCGGCAGATCGCAAAATTTTACAAGCGGGACAATTAGACTACATCGCTTTTAGTTATTATCGTTCAAATACGACGCAAGCTCAGGATCAATGGTTTAATGTTGGCGGTCATTCCAATCCCTATTTACCAACTACACCTTGGGGTTGGCCCGTTGATCCGTTGGGGTTAAGGTATTGTATGAATGAAATCTATGATCGCCTGCAAAAGCCCATCTTTATTGTGGAAAATGGATTAGGAGCGGAGGATCAAGTTGATGAACATGGTTATGTGGCCGATGATTACCGAATTGATTATCTGAAACAACACCTAACTGCGATGGCCGCGGCAATTAATATTGATCATGTGCCATGTCTGGGATATACGATGTGGGGGCCAATTGATTTAGTTTCGCTGTCCACAGGTGAAATGAAAAAACGTTACGGTCTAATTTATGTGGATATGGATGATCAGGGCCGAGGAACTTTAAACAGAACGCCTAAAAAGTCCTATTATTGGCTGAAAAAGATTATTGCAACTAATGGTGCAGCCTTGACTGAATAGCCGTCCTTAATAAAAAGGATTGCATGTTAGGACTGAGAAATGTTTTCTGGAGATTCGTGCGCGAATTGGGTTAAGAGTGCAGCTAACGCAGTAGCGGTTAGCTGCTTTTTTTCAGCGGCTGTAAAGTCAGCTTGAATTTGCCCCTGATTTAAAACAATTAGCCGATTACCATATTGGAGCGCATCTTCAAGATGGTGGGTAATCATTAAACAAGTTAAATGTTGTTGGGTAACAATCTGGTTAGTCTGGTCCAGTAACTGTTGGCTACTATGCGGGTCTAATGCGGCGGTATGCTCATCTAATAATAAAAGCTCGGGTTGGTTTAAGGTGGCCATCAAAAAACTTAAAGTTTGTCTTTGACCGCCAGACAAATTTTCGGTTGGAGTATCGAGACGTTGGTTCAAGCTATTGCCGATGCGGGTAGTTAGTGCTTTGATTTGGGGCCGATTAGCCTGCAAATGACGAAAATGTAACCCCCGCTTTTGCCCTCTTTTAGTTGCTAATAAAATATTTTCGGCCACCGTCATTCTAGGTGCGGTACCACTTTTAGGGTCTTGGAAAACCCGGCTTAAAAATTTAGTACGTTGGGCAATTGAAGTTGTCGTAATATCTTTTTTATGGTGTAAAATTTGCCCATAATTTGGTTTAATATCTCCCGCTAACACGTTAAACAAAGTCGATTTACCGGCACCATTAGCACCAACAATGGTAATGAAATCTCCAGGATAAATTTTGAAATTTAGTTGATTAAGGATAGTAGCCTCATTATTCGTCTTTTGGTTAACTAAAGTGGTAATGTTTTTTAATTGTAGGATTGGTTGGCTATTTGTCATTATTAGGGCCTCCTTTTGCAAAAATAGTGTCTAATTTTAACCAATGTCGCAATTGCGGTAACATCAAACAAATGGCTAAGATAATGGCCGAAATCAAATTTAAATCATTAGTCGAAAAACCTAGTTGCAGAACAATTAGGAGAATAAAACGATAAATAATACTACCTAAAGTGACCGCAATTAAGCGCTGATTGAGGGTTAATTCGCCAAAAACAACTTCGCCAATAATGATGGACGCTAAAGCAATTACAATAATGCCAATACCCATATTAGCGTCAGCGTAACCATTATTTTGAGCGATTAAGGCGCCACTGAGTCCAACCAAACCATTGGAAATGGCTAAACCTAGAATAGTCATATTATCGGTGTTAATGCCTAACGACTGCGCCATGGTCGGATTATCACCAGTTACAATGAAAGCTTGGCCTAAGTCAGTCATTAAAAAGCAGCAAATTAATCCAGTAATAATAATGATAGCCAACCCACCAATGGTAATACTGTCAAAATAACGGGGTAAAGTTTTGAAGAAAGCGGCAGTGAAAAAAGTTTTTTGGCCTAGTAGTGAGACATTAGCGCCCCCCATAATTCGCAGGTTAACGGATAGACAGCCAGTCATAACTAAAATGCCCGCTAATAAGATGGGAATCTTCCCCTTTGTATATAACAATCCAGTAATTAAGCCTCCCACAGCTCCTGCTAAACAACCCAAAATGGTGGCTATTAAAGGTGAAAGACCGTGGGTAATGGCAGTTACAGTAACCGCTGCCCCTAGAGGAAAGGTTCCTTCAACGGTCATATCAGCAAAATTTAGAATACGAAAAGTTAAAAACAACGCAATACCTAAAATAGCCCAGAGTAATCCTTGCCCGATACTTGATGTAATTAAACTCATTTGATAATGCCTCCATCTCTCTGCGCAGCTTGCATAATTTTAGCGGGAACATGTAAATGCAGGCGCTGAACTTCTTTTTCATTGATAAGATAATGTCCTTTGATCACGTGTTGAACCGGATAATTAGCGGTTTGGTGTCCATGTAAAACATTGCCCGCCATTTCACCAGCTACGATTCCTAAATCTTTTTGCTTAATTGCATAAGCAGCACTGCCACCATCAGGCACCATGGTTTCCGCACAAGGAAAAACCGGAATGTTAGCATTATTAGTTACTTTGACTAAAGTCTTCATCGCGGAAGCAATGCCATTATCTTGGGGAGCGTAAACGGCGTCGACTTGCGTCACCATTTGGGCAGCAACTTGTTGTAAATCATTGGTGTTCGTGATAGTGAACAATTTGGGTGTTAAACCTGCTTGGCGGACCACTTTGGCAAAAGCATGGGCGTTAGTTTGCCCACCATGATCAGAGGAAGTATAGATAATACCAATTCTTTGAGCCTGTGGCATGATAGTTCTAATGAGCTTGAACTGTTGTTTAACAGGATTCAAACCGGAAGAACCTGTAATATTAGCACCTGGATGGCGTTCGGACTTGACTAAGCCACTAGAAGCAGGAGCAGAAATGCCGGCTAACATAATGGGAGTATTACTTTGAGCACTGTTGGCTAAAGCCTGTGCAGCTGGAGTAGCGATCCCGACTAACAAATGATCTTTGTTAGCTAATTGTTGGGACATAGTTTTGAGATTGCTTTGATCACCCTGCGCATTTAAAAAATCAATCCGCAAATTTTTACCGACAATAAATCCTTTTTTCTTTAATCCTAGAACTACGCCTTTATGAATTTGATCCAGGGCGGGATGAGTGACCATTTGTAAAATTCCCACACGCGTCACTTGCGTGGAATTGGTAGCAGTTTGGGTGTTTGCTTTGGGATTTTGAAAGAAAGCAAAGCCCAGAAAAATCAATATTAGACTAATAAATGTTAGCATTCGTTTCATGATTCACCTCGTTAAATTATCCGGGCAAATAAAAAAGGCAAACCAGCATTACTCTGGTTTGCCCTTGAGAAGCCAAAGTCTGCTGTGTTAGAACCATGCAGGCTTTGGGAATGAAAAAATAAGTCAGCACGGATACAAACTGTTTGCCAGATCGTATCCGCTTAGAACGATTACGATCAGCAGTGCTGGCTTTGCCAAGATAGTTGAACGTTACTAATTGTTAACTGACTCATGTTGATCATCCTTTCATGTCTAAATTGGCATTAGTATAACTGAGACTTTAAACAATGTCAACTTAATCTGAATAAGAGTTTGGAAGCTATCGAAGCTTTTAATGAGTAACAAAGTATGAAGACAATGAGAGATTATTGGTGCTAGACTAAGAAAAATGGGTAAAATGGATATGAATTTTATTTATTCTCATTTTTTATGAAATAGTGTTTCATTTATGGGACGATTATCCGACAACGTTTTTGATTGTGTCGTTTTTGCAACATTTTAACAACAGCTGTCGTTGTTATTAAGAATTGATGTGGTTATTATATAGTTGTTCCTTAAAAGGGACATTTAAACAAACTTGTAATACTCGTGATTTTGGACCTCTGGCTAATTAAGGAGGCAACCAACATGAAAGGTAAAACTTTATTAACAATTTTCAGTGCTTTAGCAATTAACTTAGCACTACCGATTGGACAGATGAATCGTCAAACTTTGGCGGATAGAAATACTGTTCAGCCGACACAAGAAATTACTGTTAATCATCAAGAACAAGCAACTAAAACCATTAAAACAACTAATAATAATCAACCAGTGAAATCTTCCCCCGCAGTGGTAAACACAACAAGCGGTTCTAGCACTGCAGTTTCACAGGCGAGTGTCACCATTATTGATCCTAGTCATCCTGAAAGTTATCCCCGAGATGTGATGACAATTGATAATTCAACTTATCAAGTCGCAGATTACCACGGCAATGGTATTATTCCCGACTCAGGTAAGGTTTATCACTGGACCGATGCACCACGCGATAATTGGTTTTTACTAGAACGTACAGGAACGCAAGCAAACATGGTTCAAAATTTACGAGTAGGTACAAAGGTTGTAGTTAATCAAAAAAGCTATCAAGTTTATGATTTACTAGCTAAAACTGATCAAAGTACTTCTCGTCCTGCTGCTATTCAAGCAGAAAATGGTGGCATTGTTCTTTACATTCAAACCACTAACAATCAAAAAGTTTCTAACTTTTATGTACTAGCTAAATAATAATTAAGACAAAGCATTGATCTGAAATTATATCAATGCTTTTTTTGTAGGTTAAAATATTGCGGTGGGCACAAAAGCTCTGAGAAGTTGGGTGCTAACTGGTCAGTTAGTGTTACTGGCAAAAGCAACGATTATTTTTACATAAGGTCAGGTTCACTTATTAATTATTGCAAAAGTTGCGAAAAAATTATTTATTTTGTAATTTAATATTGACTAATCTGAGTGAAATTGCACTTGATTTTTCAGAAAAATAAAAGATAATGGGTTGAAATAAATTAATCATTGCACAAGCTTAGCTACTAGCTAGTGGGCAATTTGTTTTCTGAAAGGCTTTTGTTGAGGAAAGGGTGAACAATTACTTTAATTCAAAAACCCCTACTGATGGGGATTTGCCTCAAGATCCAGCAAATAAAAATAATTTAACTGGATTTAGGGTGTTATTTTATAGTTCTACGTGCTATAATATTAATTGTGCAATGATAGAACTTACTTAATTAGACTATGATCCGTTTGCTTGCGGTACTGTACGTTTTAATAAAAGGTAATTATCATTAGTGCGTTAAAAAAAACCAATAAGTTTTAATAGCATATTGTTCTATTGCCGTAGAATAGTTATTAGCTTATTGATAGTAATAGATAAAATAACATTAAGACACTTTATCTGGATTCATTGTTCTGGGGAGGACTTTGGTAATTCGATATGTAGTGTCTTTTTTGTTACATTTATTTGACTTAGGGTTTATGATAAACATGTATGGGTATTGGGGGGATTCTCATGTTAACAAAATCAGCACGTTTTAACTATACTAAACTAATGTTACAAACTTCTTTAGTTCAATTGATGCAGAAGAAGATGTTAGATGACATTACTATCAAAGAGTTGTGCAATGTAGCTAATGTGAATCGATCGACTTTTTATGCACATTATCGTAATACTTATGAAATCATGATAGAAATCATCGAGCAAAATTGTGATCTTTGGATTAATGCGGTAAGGGAGTGCCGTAAACAACCAGATTTCTTGGCAGCATATACTAAAATTTTGACGCAGGCACTTTTGAAAATTAAAGATGATAATCAAAAGTTTCGGGTGTTGTGTAGCGATGAATGTTTCTTTTTATTTGTCAAAACGTTAACTAACTATATTGTTAAAGGAGTATTACCACATAAATCTTTTGATTTAGTTTGGTATAATGTGGAAGGCGGTTTAGGTGCTGTGCGGCAATGGTATTTTGATGGGTCAAAAGAACCGGCCGAGGAATTAAGTCAACATCTAGCAGAGATATCGTATAAGAATTTGTTTTTAGATAATGATTAATCAAGCTACTAAAAAAGACTAGACCAACGTGTCTAATCTTTTTATTTTTATCTACAATTATTTATTTAGCGAGCACAAAGGTTAACGGGGAATTGTAAACTGGTTGTTCACATGTTTGAATTAAAATCCCACCATTGCTCTTTAAAGCTTCCATCGGCCGTGGGTCACTATGACTCACTCCATTTAAAATGGAATATACATGATATGTCTGATTATTTGCCGAAATTGTAGAACCTACTTGTAACTTCCAGACCATGTTTGCTTGCGGTGTTGAACGCTCTAGTAAAAACCAATTATCAACTGGTGCGTCATCCCAACGATAAATATGTCCGTCTCCGGGAACATTTCCATTGCCGTGGAAATCTCCGATTGGAAACTTAACATTGTTAAACGCGATGGCATTAGTAGTATCACTACTTTGCTGACCACTCAACGTTGGGGTCTTTGCGGTATCTGCTTGGGGGGAAGGTACCGTTTGTTTTGATTCATTGTTCTGGGGAGAACTTTGATTCATTTGACTAGTAGTATCTTTGGGGAAGTAGTTAAGAGAACTACCAGTATGGGGAGTACTGGCTAATTCCGACTTAACTTGAATGGGTTGCTGTTTTTTATTATTTGATATGGGGTTTACAGCACTCATTGTTTCAGTTTTTACATCATCAGCTGCGGCACTAGGGGAGTAACCAGCAGGATTAGTAAAAACCACAGAAGCGTTTAATGCTAAAACGCTTAAAAGACTTAAAAATGTTTTCATTGTAACAACCTCCTAATAAGAGGTCTTAAGTTACAATGTTCTACAATTATGATCAGATGAGAGAACTTCTCTCAGTTGACAATTGTATATTAACCAAAATTTAGGCAAAGAACCACTACAAGAACGGTTGAAGTGTTGCAGAAACGACACAACAAAAGTAATTGTCGGATAATTGTTTCAAAAGTGGGACAGAATTTCCAAAAAAGGGATTAAACTTTGATATTTCGTTTCATTTGATGATTAATGGATTAAAAAAAGATTATCTAAAAATATGATAACCGGTTGACATATGAAAACGAAATCATATAATAATATCTGTAAACGTTTTAAGATTATGATAACCGGTTGACAGTCAGAGTCACCGCAGAAAGGATTGAAAATTGTATGTTAAATCTTAAAAAAACGCTGAAGAATCCTTCTTATTTACAAAATTCAGTGACGTTACTTTTGTTTTTTGCATCTTGGGGTGTTTGGTGGTCATTCTTTCAAGTTTGGCTGACTTCTAAACAAAATGGTTTAGGTTTATCTGGTGGTGCTGTGGGAACTATTTATTCAGCCAATTCGTTAGTTACTCTATGTTTAATGTTTATCTATGGTACTTTACAGGATAAATTAGTGATTAAACGTTACTTATTAATTTTTTGTGCAATTTTAGATGCTTTAATCGGACCGTTTTTTGTCTGGATTTACGCACCATTATTAAGTCATCATTTTATTTTAGGAATTATTGTCGGGGCCGTCTTTTTATCAGCCGGTTTCTTATCGGCTTCGGGAATTTTTGAAGCCGTGGCAGAAAAGATGAGTCGCCGCTTTGATTTTGAATATGGTCAAGCGCGGGCTTGGGGTTCTTTTGGTTATGCAATGGTGGCACTATTAGCAGGATATCTCTTTGTCATTAATCCCAAACTGAATTTTGTCGTAGCCTCGGGATTTGGGGTGTTGCTATTATTGGAATTAATCTTTTGGAAGCCTAAACAAGAAAAAACGGTGGATCAAAACCTAACTTTTGAAGGCGAAGGCAGTGATACACCATCTCTGAAAGATATGTTGAGTTTGTTAAAAATGAAAGAGTTATGGCTCATTATTATCTTTATTATGTTTACGAATACTTTCTATACGGTTTTTGATCAACAAATGTTCCCAGATTTTTATACGAAATTATTTGCTAATCCCGCTTTGGGTCAACATATGTATGGTACGTTAAATTCGATTCAAGTTTTTTGCGAAGCTTTAATGATGAGTTTAGTGCCGATCTTGATGCGGAAAATTGGTGTCCGAAATGCCTTATTACTTGGTGTGACAGTTATGTTTGTGCGTATTGGAGCTTGCGGCTTGTTCCATAATCCGGTTGCGATTTCCTGCATTAAAATGTTACATTCAATTGAAGTACCACTGTTTTCGTTGCCGATCTTCCGTTATTTCACATTACATTTTGATACCAAATTATCTGCGACATTATATATGATTGGCTTTCAAGTCGCGTCACAGATTGGTCAAGTGTTACTGTCCAACCCCTTAGGAACCTTGCGCGATCATATTGGCTATAGTAGTACCTTTCATGTGATTGCCATTACAGTTTTGTTAGCGGGAATTTATGCATTCTTCGTTTTGAAAAAAGATGATCAAGATGTTAACGGTGATCCCTTTATTCGTTCATAAATTAAAAGTTGAGGTAAAAAAATGACAGCTTTACAAGTAACTAATCAGCGTTATCGCTTGGGATATCATTTGATGGCTCCAGCGGGTTGGATTAATGATCCCAATGGTTTTTGTTATTTTCAAGGTTATTATCATATGTTTTATCAGTACTATCCGGATGCCCCTAAATGGGGACCGATGCACTGGGGTCATGCGCGCAGTAAGGATTTATTACACTGGGAAACTTTGCCTGTGGCATTAACACCAGGCGATGCGGAAGATCAAAACGGTTGTTTTTCTGGTAGTGCGATTGTTAAAGATGATACTTTGTATTTAATTTATACCGGTAATAACTATTATGATGAAAAAGATCCCGATCGTTACTGGCAGAATCAAAACTTAGCTTATAGCACTGATGGCATTCATTTTACCAAATATGAACATAATCCCGTTATTGCTACACCGCCAGCCGATAATACACAAGAATTTCGCGATCCCAAAGTTTGGGAGCATGACGGTCATTACTATGTTATTTTAGGTGGGCAAACTAAGGCTGGCTTGGGCCGCGTATTGTTGTATCGCTCCGATAATTTAGTGGACTGGGACTATTTAGGACCACTGACGCAAGCTAAAAATAGTCAACTAGAAGGTTATATGTGGGAGTGTCCGGATTTGTTTCATTTAAACGGTCAAGACTTATTGTTGACTTCGCCGCAAGGGATTCAAGCACAAAACCAGCAATATTTGAACTTACACCAAACGGTTTACTTTGCGGGTCAGCTAGATTATCAAACACCGCAGTTTGCCCAGATGGGTTTTCACGAATTAGATTTAGGGCATGACTTTTATGCGACGCAAACGATGCTTGCTCCTGATGGCCGGCGCATTGTGGTTGGCTGGCTAGCAATGTGGGAAAGTGACATGCCAGAACAAGCTGATGGTTGGTCGGGAGCGTTAACTTTGCCCCGCGAGTTAGTTTGGCAAAATGAGCATTTATATATGCGACCGATTCAAGAAGTGCAGTCCTTAAGACAAAAGGTATTGCAACAACAAAGCTGTGCCTTAAGTGAAAAGCCAATAATCATTAGTCAAGATCAAGCCACGGTGGAATGGCAATTAAACGTAGATCTAGTACAATTTCAGGGTACTAAAATCGAAGTTATGTTTCAAGATCCCACCACTACTGCCCAAACAAAGCTCACTTATTTAGTTAAGCAACAGCAATTAATTGTGAGTCGCACCGACCGCGAAACGGCTCGTTATGGTCAATTACAAAATTGTGATCAGTTGCAATTACAAATTTTTGTTGATCGTAGTTCCTTAGAAATTTTTGTCAATCAAGGCGAAGTGGTCTTTAGTGAACGTTATTACTTTAACCAAGCATCTGTAATTCAACTGCAAGCTGACGGTCAAGGAGTAGCTGATAGTTTGGTTTACCAGTTGGAAGCAGCCACGAATCAATATTAAAAAGATTGTTTGTTGAAATTGACGCTCCCTTTCTTTTTGTCCTAATCACTTTTTCGTGACAACTTTTTTGACCAAAATAGTTGAGCTATAATGAAACTAAAAAAGTGGGGAGCAATGTTAGGTGCCAAAATTAGAGGATGTTGCGCAACTGGCAGGAGTTTCAAAAACGACGGTTTCACGTGTCTTGAATCGCCGCGGCTATTTAAGTCAAACGACGATTGATAAAGTTTATGCAGCCATGGATCAATTGGATTATCATCCCAATGTTGTGGCGCGCCAATTGTATCATCATAAAACGGACTTGATTGGTATTTTATTACCATCTGTGGCGGATCCTTTTTTTGGTGAGTTGACTACGAGTTTGGAAAATCAATTATACCAACAAGGTTTTAAAGTTTTAATTGGTAATTCGATGAATAATTCGCGTAAGGAAGCGGACTATTTGGATCAACTATTAATTAAACAGGTGGATGGTTTAATTGTCGGTACGCATAATCAAGGCTTAAGCCAGTATCAGAAAAAAAATTTGCCGATTGTGGCGATTGATCGCATTGTCAGTGATGACATACCCATTATTGCTTCGGACAACTTTCACGGCGGTCAGTTAGCGACCCAACATTTGTTGGATCAAGGCGTCACGAAAATTATTCATACGAATGGTCCCCATGATCTCGCTACGCCCGCCCAACAGCGAAGGCGAGCTTATGAACAAGTGATGCAAGACCATCAGTTAACGCCAGTGACGTATGAACTAGATTTTAATATTAGTGCCGCGGCTAAGCGGCGCGTTTTTCAAAAGATTTTTCAAGAACATCCAGATGTGGAAGCTATTTTTGCCGCTAATGATACAGACGCGATCTTAATTTGCCAAGTGGCTTTAGAATTTGGGCGCCGAGTACCTGACGATTTGTTAGTAGTGGGCTATGATGGCACTACTTTATTACAAAATCTCTTTCCACAATTAACGACTGTTGTACAGCCAATTGCTCAATTAGCGCAACTGGCGGTTGAAGTTTTACAGCAAAGATTACACGGACAGGCCACAGATTCGGAATATATTTTGCCCGTCCAATGGCATGCCGGCCAAACTGGTTTCCAAAAATAAAAAGAGTCCCTTGTACAAGTTTCAATTTGATTACAGTTGCAGTATTTATTGGTAACTGGATCACGAACTTGATGAAGGGACTCTTTTATATTGAATCTTTGGTAGTGTATAACTGAAGTAAAAGTGCTTTTTTAGTAGGGCTTAAACCCAGAATTTGTTGTTCAAATTTTGACCAGGAACCATACACGGCCGTTACGGCCGTCTGAATAGCCACAACAGCAGCTTGATCCGCGGGTGTGAAATTCATTTGTTGAATAGTTTGATCGTTAGGATTATCTAAATAAGCTAGATCAGTGGCGTGGGTGTACATGAGATTAGTCAGGAGATAATCTTGCGTAATATAGTCGATGGGTACTTGTAAAACTAGGAGTAGTAAAATGGCTAAAATGCCTGTGCGATCTTTACCCGCTGAACAATGGAAGACAACGGATTGATTGGGGTGCTGATTTTCTAATAAAACCGCGAAAAAATGATAAAAAACTTGTTGGGAATAATGATCTAAGACAACTTGTTGGTACATGCCGGGTAACCCCGAAAATTGTTGGTCCGGGGGCAATGTTTGATAAAGCTTATCACCGGTAGTAGTACTAGAAGGTGCTGCATAGAGTGGTGCGGCAATTAATGTTAAAAATGAAGTCTCGGGATCCGGCCAATTTTTTCGTTCATATTCAGATCGCAAATCAAAACTGTAGCGTAAGCCGTAATGCTTTAAGTAGCGCAATTCACGCGGTGTTAAGGCACTTAAGTAACCGGCGCGCAAAATTTTGTGCCAGCGAATGTGACGGTGGTCGGTTGTGGGATAACCGCCCAATTCTCGAAAATTATTAGTGTTAGAAAATTGAAAAATTCTTTGCATTGAGAATCCTCACTGAAATTAATACAATATAGGTATTGAAAATTAGGAGACAGTTTATAGTGAAATTAACGTTAGTGATGCCTTTGTATAACGAAGAACAATTGCTCCGACGTAGTTTAACGTCCATTGTTCAACAAATTAATCAGAATTTTGAATTGTTGATGGTTAATGATGCTTCCACTGATCAAACGGTGGCGATTGCCCAAGAGTTTGTCCAACACCACGCTAACTTTCGGTTAATCAGTCAGACAACTAATCAAGGCATTTCGGCGGCTCGCAATCGGGGAATCTTAGAAGCACAGGGGGACTTAATTACTTTTATTGATGGTGATGACTGGCTGGAACCACAATTTACCGATTATTTTTTAACGTGCTTTCAAGATCAACAATTAGACTTAGCCGTGTGTGGTTTTGTTAAAGAATCTGCGAAGAAAGTCCTCAATAAAATCCAACCATTGCCCCCAGCTTATTATTCGCAAGCACAATTAGTTAAACAAATAACTAAAATGACAAATGGCTCGGTTATGGGTTACACCTGGAATAAAGTTTATCGTCTGACAACGATTCGCAAGCATCATTTAACTTTTGCACCCGACTTGTCTTTGATGGAAGATCAGGTATTTAATATCAAATACGTGGCGTTGACAAGTCGCTTCTATGTGGACTCTACGCCATTGTATCATTACTGGCAACATGGTCAAAGTGCAACCCATACGTATAACTTGCAGCATGTTAAAAGTATTGGTCAGGCTAATTATCGAATTTTGAAAACTTTGTATCAAGTTAAAAAGTATCATCTTTGATGAATCTAGGTGTAGAAATGACAAGTGTAGAAGACTATTTAAAGCAAAATGTTTTTGGCAAGCCGCAACTAAAACCCGATGAAAAACGTAAATTTTTGGGTAATTTTCAAGAGCGAGTCGCGTTAGCTTTAACGGTAGCACAAGTGCGCCAAGTGCAAAATTTAGCAGTAGTTAAACAAGTCATGCAAAGATATCCGCAGTATCATTTGTATATTAATGGTCGTTTGAGTCATAGTTATCGTCAGCCATTAGTGAAACTAGCGGTGCAATTAAATTATGCTTTTACGATTATCAATCAACAAAATCTGAGAACCGCCACTAAAGCATTAGGTGATCAAGAAATGGGATTGGTGATTGCGGATGCCAAACAAGCTGTTAAAGGCCCAATTCTGATTTAATTTAAATGATGGTTAACAACAAATTAATCATTCAGTTTACAAAGTCAAACTTCAATTTTTTGCTTAATCGTTCCTCAGCTTTTAGGCGACTTTTGTCGCGGTATTATTTGAAGCAGTAACGGACCAGAAATTCACGTAAAATTTTAAATACCGGATAAAAGGTGATTAGGATGATTAAGCTCCAATAAAGTTGTTGATGGTGAAACAAATTCAACAGCTCAAACGGTTTACCCCAACCAATGAACATGAGTAGATTAGTGATAAAAAGGAGGGTGAAAATAATTAGTGTACCGCGATTAATGGGGCGCGAGATAGTCCATAATGCAGCAAAACTGATCATGCTAACGGCAAAAACTGCCAAGGTGGAAGTTAACGGGTAATGAAGTTGATACTTAGTACCAAATAAAACAAGTAAGACTACAAATAATGTAATATCTAAAGCAGCTGGCAACGCCACTTGCATAACATTTTTGTAAAAGCGGCCTTCAGGAGGACGAAAATCGGGCTGCAAGGCTAAAAATAAGGTGGGAATTCCTACGGTTAAAGCGTTAATCGGCGTTAATTGTGCCGGATGAAAAGGATAGTTGGTGCGCATAACAATAAAACAAATGGTTAACAGCACTGAATACATAGTTTTAATCAGATATAAGGCTGCTACTCGTTCAATGTTATTAATAACGCGCCGCCCTTCATTCAGAACGTAAATCATGGAATCAAAATCTTGGTTTAATAAAACAAAGTCGGCAGCACTTTCAGCGGCATCACTGTTGCCCGCAATAGCAATGCCACAATCCGATTGGCGCATTGCTAAAACATCGTTGACTCCATCACCGGTCATGGCGATTTGGTGCTGGTTTTGTTGTAAACCTTTGATTAATTTTTGCTTTTGCTCCGGTAAAGTGCGCCCGAAAACGGTATATTTTTGGGCAATTTGGCCGTAATCTTCGAGGGGACGGTCTACAGCCACACTGGACATATCAATAGCTTTGATGTCGGTACTTAAATTAACTTGTTGCGCAATGGTTTGAACGGTAGCTGGATCGTCGCCAGAAATGATTTTTAAAGCGACACCTTGCGTTTGAAGATATTGAAAAGTATTAGCCGCCGTCGGTCGCACTTCATCTTGAATCAAAAGATAGCCTAAGAGTTGTGGCTGTTCAATGGTTTCAGTAATGAGTTTTGGTGATTGGACGACAGCCAAGACACGATAACCTTGTTGCGCATAAGTTTGCGCGCGCTTAATTTGGTCAGTGTCATGTAAGATAAAATTCGGGGCACCTAAGGCAAACGAGCCTTGGTGTTTTAAATTAACGGCGGACCATTTACGTTGTGAAGAAAAAGCTACGATACTCTCAATGGCTGGTAAATCAGCTGCTGGTTCTTGCGCTGTTAAAATGGCCTGGGCCGTTTCATTGGTTTCATTGGTAGCACGAACGATAGTTTGACTAATGGCTAACAACTGTTGCGTAGTTAAACTTTCCGCAATTACTTGAGTTAATTGCAGGTTGCCCGTGGTAATGGTGCCAGTTTTGTCTAAACATAGTGTATCAACGCGTGCTAAGGATTCGAGCGCCGTCATAGATTTGACTAGGACTTGTTTATGGCTCAAGTGAACCGCGCCAACGGCCAGGGCCACAGAAGTTAGTAAGACGAGTCCCTGAGGAATCATGCCGATAATGGAGGCGGAGGTCCCTAAAATGGCCGCTGACCAATTATGGGAATGCTGAAAACTGCTCCAAAAGAGCAACAATCCTAAGGGGACAATGATATAGGTGAGAACTTTGATAATTTGGTTGATGATGTTTAATAATTGTGAAACATTGTGTTGTTGTTGCTTGGCAGAATTGGCTAAGCGATTCGCAAAGCTTTGCTCCCCCACAGCCGTTAATTCAACCAGGGCCTGGCCACTAACAACTGAACTGCCGGATAGAACTTGATCATTTTCGGTTTTAATGACTGGAGTTGATTCGCCAGTAAGGTTAGATTCATCAACTTCTAAATGGGAGGTTTGCCGAACGCGACCATCGGCGGGAATTTGGTTACCACGCTGTAAGATTACGAGATCATGCAAGACTAACTCATCTTGAAAGACCGTAGTTTGCTGTCCAGCACGGAGAACTTGGGTTTTTTGGCGATTTAAAAAAGTTAAATGATCCAACTGCCTTTTAGCGTGGATTTCTTGATATGTACCGATGATAAAATTGGCGACGACGGGTCCTAAAAAGAACAGATTAGCGAAACGACCAGTGCTAAAAATCAAAATGGCAATGACTAAATTGACCAGATTAAATAAAGTAATCAGATTTTTTGATATAATTTTAGAGATTGGTGTGGAATTTTGATTTTTGACCTGATTAGTATTGCCATGCTGGCACTGTTCTTGCACCTGTTGTTGACTCAGACCAGTTTGGACGTTAGTACCTTTCATGAGTTCACCTCAATTATGATATACGAATGATTGTAGTCTTATTTTGTAAAAAAATTGTGAAGAAGGAATTAATTTGTTAAGAAATATTTTTTTTGATTTAGATGGAACCCTAGTTGATAGTGGCTTAGGAATTATGAATTCCTTGAAGTTTGCGTATCAAACGGAAGGCTTAGCAGTCCCATCTGATAGCCAATTACGGAAGTTCATTGGGCCACCTTTGATGGAAAGCTTGGCGCAATACAGTCAAATTCCGGCACACAGTGAATTGTCGACTAAACTGATTGCAGATTTTCAAGATTACTATGGTCGAAAAGGTTGGTTAGAATTAAATCTTTATCCGCAGATTACTGAAATGTTAGCACAATTACGCCAATTAGGAAAACAACTTTTTGTGGCAACAGCCAAACCGGAGAATTTTGCGCGTCAAATTTTAGCAGAATTAAACTTAACAGACCAATTTAATGGTATTTACGGCGCTGATTTGAGTGAAACCATGTCTAAAAAAGAGATCATCGCTCAAGCTTTAACTGATAATCAATTAACAGCCGCCGAAACGCTGATGATTGGTGACCGTAATACGGACGTTCTCGGCGCACAAGCTAATCAAATAGCAACGATTGGGGTATTGTACGGTTTTGGTACGGCTCAAGAATTACAGCAGGCGGGCGTCATTGATTTAATTGAGCAACCGTTAGATTTAGTGAAGAAGGTTCAGGCATGATCAAAAAGCACTGGAAAGCATTGGTGATCACTTTAGTCGTGTTGTTGCTCGCGGCAGATTTGGGTGGCGCCTATTATTTGTTTAATTTTGCAATTAAAAAGGGGGGTTACAGTGCCCGTAACGCTGGTCAAGCATTAACGACCAGTGAGCTATGGGCCAAAAAAGCGCCGCAGCAAGTTTGGCAGCAAACAACAAGTGATAAAGCACGAGTTCATTTAAAAGCGCGCTATTATCCAGCTGCTCAGACGACGAAGAAAACGATGTTATTAGCCCATGGCTATGGCGATAATAGTTTAACAATGGGTGCATATATTAAATTATTCCATCAAGCAGGCTATAATGTGTTGGCACCGGATGATCGCGCTTCAGGACGCAGTGGTGGCCAATACTTAGGATACGGTTGGTTAGATCGCAAGGACTATCAAGGCTGGGTGCAGCAAATTTTACGTAAAAATGGCATGCAGAGTCAGATTGGTTTATTTGGCGTTAGTATGGGTGCGGCCACGGTCATGTATTATTTGGGGTTAAACGTGCCGCAGCAAGTCAAATTTGCGGTCGCCGATTGTGGCTACGCTTCGATTAAGGGTGAATTGGAACACGAATTACAGGCCCTCTTTCACTTGCCAAGTTTTCCGTTGATTCCAACCGCTAATATGTTTACTAAAATGATTGCCAAGTATAGTTTTTATGATGCGGATACTGCGCAAACTTTAAAGCATAATCACGTACCACTGTTTATTATTCACGGTACTAAAGACACTTTCGTGCCGACTAAAAATGCGCGGATTAACTATGACAATGACCATGGTCCTAAAAAATTGTGGTTAGTGAAAGGCGCTAGTCATGCGCAGTCTTATCAAAAACAACCACAACAATATCAAACCAAAGTCTTAGACTGGGCACAACATTATTTTAAATAGTTGGGTTTTAATATCAGTTGTATATGTAAAAAAGAACTTTCCGGATGGAAAGTTCTTTTTTTGCTTTGAAGCGGAATTGAGCACAATTTTTATGTGACATTGCTCTCAGAAGCATAAGTTTGTATCTAGCTACAGTAATAGTGTAGCTTTGACCCGCTCTTTGTCACAACTTTAATTTAATCGTGCAAAGTAAATTGTAAATTCATCCGTGGAGCCACTAAGCCCACCATCTCACCTAATAATTCGGTCGAATTGATCAAAGAAATTTGGGCCATTTGGTCATTAACTTGGGTTAAATAACTGGGGACATCACTTTCTTTAATCGCTTGTTGATCGGCTTGAATTTGTAAATGACGACAAGCGGCGACCGTTTTTTGTTCGAAAGCATTCTCGGAATCTTCAACCAAATTAAAATGTCCATCACCAAAAGCGGCTAAAGTATTAGCTAACCAGTACATTTTTTGAGGATCAAATTGGTCAGTGGTATCGCGATAAGTTGCTGGAGTATCATTAATATTAGCATAAAAAGGAATTACTGCGTTAAAAGTATTGGGGCCAAAGGCTAACCAATGAACACCGGCAATTTCTTGAGGAACATTATTGCGAATCTGTAAAATGTGTAACTCTTGATTGCGGTTGATGCCAATAGGCCGGAATAATTTCTTTTGTTCCGCACTATTGGTTGTACCATAAACATCATACGGCGTGTTTTGGTAATGGGAACTTAAGACAAACTTGACATCTTCAATGCTGATTTTTTTCGTTGTCTGACAAATAAAAGGCAAGTCTTGATCAATTGGTGTCGTTTGAAATTCGGGATTGAAATATTTTTGTCCGAACCACGCACGAGGATTATTGTAACGAGTATCTTTGATAGTGGCACTACCAAAAATATGACGTAAATTATAGCCTTCGGGATCGGGATTTAAGTTGTTTTGTTCAATTAAGTCCTCTAAATCGCTACAGCAGAGGGTATCGGGCGATTGAAAATCAAAATCAGTAATGTTAAAGCGATTAGGAGCAATTACATAAGAATCATCAGGAATCCGGATTGCGGCCCAGTGGTGACCGGCAATACTTTCGAAATACCAAACTTCATCATTATCGGCAAAGCAAATGCCGTTAGTCTCATAGGTGCCGTAGTCTTCTAACAATTGTCCTAAACGTTCTACTCCTTGGCGCGCACTGTGGATATAGGGCAAGACAATGGTGGGGATATCTTCTTCTCCTAAGCCATCGTCGACTAAGGGGTCCAGCCCCAAAATGCGACTGTTGGTGGTAATCGTTTCTGTAGCACTCATAGCGACATTTTCACTATTGATCCCTGCTGCTGCCCAGAGCCCGTGACCACTAACAGCTTCCGGAGTGGAAGTATAGCCTAACGGATTGGCTGGTAAATCCAAATTGAATTTACTTAAAACAGCTTGATAATGATGCGGTTGATCTTCAGGTTTCACGTAAACAAATTTTTGTGGATGCAGCGGTGCATTACCGTCTTCATTGCGCGCAATGATGGTCGAACCATCAATGGATGCATTCTTTCCGACTAGAATTGTTGTACAAGAACCTTTTTTTCGGTGTGGTTTCATGATAAGCCTCTCTTAATTATTTATTTCACCTATATTTTAAGCCAATTCCTGAAGAAATACAGTAGGTTTCACGGTTTTTATCGAATTTCCAAATCAAAAAACGCAACTGGCTGAAAAATTGCCAGTTGCGTTTAGTCAATAAATTTAATTGTTATTATTCTTCGTTTAAGGAGCTACGATCAAAGGCAGCAGATTTTAATTCTTCATCAATTGATGGAGTACCTAACCAACCGATCATTTCCTTCATGGAATCAGTAATAGCTTCAGCACCAGGAAGAAGTAACTTACGAGGATCATAACCCTTGTTAGCTTTATCTTCATCTTTGTGTTCTTCAAAGTATTTACGAGTAGCTTCTTGGAAAGCTAATTGGAATTCTGTGTTGATGTTCACTTTAGAAATACCAAGAGAGATCGCCTTCTTGATTTGTTCTTCAGGAATACCAGAACCACCATGCAAAACTAAAGGTACATCAACGGCATCAGCGATTTCTTTCAAACGGTCAAAGTTTAAGCCCGTCCAGCCTTCTGGATAAACACCGTGGATATTACCAATTCCACAAGCTAATTTGTCAACGCCAGCAGCAACAAAGGCTTTAGCATCTTCAACAGAAGCTAATTCGCCACCTTCAGCGCCTTGGTTTTCACCGATTTTACCAATTTCAGCTTCAACAGAAATACCACGTTCATGAGCCAACTTAACGATTTCTTTGGTCTTAGCCAAGTTCTCTTCTGTTGGTAAAGCATGACCGTCAAACATAACTGATGAATAGCCTAATTTGATACATTCAATGGCTGAGTCATAGTCACCGTGATCCAAGTTCAAAACAACTGGAACGGAGATGTTCATGGAATCCATTTGATCTTCGACCATGTCTTTGACGAATTTGTAACCACCCATATATTTAGCAGCGCCAGTAGAAACTTGAATTAATAATGGAGTTCTTGTTTCTTCAGCAGCCCGCAAAATAGCGCGTGTCCATTCAACATTGTTAGTGTTATAAGCACCAACAGCATAATGATTTTTCCGTGCGTCTTTAAAGATTTGATTACCGTTATCTAAATAAGCCATTTAAATACCCTCCTAGATGTACAACCTACAGACACATTGTACCGTAATTCTGAAAATGGAACAATCATTTCCATGATGTAATCGATTTTAAATTGGAATTGTTAGTAATTGTGTGATCTGAGCAACAGAACGAGGTAATTTTTTCTTAATTTAGATAAAAAATGATAAAGAAAATGCCAAGACACAAACACCAATAATAATGTTCCAAAAGTATCGAGCTAAAAATTCCCAACCATTATTAATAGGCTGAGAGCGCTTTTTGTTTTTAGATACAGGGATAGTTTTATTTTTAAAATCTGAACCAAAGAGCAGTTCTTCAACAGGTACCTTGAAACAAGCGGCAATCGCCTGGATTTTATTTAGGTCAGTAGTAGCTTCTTGAAGTTCTCACTTGGAGATGGTTTGGCGGGTAACATTTAAACTTTGAGCTCATTGTTCTTGTGAGATTCCTTTTTCTTTTCTTAATTGTAAGAGTTGAGCTGCAAATTGGATTTTCATAGGTTAAGGCTCCTTGCTTTTTTAATCTAAATATAGCTAAAAATAGCGAGTGCTACCAGCAAATTTTCCCGGGAAATTGCGCACTTTTAGATTGATACGATGCAATTTTGAGTTGCTAAAATGAAAAATAGAAATGTAATAATTTATGTAACCCCCGAAATTAGGGTAACTTAGATGGTCACATCATGACTACGATATTTTTCTAGGGAAATTGTGTCGTAGTTCTTTTATTTTTTGCGTTAGTGTAAAAATTGCCCAGTAGAGAGTGTAAAAATTGTATAATAGAAAGTGTAAAAAATGTTCATTAGAGAGTGTAAAAATTGTATAGTACTTAATCAAAAAGGAGAGTAATTATGTATGATCCTAGAATAATTGATCAACCCTTAAAAGATATTTTGACGGAATTACCTGCTGTCTTGGTTGAGGGAGCAAAGGCAGTTGGCAAAACAGAGACTTGTTTACAGTTTGCTAAAACAAACTATAGTTTGGATAATGAAACAGAGAAGTTGTTACTTACTAATGACCCGAACATTATTTTAAAAGATAAAAAGCCAATTTTGCTAGATGAATGGCAGTATGCACCTGAGTTGTGGACTTTTGTTAGACATCAAGTTGATAATGGTGTCTCAAATGGTAGTTTTTTATTTTCAGGTAGTAGTATTAGAATAAACTCAAAAATTCATGGCGGAGCGGGAAGAATCGTTAGATTGAAACTACGCCCTTATTCAATTCAAGAACGGCAAATGTCTGACAATTATATTCACATCAATGAATTATTTGATTTTTCGAATGAAGGTAGTATCCATGGAGTCACTCAAAAAACACTTAGTGATTACTTAGGCGAAATCTTTAAATCGGGTTTTCCGGGAATTCGTAAAAGACCTCAGAAAGCTCGGGAACTTTTATTACAAAGTTATATTGATAACATTATCGATCATGATTTTGCTGAAAATGGATTTACAGTTAGAAAACCTGCTAGTCTTTTGGCTTGGTTAAAATCATATGCTGCGTCTATTGGTACCACTACAAAATTTCAAACCATAATTGATTCGGCAACTGCTAATGGTGAAAATTTGAATCGGACAACAGCCAATGATTACCGCGAAGCTTTGGAAATACTTTATATTATTGATGAAGTTCCTGCTTTTTTAGGAGTAGGAAAACTGTATCCTAATTTAGCCAAATCGCCAAAACATTATATGTTGGATCCAGCGATTGCTTTAAAATTATTAGGAGTTGATCGTAGTCAGTTGGTGGATTATCAAGTGCCTAAACATGTTGGTAAATTTAATCAGACGTTTATTGGGCAATTGTTAGAATCGTTGGTCTATCAAAGCTTAATTGTATATGCTGATGCTAATAATGCTATATTGTCTCATTTTAGAGATCATCGAGGATTTCATGAAATTGATTTTATTTTACAAAAAGGTGACTCATTAATTTTGTTTGAAGTTAAATCTAGTGCAAATGCAGCATCAGATCAAGATGTTCGTCACCTTAATTGGTTCGAAGATTTGGTTAAAGATGATTTTAAAACAACTAAGGTTTTGCTAAATACGGGTCAATATGCCTACACAAGGCAAAAAGATCATGTTCATGTTTTGCCAATTGCGATGTTAGGAGTTTAAAAGTTCATGAAAAATAATATCAGTTATAGGAATATAAGAAACAGTTATCTTCCAAGCTCCATACCTTTAATATTTACTTGTTTAGTTGAATTGTTATTTTTTGTAGACTTGTTTAACATTATTAACGATAGGACTCAAACTAATATAAAATCACAAAATCATATATTAAATTGTGTAAGCATTGGCTTTATAGTTATATTTATTTTATCAAGATGTTACTGGAAGAAAATGCAATTATCTATTGATTACATGACTACTAAAATTGATTCCAAATATTTAAAACAATTATTGTCCGATTCTAAAGATAGTTTTTTTGCAACTTTGGTACTACCGATAATAACGATTACTATTTCGATGACTACTTTATATTTCACTGTTTTTAACAGTCTTACTGTGTTGTTCAATTCACTATCCAGTAAGGAAATAATCATTTCTAATTATCATGATTTGTTAAATTTATTTCTCCCCATTATAGTTATTTTATTGATTATTGTTTGTATAGTTGCTTTCTTTACCATGGCACAGGGAATTTTTAATTCTATCTTTAGGTATATGATAAAATGTGCAATTTATAGGAAATCTCAGCTGGATTTGACATATCATAAAAAAGAAAATGAAGTATGGGTATTAATTAAAAAGAAAATTAAAGTTCGACGTTCTGACGATGGAAAAAACGATATGGATTTAAAACTTTAATTTATTTTTAATTTAAAACTTGCAATTTTAATTTTTGGTGTTATAGTGATAACCATAAAAACTAAAAACATTCAGAAAGAGGAGTAAAATAGTTGAACTGGACAGTGAGTTGGGAGCGGTGAGAACCCAATACCAGAATTAACTATTTGAAAAACACTTTCGTCAGTTGTAGGCCTGAAAATACTAGTTAAGTAAGGTTTGCCGGTAATGGCCGTTATCATCCATAGCGTATGTTTGTACGTGTTTGAGTTGGCTGCAAAGCAACTAGGGTGGTACCGCGAGTCCTTCGTCCCTTGATTGGGATGAAGGGCTTTTTTTAGTTTTATTTAATTGATAATTAATTAAGGAGGATATTTCCATGACATTAATAATTCCGAAAGACTATGATCCAAAATTATCAGTTCGAGAAACCGAAAAAGCAATTCGGTATATTCGGGAAACTTTTCAAACCGAATTTGGTGCAGCCATGCACTTAGAGCGATTAAGTGCGCCGATGTTCTTACCACATGGCACCGGTTTGAATGATAACTTAAATGGCGTGGAAACTCCGGTAGCGTTTAAGATGAAAGATTATTCTGATGACTCAATTGAGATTGTCCATTCGTTAGCTAAGTGGAAGCGCGCAGCACTTAAAAAATACGGTTTTCAAGTTCATGAAGGTTTATATACCAATATGAATGCGATTCGCAAAGATGAAGATTTGGATAATTTTCACTCGATTTACGTTGATCAGTGGGATTGGGAACGAGTAATTAAACGCGAAGAACGCACATTAGATACATTAAAGCAAACTGTTAAATTAATTTTTAAGGTAGTGAAGCATTTAGAAGATGAAGTCTGGTATCGTTATCCACAAGCAGTTTATCATTTGCCTGATGAAATACATTTCATTACCACACAAGAGTTATTAGATCGTTATCCAGATTTATCGCCCCGGGAACGTGAAAATGCGATTTGTAAAGAATTGGGCGCCGTTTTCTTAATGCAAATTGGCGGCAAATTAAGCAATGGTCAAAAACATGACGGCCGGGCGCCAGACTATGATGATTGGCAATTAAATGGTGATATCTTGTTCTGGTATGAACCGTTGCAAGCTGCTTTAGAGTTGTCCAGTATGGGGATTCGGGTTGACGAAAAATCGCTGCAAAGTCAGTTGGAACATGAAAAAGCAACTGACCGGTTAAAATATCCGTATCACCAAGGTATTTTGCATAACGAGTTACCATTAACGATTGGTGGTGGTATCGGGCAGTCACGCTTATGCATGTTATTGTTAGGTAAAGCACACATTGGTGAAGTGCAAGCTAGTGTCTGGCCCGAAGAAATGCAAGAGCAATGTGCAGCGGCCAAAATCCAATTACTGTAAAAATGGTTTTGCATTAGTTAGTCAAAATTATTCTCATGCTCAATCTGCTCCAGAAAAACGAACAATAATGGTTTTAATTCATAACTCATCCAACTTGAGGAACGTAAATTTACGAATTGTAATAGTTATCATATCAATTTGTAAAATGAATTTAGAACCTGTGGTTCTTAATAATTAAAAAAGACGCTCAAAAACTTTTCTGATAAGTTTAAGAACGCCTTTTTATATTGGTTTAAATCATTGTTATTTAGTTTAAAATTCATATTTGGGTAGTTTTATGGTTCAATTCTAGTCTTTGTCCGCAATCAAATGATCTAAGAAAATCTCTGTATTGTCTGTTGGAGCATGACTACCAATAGTCATATTTGATAAGTCATATTTCAACACGGAACTGCCAAAGTTCATCAAAATTAAATTCAAAACTTCGGCTTCGACGTTAATGTTTTTTTTAATAAGACCACGATGTTGTAATTCTTGAAAAAAATCGACAAACAGACGATAGCGCGTATCAAAAAATCTTTGGCTAGCATCAACTAGTTCTGGAAATTCATGTCCCTCTCGCACCGTGATTAAAAATGATAATTGGTGTTGGTCAATAAAATTTCGGTAATCTTGCATTGCGCGTTGAAAATCAGCCCGCACATCACCGTTGATTTGAAAAGATTTAGCATTTGTTTGAATTTGCTTAATGTAATTATCAACTAAGTACTTCAATAAAGCCTTTTTGTTAGGAAAATGGCGAAATAAAGTACTCTCATTAATGCCAGCTTCTTGGGCAATTTTGCGGGTTGTAGTTCCACGGTAGCCATATTTACTAGCTAATGTAGCAAACGCTAGCATAATTTTTTGGTCGGTATCGTCTGTCATAGTTAACTCAGCTTTCTTAAATCAACAAATGGTTGTTTTTTACGAATAATTATAATAATTAAATTCAAAACAATCAAACTAATTAATAAGAATAACTGGCCTTGAATATTGGCACTTAGACCATGACCGCCATAAAAATTAATCATGTCTGCCTGAATATTGTAATACATCGGTGAGATGTAGTGCATGGTGCGATAAAAGCCATTCATAGCACTCACTGGCAGCATGCCCGCACCAGAAACTACTTGAATCATTGTGAGCAAAATATTTAATGTGACGCCAATTTGACCAATGGCAAAGTAGATAACACTGGTAAAATTAAATGCAGTCAGCATGAAGATACTGTGAACCAACCAGAGTACCCCAAAATTTAGCTGGTGGAGATTTAACATGACACTCATGAACCAGGAAATTAGGCCGCCATTAACGAAAGAAATTAACAAGTAGACAATCTCAATATGGAAAAAAGCTTGAAAACGGCCGATCTGTTGGGCAAATTTGGCATAAGTTCCGTAAAGTAATAGTGCGGCAATCATCGTACCTAAAAATAAAGCAATGGTGGCGAAAAAAGGCGCCATGGAATAATTCATGCCCTGTTTAACGGGATTGGTGGTGTGTAGTTGAACTTTAATAACAGGTTGGCTCTGTTTTTGTGCTTGCTGTTTGGCGACTCGCAGAATTGTTTGCGCTTTGCCCTGGGCTGCTTTTTGCGCCTGCTGTTGTTGCTGTTGAACTTGGCGTTGTAATTGGGCAGTTAATTTGGCCTGTTGATCTTCTGGTGCGGCAGCAATTTGTTGTTTAGCTTGGGTGACTTTTACTTGGGCCGCTTGCTGTTGTTGGACTAGTGTTTGCTTTAATGCAGTTAATTGTGGTTGAGCTAGTTTTAAAGTAGTCTGTTTCAAAGTTAGCTGTCGTGTAAGCTGGAAGCTAACTTTTTGAGTTACCGTGTTCAAACTAGTATTAACACTAGTGGGATTGGCTTGATTAACATAAAAGGTTAATTGTGGTTGCTTATTGTGCAGTGCTTGTTGTGCAAAATGGGCAGGAATATCAATAATTAAATAAGTTTTGCGCGCTGCTAAATTAGCTTGCGCCTGTTGGAGATCTCGAGTTTCATGAATGTGCTTGAAAGGAAGCTGCTTTTTTAATTGCTGACTAATTTGATGATTAGATTTGGATTGATTGACAATAGTCACTGGTAATTGGTCCAAGTTGTTGGGCATGGCTTGATAACCAGTAAAATAAATCAAAAAAACGAAAATTCCAAACAATAAAGTTACTAGAAAACCTAAGATAGTGCCGCGATTACTTAAAAATTTTTTCAAATGCATGATTTCAACTCCTTATTTTGATATAGGAGAGCATACGCGCATTCGTTTTTAAAAGCAAGCACGTACTTGCTAAAAATTGTTAAATAAATTATCTTAAGGAAAGACAAAGTGGTTTGGAATAAAACAATACTCGTCTAAATTGATGACAAAATTTTTTGATTCCAGATTCATTATGTAGGCGCAACAAAGTTTGAATAGTGGCAGCAATGTGTCATCAATGTTCATTTTTGTAGCACTTAGCAGGAAACTCTTTTAATTCTGGAAAATTTTGGCATAATTTGTGGGATAGTCAGATTAATGTGAAGGAAGGCAACAAAGATGAATTACCAAAGTTGGAAAACGTTTATGAACTTCAGTTATTTAGCAACCTTTTTAATATTGCTGTTTTTGGGTGTAGGAACCAATATGCTCTCACAACAATTGGAATTTAATTATTTAATAATTGGGATTGTGTTTATCGCGTTCGGGTTGAGATTTGATTTATTTGATAATCGGTGGTTACCGAAATTAACACATCGTTTTCACTCCCATATTTTAAATCAAATTAATTTTTGGGGACAATGGTTTGTGCTGGTACTTTTGACGCAAGATGTATTTATTAATAATTATGTTTTGAAAACTTGGTTGGCACACAGCTCATTTTTTATCAGCACGTTCTGGCTCATCTTGTTGATGACATTATTATCCATTAGTAGTGTTTTTACTATCACATTAGTACGGCCACATCATCGCTGGTCGTTAATAGTAGTATTGCCATTATTGATTATTTTAGTTTATGAATTCATGATTAATATTTTTGCAGGCTATACTTATTCTGCGGTACCAATCCCGCACGGTCTGCTCTTTTGGAGAAATTCACTCTTGGCTTGCATGGTTTTTATGATCATTCCGTTTATCTATATTTCTATTCAGGAATTACAATTAAAACCTATCATTTTATGGAACTGGACAGGCTTGAAAAAGAAGGGGATTCTCTTTGGTTCCATGATTATTTTCTTTATCATTATCTTTTATTTGGATTCAGCAGTTTGGCTTCATCCTCTCAAAACTTGGCAGTGGCCCAATCTGGAGCAAATAGTCTTTTCAGTTCGTTCGGGAGTGTTGGAAGAACTGCTTTATCGCGGTTTATTTTTAAGCCTGGGATTGTCTTATGTTAAAAAGCATTCCGGTTATGGCTTTGCCATTTGGAGTTCTTCAATCGCTTTTGGTTTAATGCACGTAATGAATCTTTTCAGTGCACCACAGCACTGGCAAGCGGTACTCTTATCGACAATTGATGCGGCGGGCATTGGGGTTTTCTTTGCTGTTTTATATTTAATTACCGATAATCTATTACTAGTGATACTAATCCATACATTGTGGGACTTGTGCCAAAATGCAGTGACTGGAAGTGGCAATATGAGTGTTAATGGGGGATTAGGATTACTGATTGTTTTGAGTGTTTTTGTCTTGAGTGTCTTGTATTCCAGTTGGCTGGCGAAACGCTATCTCACTACTCGGCAAAGTCAATTAGGTTAAAAATATTATCTTAATTCAATTGTACCAACTAAAAAAGCATTACAATCAAAATTAATTTCTGATTGTAATGCTTTTAATTTTTAAAGTTATGGTGCAATTATTCATTTGATGATGGAACCGACTTTTGATTGGCTGGTTTATTAATGGTTACTAAAAATTTATTAACATAAGAATGCTCGAAATCCACCACTTTAAAGGTGAATTTATCTAACTGGACAATACTGTTTAAATGCAAGTTCGGATTTTGATCGAGCATATAGCCGGATAAAGTAACGGAGTCCACGTCTTCAAATTCAGCTAAATCAACTTTGAAGTAACGTTCAAAATCATAAAGTGTGGTTTGTCCACTAACTGAATAAGAACCATCATGATTATTGATGATGTACTCTTCGGAAACATTATCAACTTCATCTTTAACCGTACCAAACAATTCTTCATAAATATCTTTGTCAGTGACAATACCACTGGTACCACCATATTCGTCAACGACGACGACGATGGGCGTTTGCTTGGCAATCATTTGCGTTAAGATATTGTGAATTGGCATGTTTTCGGGCACGGTCACGATGGAACGCAGCATACGACTAATGGGAATCTGGCCATTAACCTGTTTTTGCCGCACTAAATCATAAATATAAACGTAACCTAAAATTTTGTCTTTGTTATTATTCGCCACAACTGGAAAACGTGAAAAACCTTGCTGTAAATAATCTTTAATGACTTCATTGACGGTGTCAGTTACATCGACGACGTAAAGCCGGGTGCGATCAATCATGATATCTTTAGCTACTTTGTCATTGAGATCAAAGGCTCGTTGCATATACAGTAAGTCATTTTTGTCTAATTCGCCGTTGCTGACCGAATCACGTGATAAACGCAAAATTTCTGATTGACTAAAAACTTCACTTTCTGAGTCAGCGGGCTTCATTCCGATCATTTTGACAATGCCCGTTGCCGAAATATTCAGTAGCCAGACGAAAGGATAGGCTAAGGTGTGAAAGGCTTGTAGTGGCGTGACAGTTAATAGAAGCATTTTCATTGGTAAATCAATACTGATATTTTTCGGGACAATTTCAGTGATTACCACTTGCAGGTAAGTTAATAAAAGCAAAGCAACCACAGAACTAATAGCGTGAAGCGTTGTTGAAGATTTCAATGAAATACCCAAAACTTGATCAAAAAAAGATTGTAGGGTGTCTTCACCAATCCAACCTAAAATTAAACTGGTCACCGTTGTGCCCACTTGAGTAGTGGATAAGTACTCATTTAAGTTGTTGACCATGTGTAGTGCACGGTGTAATTTTTTTTGATTTCCTTGCTTATTTTCAATTGCATCTTCAATTTGGCTCACGCGAGTGGTTACTAAGGCAAACTCAGCCAAAATAAAGAAGAAAGCAATCGCAAAGATGACAACAATCCAGATAAGGTTGATAAATATCTGAGCGTCTGACAAAACAATTATTCCCCATTTCAAAGTGAATTTTGAGACTAATTATACCAGTGATAGCCAGATTATTCTATGAGAGAGGTACGGTAATTAGTTTCGATTAGCTATCTAATGATTATTATATAATGGTTGCTGACCTTTTAGGGATGAGAAAAGACAGCTTTTAAAAGTAACGGTGCGACTAATGTTGTGGCGATAATAGCACCAATAATTGCTGAGTAACGATTACTGGAGAATAAGTGACTCTGTAGTCCTAACTGGGCAATAATTAAAGCCATTTCCCCGCGCGAGATCATCCCAGCACCGATGATAGCAGAACTATGTCTAGAAAATTTAGTTAAGCGCGCACCTAAACCAGCACCTAACATTTTTGCGATGATACCACCAATAGCTAATACTAAAAATAATCCCATGTTTTGCATAATTCCGGATAGAGAAATATTCAAGCCAATGCTGACAAAAAAGACTGGAATAAAGATGGCATAGCCGATGGGCTGCAATTCGTGATTGATACTCGTTTGATGGTTAGTTTGACCGATAGCTAGGCCAGCAAAAAAGGCCCCAATAACATCACTTAAACCGACTGCATTGGCTAGAACAGCTAAGCTAAGGCAAATCATTAAGGCCATAATAGTTTCGGAATTGGGAAGAAGCAATTGAGAACTAAGTTGCATAAGATAGGGAATTACCCACCGACCAAGAACTAATAAAACTATCAAATAGCCAACTTGAAGTGTTAGTGTTAACGGTAAATGTTGCTGCTGGGTGTTAGTTGTAACATGACTTCCGACAAAACTAAGCAAGATGCTAAAAACGATAACTGCCAAAATATCATCGACTACCGCTGCACCTAGAATCGTGGCTCCTTCGGCACTGGTCAATTGGTTCATTTCTTGTAAAACAACAATAGAAATGGAAACGGAAGTTGCAGCAAATGTCACACCTAAAAATAAGCTGTCTAATCGTGAAAAATGAAAAAAGCGGCCAGTAAAATAAGCGGTGAAAATTGGTAAAATCATCCCCAATACTGCAACCAAAATGCTGGGACGCCAAAAGCGGCGAAGGGTCGATAAGTCACTTTCCAGCCCGGCCATGAACATTAACAAGACGACGCCAATCTCTGCAAAAGTTTGAAGTAAATTGCTTGGCTGGACCCAATGCAAAAATGCCGGGCCTAAAATGACGCCACTCAGCAGTTCACCGATAACAGTCGGGAGGTGCAATCTACTACTAAGATGACCTAAAATAGTGGTGGTGACTAAGATTAAACATAATGAACTCATAAACTTCATTAGCGAACAAACTCCTTCAAATCATAAAAAAAGACTTTCAAAAAAGTCTTTGGCAACCCAAACCAAAGCAAATTCTTGAAAGTCGAAACTCCAACCAATACTTATTAAAAAATTGATAATCATTGATATCTTAACAGAAATAGTAAAATGTGCAAGAATACGCAGATTATTCCAATTGATGCAAGAGGTTTTTAACTGTGTCAGCTTGACTAGCATCGGTCAGAATAATTAAGGTTTCACCCGCCATGATGAGTGTGTCACCGTGAGCGATCAGGGTTTTGGCGCCTTGGCGAATACCGATTAACAAACAATCCTGTGGCCACTGAATGTCACGTACTTGTTGGCCGTTGAATGAACTATCAGTCGAGATTGGTAACTCAAATTGTATGGGGTGACCACTAATCTGGTGGAGCGTTTTCGGGATAGTCATTTTGGCTAATAAGGATGCGTAGATGGGCGCACCACCGAATAAATCATCAACAATGTAAGCCACTAACGACAAAAGGGCTAGTGGAACGAGATGTTGCAAAGAGCCAACCATTTCGGTAATTAATAAAATAGCAGTAAACGGAGCTTTACTGATTCCGGCAAAATAAGCAGCCATGGCAAATACTAAGAGATTGACGATGTATTTGGTTGACAGTAAACCTAACTTGACAGCGATAGTGCCATATAATGTGCCCGTAATGGCTCCTAAAGTTAAAATTGGTAAAAAAATTCCACCAGCTAGTCCTGAGCCATAGGAAATCATCGAAAAAATAAAGCGCAATAATAATAAAAACAGTAAAGCTTGAAGTCCCAACTTCAATTTACTTAAGTTCAAGATAATACTGTTACCACCACCAAGAGTTTGTGGTAAAAAGTAGCCTAAAGGAATTACTAATAACAAAGGAATTAAACCATGAAAAATACGGGGTAACCAGCCGAAACATTTGGCGTATAACCAAGACATCAGTAATAAAATTCTTTGATAGAAAAAACTGAAAATGCCCAGAATTAGACCAAGAAATAACAAATGGTAGTAGGAATGGAGGGGAAACACGGGTAAATGAGCCATGTACAAAACGGGTTTTAAACCAAAAATATTCATTGAGATTAAATCTGCACTAATGGCAGCGGATAAGGAGGTCATCCAAATTAATGGGGAAAAATCATGATAAACTTCTTCTAAAATAAATAAAGTCCCTGCTATCGGAGCGTTAAAAGCCGCTGATAATCCAGCAGCAGCGCCACTAGCTAATAAAATTCGTTGATTTTTAGCTGATGGTTCCCAGTATTCACCTATTCCTTGACCGACCGCCGCTCCTAGCTGAATGGATGGTCCTTCACGCCCTAAATACAACCCTGATCCGATTGCTAAAACACCAGCAATGAATTTGCGCCAAAGAATGGGCCACCACTTTAAGCTAATCCGTTGAGTTAATAGGCCTTCAACTTCCGGAATACCGGAACCCATAATGTGGGGTTGTCGTTTAGTTAATAAACCAATGATGATGGCAATTGCAACATTAATAAGTAAAATAACTAATAAGAATGAATGCTGGATATGAGCTAATTGGTAAAGTTTGAGCCAAGTAGCTAAAGATTTAACAATTAATAAGCGAAAATTACCAACGACCAGTCCTGTTAAAATGCCAATCAGGATGCCTTTGATAATAAATTTAAAATTAGTTGTATCAAATCGTTTGATATTGATTGCATGTCATCTGCCTTACTCATATTTTGAAGGAACTTAGTCTTTTTTCAACCAGTCTAATTCAGTTTTTGATGTAGATAATCGAATAAATGATCATCAATTAAAGCGTGGAACTCTTGAAAATCTTTGACGGACATATGCGCCAGTAACGGTGGCTCTAAGTAATTTTTGATTTGCCGATAGGTCTTTTTTTGCACGTCTTTGTTTTCTAAGTAGAAAATCATCTTTTTAGAGTAAGCATCAGCAATAAAAACTGGATAGTTGAAAATATACAATAAAATGGCGTCAGCTGTTTCATTGCCAATGCCCTTAATCTTTAAAAGCTGCTGACGCAATTTAGCTTGCGGAAATTCATCGGCTACGGTTTGAAAATTGAACTGATAGGGTTGTAAGAAACGAAACGCCGCTTGAATGGTGTGGGCTTTAGCGTTGTAAAAGCCACTGGGTTTAATTAAAATTTTCAGCTGTTCTAAGGATAAATTACATAATAATTGGGGCTCAAAGTTAGTCTGGCTACGTAAATTACATAGCGATTTTTCAACGTTTTTCCAATTAGTATTTTGCACCAAAATAGCACCGATTAGAGTTTCGTAATCGGATTTTGATGGCCACCAAAATTGGGGTCCAAATAATTGATACATATCTAAGTATACTTGGTAATAGTCGATGGGTATCACCTCTAACTCTTAGCTTCATCATAAGATAAGGGTCAGCTTCTGACAAGTTGAAGTGAATAGTATCAAAAAAGTCAGTACTGTTATTGACTAATTTTATGAATTATACTACTGGCACAGATCAAAACGAAGCTAGGGAGGCCAATTATAAATATGACTGAATACAAGTTTTTACAACCATATCATTTTAAAAATAAAGCTGTGCAATTAAAAAATCGCATTGTGATTCCGCCTATGACAGAACAAATGTCCTTTGAAGATGGAACGGTCACGAGTGATGAAATTGCTTATTATGCTCAGCATACAGGTGGCGTAGGTTTATTTATTACAGCCACAGCAAACGTCAATGCTTTAGGCAAAGGTTTTGAAGGTGAATTGAGTATTGCTGATGACAAGTTTATTCCTGGTTTAAGTCGTTTAGCAGCTGCGATGAAGCAAAATGGTACTAAAGCTGTCATTCAAATTTTTAGTGCAGGACGCATGTCCAATAACAAAATTTTGCGGGGAGAACAACCAGTCAGTGCCAGTGCTGTAGCGGCAGAACGTCCAGATGCTCAAGTGCCCCGTGAATTAACGCCTGCTGAGATTGAACAAACCATTAAGGACTTTGGCTTAGCTACAAAAAGAGCGATTCAAGCTGGCTTTGATGGCGTGGAAGTCCACGGCGCTAACACCTTTTTATTACAACAATTTTTCTCTCCGCATTCTAATCGGCGCACAGATGCTTGGGGCGGATCACTAGAAAAGCGAATGAAATTCCCATTAGCCGTTGTGCAAGAGGTTGCTCAGGTAATTGAACAATATGCGCCGAAGTCCTTTTTGCTCGGTTATCGGTTGTCACCGGAAGAGTTAGAAAATCCGGGGATCACTTTAGATGATACGTTGCAATTAATTGATGAATTAAAGCAATATCCAATTGACTATCTACATGTTTCGCAAGGCGATGTTTGGAAAACATCAAGTCGTGATCCAAAATCGACGGTCATTGTTAATGAAGCTATACAGAAACGAGTTGCTGGGGCGATGCCCTTAATTGTGGTTGGTGGCATCAAAACACCGCAACAAGCTCAAACAGCCAGTGCAGAATTTGACCTGGTAGCAATGGGGCACGAGTCCATTTGGGAACCTAAATGGGTGCAAAAAGTGCAAAGCAATGAGGAACAGGCGATTAGATACCGGCTAGTGCAAGCTGACATGGAAGATTTGGGCATCAAACCGAGCTTTTTAGAGCAAATTGCCGAAACCATGGGCGGTTACGACCAAGTTTTTGCAAAAGATAATAATTAAATTTTGTTTGATTAGTTGGTTGAAAAGAAGTGAAGCTGATGAATTCTGAAAATAAGTATCAAGTGCAATTGGGGATTTCACCAATTAGCTGGCGGAATGAAGATGACCCTAAAATTGGGCAAAAGACAGATTACCGGCAAATTCTGGATGAAGTTGCTTTAGCGGGTTATCAAGGCACCGAAGGAGCGGGTTATTTTCCCAGTGCACAACAAGTGAAAGCACAAGCAGATCTTAGAACCATCAAAATTGCGGGTCAGTGGTTTAGCAGTTTTATCTTGCGAGACGGCATCACACAAGCCTGTCTTGATTTTGAACGGCATTGTCAAAAATTAGCTACTATGCAAGCTCATTTTACAGTCTTATCAGAACAAACTAATTCCATTCAACGACAAGCAGACCAGAATATTTTTACTGATAAACCGATCTTTACTGATGATCAATGGCGACAATTGTGTGCAGGATTAAATGAGTTTGGCAAAATAGCGCAAAAATACGATGTCCAAATTGCCTATCATCATCACTTAGGAACTGGTGTCCAAACCATAGCGGAAGTATCCCGCTTGATGGATCATACTGATCCTCATTTAGTCGGACTATTGCTAGATACAGGGCATGCTTTTGTTTCAGATGGTTCCTATCAGCCACTTTTAGAGCAATATGCTGCCCGGATCGTGTATCTGCATCTAAAGGATGTCCATGTAAAGCAGCTGAAGAAGTTTCAACAAACCGGTTCGGCCTTCGGCAAGACGATTTTAAATGATACTTTTACGGTTCCCGGACAAGGGAATTTGGACTTTCAACCAGTGTTTGATTTTATTCAGCAGGGTTATCATGGCTGGGTCATGGTAGACGCGGAACTAAATCCAGCCCACGTCGATTCACTAGCTTTAGCAATTAAAGCGCACGATTTCTTGAAAGCAAGGTTAACCGAACTAGATTAATTCAGACTTAAAGCAGGATATTCTTCACCAAACTTAGTAATTTCACTTAAAAGTGGTTTGAGTTCTTGTCCCGTCTTGGAAAGAGAATATTGAGTTTTGGGCGGATTAGTTTGAAAATCGGTGCGCACGATGAGCTGGTCTGCCACTAATTCCTTTAAAGTTTGGGTCAATGTATGCGCGGTGATGCCGTATAAAGAACGCTGCAATTCGTTAAAACCATAGCTTTTTTCGGCTAAGTGATTCAGGATTAAAACTTTCCACTTACCACCAATTAAAGATAAAGTTTGCGCTGTGGCACAATTGCATTTGAGTAACTGTTCGTAGGTTTTTTTCATGAGTGAAACGACCTTTCTTGGAGTACGAAATAATAATTCATTATAACAATTGGAGATTGAAAATGACTAATAAATACGCTTTAAATGATCAAGTAGTTTTAGTAACTGGTGGTGGCAGTGGTATTGGCCGCGCCATCGCGCAAGGATTTTTAAATAATGGTGCTAAAGTGGCTGTTTTAGGTCGGCGCCAAAAGGTACTGGAAGAAACTGTTCAAGGCTATGATGCTGCCAAAACTTTAGTCATTGTCGGCGATATTTCTCAGCCGGATACAGCACAAATGGCAGTAACCAAAACAATTTCCCAGTTTGGTCAGTTAGATGTTGTGGTCAGTGATGCGGCCGCCTTTGCTGCCGATGAAATTGCTAATTTAACACAAGCTGACTGGGAAAAAGTTCGAGCAACTAATATTGATGGCTTTTTCTATTTGGCGAAAGCTTCCTATTCAGCTTTAAAAGCAACCAAAGGAACATTAATTGCGGTATCATCAGTGTCTGGCAGCAATGGTGATTGGCAACAATCCATTTACAATGCCAGCAAACATGCCGTGAATGGCTTTGTCAAATCATTAGCGTTAGATTGGGGTAAAGATGGTATTCGAGTGAATGCGGTGGCGCCAGCCTTTACACTGACAGATATGACGAAGGGGATGGCACAATCTGATGAACAATTAAAACCATTTATTAATCGGATTGCTTTACAACGTCCAGGTCGGCCAGCGGATATTGCCCCCGCAGTATTGTTCTTAGCATCCAGTGATGCTGCTTACATTACGGGCACAATTTTAACTGTTGACGGCGGCACGACCGCTTCTACGGGGCAACCTCATCTTGAGTAAGATTTTAGTGGTAAATCCAAGCTGCTGAAGCTAGAATAAATATAATTTTTCGTCAAATTCGACGAACAGTTTTTTTAGAATCAAGCGCTGAATAAATAAAAGTTGGAGAACAAGAATCTGAGACTAATGCTTGTATTAACAAGCATGCTGCGGTCACAGTCTGATTGTTACTCCAACTTTTTTATTTTGAAAGTTATTATTCAATTAATGTAGTGAATCTGTTAGAGAGTAGGTAATAATAAACTGATTGTTTAAACTCGGTCTTTGTACACCATTTTGCCAACTAACACCAAAGCCGGTACTAGCAGGATAATTCCATTGATATTGCTCGCTCGTATTTGCAGTTAAATTTTTACTAGATTGAATCACAGTGTTTTGATTCATAATACTTTGCTGGTTAAATAAGATTGCAACATTTGAACCTTTAGTTTGGCGTGCACTGGCATTTAATTGCCAGTCATTGTTAGGAGTAGGACGATTGTCTTGAATTTCAAATTCTTGTGGCCCTACTAAGGGCGCAGACCCCGCGCGATAATCATAAATGTGATTGAGTGATAAAGAACGAGGATATTTAGATAAGACGACTTTCCAGCTCGGCTGCCAAATATAGGTTTGAACTTGCCCTAATGCCCGTTGTTCAATTTGAGCATTAGTCAAAAGAGCACCACTAGGTTGATAAATGTTAGTGTCACTTGATTTAACTTCTTGCCAATTGTTAGTCAAACTTTGATAGTTATTATTTTCTGGAAAAGCGGTATTATTGCCAGGAGCTGTTGGCAAGTTAGCAGCAAGCGTTAATTTAGTTTGCTTGCCTAAAGTGATTTTCCATAAATTAGTTAAACCAGCCAAGCAATTAGTATCATTAGTCGTTTTAGTAGTGTCCAAATTAGTTAGATCCAATTGTTTCAGACTAGTATCCTGATAAAAAAGATGGTCAATTGAGGCGTTATCAATCGATAAATCATTGAGATTAGAAACGGTTTGTAAATTTTTACAATTGGCCAGTAAGCCACTGGCATTACTGAAATTCACTTTCCCCGTGTTTACAGTCGCGTTAACGCTCGCGCTTTTGATTTGGTCAACGTAAGGCTGCCACGGCCAAGTCCCTAATGGTGAGTTTTGAGTATCAGTGGTCGTTGCTTGTGGTTGATGGACGCTATTATTGCCATCATCAAATAAAACTAAGTTGCCCGTGGTTAATGATAATCCCCACCAGCCTGATTGCCAGACGTAAGTTTTCACAGTTGTGGGATTATTTGTACCCGGGTAAAGTTTGATTAAATCATTATTACTATATAAAGGACCATTGGCCTGATAGTCGTCGACACCAGTCCCTAATTCTTGCCAACTATCGGACGTCGAAAGATGTTGGGGATTGGCTTCAGTTGGATCAGTACTAAAGGCCTTACCATTTCCAGGGGCAGCTCGTAAACCGCAACTGGTTCCTAATTTCAAATACGGACTGAGTGTTAATTTACACAGATTAGTCGTTCCTGTAAACATATTGGCTTGCGCCGTACTGGATTTCATATTTAATTTGCCGATATCAAGTTGGACTAATTGAGAATCATTATAAAAAAGATTATCAAAAAATTTATTTTGACTGCCGATTAAATTGGCGCAAGCAATGGTTTGTAAGCTTGAACAGTTGGAAAACATACTGCCAAGGTTCGTAGCTTGATCTAGGTTCCAAGTACTGATGTTGATGTCTTTCAGTGCAGTACAATGATCAAATAGACCATTGGCAGCTCCGACTTTATCAGTCTGCCATTGTTCAAGTCCTGAGATACTAGTTAGATGAGTACAACCTTGAAACATTTTAGCTAAATTAATAGCATTAGTGCCGATTCGCCAACGACTCAAGTCGAGGGTTGTTAGTGCTTGACAACTGTTAAACAGGTTAGATAAATCTGCAGCATTGGTAACATTTAGTTGTTCAATATTTTGAATAGTTGTTAAAGCGCTGTCCCCGCTAAACATTCCCGAAATATCGGTAAAATTATTGCTGACAAAGTTAGTTCCTAGATTAATCGTCGTTAAATTAGTGCAATTTTGAAACATATTACTAGTTTTGAGACCATTGGCGCTTTTTGACCAGGAGCTTAAATCTAATTGCGTGAGATCCGTACAGCCTTTAAACATATTTGTCGTGGTATTAGCGGCAGATAAATCTAGAGCTGCAATTTGTTTATTCATTTGCGTTGAATCTAAACTCTGGCAACCATTAAATAAACTACTAAAGACCACAACATAATGAGTGTTGAGTTGGTCTAAACCATTAATCTTGGTCAAATTACTCATTCCCCAAAACAAACAACCCAGATCATCATTGGGCGGGGTAAATTTTTGACTACTAGTATTTTGGAAAGTCACTGTTTTGATTTGGGACAAGTCGCCGTTTAAAGCATAATACCACGGATAATATTTGTAATTTTCAGAATTTGTGTAAGTCGGCTGAAATTTGGTACTGTCTTGCTTTAAGGCATCTAGGTTAATGGTTAAAGTGCCGGTGGTTGTAGTAAAATTCCACCAAGAGGTATCGACGGCGTTACCATTAGGTGGAGTCAAACTAGCTAGTGGTTCACTATCTTTGATCAGTGGATTTTGAATTTGCGTCGGAAGTAAATTAATACTTTTCGATTGCAGAACGTTAGTTGGCGGCAAATTAACAGCCGCTTGGGTTAGATGGCTAGTAAATAGGCAGATAAAACCAATTAAGAAAGCAATCGTGCAGTAAGAATTTTTTATAATCAGCCAATTTCGTTTGGCAATCATTCTAGCATCTCCCTGAACCAACTCTGTGAATTACCTAGTTAATAATTGTAATTTTACTCTATTTTTGTGAGATTGTAATAGTTATTCTAATAGTTTTACTGAAAATATTTTATTTGACTTTTGATAAATTTGAGGTGATTGTTCATGGACGCGGATTCATTTTGAAAAAGCTTACCCTGACATGGCATAATAGATTTGATAACTTTCAAAAGTAAGGATGGAAAAATGCATGAGTAAACCAATTTATGTTCAAATTGCCCAAACGATCAAGCGCAACATTACTCACCATCACTATGCTAATCTCAAATTGCCGGATGAACGCAGCCTAAGTGAAAGCTTTGCTGTGAGCCGCAGTTCAATTAAGCGGGCGATCCAACTATTAGCTGATCAAGGTATCATCTTTAAAAAACAAGGTTCAGGCAATTTTATTAATCCGTTATTTTTAAAAAATAAAACTGCACTAGATTATACGGGTGACAATGTTGGTTTAACAACAGCCATGGTTAAGAATGGACAAACTCAGCAAATTCAAGTTTTAGGTTTAGATGTGCAAAAGCCGCCTTTGGAAATCCAACAGAATTTATTTTTAAATGACGACGATTTTGTTTATGTATTTCAGCGGCTCCGCAAGCTGGATGAAATTCCAATTTTAATTGAGACGAGTTATTTACCAGTCCGCTTGTTGCCTAATCTCTCACAAAAAGTTTTGGAAAATTCTTTGTTTAATTACTTAGAAGAACAAAAAGGAGAGGTGATTAATCGGGCGTATTTAGATATGGCTGCCGAACCGTCTTCACCGACGGATCAAAAATTATTGCAGTTAAAACCGACTGAACCAGTGGGCATTATGGCGGGGATTTTCTTTCGCGATGACGGTATTCCGTTTGAATATTCAAGCATGCGTTTGCACTATAAGTACTGGAATTTTGCCACCTTCGTTAATTTAAATAAATAATTGGGTCGTACCATTTTTTAAAATGGTTGACAAAAGTTTGTGCAAGGTTTATAAATATCATGTAAGGGCTCTTAGTGAAGTAGATTTTGCAGTGCTGATTGTCACAATATTTGCAACCGAATTATTTTTAGGAGGAAGAGCAATGACAGATTACAGTAGTCCAGAATATTTTGATTTGATGACCAAGTATTTTGATGCGGCTAATTATATTTCAATTGGTCAATTATATTTAAAGGATAATCCGCTATTAAAGCGGGAACTCAAAGCTGATGATGTAAAGGTTCATCCAATTGGACATTGGGGGACAATTGCGGGTCAAAACTTTATTTATACTCATTTGAATCGTGTGATCAATAAATATAATTTAAACATGTTCTACATTGAAGGACCTGGTCATGGTGGACAGGTCATGGTCTCTAATTCTTATTTAGATGGTAGTTATAGTGAGATTTATCCAGAAATCACTGCCGATGAAGCCGGTATGCAAAAATTATTTAAACAATTTTCGTTCCCCGGTGGTGTGGCTTCACATGCTGCTCCGGAAACTCCCGGTTCCATGCATGAAGGAGGCGAATTAGGCTATTCAATCTCTCATGGTGTTGGTGCTATTTTAGACAATCCCGACGTCATTGCTGCGGCGGTAATCGGTGATGGTGAAGCAGAAACTGGTCCACTAGCCACTTCTTGGTTCTCTAATGTCTTTATTAATCCTGTGACGGATGGTGCTGTTTTACCGATCTTAAACTTAAATGGTTTTAAGATTTCAAATCCAACTATTCTGTCTCGAAAAACTGATGAAGAACTAAAGCAATACTTTACCGGTATGGGCTGGGATCCAATTTTTGTGGAAGGCGACGATGTAGCAAAAATGAATCCCGAAATGGCTGCTGCGATGGATCAAGCCATTGAAAAAATTCATTCCATTCAACAAGAAGCTCGTCAAAATGCAGCTGCAGATGCCAAAATGGCTCATTGGCCAGTAATTATTTTCCGGGCACCCAAGGGCTGGACTGGTCCGAAATCTTGGGATAATGAACCAATTGAAGGCTCATTTAGAGCACATCAAATTCCAATTCCAGTTGATGCTAACCACATGGAACATGCTGATGCCTTAGTATCTTGGTTGAAATCTTATCATCCTGAAGAATTATTCGATGAAAATGGTACTTTAAAGCCAGAAATCAAAGCTTTGACACCTAAAGGTAACCAACGGATGTCAATGAATCCTATTACTAATGGTGGTTTAGATCCAAAACCATTAAAGTTGCCTAATCCTGATGATTATGAATTCAAATTTGACCAACCGGGCACCGTCATTGGTCAAGATATGGTGGAATTAGGTAATTATTTACGTGATATTATTAAACTTAACCCAACCACTTTTAGAATTTTTGGACCGGATGAAACCATGTCCAATCGCTTGATGCACATTTTTGAAACTAGTGAGCGCCAATGGTTGGAACCCATTAAAAAGCCGAATGATCAATTTGAAGCTCCAGCTGGGCGAATTTTGGATGCACAATTGTCTGAACACCAAGCTGAAGGCTGGTTGGAAGGTTATACTTTAACTGGTCGTCACGGAATTTTCTCAAGTTACGAAGCCTTCTTACGGGTAGTTGACTCAATGTTGACGCAACACTTCAAGTGGATTCGTAAGGCCAACGAATTACCTTGGCGGAAGAAGTACCCAGCTTTGAATGTTATTTCAACTTCGACTTCTTTCCAACAAGACCATAATGGTTATACACACCAAGATCCGGGTATTCTAACTCATTTGGCTGAAAAGAAACCGGAATATATTCGGGAGTATTTACCAGCCGATGCGAATACTTTAATTGCAGTTGCTGCACATTCTTTGAATGAACAAGAAGTAATTAATTTAATCATTGCTTCTAAGCAACCACGGCCACAATTCTACTCCATGGCAGAAGCTAAGGAGATTGTGGAACAAGGTGTGAAAGTCATTGATTGGGCCACTAATGATCACGGTCAACAACCAGATATTGTCTTTGCAGCGGCGGGCACAGAACCTAACATGGAATCTTTAGCAGCGATTGATTTATTGCATGCTGCTTTCCCAGAAATGAAGATTCGCTTTGTTAGTGTAGTTGACTTATTGAAGTTGCAAGTACCAAGCAAGAATCCGCGCGGCTTGAGTCAAGAACAATTTGATGCCATCTTTACCAAGAAGGCACCGATCATCTTTGCTTTCCATGGTTTTGAAGATTTATTACGGGATATCTTCTACGAACGGAATAATCATAATATGTATGCGCATGGTTATCGGGAAAATGGTGATATTACGACACCATTTGATATGCGGGTCGTTAATGAACTGGATCGCTTCCACTTAGCCCAACATGCAGCTAACTTGGTTTATGGTGATCAAGCCCAAGACTTTAGTCACCAAATGGATGCTAAGTTACAAAAGCATCATGATTATATTCGGGAAAATGGTGCAGATTTACCTGAAGTTGATAATTGGCAATTCAAAGGCTTTGCAGATTAATTAAATATGTAAATAGCATTATAAAAATCCTTAGGCTCAGTGGGCTTAAGGATTTTTTGGTTTGATGATTGATAAATTATTTACAGTTCGGGAGAAATCAAAACTTTGACCTGTGATTTATCCGTAGTTAATGATTTAATTCCGTCAACAGTTTGTTCTAACGGAATTTTCTTTGTAATTAATTTCTGGAAAAGCTCTTGATGGTTATTAATGATGTTAATTACTGTGGGAAAACAGTTTTCATAGCCTAGGGTGGTATGGATATTGTGACCGTTCATGATGGCATCATTGATATCCAAAGTAATGGATTGACCAAATAAAGCGTCCACTTGAATTAAGCCAGTAGAAGCAGTTACTTGATTAGCAGTATCGAATGTCGCTTGCACTCCAGCACATTCAAAGGCAATATCGACGCCAGCTGGTAAATCAGCATGGATTTTTGCGACCACATCATCGCTAGTAGGATTTAAAGTGTTCGTAATTCCCAGTTCTTGAGCTTTAGCTAGACGTTGTGTGGAGACATCAGAAATATAAACTTTGGTGGCTCCAGCAATTTTGGCAAGTAGTGCCGTGCATAATCCAATGGGACCAGCGCCCATGACCGCAACTGTTTGGCCGGCAATTAAACCACTACGTTTGATGCCTTCATAGGCGACAGAAGTCGGTTCCGCTAAAGCTCCTAAGTCAAATCCCATTTCATCCGGGATAGGATGAACAAATTGGGCTTTAACGTTGGCATATTCTGCCATGCCGCCATCATCTGAAACGCCAATGAAATTACCGCTACCATCAGGGCCAACGGCACTGAGGCAATAATTGTATTGCCCCTTCAGACAATTGGGACAATGACCACAGGCTAAAATAGGCTCAATTGCCACACGGTCATTGAGCGCAATATTTTGCACATTTTTGCCAAGCTTAACTACTTGTCCCGAAAATTCATGTCCTTGAATAATCGGAACAGTTTTGCCAGATAAAGGATTCGGTTCATAAGGTAAAGCAAAACCATCGGCATACATGTGCACATCGCTGCCACAAATTCCAATGAACTTGACTTTGACTTGTACCTGATCATCTTGGGGTTCGGGGAGTTCTACATCTTCAATCCGGATATCCTGTTTCCCATAAATGCGCGCTGCTTTCATAATAACTACTCCTTTCTTTAATAACGACAACTATATTTTAAATGACTAGTGAAAGCGGCGTCAACAACTAATTAACTTTTTCACAATAAATCAGTTATTTAACATTCCACTGATTTTATGAATGCTATGGTAATAATGAATCTATACGACAAAAAAGCTCCTAAACTTAGCATTTGTTAGCCAATTTTAGGAGCTTGAATCATTGCTTAATTGCTTGTTAATCTAAATAAATTTTACGTAAATCTTGTAAATCGCCATCACTGACATTTAGTTCAGTTTGAATAAAGTTTAACCAACTGCCAGCGGTTTTTTTGATTTCAGCATCCGCAATGCGCAGATAATCAGGACTAACAGTTAGTAAGGCTTTGGCGGAAATTAATTGTTTGGGATTTAAGCCTTGGGCCTGCAAATCGGCCAATTGTTGGTCAATATAAGCTTTAGACGCCACATTAGTAAACAGATAGTCTTTGATGATAATGTCAGCATCAACATTTAAAGCGGATAAAAGTAGGGCTGCACCAATCCCGGTTCGATCTTTGCCAGCAGTACAATGGAACAATAAAGTTTCATCGGCTTGATCATTAGCTAATAATTGTTCAAAGAAAATGCGATAGGCTTTTTTGGCACTGTCCAGATTGATGATATCCTGATAAGTATCTAACATGTTAGCGTGGCCGTTTTCAGGAATATCCGATAAAGCCTCTTTTTCCAAGGCGCTTTTATCTTCTTCATCAGCATTAAATTTAGAGGCTTGGGTTAAATCTACTTTGAAAACCGGGTCAAATAAATATTTAGCCTGTGCGGGAACATGATCGGGGACTTTAGCTTGTTCATCGGCAGACCGAAAGTCAATATCAAACCGGACGCCATAATCGTCGAGATAGTCTAAATCTCGCTGATTCAAACTGCCTAAGCTACCAGACCGAATTAATTTATGTGACTTTAAATGGTGACCATCTTTCGTGGGATAGCCGCCTAATTCACGAAAATTATTTCCAGATGAAATATCTAATAATTGTTTTTGATCCATAATGTACCTCCGTAGACTTTTACTTAATTTTATCAAAGATATGGTTCAATAGGCGAGTCATTTTAATTTTTCATTCACGAAATTCCAAGTAAATTGTCTGAAAAATGATAGTATTATGTTATAATTAAATTAATAAAATTATTTATAATTTTAGGACTAGAAACTTCGCCAAGATAGAACTGCAATTGTCTTTGACGAGAAGGGGTGGCAAACCTTATGCAAGAATATCAAAGAATTTTAGTCCCTGTGGATGGTTCTAAGGAATCAGAAACGGCACTTAAAAAAGCAACACAAGTCGCAATTAGAAATCATGCCACGGTTGATGTTTTGAACGTCTTGGATACGCGGCAGTTTGTTGGGGCGTATGGCGGCATGTTAACTAGTGATATCATCTATCAAATTACGGAAGATTCACAGAATTATTTAGCGCAATTAAAAGAGCAAATGGTTGCTGATGGCTTGGATGCTGATAAAATTCAAATTCATATTCGCTTTGGCGATCCGAAAGTAATTATTGCCGCAGATTTCTTTAAGGATTACGATGATGATCTCATTATCTTGGGTTCCACGGGACTGAATGCGGTAGAGCGACTATTGGTCGGTTCAGTTTCTTCATATGTGATTCGCAATGCTGCGACAGATGTGATTGTAGTGCGGACAGAATTGGATAATAAAACCGTACCTGCCAAAAATAAATAATTAATTAAATGATTGTACAAAAAAATCCTTCAAAATTTTTGAAGGATTTTTTGATTATTACTAATTTTTCGGAGTAACGGTAATCAATGGGTTACCATCAGCTTCTGTGTCATCGGTAAATTGGAAATCATAATTGTCCGTATTAGTCACAATCATCATTACCGTATTGTCATAACCGGCTGCTTTGATTGCTTCGTAATCGAATTCAATTAAAGGTGTTCCCGCTTCAACGTGTTGATCTTTTTCAACCAATAATTTGAAGTGTTCACCGTTCAAGTTAACTGTGTCAATTCCTAAGTGCAATAGCACTTCAACACCATCATCACCGGTGATGCCGACAGCGTGTCCAGTTGGATAAGCAACACTAATGGTTCCAGAGATTGGTGACGTTACAACTTTAGCAGTAGGTACAATGGCGATTCCTTTACCCATTGCCTCAGAGGCAAAAACTTGATCACTAACACTAGTAATTGGAATAACAGTACCGGCAACTGGGGCAATTAATTCTGTTTCAGTGCCGTTATTAGTTGTAGCAGTGGAAATATTTTCAGTAGAAGCAGTAGTTGTTTCGGTAGTAGCTGCTGCTGGAGCAACATCTTTGTTGACACCACCCCAGAGATAAGTGAAGATGGCAGCTAAGACGAAGGCCAAAGCATCACCCACACAAGATAAAGCGAAACCTTTACTGATGAAGGTTGGCAAACTCAAGATGCTGGCTAAACCAACGGTATTGGCATGCACACCGGAAAAGGCGACAATGGCCCCACCAATTCCACCAGCAACGACAGCACAGTAAAATGGTTTCTTCATTTTTAAGGTAATACCATAAACGGTTGGTTCAGTAATACCGAAGATTGCGGTAATGGTGTTCGAACCAGCTAAACCTTTCATCTTGTCATCTTTAGTCTTTAAAAAGACTCCTAAAGCAGCACCAGCTTGCGATAAAACAGCTGGTAATAAGATTGGCATTAATGGATCATAGCCCCATTTTGATAAGTCGTTCATCATAACAGGAACAAACGCCCAATGCACACCAAAAATAACAAAGACTTCCCAGAAAGCACCGAGGACTAATCCAGAGAGAATCCGGACATGTTGGTACAAAGCTAAAACAATACCAGCTAAGAAACCACTGATGGCGTTACTGATTGGTCCTACAATTAAGAAGGTTAATGGAACCAAAATCATTAACATACATAATGGCGTTAAAATGTTACGCACTGACTCATGCCAAAACTTGTTAAATAAAGGTTCTAACCATTTTTGAACGACTACCACTAACAAGATAGGAATAACCGTACTTGTATAAGTAGCTTTAGAAACTGGAATGGAGAAGAAGTCTAAGCCTTTCATGTTAACCATGGTTGGATAAACCAAAGCCATCCCAATGGCAACGGTCACATATTGGTTAACTTTCATTTGCTTAGCAGCAGTAAACGCTAAAATAACTGGTAAGAAATAGAAGATTCCATCAGCCGCGGCATACCAAATTTGATAAGCACCAGTCTTGGGTGTCATCCAGTGTAAGACGACAAATAAAGATAATAAGCCCTTTAAAATACCGGCACCAGCCATGGCACCTAAAAACGGTGTGAAAGCACCAGAAATAAAGGAAACAAAAGCATCAAACATGCCCTTAGCAGTTAACTTTTTCTTACCTTCACTGGCCGCTGGTGTAGCAGGTGCATCATCACCTTCACCCAAGCGGGGGTCGATACCAACTAAAGCATCGTATACGCTACCAACATTGTTACCAATAACAACTTGATATTGTCCTCCGGCTTGCACGACAGTAATCACACCATCAAGGCTTTCAATTTTATCTTTCTGAGCTTTACTTTCATCCTTTAAAGTAAAGCGTAAACGCGTGGCACAATGCCAAGCAGCGTTGACGTTTTCATCACCGCCAACGAGCTGAAGGATTTGTCCCGCTAAATCCTTTTCGTTCAATGTAATCCCTCCATTATTAGAGTAATGCTATCAATATTTGATTGATAACGTTTTTAACCTAAAAGTTAATTCTATACTAAAGAAAAAAAATTAACAATATCAATTAAAGTAAAATTAAGATAAATTTTCTGTAATTAGGAAATATTGGTTAAAAATAAAAGCATTATTGCTCATAAAAGCGATTATTACAATTAAATTTCGCAAAAAATAGTAATAAATTAAGTGCTGTTAAAACACTAATTTGTAAATATGTACATTTAAAATCATACTTTTTACATTTTTTTCATAGCTTAAATTGGTTTTTGGCACAGATTAATCTAGCATTTTTTCCAAGAAGTAAAAACGTGAGTCTAACTATGTCCAAAAACTAAAGGTAAAAGCAACTTTTGCTGTGCTTAGCTTTTAAGCGCTGGAGTTGCAGTATAGTTGCTGGTATCTCATAGGCGAAACAGTTATAATTTAATAATAAAAGCCTGTGGCTTGCGGGAGGAAAACTATGGAAACACAAACGATTAGTCAATTAGCCGATTGGTTAGAAGAACACAGCGCGCAAATTGTTGCACAGACTGAAACTTTAGATGTGCAAAAGATCTATGAACTGTTAGATGGTTTGGCCATTTTACGCCAGCCTGTGCAAAATTATTTAACTATGACCGAAGAACAATATTACCAAAATGAATCCGATCATCGCTTAACTTTGCAACATGAACAACAAACTTTAGCCCAACTGCAAGATCGGATTTTAGTTAATCATGTTGATGGCAGTTTTGTGAACAATGAAATTAATTTTGACTATAATCACGAAAATCCTTACCAAACAGGCAGTTATAATGCTCAAAGTGATCTACATCTGATTGAATATGCGTTAGAAGTTATCGGGGCAGTCGCCAGCAATACACTAATGAGTGATTTGCGGAATAATTTATCGCCAGATGCTGTACTATCAATTGCTTTGGCGGCTAATCAAATTGAGCAATGGCAAAAGTAAAAAAATTTTATTTAAAAGGTTGCAATTTGTGATTGACCTATGTACCATGTTCTGGTGTTTCAATTTTGGGAGGGATAGATAATGCCAGTCACATATTTACGGAAAGTTCACGCTGATGAAATTGAATTAGTGGTCGAAATTATTGAAGAAGCGAAAGGTGTCCTTCGCGGTCGGGGTGTCGACTTGTGGCAAGATGGTTACCCTGATCAAGCTATTTTACAAGATGATATTGACCGAGGTATCGCTTACTTTTTAATTAAAGATGATCAAATTGCCGGTGTTGCCGCCTTGGAGGATCAGGGTGAGAGTAATTATGATCAAATTTATGATGGTCAATGGAGTCCGGATTCGCACAAAAATTATGCCATTATTCATCGCGTAGCGATTTGTCAGGGACATCAAGGCGAAGGTCTATCATCAATTTTTATTCAGCACCTATTAACAATTGCCGCTTCGTTGAATTTTAGTGATGTCCGTATTGATACGCACTTCGATAACTTGGCCATGCGCCATGTGATTGAAAAAAATGGTTTTACCCAATGCGGGACGATTGATAATGTAATGCATAAACCATGTGTTGCCTATCAGCGGTTTATTTAATTGAATTCAGTCTGACTATGAGATTTCTAAACTCTGACTTTGCTATGAAAAAGTTAGAATTCAGAAATCTTATTTTTTTCTTTTAAATAAATTGCAGTTGAGTAATAACAAATTTTGGCGTTCATGGTGTGCCCGACTATAATAAGCCTTAGAGAGACTTATTTTTAATTGAGGGGGAGTTTGGCAATGTCAAAATCAAAAATTATCAGTAGTTTCTTATTAATTAGTAGTGTTTGGGGCGTATTCATGGCACAGAAGGGCGAGACAGTCCACGCAAAAGATTATAATTATAAAGTGGTTACTACGACCAGCGGGCCATATACTAATTTATACGATAATCAAGGGCAATTGATTAAACAGCGCTTTGTGCCGGTTAATACTGATTGGCGTGTCGGCAAAATTAAAACGATGAGTAATCTGTTCTATTATCAAATTGCGGGTAACGAATGGGTCAAGAGTAGTGATGTTTGGGCTAATTTTGAACCAACATCGGGTCGCTTGAAACAGCGTTTGGTCGGAACGATTAAAAACCCGATTAGTGCGACTTATTATGCTGATGGTCAACAAGGCATCAATGATGGGGTCGATCTGGCTTATCAATCAACATGGAAAATTGGCAAAGTACTTCAGAATGCCCAAGGCCATTTGTTTTATCAAGTCGCGCCCAACTTGTATGTGCGTGATGATGATTTAGCGGTGAATGGCACGCCAGATCATATTGTGCAACAGCCTGATTTTGGAATTAACGGACATCCGGCGCAAAACATGGGATTGATTGGAACTATCAAAAATTCCACAACGAAAATTTATAATGCGCAAGGTTATTTGTACATGGGCGATGGCGTTGATTTTGCTAAGCAGTCGACGTGGAAAATTGGTAAAGTGATTAAAAATAACCAAGGACAACTATTTTATCAAGTAGCCCCTAATATGTATGTGGGTGATGATGATATGATGTTAAATCAACCACCTAAAAAAAATATTCAGCAAGCGGATTTTGGTTTAAAGCAGCAACCTGCGATTAATGTTAAAGATAGTACCACTAAGACTGATGCTTAAATTGTCAGGCCGCAGGTTCTTGAGCAAATGAGTAAGCGTTCTTTGCCGCAGTATGTTGATTTAGCGCTCCAAAAGCAGCAGTTTGCGTCTAGCTACGAATAGTCCTCAAGTTTAAAGTGCAAAACTTAAGTACTGATTCTTGACTATGCTCAGCTGCTAAGCGCTTTTGTCGCAGTAAAGTTTAAAATTTGGTTGTAATTTGAAATTTAGTGCTATATTTGACGGCTGATTTGGTACAATGTGGTTGTACTTGATCATTGATTATTCCATTGAATAGCTGAGATCAGTTTCGGAAACTCAAAATTAATTAATTCAAACTTAGTAATAAAGGAATGTGAGAGATTATCGATAATCAGAGTGAAGTGAATTTTACACCAGTTATTTTAGGCAGTGATATTAATGCTTACGGTTTTGCGCGGTCGTTTTATGAACTAACGCATCAACCAGTGCAAGCCTATGCCCAAGAAGCTTTGGCACCCACCAAGTATTCAAAAATTATTAATGTCAATTTATATGACGGTTTTACTGAGGATCCAGCATTTATTGAAAACATGCGCCAAATTGCCAAAAAGTATGCTGAACATACAGAACCCGTTATATTATTGGCGATGGGTGACGGTTATGCGGAATTGATTTCTAAGCATAAAGAAGAATTATCACAAACTTTTGTTTGTCCTTATGTCGACTATGACTTGTTACGCAAATTAAATAATAAAGAATCATTTTATCAGATTTGTGAACAATACCATTTGCCACATCCACAAACAAAAATAATTACCAAACAAATGTATCAACAACAGGACTTGACGGTACCGTTTGATTATCCAGTAGCGTTAAAACCAGCTAATAGTGTTGAGTGGTTGGATATTCATTTTGAAGGGCGCAAAAAAGCATTTACTATTCAAGATGAAGCGGAATTTCTGGATATTGTTGCCAAAATTTATGATAATGGTTATGAATCCGACTTGATTTTGCAGGAATTTATTCCGGGAGATGATTCACATATGCGGGTCTTAAACGCCTATGTTGACCAACATCATCATGTCAAGTTAATGTGCTTAGGCCATCCGTTATTGGAAGATCCGACACCGGCGGCAATTGGTAATTATGTGGCAATTTTACCGGAATACAATCAAAAGTTGTACGATGTTTTGCAACGCTTCTTGGAAGAAATTGAATTTACCGGTTTCGCTAATTTTGATATGAAATTCGATGATCGTGATCAGGAATTTAAGCTGTTTGAAATTAATTTACGCCAAGGACGTAGTAGCTTTTATGTTACTTTAAATGGTTATAATTTGGCTCAATTTGTGGTTGATGATTATGTCAAACAAACCTTGGATGAACAGCCAACCGTTTACGGTAATAAGAATAAAGCACAGCATCAACTATGGCTGGGAGTTCCGACGGCTGTCTTTAAAAAGTATGCTTTGGAAAATCAATATAAAGAAATTGCTCTCGAATTATTGCGACAAGATCGGTATGGCACAACTGTTTTCTATAAAGGTGACTTCGGAATTAAACGTTTAGTGTTGTTAAGTTACATGTTTTATCGCTATCGAGGACGATTCAAACGTTACTTTGAAGAAAATAAGGGCCAAAACTTTAAATAATTTTAGTGGAGGTTAGGAATTTGGATTCAGAATTGAAGAATTACCAAGTAACAGAAAAGCGGTTTAAGAAGATTTTAGTAGGCATTGATGTGGACGATTTTACTTCATCTGATCATGCATTTAATGCTGCTTGTACCATGGCGAGAGATTTGGATGCACAACTAGGAATTGTTGCTGTTTTAGAAACGCAAGATGTGAATGTTTTTGACAGCATGTCACCAGAAAAAATGGATGATAAGCGCTTGAACTTGTCACATGACTTGTTAGAATATCTGAAAAAAGCTGATAATTTTGGTGTGAAAGAAGCTAAGCCTATCTTAGCCGAAGGTGATCCCGATAAAGTTATTTTGGATGAAGTTGTGGCTGATTTTCAGCCAGACTTAATTGTGCTAGGTTCTGAAGCCAAAACCTTGTTAGGCAAGACTGTCGGCAATGAAGCCAAAGGAATTATGGAAAAATCACCTGTTAGTGTGTTAATAGTGCGTGACTAATTTTTAAAATAATGATGAGGTACTTCTTCAGTGAAGTGGGAACAATTAATTAAGTAATGCTTATGTAATTCTAAACAGAATTTGAGTATTAGTTTTATTGTTCCGACATTTACTTGAGAAGTACTTTTTTTGTATCATCAAAAAAAGCTGGGATAAATATTAGTAGTTTGCATCTACTACTGATATTTGTTCCAGCTTTATGTTCAAAATATGATTAAATTTCTGCTTTGCCTTCACGTTGCATAAGTTTTTTAACTTCTGCTTTCACGTCGGCTTCTTGGTATAAAACGTGATAAATAGCTTCGGTGATTGGCATTTCGATTTGTTCTTGTTGCGCTAATTCATAAGCAGACTGGCAAGTTTTGACTCCTTCAACGACCATGCCCATATTATCAATCACGTCTTGTAATTTTTGGCCTTGGCCTAATTGTTTACCAGCTCGCCAATTCCGAGAATGAACACTGGTACAAGTGACCACTAAATCACCCACGCCCGATAAACCGGTAAAGGTTAACGGGTTGGCGCCGAGCTTAACTCCGAGACGCGAAATCTCCGCTAAGCCACGGGTCATTAAAGCCGCCTTGGCATTATCGCCATAACCGAGTCCAACGAGGGCCCCGGTTCCTAAGGCAATGACATTTTTTAAAGCGGCGCCTAATTCCACACCAATTACGTCTGAATTAGTATAAACACGAAAATAGTCGTTCATAAAAATCTGTTGGACTGTTTGGGCTGCGGCCAAATCAGCACAGGCTGCAGTAATTAAGGTGATGTCTTTTTTAGCAACTTCTTCAGCGTGACTTGGACCGGATAAAGCAACGATAGCTTGATAAAGATTGGTCGGTAACACAGCCTGTAAGATTTCTGAAATTCGTAAATGAGTTTGTTGTTCTAATCCCTTACTAGCATGCACAATAATCGGTGGTTGTGGCAAAGTTTGTAAAATAGGTTGAATTTGTTGGGCCACACTACGAATGGCAGGAGTCGGTACTGCAAATAAGACTATTTGTGCGCCTGTTAAAGCAGTTGTAAAGTCAGTGGTGGCAATTAACTCTTGCGGATAGTGATAATTTTGAATATAGTGCTCGTTGGTATGTTGTGTGTTTAACTCGTGAACTTGTTGGGCACTGCGTGTCCATAAATGAACATCATGACCGTTTTGAACTAGTACACTGGCTAGGATACTGCCCCAAGATCCAGCTCCTAAAACCGCAATTTTGCTTTTCATAACTTCACCCTTATCTTAATAATTTATCAATTCCATTATACTCTGGAATGAATTAGTTGTATTGAAAAATTCAGTAACTTGTCATGAGAGTCGGTCTTAACGCCGTAATTGAAAATTCAGTTTTTTAGTCAAATCGTTTTTGATGGAATGACTGGTGGTTTCACGTTTTTGAAATTGTTTGGGGGTAATGGCGAAGAGTTTTTTAAAAGAGCGAATAAAAACATCCACATTGGAAAAGCCAACGACGTGGGCAACATCACTGATAGACATGGTAGTCATACTTAATAAATCTACCGCATATTCAATTCTTAAATGGTTCAAATAGTCGTGCGGCGTCATTTGTAAATCTTGTTTAAATAATTTGGAAACGTAAACGCGATCAAAACCAATAGCCTGACACATGGTTTTGACCGTGATTGGTTCTTGAAAATGTTGCGCTAAGTAATCGGTGGCTTTGATCGTACAGGGATGTAAGATGACGGCTTTGTCCGGTGTAATCACGTCTGTTTGATAATGAGCTAACCCTGCTAATAATTGGTAAATAATCCCTGTCATGAATAGTTCATCGACCAAGTTTTTAGATTGGTGTTGTAGACATTGTTTGACGCAATCCACAAAAAAGTTTAATTGGCTGGTTTGAAAGACTAAGCGCTGGTTGGAAAAGCCCATTTTGTCTAAATAAAGATGGGCTTTACTACCTTGAAAACCAAAAAATAAATATTGCCACGGATTCTGGTGATCCGCTTGGTAAGCAATGACTTGTTGTGGCGTTGATAAAAATCCATCACCAGCGCTTAATTGCCAAATTTGTTGTTGCGTTTTGACAATCCCTTGTCCTTTCAAAATAATATGAATTAAATATTCATGGCGCATTGTTGGACCGTAATGATGATCGGCTAAATTAGTGGAAAAACCGGCGTGGGTTAAAAAGAGATTAGCATTAGGATCAGTGGTTTGGTTGAAAATATTGACGATTTTTTGCATGAAAAGCTCCTTATAACGGAATAAAAAACTACATTTAATCGATTTTAACACAATCAAGGCAATTTTAATTTGAAAAGGCTTCATTTACAATTAAATGTAAGCGATTCAAGGAAGCGCAAACATTTTACTTGAATGGCCATAAATACTGAGGTGAGAAAATGGCAAAATTAAAAACACGAGTTTCCTATATGCTGGGAACTTTTGGACATGACTTTTTTGCGGCAGCCATGTTGAATTATTTTATTATGTTCATTACCAATCATTTGTTTATTACCAATAATAATCATTTTAATAACCAAATGATTGGCTTAATTACAACCACGATGGTGGTAATTCGAATTGCTGAATTATTTATTGATCCGTTTATCGGTAATATGGTGGATAATACGCATACGCGCTTTGGTAAATTTAAGCCGTGGGTGATTACGGGAGCCATCGTGTCTGGTATTGCCTTAGCGGTGTTATATACCAGTTTAGGTAATCTAGCAACCAACAATCCGGGATTATATATTGTTGCTTTTGCAGTCATCTACATTATCATGGATGTTTTTTATTCGTTTAAAGATATTGGTATTTGGTCCATGGTACCAGCATTGACACTAGATTCCAATGAACGAGATACTATCAGCACCTGGGGGCGTCTAGGTTCGACAATTGGTGGTAACTTAGTTACCTTAGCGGTAGTTCCGATCGCCCTCTTTTTCTCAGTCCATTATAATGGCGGTCAAGGTGATCGGCGGGGCTGGTTTGCTTTTGGAGTTGTCACTGCTTTGTTATCCATTCTGGGTGCATTAATTATTGGCATTGGTACTAAAGAGCAATCCACACCTTTACGTGAAAATAAGCAAAAAACTAGTACTAAAGATGTTTTTAAAATTCTTTTCCAAAATGATCAGTTAATGTGGACGGCAGTGGCTCACTTCTTCTTTGCGATGGGCTGGGATTTGGTGAATTCATTATTACTCTATTACTTTACCTTTATTTTAGGTAATTCTTCCAAATTTGCGATTTACGGTACGGTCAACTTTATTGTGGGGATGATTTCCGTTTCGCTGTTTCCAGCTTTGGCGCACCGTTTTCAAAGACGGAAGGTCTTTTTAATTGGAACACTGGTGATGATGCTGGGCATCTTCTTATTATTCTTTGCTAACTTTTCCACACCATTTGTGATCTTTTCGGCGGCACTAGCGGCTGCTCCACAACCATTATTGTTCTTGGTTATTATGTTGACAATGACTGATACCATTGAATATGGTCAGTTAAAATTACATCATCGTGATGAATCATTAGTCTTATCTGTTCGGCCGTTAGTTGATAAATTAGCTTCCGCGATCGTTAATGGTTTAGTTTCAATCATTGTTATCGCTACTCACATGTCAGGTAATGCCAAAGTTTCGAGTATTACCAGTGCGGATTCTTGGCAATTTAAATGTTATATGTTAGCAGTGCCACTATTGTTATTATGTTGTTCATTAGTAGTTTATTTACGCAAGGTTAAAATTACGGAAGCTAAACATGCACAAATTGTTAGTCAACTAGAAGCTAGTTGGGGTAGTGAATTTGCACAAACAACAACTAATGCACCAGAGAGCAACAAGACGGATAGTAATGCCGCAGTTGCTGATGACGAACTAGTTTTGTTAGCTCCAGTGACTGGACAAGTACAAACCTTAGCACAAGTAGCCGATCCAACCTTTGCTGCCGGTAAAATGGGTCGCGGAGTTGGCATCATGCCGCAAACGAACCAAATTGTTGCCCCTATTAGTGGGACAGTGCAACTTTTATTACCAAGTAAACATGCAATTGGTCTGTTGGCAGATAATGGATTAATGGTCCTGATTCATGTCGGTATTGATACGGTGCAGTTACGTGGCCAAGGCTTTAATTTGTTGGTCGATCGAGGGCAAGAAGTCCAGTCTGGTGATGTTTTACTAGAATTTGATCCGCAAGTGATTCAAGCTGCTGGTTTGTCAGATGAAGTATTACTGACTATTTTAAACGCTAATGAATTAACTAAATTCGAATTATTAACGCAGCCAGAGCAAAACATTACAGCACAACAACCATTACTGAAAGTACAAAAATAAGGAGTAAAATTATGGCGATTATTATTGATGAAGCAAAAAAAACCTTTCATTTACAAACAAACCATGCCAGTTATTTATTTCAAGTTTTGCCCACTGGTGATTTACAACAGTTATATTATGGAGCTCGCTTAAGTGAGCCTATTAATCTTGCTAATTTAACACAAGTAGCTGGACAAGATGCCACTCCAGCGCAAGAGGTTGATGGTCAAGAATTTCAATGGGACGTAATCAATCAGGAGTATAGTAGTTTGGGCCACGGCGATTTTCGACAAAGTGCTTACCAAGTTACTTCACCGGCGGGGGATCGCATTAGTGAATTTCAATATCAAAAATATCAATTATCTAATGGAAAACAACGCCTAGCACATTTACCGTCCACATTTGATGATAATCAAGATCAAAGTCAAACATTAACCATTTTTTTACATGATCAGTTGGCCAATTTAGAATTGCAATTAAATTACACAGTTTTTCCAACGCAAGATGTTATTGTCCGCAGTGCTCGTTTTGAAAATTTAAGTACCCAAGCAGTACAATTACCTCGGGCTTTAAGTTTACAGTTAGACTTGCCAGATAGTGATTATGACTTCTTACAATTTGCAGGTTCCTGGGCCCGTGAGCGCCATTTAAGTCGTAATCATCTACATGACGGTGTGCAAAGTATTAGTAGTTTACGCACGGCTTCAAGTCATCAACATAATCCGTTCTTTATTCTGGCGCGGCCAACAACAACGAATTTGACTGGTGAGGCTATGGGCTTTAACTTTGTTTATTCTGGCAACTTTTTGGATAGTGTGGAAGTAGATCAGTATCAACAAGCGCGAGTTTTAGTAGGGATTAACCCGGACGAGTTTTGTTGGCAATTAAAGCCTCAAACCAGTTTTCAAACGCCCGAAGCGATTTTTAGCTATACTACAGCGGGCTTAAATCAATTGAGTCAGCAACTGAGTGATTTTTACCAGAAGCACCTCGTAGCGCCCCAATTTGCACAGCAAGAACGCCCAATTTTAATTAATAATTGGGAAGCCACGTATTTTGATTTTGATGAAACTAAGTTGTTACATTTGGCTGATCAAGCAAAAGATTTGGGGATTGAATTATTTGTCTTAGATGATGGTTGGTTTGGCAAGCGGGATGATGATACTACTTCTTTAGGTGATTGGGTGAGCGATCGCCGTAAGTTGCCACAGGGAGTAGCCCATTTAGCGCAAGAGATTCACCACAAAGGATTAAAATTCGGTTTATGGTTTGAACCCGAAATGATTTCTTTAGAAAGCCAATTATATCAACAACACCCCGATTGGGTGCTCCATGTTCCGGGACGTAAGGCAACGCCAGGACGGCACCAGTATGTTTTAGACTTAGCGCGGCCAGAAGTCGTAGATTATTTAGCACAAGCTTTGAGTGAGATTATTGCCCAAACGCAGTTAGATTATGTGAAATGGGATATGAATCGCTATATTACTGAAATGTACAGTGCAGCTTTTGCCCCCGAGCAGCAGCAAGAGTTAGCACACCGTTATATTTTAGGTGTTTACCAATTGTATGAGCGGCTAACAACCAAGTTTCCCAAGGTGTTGTTTGAATCTTGCGCTTCCGGAGGCGGGCGCTTTGACTTAGGACTGATGTATTATGCGCCACAAGCTTGGACTAGTGATGACACTGATGCCATGGAGCGCTTATTGATTCAATACGGAACGTCGTTTGGTTATTCTTTGTCAATGATGGGAGCACATGTTTCAGCGAGCCCCAATGAACAATTGGGACGCAAGACATCCTTAAAAACTCGCGGAGCGGTGGCCTACTTTGGCGATTTAGGTTATGAATTAGATATAACGCAATTAACTCCTGATCAATTAGCTCAGATTAAACACCAAATTCAGTTTTATAAACGTTATCGGAAGATCTTTCAATTTGGTCATTTTTATCGTTTACAAAGTCCGCTGGCAGGCAACCATAATGAGTTAAGTTGGGGTGTCGTTAATGCTGAACAAACAGTGGCCATCATAGCACATTATCAATTACTCAATCAGCCCCAATGTTTGAATTCACGGTTGAAATTGCAGGGCTTAGATCCTAAGAAGCAGTACCAGATTAATGGACAACCAGCTGCTTATTCAGGCAGTCAGTTAATGAATGCGGGTTATGTTTTGCCCAAGTTAACGAAGCAAGAAGCTGATTTTCAAGCACAATTATTGGTAATTAAAGCAATTTAAATTGAAGATTATTCATATCTTGTTGCAACCTTGTTTAATAAAGAAGGAAATTTTATGACCATTACCCCAGCAACTTTAACGAACGCTTTTGTACAACAATTTGCACAGCAACCCACGAACTTTTATTTTGCACCGGGACGGATCAATTTAATTGGTGAACATCTGGACTATAATGGCGGGATGGTCTTACCTTGTGCAATTAGTCTAGGAACCTATGCGGCTATCAGACCACGAACCGATCAAAAGTGGCGACTTTACTCCGAAAACTTTGCCACAAGTGGTATCTGTGAAATTGATTTGGCTAATTTACATTTATTTAAGGATAATACGTGGCTGAATTATGTTGTGGGAACATTAGAATTATTACTACGGCAAAAGTTTCAGTTAACACATGGATTTGACATTTTGATTCAGGGGGATTTGCCTAATAGTGCAGGCTTATCTTCATCAGCTTCTTTAGAGTTATTGCTAGGGATTATTTGTCAAAGCCAGTTTAATCTGTCGATTTCTTTACAACAATTGGCTTTGAATGGACAGCAGGTAGAAAATGCCTTTATTGGAGTCAATTCGGGAATTATGGATCAGTACGCGGTGGCGTTAGGACGAAAGCAGCAGGCTATTTTATTAGATACGAAGACGTTAACTTATCAATATGTACCGGTGAACTTGGGCGACTATCAAATTGTGATTATGAATTCCAATCAACCGCGAGCTTTAGCTGGTTCAAAATATAATGAACGGCGAAATGCTTGTGAAACTGCGTTAAATTTGTTGCAAACCAAATTAGCAATTCAAACTTTGTGTGAGGTTACGCCGCAGCAATTAGATGAATATAGCTATTTGTTGGTGGATGCAGACGTTTTGAGTAAAACCCGCCATGTCGTTTGGGAGAATCAACGCACTTTACGGGCACAAACTGCCTTGAAACAACAAGATCTAACGACATTTGGTCATTTGTTAAACGCGTCGCATGTTTCCTTGGAACAAGATTTTGCTGTTAGTGGCATGGCGTTAGATACTTTAGTACATGCCGCTTGGCAATTTGGCGCCTTAGGAGCTCGGATGACGGGGGCAGGCTTTGGTGGGTGCGCGATTGCGATTGTGCAAAATGAACAAACGACAGCATTTATTCAACAGGTAGGGCAAACTTACCAACAAGCAATGCACCAAACAGCGGATTTTTATGTAGCAGAAATTGCTGATGGACCACATGAGATTAAGGAAGGTTGAACTGAATGGCAACTTTGATTGAAGTGTACGCTGACCGAATTATTCAAACACAGCAAACTTACCAACCGCTAGATCGACGTTATTTAATTAATTTGATTTTGCAAAAGGTTGGTTCTACGCCGCAAGGCTCAGCGCTGCAAGGGTCTTTATTGGAATTAGCACAACAATTAGTTATTTGTGCGCAAAATAATCAGCGAATAACTAAACCGTGGCAATCAGCACAGCTGTTAGCGGAATTAACAGATTTGTATACGCCAACTCCGAGCCGAATTAATCAAACATTTTGGAATCAATATCAATTAAGTCCACAACAAGCAACCACAAACTTTTATCATTTATGTCAATCTAATGGGTATGTTCAAGAAGCCGCAATTAAAAAGAATATTGCCTTTCAAACGCCGAGCCCATATGGTGATTTGGAAATTACGATTAATCTTTCGAAACCAGAAAAAGATCCTAAGCAAATTGCCAAGGCCAAAAAACAAGTTAGTGGCTATCCTCATGATGCTCTTAGTTTTGAAAATGAAGGCTATTTGGGAAGTGAGCAGCAAGCACCGCGTCGCAATCATCGCTTAATTCGGCTGAGTTTAGGTGGTGAAATGTGGGGCTTGCAGTATTCACCGTATGCTTATTTTGAGCAACATTGTATTGTGTTATCACAAGCGGAGCGGCTGATGAAAATTGACGCAACCACTTTTAGTAATTTATTAGCAGCTGTTAAAATTTTGCCACACTATTTTTTTGGCAGTAACGCTGATTTACCGATTGTTGGCGGCTCGATCTTAGGCCATGATCATTATCAAGGTGGTCTGCATCAGTTTGCAATGCAAAAAGCGCCGATACAAACTGTTATTTCGTTAAAAGATTTTACTGATGTGACGGCTGGTATTGTGAAGTGGCCGGTAGCCACTATTCGCTTGCAAGGCACTAATCAGCAACGCCTGGTCGCTGCTGCTACGCGAATTTTACGAGTTTGGCAACAATATTCTGATGAAACAGTCGCGGTGTTAGCACAAACTGCAGGGCAAAATCACCATACAATTACGCCCATTGCTTATCAAAATCAGGGTCAATACGTGTTAGATTTAGCATTGCGCGATAATCGCACTTCAATTCAATATCCGGATGGTATTTTTCATCCACATCAAAATTTGCATCATATTAAACGAGAAAATATTGGTTTAATTGAAGTGATGGGCTTAGCCATTTTACCGCCGCGCTTAGTTCCCGAATTACAAGAAGTAACTAAATTTTTATTACAACAACCAAACCAAATGGCTGATTATCATCGACCTTGGGCGCAAATGATGCAACAGAAGTATCCAGAGATTGATACACATAATATTCAACAAATTTTGCAACAAGAATTAGGTTTGGTGTTTCAACAAGTCTTGGCAGATGTCGGTGTGTTTAAACAAGATAACAGTGGTCAAGCTGCTTTTCAACGGTTTATTCAAGCTGTTAATCAGTCTTAAATTAAATTGGCCCAAAGTCGCTGAAAAGTTTAACCAAAATATCTGACTTTTAAAGCACAAAAATGTTCGTATTAAATGCGAACATTTTTTTGTTCTATACTTTTTGTGTGGAGTCACATCCAAATGACATATTTAATGTTACTAGATTATTGGACAAACCAGTGTCTTTTTAATTATTGTTGAAAATAGTAAGATTTGATTAAAAGTAAATCTTTATCAGAGGTCAATTTATGGTTAATCAATTAAAAAGTTTATTGAAAAGACAATTAAAATTAAAGCATCCGCTCTTAAGTATTAGTACTACCACAGGGATGAGTGCATTACGTGCCTTAAATGCTGGAGCAGACTTTATTATGGTTTTGAATTCTGGAAAATTTCGCCAAATGGGACGCTCATCTTTAGGGGCATATTTACCTTTTACTAACAGTAATCGTCAGATTTTTGATATCACTAAGCAAGAAATATTGCCACTTATTAATGATTTTCCTTGCGTGATTGGTATTAATGCTACCGATCCTTACCTAAGTGTGTCGAATCTTATCAACTTTTTAAAGCAGTATCACATTTCCGGTGTAGTAAATTATCCTACGGTTAGTTTGTTAGATGGTCAATTTAGAGAAGCCTTGAGTGAAGCCAATATTAAGTATGATCAAGAAATTGAGTTGTTAGAAACGCTACATAAGCAGGGTGTTTTTACGGTAGCTTTTGTTACCAATGAAAAGGAAGCGCTAGCAGCTAATCAAGTTGGAGTGGATGTCATTTGCATTCACCTGGGGTTAACAGAAGGTGGTGTACTTGGTGCACGTAGAATGGCTACTTTTGAATCAATTATTGATAAAGTTAAAAATGTTTGTGAAGCTTTGAACCAAGCCTCTTGTCAAAGTATCCTGATGTTGTACGGAGGTGTTATCAATGATTTAACAGAAGTTCGTTATATCTATAATCTTTTGCCGACTATTAGTGGCTATATTGGTGGTTCTACTTTTGAACGTATTATTCAGGAACAGACAATTGCCAAACAAGTTCATGATTTTAAAACCGCTGATCATACACCAGATGATTCTTTGACTATAAAGACTTTAAGTGATGATTGCCTCCATTATCAACCAATTCAATTTATTGAAAATTATATTCAAAATAACTATTCAAGACCTATTCGCTTAGCAGATTTAGCACAGATTTTACATTTATCACCTACTTATCTAAGCACGATGTTTAAGAAGCAAACTAATAAATCATTTACAGAATATCTGGTCCGTTTTCGTCTTAATAAAGCAGTAGAATTGATGAAACATCAAGAGCAATCACTTAGTAAAATTGCGGAATTAGTTGGTTATTCTGATTATGCACAGTTTAATAAAATTTTTAAAAAGTATTTTGGTCAATCTCCTAGTGTTTATTTAAAACACATATAATCACTAGTAGCGTGAACAATATTACCTGTTTTTGTAACCGCTTTTGACATAATATGAATTCATAAAGTTGAAGGGAGGTTAATTAATGAGCACAATTGCTTTAGTAGGGACTTTAGATACCAAAGGTCAAGAGTATGGCTATGTTCGTCAGATACTGGAACAGTTGGGAAACGAAGTAATTATGATCAATGCAGGTGTTTTTGAACCAACGGTACCAGTAGATATTGATGATGATCAAATAGCTAATGTTGAAGAATTAACCATGGATGATATTCGCAGTAGTTATACACGTGGTGAAGCTAATGCTATCTTGGGCCATGGGTTAAGAATACTATTGCCAAGGTTATATCGAGAAGGTAAATTTCAAGGAATTTTATCACTAGGAGGTTCAGGTGGAACTGCTTTGGTTACTCCAGCGATGCGGACATTACCTTTGGGTGTGCCTAAAGTCATGGTTTCGACGATGGCTTCAGGTAATACTAGTGACTATGTAGGAACCAGTGACATTTTAATGATGCCATCAATCGTTGATGTTTCCGGTATCAATAAAATCTCACGGAATGTATTCGAAAATGCTGCCAAAGCTGTTTCGGGAATGGTTAATTTGAAAGTTCATACTGAAAGTGATGACAAGGCATTAATTGGAGCTACCATGTTTGGAGTGACTACTCCGGCAGTGGATCATGTGCGTCAATTATTGACACAGCAAAACTTAGAAACTTTGGTTTTTCATGCTACAGGAACTGGTGGTAAAACGATGGAATCTTTAATTTCCCAAAATTATTTTGAGGGCATTATAGATTTAACTACTACAGAAATTGCTGATGAACTTTGTGGCGGTGTCCTGACAGCTGGACCTACACGATTAGAAGCGGGGATTATATCCAAAATTCCTGAAGTAATTGCTCCAGGAGCTTTAGACATGGTTAATTTTGGAACATTTGATAGTGTTCCTGATAAGTATCGACAGCGCAATTTAGTTAAGCATAATCCGACTGTAACCTTAATGCGGACAACGCCAGCTGAAAATAAAATGTTTGCCGAATATATTAGTGATAAATTAAATCAGGCACAATCACCTGTTACGTTTATGATTCCTTTAAAAGGATTTTCAGAGTTGGATGCTATAGGTGGTCCATTTTATGATCCTGATGCTGATCAAGCATTTGTTACTACATTAAAATCTCGCTTGTATAATCAGTTAGTTACAGTTAAAGAATTACCCTATAACATAAATGATCCACAATTTACCTCTAATTGTGTGACGGAATTAAATTATTTGATGAAAGGAAATGATTAGATTGGATAATAGAAGCAGAAGTCAAATTATTGCAGATTTTAAACAAAAACGCCAAACAGGTGAAGTGTTAGTTGGGGTTGGTGCAGGAACCGGTATTACTGCTAAAAGTAGTGAAGCTGGTGGTGCAGATATGTTAATTATTTATAATTCTGGTCGTTATCGAATGGCTGGTCGTGGTTCTTTAGCCGGTCTATTGTCTTATGGTGACGCTAATCAGATTGTAGTTGAGATGGGCCAAGAAGTGCTACCAATTGTTAAGCATACTCCTGTTTTAGCGGGCGTTTGTGGAACTGATCCGTTTAGAGTAATGGATATTTATTTAAAGCAATTAAAGGATCAAGGGTTTAATGGTGTTCAAAACTTTCCAACGGTTGGTTTGATTGATGGTGTATTTCGTCAAAACTTGGAAGAAACAGGTATGGGTTATGATCTAGAAGTAGACATGATTCATAAGGCTCATGAATTAGGAATGCTAACAACACCTTATGTTTTTGATACTGATCAGGCAACGAAAATGGCTGAAGCGGGTGCTGATATCTTGGTTGCGCATATGGGGTTAACTACCAAAGGTGCCATTGGGGCACAGACCGCTTTAACTTTGGATGAATGCGTTGAAAAAGTACAGGCAATTTTGGATGCTGGACGTAAAGTCAACCCAGATATTATGGTAATTTGTCATGGTGGTCCAATTGCTGAACCTGAAGATGCAGCTTATGTTATTGAACGTGTTAACGGAATTGACGGATTCTTTGGTGCTTCCAGCATTGAACGTTTAGCAGCAGAAAAGAGTATTAAAGAACAAACAGAAAAGTTTGAAGCAATTCGCAAATAATAGTATCCATTTATATTTTAATTAAATTCAAATAGCCCCTAGATGCGATTAGATCTAGGAGCTTTTTTATTGCATTATTATAATGTTGTTTGTAAATATTATCGTCCGTCACTTGATTGTGATAGAATTTGAACTATTAATAAAGTTATAGGAGGCAACGATATGAGTTCAACAATCCAACAAGTAGTTGGTGGTCAAGGCGATACGACTAAAGGTGCAACTGCAACCCCGCAAGATAATTTGTATTTAGCGGTCAATGGTGAATGGCTAAAGACTGCTAAAATTCCTGCTGACAAGTCGCGTGTCGGTGGTTTTTCGGATTTGGATTTAGGTATTGAACAACAGTTAATGCAAGATTTGGCAGATTTTGCGGCGGGTACTAAAGAAATTACTAATCCGTTACTGGCGCAGGCTGTTAAATTTTATCAAGTAGCTGCTGATATGGAGCGCCGCAATCAAGAGGGATTTCAGCCTGCCCAAGCTGGTTATGAGCAAATCAAGCAAGTTACTAGTTTGGCCGATTGGGTTAAGCAATTGCCAGCATGGCTAGCAGCAGGATATCCATTGCCTTTTAGTGTTTATGTGACGGCAGATATGAAGGATACCAGTAAAAATGTTGTCGATTTTTCTGCGCCGGGTTTGATCTTGCCGGATACGACTTATTATGAAGATAATCCGAGTGGTCAAAAATTGTTAGCAGTTTATCAACAAACAGCAACACAATTACTACAAGCCATTGGAGAAACTGCCGCCAATGCTAACCAGATTGCCCAACAAGCCGTGGCGTTTGATCAGTCATTAGCTAAAGTAGTGAAAAGTGCTGAAGAAAAAGCCGATTATGTCAAAGACTATAACCCAACAGCCTTAAGTGATTTGACTAAATTAGGCGGTGTCGTTGATTTTCAGAGTTTGATTGAAGGAGCAGTCGAAGACAATGTAGCCACTGTCAATGTCAGTGAACCGCGTTTTTATAAATACTTTACAGAGATTGTTAATGCAGCTACTTTTGATAACTTAAAGAGCTGGACGTTAGTTAATTATGTTATGGGTGCGGGTGCTTATTTAAGTCAGGATTTACGCGAAATTGCCGGACAGTTCAGTTTGGCTTTGAGCGGTAATCAAGAATTACAGGCACCATTAAAGCAAGCTTATCATTTAGCAGGCTCATATTTTGATGAAGTCATTGGCCAGTATTATGGGCAAACTTATTTTGGTGAGCAAGCCAAAGCGGATGTTGAGCAAATGGTCCGTAAAATGATTGCAATTTATGAACAGCGGATTCAGCAGAATGATTGGCTAAGCTCTCAAACCAAACAACAAGCTGTTGTGAAGTTAGATAAGATGGTGCTCAAAATAGGCTATCCTGAAAAAGTTAATGCTGTTTTCCAAAAGATAACTGTTGATCCAAAGGAATCTTTATGGGCTAATATTCAAGCCATTACTGAAGTTTTGATTGCTGACAATTTTGCTAAATTTAAACTACCAGTGGATCGGGGCGAATGGGCAATGCCGGGGCATTTGGTTAATGCTTGTTATGACCCCTCTCGTAATGACATTACATTCCCCGCCGGAATTTTACAGGCGCCATTTTACAGTTTAGAGCAATCTAGCAGTGCTAATTACGGCGGCATTGGGGCCGTGATCGCTCATGAAATTTCGCATGGTTTTGATAATAACGGTGCTCAATTTGATGAATATGGAAACCTGCATGATTGGTGGACTAAAGAAGATTATGCGAAATTTAAAGAACTAACGCAAAAGATGATTCATGAATTTGATGGGATTGATTTTGCGGATGGCAAAGTCAATGGCAAATTGGTTGTGAGTGAAAATGTGGCAGATGCTGGTGGTTTAAGCTGTGCTTTAGAGGCCACTAAGTCCGAAGCAGATGCTGATTTAAAAGAATTCTTTATGAATTGGGCGCGCGTTTGGCGGACCAAATCCACACCACAATTGATGGAAATGTTTTTGAGTATGGATGTGCATGCGCCAGCTCCTTTACGGGCCAATGTCCAAGCCCAAAACATGGACGAGTTTTATACCACGTTTAACGTTGGTGAACATGATGGTATGTGGTTAGAACCAGAAAAGCGGGTCAATATTTGGTAGTTAATCAAATCAGAAAGTTGGTAAACAAGCAATTTCATTGCCTGTTGCCGACTTTTTTATTGTTCCAATTTGGCCTAATTAAGAATTTGTTTGCCGTCGTTTGGTAGCAATTTCAAAATAAACACTAGTAAAAGTGTTTTTTAGGAATATAATAATTTATAGGAACAAATGTTAGCGCTATCGATGAGTTCGGGGATTAATGAATATATTTTGGCGAAAATTGCAGAATAACTAGTGCTGACGAAAGGAGAGATTATTATGGTTGAGACAGTTCAGATTGGTAAAAGTGATGTAACGACAATTAAGTTAGGTTTGGGTGCTAATAAAGTTGGTGGTCATAATCTATTTCAAAATTTGAAGGAGCAAGATGGCTATGATTTGTTACGCGAATCTATTGCCCAAGGTGTTAATTTTTTAGATACGGCGTTTGATTATGGACGCGGGCGTTCGGAAGAGATTATTGGCGACGTCTTGCAAGAATATGATCGTTCCAAGATAATTGTGGCTGATAAGGCGGCACAAGATCCAGCCCAAAACTTCGCCATGAATAACACTCCACAATTTTTAACAGAAGCTGTTGATAAGGCTTTGAAGCGGTTAAAGACCGACTACATTGATATTTTTTATATTCATTTTCCTGATGAAAAGACTCCTAAAGATGAAGCCGTGGCTGCTTTAGTTGATTTGAAAAAAGCAGGTAAAATTCGCGCCATCGGGGTGTCTAACTTTTCTTTGGAGCAAATTAAGGAAGCTAATAAAGATGGTCAAGTTGACATTGTAGAAGATCAATTTAGTCTAATCTATAAAAGTCCAGCCCAAGAAGAAATGCAATATCTCAAAGATCATCAAATCTCATTTGTACCATATTTCCCATTAGCTTCGGGCTTGTTAACTGGTAAATATACTAAAGCCGATTGGAACAAGTTCCACCAAAGTGACGGCGGTAAGTTATTGGAAGATTTAACTGAATCTAAGTTCAATGATGCAATTACTGGCTTGGAACAAGTTCGGACCATTGCGCAAGCTCATGCTGCGACAGTCACGCAAGTTGTTTTAGCTTGGTATATGGCTAATCCACTAGTTAGTGTGGTCATCCCAGGAGCACGGAATGTCAAGCAAGTTCAGGGCAATGCCGCCGCCTTGAAAATTAATTTAACTGCGAGTGAATATCAAACAATTGATCAAGCATTTAAGATGTTTTAATAGATACTAGATCAAAAGATTAGGTTGAGACAAAAGTTGGAAGTGCAAGCCAAACTTCTAAACAATTTTTGTCGCAACCTTTTTTGTTTTAGTTGTCACTATTTATGTTCGGAAATTATAAATTAAATTGATCAATAAGGTTGGATTAATGCTTGGTAAATGTTAAGATGTTTTCTTGTGCATTTATCTTATTGTGTGAACTATTTTTGCTGTACTAAATCTTGATATATCAAAAATAATAATCAATTAATCAGAGAAGCTTACAATAGATACTTAAAAATTGAAGACTGCCAGTGCTTAATGGTTAAATGATTTTTGTTTTAGTTCTATCATAGAGAAGCGCAGCATTTTGTTTTGCTGCTGTTATTTTGGAAAACTGAGCAGTTTAAAAAATTATGTTTTGGAGGAATCAAAGTGAAGAAAAATTTCTTAAGAATATCAGGATTATTTTTGTTGATGTTCTTTTTCTTTATTAGTAGCGCGCTGAATATTAAGGCGGCTACCAAAACGCAAACCATTACCAGTTTGCCCGAACCAACTTGGATTGAAAATGCGGGTATGAGTAAGGGTAAGTATCATGATCGTCAAGATTTGGGATTTATCTTGCGTGAAAATACGGTCTTGAAAGTTCGGCAAACCAATCCTAACTTTACTGGTAACTTAACCTTGCGATTACTGGGTTATGATTCAAAAATGGAAAAAAGTGTGACGGTCGGTTCCAACTGGACAACTGTGAGTGCGGATTCACCATTAGTACCCTTTGTCGATACTCCTTATGGCAAGACATCTGCGACTTTAGAATATGAAATCGAAGATACGAGAGCGCAAAAGCCGTTACCAATTTATACCTACAAAGGTGATCAAACCGCCTTTTTCAAGACTTGGGACCAATACGACGGTAATTTTGCTTTAATTAAGGGTAAAGACTTTCAATTGTTAATTCCCAAGAGCGATAAAGAAGCTGTGAGAAAGTTAACTGATTACAAAAACTTAGACGAATTAATTGATCACTATACTGAGATTTTTGCTTTTTATAACAAAATGGCCGGTTTTGATGGATCTACACCAACCAACATGAACGGTCAAAATCGTTACTTCTTAAAAGCAGACGCTCATGGTTCTGGTGGCGCTTATTATAGCGATCAGTGGGCCGCTAATACTTCCAGATCCGTTAAAATGTGGCTGACCAAACTTGATTGGGCTACTTTACACGAAATTGCGCACGGTTATCAAGCTGGTTTTGATGGCGTCGGTATGTATACCGGTGAAGTATCTAATAATTTGTTTGGCGTGCAATATCAATATACTAAGTACGGTAAGAAAGCTGATCAAATTGGCTGGCTCTTTAACTATGGTAAAAAAGATGCCGTTGAAAATAGTCTGTACAAAACCTTAGTGACTGACAAAGGTGGTTATGCTGATGTTGATTTACGCGGTAAATTAATTCTATTAACCATGCTCAAGCAAAAAGCTGGTGACAGTTCCTTTACTAAGATGTACCAAGAATATCGACAATTAGCCAACCAGCCGGGATTTAAGAAGAGTGACTACCCATTACCAGACTTGATGAACCAAGTTTACAGTGAAAATAGTCACCAGGATTTTACCCCGGTATTACAACGTTGGGGCTTAAGCGTTAATGGTTCACAACAAGAAAAAAATCGAGCTGCTAATTATCCAGCTGTGGCTTCCTTAGCTGATGTCGTACCACAAGCTCAACTAGCTACTGCGCGGAAATTATTAGACAAAAACATTTTAATTAATTCCAATTTTGAAATGGTTCAAAACAAAGATATTGCCCCGTTAAACTTGACTGGTAACTTAACGTTGAACCTAACTACTGACGATATTCAAAATCTAAAGGGTACTACAATTGCCTTGAAAGATGGTGCTAAAGTGGTGTCTTCGCAACCAATCACGGCTAAGACTATTACCTTTAAGAATGTGCCGAACGGTATTTACACCTTAGCTTTCTCTGGAAAAGCCATGCAGCAATACATGCCGAATAAGAACTACGTTTATGTGAAAGAAGCGAACAACAATACAGCACTGACTTTGAAAAATGTTAGTGTTAGTTCTTTAACTAATCAGGAATTAGATTTTCTGGGTGTCAATGACAATAAGTTTGCCACCTTGAAGACAAATTTAAATCAGCACCAGGCAACTTTGGCAATTACTAATACCACACCGCATTCTTATTACAAGGGTCAAAAGTATGCACAAATAACTGTGAAAGACAGCAACAATAAGACTACTTTTACTAAGACCATTGAAGGTGCTGGTGTCACTAAGGGGAATGTGACCTTTGCTTTAAACCCGGGTGATACACTGGAGATTTATCATGCAGAAACGAAGAATCGCTTAACATCGACAGATAACATTGTTGATAAAACTAATAACATGAACAAGTGGACTGTGACTAAGTTTGGTTTAAAGAACAATGCTTTAAACAATGATCCACAACAAACTTTGATCAATAAAATTAGTAATCAATGTTCCCAATTGATGAATCAACAGGATCAACAAAATATTCCATTAGCACAATCGCCAGTGAAAAAAGCTTTGTTGGCGGACATCAATTTGTTAGATGAACCATATCAGAGTACCTACAAACAGATGTATGGTCTTTTGTTTAGATAATAGCTTCTTTTCAAGAAAAGGGTTTTAGAAATTATTGATTATGTAATTTAAAAATACCGCTTTACTTTTTATATTGGACGTCAGGTGAGTAAAACTAGGAATTTATTCCGCAGATTTATTAACGCCTGTGGCGTCCTTTTTTATTTGCAACAAAGTTTGAGATATTTATTTGGCGTCTGGAAAAGCTAGTCTATAATATGAATTGTGAAGAGAAAATGATTTATTTCTGGTGTTCAGAGGAGAGAAAACTATGTTAACCAAATTTACGGTTAGTCCAAAGCTCTGGCAATTATTTCCAGAGGCCAGTATTTCGGTAATTGTTGCCAAAGATGTTGATAATCATTCGCAAGCTGATATGCCAAAGTTGTTGGCTGAAGCTAACCAGAATGCTGTTAAATGGTTGTCAGAGGATGCTATTGGCCAAAATCCGGTAGTTCAAGATTGGCGGCAAGCTTATCACAAGTTTAAAACCAAAAGAGGGGCTCGTAGTTCAGTTGAAAACTTATTAAAACGTGCTAAGCAAGGTAAAGGTGTCGGTTCGATTAATCCGATTGTCGATCTTTATAATATTGTGTCCTTGACTTGGGCATTTCCTTTGGGTGGACAGGACATGGATTTGTTGCAAGGCCATTTAGAGTTAACGATTGCGCACGGTGGTGAGCAGTTCTTCCCAATTGGCGAAGATTCTGCTGAGGAAGCTTTGCCAGGTGAAGTAATTTATCAAGATGAAGAGTCAGTTGTTTGTCGGTGCTGGAATTGGCGGGATAGTAGTCGCGTAGAGATTAGTGAACATTCTAAAAATGTGATTTTCTATTTAGAAAATGTTAATCCTGAACGTGCGGATGATCAAAAGCAAGCTGTAGAATTGTTGCAAAATCTACTACAGAAATATTTAGGAGTCCAAACGCAAACTTGGCTTGTTAATCAGGAAAATCCAGCGATTGATTTTAGTAAGTAACATCTTTAATATTCTTGAAATAAAAAGGCTGCTCATCGTAAGTTGATGAACAGCTTTTTCCGTATAGTGTTGTGAATGGTAGTGATCTATTCAGTTGCAGAAATAATTGGTAAGTCAGATTTGAACAGCTGAAAACGTGTGGTAAACTTTGGTCTAAAGTGATAGTATCAGGGTATTTATTGTCAAATCAAAGATATATAAGACATCGCTATAGTTAAAATACAAACTAATCTCTAAAATTTAGTTAATCAATAAGGAGAATTTGATATGGAAAATGTAGCATTAGTGGTAATTGATGTACAAAAAACTTTTCGCGATGGTAGCTGGGGAGCGCGGAATAATGAATTTGCTGAAGATAATGTGCAACAGTTGTTACAAATTTTTCGTAAGCAAGAAAAATTAGTTATTAACGTACATCATATTAGTGATGATCCGCAATCGCGGTTTTATTTTCAAAGTCCTGGTTTCCAATTTCAAGAGCAGGCCGAACCTTTATCTTCGGAAATTGTTTTGGAGAAAACGGTGAACAGTGCTTTTATTGGAACTAAATTAGAAAATATTTTACGAGAGCATCAAATTAAAAAATTATTCATTTGTGGATTGACCACGCCGCATTGCGTATCCACCACTACGCGAATGGCTGGAAATTTAGGATTTGATACTTACTTAGTGGAAGATGCAACGGCTTCTTTTGCAATTAAGGATTATCGTGGTCAAAGTTATAGCGCCCAAGAAGTTCAGGATGTGTCAATTGCTACCTTGGATCAAGAATTTGCGACAATTATCAAAACCGTTGACGTGGAAAAATATATTTAAGCTTTCCATTTTGACTTTGAAGACTTGTCAATAGTTACTTAGTTTTGAAATTGAATTAGATTAACTGTTGACATTTCTAAATTAAAGTTTTATAACTAAATTATAAAATACTAAAGAGGGGTAAAACAATGACATCATCAGTACAAGCAACTACACAAATTATTATCAGCATTATCATTATTGAATGATAGGTGCTGACAACTTGTGGTGCCTATCAAAGCCAATTTGGTAGGCAGCTGATGATTCATTTCATAGGTCCGCTGCTTAAAATATAAGCCGCGGATCTTTTTTATTTCTCTAACAAAGGAGAGAGTATCATGACACTGACAGAACAACAAAACCAATTAGCTAAGGATTTATACCAAGCATTTAAGAATAATCAACCACTCCAAAGTTTTGATTATGCTGATGTGGTCAATGATTTTGACACAGCATATGAGGTGCAACAATCAGTGATGAAATTAAAGGGGCAGCCCACAGCCGGTTATAAGGTATCTTTAACTTCAGAGCAAACGCAAAAAATGTTTGATGCTGATTCACCACTTTATGGCGCGCAGGTAGCGGACAAATTTTTAGATTCTGGAACCACCTTGAGTTTGAAAGATTACAATGAGCCTTTGGTCGAAGTTGAATTTGAATTTACTGCTAAACGACCGCTGACCCCTACAATGTCAGAAACCGAGTTGTTACAAAATTGTTATGTTGCTGCGGATATGGAGGTGCCTGATGCGCGGTTTACGAACTGGTTCCCGGATCTGAATAAATATTTAGTATTAAGTGATACGGCTGTTGGGGGCGCAGTCGTGGGTGGCAAGGTGAAAGATGGTGCTACCTTAAAGCTAGCGGATTTAGCTCACGTTTTTGCAGTTTTAACTTTTAATGGTGAGGAACAAGCCCATGGCCAAGGCAGTGAAGTTTTGGGTAATCCAGTGACAGCTTTAAAATGGTTAGTTAAAAAATTGTCTGAGCAAGGCTTTAGTTTCCCAGCGGGGACGCATGCGTCAACCGGAACATTTATCTTGCCGCCACACTTACAACCAGGAACTTGGGAAGCAAAATTTACGGATGATTTTGGAACAGTCACTTTGAATGTAACTGACTAATGTCATTATTAGTGGTCATGTTTTAAATGATTTAAGGGTCTAATGTTCGATCGGTGATCGAAGTTAGGCTCTTTTAATGTTTTATAGCTAAAATTAAAAATGGTATAATAAAAGATATTTTTAGAAAGCGATTACGCAAAATCAAGCTTAATTCTAGAAACAATGGCGAGCGTAACTGTCTTTCTAGGAATATCAAACCAATTAGTCAGAGCAGCAGCTACTAGTTGAGTTACTTGGCTAATATTTACTTAAGCATAACTAAACTTAAAGGAGTAATGATATGGTTCGATTGACGGATGATTATCAACAACAAGCAGCAAGTTTTCGAGAGGCGGGCATTACCGTTCCCCAATACGATCAAACTGCGCTCACGCAAAAAACGCTCCAAGCTCCCATTTGGATTCATTTTGGTGGCGGCAATTTATTTCGTTGTTTTCATGCAAAGATTGCTCAAGATTTATTAAATCAGGGGGAATTAGACCGCGGAATCATTGTGGCGGAAACTTTTGATCCCGAAGTGATTGAAAAAATTTATCAGCCAGCCAATAATCGGATGCTTAGTGTTGTTCTCAAAGAGGACGGCACGTTAGATAAAGAATTGTTAGCTAGTGTGGCCGCTTCACTATTTGTAGATCATAATGATGCCCAGCAGTGGGCGCAATTGACGAACTATTTTGTGGCACCAACACTACAATTGGTGACTTTTTCAATTACGGAAAAAGGTTATTCATTAGTTGATGTGGCCGGCAACTTAACCAAGGCAGCCCAGGCAGACATTGCTCACGGACCGGAGGCACCAATCACCAATATGGGTATTGTGGCGCACTTGTTATATGAACGTTTTAAAGCTGGTCAATTACCACTAGCGTTAGTCAGTACCGATAACTTTTCACAGAATGGTTTAAAACTGCAAACGGAAGTTTTACGAATTGCCAAAGGCTGGGTTGATAATCAGTTGGTAGCAGCCGATTTTATTGATTATTTGACTAATCCTGAGTTAATCACCTTCCCGTGCAGTATGATTGATCGGATTACGCCCAGTCCAAGTGCTGATGTAGCCCAACAATTACAACAAAGTGGTTTTAGTGATACACAAATTTTGACCACAGCTAAAACCACCGTGATTGCACCCTTTGCCAACACTGAGGAAGTGCACTATTTAGTCATTGAGGATAACTTTCCAAATGGGCGTCCGCAGTTGGAACAAGCGGGGGTTATTATGACTGACCGAGCCACGGTTAATGATGCTGATCAAATGAAAGTAACGGCGTGCTTGAATCCTTTGCATACTGCCTTAGCAATCTTCGGCTCGTTACTAGGCTTTACTTCGATTGCTGATGAAGTGGCTGATGCCGATTTATTAGGTTTAATCAAGAATTTGGGTTATGGTGAAGCTTTACCCGTAGTCAAAGATCCCAAGATTATTAATCCACAAAAGTTTATTGCAGAATTAATTGACAAGCGTTTGCCTAATAAAAATATTCCAGATACCCCATATCGGATTGCCACGGATACGTCACAATTATTAGCGATCCGCTATGGAGTAACGTTGCAACATTATGTAGATGATCCCACACGTGATCCGCAAACTTTGGAATTTATTCCTTTAATTTTAGCAGGTTGGTGTCGTTACTTAATGGGTGTAGATGACCAAGGACAGCAGTTTGTGCAAAGTCCCGATCCCCAATTGGCAACCTTAAAAGCTTATGTACAAGACGTACAGTTAGGAGCTTCTGATGTAGATGTGCACCAGGTTTTACAGCCCATCTTAAGTAATCGTAGTAGTTTTGGGAATGATCTCTATGCAATTGGCGTGGGTACTAAGGTTGAAAATTACTTTCAACGCTTAATTGCTGGCCCGGGTGCGGTACGGCAAGTGTTGCACGATACAGTGACCACTAAGGGGGAGCGATTTCATTAGGTGACAGGGATATAATTTGTTACTACGCAATAACTAACTTTAAAAAATTACAATGGAGTGCCTATATTTTAGGTGCTTTTTTGTTGTACAAAATAAGTTTTTACGTTAGAATACGATATTTGTTTGGTGAAGGACAGCACTTACTTGACAAAGCATGGTAAGGCTTTCATAATGCTTCGTATGACAGATGATTCTGAATTAATATACTTAAAATAAAGGAGTTATTATGCTAGATAAAGATTTTTTATGGGGGGCATCATTATCAGCCCACCAAACCGAAGGGGCGGCAAGTGAAGATGGCAAGTCTGCTTCGGTGCAAGACTGTCGCCAACGCGATCCACAAATTGCTGATTTTACAGTGGCTAGTGATCATTATCACCGCTATCAGGAAGATATTGAATTATTGGCTCGGATGGGAGCCAAGGCGTTACGGATTTCGATCCCGTGGACGCGGATTATTCCCCAAGGTGTGGGTGCGGTTAATCCGTTAGCGATTAAACATTATCAAGACGTGTTTAATACAATGCATCACTTTGATATTGAACCGATGGTGACAATGTATCACTTTGATTTGCCCCAGAGCTTGCAGGACCAAGGTGGTTGGACTAATCGACAAACGGTCCAAGCCTATGAGCAATATGCACAAACTTTGTTTGAAAATTTTGGTGATCAAGTTCATTATTGGTTAACTATTAATGAACCTAACATTATGTTGTTAGCTGATCGCAAAATTTTAGGTTTTACTTATACTCATCAGCAGCGCTACCAAGCTTTTTATAATCTAATGATTGCTGAAAAAAAGGCCTTTGCTTTATGCCACCAAATGTTACCGCAGGCTCAAATTGGTCCAGTGCCTAATATTTCTTACGTTTATCCGGGGAGTGCTGATCCGAAAGACATTCGTGCGGCGGAATATTTTAATGCGGTGCGGAACTGGGCGTATTTAGACTTTTCGGTACGTGGGCGGCTGAATCCCCTGTTTAAATCTTATTTACACCAAACCGGCATTGATTTGGAAATTTTACCAGAAGATCAAGCTTTGGTAACCGAGAACTTTCCGGACTTTTTGGGAATCAATTATTACACGAGTGTAACTGTTGAATATCCCAAGACGCACCAAGACCGGCTCAGTGGCGTCAGCGATCAGCAATCAGAAGACGTCTATGAAGAAGGCTTTTATAAAGGCTTGACCAATCCGTATCTACAGAAAAATGATTTTAACTGGACAGTAGATCCTTTAGGTTTACAAACAACACTGGAAGTCATTAATGATCGCTATCAATTGCCAATTTATATTACGGAAAATGGCTTAGGGGCATATGATGAATTGACCAGTGATCACCAAATTCATGATCCATACCGTATTGATTATCTCAAACAACATATTTTTAGTGTGCAACAGGCTGTGGCAGCTGGAGTGCCTGTTAAAGGTTATTTACCGTGGTCAGCCTTAGATTTAGTGAGTGTGCATGAAGGAATGAAAAAGCGTTATGGCTTAATTTATGTCGATCGGACAGAGCAAGATTTAAAAACGCTGGCCCGTTATCCCAAAGATAGTTATTTCTGGTATCAGCAAGTGATTAAACAGCGAGGAGTCGAGTAATGCAAGCAATCTTTGATTTTTTAAATAAGTACTTGTTACCGCCACTCAATAAATTAGCCAATACCAAAATCATTCGGGCCATCATGGATGCCAGTTTGGCAGCAGTGCCCTTTACGATTGTGGCGTCTATCTTTCTAATTTTAAATAATTTGCCACAAATTTTTCCCTTTGCGGCTAATTTTTTCAAAAATACCATTATGAAATTTAGTGGCTTTTACATGTTGGGCAATACCATGGCTTTGGGTTCCATTGCGCTCTATTACGCAGTGGCTTTAGGTTATTATTACATTGAACAATATCGCAAAGCTGGGGAAACTCAACTTAATTCGTTTACCGGAGCTTTACTGTCATTATTTGCGTTTTTGTTAACCATTCCTAGTATTTCTTGGCAAAAAGGATCCGCTGTGGGTGCAGATAAAGTGGTTGCCGCCCATAACTATCTAGCTGGTGGAGTATCCATGGTTAATGGTTGGCTGACTCGCTTTGGTGGCGTCGGAATTTTTATTGCAATTATTACGGGAGTTATTGCCGTGCAGCTGTACCGTTTGTGTGTCAATAAAAATGTCACCATTAAAATGCCCCAAGGGGTCCCGGAAGGTGTTAGTCGCTCCTTCGCCTCGTTAATTCCCGCTATTTTAGTGGCAGTGGTAATGATTGGTTTAGATATTATCTTAGGCTTAATGGGGACCGATTTACATCAACTATTATCTGCACCATTTGGCTTTGTCAAAAATCTGACCGGATCATGGTTAGGCATGATGGTAATTTTATTATTGATTCACTTACTCTGGGCTGTTGGTGTTCACGGGACGGCAATTATCAAGAATAGTTTTGTAAACCCCATTTTATTAGTGGCTTTAACCGAAAATATTAATGGTCAGCATAATATTTTTGCCGGCGATTTTATTAATATGTGGGTCTTTATTGGTGGCGCTGGTGGTACGCTGGGCTTAGTAATTTTAATGCTAACTGTGGCCAAATCGGCGCAATTGAAAACTTTAGGCAAAACAGCGATTTTACCAGCCATCTTCAATATTAACGAACCAGTGATTTTTGGAGCACCGATTGTTTATAATCCATATTTGATTATTCCGTTTATCGTTAATCCCATGATCTTAGCTTCCATTGCCTATGTGGCAATTAAACTACACTTTGTGGGTTATGTTAACGCCGCGATTGCCTGGATTTTGCCGGTGGGTGTTGGCGCTTTTATTGGAACAAGTGGCAATTTGATGGCTGCCGCAGTGGCGTTGTTGAATTTAGTCGTGTCACTAGTCATTTACTATCCATTTTTGAAGATGTATGACAAGAAATTATATCAAGAGGAACAACAAGCAACTTCCGAACCAGTCGCTAATCCAGTAAATTAAAAATTTGTACAGTTCAAAAGTCGCAGGAATCTGCGGCTTTTTTAGTATCAGCAAGTTATTAGAAACAACACGCTGAAAAATTAAGGTTGACAATTGGAGGAAAACGAATACAATAAGATTGTAATTTAGTTAAACGGTTAACTAAATTTGCTCAACCAAATCGGTATTTGGTTTAAAAACTGGCGCCGGTAATCTGTTTGGTGGGAATAAGTTTTAATTGTGGTGCTTGCGAACCACGATCTTTGGTAGTGATTTTTTGATGTAATAATTGAATAGCGGTTTGCCCAATTAAAAAGGAGTCTTGGCGAATGCAGCTAATTTTTGGATTAATCACTTGCATCCAATCAAACTCTTCGTAGGTTGCAACTCCATAATCTGCGGGATAACTATAATTGAGTGTTTGCATAGCTTTTAATAACCGTAGTAGTACCCGCGCATTCATACAGAAAAAACCAATCTTTTTATTGCGTTGTTGGTGCATGATGGTGGCTAGATTATTTGTGAATTGTTCGTATTCTTGATCTAAGCCGTTATGTGGCACGGTTAACAAGTGATCGACCGTGTTGCGATAACCGGTGGCTTTTAAAAAACCTTCAAAGCGCTGAGTCCGAGTACTAATGTTTTGAAAGGGCCAAGTGACAAAGTATAAATCATAGTTTTTCTGCTTCATCTTAGCAACTAATTGTTTGACTGATTCGACGTTATCAGTTGCAACAGTGTCAATATTCAAGGGACTTTGTTGGCGGTCAACCATGACAGTTGTTTGATTCGACAGTGATTTATAGACCGGACTATCCGGATTGACTGGATCGACGATCATGCCTGCCACTTTCTCATTAGTTAAACGGATAATATTATCCATTTCCTTTTGTTCACGATTGTTCGAATTGGTAAAAAGAACGCGGTAGTTGAACCGATCGCATTGATCGTAAATACCAGATAACATTTGCGAAGTAAAAGGATTAGTAATGTCGGCGAGAGAAATGCCAATAGTGTTATTTTCGTTGCGGGCCAAATTGCGGGCACTACCGTTAGGAGCAAAGTTAGTACTGCGAACAATGGTTTCTAATTTTTGTCGCGTTTTTAATGACATTCGTTGGTAATTACCGTTTAAAAAATTAGAGACAGTGGCGGTTGAAACGTTTGCCATTTGGGCAATATCTTTAATTGTTAATTTTGTCATAATGTAACCTTCGAACAGAGATAATTTTTATCTTTAGTATAGCAGATTCGTGCGGGCAAATGGTAAATGACCTTTAGTCGTTAAGTTAAAAGGTTAATCGTTTAATATTGATATTTATTTCACAAAAAATTAAAGGAGGTGATAAAATGCCAAAATATATTGCCAATACTGCTGTTTTTCAGCACTTGATTCAAGCACAGGTGCCATATCAAAAAATTATGCAACAAACTAAATTATTGGGTTTTGATGTGCTGGAGTTACGTAGTGAATGGTTGGATTTGCAGCCATTAGCTTTACAACAACTACAAAAACAAGCCCAACAAATTAATTTGCCGTTGTATTTGAGTATTAATGATGTTTTGTTTCAAGCCGGACAACTAAATCCTAAATTGTCACAGTATGTCCACTTACAGCAAACTTTACAGGCACAGTCGTTAAAACTGAATTTAGGTGAATTTGCGCCTACGAATGCTAATTGGGCAACGCAATTAGCGCAAATTTTGCCAGCAGATTGTCAATTAGAGATTGAGAATAATCAAACCCCGACTCAAAGTGATTTGACGCAAACTGCACAGTTCTTTCAAGGTCTCACCCCACAATTGACAAACGTTCATTATTGTTTTGACGTGGCGAACTGGTATTGGCTAGATGCTAGTATTACTCAAGCCTGGCAAACTTTACAGCCAGTCACGAACTACTTGCATTTGAAAAATGTTCAAAATCAACAAGTGACGACGGATTTAATGCAAGGATCAATTTCATGGTCAGACTTTTTGCCGACAGTGTCGAAAGTTGAGCAAATTGGTTTGGAATATGCCACTGATCAGGCTACGTTAGCGCAAAATTTACAACAAATTCAACATTTGTTAGCGCAGTAAGGAAGGTGAAGTTATGTTAGAAACAGTCAATCAAATATTTCAAGTTTTTGGTGCTAGCGTAGTGGTTCCGATCATGATTTTTATTGTCGCAGTTTGTTTACGGGTAAAAGTTAAAACAGCGATGATGAGTGCGTTCTATGCAGGAGTTGGTTTAACTGGCTTTGGTTGGATTATTCAAGCTTTTACACCAGTTGTCACGAAAATCATTAAGCAAATGGTCAACCAAACGGGAATTAAATTACCGGTCGTAGATATTGGCTGGCAAGCAGGCTCGTTAGCTTCGTTTGGTTCATCAGTTGGTTTAAGTTTCTTCGTTTTTGGTTTAATTGCGGAGTTGTTATTATTTGCTTTCGGTGTGACTAAAATCTTTATGGCTTCGAATTTATGGAATAATTTTGGTTTTATGATTTGGGGCACGTTATGTTATTACGTTACGCATAACTTCTGGTTATCTTTGGGACTATCATTCTTTATGTTACTATATGCACTATTATTAGCAGAAGTCCAAGCGGATCGTTGGTCTGATTATTATGGGGTGAAGAATGCATCAGTCGCTTCGCTACATAATATTGAGCAAGTGATTCCGGCTATTATTTTAGATCCATTGTGGAATTTATTAGGTTTTAACAAGGTTAAGATGACTCCGGAATACTTTAAAAATAAACTGGGTGTCTTTGGCGAACCGACAACGTTAGGAGCTATTTTAGGTTTATTGATTGGCATTTTGGGTAACTTAACGAAACTGGGGACTTTAAAAGCTTGGGGGCAAATCTTATCCTTTGCGATTGAGTTGTCAGCGGTCATGACAATTTTCCCATTAATTACGGACGTCTTTTCCAAAGCCTTTACGCCGTTGGCAGATGAAATTGACAAGCGCAAAAAGCAACAAACGCAAACTGCGAGTCAAGTTGATCCGGTCAAAGATAAAAAGCGGTGGTTCTTGGGCGTTGATGATGGCGTTGGTTATGGTGAACCTGCAACCATTATTTCGGGCGTGATCTTAATTCCAATTATGGTGTTAATCGCCTTTATCTTACCGGGAAATAAAACTTTGCCAATTGTGGACTTGATTTCCTTGCCGTTCATGGTGGAATCCATTGTCGCCTTAACACGGGGCAATATTTTAAAAGTAATCGCGAACGGCATTGTTTGGTTTAGTTTAGGCTTGTATGCTTCTAGCTGGTTAGGCAGCATTTATACGGGAGCTGTGTCACATTACGGTGCGGCAATTCCAGCTGGCATTGTCTTGATTACGAGTTTTAATTTGATGGCACGGCCCTTGAATGCACTAGTCTTTGCTGCCTTTATTTCGAAGAATCCACTGTGGATTGGTTTAGTAATTGTTGTTTACTTGGTACTGTTGTATGTATTACGCAGATATCGGCCACAGATTTGGCGCTATTTGAACAAGATGGCGGATAAAAATGCTGGTTACGCTGGTAGTCAAGAAAAAATTGAGTATTGATTTGAGAAAGGAAGTTTCATGATGAAAAAAATTGATGGACATTTACATTTAGTACGGTCAATTGCTGGCTTAAACGGCAAAGGACGCATGACGCCTTTAGGTCATGGGCAAACGATTTGGGATGATGGTACATTAGTCAAATTAATTCCTGATGGCTGGGGTGATGATAATTTCTTAGCCGAATCAGCATTGCAAGTGATGGATGACAACGGTATTAATAAGGCGGTTTTATTACAAGGTAGTTTGAATGGTTACCAAAACTATTATTCTTACCAAACAGTTAAAAAGTATCCTGAGCGTTTTGTGGCCGCTTTTTCGGTTGATCCTTTTACTGAAAATGCGATGCAAATTGTGCGGCGGCATGTCGAAGACTTAGGCTTTCGGGCTTTAAAGTTTGAAATTAGTGAAGGTGGCGGTCTGCACGGTTATCACAAACCATTTCGCTTAGATACTAATCCAGAAGTGGGTAAGATTTTGCACTATTTAGCGGACTATCCTGGTTTTGTCATTACGACTGATTATGGTGATTATACTCAATTTAGTTATGAACCCGAAGCAATCGCCACCTTAGCACAGCGCTATCCACAGTTAGATTTTGTGGTTTGTCACTTATCTTTCCCGAATGCGGATCATTTGGATCGTTTAGAAAATGCATTAACCCAATGGCAACCGTATGACAATATTGCGACCGAATTATCAGCTATTCAAGACATTGAAGGGGAGACGGAATTTCCATTTCCACGGTGTCAAAAAGATGTGCGCTTAGCTAAGAGTGTCCTAGGTGCTAAACGGATTTTCTGGGGCACAGATTCTCCGTGGTCTTCAACTTTTAACTCCTATCATAATTTAGCAACTTGGTTAGAAGCGACGGATATCTTTACGCCTAGTGAATTAGAAGATGTGATGTATAACAATGCCGAACGCATTTACTTTAAAGAAAAAAATGTGCAAGCCATGCGGGTAGCCGAAGATCCCGTGTTTAAAAAATAACGCAGACTAGTCTAAGCTACTTACTAGACAAATAAAGCTAGTTGAGAGTGCAACTAGAACTTCCAGCTAATGAGTTCACCGATGAATTAATAAAGGAGCAATCAATTAATGAGTAAAGCAAAAATTTTAGTCACAGGAATTATTCCAGAAGCGGGTTTAACGGAATTAAAAGCCACGTTTGATGTGACCTATGAACCAGAAATTGAAACGCGCGCCTGGATTTTGGAGCATTTAAAAGAATACGACGGTCTGTTATTAATGGGCACCAAAGCGGATCGCGAACTGATTGATGCGGGTCCTAACTTGAAAATTATTACCGCTAATGGTGTAGGTTTTGACCATATTGATATTGAGTATGCGAAACAAAAAGGTATTGTGGTAACTAATTGTCCCCAAGGGGTGCGTGTACCAACGGCGGAAATGACGATTGCCTTGATCTTGGCAACGGTGCGGCGCTTACATTTTTATGATCAACTGGTCCGGCGCGGCGACTGGGTTGATGTTTCCGAGCAGAAATACATGGGCATGAGCTTACAAGGTAAAACCTTAGGGGTTTACGGTATGGGCCGCATTGGTTCGCAAGTAGCAGCATTTGCCCAAGTTTTAGGCATGCAAGTTATCTATAATGATGCACGCCGATTAGATAGTGACTTGGAACAAAAATTAGCCGTGAAATATGTTGATTTTGAGACTTTGGTTCAGCAAAGTGATGTAATTACGTTACATGCACCTTCCTTACCATCGACCATTGGTATTTTTAATGCAGCTGTTTTTCGGCAGATGAAACCAACTGCTTATATTGTAAATGCCGCCCGGGGAGTATTAATTAAGCAAGATGATCTCATCAAAGCTTTACAAACCGGCGAAATTGCGGGTGCGGGATTAGATGTTTTTGAGACAGAACCCAATATTCCACAAGCTCTAAGAGACTTAGATAATGTAGTCTTAAGTCCACACGCCGGGACGGGTACGTTAGAAGCGCGCACGGCGATCGCGCAAGAAGCTTCGACTAACTTGATTAATTACTTCCAAGATCATAGTGCGCCTAATCAAGTTAATCAGTAAATTTAAATGAAAAGTTAATCGCAAGCTTTAGCAGATGTTCGTCTGATTCATAGGAGGCTGGGGCAAATTGTTGTCCTAACCTTCTTTTATTTTTGAATAGAGGCAAGGTGTTCCAAATGAAATTTAAAAAAGTTTTTAGTGATCAATTGGATCACTGTTATGCTTTGTTACACTTACAAGCTTTAAATCAGGATTTTTTGATTGTTGCTTCCGAAGAAGACCAACCTTGTTATGCCTATGATTTGAATCATCATTGGCAAAAAATCACTGTCTGGCCCAATATTGGGGGCACGATGACGTTAGTTGCTATTCCTGGCACTTTGAATTTTTTAGCAACACAAAAGTTTTATCCCGGCTTTAACTCAGCCACCTGTCGGATTGTCAAAGAAACTTTTACGGGACACGGTTGGCAACAAACAATTGTCGGTGAGTGTCCGTATATTCACCGCTTTGATATTATTCCCAAAACCGGGCAAACGGGCTTTTGGTATGTTGGTTGCTCGATTGCTAACAGTAAACAAAAGACGAACGATTGGTCAGATCCCGGTAAAATTTGGGTGGGGGAATATGATGATGATCAAGCACGCCTGCTTAACCTGCACGCACTCAAACAGCGCATTACGCAAAATCATGGTTATCAGCGTTTAGCGACTTGTTCTTTAATCACGGGTCGAGAAGGAGTTTTCCGTTTAAGTTGGCCGACTGAAACGCAGTCGTGGCAGTTACAACAATTGACCACAGCCGCGACGTCCGATATTTGTTGTGCGGATATTAATCAAGATGGTGCGCCAGAGTATTTAACCATTACGGATTTTCACGGGGCACATTTACGCTTATATGATCAACATTTTCAGTTATTGCAACAAACAACCACTCCCACCCCCTTTGGACATGCACTTTTTGGCGGGCCGATTGGGAGTCGAGAGTATTTCCTATTCGGTTGGCGAGCTGGGCAACAAGGCTTAGCGTTAATTGAGCATCCCGATTTAAAACTGCAATTAATTGAAACTGGTGTTGGTCCCAGTAATGTTTTGGTTTATCAAAAGCAGCAACAATCTTATTTGTTAGCGGCTAATCGCGAGGCTAATGAAGTGGCAGTTTACCAAATCTTGCTGGATTAGGAGGAATAGGTCATGCGGTATTATTTAACGATTGATAATGGTGGTACCAAAACCAAAGTAGTGATTTGTGACCTGAATGGGCAACAGGTAGCAGTTAGTGCGTTTCCCACTCAAAAAGTCCGAGCAGATGCCGAGGTTCAAGAAATTAAACTGCAAGATTTATTGGCACATTTGGGTCAAGCCATTAGACAAGCTCTGACACAAGCAGCCTTGAGCGCTGAACAAATTGCCGCAGTGACGGTTGTAGGACATGGCAAAGGACTATATCTCTTAGATCGTCACCAGCAAATTTTTCATAATGGTATTTTATCGACTGATCAGCGAGCTATTGAGCTAGCACAACAATTTGAAGCGCAAGTTACTCAAATTTATCCCATTAGTCAACAACATGTCATGGCTAGTCAAGCGCCTGTTTTATTAGCTTGGCTCAAACAAAATCAACCGGCCGTTTATCAACAAATAGGGACCGTTTTTTCTAATAAGGATTTTATTCGCTACCTGTTAACGGGAGAAATCTATCAAGAAATCGGTGATGCTTCGGGCAATAACTTGCTCAATTTGACAACGCAACAGTATGATGAGCGCTTACTTGACTTCTTTGGGATCCCCGAAATCAAAGCAGCCTTGCCACCATTAGTGCAAGCAACCACGATGTGTGGGCATTTAACCGCAGCTGCCGCGCAAGTGACCGGCTTAAAGCCCCAAACACCAGTTTTTGGGGGCATGTTTGATATTGATGCTTGTACGTTAGCGACGGGCGTTTTGGATGAAAGTTTATTAAGTATGATTGCAGGTACTTGGAATATGAACTTACTAGTGGGTTCGGCGCGTGCCCCCCAACAATTAGGTTTGATGAATTCGCTCTTCGTGACACAACAAAATTTAGTTGAAGCCTCTAGCCCGACATCAGCCGGCAATTTGGCTTTAATGATTAAAATGTTGTTAGCTGATGAAACGCTTAACGCAAAGAAACAACAGCGTTCAATCTATGACTATTTAGAAGATTTTTTAAAGGTTACCGATCCGAGTTATGCGCAGGTCTTCTTCTTGCCATTTCTGTACGGGAGTAATGCGCATCCCGATGCGCAGGGAGCCTTAATCGGTTTACGGAGTAATACCAGTAAATCTGAGTTGATTCGGGCAGTTTATGAGGGTATTTGTTTTGCACATAAGACCCATGTCCAACAGTTATTACAAGTCACCACGCAGCCACAAGTTGTTCGCTTGTCTGGTGGAGCGGTTAATTCAATGCAATGGATGCAAATGTTTGCGGATGTTTTGCAATTACCTGTGGAAATTCCGCAAGCTACGGAATTAGGCGGGTTAGGAGGTGCCATTTGTTGTGCGGTGGCTCAAGGGGCTTGGCCCGACTTTAAAACGGCCGTTCACCAAATGACACACGTTAAGCAACGCTTTGAACCAGATTTACAAGCTAGTGCTGTGTATCAAGCCAAATATCAAGTCTATCAAGAATTAGTGCAAGCTTTAAATACTAGTTGGCCAGCCGTAGTGCAGTTACAGCAACAATTGGGAGGTACAAAATGATCACTAATCCATTAGGCATTTACGAAAAAGCATTACCGCAAAATTTAACGTGGCAACAAACGTTTGAATTGGTACATGAATTAGGGTTTAACTTTTTGGAATTTTCGATTGATGAAAGTGATGAGCGCTTAAAACGTTTAACGTGGAGCCGTCGGGAACGACAAGAATTTCGGCAAGCTTTGTGGGTAACGCATAGTCATATTAATACGTTAATGTTGTCTGGACACCGGCGTTACCCTTTGGGAGCGAAGGATCCGGCAATTCAAGAAAAGGCGCTGACTATGATGCAACAAGCACTCGACTTAGCGGTAGACTTAGGCATTCGAAACATTCAATTAGCGGGCTACGATGTTTATTATGATAAAAAGACTCCGTTAAGTCATGAACTATTTATTGAAAATTTACAACGCTGTGTCGATATGGCAGCCTCCAGATTAGTCATGCTCTCCATTGAAACGATGGATGATCCGTTTTTAAATTCCTTGAGTAAAATTCAAGAAGTTAAACAGCAAATTGCTAGTCCATGGCTGCAAGGATATCCGGATATTGGCAATATTTCAGCATGGCCGCAAAATGATGTTATTACTGATTTAGAGATCAATATGAAACAAATTGTGGCGGTTCATTTAAAAGATACTAAAAAAGTAACTACTACTAGTCCGGGCCAGTTCAAAGAAGTACCCTTTGGTCAAGGTGACGTAGATTTTGAAGGGTGCTTACGCGCTTTTAAGCGACTCGGTTATGCTGGAAGTTTTACAGTAGAAATGTGGAGTCAAAAAGCTGCTGATCCCGTGGCTAAAGTGCGCCAAGCGAAGGAATTTTTTGACCAATTGTTTGCGCAAGTGGGCTTAAAGCAAGCTGCTCTATAAAACAGGTGCTAAAAGTTGAGGATTAGTTGAAATCCCAGTTGTCAGCAAATTTTTAATTGAGGGGGGTTAACATGTTAGAACAATTAAAACAAGAAGTTTATGAAGCCAATATGCAATTACCGAAATTAGACTTAGTGACTTTTACCTGGGGTAACGTCTCGGGCATTGATCGTAAGCAAGGTCTCTTTGTCATTAAGCCTTCGGGAGTAGCATATGATGCTTTGCAACCAGCAGATTTAGTTGTGGTTAATTTGCAAGGGCAAGTCGTTGAAGGTGACTTGAATCCTTCAAGTGATACTCCTACGCATGTGGTTTTGTATAATGCTTTTCCCAAAATTGGTGGGATTGTGCACACCCATTCACCGTGGGCAGTTGCTTTTGCGGCTGCTAAAATGGATATTCCAGCTTTAAATACGACCCATGCGGATACTTTTTACAATGATATTCCGGCAGCGCGGGCTTTGACCCAACAAGAAATTGAAGCGGGTTATGAAGAAAATACCGGTCAAGCCATTGTAGAAACTTTTAAGGAGCGCCACTTGGATTATCAGGCGACTCCGGGAACATTAGTGAGTCAACACGGACCGTTTGCTTGGGGAAATGATGCTCAAAATGCTGTCTATAATGCCAAAGTGCTGGAAACAGTGGCCGCTGAAGACTATCATACGATGCAATTAACCCGAGCTAATTGTCATTTGCCGCAATATTTGTTGGATAAACATTATTACCGAAAACATGGTGATAATGCATATTACGGTCAAAAATAATTTTTAAAAATGCTTTTCAATACAATAACTAAATGTGAGTAACGCTGTGACCCCCGAAGCTAGGACAACTTCGGGGGTCATATTAGTTGCAATTTGGTCTGGAGTTCGATGGCGTTAGGACAATGCTGAATGAACCATCTTAATGTGTGGTGTTGACTCAAAGATGAACGGTTGTCCTTGACTGACAAAGTCGAATTTTTGATAGAACGCCTCAACTTGTTGTTGTGCTTCAATAGCAATTGGTTTGCCGGGAAATTGTGCTGTAATGGTTTGGAAGATCTGTTCCATTAATTCTCGTCCTAAGCCTTGACCACGATATTTTTGATCAGTTACCACACGGCCGAAAGTAAGATGGTCGCCTTCTGGAAAAATGCGCGCATAGGCGATAACTTGCTGATCAACAATGTTAAAGACATGCCAAGCCGTTAAGTCGTGAGCATCAACTTCTTGATAGATTCGTTTTTGATCAACGACAAAAGTTTTAGTTCTTAAAAAATAGATTTGGTATAGTTCGTAAGGGGTTAATGTCTCGAAATTTTTTGCCTGCCACATAAAATTTACCTCATTTCTCAAACAAAATCGTATTGATTAATTTAAAAGCTTGATACAATTGGGTCTGCTGTCGTTCAGGAACAGAAGCAATAATTTTTTGGATTTGTGCATCCGATTTTTGATTAAGGTAAGCCACAGTTTGCTGACCATGGGAAGTTAAGAAGATATCCACTGAACGTAAATCCGTTGAAGAAGGTTCTTTTGTGATTTCCTGTTTGCGCACAAGTTGATTGATTAAACGGCTAGTATAGCTTTTATCCAGATGTAACGACCGGGACAGCTTCATCGGCGTGACTGGATAATGAAAACTAATCTCTAAAAGCATTCGACTCTCGGGCCAAGTTAAGTCAGTATCGAAAACTTGCTTATCTAAGATGCCTAATAGTAAAGTATAATGTCGGTTAAAATGCCGAATTAACGCAGCTGAGTTGGGATCCATTTCCATATCACCTCCTTTTGACTTATTATAATAATGGATAGTGGCTTTTGTCCACTAAAAATAATTAAAATTAATTTTTGTGTTCTTATTCAGAGTTAAGGATAAAATACGCTGTGGCATTGTACGTTTAAATTTACAAAAAAATTCGGGGGTTCAGTATGATTAAGATATCCTGAAAATAAAAGCTGGTTTTTCAAGTTTGTGAATTGAATTTGATTATATTTTTTATAAGTTAAAACTTAGTAAACGATATTATGACCTAAAAATAAACGCTTTAGTGTCGCTGAATAGCACAGATAGTATTATAATGATATTGTGAATTTTGAAAGGAGTGTCTCTTATGGCATATCAAACAATCTATCCTTATACAGGTGAACTATTAAAACAGTATGATGATGCAACACCAGCTGACCTTGAAGCAGCGCTAGCTACTGGTCACCAACTCTACAAAGCAATGCGCGACCAACCGGTGGCTGAACGTGCCCAAATTTTACACCAAATTGCGCAAGCGCTCACAGAAAATGAAGATGAGTTAGCGAAGGCAATGACCTATGATATGGGTAAGTTATTGACGGAGGCTAAAGGCGAAGTGCAATTGTGTGCGGCCATTGCCGAATATTATGCGCAGCACGGTGAAGAATTAATGCAGTCAGTTCCATTAGAAACCCCTGCTGGTAAAGCTTATTACTTAAAACAAGCAACTGGAATTATTGTGGCAGTTGAACCCTGGAACTTTCCACTATATCAAGTAGTACGGGTCTTTGCTCCGAACTTTATTGTTGGTAACCCCATGATTTTGAAGCATGCTTCGATTTGCCCAACTTCAGCCCAAAAATTAGCGGACTTAGTTTTAAAAGCTGGTGCCCCGAAAGGCGCATTAACCAACCTCTTTATTAGTTATGACTTGGTGTCAAAAGCCATTCATGATCCGCGCGTAGCTGGGGTTTGCTTAACTGGTTCTGAACGTGGTGGCGCTTCAGTAGCGAAAGAAGCCGGTGATGCTTTGAAGAAGTCGACTTTGGAATTAGGTGGTAACGACGCCTTCATTATTTTAAGTGATGCTGATGACGCTGAATTAAAGAAGATTGCCCCGGATGCACGGTTGTATAATGCGGGACAAGTCTGCACTTCTTCCAAACGTTTCATTGTCATGGCCGATAAGTATGACAGTTTTGTTGCCATGTTAAAGGAAGCTTTTGCGAATGCTAAAATTGGTGATCCCATGGATCCCACAACGGTTGTAGCACCTTTGAGTTCAAAGAGTGCGCAAGAAAAATTACAGCAACAAGTCGATACGGCTATCGAACATGGTGCCAAATTAGTTTATGGTAACGAACCAATTGACAGCAAAGGTTTCTTCTTCCAACCAACAATTTTAACTGACATTGACAAAGATAATCCGATCTTTAATCAAGAAATGTTTGGTCCGGTTGCTTCGGTTTATAAAGTTAATTCTGAACAAGAAGCAATTGATTTGGCGAACGATTCAAGTTACGGCCTAGGCAATACGGTCTTTTCAGGTGATGTCGATCATGCGAAAGCTGTGGCTGCGAAAATTGAAACGGGGATGTCCTTTATTAATTCTGGCTGGGCTTCTTTACCAGAATTACCATTTGGTGGCGTCAAAAACTCTGGCTATGGTCGGGAATTAAGCGATTTGGGCTTAAATGCCTTTGTTAATGAGCACTTGGTATTTGAACCAAAGAAATAAATTTTACAAAATTGAAGTAATCAAAAAGATTCGCCCGTTTCGGCGAATCTTTTTTTACTACTTATTTTTATAAATACGGGTATTGATAAATTCCATGACGGCTAAAATGATTAAACCGCCGCCCAATAAACGAAAGAAAAAGCGCAACATATCAAAGGGATTAAAGACTAAGGCAATACCTAAAATGATTAATAACAAAGAGTAGCAGTAGTCCCACCACGGAGTCACATTGATATATTTGCGATTGCTGCGGGCGTTAAAAAATTGATTGACACCGTTAACTAATAAGACAATGCCTAAAATAACGGGTAAGAGTGGAAGCAAGAGGTGGGCAATGGGAAAGATGAGAATTGCTAGTAAAAAAGAAACTACCGCAGTGGTGTACGGGCTATTATTGTCGCTATGACTTTTGGATAAGAGCCAACCATCATGTAAAGCGATTAATCCTAGACCGATCAGGTAAGCAGAAATTAAATATAAAATCGCGTTTAAACTTTTATCGGGATTAATTAAAATAACAATTCCGGTGACTGCGAGAAAAATAATTCTGAGCCAGCGATACCAATTAAATTGGCGATAATATTGTTTCATAGTCAATAACTCCTCTTTGTGTGAATCACGTTCATAATCAAGGGCAATTTTTGTTAAAGCAATTGGAATTTTAGTTGTTCGAGTCCCTGCCGTTTTAGTTTACCACTGCTGGTTTTCGGTAAAGCTGCGACTTGCCGAAATTCCACGGGAACTTTATAGTGTGCTAAATATTGGCGACCATAGGCGGTTAATTGTGCGGCAGTGACGGGCTGGTTCAATTCGACATAAGCAACGGGAACACTACCCCAGTGACGATCAGACTGGTGGGTCACACAAATATTGTGAATTTGGGGTAATTGTTGGTACAGATTTTCAATTTCGGCGGGGAAAATATTCTCACCACCAGAAACGAACATATCATCAATTCTGCCTTGCACGAATAAAAATTGTTCATCATCCAGATAGCCAATGTCGCCCGTTTTAAACCAGCCATCAGCGGTTAATTTTTGTTGAAATAATTCCGGCTTTTGCCAATAACCCGGGGTTAATGCTGGAGATTGGAGCTGGATCTCACCGTTTGGCGCAATGCGAATTTGATTGCTGAATAAAGCTTGACCACAAGAGCCTAATTTACGTTGTGCATCTGGAGGATTTAAGGCTACAACGTTGGAGCAGGTTTCGGTCATACCATAAGATTGTACTACCGGAATATGTTGGGTTTGACAAACTTGTAAGGTTTTTTGATCAATAGGGGCTCCTCCGAGAAACATTAAGCGAAAGCGGGAGTTGTAGGCAGTAGTTTTAACTTGCAAGAGTTCTTGGAGCATAGTGGGGACCACTGACATAATCGTGATTGGTTGTTGACAAAGTAATTGATTATCGTTGGTAGCGTCAAACTTATCTGCTAGATACAACGGAATGCCGTAAATTAAAGAGCGCAGCAAAATAGAAAAGCCTGAGATATGAAACAATGGTACCACGCACAGCCAACAATCACTGGCCGTAATTTGAAAATTCAATAAAGTGTTCATGGCAGAGGCCCAGTGATTACCATAAGTTTGCAACACACCTTTCGGTTGCCCCGTGGTTCCCGACGTATACATCAAACTAGCCACATCGTCACTTTGAATGCTGAAAGTGGAATAGGGTTGGGGCGCTAATGTGGATAAAGAATGTGGAGTAATGATTTGAACCTTATCTGTTGGCAATTGTAAGTCGTTTTGATCACTCAGACAGAACTTTACTTGAGCATCTTGTAATTGTTGGACTAATTCGGTCGCGGCTAAGCGAATATTGCAAAAGACAATGGTCGCATTTAATTGTTGCAATGCTAAGATATTCAAATAAGTATCTAAAGTATTGTGTCCAAATAACCCCACATGATCTTGGGGGTGAATGGATAAGTTGGCCAATTTTTGGGCACGATGTTTGACTAATTGTTGAATTTGTTGGAATGTATAGTACTGGTCTTGATAATATAAGGCTATTTTGTTAGGTGATAATTGCGTTCGTTTGTTTAACCAGTTTTGCATTAAAAAACTTCTTTCTAAAGGCTGAGCCTCAAAAAAGACTGGAACCACTGTTGGATTTCAGTCTTTGGTTACTAGGTGTGCGATGAAGATCATCAAATGTTTAGGTTTGCAGCTTGATAATTGCGCTCCAAAGAGCAAAAGAATGTATCTAACTACGCCAAATTCAAAGTCAAAAAACGACTTTTAAATTGGGCTAGGTTAGTCTTCAGCTTTTAACCAATTTTGTTCACAGCTTGTTATGGGAACTTGGGGAACTTATCGAAATCGGGTTCGCGTTTTTCTAAGAAAGCGTCACGACCTTCTTTACCTTCATCTGTCTCATAAAATAACATGGTGGAGTCGCCAGCAATTTGTTGCAGACCGGCTAGGCCGTCCGTATCAGCATTCATGGCAGCCTTAATGAAGCGAATGGCGGTTGGTGATTTCTTTAAAATTTCGTGACACCAAGCTAGCGTTTCCGTTTCAACGTCGGCCAACGGAACGACCTTATTGATCCAGCCCATTTCAAAAGCCTCTTGGGCACTATAAGGTTTGCATAAAAACCAGACTTCTTTGGCGCGCTTATGACCAATGACTCGGGCTAAATAAGCGGAGCCATAACCGGCATCAAAACTACCAACTTTTGGTCCTGTTTGCATGAACTGGGCATTGTCAGCCGCAATGGTTAAATCACAGACTAATTGTAAGATATTACCCCCACCAACGGACCAGCCTTTGACCATGGCAATCACGGGCTTCGGGATCACGCGAATTAAGTGTTGTAAGTCTAAGACGTTGAGCCGGGCAATTTTATCTTTACCAACGTATCCACCGTTGCCGCGCACTTTTTGGTCACCACCGGAACAAAAGGCTAAATCGCCTTGACCGGTTAAGATAATTACACCAATACTTGCGTCGTCACGGCAATAGTTAAAGGCCTCAATCATTTCTTGAATCGTGTCCGGAGTAAAGGCGTTACGCACCTGGGGGCGATTAATTGTAATTTTGGCGATTTTATCTTGTCGCTCAAATAAAATTTCTGAATAATTCTTAATAGTTTGCCAATTCGTCATAAAATTTTCCTTTCTGGAGGTCAGAACAATCGATTTAATTCAATATCTCGGGATCAAAATCCTACACCAAGCTCCCCAAACGGTTTTATTGCAATTACCCATTACAGCACAAGTCTTACAACCTTACGGCCAGTTGCATGGAGGCATGAATAGTGTTTTAGCCGAAACCGCGGCTAGTTTAGGCGCTAATTTAAATTTACCAGCTGAGCAAGTAGCCGTCGGCACACAAATTCAAACGAATCATTTACGTTCGGTGAAGCAAGGTGAATTATTTGCAGAAGCACACCCGATTCAAATTGGTCGGCGGATTCAAGTTTGGCAAGCTAGTACTTATCAAACTTCAATCCAAGAGCCAACTAGTATCAGTACTGTCACCTTGATGGCAGTAGCTAAATCCTCTAAATAACATCTTAGCATATCAAAGTTTGGTGTTGAGGAAAAGTGCTAAGTTGATTCTTTAGAATTGGTGGTTCAAATTTTGCAGGAAGGGGGAGATTGTAGCTGTCTTCACAAATGAATGTGAAAATATTAAATTTTTCCTAATTAATTAGGATTGGGCATTTAACTTTTGTTTGTGATTGATTCGTGGTAGAGTAGAATAATGTAATTTCAAGATGTTGTTCAGATTTAATCGGAGATGGAGAGATATAATGAAAATTAATGCTGCCGATAAAATGGTTCAAGTTATGCAAGCTTGGGGCATTGATAATGTATATGGTTTACCTGGGGATTCTGTAGATACAACCATTGAAGCTTTGTATCGCAAACGCGATCAAATTAAATTTACACAAGTTCGGCATGAAGAAGTTGCTGCGTTAGCTGCTGCTTCGCATGCCAAATTAACTGGTCAAGTGAGTGTTTGCTTGTCCATTGGTGGACCTGGTGCCATTCATATGTTAAATGGTTTATATGATGCTAAGATGGATCACGCACCAGTTGTGGCTATTTTGGGTCAAATTCAATCTCATTTATTAAATACTGGTTTCTTCCAAGAAGTCAATACACCACAATTGTTCGAAGACGTTGCTGTTTATAATCGTTTGGTAACTAACCCAGAAACCTTACCAGCAGTTATGGACGAAGCAATTCGGGCCGCTTATACGAATAAAGGCGTTGCAGTTTTGACGATTCCAGATGATGTACCGGATCATAAAATTTCTGATACGTTTAAACCAACGGCTGATCAATTCCGTTTGGATGCTCCCAGTGCTGATGTGAAAGATATTGATCAAGCTTTAGCCATGATCAAAAAAGCCAAAAAGCCAGTAGCTTTGATTGGTGTCGGTGCTAAAGAAGCGCAAGAACAAGCTAAAGAATTTGTGGAACGTTACTCCATTCCATTTATTCAAACAATGCCCGCTAAGGGAACCATTGATGATGATCATCCCAATGCGTTAGGACAAATCGGTAAATTAGGTACGAAACCTGCTTATGAAGCAATGTTTAACGCCGATTTATTAATGTTAATCGGAACTGATTATCCTTATGCACCTTATATCAATCAAAAGATTCCAACAATTCAAATTGATAATGACCCAAGTAAAATTGGTCACCGTCATAATATTGATTTGGCGATCGTGGCAGATACCAAAGATGCATTAACCTTATTAAATACCCGTGGCGAAGTGATCAGCGATCGGCCATTCTTAAAAGCTTGTCAAAAGAATATGCAAACTTGGCGCGCTTGGATGAACGACGTTAAGAACAAGAAGCATAATGGCGTTTTACCATCCAAGATGTTTGCTAAAATGAGTGAAGTGGCACCAGCTAATACGGTTTGGTCCGTTGATGTGGGGACTTCAACTTCATTTGGTGCCCGGTTTGTTGATGTTAAGTCCACGCAAAAATATACGATTTCTGCATGGTTAGGAACTATGGGCTGTGCTTTACCGGGATCCATTGCTTCTAAAATTGCGATGCCACAACGCCCAACTTATGCAGTTTGCGGCGATGGTGCTTTTGCCATGGTCATGCAAGACTTTGTTACTGCAGTTAAATATGATTTGCCAATGGTCGTTGTTGTGTTAAATAATCATTTGTTAGCCTTCATTGAATATGAACAACAATCTGCGGGCCAACAAAATTACGGCATTGATTTGGCAGATATTGATTTTGCTAAATTTGCTGAAGCTTGTGGTGGTATTGGCATCAATGTTACTAACGATGAAGAATTTGCTCAAGCTATGGAACAATACAAGAACCCTACTAAGCCAGTTTTAATTAATGCTGCGGTTTATGATGAAGCTCCATTACCAGGTAAGATTATTAAAGATGAAGCTGAAGGTTATTTGAAGTTTGGTTTTGAATATTTCAAAGACAAGTTCCAAATCCCTAAGATGCCACCATTACGTGAAATCTTACGGCAATTTTTATAAAATATAGTTTGCTGAAAGTCGTTTTCGAGAGAAGACGGCTTTTTTGGTATAACCATTTTTAGAAAATGGATAACAATAAAAAATAAGATTTTAACCAAGTTTTTTCAACTAACCTAGAGTTAAAATCTTATTTTATTTACATATTGAATGAATCATTTCAATCTAAATAAACTAAGGATTATTTTCTTAATTGAAAAGCATTCTCCACTTTCTCGAAACCAATCTTTGGATAATATTCCATTGCTTTGGGTGCCGCTAATAAATAAAGTTTGGTGTGCGGACCAATTTGTGTATTTAATTTGTTAACTAATGTTTTACCAATACCTTGTTTTTGATAGTTAGCATCTACGGCTAGGTCACTTAAGTAGCAAAGATCATAGCCAGAATCAACTAAGGCGCGGGCTACCCCGACTAGTTGGTCTTGATCCCAAGCAGTCCAGAGAATATCAGAATCCTTTAAGACTTGCGCAATCTTTTTAGGTTGCTCGATTGGGCGGCGCAAAGCTAAAGTGGATCTTTTTAAAAGATCAATATAGGTTTCAACTGTCACGTTGACTTGGTTACTGTAAGTAATCATGCTTGCACTTCCCTGAGTATTATAGTTTGTTTTATATGATAAATTAGTTTTGAAACTTATTCAATAATCCGAGCAAAATCCGATACAAGATAGCGTTGTTTATCGTTACCTTGTTCGGCGGCTATACCGACGGATAAGAACATAATCGGAATTAAATGGGAATCAATATTTAAGCAATCCATGACTTTAGGAAAATCAACGCCACGCATTGCCACGGAATCATAGCCAAAACACCGCACCACATGCATTAAATTCATCGCAAATAAACCAGTGTCTAAATTAACACCTTGCGCAGTTTTATCTTCGGGGTGTGTTTGATAAAAGTTTTCTAAGCCCTGTTGATATGCAGTAATGGCCGTTTGATCATGGGCATCTAACAAGCCATGATTAATGGAAAAATCGGTTAGAGTTTCGGTTTGATAAGCAGATAAATCGCCTAAAATAAAGAACAGTGCTGAGGCTGTTTCGACTTGCTCTTGGTCGGAAGCCAACTGACGTAAAACTTTTAACTTAGCTTTGTCTTTGATCACCACGACTTTCCAGGGCTGCGCGTTGTTACTAGAAGGTGCCGTGGCTGCCAACTCCAACATTTTATTAATAGTTTCATCGGAAATAGTTTGGGCCGGATCATATTTACGAATGGATTTACGTGCTACTAAAAAATTAATCATCTCTTGGTTCATGTTTTAGCCTTCTTCTTATTTAATCTAACTTTATTATAGTTTTATTGTTAAAAAATGAAAAGGCTAACATTGGGCTGGTGATTTGGAAAGTCAACTTTAAAAGGTTCCAGAATTGAATTTTAAAAAATTCTATTAAGCTAACAATTTTGGCACATAAAAAAACTATTTATTAAGTTAAAGCTATTCTGAAGTAATACTTTGATACAAGATTGTAGTTAATCTTGATATTGAGCAATAATAAATTAAAAAATGCCATTGACTTTTAATCTTATATTAATATAATTCTAATTACATTCATATAGGAGGATTAAAATATGCAAACTATTAAAGCCAAGGATTCTTTAAAAACAAAAGATTATTTGAAAATTCGAGACAAAAAAGCAAGTGCAAAACTTAATAGATCTTTGGAACAAAATTCAGAACATAAATTTGGATATGGAGGAAGTCTTAAAAGTAATAAATTAACCGAAATACATGATGGTAATAATTACTTTTGTTGTTCTTCTAGTAGTGGTAGTTCTACTGTAAGCAAAAGGTAAAAATATATTATTTTAAGGTCGCATGGTATCACATGTGGCCTTAAATAATATATTGAAGATTATAATAAATTGGCCATATGGAGGAATCATAAAATGAAAGGTAGTTATGAAATATTACCCTTTTTCTTATATAGTGGTGTAAATGAGTTACTTCAAAATGAATATGGTATAACTGTTATCAATGATAAAGATTTGTCAAACCTTTTATTTAAATGGGATAGAGATTCAAGAAAGCTTGTCTCATATGATGAAATATATAGTGTTTTTTGTGAAGATACTGATGAGCTTATATCATTTTTAATAAATAAAAAAGTTTTAAAAAAAAGCATCACAACATATTCAATTGAAATTAAAAATATTGTGATTGTATCAGATGACTTGCATATTAAATCCAATGTTTTTTCTTATTTAAGATCTAAATTAGATTTAAATGTAGAAAGTATTAGTGTTACTGAGGTTCAAGAATTTTTAAACATGAATTTATCTACTGATGATATGATAATAGTTTCTTTAACGAAATACAGTTTTAAGGATGCCAACTTGATTAGAGAAAAAATCATTGATAGCAATAGCATATCATTGTTTGGTTATTATTATGCTGGCAATTATTATATAGATAATTTGTATAAAACCGAATGGTATAATCCTTGTCATCAGTGTAATTTGGAGAATATAAAAGCTCAATTACGTATTAACACTACCGGAGATGTAAGTTATCAAGAAATAATTGATGATATTTATAAAACAGATAGTGAAATGATTATAAGTACACAATTACCAGACTACCAGAAAGACTTTATTTCCTTGTCATTGTTTTCCATAATAAATAATTTTATAGGAGACGGTGAATATTCTAGCATTAATCCAGAGTCGCTTTCGTTAGTTACAAAAATAGATTTAAATAATAACAAAGTATATAAAGACTTTTCTGTATATTGGGAGTTATGTGATTGTTATGAAAAATAATGATAAAAGTGCATCTTCTGAAAAGGAACTTTTAATTGCAAAAAAAATGTCAGAACAATTATTAAGTAAACGAATATTAAATGATATTGAAAAATTTCATCAATCAACGACCTGGCAGGTTCCTTATAACTGGACTTTCAATTCAGGAGTTATAGAATGGGAAAAACTTGTGGAGTATAAAGACATACTTCCAGATAACCCTTTAGATACTATAGAAATGTTTCCTAATTATAAGATACCTAATTATAATTATCCTCAATCTACGAGACATTTTAAAAAAGATAAATATATTGATAAAAGTAAAATAGCAGATATATTAGGTAAGGCGTTTGGTAGATATGAGGGATTAGGCTCAAAAAATTATGGTTCAGCAGGAGGGCTGTATCCAGTAATTCCAGTTATGATTGTTTTTAGTAATAATGAAATACAAGATATTGATGCAGGTGTATATGTTTATGATTCAGAGCATTATTCACTTCAATTGATTAAGAAGATATCCAATAAAAAAGATTTTAAAATGTTATCAATAAATGTTAACTCGGCTTTTCCTGGCCAACTTTTGTCTAATATATGTTTTGCATATGCAATAGATTTAGAAAGAGCTATTTTAAAATATGGTCGTAGAGGATATAGGCATGCACTAATAGAATCAGGATTAATTGCAGAGAGTTTACACTTATCTCATGTATCGTGTTATAAGGAATTCGGGGATTGTATTTGGTCTGGATTTAATGATAATGCGTTGACTCGTGCCTGTGGATTGAATGCGAAAATGACGCCTGTTACTCTTCTACAGTGGTTTGGATTGAAAGATACTAATAGGTGAATATTATGTTTACTGTCTATCCAGATGATAACAACCACATCTATAATACAATGTTTAGTTGTGATAAAACAAAATCTTTTTTTGCATCTTCTAGAATAGGCATTCTATTAAATGAAGATACCTATTCACCCAATGATTGTGGGTCCTTTGGAATTAATAAATTATTAGCAACAAAAAAAGCATTTTCGGAATCAGTAGAAAGAAGAAGTTTGTCTGGAAGTTCAAGCAACGAAATCCTTGTTCAAACTATTGACATTTTTAGCGGTTGTGTAAAAGAAATAAACAAAAATAATTTCTATTTTGCTGATAAAGGATGTCTAGATACAACTTCTACAGCAGCAGATACTAATGGTAACTATGCTGTGTATAATTCCATATTAGAATTGATTGAAAAGAATGCTACAATGCTTTTCTGGTATAACAATGAAGGATATCAATTGTATTCTGAATCAATGAAAAATATTTTGATTAATATCACAGGGGAAAATTATGATCATAAAGTTTTTATCAATGATAGTTTTTATCCTGTTTTAGTTGTTTATGTATTTTTATACGTAAATGGACATCCAATTGTTGTGGGTACGGGGTCTGGTCTTTCTTTAAAGTATTCTTTAGAAAAAGCTGTTAATGAAGCGGTCTTTTTAGCCAAAATAGAAAATGATAATAATAGTATTATTGATTATAAGGGAATGCTTTATGATAACTATACTTCAATGAAGAAAAAGTCTTTTGATGATATTAATACCGAAAGGAAACTATCATCATACTCAAAAAAAGAATCTTTCAATTGGCGTAATGAAAATAATATCTCTATTAAAGACTTAAAATTGTCATTACGTAGATTTACAAATCATTTATATATTCATTCACTGAGCGTTTCATATAAAAAATTGATTTGTATAAGATCTTTTTCTCCTGAATTGATCAATTATGTACCATTTAAGCAAAATCTTAAATTTGATAGAAAGATATATCATAGAATAAGTAGAGATGTTTTAAAAAATGATTTTCCTGATAATCCAATTATGTAAGGACATATTATCATGTATATAAAAAATAATAATGCAAATATAGATAGTTCATTTTTGATACAAAATATATCTTTTGAGGATAAAAAATTCTTAGAAACAAACTTTTGTCATACTTCGATATTACCCTTAAAGATAAAGAACGCAACTGGTAACTCTGCAACGTTTAATAAAAAAAATGCAGTAATGGCATGCTTTGGAGAATATAATGAAAGATTGTCCATGTTTTACAATATTAATTCAAAAATTTCTAAAATACCTGCTTTTTCGTTATTTGATGACAGTGTGTTAAATGTTAATCCAGCTGAAGTATATATGAATTATTCACTAAGAGGATTAAATGGATATAAGAAAATATTTACTGATTCGTGTGGCGTTGCTTCGCATACTAATTCTGAATTAGCACTTTATGCTGCTATTTTGGAGTTTGTGGAGAGACAGTCTTTAATATTGACTTGGTTATCTAAAAAAAGGGGAAGAGAGTACCCTATAAATTTATTAAATAATTATCCTGAAAGTAGGCATTTAATTAAAAGGTTCAGTAGTATTTTTTCTTACTTTAAAGTCTATGATATTTCTTTGTATAGCGATATTTTTGTTATTTTAATAATAGGAGGTAATAAAGATTCATTTTCTATAGGCTTGGATGCAAACCTATCTTTTAGTGAGGCTTTAAAAGGTGCATTGGATGAATTTTGTCAAAGCTATGAATCTATTTTATTGTACCAAAACAACCCCAATTTAAATGAACAAGAGTTATATAAGAGAAATTTTTTAAATCAAACTTCTAAAGAATTTATTCAAAAATATACTTTTTTGGAGGGAGATATTACGAACTATTATCCTGAAAAATGTCAAAACAGCAATTTGATTAATTTAAAAAAAGTTATACAAAAAGTTCCTATAGATTATTATGCTCTTTCAATACCTCCTGCTATTAGTCAAACTAACCTAAGAATAGTTAAAGTTTTTTCCCCTGATGCTTTTCCACACATGAATACTCAAATAATTGATCCACATAAATATAAGATAGCTAATGTGTTTGGAATACAAGACTTTCCTAACATGGGCAAGTCAATTCCTTTTCCGTGAGGTTAAACAACATGAAAATTATTCTTAATTATGCTAAAACCTTTAATAAAATTATTTGGTCTGAAAAAATACCACTTATATATACTTTGTTATTACCAACTGCTTTATATATTTTTTCTAACTTTCGACGATTATCTATAGGAGGTATTTCCATAATTAAATTGTTAGCTTCAACCAGTGATTATCTAGCATATATGATTGTTTCAGTAGCTATCAATGGAATTGCATTACAAATAATTAGTTTTCGCGAAAGTGGTTTTTTAAAAACTGTCACGATGATATCTGGAGGAAATCGCAAATTTCCAGTCTATGGCCTACTAGTGAGTGAATTTATTTTTGGATATTTGTGTGTCTTGATGTTTGGAATTTTTATGGCAATATTTAATTTTAACAAAATAATTATGATTATTTTGATCTATACATTGATTTATATTTGTTCGGCCATACCAGTCATGTTATTTAGCGTATTGCTAACCATTTTTCCAATGCGCGTGAATACAAGTAGCATCTTGGCTAATTTAATACTACTAGGGTTAATCTGGTTATCGGCTGTTCGTCAAGATACGGGTTCCTTTTGGGGAGAGTTACTTTTTGGCATGAATCCAGCTGATTATGTAACACAAGTTATTGTTGTCATACTTAATTTGTTTAAAACTCCACATGTGATTAACCTATATCAAGTATTGTCGATTTTTGTTTTATTTATCATTTATTTTTTCATTGGTTATGTGGCCAGTGCTAAAGTTAGAATCAATTCCTTAACATCTAGAAATTAGGAGTGTGTGGACATGAAAATTGTTTTGGATAATATTTCATTTAGTTATCAGGATCATACAATCTTCAAAAACTGTGATTGTCAATTTTTGCCTGGAAAAATTAATTATTTAATTGGGTATAACGGTTCCGGAAAGAGCACGTTGTTTGACCTGATCAGTGGTGTTCAAAAAGTTGATAATGGAACAATTGTGTCATCGATAAAGACTAACGAAATTGTTTATCAAACGCAAAATCCAATCTTCTTTGGTTCCTTAAATGGTAATGATTTAAAGCAATTTATTTTTGGGATTGCTACTGGCTATCAAAAGATTGAAGTTAATCAATTAAGCCCGCACTTTAAAAAGTTATATTCTGGTTTAATGAATCGTAAATTAGGATCTATGTCTGTGGGAGAAAAGCGCTGGTTGTTAATCTTTTTGGAAAGTTTTTTACAAAAGAATGTTTTTCTACTTGATGAACCTACAAGCGGCGTGGATCCAGTAGCTAATAGACAAATCAACGATCAACTTTTAACTTTAGCTCAAGATCCTCAGAAATTAGTAATTGTTACTACGCATGATTTGCAACACTTGGTAGAAGCTGATTGTTATATTCATCTGCTGAGTCATCAAAAAATTCGAACTTTTAATAGCTTTGAAGAGTTTATAGCCGTCGCACAAAAATCTGATCCTGAAGAAGCTTTTGCTGTCTTAACAGGTAATGAGTAGTAATTAATTAATTTTCGTATCATTGTTAAGTCTTCATCATAGTTAGGAACTTACTGATTATGATGAAGACTTTTTTAGTGATAAAATAATTGATTTTGCTGCAGTTAAAGCTCAAAATCTTTATAATAAACAAGTGAATTTTTTTACAATGGTCAAAGGGAGACAGCGATGACTTTATTTTTTAAAAATATTGAACGGCAAAGTGCAACTTTAAGTACCGCAGAACGGCAAGTGTTTGACTATCTGAAACGCGCGGCACCTGAATTTTTAAAGCAGGATATTGCCCAAATTGCGCGGCAAACTTATGTATCGACAGCAACAGTTAGTCGGACGATCAAAAAATTAGGCTATCAAAATTTAACGGAATTTAAGTTTTATTTGCGTAAAGCGTTGGAAGGCGAGCAGGCAGAGCAAATCACCAAAAGGGATTTTTTAAAGCATTCGGGTGCAATTCCTCTGATTGGGCGCGAAGACTTAGATTTATTACAGTTAAAGCGGGTGACGCAATTAATTAATCAAGCGCACCATATTGAATTTTTAGGATTGGGACCGTCTTATACGGTGGCAGTGGATGGTGCGCGGCGCTTAATGTTTGCAGGTAAAAATTCTTCGAGTCGTTCCGAATGGGATGAGATTGATCGGGTGGTCTCCACGATTGATCCTAGCGATTTGGTATTTTTGATCTCTTGTTCCGGAGAAACCGCGGTGATGGGGCGTTGTGCGGGAATTTTACAGCAACGGTTGGTTAATACGGTTGGCATTATTGGCAATGTTCAGAGTTCTTTGGCGGGGAAAGTCACCGAAGCTTTTGAGCTGCCAGTTCCGAACATTTATTATCAAGATTTGGATTTGTCGACGCGCATTCCACTTTTACGGTTAGTGGAGTTAATTATTGATGAGTATATTTACCAATATTGTTTGTAGTTACCAGTTTTACTAGGTCGTTCGTTTTTTATTGTTAAAATTGTAACCATTTACAAAAAATGTAAATTCCGACATTATCCTTGAAAGGGCTATTTTCGCCAGTAAATTTGTTTTATTCTGTAATCGTATTCAAAAAAAGAGAAGGAGTAACGAGATGTCGGAACAAGAAGAACCAAAGAAAAAAGTTACTGCTTGGGAGTTTTTCCAAGGTTTAGGTAAAACTTTCATGTTACCAGTTTCGTTATTGGCATTTATGGGCTTGTTATTAGGAATTGGGAGTGCCTTTTCCAGCCCGAGTATGCTTAAATTATTACCATTTTTAAAGATCGCACCAATTCACTTGATCTTTCAGTTTATGTCGACAATTGGTGGTTTTGCCTTTACTTATTTACCAATTATGTTTGCGATGGCGATTCCTTTAGGTTTAGCCCGTGAAGAAAAAGGCATCGCTGCTTTTGCAGGATTTGTGGGCTATTTTGTGATGAATATGTCCATTAACTTTTATTTAAAAGTTACCCATCAACTAGTTCCCGTCAGCAAAATGCAAGCTGCCGGTCAATCGAACACCTTTGGGATTCAAACTATTGAAATGGGTGTTTTAGGTGGAATTATTGTCGGTTTAATTGTGTATGTTATTCATATTCATTTTTATCAAACGCAGTTACCAGATTCGTTTGCATTCTTTAGTGGCACGCGTTTTGTACCGATTATGACAGCCTTGGTTATGGCCTTAGTGGGCTTAGTAATTCCTATGATTTGGCCGATCTTTTCAACAGCTATTAACAGCTTAGGCTGGCTGATTCAAAAAGCCGGTGTCTTTGGACCATTTATCTACGGTACTTGTTTACGGTTATTGATTCCACTAGGTTTGCATCATATTTTGTTAGCGATGATTCGTTTTACGCAAGCTGGTGGGACCGCAGTGGTTGCCGGTCATCACGTTGTCGGAGCGTTAAATATCTTTTATCAGGAATTGCAACACGGCTTGCCGATTAGCCACCATGCGACCGCCTTCTTATCGCAAGGTTATATGCCTACGATGATGTTTGCTTTACCAGCAGTCGCATTAGCGATTTATAAAACGTCCTTCCCTGAAAATCGGAAGAAAGTTAAAGGCTTGTTGATTTCGGGAGTGATTGCTTCGTTTGTAACGGGAATTACGGAACCAATTGAGTTCTTATTCTTATTTATTTCACCAGCTTTGTATATTTTCCATAGTATTATGTCTGGTTTAGGTTATATGGTGATGGCCTTATTAAATGTTGGGATTGGCAATACTGATGGTGGTATTTTAGATTGGTTGATCTTTGGTGTCTTGCAAGGACCCGCTACTCGTTGGTGGATTGTCCCAATTGTCGGAGTGGTTTGGTTCGCTATTTATTACTTTGTTTTCAAATGGGCCATTGAAAAGTATAACTTAAAGACTCCTGGTCGTGAAAAGCACGCTAGTGCAACAGATACAGAGGATTCAGGTGAGCAATTCGATGTGCCACAAATTTTGGCAGGTGTTGGTGGTGCCGCTAATATTGTGAACGTCGATAACTGCGTGACCCGCTTACGTTTGATTGTTCAGGATACGGATTTAGTGAATGAAGAACAATTGAAAGCAGCTGGCGCGTTAGGAGTTATGATTTTAGATAAACAAAATGTGCAAGTGATTATTGGCACCCAAATTGCCACAGTGCGTAAACAATTTGATGCGGTATTAAAAGAGCAATCAATCGGTAAAGGAGAAACTACACAAGCTGATGGAGTATAACTTTGATGAAATTATTGATCGTCATGATGAAAAATGTCGCAAGTGGGATCGGACGATTATTGAACACGAATTTGGTCCTATTCCGGACGATTTTATTCCCATGTGGATTGCTGATATGGACTTTCGTTCCCCCCAAGGAATTTTAGATGCTTTCATGAAAGCTAGTCAGCGGGGAACCTTTGGTTATACGTACACGTATCCGGAATTTTATCAAACCGTAGTACAATGGCAACAACAGCAACACCAAGTCTTTGTCGATCCAGCCTGGATTACGTTAGGCTATGGTAGTGTGGCGACGATGTATAATTTAGTGCAACAATTTTGTGACGCCCAACATGGTGTGATGACTTTGACACCCACTTACGGTCCTTTTGGCCGCTGCGCTCGCGATAATCACGTGCCGGTTGGAATGAGTCCGTTAATTTTAAAAAATAATCGCTATGAAATTGCTTGGGATGACTTAGAGCACCAATTACAGGTTCAACAACCACATTTATTATTTTTCTGTAATCCGCATAATCCTTCGGGACGGATCTGGTCGCCACAAGAAATTGAACGCGTGGCCCAACTGTGCTTGGATAATCAAGTAATTATGGTCAGCGATGAAGTTCATAGTGAACACATTTTAAATAATGGTCACCACACTTCAGCGTTGAGTTTACCGGATAAGTATTTACAAAATTTAATCTTTTTGACTTCACCAAATAAAGTCTTTAATCTCGGTGGCTTAAAAACATCATATTCAATTATTCCTAATCCACAATTACGTGCACATTTGCGCGCTAACTATCAAAAAAATTCGATTACGTCACCGAACATCTTCGGAATTACAGCTATTGTTGCCGGTTATCAAACGGGGAACGATTGGCGGCGCGCGATGGTCGATTATGTTTCACAGAATTATGAGTTAGCCCAACAAATGTTAACAGATAAGCGGCTACAATTGATTCCTATGGAATCATCATATCTCTTGTGGGTCAAAGTTAGCGATTTGGGAATTAGTGGTGCAGAGTTTACGCAAGAGTTGGCTACGCAACAAGGTGTTATCTTAGAAGCGGGGACGGACTTTGTCGGTGACGGTCAAGACTTTACACGGATTAATTTAGCAATGCCGCGCTCTCAAATTAAAACGGCTTTATCGCGAATTAAGCAATTTATCGACGGGAGGTTTTAAGATGTTTGGCTTGAAAAAGAAAAAAAGAGTAGCAGATGAAATAGTCGCACCGGCCAATGGGCAATTAATTACTTTAGCTGCTTTGAAGGACGGAGTCTTCTCAAGTGGCATGATGGGGCAAGGTTATGCGGTGATTCCTAGCGACGGTCAAGTAGTCGCGCCCGTTAATGGTACCATTGTATCCATTTTTCCTACGAAGCACGCGATTACTCTAAAGGATCAGCAAGATCATGAAGTTTTATTACATTTAGGGATTGATACGGTCGAATTAAATGGTGCCCCTTTTGAGATTAAGGTGCAAGCCGGCCAAAGTGTGACAGCAGGCACAACTTTAGCACAGATGGATTTGGCCATGATTCAACAGCAGCAGAAAAATCCGAGTGTCATTGTTATCTTTACTAATTTAAAAGAAGAACAACTTCAATTGAATGACTTGCAAACAGTCAATGCAGGAGCTGTCGTGGCAACTTTGGAATAATTCTCATTAAAAAAAACTGTCAGTGAACACTTTTTACGGCGTTCACTGACAGTTTCTTATTTAAGCTATGTTTAACGTTCTGGTTCCTTGATTTTAGCTTTTTCTTCACGATACCAATTTTCCCACAATTGTGGTGTATTGAGTTGTTCCATCTCTAGTCCAGCATTCTTTAACAAGTCTTCCAACAAGGCGTTGATAATATCTGAATGTTGTTTGATTAAAACTGGAACAATATCTTTCATTCGAAAGCTGCGATCATGAGCAATAAAAGCATTTAATTCAGTGACATGATGATCGACATCATATTGAGAAATAACCTCTAAATCATCATCCTGAAAGTGATGTACGTAAAATTGTAAAAATGCAGCAACCGCTTTTTCACTATATGGCTGTGCCAAATATCTCATCCTCCTCTAATTACATACTTTAATCATGACACGAAAACTCTTGATTGTAAAATTAATTTTTTAACCGTTGTTGAAAAAAGGTGCGTAGAAAAATAATGACGCCCATTACTAACGCGATGATAATTTGTAATTGGTAAGTTCCGGTTAGTAAGTTGGGACTAAATTTAGGAACTAAATTGTTGAAAAATAAAGCGGATCCGGAAAATCCAAGACTGGTAATCGCGGAAAAACAGCCCATGACTAGGGGATAATGTTTGGCGGTGGCTAAGCCAGAGAGTAGATAAGGAACTGTCATTAAGGTAAGGGCACTGCCACTTCCAATTAAAAAGGTGGCAATGGCAATGCTAGTGGTGGTGTGCAGTCTTAGTAATAAAAAACCGCCGAGGGCGACTAGAAAGAAATTGGCCACTAAAAGATATTGTTTAAATAATTGGCGTACCCAACGGATAACAAGACCCATCACAATAGCAGCCAAGCCATCCAACATCATAATCCGGCCCGTTAAAGCGGGTGTTCCTAAATGGAAATGTTGAATATAAACAGCATTTTTATTATAGAGCACGGCTTCTAACGCAATCATGACGCTGGCCACAATCAAATAATAGATAATTGAGCCAAACTTAGTTTGAGTAACTTGAGTGTTTTCGTCTGTGTCTGCTTTTTGATCTGGACGTTTATTAGGTACGACAAAACTAATAATAATTAAAGCAATTGCTGCTAAAAAGAAAAGATAGTAAGCGTGTAGCCAATTGTGACTCGCTAACAGCCCACTAAAGAAGACCATCACCATTGATGAACCATTTTCTAAGGCCACAACGCTGCCGAGCATGGTGGCGAGTTGCTCACCTTGGAAGGTATAAGCTTGTAAACTAGGTAAGATGGTCGTGATCCCGCCGGTTCCTAGTCCTGCTAAAAAGCCCCAAAGCAATAATTGATTGACTGATTGATGAAAAAGAAGCGGTAATAAGCCGCCCAACGTTAAAATGCTAACACTAATTAAAGCAATTTGTTTAAAAGTCCAGCGGTCTAACAATTTACCAAAGACTAAAGCGGAAATCACAGCAGCGGCATCACCAATCGTGGCGATGGACTCTACAGCCGTACTATTGGCATGTGGAAAAGCTTGTCCAATGGCCGCAATAGCGGGCGAAGTTGATGATGATAGGCGCGCAATAATTGCTAGAATGACAATGCCGAGTAGCAGTTTTCTGGTTTTGTGATTGAACATAGAATAATAACCCTCAATATTTAAACATTTTTCATTAATTTTATAATATAAATTTGTGTTTGACTAGTTTCATGAGTTTCAGTTAGTATTCAGTTTTGCTCGCAGCTGGTTATAATTGTGCTTGCAAAACAAAAGCTTGCGTTTAACTACAATTAGACTTTTAAGTTAAAAAGCAAACTTCAAAGTCTAATCTAGGTTAGTACTCAGCTTTTATTCAGTTTTGCTCGCAGCTGGTTAATAAAAATTACTGTTTAGTTTTTGAACAATAGTGCCTGCAACTTGGTTAGCTTGCTGTAAAGTATCAGGCCACGATTTTTGCTGCATTAAACCAGCTAAGAGGCCGCCACAATGAGCATCACCAGCGCCGCTGGTATTTTGGATAGTTTTAATTTTTGGAGCAGGAACGCTTTGATAAGTTTGACCATCGTAAATGACGCACCCACGGGCACCTAACGTTACGATAACGGGTTGTTGGGTGACAGCAAAAACAGTCGCTAATTGTTGCTGGAGATCGGTGGTTTGGGGCGCCAAGGTCTGTAATTCAACTTGATTAGCGTGAACCATAGTTGGTAATTGCCAGAGTTTTTGTAAAGTAGCTTGTTCAATGGTGCCAATGCGTGGTGAGGTATCAAATAAAATTGGGGTGTGCGGGGCATGGGTCTGTAATTGGTGCAAAATTAGCTGAGCACAAGATGAATTTTCTAACTCATAGCCACTAAGATAGATATATTGGTAACTGGCCCAATCACAAGCCTGAAACCAATCTGCTTGCCACTGTAATTCAATTCCAGCAAAAGTTAAAAAGCTCCGTTCTCCATTAGGTTCAACTAAACATAAATCCCAGCCGTTGTCTTGGTGACCTCGTGCTGACAAAGGCTCAATGTGCCATTGCTGAAATTGCTGTTGAATAATTTGGGCAAATGGTCCTTGACCAAGCGGCACGAGTAAATCGCTGGCAATTTGTTGCTGTTGTAAAGCACTGTAAACATTGAGCGCACATCCCCCGACCGTGGTCTGAGGCGAACTAGCGCCGATATCGCTGCCAGAAGTCGGTAAACTAGATACTTGGGTCAGCAAATCCACTAAGGCAGCGCCGATAACTAAGACTTTAGGCTGCATTTTGTTTTCCTCCCTGGTTGAAGATCTGTTCAATGGCGATTAAGATTAAGGCTACTAAGGCGGCCACAAAGACACCTAGGCTATTATTTTTAAAAATACCGTAAGCAAAGGGTCCCTGCCAAACAGCATTATTAGTAAATAACAATCCGCTTACAGTAGCAATTAACCACGTTAGAATATTAAACCAGCGATATTTGGGAGCAGTTTGAGTTTGAATCAACTTGAGGTCATAGCCGTGTTGGCGTTTAAACAAAAAGTCACTTAAAAAGACGGCCAACCAAGTTACTAAACAAATACCTAAGAAATTTAAGAAAAGTTCGAAGTTACTTAAGAAGCCAGCAGAAAAGAATAAAACATAAATAGCAATTCCAAAAACGAGCAAACTATGAACAATTAAGGAACTCGATTGTTTGAGATTAATGCCAAAGGTTTGCAGATTAATCCGTGCGGAGCGAAAAGAAACCATACACTGGGGCACTAAACCGCCAGCGGCAATCAAGAAGTATAAGACACCCATCCAAGTTGGTAAGACGCTGTACATCACTTGGTAAGGATCGCTACTATTAGCCAAAGTTGGGGCACTAGTGCTTAAGAAAATCCCACCAATCATTAACACAAACAATGGCAAAGCACCGCCAAGGGTCGTCGACCAAAAAGTTTTATGCAAATTGGTTTGCGGTTGGACGTAAGCGCCCCAATCAGCAGCAGCCATAGACCAAGAAATGCCCGAACCCGCAGCAATGATGCTGACTGCAGGCAACCAACCTTTGATCCAAGAACCATGATGCATAGACCAGGCAGTTTGCCAATTGGTTTTTAATAAGAAGAAAATAAAAATTACAAAGGTTAAAATTCCAAAAATCCAACTTAGCCACGTTTGAATTTTGGCTAATAGGTCTTCTTTTAAAAAGCCGGATAAGACAATTAAACTGGTGAAAATCAACAGACAAATCAAAATGGTGACGGGATTTTTGGGTAAGTGCAAAGTCTGCAACATGGCAACGAATAATAAAGTTCCGGTAATAATATTAACGGCGAGCCAACCGACCATGTTAATCCACGCTACGATATTAGGAATTTTATTGCCATTAATACCAAACGGTGCGCGGCTCAGTTTAAAAGTCGTGATACCATTTTTTTGCCCAATCATGGCGATAAAACCCGGAAAAATAAAGGACAGAGAACCAATTAAAGCGGCTAAGACGGCTTGAAACATTGACAAATGGTAGCTAACAATAATGGCACCATAAACGAATCCCATAATACCAATGTTAGCGGCAAACCAATTATAAAATAAAGCTAGTGGTTTCAAGGTACGTTCTTTTTTTGGAATAATAATTTGTTCTTGTTTAGTCATGATTTACTCCTTATTGGCGAAACTGGTTAATTGCTTGTGCAATGCTCTGCAAATTATGCTGGGGATTTTGTTGATCAATCAGTTGAAGCCAGTTAGGAGGAATTGCCTCAACTCCTTGATAAGCGCCACAAATGGCGGTGGCCATGGCACCAATGGTATCGGTGTCGCCCCCTAAATTAGTGCAGAAGAGTGCACACTTTTGAACATCACGCCAATAATAAGCAATGGCAAACGCTGTGGGTACACTTTCCGAGAGCATTGTGCCGGTCCCCAGCACTTCATAGATTGCTTGGCGAAATTGCTGTGGTTGTTGCCGAAATTTTTGGGCCCAGTGTATGGCTAATTTAACACGCTGGTTGATGTTTGCCGCCCAAGTCGGAGCTCCTTGCTGAAACCCTAGAGCGCTAGTTTGCAACGCAAAATCAACAATTTGTTCCCAATCAGTGTAGACCATGGCCGCACTGACGGCACCAGCAATTAAGCACGCACCACTATAAGCAACATCACTCGAATGGGTAACCTGAGTAACTTGCACAACCAGTTGCACCAAATCATTTTGCTGATCAGGGGTAAATAAAGTACCAATCGGCGCAATTCGCATGGCGGCACCGTTGGTCAAAGCGGTGGCGGTCACAGAAGCTGTAGGTTGATGATGTAGCGCTAAAGTTAAGGCAGCTTTACTACTAGGTCCGAGAATATTATTTTCCCAAGCATTAACATCTTTTGCCCAGGCTAAAAGATGTTGGACTAAATTGTCCGTCTCGGGTTGCCAATTAGTTTGAATCAAAGATTCTAAAATAACTAAGGCTTGGTTAGTGTCATCGGTGTATTGCCCGCGTTGAAAATATTTGGCAATGTCGTTGTTGGCAGGACCGGCAACAAAATCACTAATTCCATTAGGGAAAGTGGCCTGGATTTGTTGTTGCGTCCAGAGTTCAGTGGGCATGCCTAGCGCATCACCGATCGCTTGACCATATAAAGTTCCTAAAATTTTATTATTGGAACGCAATGTTTTCTCCTTTATTGTTAAAAAATAACTAGCAACGTTAATCATTTTTAATGATAGTTTAAAATCGAACAAAAATAAATAGCCATTCAAGCGGACACTTGATTGACTAGGATGAAAAATAGCTATTAAAAATAAAATAATGTAATAATTATTGATGAATGTTGACTTAAGCAATTCATTTTTTTAAAATGGTCTAATCTTTGTAGTAAAATTAATCATATAATGTTGAGAAAAAGGAGTAATTAATATGAACTTTGACCAAGTTAATCAACGTAAAAATACGTATAGTATTAAGTGGGACGGTGCAAAAGATGTCTACGATAATCCCGATGTAATTCCCATGTGGATTGCAGATATGGACTTTCAATCACCCAAGGCCGTGGTTGAAGCAATTCAAAAACAAGCCGCGCAAGGAATTTATGGTTACAATGTGGAACCAAACATGACGGATATTCCCCAGGTAATTGCGCAGTGGTTGCAACAACAAAACAATTGGCAGATTGATCCAGATAATTTAGGCTATAGTGCTGGCGTAGTCAATGGATTGTCGCTGGCCATTCGCGGTTTAACTAACGAAGGTGATGCGATTATTACGCAAACGCCGTTGTACGGTCACTTTAAAATTGCAGTGGAGGAGAGCAAACGCCGATTAATCACTAATCCTTTGAAAAAGACTATGCAGGGTTATCAAATTGACTGGGCGGATTTTGAAGATAAGATCAAAGCTAACCAGGTCAAAATGGCGATTTTATGTAATCCGCATAATCCAACCGGGCGGGTCTGGACAACGGCGGAATTGAAAAATTTTGTCCAAATTTGTCAGAAGTACCACGTGATTATTTTATCTGATGATATTCATAGTGATTTGATTTTACCCGGCAATCATTATGCGCCATTGGCTACAGTTTGTCCTGAATATCAAGATCACATTATTACTTTTAAGTCACCTTCCAAAACGTTTAACTTGGCAGGTTTACAATTTGCCTATTACTACACTACAAATGAAGCTTATCAAACAGCAATGCAACAAGTAGCAGCGTATGCTTCGAATCCGGATTTACCGACAGCGTTTGCTTTGCCCGCTTTAAAAGCTGCTTATACGAACGGTCAAGACTGGTTGAGTGAGTTATTGCGTTATTTAGCAGCCAATTTACAGTTTTTGACGACGCAAATTGAAGAACAAACGCCAGCTAAGGTAACGCGCAGTCAAGCCACTTATTTATCTTGGATTGATGTCAGTTATTTAAAGGTTTCTGAACAAGAATTACAACAAGCTTTAGATCAAGGTGGCGTTGGTGTCCAAACGAACAGTGAGTTTGGTTTAACTGACGCTGATGGGCTGTTTATTCGCTTGAATTTTGCTACTTCCAGAGCCACGTTAGAACAAGGTGTGCAACGCCTGATCAAAGTTCTGCAAGCTTTGGCCAAATAGTTGCGGTTAATTAGTTAGTAATCTGAGTGCAGTACTAAAGTTTTTGGTGCTGACACTTTTCACAAATGCCCAAGACTTCCACATGAAAGGAGTCAATTTGGGCATTTTTTAGTTGCTGTAAAGCTACTTCAAAATCGGGTAAGGGAATTTCATAAGCGCGACCACAAATTTGGCAAATGAAGTGGCTATGTTCCTTGGTAGTGAAGTCACACTGGAATTTCACGCGCAAGCCATTGGTGAACATTTTAGTTTCAACGATCGCCAAGTTTTGCATTTCTTTGACATTACGATAAATGGTTTCATGACTCATTTTTGGAAAAGTTGCTCGTAAGTGTTGATCTAATTGGGCTAAGGAAATGTAGTAATTGCTGTGTTGAACTAAATATTCTAATAAGCTGCGGCGCTGCTTGGTGAGTTTGAGATGATTGTCTTGTAGAATTTGAAAAGCTAGTTGTAATGGTTCCATTGAATTACTCCTAGATAATAATTATGTTGCTCAAAATTATGTAGTGGCTTTCTCAAACGCTTTAATTATAGCATACAGCTAATAGTGAATGGTTTGTTCAAGTTGGCAATAAAAACAGCAGTTGATACCTAACGAGGTAGATAACTAAAGGCAGAGTGGCACTTTAGAAAAGCACATTGCTAGGATTGAACTGCTGAATGAATTTGGTCGCAAATTGGTTTACAAAGAATTGGTTAAAGACCAGGTGATCTTGCCACTGTAGGTGCCAGGATTAGTACCTTTGACTGCATTGAGTTGCCATCTTCCTTCATTAACTAGACTAGTTAAATCAGTTAAATGATCATAATAGCCATGTAAGTCACTATTAGATCCTGAGCTTGGTCCAATGGTTGTGACAGTAGTGCCGCTATTAAGCACGGGTGAATATTGATAGAACAAGATAGAATTTTGGTCGGAATTAATACTGGAGTTATCAGTACTATTTATGAGCCGATTAGCACCAGTATTGTCGTAAGCGACTCGCAATGCGATGCCATTATCAGTACTCTTTTGAAAATAACTGTTCACCAATAACTTACCACTAGTGGATTTATTGGGCATCAATTTGCCAGAAGTTAATACTGTGCCAAAATCCAGGTTTAAAGGAACCTTAGTGAAATAGGCAAAATTTTGGCGTGTAACGGTCACCGTTTGCGGATCAGATGGAATTTGATGTCCGGATGCTAAAGTGCCGGAAACATCTGCCGTATGTTGAACGGATTGGTAACTACTACTGTGCGTACCATCAGGAGAGTTACCAGAGATACCAGTAATTGTTAGGCGCAAGTGATCGCCAGCTTTAAACGGTTCACCATTGCGTTTAGTCACGGTGACTTTGGTGGGCCAATTCGCCGTTGTATGATCAGTTTGAAAAGTTGTTTTTAAATTATCGGAATTGCCGTCAACATCTGCCAACGCATAATTATCAAATGTTAAACCCGAACTACACCTAGTAGTAAAAGTTAATGTCGAAACAGTATCGGTACTATCTGACGAAATTGCATAATCCATATAAAAATCAATTTGATCACCAGGAATGTAATAATTAGGTGGTAAAGTTCGATTAAGTTTTTGGGCAGTTCGGTCTAAAGCGCTGTGTGTTAAAGTTGCAGAAAATTTACTATTAATAACTGGAATGGTCAAAGCTGTTCCTTGACAAGTTGAGCTAGGCTGTTGATCAACTTTTTGATCGATAATGGTTGTCTGAGGGCTCATAGTCAGTGTTTTACCATTAGCGGAATCATTGATTGTTCCTGTAAAAGTGACGGTTGCTATTTGATTATACGCTATCTTCAAAGCATCATTGGCCCCGAATTTCACACTATTAGTAGCAGGATTGTAACTTACTGCTTTAGTTCTGCCATCAGGATTAGTTAGTTGAAAACTTCCTGAAGTCACATCAATACCAGTGGGAACAATATTGGTGATATTGGTTACCTGATATTCACTACCATTACCACTATTACCGAGAGTAACGGTAAATTTTAATTGATTTTGCGTATAATTGTTGCCATCATTTATGGTTTGATTCACCCAGGTTTCTTGTAAAAAGGGTTTTGAAGGAAAATCTTGGGCTACTGTTAAGTTAATTGCTGAACCATAACAATAACTGCTGGGATTATCATCAACTTGCTGTTCGACAATTAACATATTAGGCGTAGTAGACAGTGTTTGCCCATCAGTGGAATTAGCAATTTTGCCAGTGAAAGTTAGTGTGGCAGTTTGATTATACTTCAGATCAATGGCATCACTACTATTTAATACAATACCGCGATTGGCAGCATTGTAACTCACGGTTTTCTTACTGCCGTTAGGCGTGGTTAGTTGGAAACTTCCTGAGTCTACATCAATTCCTGTGGGAACAATATTAGCGATATTGGTAGTTTTGTATTCACTATTGCTCCCTTTATTACCGAGAGTAACGGTAAAGTTAATTTGGTTCTGCGGATAATTTTTGCCATCAGTGCGTGTTTGATTGCTCCAAAGTTCTTGTAAAGATGGAGTTGAATAAATACTTCTCGCAACGGGAATGGTAATTGCATCTGTGGAGAAGTTGTGACTGGTATGGTCACTTAATTGTTGTTCCATATAGTTAGCTTGCGGAGTGGTGGTTAAAGTTGTTCCATTAGCTGAATTAGCAATGGTACCCGTGAATGTTAGCGTCGCAGTTTGATTGTCTTTTAAGTCAATTGCATCAGCAGTGCTTAATACAACGCCATGATTGGCAGCATTATAACTAACAGCTTTGCTACTGCCATTAACACTGAGACGTAAAGAAGATGAATCAACGTTAATACCGGTGGGGACTAAATTAGTTAAATTAGTCGTTTTATATTCACTGTTTTGCCCATCATTACCCAATTGCACGGTAAATTTGATTTGATCATTCGGATTATTTTTACCGGTACTGCGTGTTTGATTACTCCAACTTTCCTTTAGCCAAGGCTTCGAGTAGGAGCTAGCATTAATACCCAGTTCGACAGCGTAGTGCTTAGTTTGACCCACAGGTAGGTTGGATTGATTAGGCCACAGCAAAGCATAGGCCGAATCGGGATATAAGTACTTAGTAGTATAGCTGATCGGAAGCAAGTTGACGCCAGCACCATAATGAGCTGTTTCTTGTCCAGTTGCGTTAGCAAAAGTAGACCCCTTAAAAAGGCGAGTATTAACAGGAGCACCTGTTTCATAATCATTTTTAGAACTAGTTCCAGAGGCATTCACCGTTAAATAATCTTGAAAGTATTCTGCGATCCAACGATTGGGACCATCTTTAATATCAGTGTTGATATTTAAACGATGATAGGGAGATTTGATATACATACCACGATTATTACCTAAGGCATAAATGGGTACGTGATCATTATCATAAGCATTATTATTATTTGAAGAGCTTTCTAATTCGGTATCTTCTTCGTTAGCAACCGTATAACTTTGGGGAGCTGTTGAAATATTTTTGACGTAAAATTCTTGTGCGACGTTACCATTAGAATAACGCGATGGCCGTAAAACTTCTTCAACCTCTAAATTATTGGAATTCAAATAACCCATGATTTTAACAGCTTGGACAGTACCTTGCGCATTTTTGGAAATAAAATAAGTAGCATTTTTCATTGCATAAATAGATCCAGATGGACAATACGAAGAGTTACTATCTAGGACGGTATAGTCTAAACTTGAGCTTGGTCCTATGTCACCACTACCATAGAAGGCTTGAATTTTGCTAGAACCATCTTGTAAAAAAATATTAGCTTCGCGATAATAAGCATTTAGGTTATAAAAGCTCGTATCACTCCAATCACCAAAGGTAAAGCCCATGTTGACGGATTTTCCTTGACTAATAATGGGTGTTGTTTGACCAAGATATCGGTTTTTGTAAGAAGTCAGCCAAGATAAACCATCATTAATGTCGGTAGCTTGGGGGGTATTATCTTGAGTACTTACCTGAATAGCTGGTGCTTGAAAGGCTTGAGCGTTCGGCAAAGTAACCGGTCCTACTATTTTCGTTAAGGATTGAGGACCACTAGTTGGATTGACTTGCGCCTTGACGATAGTTATTTGGATGTTACTTACTACTTCGCCAAAAAGTAGCAGCACAATTATTTTAAATACTTTTAAAAGAAAGTTTTTGCGAATATTCATGATTGGCAGCACCCTTTTACTAATTAAAAACGATTTTTAACAAAATGATATTTAATTATTTTTGGTAACATTATTTTAAATAACTAAAAACTTATTTTAAAATTAGGGCAAAATTTCACAAGGGTATTTTAACATCTTTCTCAGAAAATACCAATTTAAATTTAGTTAGATTCATTGAGGTCTGATTTGTTACATAATTAGGAAGAAGTTAGAGCTTAGTGATTGGTTAGACGACTAAAATAAAGTATGATACAATCTAAAAAGTAATTATTACTATTTAGCTAATACTAATTTATGTAGTGGAGGAATTACTTTGATGAAGGTTCAACAGCGGCGATGGTTGTGGCTGATTTTAGTTTTGACTTTGTTCATCGTTACTGGTTGTCAAAAGCCAGATTCACAGCCGCAAGCGACACAGCAAAAACTGCAGATTGTTACTTCTACGCCGACTTATGCTCAGTTAGCTCGACAAATTGCTGGTTCCCATGCCAAGGTTCAATCGTTAATTACTAATCCCAATGCTGATCCGCACGATTTTGAACCGACAACGCAGGATGCTAAAACTGCCAGTCAAGCAAACATTGCCGTGTATAATGGCTTAGGCTATGACAGTTGGATGGATAAATTATTGGTAGATAACCAGCAAGTGCAAGCCATTAATGTGGGGCAAGTGATGCACAAGTCGCTCGGAGCTAATCCGCACATTTGGTATGACCCGCAGGCTTTAGCACAAACGTCCGTGGTATTAACCAAAAAGTTGAGTCACCAATTACCACAATATCGGCATAATTTTGAGCGCAATCAAACCCGCTATTTAAAAACCTTAGCACCTCTACAAACCCAGTTACACCAAATTAAAGCACAACGCACTAAAAAGTTAGTGGCGGTCAGTGAACCCGTCTTTAATTACTCGTTACACCAAATGGGATATCAAGTAGCTAATAAACAGTTTGCTAAAGCCATTGAAGAAGGTTCTGATCCGACTCCTCAAGCTGTGCAAGAGTTACAGCGGTTAATTACCGAACACAAAATTGCTTTTTTTGTTGTTAATCAACAAACAACCAATACGGTGGTTGATAATTTAGTTCAATTAGCGCAGAAACATCATGTTCCGATTGTCAAAGTAACTGAAACTCAGCCAGCGCATTTAACTTACCAAGAGTGGATGCAGCGGCAATATCGTCAAGTTCAAAAAATTGAGGCGCAAGCACATGAATAAAGTTTTGATTCAAGCAGATCAACTAAGTGTTCAGTTTGAACAAAAAATTGTTTTTCAAAATCTATCTTTTGCGATTACGCAAGGAGATTTTTTTTGTATTACTGGTCCGAATGGTTCGGGCAAAACCACCTTATTACGCGTGATTTTAAAACAATTATTGCCAACTAAAGGACAGTTAATTGAACGTATTAGTTTAAACCAAATTGGTTATGTTCCGCAATTTCGTAATTTGGATGAAGATTACCCTTTAGCAGCTAAGGATTTTGTTACCCTAAAGCTCAGTCATTCTTTGCGTCCGTGGTTGACGACTCAAGAAAAGAGCCAAGTGCAGACTGCTTTAACACGGGTGCATTTACTGAAAAAGCAAACATTACGGATGGGGCAAATGTCCGGTGGTGAGAAGCAACGCGCTTATTTAGCTCAAGCAATTGTGGATCAACCGCAATTACTAATTCTGGATGAACCCACGGCGAGTTTAGATCAACAAGCTAAGTTTGAAGTAATGGATGTAGTTGAAGAGTTGAATCACCAAGGCACGACCGTTATCTTTATTACTCATGATCCGGAATTACTACAGCATTACGGTCAAGCTAAACGCTTAGAATTACAAGGACGTGATTAGAATGTTTCAGTATGAATTTATGCAAAATGCGTTTATCGTCGCCACCATCATTTCATTATTATGTGGGATTATTGGCGTTTTTGTGACTGCCAAAAAATTATCTTTCTTAACGCACACGATGTCTGAAATTGGTTTTTCGGGGGCTAGTTTTGGCTTATGGCTCAATTGGAGTCCTTTAAATGGCATGCTCTGTTTTACAGTTTTGAGTGCACTGATTGCGGGTTGCTTTAATAAAACCAAGGCCTTGAAGGGCACCATTATTAGTTTGATTTCCGCTTTTTTTATGGGTCTAGGAGTTTTGTTTTTGTCGATTTCCAAAGCCAGCTCTTCTTATGCCACCAATATTTTATTTGGTAGTATTGTGGGCATCAGTACGCACGATGTACACCAAATTTTACTCATTGCCATTATCGAATGTGTTGTTTTATTGTTGATTTATCGACGGTTAAAATTTGATGCCTTTGATCCAGTCGGGGCTCAAAATAGTGTGCGACTGAGTTGGTTAATTAATTTAGTTTTTTTGGTGATGATGTCGTTAACGATTAGTATTGTGTCGCAAATTGTCGGCTCACTGTTAGTCTTTGCATTATTAACTTTGCCAGCAGCAACGGCGCAATTCTTTGGCAAGTCGGTACACAGTTTAATCATGATAAGCATTGTTTTAGCCTTAATGGGAACGTGGTTGGGTTTAATGCTCGGTTATTGGACCAATTTACCGGTGACCTTTTTTATTACTACTATTGAAACCATCTTGTATCTGGGCGCCGCTTTGTATCATAAAGTAGTGCGTAATTAAATTGAACGGTCAAGAAAGAGGTAGGGACAATAAAATTAATGTTCAGGGTGAACATTAGTTAATTAAACGATTTGTGTCCCAGCCGCTTTCTTTTTTTATGGTTAAAATTATGATTTAGTTCGTACTTGCCAATGACGGTAAATTTTCATGCCGACATAAAGGGGAACGCCTAAGAGTAATGCACCTAAGCCTAACAATAGTTGGTGATGAGGGACTCGCGTTAGTAACCAGCAACTAACGCCAATAGCCAGTAAGGGAATAAAGGGTCCACCTTTTAATTTAAACTGTTGAGCGGTTAAGGTTTTGGTTTTAGCAAAAACTAAAACGGCCAGACAAGTTGGCAGATATTGAGCAAAACGCGAAACGGCACTAATTTGTGCCAACAAGTTGAAGGATCCTTGCCAAGTAATGATTAAAGTCAAGGCAGTGCCAATTATGATGGCCAACACTGGCGCTTGGTGATGGTTGCGCCAATTTAACCAATGTGGCAGGCTACCATCAGCTGCTAAAGCAACGGCCGCGCGCGGTGTGACAAAACTCGAAGTGATTAGAACCCCGAGCATAGACAGCAGAGTCCCACTAGCCATTACGGCTTGTCCCCACGAACCGGTAACTTGGTGTGCAGCTTGTTGTAGCGGTACGGCAACTTGGGATAATTGAGCTCCCAAAATGCCCGTAGCCACGATTTGAATGAGTAAATAAATACTAGTAACGCAACCGATCACGACGATAATAGCCCGCGGTAAATTCTTTTGGACGTGCTGCATCTCTCCAGCAGCTAAGACCATACTTTCAAAGCCGGTACAGGCATAAAACATGGTCACTGCTGCTGGCGCAAAATTTTGCATGAGCTTTTGTGAAGCGGGCCATTGAGTGTGCAAATTAGTCCCGTGGATAAAAAAGCTACCCACGACAATAAAAAGGATTAAGGGGATTAATTTAGCTAATGAACTACAATTAATCAACATTTTGGAAACTTTCACACCGCCAATGTTTAATAAAGCTAAAGTGATAATCAGGAGGGTAACAATAATCTTTGGGTGCAAAATAGTGGGAAAGATTGCTTGAAGTTCGGTGGCTAAAGCAGCACCCATAGTTGCTTGAGCAATAATGCAAATGGCCCAAGTCATAAAGCCGACTTCAAACCCCACAAAATTGCCAAAGGCACTTTTGGCATACAAATAAGCGCCGCCATCTTCATGAAAGTAAGTCGCCGCTTGGGCGAAACAAAGGGCAAGACTGATGACTAAAAAGGCGTCAAAAATAATGACTAAAAAGCTACCATTGCCGACCAAATGAGCGATTTGTTGTGGCAGTAGAAAAATTCCAGAACCAATGATGCCATTAACGCCAAGTAAAACAATACTGAAAAATCCTAATTTGTGTTGTTGCATGGGGCCACATTCCTCTCAATTATTATTGTCATAAGTTGAGTATAACGAAGTGCATTAGTTTCAGTTAGGATTTTGATTGGTCAAAATAAGTTTAAAACTTGGATTGATGAAATGATTGCTAGTTAGATAATTAATTATTTGTTTTAACTGCACAGCAATTTCTGCTGTTTTGTATTAAAATAAATCTAGAGCTTTCATTATTTTGTAGGAATTTAATTGAAGGAACTTAATTTAATGAAGAAAAAAAATTCATCGCATTTTTCTAAGCGTCATTTTCAAACTTCCATTTTACCTAAATTAACTCCTGAACAAGCAGCGGCTGCCAACGATCACCCTGATACCAGTTCTACTTCTGACAATGCCTCAGAATTGGTAACAGCTCAGAGTATTTACCGCATGTCCAGTTTGGTTTATAGTGCTGATTATCAGCCCTTTCAAATTAAAACTGCACGGACAGTGCGGCAAGAATTATTAGCTAAGGATTGGAGTGAACAGGCGATTGCGGGAGTATTAGGCAATATGTCTGTTGTCAGCCAGTTGCAAGTTAATCTGCAAAATCAAGGTTATGGTTTGTTGCAGTGGACCAAATTAGCGGAACTAGCGGGTTGGTGTCAGCACCAGCACTTGGATTATCAAACGGTTGTAGGGCAGTGTGCCTTTTTAAATTACGAATTACAAATCAGTCAACATTTTCAACCATCAACCATTTATGAAATGACGGGGGTGCAATATATTCAAAGTACTGCCAAACCAGAAGTTTTAGCGGAGGTTTTTGCAAAGAGCTATCGGGGAGTAGCGCCTACTTTGCAACTGCAACGTGGGACACAAGCTCAGTATTGGTATCATTATTTACAACAACCTCAAAACGAAACAGCAGCTGTTCCACGTAATTATACGGTCAATCAAGTTACTCCGATTCGCTTGCAACCTGATGAAGATGGCATGATTGTAGGTGAGTACGCGGCTGGTGAAACAATTAATTATGTTAATACGGAACAAATTGCCGGCCAAACTTGGCTGGTTTATTACAATCCCCGGGGGCAAAAGTGTTATGTATTAATCCCCAGTCAAGCAGCAGCTAATCAAACACCAGTGCAACATGAACCACCACGTCACGCCTATACTTTATTAAAGAAGACGATTGTCTACGATCAGCCCGAAATTACGGCCAAAAAAATTGGAACGCTAGCGGCAGGCAAAGTCATTCATTATGAAAAACAACTCACGAATAGTGCGGGTGATTGGTTAGCTTATCGTTCCGCGTCAAAAGATTTGCGTTACTTATTAATTGCATCGAAACGCATCATTAATACTAGCGGCGAATACCATATTTTAAAAGCGATCCCAGTTTATGATCAACCCAATTCGCAGGCGGATACGATTGGTCAATTGCCGGAACATACGCTGATTAAATATCAACGCAAATTTTATCAAAATGATCATTGGTGGTTAGAATATCGCAGTGCTTCGGGGAATCTCTGCTATTTATTATTACCTGAACCAACGGCAGATACGAATGTTTTGCAAACCTATGTGGTGCAGACTTTATCGAGTATTCATCTAACGCCGAGTTTGCAAAGCAAGATTTTAGGTCATTATAATCCTGGCGAAACGGTGCATTATTTTAAAACCGTCAGTGCTGAAGGCTATACGTGGCTAGTGATTAATGCGGCTGATGGTAGTTGGAATTATGTGCCCAAATTAAATTAAATCTACTATATTAATAGAAGCTGAGACAAAAATTAGTAGATTGTTGACAAAAAATAATTATTAAGTTTAGAAGGACAGGAAGAAAAATCTACAATATCTCTAGCATTTTTTGCGGGGACTGTTGCGAAGTCACTTTCATTTTGCTGGAGGTGACTTTTTTTGTACAATAAAAAGGATTAATGAGCAGATAGAAATTTTAAAAAAGGTTCGTCCGAATTTGGATGAACCTTTTTTATGTGACTCAAACTATATCTAATAGGATTGCCTTATCACTTGATCTAATTCATGAGGTGTTCACATGTGCCAGTACTAATGAGCTGTAAAGTATCGTCTAGGCTAATATCTACCATGTTTTGGACCGCTACATTAGTATAAAAACCCACGTGAGGGGTGATAATGACATTATCCATGGCCTGCAAGATTTCTAATTGTTTGCTTGGTAATGGTTTGTTACGTAAATCAAAGTTAAAGAATTTTTCTTCACCAGAAACAGCATCCAAAGCAGCACCTGCTAAGCGCTTTTCTTGTAGAGCAGCAATCAAAGCATCGTTGTCAACGACTGGTCCACGGCATTCATTGATTAAATAGGCCGTCGGTTTCATTAATTTGAGCTCGGGAGCATCAATCAAGTCCTCGGAGGTGGGGTTTAAGTCCACATGTAAGCATAATACATCGGCTTCTTGCAGTACTTCTGTTTTCGTTTTGAAAGTTAAAATCGAATCCAACTCATGATTAGGTTTGGTATCATAAGCAATTACCTGGGCGCCCAGCAAATTAAATAATTTTGCGGACGTGCCACCAATCCGACCGGCACCGATAATTCCGATGGTTAAAGTGTGAATCTCTGTTCCTTGTAGACCGGCCCAGCGGTAATCTTGTTGAGCAACTCGTTGATCAACCAACTCTTGCTTTCGAATTAAACGTAAAGTATGGGCGAGCGTTAGCTCAGCGACGGAGCGGGGCGAATAAGCAGGAACGTTGCTAACTTGGAGTCCATTTTGTTTAGCTAATACTAAATCAATGACATCAACGCCAGCGGTGCGGGTAGTGATTTGCTGAAGGCCCGCGGCCTTCAAAGCGGGATAAACACTGGATTCAATGGGACTGCGTTGTTGAATAACTAAACCATCATAATCTTTCACTAAGTCAATCGTCTCCGGATGGAGTTCTTGATCAGACATTGTCACTTGGACTTCTGGATGGCGTTCTTGCCAATTGTTAATTGCCTTTTTTTCATCGTCACGAACACTCAATAATAAAATTTTCATTAGTTTTCTCCTTTAGCTTGTCGTTGTTGTTGTACATAGTTAGTTAAGTTTTGCATACCCGTTTTGATGGTGTCTAAACTTGTTGCATAGCTGAAGCGTAAGTAATGTTCACCACCAGGACCAAAATAAGAGCCGGGTACCGCAGCTACGAGTCCATTTTGAGCCAGATCATAAGCAAAGGCTTCATCGTCTTGATTAAGATCGGGCGCAATTTTGGTAAAGACATAAAATGCTCCATTCGGTTGCGCGCAAGTGAAACCTAATTGTTGTAAGTGCTCAATTAAGTAGTCCCGGCGTTTTTGATACTCAACCTTCATAGCTAAAGCGTCATCCAAACCGTTAGCCAAGGCTTCGTAAGCGGCATCTTGTGTGACAGTAGCAGTCGTCGTAATTGTGAACTGATGGATCTTGCTCAATTCATCAGTGATTTTTTGCGGCGCAGCCATGATGCCAATCCGCCAGCCGGTCATGGCATGGGACTTCGAAACCCCCGTAATTAAGATCGTTTGCTGTGGCAATTCATTGACGATCGAAGCGTGCTCGTGATCATAATTTAGTTCGCTGTAAATCTCATCAGACAAGACAAAAATTGGTTGATCTTTCAGAACTTCCGCTAAAGCGTGTAGTTCTGCTTGAGTGTAAGTTACGCCGGAAGGGTTCGCCGGTGAATTTAAGACGAGCATGCGCACGTTGGGATTTTGTGCTAAAGTTTGGCGCAATAAATCCGGAGTTAACTTAAAGCCGGTTGCAGCAGTATTAACGAGGACTGGTTGTCCGCCAGTAATGGTGACATCGGCAATGTAGAGTGGAAAAGTCGGTGTGGGAATGATCACTTGTTCGCCAGGATTTAACACGGAAACAATAGCCGTATAAATGGCTTCGGTAGCCCCTTCGGTAATAATAATTTCACCCGGTTCAAAGTGTTGTTGGTATTTAGTAGCTAAGAAGTTAACCGCTGCTTGTTGTAGTTCCTTGGTGCCGTTAGACGGAGCATAGTGGCTGCGATTAGCATTGATACTGTCAATGGCCGCTTGCTTAATATGTTCCGGAGTATCAAAATCCGGTTCACCTACCGTAAAATTAGTGATGTTGGGAATTTTTTGTGCAAAGGTGGAAAAAGCTAAAATAGCAGATGGCTTCACCTGGGCCAAATTGTGATTTAAATAGTCTGTCATGTCCATTAGGATTCATTCCTCTCTTAATAATGCCAAATAAAAAGCCTAGCAGTTGTTATCTCACTGCTAGACTCAAAAAATTTCAATTTAATTTTGATATCGGCCTAGCAGTTTCAATTTTACCTGCAAGGCCTGATGGGCTAATCTCAAATAAGCCTTCATTTCTCGCGGGTGCGAACAGTTCAGTGTTTGCACTCGCCAGTATTGGAGATTGCAAACACTACCTAAAGAAACGAAAGTTATAATACCAAGTATTCAACTGTTGATAAGTAAATGACTTCATGGTCAAAACTCCTAACTGTTGGAATAAACTTAATTTAATATATTTTGAACAAACTGTCAAGACTTGCTCTCATTTTATTTTAATTTAAAATAAGCACCAGTAATTTTTAGAATCATAAATTTAGCACCACGCAATTTCAAACTGGTCAATTTTAAAAACTGGTATAATGGGTGCTTAGGTCTGTCGACTAATTAAGCTTTTATTTTGGTGCCTGTCAAATTTAGCCGCCAAGCAAAAATGAAATTTGACAGACCAGACAATTTAATTTATTCTAAAAATTAATTTTTGATTAAAGGGAAATGGTGAAAATGTCAATTTGGAAAAAAATGACCCAAAAAGCAGATGTACAGCAATATCTCGAGTCTGATCAACAATTCCAAAAAACCATGACGGCTAAAGATTTAATGGCGTTAGGAATTGGGGCGGTAATTGGCACGGGCATCTTTATTATGCCGGGGACAGTTGCCGCAACGCTGAGCGGTCCGGGAGTAATTTTGAGTTTTTTATTGGCCGCGATTGTTTGTGCGACCGCCGCGATGTGCTATGCGGAGTTTGCTTCATCACTGCCAGTGGCTGGTAGTGCTTATTCATATGGCAATATTGTCTTTGGCCAATTTATCGGTTGGGTAATTGGCTGGGCGTTAATTTTGGAATACATGTTAGCAGTTGCGACGGTTTCAGTTGGTTTTTCAGCGTACTTCAATTCCTTCTTGAGTGGTTTTAATATTCATTTGCCGAAAGCCATTTCGGGTGCTTATAATCCGAGTCAAGGAACTTATTTCAATTTAGTAGCCATGATTGTGGTTGTCCTCATTGCTTTGATGTTATCGCACGGAATGCAAACGTCCATGAAGATTAACGATTGGATGGTGGTTATCAAAATTGCCATTATTATTCTGTTTGTTGTTGTGGGTTGTTTTTATGTTAAGCCTAAGAACTGGACACCATTTTTACCATTTGGCACTAACGGTGTCTTGGCGGGAGCTTCCACTGTCTTCTTTGCTTATCTAGGTTTTGATGCAGTCTCGTCCTCAGCACCAGAAGTGAAAAATCCGCAGCGTAATTTGCCGATTGGGATTATCGGGACTTTGATTGTGGCCACAATTTTATACATGGCCGTCTCGACCGTTCTAACAGGAATGTTACCTTACACCAAGTTAAATGTGGCGGATCCTGTGGCTTTTGCTTTACAATTTTTCCACTTGAACGGGGTAGCTGGCATTATCTCCATTGGCGCGATGGCTGGTATGTTTACGATGATGGTGACCATGATTTATAGTAGCTCCCGGTTAGTTTACGCTATCGGGCGCGATGGTTTATTGCCACGCTTTTTAGGTGATGTGAACGAACATCATTTACCCAATCATAGTTTACTAGTAGTCACGATTATTATTGCGGTAATGGGTGGCGTGGTTGATTTGAACCATTTAGCTGAGTTAGTGAACATTGGAACCTTAATTGCCTTCTCCTTTGTTTCCATTGGTATTATTCCGTTAAGAAAACGCAAGGATATTCATAATGATGGCTTTAAGGTACCTTTGTATCCTATTTTGCCTATTATTTCGTTATTACTGTGCCTGTACTTGATGACCAAACTAAAACTAATTACTTGGATTGCTTCTCTAATCTGGTTTGCGATTGGCGTGATCATTTATTTAGGCTATGGCATTCGTCATGGCACAACAGGCGATAATTTGGACAATTAAAAAATTTTAGTTGAGAGTTACCTATTCACTCAAGAGCAAGATAAAAAAAGGAAATGTTCGTAAATTTGTTCAAAATTTACCAGAACATTTCCTTTTTGCTTGTTATGAAGGGCTTTTAGCCAGCAATTGTGCGCACAGCTTATAATTTTTTGTGTTGTTTTAATAACAGTAACAATAAGAGTGACAACAAGATGATAATGCCAATGATTAGTAACCAAGCACTATGTAATTTGGCAAAAGGTAATTCAACGTTCATCCCGTAAAAGCCGGTAACTACCGTAGGGATCGTTAAGGTCAGTGACCAGACGGTTAATAGTTTCATGGTGCTGTTCAGGTTGTTGTTGGCAATGACATTAAAAGTGCTCGAGATTTGTTCGACAACGCCCAATTCGGTTTCCACCATTTGTTGCACCTGTTGACCTTCAACTAAGGCATCAATTAAAGCAGCATTGACGGCTTTGGTTTCATTGATGTGCTTGACAAATTGGGTCTGAGGCAAGCGTTTAATCACACTGACGTCTAAGGAAATGCCACTATAGAATAAACTTAAGGTTTGTTGCAAGAAAGATAACGCGATTAAGTCACTGTTTTTAATCTTTTGGCGTAAGGTATGTGCCAATTGATTTCTTTTTTGGGTAATTTTATGAATGATCGGCACGAAGCTATCCATCAACTTTAAAATAATATTTAAAATTAATTGTTGGGGTTCTAATTGGGGTCGGTTATTAACAACTTGCTGAATTACCTGATCGAAATAAATACTATTGTCTGGATTAAAAGTAAACAAATTTTCGCGGAATAATAACAAACCAACCGGTTGAGTCGTGTATTGTAAATCTTTGGCTTCTAACAATTTGGGAATTTGGATAATAATTAATTGCGTATGATATAACGGATCATAGTCGTAATTGGGATTTTCATCTAAGTCGGTGACGTAATTAATAATATCCGGTTTGATTTGGTAAAATTCTTGGAGTTGCTTACGGTCCTCCAGTGTTAAATTTTTGGTAACAATAATATTTAAATTATCAGTCATCGGCGTTGCTTTAATCATATAATTAACCTCGCATGCTTTGATCTGAGTATCCAACTCATTTTAGCACTAAACGAAAGTTTAATTAAGCCGGAGTATGAATTGTCAGTGAGAAGTGGGGGGAAAATAATAGGATTGAACAATGAGCAAATGACTAGTTTTAAAAATTTACAATTGTAGTTTTTAGTGCTATATTACATTTGTAAATTAAAGTTGGAGGTGCAAGTTATGCTACAAGTAATCATTACAATCATCGTCGTAGGTTTAATTGGTTTAATTAGTTGGTGGTTCTTTGCGCAAAGAACCACGTCTAAAGAAACGGCACAAATTAAGGGACAGACCCAGGTTGCTAAAATTAAGGTCGACGGCGGCTTCCAACCCGAAGTAGTCACTTTGCAAAAAGATTTACCAGCACAGCTGGAATTTGTTCGTAAAGATCCGTCCAGCTGTTTAGAAGAAGTGATTTTTAGTGATTGGGGTATTAAGCAACATTTACCGCAAAATCAAACGGTGACGATTCCCATTAATACTGATCAAGCTGGGGAATTTGAGTACTCCTGTGGGATGCAAATGTTTCACGGCAAGATTGTGGTGAAATAAACTGGGGTGAAAAGATGAAGTTGAATCTAAGACAACGCTTTGTGATAGCCGTAGTTTTTTCAATTCCGTTGTTAATTTTGATGCTTCTCATGCTGGGACACATTATGATTGACGGAGCTGACTGGCTTAGCTTTGGTTGCACGACCATTATTTTATTATTTGCGGCGGGGCCTTTTTACCGAAGTGCTTGGGCGGCATTGAAGTTGCACCATGCCAATATGGATACGTTGGTTGCCATCGGGACAGCGACAGCTTATTTATATAGTGTCTATGCGCTTTTAACGAAGCACGCGGTCTTTTTTGAGAGCGCGGCTTTTATCGTGGTCTTTATTTTGTTAGGCCAAGTCTTAGAAGAGCATATGAAACAAAAAGCCGCTAGTGCTGTGGATCAGTTACTCGACTTGCAAGCACCGACAGCTTTGTTACAGCAAAATGGTCACTGGCAAGAAGTGCCGCTAGCCACCTTACAAGTGGGGGACGTGGTTCTAGTTAAGCCGGGAGCCAAGGTCCCTTTAGATGGTCAAATCATTCAAGGAACTTCAACTATAGATGAATCTTTGGTTACCGGTGAAAGTTTACCGATTACTAAAACTGTCGGTGATCAAGTGATTGGGGCCACGATTAATGGCAATAATAGTCTAGAAGTACAAATCCAAAAAGTGGGAGAGCAAACTTTTTTAGCCCAAATTATTGCTTTAGTGAAACAAGCGCAAACTAGTCGGGCACCGATTCAAAAATTAACGGATCGAATTTCCAATGTCTTTGTCCCTGTCGTCTTAATTGTTGCGTTATTGACGTTTTGGGTTTGGAGTGTTGGACTAAAAGCTAGTGTCACGCAAGCTTTAACTTATGCGGTGAGCGTGATTATCGTTGCTTGTCCTTGTGCGTTAGGTTTGGCGACGCCAACGGCATTAATGGTTGGTACTGGTTTAGGCGCTAAAGCGGGTATTTTAATTAAAAACGGTACTGTTTTGGAAGCTGTCAATCGGGTGCAGACCTTAGTTTTTGACAAAACGGGGACGATCACAGAAGGACGGCCCCGTGTCGTTGACGTTTTAGGCAATAACAAGCAAGTATTGCAGTTAGCGGCGGCTTTAGAGAAGCAGTCAGACCATCCACTAGCGCAAGCTATTGTTACCAAAGCCCATCAAGCGCAAATAGCACCCTTAGAAGCGACGGCTATTAAGACATTACCAGGCTTAGGATTGCAGGGTGATGTACAAGATCAAACGGTGTTAGTCGGCAGTGGAGCCTTATTTACTCAAGCCCAAAATCCGTGGTCACAAGAGATCAATCACTTAAAACAAGAAGCCAAAACTTTGGTGTTAGTCGGCACTTCCCAGCAAGTTCAGGGCGTGATTGCGCTACAAGATCCACCAAAAGCCAATGCCCAAGCAGTCTTTCACTGGTTGAAACAACATCATTACCAAACTGTAATGCTGACAGGAGATAATTCCAGTGTTGCCCAAGCTGTTGGTCAGCAAGTAGGAGTGCAAAAAGTGATTGCACAAGTGTTGCCCAAACAAAAAGCGCAAACTATTGCCCAGTTACAAAAGCACAACGCGGTAGCGTTTATTGGTGATGGTATTAATGATGCTCCGGCTTTAACCCAAGCAGATGTAGGGATTGCCATGGGCTCGGGAACGGACGTTGCGATTGCGGCTGGAGGGATTGTGTTATTAAAAAATGACTTGCAAGACGTGGTACGCGCTTTAGTGTTGAGTCAAAAAATCTTTCGGCGGATTAAGGCTAATTTATTTTGGGCCTTTATTTATAATTTGTTAGGCATTCCGATTGCGGCTGGTTGTTTTAGTTTTTGGGGGCTGAGTTTAAGTCCTGTCTTGGCTGGCTTGGCTATGGCTTTAAGCTCGCTATCAGTTGTCACCAGTTCAGTATTGTTAAATTATACGTCTTTAAAATTGCACTTCACTCCTGAGTCTTAATCGAGGCTATTATTAATAGTATATTGAATCGTCGCTTGATAATGGCCACCTGTTAAAGTAGCGGGAACATATTGCAAGGTAAAACCAGCTTGAGAATCAGCCGTTAAATCCCAAGTGAATTTTTGATTGTGAATAGTTTGCTTGCGGGGATTTAACTCGTATTGTTGATCTGTTGTTAAGCTGTGGTGATTGAGCTGCAATTGTAAGGATTGGGACGAAGGTGTAAAGGCAGTAGCAGTAATGAGCACATTCCAATTTTGACCTTGAATCGAACTGGCGTGTAAATCTGTGACACTCACGTTTTGCTGCGGGTGTTGATTAGGCTTTAATTGCTTGGTTAATAAACTACTGTCAGCGATGATCGGACCAAAAGTTAAATCAGCGGGAATCTGGGTCAAGTATAATAAGTTGCCAACTTGGGGAATATAAGTGGCAGCTTGTTTTGTATGTTGGGGATTGTCACTTTGGTATTGGGCAATGAGTTCGTTAGAATGATACGTTTGCTCACTAGCAAGGTGCAACCATTTCCCGGTTTTACCTTGCAGGCTGCCCGCCTGGTCATCTTGCGGTAATGCAGCTAAGTTAGTTTGTGCGTTAGGTAAAAAGTTGTTGTCTGCTCCTAAAGTCAAACTGGCTAAACCTGTATCATTCGCGAAAAAGTCCACTGTAGTCGCTGCCGGATTCATCTTTAAAGTTGCTAAATTTAAGAGTGTGAGCTGGGGATTATTGGTCAAAAAGTCATCAAAATTAGTCACTTGGATCGCTTGCTGAAAGTTACTAGGCAAAGTTAAAGTATCCAGGCCTGTTTGCGCGAACATCCCTGCCATATTCGTGGCTTGAGTGAAATTTAAATGATCTAGGCCGTTGATTTGTTCCAAATGACGGTCGCCACTAAAAAATTGAGAAAAATTGGTAGCTTGACTAGTATTCAGATCACTAGGCAAAGTAACTGCGGTTAATTGGGGCATCTGGGCTAAAAATTGTTGGGTATTATTTAAAGTGACATTTTGCCCGAAATGAACTTGTGTCACATTATAACTTTGCGGACTCCAAGGTGGCATTCCCGCGTATTGGCCCACAGCATTATCGCGAATATAGAGAGTTTGATCTTTGATATACCACCAATTATTAGGACTCAGAACTTGTGCGGTGGCTTGTGGGGTAGCAGTTGCGTTTTGATTCAGCAACACTTGAGCAGTATTAGGTACACCATAGTAAGTGTTTTGATCAGTGCCGACGCTACTGGGAAAATCATCGAGAGCTTGCTTAGGATCGAGTTGTCCATAAATTTTGAGTACATACTTGTTATCGTAAAAATAATTGGTTTGGCTGGGGTCGGTGAGATTTTGTAAAGTTGTGGGATCAGCGGTGGCCGTAATTTGATTATGAGGACCAAAAGTTAAGTGAAATAGTTTGCCAGCTCCGGAAACTACGTGATCATTTTGGTCCACCACGCGAGTATTTTGTTGATCGATAATTAAATGGGAGTTTAATTGATCTTGAATTTGGAAACTGTTATAAGCTTTGGCGACCGTAGTCGCATTGGGAATATTTTGTTGCACACGATAAAGTGCATTGTTGGGCGCACTAAAGTCACTCGCAGTGAGCCCAGTTTTGGTAGGTTTGGGAGGTGCGTAAGAAAATAAATTTTGATTAGTATAATCAATTCCGACTGAAGTCCGTTCTTCATTACCTGTGGGATCAGCAAAGCTGTAAGTGAAACTGGTACTGGGGGTGGCGCGGTAGCGCAAAGTTAACGGATTATCCATTTTGCCCGCTTTTTCCTGACTCATGAATTGATAGGCTTGCCCAGCTAGATGGCGGTAGCCGAAAGTGGAGTTAGCCGGATAATAAAGTTGGTCTTGCTGATTATCTAAGGCATCACTATCAATATTTAAAACTTTAGCTTTATTAATGCCTAAAAAGTTCCAATAGCCTTGAACGTTGACCAACTGATTGGTGCCAGTTTTATAAAAACGGATTTGATTAGTAGCTGACCAACCGATTCCGCGGGCTCTGAGATGAACATTCAAAAAATCATTGGCGGCAATGCCAATTGCGCCATAACGTTCGCTGCTAGTACCCGGCAAGTTAAAAGTTGAATGAATTTTCAAATCTAAAGCTTGACCTTGAAAGGTTCCAACGTGACTAAAGGTAGTCGTGGCGCCAATTTTAGTGGCCTGATTTTGAGCAGTTAGCTTCAAATATGGCTTGCCATTCATTTGGGGATCATTGAATACTTCAGAAATTTGGGCATCAGTATCGGAATCGGCGGTAAAATCGGTTTGTGTTTGTTGGGTAAAGGTAGGACGAAAAGTATAAGTGTCATCAGCAATAGGCGCACTGGTTGGTGAAACTTCGTGTGCGTTGTTGAGCTTAGATAACGGTTGAAAGTCTGGTGGGAGTTGTGTTAAATCATTATCCGAAAAATCAACTTGATTAGGATCTTCTTCACCAATGCTATCGGCTAAAATGGTGTTGGGATGACTGATGAGACAAAAGCAGGTACTAATAAATTCTAGCCAAAATAACCAATGTTTGAAACGTCGCATAAGAAGATCTCCTTTATCCAAAGCCGTCTGCCAGTTAAACAAGACTGACCGCTAACAAGCCAGCAGCATCGCGGCCAACAGCAATCACTAATAGTTCAAACCTTGATCTCCTTTTCAGACCTTATGCTAGTACAATTAAAACGATAAATATAATTTTTAGCTCAAAAAATAATTAAAAAAGATAGTTATTTGCTATTGCATAGCTAAAATCTAACATTTTAGACATTTTATTAAAAATAGTTATTATAATTTTGAGATGCATCTTGGAAATTATAGAAAGGAATCGTCAAGATGAAAAAAAGTTACAATTTAGCAGTAGAAGCGACGATTGATGTGATTGGTGGTAAATGGAAACCCGTTATTTTATGTCATTTGGGCATGGGACCACTACGAACGGGGGAACTACGGCGGAAAATTCCGCAAATTTCACAACGAATATTGACGAAACAATTGCGAGAGTTGGAAGCAGATCAGATAATTGAACGCTGTTCTTATGATCAAGTACCCCCTAAGGTGAAGTATTGTTTAACTGCTGAAGGCAAAAGTTTGCGGACCATTTTGTTGGCGATGTCAGATTGGGGAGAAAAGCTAATTCAACGGCAAATTCAGGCAGGACAAGAGATTGAATTACTGCATCCAGAGCCGACTGGGTTTGAAAAAATGTAAAAAATGATAGGAACAAAAAAGTGCCTACTTGTTTTAACTAAAACTGCTTGCATAATGAGAGATGTGAATATGTAGGAGGTTAATGATGACAGAACATTTATTTTTACAACCAATGGACTTGAAGCCTGGGGTAACGATTCAAAATCGCATTGTCATGGCGCCAATGACAACGAAATCTAGTTTTTATGATGGTTCCGTGTCGAATGATGAAATTGAATATTACCGGCAACGTTCAGGAGCAGGAATGGTCATTACCGCAGTTGCAAATGTTAATGACTTGGGTAAAGGTTTTGAAGGTGAATTATCGGTCGCTGATGATCGCTTCATCCCTGGTTTACAACAACTAGCAAGTGCCATTAAAACCAAAGGTTCGAAAGCAATTTTGCAGATTTTTAGTGCTGGGCGGATGACTAATAGTAAGATTTTGCGGGGTCAACAACCAGTCAGTGCTAGTGCCATCGCTGCCACGCGCAGTGATTCGCAAGTGCCACGGGCTTTAAGTGAAGCAGAAATTGATACGGTGATTAAAGACTTTGGTGCGGCTACACGGCGCGCCATTCAAGCAGGCTTTGATGGTGTGGAATTACACGGTGCGAATACTTATCTACTACAACAATTCTTTTCACCACATTCTAATCGGCGTCAAGATCATTGGGGTGGTTCGTTAGCTAAGCGTATGAATTTTCCTCTAGCAGTGATCCAAGAAGTTCGGCAAGTAATTGAACGTTATGGTAATGAGCAATTTATTTTGGGTTATCGCATTTCGCCGGAAGAAATTGAAAAACCTGGTATTCAAATTGCTGATACATTGCAGTTGATTGATCAACTGTCCCAACAACCAATTGATTATATTCATACTTCGATGGGTAATTATCAACGAACGTCTTTAAATGATACTGCGGATTTAGAGCCATTGAACCAAAAGATTTTGCAGGTGCTTAATGGGCGCAAGCCGTTAATTGAAGTGGGATCGATTGCGACACCGCAAGATGCTGATCAAGCTTTAGCGAGTGGCGCGAGTTTTGCGGCGCTCGGTCGAGAATTAATTCGGGAACCATTATGGCTAGATAAAGTGCAGTTAGGTGAAGAACAGAATATTCGCTATCAACTAGACCCAGCAGAAATGGATGAACTCAAGATTCCGCGCGGTTTGCAACGCTCCTTGTTAACAGAATTTTTACAGGTGATTGATTTTACTGATCAAACGGCGGCTAATGATTATTTACATCATCCAGCTCCGATGGAAGGTTTAGGACGTAAATAAATTAAAGACTAAAAAAGAGATTGGAATAACCAACCGCAGATTTGTCATGAGACAAACTTGCATTTTGGTAATTGCAATCTCTTTTATTTTGACATACGTTTAATTCCATTTAGGAATCAATATCTTTCGGTGTGACTTTACTCCGACCATCCGCGGCAGCTTTTTGAATAGCACGGATAATATCACTATCGCTAGCCGCTTTTTCTTGAATGCCTTGGGAACTTAATTCTTGACGAGCTTTTTGAATATCAGCTGCGGTGATTTGTTTACCGTTAGCTGTTTTATTTTTAACGATATCAGTTTCGCCGGGAGCTGCACTATTATTAGCCTGTTGGTTATTAGCGTTAGAAGAATTGGCATGACTAGCTGAATTGGTATTCTGATTGTTGTTTGTGGTTGTTGCGCCAGTCTTTTGTTGCAGTTTTTGTGAGCTATTTAATAAAATTTCAACAGTTTGCTTATACAGATCACTATAATACTTTTGGTGAAATTCGTTGGTTTTTAACAATTTAACTGCTTGTTGGTAGGCATCATTAAATTGATTGTGATCATTAGCTTGCTCGATTTGTTCGAGTTGTTGATTAAAACTTTGGCGCTTGGCTTGCACATGCTTAATCTTGGTCAATTGCTTTTGAGCGATGGTGTGCAATTTTTGTGAGCCAGCGTCAATTTGTTTGGCCTTGGTTAAGGCGTTTTTGGCGTCTGCAAAATGATAATTAGTTTGGTAGCTTTGGGCCAGCTTGAGATAATGAGCTTGGCGTTGCTTGGTATTAGCTTGTTTATCACCTTTTTTGACAGCACCGGCGGCCTGATAGTAGGCATCAGCTGCAGCGTAATTGTGCTGTTGAACGGCGTGATCAGCTTTAGTCATCAAATTGTGATAGGCTGGCTGACTATTGGTGCTATTATCTTTGGTTTGACAGCCAGTTAAGGTTAAAATACTAGCGCTTAGAATTAAAGCCGACGTTAAATATTTTTTCATGATATGAACCTCCGATAAGCACATTATACCATGTTTTAGTAGACGGCTGAAAAACTAGCTAAGGTTGAAAATTAGCAGTGATGTTGGCGGCAGTCGAGAATCCAATTTTTTGATTATGGGAAAAATTTTCAGATTTCCCACATAATCTTGCACGCAAATAAATTGTGCTTGGTATAATAAAGAGACTAAGGTTAAAAATTCAAAGGATTGGGACACTAAAAAAAGCAAATATTCGTTTCAATTGACGGAAAAGCCTTTTTGTCTCAGTTTCAGTTAGCTGGGGATGGTGTCGTGACTTTGAGCTTTTGCCATAGTGAAAAACTGTAATGGAGGACCAATTAATGACACAAGGTCAAGCAGTCGTGAAGTATTTAGATTTACAACGTCAAGAATTATTGCCGGCCAAAACTTTGCAAGGTGAAGTCGGAACGGTGATTGAATATGAAATCCCGCAAATTGAAGGCTATTTGTACTTTTCCAAATTAGAGTTAGATGTTGAAGCGGATCAACAACCAGTCTTTATTGCCGATCAAGTGCAAGAAATTGAACTACGCTATCAAACAGTGGAACAGTTTCAAGAGATGGTTCATGTTTCGAAATTACGCACCCGTAAAATGAGCAATAAATTGGAAGTGTTGGGCGAGCTAGGTGATAGTGTCCCGGTGGTTGATGAAAATAACCATCCGTTATTAGGCACCACGGCTTGGTCGAAGATGTATCTAAATTATTTGCGCCAAAAGCAAGTTGGCGATACCACTTTGTATAACATTGGCAGTGACCAATGGTTGCGAGCTAGTGATGTAGAATTGCGTCCAGAAATTGAAGAAGACTATGGTCCCAGTGAACAGCAAATTAACGCCACTGCCACGGTGAATATTCCAGATAATATGCAAGTGACGTTATGGCAAATTGATGAAAATCAGTCGGTGGCTAATCATTTGCCAGAGCAATTATTGGATAACGGCACGGAGTTGCAAATTGATCGGCAAATCCAAATAGGCCAAGATTTGTTCTATCATATTGTTGATAGCGCCTGGATTAAAGCCAATCGGGTTGTCTTAAAATAATGAATACAACCGTAACGATAACTACCACTAAAAGTAAAGGATCCATAAATTGGTGGATCGGTTTACTATATCTAGTTTTAGGGCTAGTTTTTAGTTATATTTATTTTCGGTACCGCAAATTTATTTGGGGCGACGATTTTAGTTTTCATATGGCACGCTTGAGTGAATTGTTACAAGTGAAGCTCACGCAATTTCCCTACCTAGCGACTCATACTTTTGGGCAAACCGGTAATTTGGTGAATCTATTTTACCCAGCGCAGTTATTGTATCCGCTAGTGATTTTGATTAAATTAACCCATCATCCGGTCTTGGCGCTTTATGTATACGTGGGACTCTGTAATTTATTGAGCTTAATTTTGTGTGATTTTGCGGCTTATAAGGTCACTAAAAAACGCTTAGTTAGCGTCAGTTTTGCCATTTTGTATACTTTTTCTTTTTACCGCATGCAAGTGTTGTATACGCGCTTTGACTTGGGCGAATTTTTGGCAACGATGTTTGTGCCCCTCGCTTTTGCCAGCTTTTATTGTATCGCTTGGCAACAAGGTGGCAAGAAAGCTCTAATTTTGGCAATGGTGGGTTTAATATTTAGCCATGTCTTGACCACGTTGTTAGTCATCGTGAGTTTGGTTGTTTGGTATGTCGGACTAGTAATCCGGCGTACGCTTGGTTGGGCACAAACCAAAACTTATCTCAAGGCGACGCTATGGACTTTGGGGCTAAGCGTTTGGTATTGGGGACCATTTATCCAGCATTATTTAATGACCCCCAGTGGTTTGAAAGCCACGCAAGTAGCTCCTGCCCAAATGAAGGCTTATTCTTGGGAAACGCAAAAAGTGGCCTTATGGCATAATTTAACCTTTCCGGCTCATACCGCGGGTCCTGTTATTTTCGGCCTGAGTTTGCTACTACTGCTGTATCTAATTGTGCGTTGGCGCCAATTATCCCGCGCTTGGAAAGTGATTTTTGCATTAAGCTTAGTGAGCTTTTGGCTAACGACGCCGAGCTTTCCTTGGTTCTTATTTAAAAATTCGGTGATTAATACGTTGCAATTTCCTTTTCGCTTGAATTTATTTTATACTCTCGGCATTACTTGGTGTACCGCACAAGCATGTGGACAAATCACGGCCCGTAACGGGCGCTTAGTGATGACTGCGTTGGTGTTGCTACTCAGTTGTGGTGCCACTTTAAATTCTATGCAAAAAGTAGTTAATTACCGTTTTAATTGGGATAAAATTAATTTAACGGACGCTAATTTTGCCCAGTACGCCAACAATCCAATTCCAAATGATTATTATCCTAAATCCGCACAAAAGGTCATTAAGATGTTACCTTGGGGACAAGGATACGTGAATGATCAGAAAAAGTTATTTCACCCAGTTGGTAGGTTAAATCAATTAACGTATCACTTTCAAACGAAACCTCGAACTGCGCAAGTGCAGTTACCGTTAATTTATTATGGACCATTGTATCAAGTGCGGCTTAATCAGCATTTGGTGCCCGCATATGGTTCAACGCACGGATTATTGACAGTTCAGACCACTAGACGCACTAATCAAGTGACAGTAACTTATCAACCAACTAAAGTTGACCGGTGGAGCTTTAAAGTTTCATGCTTAGTATTACTGATTTTTGTAATGGTGAGTTGTATTCATATTGATGTGACAAGAGATCGTCAGTAACGACAGTTGAGCGAGAAAGCTAGCTAATCCACTACTATAATGGTGGAATCAAATAATAATTTTCATCAATAAAAAAAGTCTACTTATTGAAGTAGGCTTTTTTTATTGATGAAAATTTCGAGTTAGAAACCAAAATTATGAAGCTATAAGATAACTACCTTCTACATTATAGAATAAATTTTATAAAAAGGAAATTCTTTTGACTAATTTGGTTCCGTTTTTATTTGTTGAAACGTTATTAATAGTGTAGCAAGTAATTACCGGCCGGTAACCACTGCTATTAATAGGGAGGAGAATTAATATGGCAGAACAACGTAATTGGCAAGATAGTAGTCTCGTTTTTAACTTAAGTAATGGTGATCAACAATTCAAACAAAATTTAACGAATGTGATTGCTGATCCGAGTGATGACCAAATCGCAACCGTCGGTCGGGCGTTAGCGGCCTTAAATCCAGGGGCAAGTTTAATTGATGCCGCTTTAACAGTCCATTCGCAATTAATTTTTGATCAGGCAAATTAGGAGGTTAGCAGATGAAAGCATTAAAAATGAATTTCACTACCCAAGAAGGTAAGATTGTTTCTTTGACTTTGAAGAATGTGGCCCAAGATTTGACTTCACAAGTTGTGTTAAGTCAAATGCAACAGATTGCCCAAGCTCAGTTGTGTCAAAAAGATGGTGTGGATCTCTATCATCAACCGGCGACGGCTGAATATGTCGAAACAATCGAAACACCGTTGTTTTAAATCAATAAGTTTAAACTGAACGCTTTGCAAAAGAAAAAATTTGCAAAGCGTTTTTTTATGTAATCGATAATAAATATTTTAAATTCACAGTTAAAATGAGTATAATTAAAAGCATTGTACCTAAATTTTATAGAAGAAAGGAAGAATCGTATGGATTTACATTTACCTTTAACCGAAATCATCTTGCGGTTACTGCTAGCAGTGCTTTGTGCGGGGTTAATTGGTTATAATCGCCAGCAAAAAAATCATTCCGCTGGTGTGAGAACGCATATTTTAGTTTGTGTTGGGGCTTGTATTATTGCGATGATGCAAAAAGAGATTGGGTTTAATGCTTTGAACATGGCAGCTAGATATCCGCATTATGCGGGCGTGTTACGCGCTGATGATGCGCGTTTGATTGCGCAGGTAGTTAGTGGGGTTGGTTTTTTAGGTGCTGGAACAATTTTGGTGCATCATCATACGGTGCGTGGTCTAACCACCGCAGCTAGTTTGTGGACGGTTGCTGGTTTAGGCTTGGCAATTGGAATGGGGAATTATGATATTGCTATTGCGGGCACGATTGTGGTCTTTATTGTGTTAGGTTTTTTAAAACGTGTTTTGCATATTACACCCGTCAAAAAAATTATGATACAGTATCATCACAAGAAAGAAACCAAAGAGTTTATTCAGGAGTATTTTAATCAGCATAATATTACGGTGCGTGATGTGAATTTTAATGTGCAACAAGCGGATGCTGACGAGCACATTTACACTAATATATATGAGATTGAAATTCCTAGTAAAATGAATTATTCTGATATCATTGAAGATATTTCAATGAATTCTAATGTAATGTCAATCAAAACAATTAGTGTTTAACAAGTAATAGGAAATTTTGCAAAAAGGTAGTTGAAAAATCAGGAATCTAAGAACAATTTAGCTAATAGTAGTGTTTAGCTAGATACTTGGTGGATTCGACAACTGGATGAAAGTAGTTACTAGTCCGGTTGAATGCTGAATGGGAAGCAATCTGTTGGCAATTAAGGGGATTATAGAGTAAATGAGGACACAAGATCGGCGTGTGGAATATACAAAAAAAGCAATTGAAACGTCGTTAATTGAACTATTACAACATAGCGATTTAATGACAATTACTGTGAAGAAGTTATGTGAAAAAGCGGGCATCAATCGTTCAACTTTTTACATATATTATCGCAATACTAGCGAAGTGTTGGAAGCAATGGAACAAGAGATGATTGCGATCATCGATAACTTTATTCAAACGCAATTAGTGGATAATCATAATCAACCGTTAACGATGTATGACTATTACGTGCGCTTTTTTAATTATATCAAGCGTTACCCGAAGCGCAGTCTGATCTTGATTAATTCTAGCGTTTCAGAAAAATTTGAAAGGGATTTAGCACGCTTGGCGAATCAAATTAGTAGTTTGCAGGGCAACGAGTTAAGTAACTTTCAAGTGACTTATATCATCTTTGGCACATTAGCGGCGGTAAAAATGTGGTTTAAAGAAGATATGCAAACGCCAGTGGAGCAATTAAGTAAAGAATTAGCACAATTAGGTCATGACTAGTTAGCTGAATGAGCGTTTCTTATTTAAATAAAAAATAAATTAAAATTAATTAACGGGATATGTGTTTGTTGCATTTGTCACAATTTTTTGAGTTGGATTTTGAATTTAATTGTGCTAATGTAAAAAGCGCATATTTTTTTGTTTATTTGCCGATAAACAAATGGAATTTTCCAATCGTTAAACAATGAAAAGTCAGTTTTAACGTAATTTATTTTTGTCAATTGTTTGAAATAGTTTTTGCTTAATTGGGGAGAACGTACTAATGAATAAGAAACGAATTTTAGCAACTATGGGTGTGACTTTATTTTCGTCCACTTTGTGGTTGGCTACGAATAAAACGAGCGTGCAAGCTGATGAAACTGCCACGCCAGATAGCGTTAATCAAGTAACGCCTACAACGGATAATCAAAATACTGCTGATACTACTGCAACAACAAGTGATTTAGCAGCTGGCAAAATTGCGGCCAAAAATGCAATTAATTTAAGTGTGCAGACGGCAACTAGCCAGATTAACAATTTAACCATTGATGCTACGCAAAAAGCCAACTTGTTACAACAGTTGCAGGGAATCAATGACCAATTTGCCGCTCAAGTGGAACAAGCCCAAACCACCACTGAGCTCACACAAGTTCAAGCTACGGCGCAAGCTCAAGTGCAAACGATTGTGCAACAAGCAACGAGTTTGACCACGACTAATACGGCGTCAGATGCTAATAATACATCTACAACAAATACGAATGTGACTACTACGTCCACAACTGACCCTGCGTCTGCACCAGCGACGACTAATACTACGGATACCACTTCAACTACTAATACTGATCAAACGCCAGCCAGTGTAGCGAATGTTTCTGGAACGCCAGCCGCGGATGCTAGTCAAAATGTTTCTACAACTCCAACTGCTACTGATGCAACGCCAGCAGCGAGTGCATCTAATTCTATTACAAGTACGAAACCGCACATCGCGAATTACTTATACGACGATGATCCCGCTTTACAACCAGACGATACTGGAACGGTTTATATCAGTACAGCACACCAGTTTTTAGCCGCGCTGGCTCCTCGTAATATTGGTGGGGGTTATTCAGCTGATATTGATAAAATTAAAACTATTGTTTTGTTAAACGATATTACAATCACTGCATCTGATATGTCTAATAGTGATATTTACGTTGGAGATAATCGAACGGTAACTGTTAAATCAGCTGATGATCATCGTTATTATTTAGATATGCGTGGCAATCGAGTTGTTACCTCGGGGGATATTACTTTTCAAAATTTAGATATTTATGGTTCCACCTACTGGGGGGTGGTTAATCCTCAAGGAACACCTACGATTACCTTTGATAATATTTCTTATACTGGAGCCCAGATGATTCATGCTAGCAATGGGCAAACAGTAATCATTAAGGGTAATGTTTCGGCTTCATCAGTACCTAGTTACGTCAGTCCATACGATAATAGTGTAATTAAACCAATTGATGATTATCAACAAGTCATTGAGATTAGTGGTAGTGGGAAAGTTGACTTTACTGAGGGCTCCACTTTTACTGGAACAACTTATAAAGATGATGTAATTGATATTGAAGGGGCTGGAACGGTTACCTTAGAAAAGGGCGCAACTGTTAACCTTAATGCCCATAGTCATGGGCTTAGTGCTCAAAATTCGGGTAGTAATGTTGCTGGAATTTATATTAGTAGTGCTGGAACCATTGATGCTCAAGCTGGTTCTATTTTGAATATTAATGTTGTTGGTGATGATGCTAAAGATACGGCTCAAGCGATTAATTTAGGATCTGGTTCTAGTTTACATCTGGAACAAGGATCCAAAGTCAATATAAAAAACAATGGTTCTATTTACTCGGGATTAGTAAATATTAGTGGTACCTTACAGGTTGATAACAAAGCTGATTTTGAAATTGTCGGCCAAAATATGAATGACTTTAATGGCCCTATTTTGAATATCACTAACGGTACCATTAATTTAACTGGTGGGACATTTAAAGCCCAGGTTGACGGTACAGGGGCGACGACGCTGTTAAATATTGCGGGTGCTCATGTGAATATTGATAACCCCCAAGACTTTGTCTTAGATGCCACTACAAATAGTAATGCCCATTTAATTAGTGACGGGCAATTTGCTTTAAATGATGTGAAATATATTAGTGCTGATGGTACAGTTTCTGGTCCGCTAGATAAGTTAAACATGAATATCAGTAGCGATACAGTTGGTACGATTAACGATCCTGCAGATGCCAGTGCAGCGAGTGATATCGTCGGTGAGAATTATGCTTCCGAACAACCAGTAGTGAGTGATCTAAGTGGTAAGGATTTAACTGGCTCTAGAATCGAATTTGTGTCGGCAGGACCGTTTGTGGACGTTGACCAAGCAACGATTGATCCAGATAAGACGGTTGTATCAGGTCATACCAATAACACCAATGCATATATTTATGTGGTAGTGAAACATAGTAATGGCACAACGACGCCATTACCGGGGACGCTTGACACATCAGATAAGTATTGGCGTGATAGTGCACCTAAGTATGTGGCGCAAAGTGATGCGCAAGGTAATTTCTCTTTTGCCATCCCGGCCAATACATTACAACCAGGTGATCATTTAGAGCTGTCAGCTAATAAGGATTTTGTTGATAGTATTGAACCGTTAGACTTTGATCCAGAGGCTGCCGCCGCCGCGGCTGCAGCTTTACAAAGCACCAAAGATACGGCTATTCAAGCACTGCAAGCCGCCCAAACAGCAGCTAATGACCAAATCGCTAAAGCTAACTTAACTGATGCTCAAAGACAAACTGCTCAACAAGCCGTTGCTGACGCTTATACAACGGCGGCAAAGAGTGTTAATTTGGCTACATCTGCTGATGCAATTAATACTGCTCAAACTAACGGGGTAGCAGCAATTAATGCGGCGGCGCAAACAGCCATTGCAACGGGTGCTTTAGATAACGCAAAGTCTGCTGCCCAAAAGACCTTGGATGATGAATTGACGAAAGTTAATGGTCAGATTAATGGTTTTAAGAATTTAACAGATACGCAAAAAACTACTTTAAAAGCCCAAGCCCAACAAGCACATGACACAGCTGTTGCTCAAGTAACAGCTGCTACAAATACAACTGATATAACTAATGCGCAAACAGCTGGTGTGACCGCAATTGATGCCGTGGCTAAGACGGCGCAAGATGATGATACTACCGCTTTGACGAAGGCTAAAGCGGATGCCATTACTGCGTTAAAGGCTGCGCAAACGGCAGCACATAATCAATTGAGCAAGTCGAAATTAACAGCTGAGCAAAGAGTAGCGGCCATGACTCAAGTCGATAATTTATATACAGCTGCTGAAAAGAAAATTAATGCTGCTACTGATAGCCAGGCAGCCACGACTGCTGAAAAAACTGGTCAAACACAGATGAATCAAGCAGCCATGGACGCAATTAATACTGGTGTGTTGGCTAACGATAAATTAGCTGCTACTCAAGCTTTAGATACTGAGTTAGCAACGGTTAATGATCAAATTGACGGTTTGAAAAACCTGACAACCACTCAAGTCACTGCATTAAAAGCGCAAGTACAAAAAGCTCACGATGATGCTGTAACGAATGTGAACGCCGCTGCTGATCACGCCTCAGTTTCTCTAGCGCAAAAAACAGGGATTACTAATATTGATGCGGTTTTAGATACTGCTAATAGTAGTGATGCTTTGAATGCGGCCCAAACAGCCGCTTTAGCAGCTTTAACTCAAGCACAGACGACAGCCAATACCAAAATTGATGGTTCAAGTTTGAGTGCTGCCCAAAAGAAAGCCGCTAAACAAAAGGTACAGACAGCATTTGATTCGGCCAAGACGCAAGTCAATGCTGCGACTGACCCAACTGTTGTACAAACGGCCCAAAAGAATGGTCAAAGTGCTATTGCCAATGCAGCAGATACTGCGATTACTGCAGGTGAATTAGCCAATGCGCAAGCTAGTGCTAAAAAAGCTTTGGACGCTGAATTATCGCAAGTCAATGATCAGATTGAGCAATTGCAGAACTTAACGGATACGCAAAAAACTGCTGCTAAAGCCCAAGCGCAAACAGCCCATGATGCTGCTGTTACGGCTGTTAATAAGGCCACAACGGTAGCTGATGTCACAACTTCTCAAAAAACGGGAATTAGTAAGATTGACGCCGCTTTAACAACGGCTCAGACTGATGACACTAAGGCTTTGAGTCAAAGTCAAACTGCTGCCTTAACTGCTTTAACTACGGCACAAAATGACGCTAATGCCAAGATTGAAGCTTCTAGCTTAAGTGATGAGCAAAAAAAAGCTGCCAAACAACAAGTGCAAGCTGCTTATGATGCAGCAGTAACACAAGTTAATGGTGCTAAGAATCCGACTGATTTAGCAGCAGCACAAACTGCTGGCCAGACAGCCATTACGAACGCCGGTGCTGACGCTATTGCGGCAGGTGAATTAGTGAACGCGCAAACAGCAGCTCAACAAAAATTAGCTGCTGAATTATCTCGGGTAAATGATCAAATTGATCAATTGCAGAACTTAACGGATACACAAAAAGCTGCTGCTAAAGCCCAAGCACAAACAGCGTATGATGCTGCAATCACAGCTGTGAATCAGGCCACAACGGTAGCTGATGTTACTAGTGCCCAAACTGCGGGTATTACGAAGATTGACGCTGCTTTAACAACGGCTCAAACTGATGATAATAAGGCTTTGGGGCAAAGCCAAACTAATGCCTTAACTACTTTAACGACGGCGCAAAACGACGCTAATGCTAAGATTGAGGCTTCTAGCTTAAGTGATGAGCAAAAACAAGCTGCCAAACAACAAGTGCAAGCTGCTTACAACTCGGCTGCAGCACAAGTTAATTTAGCAACGAATCCAACTGATTTAGCAGCTGCCCAAAGTGCGGGTACAGCTTCGATTACGCAAGCTGGTGAGGATGCTATTGCGGCAGGTAAATTAGCCAATGCGCAAACAGCAGCCCAACAAAAATTAGACGCTGAATTATCGCAAGTCAATGATCAGATTGATCAATTACAAAACCTTTCAGCTGATCAAAAGCAGGTTGCTAAGTCTCAAGCAAAAGCGGATCATGATGCTGCGATTAAGGACGTGAATGCAGCAACAACCATTGCTGACGTAACCAGTGCACAAAATACCGGGATTACTAAGATTGACGCTGCTTTAGAGACAGCTAAGAGTGATGACACTAAGGCTTTGGGGCAAAGCCAAACTAATGCCTTAACTGCCTTAGCTACGGCACAAAACGATGCCAACGCCAAGATTGATGCTTCCAGTTTAACGGCTGAGCAAAAGACGGCGGCTAAACAACAGGTGCAAGCTGCGTATGATAAAGCAGCACAACAAGTTAAGTCAGCGACAAATCCCGCAGATTTACAAGCAGCACAAACTGCTGGTACGACGGCGATTACACAAGCGGGTGAGGATGCTATTGCTGCGGGTAAATTAGTGAACGCGCAAACAGCAGCTCAACAAAAATTAGCTGTTGAATTATCGCAAGTCAATGATCAAGTTGATCAATTACAAAACTTAACCTCTGATCAAAAAGACGCCGCTAAAACACAAGCACAAAAGGCCTACGATGCTGCGATTAAAGACATAAATGCAGCAACAACCATTGCTGACGTAACCAGTGCACAAGATACCGGGATCACTAAGATTGACGCTGCTTTAGAGACAGCTAAGAGTGATGATGCTAGTGCCTTGGCTCAAAGCCAAACTACGGCCTTGACTGCCTTAGCTACGGCACAAAACGATGCCAACGCTAAAATTGAGGCTTCTAGTTTAACGACTGAGCAAAAAACGGCGGCTAAGCAAAAAGTCCAGGACGCTTATGATGCAGCAGCACAACAAGTTAAAGCAGCGACGAATCCCGCAGATTTACAAGCAGCACAAACTGCTGGCACGACGGCGATTACGCAAGCCGGTGCTGCTGCTATTACCGCGGGTGAATTATCGAATGCGCAAACAGCAGCTAAAACGGCTTTGGATTCTGAATTAGATAAAGTTAAAGGTAAAATTGCTCAATTACAGAACTTGACCGCTGATCAAAAGGCCGACGCTGAGAATCAAGCACAAACAGCGCATGATAATGCTGTAACTGCAGTTAACACGGCGACAACGGTAGCTGATGTCACTAGTGCACAGAATACGGGGATTGCCAATATTGATGCTACCTTAACAACGGCCCAGACTGATGACAATAATGTCTTGAGTCAAAATCAAACTACCGCTTTAAATGCTTTAGTTACGGCACAAAACGATGCCAACGCTAAGATTGCTGCTTCTAGCTTAAGTGATGAGCAAAAAACGGCTGCCAAACAAAAAGTTAAGGACGCTTATGATGCAGCCGTAGCCCAAGTTAATAGTGCTAATAACCCAACTGCTTTGGATCAAGCACAAACTGATGGTAAAAATGCGATTCTGCAAGCTGGCGATAATGCCATTACCGCTGGTGAATTAGCGAATGCGCAAGCGACAGCTCAAGAAAAATTAGCTGCTGAATTATCTCAGGTCAAGGATCAGATTGACCAATTACAGAACTTAACAGCTGACCAAAAAGCCGACGCCCAAGCGCAAGCGCAAAAATCCTATGATGATGCAGTTGAGACGATTAATGCGGCGACAACGGTGGCTGACGTAACAGCTGCCCAAGAGACAGGCAAAACGAATATTGATGATGCCTTGAAGACCGCCAATGATTCTGATGCAACAACATTCCAAAATAGTAAGAATGATGTTTTGGCTGCTTTGGTTGCTGCTCAACAATCTGCTAATGATGAAATTGCTGCTTCTAGTTTAAGTGATGAACAAAAGATTGCTGCTAAGCAAAAAGTTCAAGCAGCTTATAATGCAGCCGTAGCCCAAGTTAATACTGCTACTAATCCGTCCGAGTTAGACCAGGCACAAACTGATGGTAAAAATGCGATTATACAAGCTGGCGCTGCTGCTATTTCCGCTAGTGAATTGATCAATGCTCAGGATGCTGCTAAAACTGCTTTAGACACAGATTTAGCCAATGTCATAAGCCAAATTGGTCAATTACAGAACTTGACGGCTGATCAAAAGGCCGACGCTGAGAACCAAGCACAAACGGCGCATGATAATGCTGTAACGGCAGTTAACACGGCGACAACAGTAGCTGATGTCACTAATGCTCAAAAGACGGGAATTGAAAATATTAATGCAGCACTGAATATGGCTAATAATGATGACGCTAGTGATCTTCAAAACAGTCAAAACTCTGCCACTGCTGCTTTAACAACTGCGCAAACTGCGGCCAATAGTCAAATTGATAATTCTACTTTAACAGATGAACAAAAAGCAGCCGCCAAGCAAAAAGTGCAAATTGCTTATAATGCAGCAATAGATAAGGTTAAAGCAGCTACCGGTCCAACTGAGTTAACTTCTGCGCAAAACAACGGCGTTAATGACATCAATACGGCTGCTAATAATGCGATTATTGCTGGTGAATTAGCCAATGCAAAGTCTGCAGCTCACAGCACTTTAGATGCTGAATTACAGACGGTTAACGATCAAATTGATCAATTGCAGAACTTAACCACTGATCAAAAAGCCGACGCTAAAGCGCAAGCACAAAAAGCCCGTGATGCTGCAATGACGGCGGTTAGTGCGGCAACAACGGTAGCTGATGTGACAACTGCACGAGATGCGGGTAAAACGAACATTGATAAAGCTTTGGATACTGCTAGTGCTTCTGATGCTGCAGCTCTTCAAAGTAGTAAGAGTGATGTTGTAGATACCTTGGCTGCTGCGCAAAACGATGCTAATGCCAAGATTGAGGCTTCTAGCTTAAGCGATGAGCAAAAACAAGCTGCTAAACAACAAGTGCAAGCTGCTTATAATGCTGCGGTAGAAAAAGTTAATAGCGCTACTAACCCAACTGATTTGGACCAAGCACAAACTGACGGTCAGGCTGCGATTACACAAGCGGGTGCTGATGCTATTGCAATGGGTGAATTAGTGAACGCGCAAACAGCAGCTCAACAAAAATTAGCTGCTGAATTATCTCAGGTCAAGGATCAAATTGACCAATTACAGAACTTAACAGCTGACCAAAAAGCTGCTGCTAAAGCCCAAGCACAAACAGCGTATGATACTGCAATCACAGCTGTGAATCAGGCAACAACGTTAGCTGATGTTACTAGTGCCCAAACTGCGGGCATTACGAAGATTGACGCTGCTTTAACAACGGCTCAAACTGATGACAATAAGGCTTTGGGTCAAAGCCAAACTAATGCCTTAACTGCTTTAACGACGGCACAAAACGCTGCTAATGCCAAGATTGAGTCTTCTAGCTTAAGTGATGAGCAAAAACAAGTTGCCAAACAACAAGTGCAAGCTGCTTACAACTCGGCTGCAGCACAAGTTAATTTAGCAACGAATCCAACTGATTTAGCAGCTGCCCAAAGTGCTGGTACGGCTTCGATTACGCAAGCTGGTGACAATGCTATTGCTGCTGATGAATTGGAGAATGCCCAAGCAGCAGCCAAGGATACTTTGGATTCTGAATTAGATAAAGTTAATAATGAAATTGATCAACTTAAGAATTTAACGGATACGCAAAAAGCTACTGCTAAGAATCAGGCGCGGCAAGCCCATGATAATGCGATTAAGACCGTGAATGCGGAAACAACCATTGCTGACGTAACCAGTGCACAAAATACCGGGATTACCAAGATTGACGCTGCTTTAGAGACAGCTAAGAGTGATGATTCTAGCGCTTTGGGTCAAAGTCAAACTAATGTTTTAACTGCTTTAACGACGGCACAAAACGACGCTAATACCAAGATTGATGCTTCCAGTTTAACGGCTGAGCAAAAGACGGCGGCTAAACAACAGGTGCAAGCTGCGTATGATAAAGCAGCACAACAAGTTAAGTCAGCGACAAATCCCGCAGATTTACAAGCAGCACAAAGTACTGGCCAGGCAGCGATTACGCAAGCCGGTGCTGATGCCATCGCTGTGGGTGAATTAGCGAATGCGCAGTCTGCGGCTAAGGATGCTTTAGATAATGAATTAGATAAAGTTAATAATGAAATTGATCAACTTAAGAATTTAACGGATACGCAAAAAGCTACTGCTAAAGCGCAAGCACAACAAGCTTATAATGATGCCGTTACAGCAGTTAACACTGCGACAACAGTAGCTGATGTCACCAGTGCACAAGAGACAGGTAAGACAAACATCGACAAAGCCTTAACGACTGCTCAAACTGATGACAAAAATGCTTTAGGTCAAAGTAAAACAGCTGCCTTAACAGCATTAAATGATGCGCAAAAATCTGCTAATGATAAGATTGATGCCTCTAGCTTAAGTGATGAGCAAAAGCAAGCTGCTAAGCAAAAAGTTAAAGTTGCTTATGATGCAGCAGCAGCCCAAGTTAATAGTGCTACTAATCCAACTGATATGAACAAAGCACAGACTGATGGCAAAAATGCGATTATGCAAGCCGGAGATGCTGCCATTACCGCGGGTGAATTATCGAATGCGCAAAAAGCAGCTAAAGCGGCCTTAGATTCTGAACTAGATAAGGTTAAAGGTAAAATTGATCAATTACAGAATCTAACAGCTGACCAAAAAGCCGTGGCTAAATCTCAAGCGCAAAAGGCCCACGATGCTGCGCTCAACGCGGTTAATAATTCAACCACAGTAGCTGATGTTACTAGTGCACAAACTACGGGTGTTACTAAGATTGGTGCTGCTTTAACAACGGCTCAGAGTGATGACGCTAGCGCCTTGGGTCAAAGCCAAACTAATGCCTTAACTGCATTAAGTGATGCACAAAAAGCTGCTAATGATAAGATTGCTGCTTCCAGTTTGACAGATGAGCAAAAGACGGCTGCTAAACAAAAAGTTCAGGACGCTTATGATGCAGCAGCAGCCCAAGTTAATAGTGCTACTAATCCAACTGATATGAACAAATCACAGACTGATGGCAAAAATGCGATTACTCAAGCCGGTGCTGATGCCATTGCCGCGGGTGAATTAGCGAACGCGCAAACAGCAGCTAAAGCGGCCTTAGATTCTGAATTGGATAAAGTTAAAGGTAAAATTGATCAATTACAGAACTTAACAGCTGATCAAAAGTCTGCTGCTAAAGCGCAAGCACAAAAGGCTCATGATGATGCGATGACGGCAGTTAACACGGCAACGAATGTAGGCGATGTGACAAACGCACAAAATACAGGTAAGACGAACATTGACAAAGTCTTGGATACTGCCAATACTTCTGATGCTACGGCACTTCAAAATAGTAAGACTGACGTTTTAGCTGCTTTGTCTGCTGCACAAAAAGCTGCTAATAATAAGATTGTTGCTTCTAGCTTAAGTGATGAGCAAAAGCAAGCTGCTAAACAAAAAGTTCAGGACGCTTATGATGTCGCTGCTGCTAAAGTTAATGCGGCTACTAACCCAACTGATCTAGCCACAGAACAAGATAACGGTCAGGCTGCAATTACCCAAGCCGGTGCTGCTGCCATTGCCGCGGGTGAATTAGCCAATGCCCAAGCAGCTGCTCAGCAAAAATTAGATACTGAATTATCGAATATCAATGCACAAATCGATAAACTCAAGAATTTAACGGATCAACAAAAGACTGACCTGGAGAACCAAGCCCAACAAGCGCATGATGCTGCAATAGCGGCAGTTAATGCGGCAAAGACGGTTGCTGATGTGACCAGCGCCCAAGATGAAGGTAAGACGAATATTGACAAAGTTTTGGACACCGCAGAAGGTTCTGATGCTTATGCTTTAAGCCAAGCTCAAGCAGCCGTAGTGACAGAATTAACCAATGCGCAAACGGCGGCCAATGCTAAAATTGATGCTTCCAGCTTAACAGCCGAGCAAAAAGCCACTGCAAAACAACAAGTGCAAGCTGCTGTTGAGCAAGCAAAAACCAAAGTTAATGACACACATAATCCAACTGATTTGCAGGCAGCCCAAGCTGATGGTACGAAGCAAATTGCTACAACTGCCGATACTGCTATAGCTGCTTTTGAATTGACTAATGCCCAAACTGTTGCCCAACAAGCTTTAGCTGATCAGCTAGCTCAAGTTAATGCGATAATTGATCAATTATCCAACTTGACGGCTAAGCAAAAAGCAGACTTCAAGAGTCAAGCTCAACAAGCGCATGATGCTGCAATTTCAGCAGTAAATGCGGCTCAAACACCAATGGCTGTAACGACAGCGCAAACTGACGGTGTAAAACAATTGACTGCGGTTGTGACTAGCGCCCAACAGGCTGACGCTGATGCGTTAGCAACTGCCAAGTTAAATGCTCAACACGATTTGCAAGCTTCGTTGAATGCGGCTAATCAGGCTATTAATGCTATGAACTTAGCACCTAAGCAAAAGACTGCTTTAATACAGCAAGCTCAACAAGCTTATGATCAAGCACTGACGGCAATTAATCAGGCTACACAAATTACTGCCGCAACAACGGCGCAAACTGCAGGTTCTAAAGCGCTCAATGATTTGGTAGCAGCCAATACTAATCACAACTTAGCGCAAGCGCAAACTGATGCCATTGCAGCGTTACAAAATGCTTTGACTAACGCTAATCAGTTAATCAATGCTATGACAGTAACCGATGATAAAAAGCAAGCTTTACTGGCTAATGCCCAAAGTGCGTTTGATCAAGCCAAATTGCAAGTCAAGCAAGCTCAGTCTTCAGCAGCTGTGCATATCGCTAGTGATCAAGGTATTCAAGCAATTCATGCAGTGACCGTTCAAAATGTTGCTAGTGATGTCAATCAAGCCAAAGCAGATGCCAACCAAGCTTTAGATCAGGCTTTAGCAACGGCTAATAAGCAAATTGATGATTTGCATATTTCTCAAGCTAAGAAGGATCAGTTAAAACAACAGTTAGCTGATAACCATGCTGCAGCGCAACAAGAAGTGAATGATAGTACTACGAATACGGGTGCGGCCTTGAATGGAATTGCTGGTATTGAAAACTTTAATTCTTTATTACGGGATATGGTATTAGATAATCAACCACCAATCATTACGTTGCCAAGCACAGATGATTCGGATGCAGATAAACAACCAACTACGACACCAACGAACACTGCTATTTCTGGGGTAGTTACGGTTAAACCAAACGTTAATGCGGGCTTTGTGACCTTGTATGATCAAAATGGTCAAGCTATTGATCGTGTAGTCGGAGCAAAGACTAGTTGGAAGACCAATAATCGTACCATGATTAATGGTGAACTTTACTATCACGTGGCACCAAACGAATATCTGAAGGCGAGTGACGTGAACTTTAATACGGCTAAGCAAGCAACGGTAGTTGATGGAGTCTTGACCGTACGCTCAGACTTAGCACAAAAGACCGTTCCTGTCTATGATGCCGAAGGACAAATCATTGCTAACCGCAGTTTGACTGCTGGTACTCAGTGGTTGACTAATGGTGCTCAAGAAATGATTAATGGTCAGGCTTATTACCAAGTTGCACCAAATGAATACTTGGCAGCTTCTGATATTAATTGGACACCACAAGCTATGGTTATTAATAAAAAAGTGGGCACATTAGCAGTGAATAATTCTAATGTTGCAGTTTATGTTTATGATGCGGCCAAAAGCTTAATGGTTAAATCGACCACTCAAACCTTAGCGAATACTAATGCATGGCGTTATGATTACCAATTAATTGTTAATGGTCATGTTTATTACCGAGTTGCCGCTAACGAATGGGTTGAACAACAAAATGTTTTAAGTGACTAGAACCAAAGAAAAGCAATTCTTCTAATGTGAAGAATTGCTTTTTTATATGCTTTAAAATGTAATTTTTAATTCATATTTGCAATGTTTTTAATATTATACTTGATTTTTTAATTAATAGTTTTAATATTTAATTATAATTTAAAAAATATGCAAAAAAGGAATCTACGAATGAATTCGAAGAAAAAAATAACAACAGCTGGGGTCTTTTTGGGATTAGTCTGTGGTTTGGTATTGACGCAACAACAAATTTATGCCGATACAACTGCCACTACAGAAACCACAGTTCAAAATACTCCAACAAATTCCACTACTGATGTAAATCCTGTGGCAACAACATCAGATGCGACCACTGAGGTGGCTGCCAATACTTCAGATAGTAATGTACTCTCAGATAGTGCGGCTAATAATAGTTTGCAGCCAAGTGATATTAACGATGCAAATAATAGTCCTGCTTTACAAGCTGGTAGTGCAGCTACTGATTCAACTAGTGAACAATCGGAGTCTACTGCTCCAGCTACTTCTGTGACAATTACTCCGGACAGTAATTCTATTTCAGATAATTCCCCATCAAGTAGTGAGTTAATTACTAGTGGTACTTGGGGAACCAGTAATTGGGATTTTATACATCAAGGAAATGACTATACTTTAACTTTTCATGCCGGACAGATAGAAAATCGAGGAACCGGAATTTATGATGAAGTATTGGGATATGATGAATATAATAATGAAGTAACCGAAATAAATTTTGATCAAGGTGTGTCGGTAAACGATAATTTAGTGTACTTTTTTGCTTACTTACCCAATTTACAGAAAATCAACGGCTTAAATTATCTTGATACGTCTAATGTGACTGATATGAGTTATATGTTTATTCAAGATAGAAGTCTGAAGAATTTAGATCTTAGTACTTTTAATACTGATAAAGTTGACGACATGATGGGGATGTTTGATAATAATATTTCTTTACAAAGTCTCAATCTCAGCAGTCTTAAAATGAATAATTTAGAGAATTATAAATTTGAGTATATGTTTGCTAATGATGTTAATCTTTCTCATTTAGTATTGGGAAGCAACCTGCGTTTTTATAATTATTATGATAATGATATGGAGGCATTTAGTAATGCTGATTTACCAGATGTTCCTGTGCAAGGAACACCAGTAGCAGGTACCAATTTGGTTGTTCAATCACCATATTGGATAGCAACTAGTGGATCAGATCAAGGCACAAAATACACTTCTCATGAATTGATGAATATGCCAGGACGTAATCAAGTTACTACTTATGATTGGGATACTGAAAATCCAGTTCCAAGAGATGTTGAAGCTAGGGCAGTAACACGTACTATTAATCTCCATCAACCAGATGGTTCGATTCAAACGCAGACGCAAACAGGCATGATTCAACGGGTTGTTACTAAGCATGATGATGGCACCACAACTTATGGTGATTGGTCTAAAGTGCAATGGTCAGAATATGATGTTCCAGAGATTGCGGGTTATCAAGCAAATGTCACACAAGTGCCAGCAACTGACATTACAGCTGATTCAATGGATCAAACTGTGGATATTTATTACACACCAGCTGAACAAACTGTTACAATTCAATATGTTTTAGCTGGTCAAGTAGTTGGTACTCAAAAATTAACTGGTTATCTTGGTGATGTATTGAATATCAATTATCATGCCCCTGCTGGTTACGATATTATTGATTTTCCGCAAGCAACAGTAACAGTTGATGCGTCTGGAGATCAAGTGTTGCAAGTTGCAGTCGCTAAACAAACGCAAATGCAAACGAAGACGGTGGTGCGGACTATCAATATTCATTATCCCAGTGGCATTATCAAGACACAAAACCAAGTAGTTGTTCTCAATCGCAGTGTTGATCTTGATGTAAATACTGGACAGACAGTTTACGGTGATTGGAATACCGGCAAATGGGCTGCAGTTACTGTTCCTACAATTAACGGTTATCAAGCCAATCAGTCTAAGGTTGATGCGCAGGATGTTGTAACTACTGATACTAATCAAATTGTGGATATTTACTACCTAAAAAACTAATTAATTTAAATTAAAAATATTTAAAAAACGACAATTACTCCAACAATTGTCGCTTTTTTGTTGCTATAAAGTTATATATCAATAAAAATAATGCGAATAATTGGCTATTTTTATATAAAAGTGGTTAAATTTAAGTATTAAATTAGTTAATATTCTTATTTTAACGATAATTTTTGCGGTTTTTGGCAACTAATAAAAAGCAATTAGCTGACAATTATTACTTAATCTGAATTGAGGGGACTCATAATGAAGAAAAAGAAATTACTTATGACTTTAGGGGTGACATTATTTTCATCAACTTTATGGTTGAGCGTTAATAAGACTAACGCCGCAGCTGACAATGTTGATGATAATAATGCCGCCAGTCAAGCCAATGTCCAAGCAACACCGGATACCACTACGTCTACCACGAATCAAACAACTGATTTAGCAGCTGGTAAAGTAGCGGCCAATAGTGCTTTGCAACTGAATGTTCAAACGGCCAAGAATCAAATTACTGATTTGCAATTAGCAGCAGAGCAAACATCTTCCTTGCAACAAAAGTTGCAGGAGATTAGTACGCAATTTGCTACTCAAATTGACCAAGCACAAACCAGTTCTGACTTAACTAATATCCAAACTACGGCGAAAGCCCAAATTCAAACCGTTGTACAACAAGCTAATAGCTTACAAACTAAAACTGTCGATAATCAGGCTGAAGCAAACAATACAACAACTACTCCAGCACCAACTCAAGATGACACCAATACTGCTCAAACTACGACAGCAAGTGCTACTGACGCGACCCCGACTACTGCTAACGACGAATCAAGTAGTAATACGGACACGTCAACCAATACAGGAACCAATGAGCAACCAGATGAAACTGCGGCTACAAATAATGAACAACAAGTTAAACCTGCTGCAGTGGCAGCAACGAACACCACAACGAAGCCACAAATTAGTAATTTTGATGACACAGTTGCACATGTCACGAATCAAGTAGAGTTAGCTGCTGCTGCCGCTAATGCCAATGTTAATACGATTATCTTGGACAATGATATGACATTAACTGGTAATACCGATATGCAGATAGTTAATCGAGATGTGACAATTGAGTCAGCTGGAACTAATCGCTATTATTTGGATATGCGGGATATGCGTTTTACTACAGGTAATGGTGACAATACAATTACCTTTAAGAATATTGATTTCTATGGTTCTAATTATTGGGGGATTATTAATCCATCAGGTAAATCCAATACTGTTAATAGTGATGGTAGTATTAATCGTGGTCAGACCATTGTTTTTGACAATATTACTTATACCGGCAAACAGATGATTCACGCTAATGGGCAAACCGTGGTGATTCGGAACAACGTTCAAGCCACGTCAGTTCCAAGTTATGATGCACCAGATGGGTCGGGCACGGTTACTAGCACGGGCTACAATCCGCAACAAGTTATTGAAATTAGTGGTTCTGGTGCCGTTGAATTTGAATCAAATGCAACATTTACAGGTACTAGTTACAGAGATCAAGTTATTCAAATTGGTGCTGGGGGCAATGTTACTTTAGATTCTGGTTCTAAGGTTACCTTAAATCCTCATAGCCATGGCCAATGGTCAGAAGCTTTTTATAGTAATATTGCTGGTATTTATATTAATGGTGCAGGAACTATTGATGCCAAAGATGGGTCCACTTTAAATATCAACGTAGCTGGTGAAGACGCTAAAGATACAGCGCAAGCCATTAATATTGGTAATGGTTCTAAAATTAATCTTGAATCGGGTTCCACTGTAAACATCAATAGTGATGGTACCATTTATCAAAACTTGGTATCCGTTGGTGGTAGTTTAAACCTTGACGAAGGCTCTAGCTTCAATATTAATGGTCAGAACATGGATACATTTAAGGGCTCTATCGTTAATATCAGTAGCAACGGTTCTATCAATAATACCGGTGGAACTTTTAAGGTGGCGGTTGATGGTACCGGCGCCATGACCTTATTGAATATTTCTGGAGCCAAGGTCAATATTGATAACCCGAAAGACTTTGTCTTAGATGCCAGCAATAACGCCAATGCTAAATTGATTAACAATAGTACCTTAACGTTAAATGATGTGAAGTTTGTTCACGGAACAGAAACTTCCGGTCCATTAGATAAGTTATCTTTAAAAGTTAATAACAATACTATTGGCACAATTAATGCACCTAGTGATGCTAGTGCGACGAGTGATATTGTGGGCAAAACTTCTGACGCTGAACAACAAGTTGTTGGTTGGTTAAGTGATCAAAGTTTGACAGGTAAGAAGTTAGAGTTTATTTCCGCAGGTCCGTTTATTGACGTGGATAATGTGGCTATTGATACTGATAAGACACACGTTACAGGTCATGTTAGTTCGAAGACTGCTGGTGCTGATCTCAGCAATACCTATATCTACGTGACTGTGAACCACGGTAGTACGCAGACACCAATGACAGGTACTGTCGCTGCTGATTATTGGCGCGATACTACTCCTAAATATATGGCGAAGACTGATGCTGCTGGTAACTTTAGTTTTGATATTCCCGCTGATACATTACAACCCGGTGACACTTTAACTTTCAGTGCCAATAAAGATTTTGTTGACGGTTTGACACCATTGAATGTGGATCCTGAAGTGGCCGCTGCTTTACAAACCAGTCGTGATACGGCCGATGACGCCATTGATGCTGCTGCCACGGCTGCCAAAACAGCGATTGAAAGTAATTCGAGCTTAACACCGGAGCAAATTGCTGCTGCCAAAACGGCGGTTGATGATGCTGTAACGGCAGCTAAAAACAATATTGCCTCTGCTACGACTACTGATGGTATTACCGTTGCTCAAACAGCCGGTGAATTAGCAATTAGTAAAGTCAAGGCGCAAGCGCAATTAGATAACGCCCAAGCGAGCGCCTTGAAGCAATTAAGTGACGCTGGCCTAACGGGAACAGACTTAACTACTGCACAAAATGCCATTAGTCAAGCTTACCAAACGGCTACTGATCATTTAACGAATGCTAATGATCAAGCTGGTGTCGATGCCGTTATTAATAACGATTTACCAAAAATTACCGCTGCGGCTACAACAGCTGTGAACGATCATCAATTGCAACAAGCTAAGTCTGATGCGGATGCAGCCATTGATGCCGCCGCCAGTGCTGCCAAAACGGCAATTGAAAGTAATTCCAGCTTAACATCGGAGCAAATTACTGCTGCTAAAACGGCGGTTGATGATGCTGCAGCCAATGCTAAAACCAATATTGCCTCTGCTACAACCACCGATGGCATTAACACTGCTCAAACAGCCGGTGAATTGGCAATTAGTAAAGCTAAAGCGCAAGCGCAATTAGATAACGCCCAAGCCAGCGCCTTGAAGCAATTAAATGATGCTGGGCTAACGGGGACAGACTTAGATAATGCAACAGCTGCAATTAGTCAAGCTTACCAAACAGCAAATACGAATTTAACGAATGCTAATGATCAAGCCGGTGTTGATGATGTCATTAGTACTGATTTACCAAAAATTACCGCTGCGGCCACATCTGCTGTGAATGATCATCAATTACAACAAGCTAAAGATGAAGCTAATGCGGCCATTGATGCTGCCGCTAATGCTGCTCAGACTGCAATTGATAACGATACGAGCCTGACACCAGCTCAACGTAATACGGCTAAGAATCAAATTACGACTGCTGCCAATCAAGCTAAGAATAATGTTAATACTGCTACAACTACAAGCGCTGTTAATTCTGCGCAAACCGCTGGTAAGTTAGCAATCAATAAACTAGAAGCCCAGGCGCAATTAGATAATGCTCAAGCTAGTGCTTTGCAGCAATTAAGTGACGCTGGCATTACTGAAGATCCAGAATTAAGTACTGCGAAAGCTTCCATCAGTCAAGCGTATCAAACAGCTACTGACAATTTGACGGCAGCAACTAAACAAAGGGCGGTTAATCAAGTAATTAGTACTGATTTGCCCAAAATTACGCAAGCTGCTACGGCTGCTGTCAGTGCGCACCAGTTACAACAAGCTAAGGATAATGCCGATGCCGCGATTGATGCCGCCGCTACGGCTGCCAAAACGGCAATTGAAAGTAATTCGAGCTTAACACCAGAACAAATTACTGCTGCCAAAAACGCGGTTGACAATGCCGCAACTAGTGCTAAATCAAACATTGATTCTGCTACCACTAACGATGATGTTACAACGGCGCAAACTGCTGGTGAATTAGCTATTAATAAATTACAAGATCAAGCCCAATTAGATAACGCAAAAGCTAATGTGGAAGCCCAATTGACGAGTGCTGGCATTACAGGAACTGCTTTGACAACAGCACAACAAGATTTGACAGCTGCTTATAATGAAGCTTCAGCTAATTTAACGGCAGCTAAGACGCAAACAGCTGCTGATCAGGAAACGTCCGCGGGCGTCAAAGCCATCAACCAAGTTTTAGCCACTGCCCAATTAGCTGCTGCTAAAACCAATGCGCAACAAGCGTTAGCTAATAAGTTACAATCGATCACCACGGATATTAATGGCTTGACTAATTTAACAAGTGCACAAAAGAAAACCTATCAAGATCAAGCTAAAGCTGCTTATGATCAGGCCTTTGCCCAAATTAGCAAGGAAACTGATCCAGCTCAAATAGCCACTGAACAAACAACTGGCGAAGAGCAAATTGCAGCCGCTTTGACCACGGCCCAAACAGAAAATACAGCCGCATTAACGACTGCTCAAACTAGTGCCAAACAAGCTTTAGACCAAGAACAAGCAGCTGCTTTAGCTAAAATTGACCAATTAAATTGGAACACACCAGCACAAAAAACGGCGGCTGAACAGCAAGTCAACCAAGCCCATGATGCTGCCGTAACGGCTGTTGATAATGCAACCACCACCGCAGCTGTCACGACTCAACAACAAACGGGTATTGACCAAATGCAACAAGCAGCGACGGATGCCCAGAATTTGGTTAATGATCAAGCCAACGCCATTGCTGTTTTACAAGAAACTAAGACGCAGGCTTTAGCTAAGTTAGACCAATTGAATTTAACACCGGATCAAAAAACTGCTGCTACGACTGCTGTGAATACTGCCTTTGACCAAGCGGTGGCTAATGTCAAAGCAGCTGGTAATGTGCAAAGCATTGCCCAAGCGCAAGCAGATGGAGTGACGCAGATTAATAATGCGGTTGCCGATGCCAATAGTACAGCGACGGCCTTGCAGCAAGCTAAAGATTTGGCTAAGGAGCAATTAGAGTCTGCTAAAGATACCGCTGAAAAGCAGGTTAATGCGCATGCTAATTTGACGGATGCACAAAAACAAGATTATATTCAGCAAATTGAATCAGCCTTTAAAGAAGCTAATGATAATTTGGCTAGCCAAACGGCGATTAGTGCGGTGCAAAATGTTGCTAATGCTGGTATTAAGCAAATCAATGATGTCGTGACGACGGCTGCTGACCAAAACGATTTGCAAAAAGCACAAGCTGATGCGCAAACGCAATTAACGACTGCTAAGCAAAAAGCTGATGCCCAGATTGATGGGAATACGAAATTGACGGCTGCGCAAAAAGCGGCGGCACACCAACAAGTCACATCTGCTTATAAGGCGGCGCAAGCTAATATTGACGATCAAACAACGATTGCTGATGTCAATACTGCCCGCGATGACGGCATTACGGCCATGAACGCTGCCGTAATTGCTGCCAATACAGATGCTGAAAACCTCAAACAATCACGTTTAGATGCGATTCAAGCGTTGGCAGCTGCTCAGGTCAAGGCCGACGATGATATTGATAATAGTTCTTTAACAGCGGCTCAAAAACAAGCTGCTCATCAACAAGTCGCAGCTGACTACACCAGTGGGGTAGCGTCCATTAATGCTGCGAGTGATATTACTGGCGTGACAACGGCACAAAGTACTTGGGTGCAACAAATTCAACAAGATGTTGTGGATGCTAATAATGCGTCCCAAGCCTTGAAGAATAAGCAACAAGCTGCAATTGCCGAATTAGCAACAGCCAAAGGCCAAGCAGATCAAGCCATTGATGCTAGTTCGTTAAGTGATGCCCAAAAGACTGCCGCTCATCAAGCTGTCGCTACCGCTTATCAAGATGGAGTAGACGCGATTAACGGTGCCACATCGACGACTGAAGTTGACCATGTTAAAACGCCAGCCTTAGACCAAATCAATGCAGCATTAACTAATGCTCAACAAGCTGCGGCTGATTTATTAGATGATAAAAGTGCTGCTAAACATGCTTTGATGACTGCACAAAATCAAGCTTATCAAGCAATTAATGATTCTGACTTAACGCCAGCTCAAAAGCAATCTGCTAAAGCTGCGGTGGACGATCAATATGACAATGCAATTAATAATGTTGATCAAGCGGCTACGCCGACAGCTGTTCAAACTGCTCAGGATGATGGTGTCACTGCGATTGACCAAGCAGTCACGGATGCTAAGAAGGCTGCGGCTGATTTAGCAACAGCGAAGACGGACGCCATCAAATCCTTAGATGATGAACAAACTAAGCAGAATACGGCTATTGACGATGATACTAATTTAAATGCTGACCAAAAAGCGGCGGCGAAACAAGCAGTTAAACAAGCCCATGATCAAGCTGTAGCGCAAGTTAATGCGGCTAACGATACTGCTGGAGTTACCAGCGCACAATCTGCCGGCATTAGTGCAATTGATCAAGCCTACACGGATGCACAAACTGCGGCCGCTGATTTAGCAAATGCGAAAGCTACTGCCTTATCCGCGTTAGATACGGCGCAAGCGGATGCTAATAATCAAATTGATGCGGATGACAATTTAAATGCTGATCAAAAAGCTGCTGCTAAAGCTAATGTCCAAGCCGCTTATGACGCTGGTAAGCAAGCCATTCAGACCGCAACTACGACGTCTGATATTACAGATGCTAAAGACGGTGCGACATTACAAATTGAGCAAGCCGTGACTGATGCCCAAGGTAAGGCGGATGCTTTACAACAAGCGAAAAATCAGGCCTTATTGGTTATTGCGCAAACACAGGCTGATCAATATAACAAGATTGACCAAGCTGATTGGACACCTGCACAAAAGCAAGCTGCTAGAGCAGCCGTTAAACAAGCTTACGATCAAGGTGTCAGTGGTATTAATGCCGTGAGTGATGTCAATGATGTGCCGCAGACGCAACAAGCTGCCCAAACGGCCATTATTAATGCTTATACGCAAGCTCAACAAGCCGTTAAAGATTTAGCAGCTGCTAAGACTTCGGCCCAACAAGCTTTACAAACGGCCAAAGATAATGCAGATAATGAAATTAATAATTCTAATTTAACTGACGCTCAGAAGCAAGCTGCTTTGGCGGCGGTTGACCAAGCCTTTAAGCAAAGTCAAGCTGAGGTAGAGGACGCTACCACGACGAAGGCAGTTGATACAGCACAAACTGATGGTGTGACCGCTATTGCTGGGGCTGTCATTGCCGCTAATACGAGTGCTAGTGAATTAGCAGCTGATAAAACAGCGGCTTTAGCTGAGTTACAACAGACCTTAGACCAAACGAATTCAGCAATTGCAGCTGATTCTAATCTAGATGACGCTCAAAAAGCTGCCGCTACTCAAGCTGCGCAAGCTGCTTATGATGACGCTGTAAGCAATGTACAAACTGCTAATTCTGCCACAGCCGTGATTAATGCCAAGAATACAGGTAAGCAAGCTATTCAAGCGGCTTTAAGCGATGCGCAAACTGCTGCTCAAGCTTTACAAACTGCTAAAAATAATGCTTTACAGGACTTAGATAATGCTCAGCAAGCTGCTGATGATGTTATTGATGCTGATCCTAGTTTAGATACTGATGCTAAAAAGCAAGCGGCAAAAGCTCAAGTTGCTGCTGCTTATAATCAAGCAGTCACTGCCGTTACCGCCGCTAGTGATGTAGACGGGGTTAATACGCAAAAGACTGCGGGTGTGGCTGCGATTAATCAAGCACAAAGTGATGCACAAGCATTGCAAGCTGCCAAGGATACGGCTTTAGCCGCTTTAGCAGATGAGCGTGATACTGCCCAACAAGCGATTATTGATGCTAATTTGGATCCGGACGCTGCCGCTGCTGCGCAACAAGCAATTACTGCTGCTTATGGACATGCGGTTGACCAAGTTAATAATGCACAAGATGTGGCGAGTGTTGATACGCAAAAAGCAGCCGGAATAACTGCGATTGATCAAGCAGTAACGGATGCGCAAACTGCTGCACAAGCACTACAAACGGCAAAAGACTCAGCTTTAGCTGCTTTACAAACGGCTAAAGAAAATGCGGACAGTCAAGTAGCCAGTTTAGATGCCAGTCAACAAGCTGCTGCTAAAAAAGCTATTCAAGCGGCGTATGATCAGGCCGTTGGCAAGGTTAAGGCTGCTACGACTCCGGCTGATGTCACAACCCAACAAGCTGCGGGCGTAGCTGCGATTAACCAAGCTGTAACAGATGCACAAAATACAGCTCAAGCTTTACAAACGGCAAAAGACTCAGCTTTAGCTGCTTTACAAACGGCCAAGGAGAATGCTGATAGTCAGGTTGCTAGTTTAGATGCCAGTCAACAATCTGCTGCTAAAAAAGCCATTCAAGCGGCTTATGATCAGGCTGTTGGCAAAGTCAAGACTGCTACGACTGCAGCTGATGTCACAACCCAACAGGATGCGGGTGTGGTTGCAATTAATCAAGCTGTAACGGATGCGCAAGATACATCTCAAGCCTTACAAGCTGCTAAAGATACAGCATTAGCGGCTTTGGCAGATGAACGTGATACCGCCCAACAAGCGATTATTGACGCCCATTTGGATCCTGCAGCTGCAACTGTGGCCCAACAAGCCATTCTTTCGGCTTATGGCCATGCTGTAGATAAGATCAGTGCTGCCAATGATGCAGCGGAGATTACTACGCAAAGAGATTCCGGCATTGCTGCCATTGATCAAGCCGTTACAGATGCCCAAAATGCCGCTCAAGAGTTACAATCTGCAAAAGACTCAGCCCTCGCAGCATTACAAACGGCCAAGGAGAATGCTGATAGTCAGGTTGCTAGTTTAGATGCTAGTCAACAAGCGGCAGCTAAACAAGCCATTCAAGCGGCGTATGATCAGGCCGTTGGTAAGGTCAAGGCCACTACAACTCCTGCTGATGTAACAACCCAACAAGATGTGGGCGTAGCAGCAATTAACCAAGCTGTAACTGCGGCTCAAGATAAAGATTTGGCTCAGGCAAAAGCAACCGCCTTAGCAACTCTACAAGCGGCAAAAACAACTGCTGAAAATGCTATTAATAGCATGAACTTATCGGCTACTCAAAAGCAGTCTTTGCGGCAACAAGTGCAAACGGCATATGATACTGCTGCTGCTAATATTACGCAGGCTAATACAATTACTGCTGCTCAACAAGCAGCACAAACTGGGGTAGCAGCGATTGAAGCGGTGATTGATCAAGCAAATGCTGGCATTGATCTAACTAATGCTCAGCAAAATGCTTTAACAGCTTTACAAAATGCACAAGCTAGTGCATTACAATTAATTGAAAACATGACGTTACCAACTGCTGATAAAACTGGTCTTGAACAACAAGTTCAAGATCAATATGCTCAAGCTGCTGCTAATGTTGCACAGGCTAAGACGCCACAATTAGCACAACAAGCTAGCTCTACGGGTGTCACAGCGATTGCAGCAATCGTGCAACAAGCAACGAATGCACAATTAGCACAAGCCAAAACGGATGCAGATGCAGCGTTAACCAGTGCTAGACAACAAGCAGAACAAGATATCCATGCAATGGCCCTAACGCAAGAACAAAAGACTGAGTTGTTAAATCAATTAGAACAAAAGTTTGAAGCTGCAAAGGCCCAGATTGAGAATGCTACGACGCCGGATACAGCTAATGCTGCGGCATTGGCAGGTATCACAGAGATTAATGGAGTCGAAGACGCTGCTATTAATCAAGAGACTGCAGATAAAGCCCAAGCAAGTGCAATGGCAGCCTTGGATCAGGCTCATGAACAGATTTTGCAGGATATTGCAGCAGCAAGTATTTCACCAACAGATAAAGCTACTTTGACAGCGAAGGCTGATGATATTTACTCTGCTGCTCAACAACAAATTATCACGGCACATGATAGTAATAACTTAAGTGCTATCCTAGCAGCACAAAATAATGGTGTAGCTAGACTCAAAGCCTTGCATGATGAACTGGAAAATATGCCAGTCTGGCAGCCAACAGTACCAACTATTCCGACTATTAGTTCTGAACCTACAAAGCCAACACAACCAACAATGGAGCGGCAAAAAGGTGTGGTTACAGTGAAACCTAATGTTACTAATGGTTATGTTGTTTTGTATGATCAAGATGGCAACCAGATTGATAGTCAAGTATTGGGTGCGAATACTGCTTGGAAGATTGATTATAAGCGTATAATTAACGGTCAAACTTATTATCGTGTTGGTGCTGATGAGTATGTCAAAGCTAGTGATGTTGATTTGACTCCAGAGCAAGCTGGCAATAACCAAATTGTAGATGGCGTTGTAACAACTAATAAAGCCCAAGTGCCAGTCTATAATGCCCAAGGGCAGGTGATTGCCGAACGGACTTTAGGTCATAATACGCAATGGTTGACGAATAATCAGCAAACAATTAATGGTCAAACTTATTATCAAGTGGCTCCGAATGAATTTGTCTCAGTCAACGATGTTACTTGGACACCACAGGCGATGATTCTAAATCGTAAAGTGGGTGCCTTAGTCATTAATCAAGCCAGTGCGCCCGTTTATCATTATGATCCGGCTCGCAGTTTGATGGTGAAGTCCAATAGTCGCACAGTTACCAACCAAAACCCTTGGCGATATGATCGTCAATTAATCGTTAACGGCCATACTTATTATCGGGTGGCTGCTGATGAATGGGTAGAAGCTGACAAAGTACTTTTGAATTAATTTGAATCTTTAAAATGAAAATAACTCCTGATAGTTTAAGCTGTCAGGAGTTATTTAATTAGAATGAAAATTAAGCTTTTAATCAAATGAAAACAAAAATTGAGGTTTCAGAAAAATCAAAAAAGATTTCATACACTTTTAGACTATTTGTTGGATAAGTTGTATGATAGATCATAGTATGATCAATAAATAACAATTAAGGAGACATATTATGGCAAAAGAGAATCGGCGCGTCCAACGGACGAAAACTCAGATTCAACACACACTGATTAATTTGATGCAAAAAAATGACTTAGATGATATTACAGTGACGCAACTATGTGATCAGGTTCCAATTAATCGGTCGACGTTTTATGCGCATTATAATTCAACGTATGATGTGTTGTTAGAAGTTGAAGATCACGTCATGCATGCCTTCATAGAATATTTGTTCCAACAAAAGCAGTTATCAATGGCCGAATATCAGTCACAGATGGACCAATTGTATTTAAAAATTCTGACGTTTGTGCAACAAAATAAAGAAGCAATGAGAGTGATGTTTACTTATCCAATTAATGATAAGTTTCATACCGATTTACTGAACTTGTCCCAGGAGAATAATACCTATACGGGGAATGTTTACCAGCAGATTTATACAATTGCTGGAGGCTTAGCCATGGTGCAACTGTGGCTCAAGAATGACTTAGACATTTCCCCTGAAGAGTTGAGCCAATTGATGATCGAAATGGGACCATTTAATAAATAAGAACAAATATAAATGACGAATAGTATCGGTTGAGTCTCCCTTTTGAAAAAGGGGGACTTTTTTCGTTAAGTGAGAGTCATTTTAGTGCTGAATAAAAATCATCAGTTTATCTTTTAATAAATTCATCAAGATAGTTCGTATAAAGTACAACAAAAGCAATCACAACTTGTACTATAATAGAACTAAGCGATGAGCTAGGTAATAATAACGACTGTTTTTGTCTTAAATAAGTAAATACTTTCTTACTTAAAGTAAGGAGGTGACTTAATGAATATAGCATACATATTAGAAGTAGCGTTACCTTTGCTAACTGAAACAATTTTAAACAATAACTCACATTTATTAGTTTTATCATTGAATAATTACAATTCAATGATGAGTTTCCTTCTAAGAAAACTGTTTCTTACGATAATTGAAATAATTCTGAAAAGATTAATTAAATTAACAATTAGTTATTTAATTAATTACTTAAGTAAACATAGCCAAAAATATATTAATAGACTATTACTTGAACTTTTGAACCAAATTAAAAACATATTTTTTAAATAATTATGTAAGTTCTTTACACAAATGTGTATATCACAAAAAGTATTTAAAATTATTTTGAGACAAAATATGCCAGGATATATCTTGCAACATCGCTTAAATTCACATACCAGTCAATTTAACTTTGGCTTTAAAATATATAATTTATAAACTATGTGTTTTTGAATTGCTATATTAGAGTTGAAATGTGGTAAAATTATAATTTTTTTTATTAATTGAGAGACTTTAATTGATTTTTTATGTAAAATGTGATAAAAGGAAGTTAGAGAAAAAACGTTTACGGCTGGACCACCTTAAACGTTTTAGAACATATTATCACAACAAATTAACTATACACTATTTATCTTTATTATAAAAGATATTTTAACTGTATTGTTCCTAATTTTGTAATATGTTTTTCTCAACAATTAATTAGGAGGCTCAACTAATGGTAAGGTATCTTATACCAGAAGCAAAAGGAGAAGATGGAAAAATATATACTCCTGAACAGCTAAATTTAATAAAGCAAGAAGATCCTACTAATGAGATTTTTCAACAACTACACTGTAAATACTGTGGTGTAAAATTAGAATTTAGAAGGGGGACACAAGCCAAAAAAGCATTTATTAGCACTTGGCCAAAATTTCATCATAAGGATAGTTGTCCTATAGCAAGTACTGCTCAATTATTCAGAAAAGTTTCATCATATGGTGGAAACATAGAAGTTGAACTTAGTAGCGAAGATAAGCGCAATAAGCGTGATTATTTATATACGGTACTACATTCAAAGCAAAAAATAAATTCTCGTGATTTAAAGCCAAGGACTAAGAGAGAGATTATTACAGAAGGCCAAGGTGAACCAAAAGGGGGCATAGGAACAGGTACTATTAATCCGAAGAAGGGGGAGAATTCTGTTAGGAATAATAGAAGTCCTAGGATTAATCATATGGCTGCTGGACATTTGGATAAAAGTCTGATAGGTAAAACTGTTCTTTTTTGGGGAACACTGGAGCAAGTTAAAATTTCTAGTAATTCTAAAAGTGCTTCTATAGTTTTGAAGCATGGAAACGATAGATTAGATATTCATACATCTCCTAATTATTTTCAAACTGATAAAAATTTAATCAAACGATTTAAGTCTTTGAAAAAAAAGCTTGGAATGCTAAGTGAAGGACCTGAAACTTATGCGTTTGGGGCAGTTCAATATAAGATTAATAGTACTGAAATTGAAGCTGTCATGTATTATGAAAATGATATGGGATTTCCTAAAAAAAAATTTGTCTGAATATTTAGGACCAGTACTTTAGTTTTATCATTGATTGAGATCTTTTGATACGGTTATCGATTAGTATAAATTTTGGGGATCATTTTTGTCTAATTATCTAAGCAAGACAAAATTGAGATTTGCAATTTATGAAAAAATTGTGATATTAGTTTCGCGAAATCAAGCTACAGGTATAAGGGGGTATAGGGGGTGGGACTTAATTCCATTTATTCATAATAAGGTGAAAATAAACCACAAGTTTTACTTGTGGGGGTCAGAAATAGCTTTAGCGTTAAAAACTCCCTTTCGATATAATAGTTTTTGGCTACCAACCAACACTGTTATCGAAAGGGAGTTTTTCTAAGCTTGAAACAAGATACTAATAGCCTAGTACATACAAGATGGAATTGTAAGTATCACATTATTTTTACACCTAAATATCGTCGAAAAGTAATTTATGGAGAATTACGGCAAGACATTGGACGAATCTTAAGGCGTTTGTGTAAATTAAAAGAAGTGGAAATTATTGAAGCCCATGCGATGCCAGATCATATCCACATGTTGGTGAAAATACCGCCTAAAATTAGTGTTTCTAGTTTTATGGGTTATTTAAAGGGAAGAAGTGCAGTTATAATTCATGAGCAACATGCCAATTTAAAATATAATCATGGCAACCGTAGTTTTTGGGCGCGAGGATTTTATGTGAGTACAGTGGGACTTAATCAAAAGACAATCGCCAAATATATACGCGATCAAGAACTGGAAGATCGGATCAAAGATAGTATTAGTAAAAAAGAATACATTGATCCGTTAAAAAGTAAGAACAAATAAAAATCACGAGCAGTAGCAGTTAGTAGTGTTTTGTTGGGTCCCTTAAAGTCTTTTTTGCGTCGGGTGAGAGCCCTTTTTATTTAGGGACGAAGTCTTTACACATCCTCTTTACTTGTTCACAAATTTGAAAAGAATTTTTTTATCCGCCTGCAAAATTATTTTATATGTTTTTGATAGTTCTATCATTTCATCAAATTTCTTATCATTATGATGATTTGTTCCGAATTTAATAGTTTTTCCTACCATAGATATTAGCTGGTCAAACAATTTATTTACATCAAGATTAACGTTCATAGATTTTTGAATGTCGTATATAGGTTGGCCCTCTTCATTATAGGCCTGCAATGATTGCACTATTTTATCATAAAAATTATATTTGTCTGATTCATCTTGTATAACAAAGAAATCTTTTTCTTGTTTCATGTAATTAACAGCTTTAGATGGACTTTTAGCAATATTTATCATCATTTTACTTTTTCTCCGCAATCAAAAGTATTGATTAAAATTATTAAATCACCCAAAATCAAATTAATTAAAAGTTAAAAAGCTATATTTTTCGTTTCATAATGTACCATCTCTCTTCTTAGAAAGAATCTTCTATCTCTCACAAAAATTATACATTGGCTAAAACACTTATGCAATTAAATTAGCTATTTAAAAAGTAGTAAGACACCGAGATAGACATTTGTTGTAATTAAAGTTTTCAAAAAGATATGAAAAAGGATTTTATCTGTATGCAAGAATCTTTTTATAATTTCTTCAAGTATCTACAAACATTGCTCTAGTCGAATTAAAAAAACAGCTAAACAATGAGACCAATTACGTTCAATATCGAACATTTGGTTCCATTGAGCAAAAACTGTTTCAATTTTTTTGCGTCGCCGATTCAGAAAGGTTTGACTAACTTTGTTAGATTTTTGGTTCGTATTTTCTCTAAATGGTGTCCAAAAATTAGTTTATTTTTGAGATAGTGTTTGTTTTAGCTTTTAGCCTAAATAACCTATAAAGGATAAAATAATTGAACAAGGATATTGATTTAATAATTCAGGGGATATTTTTATATTATGCCAGTTCGCTGAGGTAATGGTATAAGCAACGACAATACCTTGATCTGCCATTTCGAAGCTAACTTTGAAACCATACCATAATAGTGTGATTTTTTGGTGGCAGTGTATTCTTTAATTTGTCATAAAATTTTAGCACATAAAATGCGGATTGGCTGACAAACAGGCATTGGTAAACTATCAATAATGGTGTATTGTGGCTTAACTTTCTGATTAACGATGCCAATTCTAATGCATTGAAAAAAAGCACCATTTTTCAACTAGCACCGCGCGTTCTTTTTACGATTAAGATTTATTTCTTAGGAAGTCTAATAAATTCATTCTTTGAATATGTTATTTATGTAACAAAACATTTACAAATTAATAATATTCTCCATATGTAAAAGAATATCGCTTGCAAAAGAACATAATTGAGTTAAAATAACAGTGTTGGTAATGAAAGATGTTGATTACAGATAGTTGATGAGAAAGTACAGTGACGACTACCAATTACTATCATTTAGTGTACTTTTTAGCAACTTTTGTATGTATGATATAATATGAATGTCTTTCAAAATTATAATAGCTCGAGGAGGAATACCAATTATGAAGAAAACTTCATTAGTGAGCGCTAGCGTTGTAGCTGCTGCTTTATTAGCAGTTGCTCCAGTTGCTGCTCCAGCAATTAGTTCCGTTTCTGGTACACAAGTTGTTAAAGCTGATGCAACATCAGATGCAACAAATGTTTTAAATGCTATTCAAAGTACCAGTGTAAATTATGATTTAAATAAAACAGCTACTACAGATAAATTAGGTAGTTCTGCATTTAATCTTGCAACTTCTGATTTATCAGCTTATGCATTTCCACGTGAACATAAACTTACAGTTAATGATTTGATGGATGAAAGTAACGCTGTTAAGAGTAACTTCTTAAAGGCTTTCCAGACATCTATTCCTGTAACAGATTCTCCGTTAGTTGATGCAGTTAAGAATGATACAGTTAAGGTTACTGTTAGCTCTGGTTCTTTACAGTTAAATACTGTTGATGAAGTAACTAATAAAATTAATGATATCAAATTAAATGGTGGTTCTTTGACTGCCACATATACTATTTATGACAATGCTAATAAAGCTATTGCTTCTAAGGCATTTACAATGAATGCTACAGTTCCTACTACGGCTAATACTATTAGTTCAGTATATGTACAGTCTCCAGCATCATTTGATGTAAAATCTGGCACACCAGTTTCTAACTACAATTACGGTGGAACGGCTGATGTAAAGGCTGTTGATCAAAATGGTAAAGCTATTAGTGATGCAACCGTTACTGCACTAGTCCAAAAATTGACAAATAATGGTTCAAATACTGAAAATTGGCTTCCCGCTAGTGGTAATTTTGAAGATTCCACAGAAGTTAATGGCGTGAAAACACCTAACTATTATCGTCAACAAGTTACAATGAAATTGCCAGCAAGTGCTGCAAAGGCTACCGTATACGTTAATGGACAACAAGTAGCAGCTGATACAAATGGTAACTACGTGTTTAATCGTACTATCAATTTAGGCGGTGTTGAGAATACTACTGGTACAACTCTTGAAAAAGTTAAGGGCGTTGCTGTAGTTAACTCTGATATCACTTATGCTCAATTAGTTGACAGACAAGGTAATGCTATTTCTGCTCGTGTTTTACCTGCTAATACAAGCTGGGCAGTTGATGGTAAATTAACTACTTTAATTAATAATAAAGTATATTACAAAGTATCACCTAAAGAATATGTTGCAGCTTCTGACGTAACGTTTACGCCTTCAGATTCTTCAACATCAAATTCTGACAATAATTCGTCAGCTATTACAACAACTAAAGAAAAGGGTGTATTTAACACTGCTACTGATGGTGTTGCCACTGTTCTCTTTAACTTAACAAATGGTAAATTTGTTTCTAATCCAGCACGTTTAATTCCAAGTGGTACTTCATGGAGTTATGATAAGAAAGCCGTTGTTGGTGGTACAACTTATTATAAAGTTTCACCTACAGAATGGATTTCTTCTGCATCTAAAGGTACAGCAGTTCCTGCTAAATAATTGAATTAATTTCAATTTTGAAAGTCTCTCTGATTGAGAGGCTTTTTTTGTACAATAAATGAATGTTGATCTCAAAACAACTCTCTATGAAGCGGCCATTAAATATATGTTTTATTTTAGTTACAAATCATCTAATGACTTGCAATCACTTAGTGAAAACTTTAATATCAAAGTGTAATCAATTCTGGAGGGATTTTCTTGAAGAAAACATTCATTACTTCAACTTTAACAGCTGCTTTGTTAACTACTTCCGTTTTACCAAGTGTAGCTAATTTAACGCAAGCAGCTGACAATAACTCATCAACTATTAGTGATGAGCAGGTTAGTTCAAAACAACAAGTAACTAATAATTCACAAGTTACTGATCAAACGGCTGCACAGGCAACGCAAGCAACACAAGATAGCGGTCATGCAATTTCGACACAAAATAGTGATCCAACGGTTAGTCCAGTGTCACCAGCAGCAACCCCGGCTATTAGCCCTAAAATGGTCACTGAAGGGACTTTTGCGACAACTAGTACTCAGCAAGCCTTTATTCAACAAATCGCTCCTTACGCTCAACAAGCTGCTAATTCGCGCAATTTATATCCATCAGTCATGATGGCTCAAGCTATTTTGGAAAGTGGTTGGGGAACATCAGCTTTGTCCCAAGCCCCCAATTACAATTTATTTGGCATTAAGGGGAGTTATAATGGTGCCTCAGTGGATATGCCGACTTTAGAGTGGATTAACGGTCAGTATGTTTCAGTTGATGCCTATTTCCGTAAATATCCTAGTTATTTGGAATCTTTTAATGATAATGGGGATAAATTACGTTATGGCGTCAGTTGGGATAGCTCCTATTACAGTGGTACTTGGCGTGAGAATACAACTAGCTATCGCGATGCAACAGCTTGGTTGCAAGGACGTTATGCAACGGATCCAACTTATGCTAGCAAGTTAAATGACATTATTGATACGTATAATTTGACGCAATATGATAATACAGCTGCTGCTGATGCCACAGTACCAAGTGGTAGTTCTACAACGACTGACAATACTAGTGATAACTTGCAGCCAGGTCAAGTTCAGACTTTTCGTCACGTAGTACGGACAACGAACGTTGTGTCGTATGCTTGGTTATATGATGAAAATGGTACTAGAATAGAAGCACGGGTTTTGCCTAAGAATACCGATTGGAAAGCTGATAAAGTTAAAAATATTAATGGTTATCGGTATTATCGAGTAGCTGGTGATGAATGGGTTTTAGCTAATGATGTAACTATAATGCAGTAATTTTGTCTTTTAATTTATTTGTTTATATTTATGTATAATTAATGCTTGCAAAAAGGATCTCTGAATTTATTATAACTTCGGAGATCCTTTTTATGTAAGCAAATTTAAAAAAGGATTTTTCCATATTGTCAAATCAAGTCTAATCAAGTCTTCAATTTAGTAGTTAACAGTATGACTATATGGGCATTACTACGGTTTTGAATATCAAGTGATACAAAATTATTCGAGAGAAATTAGTTAAATATTGAAAGATTCTTGATTGTGTTATCTGACATAGAGGATTAATTTTTTTGAATAATGATAATCCAATTTCAACCAAACTGATATTTTTATTTTGTTTTTTTAATTGTTATTTATACCTGAAATATCAGTTATGAAATTGTAGGATCTTAAGCTTATGATTTGAACGTCAAAAAAATGTAATTATATTAATTTACAAATTAAACTAGCTATAATTTATTTTTTCTATTAACCATAAATATTTTCTTTTCTTCTTTGATTTAAATTTATCAAATTATAAATTTTTGCTAAAAATAAAAACGTTAAGAGATAAAAACATAGCGTTTAATTGGATTTTATTAATTTTTTAATTTTTGGTGTTATAATTTAATCGGTTTCAAAATAAAGGTATTATAAGGAGGAAAAAGTAATGACCTGGAAATCAAAGATAGTAGTGCTAGCTGCAAGTTTAACAATGGCTGCCCCGGTAATAAGTACAGGACTGACTAATGTTAGTGCGGATACAGTCAATGATAACTCTGCACAGATTAGTACTCGTAATATTGTTATTAGTCCAACCCAAGGTGTAGTTACCGTATCTGCATCAAAAGGACGTCTGTTTACGGATAATTTTGAGCTGGTAGCTGAGCGTTATGTAACATACCAATCAGCTTGGAAAACTGATAAAATTGCATACGATTCAGCAACAGGGAAAGAATATTTTCGGATTGCACCGAATGAATGGTTAGTTTCCGACGATGTAGTATTTTCATACTAATTTAGTTATTGACGGTTGGAATATTTCTTTTAAGTTAGAAGGTATTAAAAAATCATGAATCTTAAATCAAATTTAATGATGTTGGCAACAAGTGTATTGATGTTGGCTCCAGTTATTAGTACTAGTTTGACTAGTGTTAGTGCGGACACGGTTAATGATAATTCTGAACAGGTTAGTCCCCGCAATGTTGTTATTAGTCCCACTAAAGGTGTAGTAACTGTTACTGCAGAAAATGGTCGTCTCTATACTGATGATTTTAAACAGATTACATTGCGTTATATTAAGTATCAATCATCATGGAAGACAGATAAAATTGCCTATGATTCAGTCACAGGAAAAGAGTATTTTCGGATTGCTCCCAATATGTGGGTAATTTCTGATGATGTAGTATTTTCTTAATATTTTTATACTATTTTCAGATGAAAAGGCTTTCTGCTATACTTGCAGCTTTGCAGTTAATATTTAGCATTGATATTTTTTAAGTAAAATTAAATTTATGGAGGATGAATATTATGAAAATAAAGTCAGGTTTAATGATGTTAATGACTAGTACTATGATGTTAGCACCTGTTATTAGTACAGGTTTAACTAGTGTGAGTGCTGATACGGTTAATGATAATTCCACGCAAGTTAGTACCCGCAATGTGAATCTTAGTCCTACTAATGGTGTAGTTACCATTACGGCACAATGGGGTAGAATTTACGATGATAATTTACAAGTGGAACCTGGTAGGGTTTTAAAATATCAATCTGCATGGAAGACAGACAAAATTGCTTATGATTCAGCAACAGGAGAAGAATATTTTCGGATTGCTCCTAATATGTGGGTAATTTCCGATGACGTAGTATTTTCTTAATAATTTAGTTGTTATATTTACTAATTTGATTGATAGAGTTAGGGGCTAAAAATTATGAAGTTAAAATCAAATTTAACTATATTGGCAACAAGTATGTTGATGTTAGCACCTGCTATCAGTACTAGTTTAACTAGTGTTAATGCAGCTACTGTTAGCAGCACTTCAGGACAAATTAGCACCCGTAATATGGTTATTAGTCCAACCAAAGGTACGGTAACCATAACTGCAGCAAATGGTCGAGTTTACAATGATAGTTTTGCTCTTGTCCAAGGGTTAACCTTCAAATATCAATCATCTTGGAAAACCGATAAAATTGCCTATGATACGGTTACTGGTAACGAATACTTTCGCGTAGCACCTAATAAATGGGTTAATTCTTATGACGTTGTTTTTTCATAATAATTGGTAAAGTTTTATTTGTAAGGAGGAGCTTATAATGAGATTCAAGTCAAGTTTGATTATGTTAGTAACTAGTGCAGCCATGCTTGCCCCTGTTGTGACGACTGGATTAACTGCTGTTTCAGCAGACACGGTTGCCCCCGATGTAACACAAGTTAGCACTCGAAATATCACGATTAGCCCAACTAAGGGCGTGGTTACTGTAACTTCTAACTTTGCTCATTTTTATAAGGATAATCTAGAAATGGTGCCTGATTGTGGTGTCTATTATCAATCATCTTGGAAAACTGATAAAATCGCTTATAACTCATCCACGGGTGAAGAATTCTTTCGAATTGCTCCTAATAAGTGGTTGTCCGCTTCTGATGTAGTATTCTCTTATTAATTAAAAACTGTAATGTAATTTTGTGATCACAATTTACTTATTAGCTTTAAAGACCTCTTACATAAAAGGGGTCTTTTTTATTCAATTTAATTACTTTAATTACTAATATAAACAGCTTGGTGGTTTTTGTAAGAAAGGTATGAATATAACTATGGTAAATAATAATTCTTTAAATCAGAATTTAACATCAATTAATGTTAATAACTTGTTAATTCAATATCAGACTAAAAGAGCTGCTGTGATTAGGTATAATCTGATTTACTCTTATCTGATTGATGCATCTCGTTCGCAAAAATTATCAGAATACTTGATGTTAAAATATTTTATCAATCAATGCTTTTGCAATATATGTGAAGAGATAATTATGCAAAGAATTTCTAATCAACAACATTCCCAAATACTTCAATATACCTATTTAAAGCCCTTAAAGAATGATAGGGCTATCATGACAAAACTTAATTATAGTAATTCTAGTTACTATCGTCACAGAAAGTTAGCCCTATGTGATTTTGCGGAATTTTGGCCCAATCGCTTTGATTCGTTAAAAGTATATGATTAAACATTGATAATAGTTGGGATATTTTTGACACATTAAAGGAACACTCTTGGGATAATATCCATTGCATAATAGTATTGTTGAAAGTTTTGAAAGACATTACAAGGAGGTTAACAATGAGAAGAAGAAGAGAGTCACAATTACTTAATATTGAACAAACAGCTATTAATGCAGATAATATTTTAAGTCAATATCAACATAAGAAGGATTTACTTCAAAGATGGAACTTTGGTATTCAATCGCCTAGTTTTGAAACCGTTACCCAAAATGATCATTCTAAGAATCATGTAGAAGATCGATTAGTGTCACATATTGATGAAAAAACTTTTTGTGGTTGGTGTGAACAGATTATTAACGAGATGATTAATGACAAGCAGCATGCACAAATTTTAAAGTACACTTATTTAACTCCGCTAGATAGTGACCAGGAAATAATGGAGCGTCTACACTATGAACGTTCTAGTTATTATCGTCATCGTAAGTTAGCTTTGTGTGACTTTGCCGAATTTTGGCCACCTGTTGTTCAAGAATTAGTAGTTTACAATGAACAAGTGAAACAAATTTAAGACAAGTTTGAAACACCTATGATATTTAAATCATTGCATAATGATAGCGTAGAAAAAGATAGCTAGTTAAAGCACTTCTAATGAAGTGCTTTTTTTGTACCCAGAAAGGGGGTGATTGTTATGGATTAATTATATATTTCAATAATGTGGATGTAGAAAGGAGTTTTATAAATGGATAATTCAGGAATTGTGACTGTCTTAGAAAGTAAAGCCAAAGTTTATTCAGCTGTTGCTGGTAGTTTAACTGGCCAAACATTAGCTTTCAATACGCAATGGAAATACAATCTTACTTCTACTGACAGTCAAGGTAAGAATTGGTTTCATGTTGGTGGCAGTCAATGGGTTTGCGAGACAGAAGTTGGCGTGAAAATTCAAAGCGCCGTTCATACTAGCGGAACTTTAAAATCTAATGGTGCTTTTGTGCGGGTTTCACCGAATGGTTCTGGTGCAGGCTTTAATTTAACTGCTCAAGAGTCATATCAATATGATACCAAGGTAATCGATGCTTGGGGCTACACTTGGTATCATGTTGGTTTTGCTAATTGGGTTGCCGGATTGGATGTCAATTTAAACATTTCGGGGGTTGTAACGGTTACGGAAAGCAAGGCCAAAGTCTATTCGTCTGTTAACGGCAGTGCTACTGGTCAAACTTTAAGTTTTAATACGCAATGGAAGTATAATTTGGTGGCTATTGATGGTCAAGGACGTAATTGGTATCACGTTGGTGGTAGTCAATGGGTCTGTGAAACAGAGGTTGGCAATCAGTTACAAAGTTTAACTCATGTTAGTGGAACTTTGTCCTCCAATGGCGCCGTTGTTTATCATGCGCCTCAGGGTTCGGGAGCTGGTTTTAACCTAACAGCAGGAGAATCTTATAAATACGATACTAAGGCCATTGATGTTAATGGTAATGCTTGGTATCACGTGGGATTTGCTAATTGGGTGTCAGCTAACGATGTCATCTTGGCTAGTTCCAAACCAGGTAATGGAGCGCGTGTGAAAGTTACTTTCTATGATCCAGCAGTTTTGGGATCTTCGATGGGATATGGTGGTGTTGCGGCCAACTTAAATGTTTATCCTAAAGGAACTAATTTGAAGATTGTTTTGGATCAACCAGTTAATGGACAAACAGTACTTTATCGCCAGGTGAATGATACTGGAACTTTTGTTAATCAAAATCCAAATCAAATTGATATTGCTTTGCCTAATTCGCAAATTCCAGCTTATGGCGTCACTTATGCAACGATTTATGTTCTTTAAGTTTATAAAATAATGGAGGAAAGATATTATGGATAGTTCAGGAATTGTAACAGTTTTAGAAAGCAAGGCTCAAGTGTATGCTACTGTTAATGGTAGTAAAACAGGACAAACTCTAGCGTTTGATACGCAATGGAAATATAATAATACTTCTACAGATGACCAAAGTCGCAACTGGTTTCATGTTGGTGGTGGCCAATGGGTTTGTGAAACAGAAGTTGGCGTGAAAATTCAGAGTGCTACACACACGAAAGGAGTACTAAGTTCTAGTGGAGCCTTTGTTCGGATATCTCCTAATGGTTCGGGAGCTGGTTTTAATTTAGGAGCCAATGAACCTTACTCTTATGATACTAAAGTGGTTGACGCTTGGGGGTATACTTGGTATCACGTCGGTTACGCTAATTGGGTTGCCGGCTTGGATATTACCTTAAAAACTTCAGGAGTTGTTACTGTGCTAGAGAGTAAAGCACAAGTCTATGCTACTGTTAATGGGAGTTTAACTGGTCAAACCTTAGCCTTTAATACGCAATGGAAATATAATTCTACCGCCGTGGATAAGCAAGGACGTAATTGGTATCATGTTGGCGGTGGCCAATGGGTTTGTGAAACAGAAGTGGGCGATCAAATCCAAAGTGCTACTCATGTAAAAGGAACCTTAAACTCAAATGGAGCTTTAGTTCGTTTTGCTCCGAATGGTTCTAGTTCAGGACATAATTTGACTGTGGGTTTAGCTTATAAATATGATACGAGAGTTGTTGATAACTGGAATTATAGTTGGTACCATGTAGGCTACGCTAATTGGGTTGCCGGTTTAGATGTAACGGTGAGTGGTTCCGGTAGTGAGATTGTCAATATTGCTGAAAGCATGTTAGGCTACTTCACTTATAGTCAGGTTCACGGAGTATCATATATTGGCTCGGTTGCCAATCCTAATCGTTATGGTCAAACCGATTGTTCCGGTTTTGTTTGGTTAGTTCTTAAAAAGGCTGGCTGCAATGTCCCGGACAATATGCAATGGTACACGGGATCTATGGAAAGTGATGCTCGTTATAATCACAATTGGTTAAAGCAGGTCTCAACTAGTGAAGCTCAACCAGGTGATATTATTATTATGAATTCTGGTTCGGGAGCAGGTAACAACGGACATACTGCGATCTTAACTAGCAACTGGAATGGCAATGCCACTTCGATTATTGAAATGGGGGGTAACCCTAATGCCAATGGTGTCAATACTTGGACGGTGGGTAATGCATTTTATAGTTTATTAAATGCTGGAGCATCGCAAGTATTGGCTCGACCTATCTAAATTAGGTAAATCAAGTGACTAGAATTAAATTAGGAGAAAAAGTGATTAAAGAAATAGAATTGCATTTCTATTTGTTTGATCGCTTTTTTTGTTTTAGGAGTTAAAGGAGATGATCTGAATGAGTCTGTGGTCTTGGATTGAAATAATTATCGCCTTATTACCAATTCCAGCAGCCTATTTGGGATGTAAAAAAGCACTAAAATCTATGCATGATAATTCACGTGTCTCTAAAATGGATGCGCGCGTCACCCATACAGAACAAGCTATTCAAGCAATTCTGCATGATTCTTTGTATAAACGATGTACTTTTTTTATTAGTAAAGGTTCAATTTCCTTAACGGAGTTGGATAATATTGAGCACTTGTATAAAGGTTATGCAAGTGTCGGCGGCGATGGAACTGGTAAAACTCTCTACAATAAAGTGCTAGCTTTAAAAATTTTAGATGATGATAAGGAGTGATGATGTTGAAAAAAGTTCATGTGAATTTGTTTTGTGGAGTAGTTATGGAACTACTCTTTTTTACTATGTCAGTTCAAGCTGCTAATACTGATATGGTGGATGTATCTAATCATAATGGCGATATGACTTATGCTAATTTTGTAGATATGCGCGACCATTATGGCGTTAAATCAGTGGTCACCAAAATTAGTGAGGGAACTGACTATCAAGACCCTACGGCAGCTAATAATATTAAAACTGCCCAGCAAGCAGGTCTATATATTAATGGTTATCATTTTGCCCGCTATCAAACGGTTCAACAAGCTAAAAACGAGGCAGACTATGCTTGTCAAACCGCTAAGGCTGATGGCTTACCTGTTGGGGCTGTTTTGGTAGCAGATGTTGAAGCTTCTGAACAACAAGCACTGAGCTATTCGCAAAATCAAGCCAATAATGAAGCGTTTGAGAATGTTGTTCAGCAATATGGCTATCGTCCGAATATTTATACTATGGCTAGTTGGGTGGGGGTCAAATTTCCCGTATCTAAAGGGTGGATCGCTCAATATCCTGCTAATCCTTGGAACTTAACTTCTTATAGTAATCATCATGCTTGGCAATTTGCATCAGATATGTCATTTACTGGTAGTTATGGGCAGTTTGATGTATCTAATTTATATGATGATTTTTACACTGCTGGACAAAAGACTGTTAATACTATTAATAATGTTGTTACCACTCAAACCACGGATAAGAATGCTGCAACTATGTTTCACGGTGATAGTTCTGCTTTTGATACGACGCCGTTATTCAATAATACTAGTTGGGCAGCTTCTAAGATAATACCTGATAACAATAATCGTCCGATGTTTTTAGTCGGCGGTGATAGTTATCTACCACAAAGAAATACTAATCTTAAAGGCTTACTGACGATTAATTATTTAAACGGTTATGGTCCCAATGCTGTCGATAGTACTGGTAAGGAAATTGCAAATTCCAATCTAACTTTTAAAGGGGGAACACAATGGAAAACGAATGATAAACTGTATAATATTTCTGGGGTTGGCTATTGTTATAAAGTGGCAGCAAATGAATATGTCGCAGCGAAGTATCAAGTTGGATCTGGATTTAAAGGATAATTAATTGAAAATAAAGGGCTTAATGTTCCATTAATTATTTTCCTCCGAGTACGAATCAATATTAATGGTATGATGGTTTAGTTCAATGTCAAAATTTAACATCTATATCTCAATGACTATTATCGAGATTATAAGTCTTTTGCGTTTATGTTACACAAATGTTAAAGATATTGTTCTGAAATTTATTTATTGTTAAAATGATTACAAGATTAAAAATGGAGGAAATAAAAATGCTGAAACGAAATTTAAAAATAATTATTTCGTTGATGTTTGGTTTAGTTATTGGCTTTGGCTTCACCAGTCAAAACACAAAAGCTGAAACTGTTAATGAATACATTCAGCGCAATAATATTCAACCAAGTAACATTCAACAGGTCAATGGGACTTTTGACCAAATGTTTGGTTATGAAAATGGTGTTGGTAAGCCTGAAGGGGTTGTTATCCACGAAACAGCTACTAAAAATGCTACTGCTTGGGATGAAGTGACCTACTTCAACCGCGAATGGCAAACCGCCCAAACTTATGTACATGCGTTTGCGGATGCTAACCACATTTTACAAATTCATAATACTGACTATGGGGTTTGGGGAGCTGGTTATTGGGCGAACCAACGCTTTATCCAAATTGAATTATGTGAAGAAAACACTTATGATGGTTTTGCTCGTTCAGTGAATAATCAAGCTTACTTTACTGCTTATATGTTGAAGAAGTATGGCTTGAAGCCGTCATTGGCTGATCATACTGGTAGTGGTACGATCTGGTCACATAATGCGGTTAATCAGTATCACCCTTCTGCTGGTGGGCATACTGACCCAATTGGTTGGTTTAGTCAATGGGGTTACTCCATGGATCAATTCTATCAATTGGTTCAAAGCCAATATGATAAGTTGAACGATACTGCCAATAATGCTGCTGCTGGCAATAGTAAAGATGGTATTATTCAAGTAAATTCTGATCAAACTTATTCCAATTTGTATACACGCAATTCTGATGGAACTTTTACTAAGAGTGATGCACGGGTAATTCCTGCTAATACAAAGTGGGTTTACAACAAGTCTGCTGTTGATAAGGGGATTACGTACTACAAAGTTGACCCAACCGAATGGGCTATTAGTACTCAAACAACAATTTTACGTTATTCCACACACTAAAAAGAACTATCATAATTATTTAAAGACTATTAGTGGTTTTTTACTAATAGTCTTTTTTTGTGATCTTTTTTACCAAAAAGAGTAGTCTTTTTAAGCGATTCGCGTTAAATTGTTATTGTTGCAACCGTTAACACGCGACTGCTCCAATCATAAGGAAGAGGTATTGGGATATGAAAGATTACGATTTAACCAAAGTACCAGTGATGAATAAAGAGGTGTTAAAAGCAGCGATTGCGCACCAACAATTACCCATTCGCCAGGAATTTCAATTAACGGCACAAACCATTGCTTTATTTGATTTACAAGGTCAAGCGGCATATCCAACCGTCATTTTTGACCGCCAATTGGGCTATTTTGGCCTTCGCCAAACGACTCGTCAAATTTGGAATAACTATTTTCACCAACATATCTTCGATTTGTACCATACCCGTCGTTTGATTCAATATCACGGGCACTCACGATTATTGGCGCTGTCCTTAGGTTCATTGGTGTATTTTCCGTTAGGGGCGATTGGTCATGGCAATAGTGACTGGGTCGGTTTGCACGGGCAGATTGATTGTGCACAAGACCTTCAACACCAACAAGCAACTTTTTATGATGAGTCCGGACAGCAATTACAATTTACTTATAGCCGTCGGCATGATTTGTGGACGGCAATTCATCAAGCTGGCTTTTACGCGCAATATAATGTGCGGGCATTTGAACTGGCAGCTCAAGAGTTAGGCTTAGAACTTAAACCGATCGTTTGGAGTAGCTTATTGAAGCAGGTGATTAACTGTCACTGCTCCTTACATCGTCAATTACCAACCACATACTTAGAAGTTAAAGACTTTTTACAAAGTTTTCAGACCTGGTCTTTAACCCACTTATTAAAGGATCCCGACTTGGATTTAAATGAGCAATTGCAGCAAGAGCAACTGCGTTTTTGGCAAAGTAATTTACATGCGGCGCACTATTTATGGTAGTAATTGCGCCCGCGGTTGCAGATTAGTTGCGTGCAACCAGTAGTAATTAATTCACAAAAGGTGTATTCAATCCTTTGGTAGTCGTGTTTAACGCGTGTTTTATGAGAAATTCATTCTTGTTATCTTAAAGCTACACAAGCGCTTGTGCAAACTTAAGATGGGAGTTTGAACTAGTGAAACATTCGTTACAGCAAGGTTTTGATTTAGCCTTAACTAATCAACGCTTAATTGGCGGTGCCTTGAAACAAGCTGGGGTTTGGCGCAATAATCTGAATTATGAAGATTATTTTCAGGATGCCTTAGTACTGTATGCCACGACGTGGGTCCAATTTGAGCAATCAGCTGGTCAATTTGCACCGTATATTTTTCAAAAGATTGTCTGGCGCACGCAAGATCAATTGCGCCAAAGTCACCGCCAGCAACATGAGTCGGTGGAAGAACTCTTTTATTTACCAGATCAGACGACCACGGCACTTAGCGACTGGCAGGTAGTGTTACACCAAAAGGCTCGGCAATTAGGACCATTAGAACGGCAAGTATTGCAAGCCTGTATTCTAGAAGTACCACTAACGCAATTGGCGAAACAGGTTCATAAAAGTCCGCGGTATTTACGTAAAATTCGCGCCCAAGTTCGTCAGAAATTAATATCATAAAGTGATTGATTGAAAAAACACAACTAAAGTTTAAAGACATTTGAATAACTTTAATTGTGTTTTTTTTAATATTTTTCTAATAATTATCCTGCTTAGAATAACATAAATATTATTAAGGATTTTAAGATTAAATGAATTATGGTTTACTGCCAATATATACTCAGTTTGTTTGCCTTAATATCAAATAAAGTGATTTTTTAAAGGGGAAAGTTTCATTGACTTGGTGAATTAATGAGCACTAAAATGGAGTATCAATTGTTACGTAGTAGTTGATGCACAAACAGTTTATTGAACTTTTTTACAAAATAATTAATTATTTTTTGATTAAATGCTATAGCTAAATAAATTCTTTGATATCAAAGACACTGATAATTTGTATTATTTTTCAAGTAAATCTTTACTGGAAAAATTGTTTAATTTTGCATCAAGAACCATGAGAGATGCAGTGAGAATAGGTGTAGTGATGTTAAAAAGACAAAAAGTTTTCCAAATTTTCATTGGTTTGGTAACTGTTAGTTTAGTGAGCGTTATTTTATTTAATCAGCAAAGTTGTAATCCCACAGTGGTGGCTGCGCAAATTTCGTCATTGCTGCCTTGGACTAGCAAGCAACTTAGCAAAACGCCAACTGCCAGTTTGATGGCAACAGAGCCTTGGGCGCGGATGAGTGAACCTGTATATAACTCGCAGGTTTATCAACCGGCAAACTTTCGCTTAACTGGTACGAGTACTTGGAATCCGCAGTCGAAAAGCTGTGATGTGGCGTTAAAGTGGGATGATTTGACAGCACCAGCGGCACCATATCAGCTTAATGGTGGCTATAAAGTTTATTCTTCATCAGCGAGTAATGCGAGCTGGTTGATGGAACCAATCAATTATGGCAAGCACCTCAAAGTTTTGAATGTGTATCCGGATAAAGGAAATTTTTTGAAAAAATGGCTTGCTGGCTATGATAAAGATCCCTCTGACGGTTCGAGTTTGTTAGATATCACTGAAGTGCCACTGACGACTTTTAATAAAAATCCCGATTATTATTTATATCAAAATCATCAAAATGGTGCCTATCAATATGATTCCCTCTTTTTTGGCTCCAAAGATAGCAATGGGAATCAAGATATTAGTGATGTGGCGGGCCAAGCTGTGACCAAGTTCGGGAATACGGGTCGCGCAGTGATTATTGGTCATGATGTTGTCGCAGGCAATCATTCGCTAGCACAACATGCTAACTTCAACAAATATTTAGCCGATAAATTAGGAATTCAAGTCGTGGCAGTGCCCGATGGGCAAGTGCAACCGCGGGTAGGCTCGACCAAAGTTAAATTTGTGAACGCCGGTTTTTTAACTGAGTATCCTAATGAATTACCTACGGATCAAGATTATACGATTTCCAAATCGCATACTTTTGGGCAGTACTATCTCTATGGCGGGCAAGCCCAACGCTGGATGCAATTTGATCAACCTTATTCAGATGCTGAAAATAGTCATTTCTTTGCCTTAAACGCTGCCAGTAATCCTTATGAATTAAGCAGTGGTCAAACACCAGCGGCGAGCGATTTAGGCGATAACAATCATTACTTAATTACCAAAAATAATTATGCGATGATTCAGACCGGTCACACTTTAGGAGCTTGTACCCCTGATGAAGCGCGGATTATCGTGAATACCATTTATTATGTTTCGTCCTTAACGACGACGAATACCGCTAATATTAAAACCGCCAAAGATACGACAGCGCCCAATGAACCCGACGTGAGCCTGGCTAATACTAATCCTGGTAATCCGAACCGCCTCAATATTACTTTAGATAAGCATGTGGCTACTGGAATGAGTTATAACGCGCAAGACGGCGATAATGGTAATCTTTATAATTTTAAAATTACGGCTAATGTTGCCGGGAGGAATGAAGAACTGGATTCGGATGCTATTCATCAAAAGGTTGAAAGTGGTGTTTGGGGTTATCTCTACCAAATTGATAATCAGCCTACCGCCACTTTGACGCCCAATCATGATAGCTATGGGAATGTTACTTTAACCGACATTGACCGCAGTGATGGGAGTGGTGAACACCTGACACCAGATATTAATAATTTAAAAGTTAGTTTTACCGCCCAACGTTCACTCGGCCATTCGCAATTTTTGCATGTTGCTACCGTCGATCGGGCGGGTAATGTTTCCACAACTAAAACGGTGAATCTGAATAGTTATAATTTGCCGTATCAAGGCACCTTAACGACAACAGGGCAAGTGGATGGACAGGCTGCTTCAACGACACCAACTTTTCGTCCCGGCGCGACTGTCCAGTTGAAGAGTGATTATCAGATGCAAAATCAAGCTTATAGTTATCAAGATTTACAAGCACCCATCCACTTCAGTGATCATTTACCAGTCGGCTTAACGTATGTGCCTAACAGCTTACAGGTAACACTGCGAACAACTAGTGGACAAAGTTATACTTTGACGCCACAGCAATTACAGGCTAATCAGCCACTGGACTTTAGTTTATTGAGTCCAGATGGAATGGCTATTTTTCCACCGGGGAGTTTAATTGAAGTAACTTTTCAAGCTGCAACGTCAGCGCAAGATAATTTAGTCCAAATCATGAATCATGCCGAAGTGACGGGCAAGAGTAGTGATCAACTATCCCAAAAGGCCACTAGTGATCTAACGCTGACGCGGGCTGGTGTGTTAGAAATTACGAGTGTGCCCCAAGAGATTGCCTTTGGGACTGTGAAGAGCGCACCAGTCAACAATGATAATACTAAAACGATTGGTGATCTGAAAGTGCGGCATTTTAGTTCGACTACTGCTGCTAGTCAGCACTTCAATGTGCAAGTGGCGTTTAATCAGCAATTACGTAATTCATTGCTCACGCCGGTAACGGGGTGGAATTTACAGTTGGATACGGACAATGGTTGGCAATCGGTCACTTCTGCGACAAACTTGGGTCAACAAACGCAATTCAGTGGTAATGTGCAGGGAGGTATCGTCGATTTTGTTAAGCAAATTGGAGTCGGTAAATGGCGGTTAACCATTCCCCGAACACATCCGAAAAGTGATGATTATCAAGGAACCATCACTTGGAGCGTGGTCAATGGAATCAATTAAGTGAACGACATTTTAGCAAAGGCTGGAACAAAATAATTAGAGGTTGAGGTAAAAAGGATTGTTCGTCAATTTCAACGGACATTTTCTTTTGATAGTGCCTTAAACCTCGTTATTGTTCCAACCTTTTTCATTTGCAATTTACATAGTTTTTAAAAACTAAGATCTGACAAGAGGCACTAAGAATCTATTTGGTGAAAGAAAGTAAATTCACGCACAAGAATATGTGGATTCTAAATGATAATTAAATTAAATTTGCTTCGATATCAAAAAAGTTATTTCTTTCAATCAATGTTTGCGTAGTAATTGGATTTTTATTGACTTTAATAATTATTTTGCATTAAAATTATTGCGTAAATAATCCATGTGTTTTTAATTAAAATTAGGCTTTATTTATTAAATAAATGCTATTTTGAAAATGATTTTCGGAAATATTTTTAATTATTGTAAAAAATAATCTTGCTGGAATCGAATGTGAGTTCAGAGTTGGTTGGTTTTAGTTGCTAAATGTCAGTTGCGATGAAAAAAGGTGTAATGATGTTTAAATTACAAAAGCTAATTCAAAAGACAATCATAGTAGTGGCGACCGGTTTCTTAGGCATTAATGTTGGGGTGGTACCAGTTAGTGCCCAACCAATTCAGGTCACAGGTTCTGCTAAAAAGCAAACAGGCACTGATTTAAAATCGATGATTGACCAAGTCCAAGATTTGGGACAACCAGTTGCTCAGTCCACACCCACGATGCAACAATCGCCTACCAAAGCGATTCGCGTTGCTCACACGCCTACAAAAGCTGCTTCTAATTTAGCAAGAACGGCAGTTCCCGAGCCGGTCTATAACTCTACGACTTATGGACAATCCAAGTTTGGTTTAAAGGGTCATAGTACTTGGGATCCACAATCGAAAAGTTGTGATGTTACTTTGAACTGGGATGATTTAAGTTCTCCTAATTCTAAATATACGTTAAATAGTGGTTATAAGGTTAATTCGGCATTACAAGGTGCCAAAACTTGGACTATTGAGCCCATTAATTACGGGCGCCATTTGAAAGTCTTGAACGTTTATCCTGATGATGGTAAACACAACGGGCGTTTTTTAAAAAGTTGGTTGACGGGCTATGATAAGAATCCTGATCCGGCATCAGCTCATGAAAGTATGTTGAATGTAACGGAAGTTTCGTTGCCTGATTTTAACAGTAATCCTGATTATTATTTGTATACTAATCATAGTTCGGGTGCGTTCCAATATGATGCCATTTATTTTGGCTCGCGAGATAGTAATCTACACCAAGATATTAGTACTACTGCTAGTCAGGAAGTGGCGAAGTTTGGCAATGCTGGTCGGGCGGTCATTATTGGTCATGATGTCGTGGCGGGTAATCACTCAATTGGCCAACACACCAACTTTAACAAATATTTAGCTGATAAATTAGGTATTAAAGTTGTTCAAGTCCCTGATGGCCAAGTCCAACCACGCGTGGGTTCACAACAAGTGAAATTTGTGCATACTGGTTTTTTGACGGAGTACCCCAATGAATTACCAATTGATCGCGATTACACCATTTCTGAGTCGCACACTTTTGGCCAATATTATATGTATAGTGGTCAGGCAGAACGCTGGATGCAATTTGACCAGCCGTATTCGGACGCAGAAAATAGCCATCCGTTTGCGATTAATAGTGCTAATAATTTGTACGAATTAGCGGTGGAGCAGAATCCAGCGCCTAGTGATTTAGGTGATAATAATCATTATTTAATTACCAAAAATAACTATGCTATGATTCAAACGGGTCATACTACGGGAGCTTGTACACCGGATGAAGCGAGGATTATTGTCAACACAATTTATTATGTTTCATCTTTGTCAATGACTAATTCAGCGACGATTAAAACTGCTCAAGACAAGGCCGCACCGAACACGCCTACTATTTATGCTACTAAACCAACTGATCCAGACAAAATTCATATTACATTAGATAAGCAAGTGACAGCTAACAATTCCTATGCTACTCAAGATGGTGATAATGGGTCGGTCTATTGTTTTAAAATTCAAGCCAATGTTTCTCAATTTTCAGATAGTGAAATTGAATCAGATGCGATTGACCAAAAAGTGGAAAGTGGCGTCTGGGGCTATTTATATAAGATTGATGATCAAGATTCGGAAACACTCACGCCACGCCATGATGCTTACGGTAATGTAACTCTGACAAATGTAGATCGTCCGGACGGAAGTGGTGAACATTTGGTACCAAACATCAATGATTTGAATGTGGGTTTTGACGCTTACCGTGCGCAAGGACGCTCGAAAATTTTACACGTTGCCACGGTGGATCGCGCGGGCAATGTTTCGAAAACTGTAGATGTGGCTTTTGGCGATTATTATAATGCACCGTATCAAGGACAATTAACGCAAGCAACTCAAGGAGCAGAACAAACAAGCTATAATACCACAACGACCTTTCAACCGGGTGATCTAATCAATTTTAAAATGGATTATCAAATGGATGATAAGTCATATGCCTGTCAAAACTTGACTTCACCAATTACTTTTAGTGATCATTTGCCAACGGGTTTAACCTATGTTCCGGGCAGTCTCAAAATCAGTTTAACTAATCCTAGTGGAACTAAGTATAATTTGACACCAAGTGTTGCTGACGCAGCACAGCCCTTAGATTTTAGTATGAACAGCCCTTCCGGAACGATCTTTCCGCCGGGCAGTTCGATTGAAATTACTTTTCAAGCAAAAACTTCCGCACAGGATAATTATGTTAATTTAGTCAATCACAGTGAATTAAGTGGCACTAGTAGTGATGGTACTAAGCAATCATCCGAAGCTAATGTAACTTTGACACGGACGGGCGTGCTGACGATTAAGGAAGTACCGTCGGAAATCAAGTTTGATAAAATTCGTATCCCCAAAGATAGTGGGACAAATGCTTCGACCGTGGGGAATTTAAAAATTCAACATTTTAGCCCTGACAGTACTAATGCGGCCACAGGTTCGCAGAATTTTAACGTGCAAGTTTCGTTTAATCAAGCTTTAGTCGGTAAAAACAAAAAAACTACTAAAAATTGGAGCTTAGATTTGAAAACAGATCAAGACTGGCTGCCAGTGGAGACTGGAACGAAGTTGGGCCAAAAGACTGAATTTACCGGTAATACTACGACGGATGGCATTGTTGATTTAACTAACAAAGTTGGTAAAGGCCAATGGAAATTGACAGTTCCTAAGGTTCGCCCTCAAAATAGTGATTACAGTGGTACTATCACTTGGACAGCAGTAAATGGACTGAGTTAAGTTTTAGAAAATATTGACGTAAAAAGACTCAGTATTCAATTAGGAGCTAGATTTCTAAAATTCTGGTTCGAGTCATAATAGCAGTGTTTTTAGTTTTCACCATAGTAATTGTTTGTTGGTTCAAAATAGTTCATCAAATTAATTTAAGAGATACAATAAAGTGGCTAGATCCTTGTAAATCAAGGATTTAGCCATTTTTGATGGTATACTTAATAAGTAAAGTTAAATGCTAAGGCGGTGGCTATTCCAGAAATGGGGTGGTGCTTATGGTGTAAAAACTGTAAACATAAATCCTAAAGAAGGGAGTAGCAAAGTGTTTCATTGGAACATTCATGATTTTTGCCAAATAATCAATACGATTATCGATGTCGCAAGTTTCGTTTGGATGGTCAAGCAAAGCACAAAAAAATAGCTGTCCTTAGCCACGCCAGACTAGATAGCTATTTAAAGTAGGTTTAAAATTTTGAATAGTCACCGCTTTGGCAACTTTACGGAAAGGTTAGTGTTACAGCACTGACCTTTTCTTACATACAAATAATAACATAGTTGGAAATAGATTTCATGCCAAAGGATCGCATTGATGAGCTTGAGGCTACTTTTCTATTATTAAATTTCGAATATTAATTATCCCTACTTTTCATATTTTGCTATAATGAAGCTTGTTATCTACATATGCATTAAAGCGCAATTCATTGGTCAAATAATGAGGGGATTATTTAATGAAGAAACAGCGAAGTTGGGGAACAGGATTGCTAATAATTTGCAGTTTGTTGGGACTGCTGTTAGTTGGGTGTCACAAGCAGGCAGTTAATCAACAAATTACGCAATCGAAAACAGCTTGGTATTTATACCAAAAGCCCAATCAAAATGTGCAACGCTTGCGTTTTTATCGCAATCAGACAGTAGGGGTGCAACATGTTAGCTTATTGGGCGATCGCCATGGCTCAAGCGTGTTGAATGCTAAGTTTGCGAATCCTACCTATCAGCTCAATCAAGATGGTCAAGAAATCACGATTAATACGACTCATCCGAAAATGATTTTAGCTGTTAAAAAAGCCTACCATGAACAAAAAGCTGGTTACACACTAACCGGCTTTGATGTGACTTATCAGGGTGAAAAGTGGAAGTTGGGTCAGATTACAAAAGTTAATCACGCTAAAAATAAGAAGTATCGTCAGTATCAAAAGCAACAGCGTCAAGCACAGTTAACGACGAAGCAATCAGATCAATTAGGGCCAACTTTATTAAAGCATTTGGTGACACCGTCTTTGAAAAATGCAAGTAGCCAATTAAATAATCAATCAATTGCGGGCGAGTATAATTATCGCGCCCTGTTAGGCATGAGTCGGGTTTACGGGCATTTAAGTATTGATACCAAAGGGCATTTTACGAATACTTTATATGTTCACGCCAAGCAAAGCGTGAAAAATCCTAACCAAGATAATCCAGTGATGTTAGAACAACAGACAATTTCTGGAATTTTAACAAGTTTATATGGTAAATTATATTTTAAGCCGGCTAATGTTTTAAGTGTCAAATACTTTACAGCGGGGCAAAATCCTGAAAATCCGGCGATTAAGTCGTTTAATTTGACGACTAATTCCAAGAGATATGGTCAAAATATTAAATTGGCCAAGTACCGCATTGAAAAAACGGATCAAGGGCTAATGCTTTATAATCAAGACTTAGCAGCATGGACTGATCAAAATCAGTCCACGACTGACGGTGTTCAGCTCTATGAAAATGCCAAAGCAGGCCCCACTTTAAAGCAGCAGTACGATAGGTTGTATCAGCATTATCAAGATTTAAAGAAAGCGCCAGTTACCTCGAATGCAGATTTAAGGCAATATGTTGCAGTTAGCGCTAGTCAACATGATAATACGTTAGCGGGAATTGGTATTAATTTGGCGGGCAAATTTAGCATTACACAAGATGCTAAAAGCTTTACCGGAATTGATCGTCAAGGTCATCAACAACCAACTCGCCAATACGTGGCGTTATTAGAACCGGCTATTTTGCAAGATCAAAAAAGTAAACATACCGTGAATACCCCCGCTGGTCAATTCTTGGTTTTTGGTGTTTATCAACAGCGTTTATATCTATTACAGCAACCCGATAGTGATTCCACGACCACTACGTGGACGGGGTTTAAGAATCTAAAATTAAAATTACCAATTGCGAATATTACGTGGAATTAATGAGGTGACCACATGAAATTATATCGAGAGTTTTTACAAAATCAGCAACTGCGCCGGAGTGTGGTGCTGTTATTATGCATTTTTGTTATTTGGTTAATGCGAGGGATCATGAGTATCGTCTTGTTAACGTTTATTTTTACTTTTTTGTCCATTAATTTTGTCCGGTGGGTGCAAAAACGCCTGCATTGGTCGCCATTTTGGATTGTCACTCCGTTGTACTTAATTATTATCGGGGTGATTTATCTGTTTGCGACGCACTATATTCCTAATATTATTAATTCCACGGTGCAATTATCCAAAAAATTATTTAGTTTTTATAATAGTAATCAAGTGCAAAATAATTCAGTTTTGGCTTACATCGTCGATAGTCTGAAAAGTTTAAAATTAGATGACCAGCTCAAAAAAGGTGTTGCTCAAGTAGTGAAATATTTGACTAGTGTCGGGGCTTTAGGTGTTACAATCGTTTTATCCTTTTTATTGAGTTATTTTTATAGTTTTGATGCGGATAAAATGAATGATTTTGGGCGTTCTTTTCAAAAGGGACACTTGGCATGGTTCTTTCAAGATATTAATTATTTTGCCCAAAAATTTGTGAACACCTTTGGCGTAGTTTTAGAAGCCCAGTTGGTGATTGCAGTTGTCAATACAATTTTAACGAGTATTGTCATGATTATTTTGAAGTTTCCAGGTATTCCGAGTTTAGCAGTCATGATTTTTGTGTTGTCCATGATTCCGGTAGCGGGTGTAATTATTTCCTTGGTCCCATTGTCAATCGTGGCTTATTCTGTGGGCGGTTGGCAACCAATGATTTATATCTGGATTGCTGTTTTATTAATTCATACGCTAGAAACCTATGTCTTAAATCCCAAGTTAATGTCTAGTCGCACCAACTTGCCGATTTTTGTGACCTTCGTAGTGTTACTCATTGCCCAAAAAATGTGGGGTACTTGGGGGTTAATTGTGGGTATTCCAATTTTTACTTTCTTTTTGGATTTACTAAAAGTTAAAACAATTAAAGTCTGATGAAAGTTAGTGTTCTGTATATTACTTTTATGTTAAACTGATATTAGTTGGTAATAGAGTGAGGTATTTTATATGTCATTATTTAATAAGCAACATTCTAATAAACAATCGGATTCTAATCAGCCGCAAGAACAACAAATGGCTAATAATCAACAACCTAATCCGAATATGATGCCAAATCAGGCGATGAATAATAACAATTATGGTGGCGCTAGTCAGCAGACACAGCAAATGCCCGTCCAAGACCCCAATATGGCGTTAAACCAGCAAACACAACAAATGCCGGTCCAAAACCCGAATAACGTAGCTTTGAATCAACAAACGCAGCAGATGCCAGTGCAAGATCCCAACGCGGCGTTGAATCAGCAAACACAACAAATGCCCGTCCAGGACCCGAATGCTTCCATGGGCCAACCGACTCAGCAGATGCCAGTTCAAAATCCGCCGGCCAATGATCAAAACGCGGCTAACGCCAATAATTCGGGTTATTTTCAAGATGTTGCTGAATATCCCGTGCAAAATCCTGCGCCTCAGAATAATGATACCAATTTATATCACTCCAGTAATTTTAATAAGCCCAATGTGACAGTTAATGAAGTCACTGAAAAAACGGCTTCGAAGAATACCGGTTGGGATCAGTGGCGTCAAACTGAAGAACAATTAACCAATCTCAAGTCTGAACAACAAGAATTGAAGCACGTATTGAAGGGGCAATTACTGAGCAGTCGGACTTTTTATCATCAAACGCTTCAAAGAAAGCAAGAGAGTGATGACCCGTATGCCCAAAATGTTAATTACGACTTGCAACAAATTCAACAAATTAATGATTCTTTGAAACGCTGGTTTGGAACCGATGCTATTTCTGGTGAGGTTATGTTTGAAAAAGGACAACAGTATTTAGTTTTAGAAGAACGTTTGGCCCAACCGGATGATGAAAGTACTGATGATTTAGCTAATTTGAATTTTTATTTAGATTCATTTCATGTGTTGCCTAATTTAGTGACGTTAAACTTTGATGAAGAATTAGCGGCCAATTGGCAAGATAACCTGGACGCAGGGGTTGTTAATCCCGAATCACAATTATTAAACTTGTACCAATATTTTCAAACTGAAGCAGACGCCAAAGCCAATGTGAAGCGTTCTGGGATGGGCATTGAAATTAGCCCTCATGCACGTGTAGAAACGGACTCGCAACAAAATATTGATCGCATTTATGAGCGAGATAGTTTAGTGATGAAGGTGGTCAAGGATGAAGACGGGCAACCAGCTAATATCTACCACTACTATAACGGTCAATTGTTAAGCTTAGACTATTTAAATGAAGCAGGAATTAATCTGGTAACAGAGTTTTTTGATAGTCGGGCGAAAGATCAATTGTTGCGTAAGAATTTTTATCGTTTAGATGGCACGTTGGCGGTGATTTTGAATTATCAAGAATCCCAACCGCGGGTTCAGGTCTTCAATCATAATAATTCTTTAGTCCAAGCTTTTGAAACGGAGCAAGATTTTGCAGCTTGGTGGCTGGTCAATAAGGTCTTAAATGATAAGACGACGATTATTGTGCCCCTGAGCTCACCGGTTTGCATGATTCTGCTAGAATATCCGGATGCTAATTATCAAGTAATGCCTTATATTGATGATTTTAAACAGCAACAAACTGAAGTTTCACAGTTATTGCCATTGACGGAACGCTTGAGTGCTGGAATTTTAGTTAAATCGGCTGATGATCAAAAACGTTTAAGTGAATTGACGCAAGGGCAAGTTAATGTTTCCATTGTGAATGCGGATGATGAACAGTAAGAATACTAAATTATAATTTATAAAAGCTGAGACAGGGCGATTAATGAAGCAGCATTAGTTGGTCATTAATTCGAAAGTCGCCAGCTTTTTTTTGCTGTTGCAATCCATGCTAAAATATAAAGTGATATCTATTTTGTTAAATAAGTTAGGAAAGGATCTTTTGATTAATGCGCAAGCAGCAAATTGATAGTCTGGATGCAATGAAAATCTTAGCTGCTTTAGCAGTAGTTAGTATTCATACAGGCTTTGTTGATGTTTTAGACCGCTTGAGTCACAGTCATTTTTTTACTTTGACAGTTCGGATGGCTGTGCCATTATTTTTTATTGCTGCAAGTTTTTTATTGGCGCGTCATATTAATGTCCATCATGATCGTTTGCCAGCTTTAAAAAATTATACGATGCGGATTGGTAAGTTGTATATTTTTTGGTTGATCTTATACGGGTATTATATTGGGCGCGATGCGTGGGATAGCTTTCGCATATATGGTTGGAATTTGCCACGTTTTTTATATACTTGTGGTCAATGGTTACTGGTGGGTCCTTGGACCATGTTAGTAGGCTGGTATTTAAATGCACTCTTATTTGGAGTTTGGTTTGTTTATTGGTGGGGACGTAAAAGACCTAAATTGAGTTTTAGCACTGCCTTAATTATTTTTTTGACGATTGTGTTCTTTAGTGCCTATGTACCTGTGAACACCGGTATTTTAATCGCTTGCACACTTTTTGTCGGTCCGATTTATGTTTATTTGGGCCAATTTATTGCCCATTTAACGACTTTGCCAAGTTGGAAAATCTTGGGCACGACGTTGGTTGCCGCGCTTATCATAGCTTACTGTGAGTTACATTTTGTCTTACAAGGACATGGTCACAGTGATCAATTAGTGAGCTACTTATTGTTAGCTCCCGTGTTATTTATGATAACTTTAAAAATACCGCTCCATTTGCCACATGCTAAATGGTGGCGCAATTTAAGTACGGTGATGTATTTTAGTCATTACTTATTAATGAAAATTGGTTACAATTTTTTGTATTATCAAATTCATAGTACAACGTTACGTTATGGCTTAGTCGTTATTGCAGCTGTGCTTTGTTACTTGTTGATACTTGGCTTACAGCACACGCGGTTGCGGTTTTTGGTCAAGTGGTCTTATTGACACTAGTTTACTGAAAACATATAATATCTTGTGAGAATGTAAACCTAATAAAAGGGGTATTGCGATTATGGCAAAATTAGTATTTATTCGTCATGGCCAAAGCCAATGGAACTTATCAAATCAATTCACTGGCTGGGTTGATGTGGATTTAAGTGAAGAAGGCGTTGAACAAGCTAAAAATGCGGGTCGGTTATTGAAGGCTGAAGGCATTGAGTTTGATCAAGCTTATACTTCTGTCTTGACACGGGCTATTAAGACTTTGCACTATGCATTGGAAGAAGCCGGTCAATTATGGATTCCGGAAGAAAAATCTTGGCGTTTGAATGAACGTCATTATGGTGCTTTACAAGGATTAAACAAGCAAGAAACAGCTGATAAATATGGTGATGAACAAGTCCATATTTGGCGGCGTTCTTACGATACTTTACCACCATTATTGGATGCTAGTGACGAAGGTTCTGCAGCACAAGATCGGCGTTATGCTGACTTAGATCCACGGGCTATTCCTGGTGGCGAAAACTTAAAGGTTACTTTGGAACGGGTTATTCCATTCTGGCAAGATAAGATTGCGCCGAAGTTGTTAGACAACAAGAATGTGATCATTGCTGCTCATGGTAACTCTTTGCGGGCTTTGACTAAGTATATTGAAGACATTTCTGATGAAGACATCATGGATGTTGAAATGGCTACTGGTCAACCTGTAGTTTATGATTTAGATGATCAATTAAATATCATTAGCAAGACTAAATTAGGCTAGAAATCAGTAATTTTAAGAGAAACTTCCTTAAATGGGAGGTTTCTTTTTTTGTTGTGAAATTTAAAGTTAAGTACTATTTATTTTTGTGAATAAAGGAAAAGTCTAATGAGTAAAGTTGTCTTATATCATGCAACCGATAACTCTAGTAAGGACAAAATATTAATTAATGGTTTTAATATTAAAAAAATTAATTGGAATTATCTTTATGGAAATACATATCGTAAATACTTGAAATAGCCAGGCAGTTTAGGATATGGCATTTATGGTTTTTATAATGATAAGAATTTAGCAAGAAATTATTGGGATAGCTTACAAAATAGTAAAAATTGCTCAATTTTAAAACTTGAGGTTGATATAGATGAGGATAAATGTTTAAACTTTGTCGATGATTTAAATGATATGAGGGCTTTTAGAGAATTTTTGATGAATCCCAAAACGCAATTAATCATAGGTCAATTGAATAACAAGTATAAAAATAAGATTACTCAGCATGAATTAGATGGAGCTTTGTTAGAATACTTTATACAAAGTAATAAAGAGTATATTTGTATTGACTATGTTTGTTGTGCTACAACAACTAACTTATATCAGACGATTCATAGTTATATTCCTAATGGGATAGAGTATTGTATTCGAAATAAAAACAGCATTTATAATGTTGAAGAAATATCATTCGAGGAGGATTGAGAACATGGCTAAATATTTAAAGGGCTATGATGCTTTACTAAAACATAATGATGAAATAGCGGAACAATTAACAGTTGAAGATTTGACCAATTTCATAGAAATGACGTCGGATCATGGTAAATATGAGTACTCTGATGAATTATATTTGTCAGGTATGGTGGCTAATGAAAATTTTAAGTCTTTGTCTTCTGAATTTAATGAATGTGATTTATTGAAACATCAAAATGACAGTGAAATCAATGATTTGACAAGGAAGCGGTGTGAATAAATTGTCCAATTCTGAACCGATTATTAGATTTAAAAATTATAAAATTCATAGAATAGATTATCAAGTGATCGATCAACAGCAGTATAAAAAGGAGTTTGGGAAAGCCAATGTTAGGGTTGGGTTAGGTATAGGTAACAAAATCAAAGAGCATACAGGTGTTGTTCAAACTAAAGTTACTTTTGGTAATCATAGTGATGAAGAACTTTATCGAAAATGTTATTTAGAAGTTGAGGCTTTTTTTGAAGTTAGTGAGGAGCTAAAAGAAATAGAAAAAATATCTAGCTGTTAATGGATCTGCGATGCTTTATCCGTATGGTAGAATGATCGTGTCAATGATTACGTCCTTGGATGATTCTAGAGTTAAGCTGTTGCCAACGCTTAACTTTACGGATGCTTTTAAGGAATGGCATGAGTAGGTTTTTCAATTAATTTAAAAATAACGTTTCTGCAAGAGCTGTTCACAAGTGAAAATTGTGAACATTTTTTGTACTGTTGTTTTGGATAAGATTATAGGGGATTATTTTAGTTTTTGGACAATAATTTAAAGTTATTATAATTAACTGTCAACGTATAGAAAGAATCACGCTTAATTAATGGTTCTAGACTTAACTATTTGGCTAGATCTGCTACAATGATAGGTAATTAAGGATTTGGAGGAGAGACATTATGATTGAAGCAGTAAGTTTACGTGCTGGGATGACATTTATTCAAGATGGCAAATTAATCAAGGTAATGAAGGCTGATCATCATAAGCCAGGTAAGGGCAATACTGTAATGCGCTTGAAGCTTAAGGATTTGCGCAGTGGTTCAATTGTCGACACAACCATGCATCCAGATGTTAAATTGGAGCAAGCAGTTATTGATACAAAAGCGGCACAATACTTATACACGCAAGATGATGTAGCGGTGTTTATGGATTTGGAAACATATGATCAATATGAAGTTCCTTTGGCAATTATTTCCCAGGAAATGAAATTTTTAATGGAAAATATGGAAGTAAAAATTGATTTTTATGGTTCTGAGGTGGTTGGAATTAGTTTACCAACAACTGTTGTATTGACGGTGACGGACACGCAACCTTTAATTAAAGGGGCTACGGCAGCGGGTTCGAATAAGCCGGCAACAATGAATACAGGTTTGGTGGTCGCCGTTCCTGATTTTATTAATGTTGGTGAAAAACTGGAAATTAATACGCAAGACGGAAGTTATGTCAAACGTGCCAATAAGTAGACCAGATCAGCACTTCTTAGTAGCTGAAGATTGGTCCAGTTGGGGCAGTATGTCTTTGCAGGTAGCGACCACTGTCTTGCAAAATTTGGGAATACCTAGTGTCAGTTTACCAGTTAACATTTTGGCAACGCATCCAGGACATGATGTGCAGGCGCCTAAATTAGATGTGAGTCAATGGCTCCAGCAAGTGCTAACTTATTGGGATCAAGTCGCGTTTAGTGGTTTGGCACTTGGTTATTTGGGTACGAAGCAATTAGTTACTATTTGGCAAAAATATTTAGCAAGACATCGCTTGCCGTTAGTCGTGCTTGATCCCGCGATGGCTGATCATGGCCAATTGTACGGTTTATTGAATTATGATTATGTGAAGGCGCAACGCCAGTTATTACCATTCGCTGATGTTTTGACCCCCAATTTCACAGAAGCGCAGCTGTTATTAAATACTACAATTACGACTCCAGACCAATTAGTTCAAGCATTGAAGCAATTAACACAACAAATTAAAGGCAATCAAGTGGTGATTACCGGTGTTGCTAAGCAGGACAAGATTGGCTGCGCTTATCTCATAGCAGGAAAATTACAATATTTAGCGTATCCGAAAGCTCATCATTCTGTGAGCGGTAGTGGTGATTTATTTACCAGTATTTTGGCTGGTTGTTTACTACAGCAAATGGATTGGTTATCAGCAGTGCAAACAGCAACACGATTAACGACGAAGGCAGTAACATTAACACCAATAGAGCAAAGTGATGTCCAAGTAGCGACAATCGCGGCCGATTTAGAACAATTGAGGATGAGAAAATGACATCAAAAACATTACGGAAAACGATTTTTACCGGTTTGTGTGCCGCAATTATTTTTATTGGAATTAGTCTGTTTCGAATTTATTTGCCAGCACCAACGGGGCGGCCCTTTATTCATTTTGGCAATACTTTTGCGGTTATTTCAGTCATGTTGCTAGGCTTTCGAGCAGGTGCGTTAGCTTCGATGATTGGTCTGGGACTATTTGATATTTTCAATGGTTATGCGGCAACATCGTGGTTAACCATTTTGGAAGCTTTGATTTTAGCCTTTGTCACTTCCTGGGTCTTTAAACGAGTACATTATGCAACTGACAAGCGGATCAGTAAATTGTATGTAGTATCGTTTGCCGCGGGGGCTATTAAGTTGTTAACTTCTTGGTGTACGGGGATTATTGAAGGGTTAATGGTTGGAACGCAATTACACGTAGCGATGATTAATGCGTTTGTTAGTTTGCCAGCGACTTTGATTAATTCGCTCGCGACTTTTATCATAGTACCGTTAATTTATGTAGCATTGGAACGAACCTTATTGAAACGGATGAAAATATAATTATATGATTGAATTAGCTGATGGAACTAGAAGACGTCTTAAAAGTTCCGAAATGATTTTTTATTTGGGCTTTTCCATTATTTTAAATTCACTGGCCAATGGCTTAACAGTTGCTACTCATTTAGGTAGTGCTGTTTGGACGGCCTCAGCGGTTAATCTCGAAGGTCAGATTTCTTGGAGCTTAGGTACAATTTTGTTGGTTTATGCATTGCTGGTTCAGTGCTTAAACACCCTGATTAGTCAAAAATTAGATTTGACCATGTTTATCAGTAATATGTTGTTTGCACTGTGCTTTAGTTATCTCGTGCAATTTAGTAATCATTGGTTTACTTTATTGAAAGTTCCCCAATTACCATTAATTTGGCGCTTAATTCTCGATATTTTAGGTGTTTGCTTAATTGCCACGGCGGTGTCCGTATATCAACGTGTGAATGTGATGTTACATCCTAATGATGAATTTAGTTTTTTATTACGGTTTCATTTTTTTCACGGAAATGCCGCGTGGGGGCAAATTGTTAGTTATATTATTCCAGTATTAATTATGATTTATTGCTGGGTACGTTCAGGGCAATTGCAGTCCGTGGGCATCGGAACTTTGTTCTCACTGTTTTGCCAGGGTTTTGTCATTGGCTGGGCTGATCACCACATTTTTAGCAAATTACAGCACCGTTTTACAACTAAGCCGGCTGAATAAACTAACTGCAAAATGTTAGTGTAGTTGTCTATACCACTAATTTTTGCGTGCTAAAATTAGGACATGATGAGAAGTGAGAGTTTTGGCAATTAATTAGAGTTTTGATAACCTCTGAGACTTTTAGCCTTCCAAATTAATCATTAAAATAACTTGTGTCTTATGAACATTATGTTAAACTTAGCGCGAGTAAATTAAAGCATATCTGTAATTTCAGATAATTGATAAGGTGTAGTAGACGATGACAATACTTGACCACGGGACGCCGATTACATTAGCTGCCATGAAGCAGAATCAAATTTGGCGTACTCAACAACAAGCAACTCTGACAAAAAATTACCGTATGGATGTACTTTTAACAATTCGGTTGATAATTCCTGGCAATGTCAAGAATAATGAAGCTTTACGTAGAGTTTTTATTGCAGGTTTAAAAGAACTAGAATTAATTTGTTCCAAAGAACAACTGCCTATAATTTATTTTGAGAACTATTTACATCGACTGACAGGGCCAGAAGCTTTTTTGATTTTGTCAGAAAGCTCAGTGCTAATTAAACGGCGAATGGTTCGCTTTGAAGATCAATTTACTTTAGGCTGTTTATTTAAAATTGATATTTGGCCGTATGGTTCAGACAAGTGTTTATCACGGACCGATGTTGGTCGTAGACAACGACAGTGCTTAATTTGTTCGCAACCAGCTCAACAATGTTGTCGCGAGCAAAAGCATAGCTTAGAGCAATTAAAATTAGCAGTTGATCAGTGCTATTGGGCATATTTTGGTCAATAATTTTTAGTAAAAGTATAAGACTGAAGCAAGCAAAGTTAGTGTTCAAAAATGAACCATTTCGGCTTGTTGCAGTCTTATTTTAGTGGTGAAAATTATAGTGCTCAGCTTTTGTTCATCCGGTGGTGTAGTCTGCTATTTGGGACTTGAACCCCCTTCCAAAAAAGTGTAGTTTAAAATTAGTTAATTTTAATGCTGAACATTTTAGGAGATGCTTAGGATGTGGCTGACAACAAGTGACGGAATCCAGTTAAATTATCAAGTCCGTGGGCAGGGACCAGTCTTAGTCTTTGTTGCGGGTTATTCTGGAACGCAGTTAGAATGGCAACAAGAAGTCGATTTTTTTGTGCAACAACACTATCAAGTAGTGACGATTGATCAACGCAATCACGGTCAATCACAACGGACGCGGCATAATTTACGAATTGCTCGCTTGGCCGCCGATTTGGCGGAATTATTTGCGGCCTTGGACTTACATAATGCAGTTTTAATTAGTCATTCCATGGGCGCAGCCGTGATGTGGTGTTATGTTAGTTTGTTTGGAACGCAGCGCATAAAAGCGTTAGTTGATGTGGATGAATCCCCTAAAGCTTTGAATACGCCGCATTGGCAATACGGAGCTTTAGATCTAACTTGGGAAACTGTGCGGCAACAGCAACAGCGCATTTTACAAACGAAAATGACTTATCAACAAGTACCCACGTCGATTTGGCAAGCATTGAAAGCACAACAGCAGGCGCATCCATTTGATCCAGAATTAAATGCGCCCTTATTAACTAATCACTTGTTGCAAGATTGGCGCGATGTGATTGCTACCTGTTTGTTACCGCAATTATTTTTAGGTAGTGTGCATTCGCCGATTTGGCACCCCGGTTATGTCGACTTATGCTTGCAGTTAGCTCCCAAAGGTTATGCCCAGATTTTTCAAAATTCGGGGCACTTACCGCATTTAGAAGAAGCGTCGCAGTTTAATCAGTGGGTATTAACGTTTTTGCAAACGGTAGTTTGAGAGTTATTGGTTCAAAAGCGGGTTTAGCTGTATAATAAAAGCTTACAGAGTTTGCTAATAAGTTAGCAAGCAGAGTCTGATGGTAAAGAATTTCAAAAGACAACTAATTGTTCTAGGTAATCCAAGAAGGGAAGATTGACATGAGTGATTTAGAATCCAAAATGAGTACAGCTGCATTGCAGTTAAAACCACAAGATATTTTTTTGTTTAATGCTCAAGCTAATCAAACACCAGGCATTGTGAATATGACAGTCGGGGAACCAGATTTTATTACGCCCCAGCATATTCGTGAAACGGCTAGTCAAGCAATTTTAAATGATAAGATGCACTATACAATTCCGGAAGGCAAACCTGAATTAACACAGGCAATTGCGGACTTTTTAAAGACCAAATATGATCTACAATATGATCCCAAAACACAAATTGTCACTACAATTGGTGTGACGGAAAGTGTTTATACCACTTTAACAGCAATATTAAATCCTGGTGATGAAGTAATTTTACCGACACCTTGTTTTACTATTTATGAACCGGATATCTTATTAAACCAAGCAAAACCAGTTTATTTAGATACTTCACAAACTGATTTTCGGATTGATCCTCAAGTTTTATTAACGTTGTTACAACAACATCCGAAAGCTAAGGCTATTATTTTGAATTATCCGAATAACCCGACAGGGGTAACCTATGATCAACAGCAGCTACAAGCGTTAGCTGATGTGTTACGGCAATTTGAAATTTTTGTTTTGAGTGACGAAATTTATAGTGAACTATCTTATGATGTTCAACACGTTAGTTTAGCGAAGTTTTTACCGGAGCAAACAATTTTAATGAACGGTTTATCTAAATCGCATGCGATGACTGGTTGGCGCGTGGGCTATGTTTGTGGTCCCCAAAAAATTATGGCTCATTTGTTACATGTGCATGAATTAGTTACCACTTCCATTCCAGAAGTTAGTCAGGATGCGGCCATTGCGGCCTTGACAGCTGGTCAAGATGATACAAAAGCGATGAAAGTGGAATATCAAAAACGGCGGGATTACTTGTATCAACATTTAACACAGTTAGGTTTTCAAACTTCTAAACCGCAGGGAGCTTTTTACCTGTTTATTAAATTGCCAGCCAGTTTGCCGCAAGATGACGTCCTAGTGGCGCAAGAGTTAATTGCACAAGAAAAGTTGGCTTTATTACCAGGTAGTTTCTTCGGTTTAGGAGGTGCTGGTTATTTGCGGATTAGTTATGCTGCCAGCATGGAAAAAATTAAAACGACGGTCACGCGTTTAGCTGATTACTTGAAGAAAAAGGAAGGTTCTATTGCTTGATGGGTGCAACTTTCCAATCATGGATGACTAAAGTTTTAAAATTGGTTTTAATTGGCTTTAGTGGCTTGATGGTTGTCGGAGCCATTTTAAATAGTTGGACGCTGTTAAAAGAACAGGTAGGTACAGATCGGTGGCTATTGGTAGTGAGTTGGTGTTTGCTACTAGGCTTAATCACAGTTTGCACCTGGTTATTAGTCAAAATTCCCGATCAACCAATTAACAATTTAGTGGTGGTCACACTTTTATTAATTATTTTTGCGGGGCTTTTTTTAGCTTGGATTTATCAAACACCAACTAAACAATTTAGTGACTATCATAAATTTTGGCAATTGGGCGCTCAAGCAGTTCACGGACACCCGATTTATCATACTGATAACAGTTATTTTTCTAAGTGGGCTTATCAAACCGGTTTTTTAGTTTACGTAATGGGTTTTATTAAACTATTTGGTGTTAATTTGCGACTGTTTCAATGGTTCACGGTCGTACAACAAGTTGTGGTGCTAGCTCTAACTTATGTGTTGGCACAAAAGTTATTCCACCAAGTAACAATTAGTCGCCTTAGTGTATTTTTTATTGGGATTAATCTGGAATGGTGGGCACTGAACAATCGGGTGACCAGCCAATATTTGGCGTTAATCTTTTTCTTGTTGACCTTTATTCTGCTAATTGATGCTAGACCGTTTCACTGGTTAGCAGCGGGAATTTGCTTAGCACTCGGCAATGTCTTACGGCCCTTAGGGGTCGTCTTTGTGGCTGGGATTGTCGTATTTTGGCTTATTTATCGGTTGTGGACAGTACCAAGCAACTGGAAATCTTCAATAGCTCAGCTATTGGGTTTAGTCGCAGTTTATTTTTTGCTACTGGCTAGTTTGGGCTCCGCCATTAAATTATCTGGTTTAAACGCGTACGGATTAAGTAATCGCGATAGTGAATGGAAATTTGTTATGGGCTTAAATTATCCGACCGCTGGCGCTTACTCAAATGAAGTACGGCACCAGTTTAATTTACATGATAGCCGGCAAGTGATGTTACACAAAGAAAAAAATGTCACCCAGCAGCATATTCGTTATTTGAACAAGCATCACCTCTGGCTGAAATTATTTGTAAAGAAATTTTTTGTTCTATGGTCTAATCCGTCTAACACGCTGTCTTTTTCCCTTTTTGACCAAAATCATACGCCACGACATACTTGGTGGGTAACGATTATTGCTTACGGGATTAGTGTGATTGAGATGGGATTAGTGTTGCTGGGAGCTGTGGTATTGTGGTTGAAGCAGTCCAGTAATTCAAAGTTTAATCTCTTATTACTGGTGTTATTTGCCTATGTTTGCGCGCAACTAATCATCGAAGTGCAAGGGCGTTATCGCTTAGAGTTCGTGCCGATATTAGCGATCATTGCCAGTGTTGGTGTTAATCAGTTTTGGTTGGGGATAAAAGAGTCGAGGTGCGGTCAGTGAGCACAAATAAATTAAGTATTGTGGTGCCCTGTTTTAATGAACAGGCGGTTTTGCCACAATCCATTCCGGTTTTAAAACAAGTCTTACAAAAGCTGATTGTTCAACACCAAATTGCGATTGATAGTCAAATCGTTTTGGTAGATGATGGCAGTAAAGATCAAACTTGGTCGTTAATTGAACAATATAGTAATGCTGATCAAAACGTGACCGGAGTTAAGCTCAGCCGTAATTTTGGACATCAAGGTGCGCTACTAGCTGGTTTAAGTACTGTGGTGCATGATTCCGCTATGGTAGTGTCGATTGATTCGGATTTACAAGATGATCCCCAAGCCATCATTGAAATGGTAGATAAGTATCATCAAGGCTACGAAGTAGTTTATGGTGTACGCAATAATCGCGCTACTGATAGTGCGTTTAAACGTTCAACGGCCGAACTATTTTATCGAGTGATGAGTGTTTTAGGAGTTAAAATGATTCCGGATGCGGCAGATTTTCGATTAATGAGCCAACGAGCTGTTCAAGTACTATTAGATTATCCCGAACGCAATTTGTTTTTACGGGGATTGGTACCATTAGTCGGTTTTCAGAGTGCTAAAGTCTATTACCGACGGGCAGCGCGTGTCGCAGGGGAATCCAAGTATCCGTTAAGTAAAATGTTGAAGTTAGCTATTGATGGCATTACTTCCTTTTCAATTGCGCCGATTAAATTAATCATGGGTCTAGGCTTTTTTATTGTGCTAGTAGCCTTGTTATTATTACTGTATACTATTGTGCAGAAAATACGGGGCGCCGTGGTATCTGGCTGGTCGTCGTTAATGATTTCAATCTGGGCGTTAGGTGGCGTACAACTGATCTGCATTAGTGTGATTGGTGAATATGTGGGGAAAATTTTTCAAGAAGTAAAACAACGACCGCGTTTTACAATTGAGAAAGATTTGTACCATGCTAAAGAATCAGCTAACACAAAAGTAAAAAATTAGGGTCAATTTTCTAGTTAAAATTAGCTATAATGAAAGATAAATACTTGCTAAAGGAGTGAGGTTCGTGACTAAAAATATTATTGATGAATTAACTTGGCGCGGTGCCATTAATCAACAAACTGATGCAGAAGGTTTAAAGTCTTATGTTCAAGATCATCAGATTGCACTATATTGTGGGGTTGATCCGACCGGTGATTCGTTACATGTGGGTCATTTAGTAACTTTTATGATTTTAAAGAGATTTCAATTATTAGGTCATAAACCAGTGATCGTTATTGGCGGAGCAACGGGTTCAATTGGCGATCCGTCGGGTAAAAAATCTGAACGTGTTCTACAAACAATGGAGCAAGTGCAAAAGAACCAAGCGGCTTTAACTAAGCAGATGGTGGCTTTATTTGGAACTGATAACTTTGAAATTGTTAACAACTATGATTGGTTGTCAAAAATTGATTTACTCACCTTTTTACGAGATTACGGCAAATTATTTAATGTCAATACAATGTTGAATAAAGAGATTGTCTCTTCGCGCTTACAGGTAGGAATTTCTTATACCGAATTTACTTATCAAATTCTACAGGCGATTGACTTCTTAACGCTTTATCGCCAACATCAAGTTCGCTTGCAAATTGGTGGCGGTGATCAATGGGGCAATATTACCGCGGGCATTGATTTGATTCACCGAGTTGAAGGCAATGATACGCAAGTCTTTGGCTTAACTATTCCGCTCTTACTGAAAGCCGATGGGACTAAATTTGGTAAAACGGAAGGGGGCGCAGTCTGGTTAGATCCGAAGAAAACTAGCCCGTACGAATTTTACCAATTTTGGTTTAACACTGATGATCGAGATGTGATTAAGTACTTGAAGTACTTTACTTTCTTAGATCAAGACCAAATTTCGCAATTAGAACAACAAATGCATTCAGCTCCGGAAAAACGGGAAGCCCAACGCGTATTAGCTCAAGAAGTTACCCGCTTTGTGCACGGTCAAGCGGCTGTTGATGAAGCAGAAAAAATTTCAGCTGCCTTGTTTAGTGGAGATTTACTTGCTTTATCTGCGCAAGAAATTGAACAAGGTTTTAGCTCGGTGCCATCAGTGAGTGTTACTGGTCAAATTAGTAACTTGGTGGAATTTTTAGTTGATCAAACTCAAATTGAACCTTCAAGACGTCAAGCTCGTGAAGATATTCAAAACGGAGCAATTTATGTTAATGGTCAACGTCAACAAGACGTTAACTATGAATTAGATCCAACCCAGGCGTTTGATGGGCGATTTGTGATTATTCGTAAAGGTAAAAAGAAGTACACTTTGGTTCGCATCCAAGGGTAGTTAGAAAGTATAGGTAAAAAAGATTGCGACTTCCCCAAAATATTTATGAAATTAAGCGTCAAGCCCGTCTCAATTTAGCGAAACATTCGCGCAGTTGGTTGTATTTAGGATTAGTACCAACTCTAGTATTAATATTGATTATTTATTTAATTTTTTGTTTAGCCGTAAAAATAACTAATCAATTACCTAGTGGGTTAGATTCACAGCAATTATATCGTGTTGTGCAGCAGTTCGTTAGTGCCAGCCCTAAATTATTATGGTATAGCCTTGAAGCACAATTAGCTTACGCTTTAGTAGCGATTGGCACTCAGTTCGCAGCTTTAAATTGGACGCGTGGTCTGAATTATAAAGGCGGCGTATCGCAAAGTTTACAAGTCTTTTCGGGAGTGTATTTCTTTCGCGTTTTGTTTTTATGGTTGATTTGCTATGGCATTTTTGAATTAGGTTTGCAACTATTATGGATTTTCGGGCTTTATTTTAGTTATGGTTTACGTATGGTTTACTTTATCCTGAAAGATCTTTCTCAAGTTCAAAAACTATCTTGGACCCAGACTTTGAAAACTCTTTGGTTTAGTTGGCAAATGATGCGGGGCAATAAATGGCGGTTATTTATGTTGGATCTGAGCTTTTTAGGCTGGGATATACTGAATGGTTTAACTTTCGGGTTGACTAACTTATATGTAGCACCTTATAAAGCAGCTAGTTATGCCGCCTTTTATCAAGATATTTTGGCTGTTCGCATGAAATCTCAATTTTAGCTGAATAATAAGTAACAAAAAACAATACCAGAAAGGACCATTAGTCTGAACTGGTATTGTTTTTTTGTGTTCATTGTATGAAGTGCGCCGAGGAATTTGAAGAAATACTTAATTGATAAGCAACTTACTCATAGTTCATTAACTGGTTCGACAAAAATGTAATTAGCTAATTTTTGACTTAAAGAAATCTTTTGTTGCTCATCAGTAATGATTAAAACTGAATGATCAAAGCTGGAGTGTTCCGTAACGGTAATGACTTGGTTTAATTTTAAGCCTAAGCTAGCAAAATGTGCCAAAAAGTCGCGATTATCAAAAATCCGCACGATTTTGACGGGCAGATTAGGTTTCACCTGACTTAAAATGAGATCATCGGCATCGGTTTCGCCTTGACCATTGCCCGGAATGATACCGCCGTGTGGACACTTTTGTGGAAAGTTCAAATAACGATTTAAAGCAGCCGTCATTTGGGCATCAGTCGCATGTTCTAAAGCATCGGCCTCCGGATGAACTTCCACTAATGGATAGTGTAATTTGTCAGCTAAAAAGACTTCCCAAAGCCGATGCTTCTGGACTAACTTTTCTGCTAAAGCTTGACCTTTGGCAGTTAAGGCAATGGAATTATATGGCGTGTGCTCGATAAAACCATTTTGACTGAGGGTCAAGAGCATTTCAGTAACGGATGGGGCACTAACATTCATCATGGCTGCCAAGCGCTTATTCGTAACTTTTTGTGCGCTTTGCTGTAATTCAAAAATGTTTTTTAAATAATTTTCTTGACTGGGTGACAAATTCTTGCTACCCCCTATAATTTAGGATACTATGCTCATTATAAAGTGTTCGTAAAAAACGTGCAATTTAATTTTAAAAATCGAGGCGAATAGTTGATGAAGACCCGGAAGTTTGATTTCTTTAGTCTAATTATTGGAATATTTTCTTTGTATGTTGGCTACTTGATTATGAGCCATCCTCTGACCGGCTTATTGTCCATCATTGTCGTAGTTGGTATTTTTGCGTTCGTGCGTGGCATTTATCAATTATGGTTAAGCTATCGCTTGAGGAAAGTGACAAAGCGACAGACGGGGTGGTTAATTTTTGCAGCCATTGTAGATATCATTTTGGGCATTATCTTCTTATTCAATTTACCATTGGCAGTTTCTACTTTAATTTATATTTTTGCCATTTGGTTTATTGTTGATGGTCTGGCAGAAATTAGTATTGCGCCTTTATACCGTACTATGGGCAAAAGTTATCATTGGCTAATTATTGGGCTGGCAATTTTGAGTATCGTTGCGGGCGTCAGCTTATTATTTCGCCCAATGTTAGCTGCCATATTGATCGTGGCGTTGGCGGCAACTTATTTCTTTGTCGCTGGTATATTAGAAATCGTGGAAGCTTTTTAAATTGTTAATGAGACTACCGACAGTTGACAATTCATAGTATAATTAATGCTGTCAATTTTGCTGTTTCAGCAAATCATTGATGGTACTACATATTAGTCAACAGAGGGGTAGTTATTAGCATGGATCTTTCATTAGTTATTGTGGCGTTGGCGGCTTTTTTGACACCAACGATTTTGGCGCGGTTCAAAGTTTCTTTGATACCGTCTAACATTGCGGAAATTATTGTTGGAGTGATTTTAGGCAAAAGTTGTTTGAATGTGATTCACATTAATTCCGTTTTAGATACGCTCGCTACTTTGGGAACCATCATGTTGTTGTTTTTAAGCGGGATGGAAATTGATTTTTCATTATTTAAAAAACCGGAACCGACCACCACTTTAGAAATTAAGCGGGCCCAAACAGCAGACAATGTCTCACCATTAAAAACGGCAGCCATCGCTTATGGCTCAACGTTAGTGGCTTGTATTGTTTTAGGGATTTTATTTGCCGTGGGTGGCTTGTTTAAGGACGTTTTCTTATCATCAATCCTATTTGCGACAGTTTCTCTAGGCGTCATGATTGGAATTTTAAAGGAAAACAATTTATTGGGTAATACTTATGGTCAAACGTTATTATTGTTTGGTGTATTAGGAGAAATTATTCCCTTAATGGGGTTGACGATTTTCTCAGCCATTAAAGGTGGCCATGGTACGACTTTGTGGTTATTGTCCTTAGTTTTTCTAGCAGCAGCCTTTTTGTTAGCACGTTTTCGGAATTTCTTTAAAAGTGTCATTAAGCTCAATAAATCGACGACACAACTAGATATGCGCTTTGCCTTTTTGGTAATTATTATTTTGGTAGTGCTTGCCATGTCGGTAGGGGCCGAAAATATCTTGGGGGCCTTTTTAGCAGGAATTGTGATCAAACTTTTGGAGCCACAGAAGGCAACGGAAGTGAAGTTGAATGCCATTGGCTACGGCTTTTTAATTCCCTTTTTCTTTATCTTAACGGGAGTTAAGCTGAATTTGATAACATTATTAAGTTCGAAAAAGACTTTAATTTTGATTCCACTATTATTAGTGGCCTTCTTAGTAGCTAAATTACCAGCTTATTGGAGCTTCAAACGTCTATTTTCTAAGTCGAACGCGATCGCGGGAACGTGGTTAGTGGAAACGACGATGACCCTAGTGATTTCCGGCGTAGCCATTGCGCAAGATATTCACGCTTTAACTAGTCAGCAAAGTGGCGCTTTTACTTTGGCGGCAATTATCACTTGTTTACTGGGACCGTTATTGTTTAAGAAATATTACCAACCCCAAGAACAAAAAGTGACGAAGACGAATGTGCATATTATTGGCACAACTGCGTTGGCAGTAGCTGCCGCTCAGCAATTGCCGAAAGAATGGTATGAAGTGGCGCTTTATACCAACCATCAGGATAGTTATGACACATTTAAAGCTAGTTATGACATTACTTTACTGCCAGACTTAGATGTTTCCAAATTAATTGCCGCAGGCATTTTTGATACTGATATTTTGGTGATTTCACACATTCATTCGAATATTAATTTTCAATTAGCGTTAGCGGCTAAAAAATATGGTGTCCCGCGAGTCTTGGTTCGATTAGATAATCCAGATCCTGATAAATCTGGCACGATGGCCCAAGAATTGACGCAAGCTAATGTTGAGTTCTTCAATACCTTTGATGTGGGCGCAGGCGTTTTGCGTTCAGCCATTGAATCTTCACGAATTTTACCGTTAATTACTTCGAAGCATTCACGTATCTTTGAATTTAAATTGGTTAACCCTAATTTTGCTGGAACAACAGTGGCGCAATTGCCGAAAGATGTGGTGGTCAGTCGCATTATTCGCAACGGCAAGCCGTTAATTCCACATGGCGAAACGTTGTTGCAGCAAAATGATCACTTAATTTTGACGGGACCATGGGAGTCGATTGTAAAATTACGGACGACTTTAGGTGAACAGAATTAAGGACACGGAGATAAAAATAAATTTGCGATAAATACAAATTGGGCTTGGCAAATAGGTAATTGTTTGCTAATATAAATAAGTGCTCAATTGCCATCTTAGCTCAGTAGGTAGAGCGCCACCGTGGTAAGGTGGAGGTCGTCGGTTCAAACCCGATAGATGGCTTATTATGTAATAGGATGAGATTTTTGATCTCATCCTATTTTTGTATTTAAAAAATGCAACTCCTAACTTAGTTGAGCGGGGCTGGATTATATAAAAAAAGATTGCAACCAAAGTTGTTTCAAACTTGGTCACAATCTTTTTTAAACGGCATCAATTTAACTAATTATTTAAGCACACCGATACTTAACTTCTTACCTTGAACAACAGCGGTTACTTGGTAATGATTCAACTTCTGATTTTGTTGTTGTCCTTTATTACTTTTAGCTTTTTTAACGAGGTTATTCAAGTCAGCCCGTTTGATCTTCAACCCACTGGCAAAAGCATTGACGTTAGCTTTGACTTCATTACTCTTATAATCGTTGAAAGTTAAAGCAACCCGATAGAGGTTCGTTCCATCACTGAGCATTTTATAAGTCGTTGTTGGACTAAATAAAAGTTCCATTGGTTGATTTAATTTTGGCAATTTAGCAGCCATCTTAGCTTGAAGTTGCTTTGAATTATTAAAGTTATTAGCAAAATCTTGCAAGGATAAAATTTTCTTCGGCTTTTGCACCGTTACTTTAATTGGCTTTTTCAAAGCTTTGCTTTGACTAACTTTCACTTGACGCTTTTTAGTTGCTGCTGGTAAAGAGATCGTATACTTATCGTTTTTGACAGTCACACTTTGCTTAGGATTATCTGCAACTTGGTAATAAACTTTGCTACCTTTGTTGGAATTACCTGTAATTTCTTGTTTAAAAACTTTAGTGCCCGTAGTATTGTGTGCGCTAAAGGGCTTATTATCTGCGCTATTATTTGAATTTGAGCAGCCTGCTAATAAGAATGCAAAACCTGCCACAGCAACAGTTAATTTTTTATTAAACATTGTTGTTCTAACCACACTTTCATTTTATTTGTTAACAATCACATTATAGCAGTTTTTCACGTTTAGTCCTATGATGAGTCACAAAACTTTTGACTTTGATAATTAAGTTGTAGTCGCGACTTTGATAATGGTATAATTCGCTAAGGATAACTGTTACAAATGGAGAATAATATGAATGTTTTAAAATCACCAACTTTACGTGGAATTTGGTATGTCATCTGGTTAATAATGGTTGTAATTTCGCAGCATTTGGAACAATTAAGTATTGGTAGTAAGTCGATCCGTTGGGCTTATGCCGTGCTTTTTTTGATTGTTTCAGCATTTTTTTTGTTAATGATGGTCGGGCGCTATCGCCATGAGCAGCTATCGTTTGAAGGGTCAGCCCCCAACTTATTCGAAGGATTGGGGTTGTTTTTTGGCTTTGTGACTTTTATAGCGCTCATTATTGGTATTTTCTTATTCCTGATTAGTTATTTAAAAGCGCAAGGGCGGTTACCATCATTAAGGGTCTCCTCGGACTATCTGGATCGGGGACTGTTAGTTTTTTGGTTTGACTTGTTGGCCTCTGCTTTTATAGTGGCTGTGGAACAACAATTTGTTGTCACGGGCTTTTTCTTTAATTATTTCTTTCGAGAAAATACTTTAACCAATGCTTTATTAGGCATTATTATTAGTGGTATTTTGTATGGACTACTGAACATGGAAGTCTTTCATTTTATTAATTTCTTTATTTACTGTGCAATTGGTTGTTTATTAGCCGTGGTTTATTTAGCGACACAAAATTTTCAGATTAGTTTGTTATTAGGAATTTTTGTAGCTATTTTACGAGTGATTTTGATTTAAAAAAGGGAGACGTGATTGCATGACAGAGTCGAAGCAAGTTGATAGTATTTTAGTTTTAGATTACGGTAGTCAATACAATCAATTAATTACCCGGCGGATTCGTGATATGGGGGTTTATTCCGAGTTATTACCACACACCATCAGTGCGCAGGAAATCCAGGCAAAACAACCGCAAGGTATTATCTTATCTGGGGGTCCCAATAGCGTTTATGATCATGATGCTTTAACGATTGATCCGCAAATTTGGCAATTAGGAATTCCTATTTTGGGAATTTGTTACGGTATGCAATTGATGATGCATGATTTGGGGGGGCAAGTGCAAGCCGCAGGCAAACCAGAATATGGTCGGGCGCAAATTAAAGTGGCAGATACCACGAATTTATTATTTGCTGACTTGCCCCAACAGCAATTTGTTTGGATGAGCCATGGCGATCGGGTGACCCAAATCCCGGCAGAGTTTACGGCAGTAGCCGTGAGCGATAGTACCCCGTTTGCCGTAGTTGCTGATACCCAACGTCAATTTTATGGCGTCCAGTTTCATCCGGAAGTGCGTAATAGTGAGTATGGCTTGGAGATTTTACGCAACTTCACATTTCAAATTTGCCAAGCTACGGCTAATTGGAGCATGCAAGATTTTATCACTGAACAAATTGCTAAAATTCGTGCCACAGTGGGTAAGCGCCGAGTATTATTAGGCTTGTCTGGCGGCGTTGATTCTTCAGTGACTGGTGTCCTGCTACATAAGGCCATTGGTTCACAATTAACTAGTATCTTTGTCGATCATGGTTTGTTACGCAAAGGTGAAGCGCAGGAAGTAATGGCGAGCTTAGAGGGTAAGTTCGGTCTGAATATTATTAAGGTTGATGCCCAACAACGGTTTATGGACAAATTAAAAGGTGTTACTGATCCAGAGCAAAAACGGAAAATTATTGGTAATGAATTTATTCAAGTTTTTAATGATGAAGCACGTAAGTTAGATGGCATTGATTTCTTAGCGCAAGGTACTTTGTATACTGATGTAATTGAAAGTGGCACTAACACGGCGCAAACAATTAAGTCCCACCATAATGTCGGTGGTTTACCTGAGGATTTGCAATTTACCTTGATTGAGCCCTTGCGGACGTTATTTAAAGATGAAGTGCGTGAACTCGGCGAAAGATTAGAGATGCCCCACGATTTAGTTTGGCGGCAACCGTTTCCCGGCCCCGGACTGGGAATTCGAGTTTTGGGAGAAGTCACGGCGGATAAACTCCAAATTGTGCGGGACAGTGATTGGATTTTACGCGATGAAATTAAAAAAGCGGGTTTGCAGGAATCAATCTGGCAATACTTCACCGTGTTACCAGGTATGCGCAGCGTTGGTGTGATGGGTGATGGACGCACATATGATTATACTGTTGGTATTCGCGCAGTAACTTCCATTGATGGCATGACAGTCGACTTTGCCCAAATTCCGTGGGCCGTGTTAGCCAAAATTTCTACGCGCATTACGAACGAAGTCGCCCACGTTAACCGCGTCGTGTATGATATTACTTCTAAGCCACCAGCAACGATTGAGTGGGAATAAAATTTGTTAATCTGTTGAATAGAAAAGGCAATGTAATCAGTTATTTTTGATGACATTGCTTTTTTGATTATTAAGTCAGATGTTGTTTAATATCTAAGGCAATTTGCACCATTTCAGTGGGCGACTTGGTAGCACCGCGGTTTAACCAATTAATTAACATCGCAAACATACCCCCAATGGCAAAATTTTGTAAATAACTGGCGTTGTCCGTGGGAAGGTTAGCTAAGGCACTCTGTTGTAAATTATCTAACCAAGAACGTTCTAATAAATGAAGTAATTTATTTTTTTGTAAAAGTAACAAGACTTGGCGATGTTGTTGCCAAAAGTTAAAAAAGTAAAAAACAATTTCAGTAAACTGTTGGTGATCTTCTTGGGCTAATTGACTGAATAAGGTACAAGTTAGCTGGTTCAAATAAGTCGTTAAAACATCTTCTAAAGATTGAAAATAATGGTAAAAAGTCCGGCGGGCATAACCAGCTTTGTTGACCACATCAAGGACTCTTAAGGAGCTAAAAGAATGATCTGTTAATAAAGCTAACAATGCGGTGATAAAATCGGCCTGTGTTTGACGGGCTTTAGTAGTTTGTTTAGCAAGATAAATTGGCTCATTATTTGACAATTGTGCAATTCTCACTCTCATTGGATTAAGTTACTATGCAAAATTATTTGCAGTTATTATAATCTAAAGTGACTAGCTAAACAATAACGAGTGAGGCATCAGAAATGAAGCGATTAGTTCAACATTGGTACCAATGGGCAGTTTATGTGGCAGGTTTGTTGACTGTCATTTTGGTTTGTGGCGACTGGACATTGCTGCAACAAACGTTATTGGCTTCTTTAGTAGTTTTACATCTACATTTTTATGAAGAAATGGGTTTTCCCGGTGGTTTTCCCTGGATCGGGATGAAAATTGAATTGCATTTAACTGATGATGATTCTCGTCAGTGGGATTTAAATCAAGCTTCATCATTTTTTGGCAATGAATGGTTCGCTGTGGTCGTGTACCTTTTGCCATTATTTGTACCACAAGTTCACTTTTTAGCCTTGGCAGCAGTGATTTTTGCTTTTGCAGAAATTGCGATGCACCTGTTTTATTTCAATTGGGCCATGAAAGTTTGGTATAACCCGGGCTTATTAACTGCATTATTGGGACTATTACCTATTTCGGTTAATTATTTATGGCGTGCGATCCCACAGGGGCAATATTCATGGCTCGACTTAGTAATGGCTGTGATTTGGATTGCCTTTAATTATTGGGTCGCTTTTCGTTCGCCAATCTATAAAAAATTAGGATCACTGAAACAATATTCTTTTACTACTGAAGAAGTGAACCGTGCGCAGTATTATATGAAGAAAATGAATAAGGAGTAATAGCAATGAAATTTTTATGTCGACACTGGCAGCACTTAGCTACAATAATGTTTGTGGGATTGGCGTTTTATATGGGTTTTTGGGGTGGCCGTCAATTAAACACTCTGCAAGTTTTTATGATTATGAGTTTGATGGCTTTATTAGCGCACCAATCTGAAGAATACATTTTGCCTGGTGGCGCAGCCTTAGTGATTAATTTAGGAATTTATCATGAGCCGCAGAATTATCGCAATTTCCCGGGAAATACTTTATCCTCCATGTTAGTTAATGTCATTTCATGGTTGTTTTACTTGTTAGGAATAATTTTTCCCCACTGGATTTGGTTAGGACTAGGGATTATGTTCTTTAATTTGATTCAATTACCCGGGCATGCTTTGATGATGAATAAAGCGTTAAAGACGTGGTACAATCCGGGCATGGCTACCGCGATTTGTTTGTTAATGCCAGTCAGTGTGGGCTATTTCATTTATATTGTAGAAAATAACTTGGTGGTGCCATTAGACTGGTTGTTAGGCGTTGGAGTATTGATTGTGGCAATGGTTGCAATTATTGTTTTACCAGTGCAGTTACTCAAAAATCCTAACTCACCATACAAAGTCGCAGATTGGCAAGTGCAACAATATCGTAAAGTTAAAGCTTTTGCTAGCTGGCAAAAGTAACTCTGCTTAACAGATTATAATTCTAATTGCTTGGCAATTCTCCGCTTTTTAACTATCATAATCAATGAGGCTCAAAGGAAAGGGAGTTAAGTAGAATGTTTTTACAAGTTGATTCAGCTGCACAAACTAAATTGCAACCGTATTTGGATGATCCAAATGCTTTGATACTATTAAACTTTGATGACGGAGTAAGTGATTATTCGCATACGCAAGCTAGTTGTACCTTAAATGTGAACTTTAACTTGACTGTGATTCAAAAGAGTGCTGATCATCATGATTTTCAACAGACGTTAACAACCTCGGTCGGCGACTTTTTAATCAAATCTTATTCACAGGACTTTTTAGACGAACAAATGCAATTAAAAGCTACCGCCGGTGGTGTTTTACAGTTGACCGGGTCGCATGCTGGGATGATTGCTAGTCGCGTACCAGTTGTCGATGAACGTTAACATTTAGGAGTACCACTTACTTAATCTTAAACAAAGTACGTGTGATTTTTTAATTACGCGTATTTTATTTTTTAAATAATTGCGACTATTGCAACACTGATGGAAATTGACAAATTGCTTTGTAGCATCTTAAGAAATTCTTAAACATTTTGCTTCACATTTGGCACAATTCGTTGTAAATTAGTATTAGTAAATTACAACAGGAATTGAGTGGAGATAAGGGATGATTTATGGTGAAACAATTAAATAAAGTTTTAGCAGCTGGTACTTTGATGGCGGCTGGTGTAGCGGCGGTAACGACTCAAACTTCACCGACTAAAGCTGATACTTACAATGCCAAGATTGCCACAACTAATGCGCAAACGAGTACGGTTAATTTATATAATAACCAAGGGCAAGTAATCCCTAATCGACAACTACCGGCCAATACGCAATGGCGCGTTGGTAAAGTTGCTTATTTTCAAGGTGGAAGTCAAAACTTACAAAATGTTTTGATGTATCAGGTTGCACCTAACGAGTGGTTACGCGCTCAAGATAGTTCTTTAAACGTCACGCCCACTAACGTAGTGACTAAGAATTTGGATACCGGCGTGACAACACCAGTCAGCCCAACACCAGTTACTAATGCTACTAGTGTGACCAATACTCCTGCTACCACTGCTACGCCAGTTAATAATGGTGATGTAGTGACGACGGCTAAGAGTATGTTGGGTTACTTCAATTATGGCGCGACTCATGGTATTAGTAACATCGGTTCCGTGGCCAATCCCAATCCTAATGGTGTTACTGATTGTTCTGGTTTTGTTTGGCTAGCTTTAGCCAAAGCTGGTTATCGTGTTCCGGCTAATATGGGTTGGTACACACAAACCATGGAAAACGATGCTAAAGGTGCTCACCAATATTTACAAGCGATTGATCCTAGTCAAGCTCAAGCAGGGGATATTGTTATTGTTAATACCAATGATGGCTTTGGACAAAATGGACATACTGCGATCTTAGAAGGACCGTGGCAGAATGTGACACCTGGTAGTAACATGACACCAGTGATTCAGATGGGTGGTCGCACTACTGCTAAGGGTGTTAATGAAGATGGCTTTGCTACGTCATTTTTGAGTTTATTACAAGGTAATTATACGTTAACGATTGCGCGGCCAATTCGTTAAAATTGCTAAAATATTGGAAATTAATCAACCGAATAGTAATAATCTTCACTACGTTGGTGAGACAATCTTCACTACGTTGGTGAGACAAGGTAATTGAGACTTTTCTCATCAATTAATTACGTTTAAAAAATGTAATAGGTGATTGATTGTTACTGCGGTCTAATGATAACTTTGGAACAATAGTTTCAAAGTTATTTTTTTGATTTTAAATTTAATTAAAATCTTGCAATTTTTGCTTATTATTTTATAATGTGAGTTATTAAATAAAGGAGGTATTATTTATGAACAAGCATAAGTCTTGGTTACAAGTATTAATTGTAATTTTGACGGTCATTTGGGGAGGATTGACGGCGACCACACAAGCGCAAGCCGCGGGAACAAATGGTCAAGTGCAAGATGACTATTTGCAAAAAGTGCAAGCTAAAAAAGAGCTAGTGATGGGAACTAGTCCTGATTTTCCACCATATGAATTCGTTAAAAATATTCATGGCAAATCAACAGTTGTCGGAATGGATGTCGAAGTCGGTCAAAAAATTGCGTCGGACTTGGGTGTGAAATTAGTTATTGAGCGGATGGATTTTGATTCGTTGTTGGTGGCTTTAGAGACTGGCAAGGTTGATATGGTCATTTCAGGTATGAATAACACGCCACAACGGGCGAAGAGTGTGGCTTTTAGCAAGGATTATTATCAAACAGGGCAAGATTTATTAATTCGGCAAGCTGATGTACATAGGTATCATAATTACCGATCATTTTCAGGCAAAACTATTGGCGCACAAACAGGTTCTATTCAGTATTCATTGATTAAACAACAAGCTAAAGCTTCGAAACTCAAAGGCATGGATAAAGACAATGATTTAGTTTTGGCGTTGCAAACACATAAGATTGACGCAGTGGCAGTTGATACGGCAACCGCTAAAGCCTTTGTCAAAAATACTAATGGTTTGGTTCGGATTCCTTCGGGTTTTAAGATTTCGTCAGCGGGTTCTGCAATTGCTTTTCCTAAAGGGGCCAATTCTTTAGTACAAGCAGCCAATAAATCCATTGATACGATTCACAAGGATAATTTAATTAATAAAGTCTATTTACCCAAAGTTGGTAAATATATGACCAATAATAAATCTAAGAAAGCCAAGCAAAAAGCTAACTCCATGTGGGCTTATAAAGATTTCTTTGTTGCTGGTGTGGGTTATACCTTAATGATTTCCGCAATTTCGGTCTTCTTTGGGTTCTTATTAGGAATCATCTTAGGTTTAATGCGGTTAAGTCAGAGTTCTTGGGCGCAAAAGTTAGCAGGAGCTTATATTGAATTTGTGCGGGGCACACCGTTGATGGTGCAATTACTGTTTATTTATTTTGGTTTAGGTGTGGTTGTTAATATTCCCGCTTTATTATCGGGAATTATTGCGGTTTCGCTAAATTCGGCAGCTTATGTGGCTGAAGTGATTCGTTCCGGTATTAATTCGGTTAATGTTGGGCAAAGAGAAGCTGCCCGTTCGTTAGGAATGTCACGGGTTTTAACCATGCGGTATGTCGTCTTTCCACAAGCAATGAAAAACATTTGGCCCGCTTTAGGTAATGAATTTATTTCTTTGATTAAGGAAAGTTCGATTGTGTCTGTAATTGGAGTTAAAGATTTAATCTATCAATCGCGTTTAGTGCAGGCGGATACGTATCGTGGCGTAATGCCTTTAGTCATCACCATGATTTTGTACTTTATCATTACGTTCAGTTTGTCGCGTTTAATGAAATATTTTGAAAGGAAAATGGGCCATGGAAACGACTAAACAACAGCCAGTTTTGTTAGCAACGAAACAATTAACAAAAGCATTTGGCACCAATACAGTGCTCAAAAATATTGATTCACAAGTACACGAAGGTCAAGTAATTTGTTTAATTGGACCTTCAGGAGCCGGGAAAAGTACCTTTTTAAGATGTTTAAATTTATTGGATCAACCAACTTCGGGGGCGGTCCTTTTCAAAAATCAAGACTTAACACAGTTAGCGGATAAACAGCTGGATCAGTTGCGTCAGCAAATGGGGATGGTTTTTCAGCAATTCAATTTGTTCCCTCACATGACAGTTTTGGATAACTTGACCTTAGCACCGCTGAAAGTTAAGCAAATTTCAGAAACGGCAGCGACTGCGAAAGCACAAGAACTGTTAGAACAAGTAGGTTTGAGTGATAAACAAACGGCCTATCCGGCTAATTTATCAGGGGGCCAACAACAAAGAGTGGCCATTGCGCGGGCCTTAATGATGGATCCGCAAGTGCTACTTTTTGACGAACCTACGTCGGCCTTAGATCCCGAAATGGTGGGCGAAGTTTTGAAAGTAATGCAGGATCTGGCTCAAAAAGGAATGACGATGATTGTCGTTACTCACGAAATGGGTTTTGCCCGTAACGTTGCTGATCAGGTTTGGTTTATGGCCGATGGTGGCATTCAAGAGTCTGCTACACCAGCACAATTCTTTCAACATCCTCAAACTCAGCGGGCACAGGACTTTTTAGATAAGATTTTAGAGTCTTAGGGGTTATTTTATGGAACAACAACAAGCGTTAAAAATTTTAACTGATTTAATTGCAATCGAGACCGTTGATCAAAACGAAAGCCAGGTCGCCGACTATATTGCACAGTTGTTTCAGCCGTATGCCGATCAAGTAGCAATTCAACGCGTTAATTTTGCTCCGGGACGCGATAACTTATTAGTTACAATTGGACAAACCGGACCGATTTTGGGTTTTAGTGGTCATGAAGATGTCGTTGCAGCTGATGCTCATGCTTGGCAAACGCCGCCTTTTGCAGGAACTGTTCGTAATGATAAAGTTTATGGTCGCGGTGCGAGTGATATGAAATCCGGCTTAGCAGCAATGATTGTGGCCATGCTTGATTTATTAGCGGCCAAACAGCCGTTGGCAGGACGAGTCCGACTATTAGCCACAGTTGGTGAAGAGACGGGCGAATATGGTGCAGCTCAATTAGTCAAGTTGGGTTTAGTCGATGATTTATCCGGACTAGTTATTGGTGAGCCATCCAATTTGCAGCTGGAAGTTACGCATAAGGGCGTCATTGATTACTGTGTCACTTCACGGGGAAAGGCGGCTCATGCTTCGACACCAGCAGCGGGCAAAAATGCGATTTGGCCATTAATAGACTTTGCCCAAAAAGTGCAAGCCTATTTTGCACAAGCTGAGCTAGCGGATCCTATTTTAGGTAAAATGACGCATGTTCTGAGCCAAATCCAGGGCGGTGAACAGATTAACTCCGTCCCCGCACAAGCAAGTTTAACGGGAAATATTCGGACAACGCCGGCTTACACTCATGAACAAATTTATCAATTTTTAAATGAGCAAATTCAACAATTAAATGCTCAAGGGGCCGATTTAACCATTGAGTATCGTTATCCGGAGTTACCGTTACCGGATCAATCGCAAAGTAAATTAGTGACTATAGCCCAGTCTGTTTTACAAAAGCAACTGCATTTGCCAGGCGAAATCATCGCGGGTCAAGGAGCAACTGAAGCTTCAGAATATATTCAAGTTGGTAAATTTCCGATTGTCATTTGTGGTCCAGGTGAAGGAGTGAGTGATCACCAAGCTAATGAATGGGTCAGTGTCCAAAATTATTTGTTAGGCTGCCAATTTTATCAAGCTTTGGCACAAAATTTTTGGCAAATGAATTAAAAATAGCACTTCACAATAGTTGTTGTGTTAAGTTTCATTACTCAGAAATTTGTTTTCTGCTTTTTAAGAAAAAGGTTGACAAAAAGTTGTTGCTGTTTTAAAGTTGCAATAATTAAAAATTGCTGAGAAAAGATGAGTAAATATCACGCTAATTTAGAGAGTCACGGTGGCTGAAAAGTGATTTAAAACGGATATTGAAGATGGTCTGGGAGCAATCTCAAGTTTAACTTGCGGTTAACAACTGATAACTTGTTTCAGTATGAAAGGTACTGATTAAGAGTAGTATTGTGAGATACTGCTAAAAAAAGGTGGTAACACGCTAAGTGCGTCCTGCATGAATTCATGTAGGACGCTTTTTTGATTTTCGCCAAGGCCGATTTCGCAGTAATCTAAGGAGGATAATTATGAAACAACAGGTTAATCCATTAGCAGCATTACATTATGATATCGTCGGTAGTTTTTTGCGCCCAGCAAATTTAAAACAGGCGCGCCAGGCTTTTACTGAACACAAAATAAGTGCCCAGGATTTAAAACAAGTTGAGAATCAAGCGATTATTGACTTATTAAAGCAAGAGGCGAATTCGGGCTTAAAAGTTGTGACGGATGGCGAGTTTCGCCGCAGTTGGTGGCACTTAGATTTTTTCTGGGGATTAAATGGTTTACAAAAGGCTCAAGCGCAAACGGGTTACCAATTTCATGGTGAACAAACTCGAAATGAGACCGTTAATCTGAACGGTCCGATTAGTGGAGAACAACATCCGTTTGTGGAGCACTTTAAATTTACGCAGGCGCACACGCCGGATAATTTATTAGTTAAGCAAACCATTCCAGCACCGAGTCAATTATTAGCGGAGTTAAGTCGACCAGAAAATCAGGATAGTGTGCGGCAGTTTTATCCTCATGAGGACAAATTATTGCAAGCTATTACAACTGCTTATCAACAGGTTTTAACAGATTTAGCGGCAGCAGGTTGTCAGTTAGTTCAGTTTGATGATTGTTCTTGGGGGCAGATCATTGACTGGACGCTGCATCAAACGCAAACTCCAGCTCGTATTGCCCAAATTAAGCAACAATTTGTCGATTTGAATAATGCAGTGATTGCTTGTGCTCCGTCAGAGTTAACTATTAATACGCATATTTGTCGTGGTAATTATCATTCCACTTGGTTTGTGTCCGGGGGTTATGAGAGCGTGGCAGATGTTTTATTTAAAAAAGAGCAGGTTCAAAGTTTTTATTTAGAATATGATACAAAGCGAGCTGGCAGTTTAGAAGTAATTCAAGCTATTCCAGCAGATACGCGCGTGGTTTTGGGCTTAGTGACGAGCAAGTCGGGGCAATTAGAAGACAAAGCCCAATTAATTCAACGGCTGCAGGTGGCTAGTCAGTATCATCCATTAGAAAACTTGGCTTTGAGTCCTCAATGTGGTTTTGCTTCAACTGAGGAAGGAAATATTTTAACCGAACAACAACAATGGGCTAAAATTCAGCTGCTTCAAGACGTGGCGCATGAAGTTTGGGATGCGTAGTTTAAAAAGAGCAGTATAATTAAAATATGTTTAATAAAGATGATGGAGGCAAGCAAATGGATAATGAAGAAGCGGATTATTTTTGGCAGCAAAAGCTAACTAATGGGCATACACGCGTTGGTTTGGCGCCTAAAGGACAAGAGGAAGTGGGAAGTGTCGGGTTTGTTGATTTGCCGCAAGTTAGCGAATTAAACGTCGGCGATTTCTTACTATCAGTGGAGAGTGATAAAGCAGTGACGGAATTGCATACGCCCTGCGCTGGCCGAGTTGTTCAGTTTAACCAAGCTTTGGTAGAGCATCCAGAATTGTTAAACGAAACTGATCAGCAGCATAATTGGATTGTAGAATTAGCTTAAATTAAAAGCTTAATGGTTGATCAATTTTGCTACTTAAAAGTCTCACGACTGGTAGAAGCATTTTACTGAAAATAGGTATGCTATAATGAAAAGCAGTTGATTAAATTTTAAATTGTACAAAAAAGGTTGGCGAATTTAGTGCCTAATGATAAAAAATTACAACCCCATTTTCATTTAGCTGCGAAAAATCATATGGATATTCCCTGGTCCCGAGTTGTGGCACAGCATTTAAAGCAAACTGCAGTCAATGCTTCCTTGATGGAAAAAGCTACGATTATTGGACGAGTGGGCATGATTATGTTAGCTTCCGGTACGGGAGCGTGGCGTGTGCGCGACTCAATGAATACGATTGCGCGAATTTTAAAAGTGACGTGTTCAGCGGATATTGGTTTGGTTTCGATTTCGTACAGTTGTTTTGATGGGCAAGATGAGTACCGCAGTGTGACAGAAGCTTTATCGCTAGCTAGCAGTGGGGTAGATACGACTAAATTAGCAGCCATGGAAAATTTTGTAGCGCTTTTTGAAGAAGAAGGCGCTTTTTTAAGTGTTGGCAAAATTCATCATTTACTGGATAAAATTCAACAGCGACCCAAAAATTATTCTCCTTTGATATTGGGGCTAGCCGCGGCAGTAGCTTGTAGTGCCTTCGTCTTTTTGTTGGGCGGTGGTCCAGTCGAAATGTTTTGTACTTTTGTCGGGGCTGGTTTAGGTAATTATGTCCGGTCGTTAATGAATAGTAAGCATTTAACACTCTTTGCAGGTCTAGCAGCAGGGGTAGCGGTGGCTTGTTTAACTTATTTAGTCATTTCCAGAACCTTAGAATTTAGTTTGCATATCAATGTGGCACATGAAGCGGGTTACATTGGTTCGATGTTATTCGCTATTCCGGGATTTCCGTTTATTACCAGTGGTTTAGATATTGCTAAATTGGATATGCGCTCGGGCATTGAACGCTTTGTCCATGCTGTCACGATTATCATGGTCGCGACCTTAGTCGGCTGGATGGTCGCCTTAGCCAGTGACTTACGGCCCGATAATTTTGTGCCCTTAGGGTTGAATCCGTGGTTGTTAGCAGTGCTTCGGTTTCCGGCCAGTTTTTGTGGAGTGTTTGGTTTTTCTGTGATGTTTAACAGTTCCAAAAAAATGGCGACTCTGGCCGCTTTTAATGGCGCCATTGCCAATACTTTACGCTTAGAATTAGTTGATTTAACCACATTGCCGCCCGCTGCGGCCGCTTTTGTTGGGGCCTTAGTGGCCGGTTTATTAGCATCAATTATCCATAAAAAGTTTCATTATCCGCGGATTAGTTTAACCGTGCCTGCTATTGTGATTATGGTTCCGGGTTTGTATATGTATCGAGCAATGTATTATTTAGGCGTCGGTGCGATTTCACAAGGTTCTCAATGGCTATTGAATGCGATGATGATTGTCATCTTTTTACCACTAGGTTTAATCTTAGCGCGAGTCTTGATGGATTCTGATTGGCGACGGGCGAGTTAAACTCAAAAGTGCAATTTTTTCAAGAATGGGGTTAATTGGTCTAGACTAGCTCGGCGCGTTTGCCTATTCTTGAGCGGATTTGCGGGTAAATAAATGACAACTTAATTATTTTAGAGTAAAATTATGACTTAATATTTATTATGCTGAAGAAGCGTTAATGGTGTATCATTAAACTTTAATTTAGAATAATTTAGCAAAGGAGATGTTGAAGTAGTTACCACTGAGTCTTTAGGAATTAATGGAGGGTTTAAATTTATTTAATAAATGGAGTGATATTGATGAAAAGTCATTTAAAAACACTAAGTAGTTGGTTAGTGTTGATATTTAGCTTCTGGACATGCTTTAGTCTTACTAGTCATCATGTCCAGGCTAAGACCTACCAAATTGGAACCGACGTTACTTATCCGCCGTTTGAATTTGCAAACGATCAAAATAAATATATCGGCATTGACATTGATATTATTAATGCCGTCGCTAAAGAAGAGGGCTTTAAAGTCAATACCAAACAAGTTGGTTTTAATTCTGCTGTGCAGTCCGCACAAGCAGGACAGTTGGATGGTGTCATGGCCGGAATGACAATTACTCCGGAACGACAGGCCAAGTTTGATTTTGGAACCCCCTATTTTAAAACTGGGGTTGTCATGGCTGTTGGCAAAGATAGCTCCATCAAAGATTTTAAACAGTTAAAAGGTAAACGAGTAGCGATTAAAACAGGAACAGCGGCTGCTCAATACGCCACGAAGCTGAAGAAGCGTTACGGTTTTAAAACAGTCACGTTTGATGATTCTAACAACATGTACCAAGACGTTGTAACGGGCAATTCGGTGGCCTGTTTTGAAGATCAACCAGTGATGCAATATGCGATTAATCAAGGTATGAAATTAAAAATTGTTACCAAACCAGCACAAGGTGGTTGGTACGGTTTCGGTGTGAAAAAGGGTACGCATCAGGAATTGCTCCGGCAGTTTAATGCCGGCTTTAAAAAGATTAAGGCTAATGGAACCTATGACAAAATTGTGGCCAAGTATTTGGGCGGTAAGACGCACTCCGCAGTTAAAGGTCAGACTTTTACCATTGGGACTGATGTGACTTTTCCACCGTTTGAATTTGCCAATAAAAATAATCAATACGTCGGTATTGATATTGATGTTGTCAAGAAGATTGCTAAGGATCAAGGCTTTAAGGTAAAGATCAAACCGCTGGGCTTTAATGCTGCTGTGCAAGCCGTTGAATCTGGCCAAATTGACGGGGTCATGGCCGGCATGTCAATTACACCAGAACGTCAAGCCAAATTAGATTTTTCCGATCCGTATTATCATTCTGGGGTCGTCATGGCTACTTCGGATAAGGGTCGAGTAACTAGTTTGAGCCAGTTACGTGGTAAAAAAGTAGCAGTTAAGACAGGGACGGCTGGTGCGCAATACGCTAATAGTATTAAACACAAATATGGTTTTAAGACAGTCACGTTTGATGATTCCAATAACATGTACCAAGATGTGTTAACTGGTAATTCGGCGGCTTGTTTTGAAGATCAGCCAGTCATGCAATATGCGATTAAAAAAGGCACTAATCTGAAAATTGTTACCAAGCCGGCATTAAAAGCACCGTATGGTTTTGCTGTTAAAAAAGGCCAAAATCAAGAATTACTGAAAGCTTTCAATCAAGGCCTAACCAATATTAAGGCTAGTGGTACCTATGATGATATTAAAGCTAAATATCTTGGTGGTAAGGCAGATAAAGGCGTTGCTAAAGCAGGAGCTGATCATGAAGATCGGAGCTTTATCGGTTTGTTGAAACAAAATAAAGGTGCGCTGTGGTCCGGTTTTGTTGAAACCATGTGGTTAACCGTAGTTGCCATTATTTTTGCAACAATCTTTGGCGTCATTATCGGTTTATTAGGTGTTGTGCCAATGAAATTCTGTCATTGGATTTCTAGTACAGTGATTTATCTGTTCCGGGGCATGCCGCTATTAGTCTTGGCATTATTTATCTATACTGGAATTCCTAGCTTAACTGGCCAAAAAATTCCCGCCTTTTTAGCTGGAACGATTACGTTAACCTTAAACGAAGGCGCGTATATTGCCGCTTTTGTTAAAGGCGGAATTGAAGCAGTTGATGTGGGACAGATGGAAGCGGCTCGTAGTTTAGGTTTGCCATTTGGTAAAGCAATGCGTAAAGTTATTTTGCCGCAAGGAATTAAGATTATGATTCCGTCATTTATTAATCAGTTTATTATTACGTTAAAAGATACGTCCATTTTATCTATTATTGGAATTTTGGAATTAACCCAAACCGGAAAAATTATTATTGCTAGAAACTTAGAAGGCTTTAAAGTTTGGACCATTATTGCGATTATTTACGTCGTTGTAATTACTCTATTAACTTGGTTATCTAATTGGGTGCAAAGGAGGACACAAGGATGAGTACCAAAGTCGAAGTGAAAAATTTAGTTAAAACCTACGGCACTAATGAAGTGTTAAAAGGAATTGACTTAACGGTTCAAGATAATGAAGTTGTGGTCATCATTGGTCCTTCTGGTTCTGGTAAGAGTACGCTTTTACGGACACTTAATAAGTTAGAAGAACCAACTTCAGGTAGTGTTTTAGTTGATGGTATTAATATTGCTGATCCCAAGACGAATATGAATCAAGTGCGGGAAAATATTGGAATGGTTTTTCAGCATTTTAACTTGTTTCATAACTTAACTGTGGGCCAGAACATTATGTTGGCGCCAGTCGAATTAAAAAAGCAAACCAAAGAACAAGCGCAAAAGAGTGCCCAACAATTGTTAGAAACGGTCGGTTTGTCCGATAAATTTGATGCGACTGTGCAGTCTTTGTCAGGTGGGCAACAACAGCGAGTGGCGATTGCCCGCGCTTTGGCGATGGATCCGAATGTCATGTTATTTGATGAACCAACCTCAGCACTAGATCCGGAAATGGTTGGGGACGTTTTGGCAGTTATGAAAGATTTAGCCAAAAGAGGAATGACCATGATTGTGGTGACGCACGAAATGGGTTTTGCCAAAGAAGTTGCCGATCGGGTAGTCTTTGTGGATTCGGGTAAGATTCAGGAACAAGGCGAACCCCAACAAATTTTTGAGCATCCACAAAATCAACGTTTGCAGGACTTTTTAGATAAAGTTTTGAATGTTTAAAAATAAGATTTAAAAAATTAATACTGTATTATTAGCCAACTTGGTCTAAAAAAGATCAAGTTGGCTTTTTGTTCACAAGCGTTTTAATTTTATTTTGGGTGGAAACGCTATATTATGAATGCGTATTAAGAATGTTCTTATTTTTTGAACAATAGACATAATGGAGGCTGGATGATGTCGAAATATACAAAATATACGCAAGACCAAAAAGTTCATTATAAAATGTACAAAGCTAAGAAGCACTGGGTGTTTGCAGCAATTACGACGTCAACTATTTTCTTGTTTGGCGCTAATTTAAATAATATGACAACGCAAGCGGCAACCGTAAGTGGTGATGATGCCAAAAGCGTCGATCAAGTACTGGCTAGCAGCAATTCTGATAGTTCTACTTCATCTGTTACACCATCGGTGCCAACCGAGCAAGAAAAGCCTGCTCCAGTGGCGCAAACGCCAGCATCTGCCACTCCTATTGCTGAATCTGCTGCGACAGTTAATTCAAATACAACAACTACTAATCAAATTCCGGCAGCAACAGCAGTTCAGTCGAATAATACAGTTCAGTCAACTACTAATTCTACAACTAATAATCAAACTGCTATTCATGAGCCAGTAACTACTACTCCAGCAAGTTCAACGGCTGTACAGTCGAACGCCACTAATTCTTTATTACGTAGCACTACTGCAACAGCACCCCAACAAGTTTCCTATCAAGATGTTTTACGAGATTCGGGGATTGACCAGAATGGGATTGCCACCGTTACCAAAGATAATTTCTTAGACTATTTTGATTACAGTGGTAGTGGTTCCTACGATCCAAGTACCGGTTTGTTTACTTTTACACCAGATGATCGTTCTCATGTCGGCAGTTTTAGCTTAAAGAAAAAGATTGATTTAAGTAATGACTTTTCGTTAAGTGGCAAAGTTCGTTTGGGCGATAAGCCCAGTTATTATGGTGGTGCTGATGGTGTCAGCTTTGCCATTCATACTGGTAATACCGATGATATTGGAGCCTTTGGTGGTAACCTCGGGATTGGTGGTTTACAAAATGCTTTTGGCTTTAAGCTAGATACTTATCCAAATGAAGATTATCAAGCCCCCGATCCAAGTAATTCTGATAATGAGTTTGGTTGGGATGCTGATCAGCCAAATGGTTATTACGCTTATGGTGCCTTTGTCACGACTTCTTTTAAAAATGTCAAAGGAACTGATGGTAAAGATTATCCACGTTGGTGGGCTACTGTTGACCAAAAGTCTGTTCAAGGTTTGGCCGATAATAATTTAAATAATTCGCTACATGATTTTACGGTAACTTATACCGCTAGCACTCGTGAATTAAAAATTACGTTCAAGACTACTAATGGTGTCACCATGGTTTGGACGAAAGACATTCCAGATACCGATATGTATCGTTCAGTATCCTTAATGATGGCGGCTTCGACAGGTTGGAATACGAACTTACAAGAATTCCAAATTGATCAATTTAAATTCAAACCTGCCCAATTTGTTAATTTGAATTATGTTGATCTGAACGGTAATCCTATTGGCAAAGGAACAGTTTCTCAAACAGTTACGATCAGTGCAGATGGTAAGACTTATACTGCCCAAGAACCGCCAGAGATTGCGGGTTATCAATACGTAGCTGTAGATTCCACGGGACTGCCAAAAACCGGAACTTTAGACAGTAGTACGAGTGGTAAGACGGTTACTTATGTTTATAAACCCGTAGCACAATCCGGCCAACAAGTCATTACTGATCAAGATAATTTAGTAGAAGGTAGTAATTTACCAGGAACTAGTGTTGCGGCCCCCGCAGAAGCTTATAAATCCAACTTAGTTGTCCCAATTACGCGGACGATTAATTATTTAAATGGTGCAACTAATCAATCAATTGCGCCTACTGTGACGCAAACTGTTAATTATTATCTCTCAGCAGTTGTGAGTGATGATGGAACTTTTTTAGGCTACGATACTAATGGTGATGGCCAAGCGGATACGAAAGATAAAACCCAAGCATTGCAGACCATTGGGGCAGCAGGCTCGACAACGAATCCTAATGCTAAGAGCTTTGCGGCAGTAACTTCACCGAATGTTGATGGGTATAATGCGCCTAGTCAAGCGGTGGTAGAACAAGCCATTGCGCGCCAAGAAGATGAACCATATGATGTTGATGTTTATTATGTTCAATCTAAGCTTCCCGATACTGGTTTAGCAATGGTGACGACCGGCGATGATTTACCCGATACAGTAAAAGCTGATGATTTAGTAGATACCGTTCATCGTACCATTCATTATCAAGATCAAGCTAAACCGGGGATTCCGATTAGTCCGGATGTTGTCCAACAGGCTGATTACCAATTAACGGGGGTCATTGATAAAGGAAATAATGATCAATTCTTAGGTTATGATACCGATAACGATGGCAAAGCTGACGTCTTGTTAAGTGATTTTGCTTCTATTGCTGACGCGAAAGACGCAGCGGTGACAAAAGTCGCTAAAAACTTCCAACAACAAGAGTCTCCTAGTGTGTCAGGTTATTCCACTCCGGATCAGCCATTTGTAACTGCTAGTTCGGCTGTGCCTGGGACTAAAGATGTGACAGTTTATTATTCTAAATTACCAGTTTTGAGTGAAGATACAATTCAAGCAAACGCTGCGATGGATTTACAACCAGGTTATCTTGTTGATCAAGATGACTCTGATAGTCCTCAATGGCCGCAAGAAGCCATGGCAAGCAATTTAAGAAAGAAAATTACGCGCACGATTAATTATGTTGATAAAGATACAGGAGCTCAAGTCTCTAAGCCAGTCACGCAAATTATTGATTACCAGGTGATTGCACAATTTACCGAAGAGAAGACTAACGGCAAAGTTACCGGCATTCACTTTGATGGTTACGTTTTACCAGATGGTTCTTTAACCACTGATAAGCAGACAGCTATCAATCAGAACTATCCACAATCATTAACGGCAGCAGCTGTTGTTTCGCCGAACTTAAGTGCTCAAGATTATGGAACTCCCGATGTGGGCACTGTAGCAGCTGTAGCAATTCCTTATGATAGTAGCGATCAAACTGTAACAGTTAACTATACGAAAAATCGCTTTATCCCAGTGAAGGATTCTGCTAATGCGAAGGGTGATACACCAGTAGAAACTGACAGTTCGGTGAAGATGCCCGAAGAAGCTTGGAAAATTAACTTAACGGGTAATGTGCAACGGACAATCAATTATGTAGTACCAGCTGATGATCCAGCTGCTTTGAGTGAGATCAAGGAGGCTTTAGGTAAGCAAGAAGAACCTGATGGTAGTGTCGGTGTGCCATATCTAATATTAACTGATGATGATGGTAATACGGTCGTTTCAGTGCCGCAGTTGGTGGATTATCATTTAACAGCCGTGGTAAATGCGAATACTGGTGCTTTTGTTGGCTATGATACCGATGGCGATGGTAGTACCGCCGAAACTAAAGATAAAAAAGCTGCTGTCACTTCCTATATTAATCAAAACCAGCGTTCATTTTATGCTCAACCAACACCAACGGTTGCAGGTTATACACCTGATCAAGCAACTGTCGCTGCTACTGACGCAAATATGGATAATTTGACCGTAACCGTCAAATATGCAAAGAATCGTACGATTGCCATTACTGGTGGTGATCAAACTACTGATGATTTAATTGAACCTGGTAGTCAGTATAAGGTTCCAGAAGAAGCTACAGGGGCTAACTTAAATGGTACAGTATCTCGGAATATTATTTATGTCGTCCCGAATAGCGATAATGCTTTGGATGAAATACAGTCTAGCTTAAATTCTCAAGTTGAACCTGATGGTAGTGTAGGCGTTCCTAATCATCCTTCAGATGATAATACAACAGTCATAGTTCCACAATCGGTTAATTATCAATTAACTGGTGTTGTGGATGCCACTACCGGCAAATTCCTTGGCTATGATACCACGGGTGATAAAATGGCAGATACTCAGGATAGAGACACAGCGATTGCGGCTGCGTTAAAAGATCGGACCTTTTATGACCAACCGTCTCCAACCGTAACTGGTTATACTCCAAGTACGAAAGAAGTAGCTGCGAGCCGTGATACGAAGGATATTAAAGTTTATTACACTGCGAATGATTTGATTCCGGTTAAGGGTGCAGATTTAGCAGACGATGCTACGACCATTGATCATGAAGGAACAACGATTACTCTGCCAGACGAAGCTAAACCAGCAGCATTAAATGGAATGGTTAATCAAACGATTCATTATGTAGATAAAGATGGTTCACCTGTAGCTGACGATAACGTCCAGACAGTTCCTTACTATTTAACAGCAGTTGTGGATTCCACTGGTGCCTTCATGGGTTACGATACAACTGGTGATGGACAAGCTGATACGCAAGATAAAGATTATGCGATTGATGAATATTTAACAAAAAACAAGAGTGAGTTTGCAGCGGTAACCTCACCAACACAATTAGGCTATTCAGCAGATACACCAATTGTAGCTGCTAGCCCAGTAACTCATGTTCCTCAAGAAGAGACGGTTACTTACACTAAGAATCGGACGCTACCAATTTCTGGCGGGGCAGCTCATACGGTTGATCAACCAGTGGAACCTGGTAGTAAAGCAACTACGCCAATAGAAGCGACGAAGGATAATTTAACGGGTAATGTAACACGGACGATCAATTATGTCATGGCTGATGGTAGTTCTGCAGCAACCTCAGTAGTCCAAGTGGTACCGTATAGTTTGACGGCTATCGTGGACTTTACCGGAGCTTTCTTGGGCTATGATACCAACGGTGATGGTAACGTTGATATTGCGGCTAATGCTACTGATGCTAAAAATGAGGCTATTAAAGCGGCAATTAGTGGTCGAACTTTCTATGCAGCTCAATCGCCAGAAATTGCTAATTATACACCTGATCAAGCAACTGTTGCTTCAGAAAATGCTAATTTGAATGCTGAAACCGTAACAGTCACCTATACACCGCAAGCAACTGTTACGATTAAAGATAGCGATAATCATGATAAAAATACGCCATTGCAAACCGGCAGTAACTTACTAACACCAGCGGCTGCTTGGAAGGAAAATTTGACTGGTTCTGCCAAATTGGTAATTAAGTATGTTAAAGCTGATGGTACGGAGATTGCTGCGGAAAGTTCTCAGGAAATTCCTTATCATTTGACGGCGATTGTCAATGCTGTCACGGGAAAATTTATTGGTTACGATACTAATACTGATGACAAAGTTGATACGACGAACCAGCAAGATGCTATTCGGCAATCATTTGGAGATAAGACTTTTACTTCTGTAACTTCGCCAACCGTTACTGGCTATAAACCTGATAAAGCAGTGATTGAAAATGTTGCACCGGTCTTAAATGGTAATGCTGATAAAAATGCTGCCGGTGACGCTGCTGCTAATCAGAATACTTTAACAGTGACCGTCACTTATACGCCTGATAACATGGCAACTGGTACAATCCCAGTAACTGCTGGTGATAACGCTAATGGTAATACCCCAGTCGGTGATAGCACTACGTTGAAAATGCCACAAGAAGCATGGGCAAGTAACTTAACAGGTGAAACCACGAGAACGATCAATTATGTCAAGAGTGATGGTTCTCAAGTAGCTACTCCTGTTACTCAAAGTAAGACTTATCAGTTAACAGCAATTGTGAATAAAGCTGACGGGACTTTCTTAGGTTATGATACAACTGGTGATGGAGTGGCTGATACGAAAGATAAGACAACAGCGATTGCTGCTGCCATTACTCAAGATCAATTTGCTGCAGTAACTTCACCAACAGTTTCAGGTTATACACCAGATCAAGCTACAGTGGCAGCAGGCACGCAAGCCGGAACAGTGACGGTAACTTACACTGCTGATGGTACAACTCCACCTGAAGAAAATGATACGATTCCAGTGACAGCTGCTGATAATGCCAATGATCAAACACCAGTAGGTGATAGCACTACATTGAAGATGCCACAAGAAGCATGGGCAAGTAACTTAACAGGTGAAACCACGAGAACGATCAATTATGTCAAGAGTGATGGTTCTCAAGTAGCTACTCCTGTTACTCAAAGTAAGACTTATCAGTTAACAGCAATTGTGAATAAAGCTGACGGGACTTTCTTAGGTTATGATACAACTGGTGATGGAGTGGCTGATACGAAAGATAAGACAACAGCGATTGCTGCTGCCATTACTCAAGATCAATTTGCTGCAGTAACTTCACCAACAGTTTCAGGTTATACACCAGATCAAGCTACAGTGGCAGCAGGCACGCAAGCCGGAACAGTGACGGTAACTTACACTGCTGCTGATAATGGTGGCGGAACTACACCGCCAGTAACGGATACGACTTCAGTCAAAATTAACGGTACGGCCACCAGATCTGTTTATTATGTCATGAATGATGGTAGTTTAGCTCCGGATTCACAATTACAAACGAAAGATTATAGTTTAACCGCGATTGTTGATAAAGCGGGTCAATTGTTGGGTTATGATACCAACGGTGACGGCTCAGCTGATACGACTGATAAAGATGAAGCTATCAAAATTGCTTTATTTATGGTACCGTTTGATGCGATAGATTCGCCAAGTGTTTCTGGTTATGATCCAAGTCAAACTACAGTTGCCGCAAGTAATGACCCTAATGATATAGTTGTTGTTTATACAAAGCCGGGCACCACCCCAGCAACAGGAACTACTGCTGTAACTATGCACGGTACTGCAACAAAGACTATTAGTTATGTCATGAGTGATGGAACTACTGCTCCAGCTGCTCAGCAAGAAAGCCAAGCTTATAGTTTAACGGCAATTGTTGATAAAGCAACGGGTCAAATTAAGGGCTATGATACTGATGGTAATGGGTCAACTGATACCACTAATAAGAATGTGGCAATCAAAACAGCTTTGGCAAAGACCCCATTTGCTGCAATAACATCGACACCAGTTTCAGGTTATACTCCAAATCAACAAGTTGTGGCTGCAACTAGTGATCCTAGTGATGTTATTGTTCTTTACACTAACGATGGCGGTTCAGTTACTCCACCCGAAGAAACTGGTACGATTCCAGTAACGGCTTCTGACAATGCCAATGCACAAACACCAGTCGGTGATAGCACTACACTGAAGATGCCACAAGAAGCTTGGGCAAATAATTTAACGGGTGAAACTACAAGAATCATTAATTATGTCAAGAGTGACGGTACTCAAGCAGCTACTCCTATTACCCAAAATAAGACTTATCAGTTAACGGCAATTGTGAATAAAGCAGATGGTAGTTTCTTAGGCTACGATACTGATGGTAATGGTACAGCTGATACCAAGGATAAGACAGCTGCGATTGCTGCTGCCATTACTCAAGATCCATTTGCTGTAGTAACTTCACCAACAGTTTCAGGTTATACACCAGATCAAGCTACCGTAGCGGCAAGCACACAAGCTGGCACCGTGACCGTCACTTATAAAGCTGATAATAATGGTGGTGGAACTACGCCAACTGTACCTGATAATAACCAGCCAAGTGACAATAATTCTGATAATAATAGCAATGACATTATTGTTGTTAAACCAAGCGATAATGTTAAACCAGGTCAATCAATTGACAGCAATAATCCAAGCGTTGTTTGGCCGACAGGAACTGCGCAAGAAGATCTGCAAAAGACAGTTACGAGAATTATTAAGTATCAAGATCAATATGGTAATACTTTGAGCTCACCAACGATGCAGCAAGTTGTTTATCAAATTGCTGCTGTGGTCAATAAAACAACCGGTCAATTGTTAGGTTACGATACTGATGGTGATGGTCAAGTTGATACCCAAGATTTAACTGCAGCATTTGCCAAAATCAATCGCACGCAAAACTTTGCTACACAAGTAGTGCCAGATTTAAGTAAGCAAGGTTATGTTCCAGATACTCAAGTTGTTGCCAGTGCAGTGGCTGATACTAACGATCCGGATGTGATTGTGGTTGCTAACTATCAAAAGACTGCTTCAGGTAATGATTCAACTGGAAATACTCCAGGTAATAACACTACAGGTGCCAATGGTAATGGACAAACTCCAAATTCTGCGGCAACTAATCCTAATGGAACGATAACTGGCAACCAACCTGCAGCGCATAATCTACAATTTGATCCGAATGCATTATCCGGACAGAATTTAAAGAAAGCACAGTCTGCTGCTCAAAATAAATTACCACAGATGTCTGATGATCAACAACAAGATCACACCGCATCATTGTTGGGATTCGGATTATTAGGAACACTATTAAGCTTCTTTGGTTTAGCAAGTAAGAAGCGAAAAGATGAAAGGGATGAATAGTTAAAAAGATTATTAATAAAGATTAACTGAAAAATGCTTCATAGCTAGTTGGAAATTTAATCAACTGTTATGAAGTATTTTTTAACTTTTTAATTGTGAATTGTAGTTATAACATCTTTAAGAACACAGAAGCGATAATGACTGAAGCCACCGAAACAGTGGCAAAACCACCCACTAACATTTTGGGGAGCATTTGGTCACTTAAAACTGCTTCTTCCTTAGGATTGGTAGCTAATTGACTACAAATTTCAGTAGTTAAAATATAATCAGCAGGAAAACCGAATAAGGCAGTTAGAGAACAAGCAAAGGCCATTATCGGGCTAGCTTTAAAACCATGTCTAATAAAGGTACCATATATTTAATTTTTAAAATTAGTGAACATAAATTAAGCTTATTTTCTTAACTAAAAAATAATCATAGATTAATGAAGAAGGCGTGACTTTGTGTGGATAACGTGGTAAATTACCATATATAAAATTTTAATTATATTTTAATCCAGAAGAGGGCTCTTTAATGACAACAGTCTATAAAAATTGTAACTTGTTTGTGGGTACTAAAGATGAAGTATTGGCGAATGCCTGGTTTGAAGTGAATGACCAAGGTAAGATTACACAAACTGGAACGGGTAAGGCACCTCAATCTCAACAAACGGTTGATTTAGCGGGTCAATATGTAATGCCGGGAATTATTGATGTGCATACCCATATTATGATGGATCCAAATGACGGCGATATCTCATTCGTCAATGAAACGGATGCAACTGTGGCAGCTTTGCAGAATCTACAAGCATTGTTAAGAACAGGTGTCACTTATATTCGTGATTGTGGTTGTGTCTTTGATGTTGATATTAAATTAAATAAAATTGCACAAGCTGGCGTCTATCAGATTAAGGGCCCGAAGATTTGCCCATCAGGACGACCAATGTCGATGACTGGTGGTCACGGAGATTTTCAAGAAGGAACTTATGGTGAAAAGAACTGGGGTTATTTAACTGATTCGCAAGATGAAATGCGTAAAGCTGTGCGCACTGCGTTTAAACATGGTGCTAAAAATATTAAAGTGATGGCGACCGGTGGGGTAATGTCACCGACGGATCAAATTGATGATACAGAGTTGAGTTTGGCAGAAATTCAAACTGCGGTTGAAGAAGCCCATTCTAAACACATGACTGTCGCAGCCCATGCCGAGGGACGTCAAGGCATCCATAACGCGATTGTTGCGGGAGTTGATTCCGTGGAACATGGTTCTTATGTGAGTGATGAAGACATTGAGTTAATGTTAGAAAAGGGAACTTTCTTAACGCCAACCTTGATTGCTGGTTATACGATTCCAACCTATGGTCAAGGCAAGTTGCCCCAATATATGCTTGATAAAGCGAGTGCTTTTTTAGATGATTATTTTGCTAATATCGGTAAAGCTATCAAAGCTGGTGTGAAGATTTCTTTTGGAACCGACTCAGGAACGCCATTTAATGATTTTACGGATGTCCCAGTAGAATTTCAATTAATGACGCAAGTCGGTGCCACGAATTTTCAAGCATTGCAGGCAGCTGGTCAATCCGCGGCCCAATTGTTGAAGATTGACGCAGAGTATGGAACTTTGGAAGTTGGTAAATATGCGGACTTTCTCGTTTTGAAGCAAAATCCCTTAGCTGATATTCAAGCTGTTGCCCAAAAAGACAAGCAGGTCTATCAACAAGGGATCCGCCAATATTAAATTTAATGAAAAATAGGCTAAAGCATTGTGTAGTCGGATTAATAAGAAGTGAATCAAAGTTCAACTACTTGTTAAAACTAACTGCAGATGCCATAGCCTATTTTTGTCTAATTAATTACAAAATTAATCGGTGAAAACTCACCAAGACTAATGCCAGTAAACCAATGATAGCTAAACTGGTGGTGCCTACGCGTTCGCTCGGAGATAAGGAAGTATTTAATTCGTGATGGTTAACATGATAGTATAAATAAATTCCGGGCAAATAAATAATGGTGCAGACTAGTAAATATTGTAGTCCGGATAAAGTAATCCCGATAATTTCAAAACTGATGGTTCCTAAGCCCAAACAGCAGGTCCGCCAATTTTTTTGTTGCCATGAAAACTTAATTTCAAAAGCGGCGACTATGATGTAACAAACAATTACTGCCGCGGTACTTAAACTATAAGCTAATTCGTAAGCTTGGTCAGTAAAGAGCAGGGTTAATAAAAAGATTTGTACCATTAAGCCGGTGACAATTAACGCTAAAGTCGGTGCTTGATGCCGATTCTTTTTACCTAAAATTTGGGGCAAGAGATGATGCTGTGCCATGGTGCTGAGAGTTTCAGCCGGCAACATGGTCCACGAAATCCAGGCGCCAAAAATGGAAATTAAAAGACCAATACTAATGAAAGTTCCACCCCAAGGGCCCACAATTTTTTGAAATAAGTAAGCCATCACCGGTTGCTGCGCATGAATTAATTGAGCTCGACTAAAGTAACCATAAGGTAAGATAGAGGCTAGAATATAAATCAGCAACAAACAGCTAACACCAATAATTGTTGCTTTACCAGCAGTTTTTTGACTCTTAGCGCGTGAAGACAATACGGTCGCGCCTTCAATACCGACAAACAACCACATCATAATCATAAAACAGCTTTTAACCTGGGGAGCAACACTACTCCAGACCAAATTGTTGTGCAGATTACCCCAAAACTGAGAACTAAAGACATGGGTATTAAAAACGAGTAAACATGCCACAATAAAGGCGAAAATAGGGATGAGTTTACACAGGGTAATTAAGGAATTAATCAAGGCAGCATTTTCCACGCCTTGATTCACTAATAACGTCAGTAACCATGAACACAGGCTGGCTACTAAAATTGCTGGCCAACCGTTGGCCTTTTGAAAAATGGGAAAAAAATAGCCCAAGGTACTCATAAAAACGGTTGAAAAAGCTACATTACCAAGCCAACCGGACATCCAATAGCCCCAACCACTGATAAACCCCCAAAAATTGCCAAAGCCAGATTGACCATAACTAAAGATTCCCTGTAAATCGGGCCGCTTTTGTAAGAGATCGTTGAGAGTCATAGCTAATAATAAAATACCACCGCTAATAATTAACCAAGCAATTAATGCTGGACCGGGGGCGGCCGCTTTGGCTAAATCACTACTTAAGGCAAAGATTCCCGAACCAATCGCAGTAGTGACAACCAGCGTTGTTAAGGTAAAACCGTTAATTTTTTTTGCTTTATTTTCCATGAAAGCAATTTCTCCTTAATACTATTTCAAATGGTGAAAAGTTGATTGATCAATAGCTTCAGTTTTTCCAGAACGTTTGAACTTTGAGATGATTTGTAATTGAGGTTGAAAACTAAGCCTTACTATCATAGCAAATTTCAGCAGTTAACTAAAATCTTTTTGAAAAATCCATTGACTTTTACATTTTAAATCAGTAACCTAGGTCATAAGTTTAGTCCTTTTAACCTAATCCTGTGAGATTAAGAAAGGAGCACGGTTTCAGTTCTGCTCGGAGGTTTGAACTTGCGAGCTTTTTTTGTACCTAAAATGACAAAGGAGAATTTAAAATTGGGATTTAAACAGCAAAACGTCATCAGCAGTTCTGAACAAAATATGTCTAATTGGGATATGTTTGCCACTTGGATTGGGGCAAACGCCAATAACGGTACTTGGTATGTAGGCGGGGTCATTGCCGCTTGTGGTTTTTTGACTTCGTCAACGTTACTCATTATTGTGGGGATTATTTCCTATTTGTTATTGGCTTTGGTTTCATTAGCCGGATATCAAAGTCGCTTAAACACGATGACGTTAATGCGCGGTTCCTTTGGAGTTAAGGGGTCGATTCTACCGTCATTGATTAATATTGTTCAGTTTATCGGTTGGGCTGCGGTTAATACTTACATTGCGGCAGTGTCTGTAAGTTATATTTTGCGGGAAATTTTTGGTTGGTCCTCGCACAATCAAACGTTAAATCGGTGGGGCTTATTTGCTGGCATTCTGATTATGTCCTTACTACATTTAGGTAGTATTTCGTTAGGCGAAAAGTCAGTTAAATGGATTGAACGCATTGGCATTATTTTGGTCACCATTTTTGTTCTTTGGGAATCAATTATTGTTTTAAGAATGGTGCCCTTGAGCCAAATTTTATCTTGGCAACCACCGGTTAAATTACATTTAGCTAATGGTGTAGCGATTGATACGATTGCTGCCTTTAACTTGGCTTGGGTCACCGCCGCTGCGGACTTTAGTCGCTTTGCCAAGAAAAGATCGGGCGCCACTTGGTGGTCATTTATTGGCGCCAACTTGGGTTTAGTTTGGTTTGCTTTAATGGGCATTGTTGCGACCATTGCGACCGCGATTAGTCTGAATAAATTTGATCCCAATAACTCCGATCCAAGTACGATTGCTACCAAATTGGGCTTGGGTGCATTGGCCTTAATTGTGATCATGCTGACTAGTACGACGGCGAATGCGGTGAACTTGATGGCCGCTGGTTCAGCGGCTACGAATATTTTCCCAAAATTAAAATTAAAGGTTGCACTGTGGATTGTGACCTTAGTTGCGACAGTAGTAACATTTATTCCGGCTTATGTGACAACTTTCTTAGAAACTTTTGAACTCTTTTTAGATGGAGTGGGTATGTTCTTAGGACCCGAAATTGCAATTTTCTTGGTTGATTATTTCATTTTAAATCACCGGCAATATCAAATTGATGACTTTGATCGGCCCAACGGTCGTTATTGGTATCATCACGGTATCAATATCAATGCTTTTGGAACTTGGATTGTAGGAGTGATTTTGTATTTTGTTTTGCGGCGCTGGGCAATCATTAATGACAGTGTTGGCGCAACATTTATTGCCATGTTAGTGAGTGCTATAATTTATTGGGCTTTAATGAAAAGCAAGGTAGTCAGGAAAAAAGCTTAATCTCTTAGTAGGTAAAGTTGGGATCATCAGGTATTAATAACGGGTCTGCGGACTTTTTATTAAGCTGATTGTCCCAACTTTTTTAATTCTTGACAATCGTTTAGTTAAGTGTAGAATATATTTTTTGAAAGGTTAGCTAGCTAACGTTTGAAATGTGAGGTGAATCTAGTGCGCAACACTGGTCGGTTATTACAAAAAGCTGCGCGGCAAATGACGAATGATTTTGACCAATTTGCTAAAAAATATGATTTAACTAGTATGCAGATGTCATTTATTGATTACTTAAGTGATCATTCGCAGATTGAGGTTTTACAACGGGATTTGGAGCAAGAGTTCAATATTCGGCGTTCTACGGCGACTTTAATTTTACAGCGTATGGAAAAAAAGCAATTAGTGGTGCGCCAAACCAGTCAAGTTGATGCGCGCCAACGGGCAGTATTTTTGACTGAACATAGTCAAGCAATTGTGCAAGTGATTAAGCGTTATATGAAACAGGAGCAAGCACGATTAGAACAACATTTTTCCACCCAACAGGTGCAAATATTTGAAGAGATTTTAACTTATTATCAACAAGGAGGACGCAAAAAAAATGAAAACTGATAAAGCCATTACGCCGAAAGTCATCGGCGCCATTGTAGCTGCAGGGTTAATGTCATTTTGTGGGGTGGTTGTGGAAACGGCCATGAATATTACTTTTCCCACTTTGATGCGTGAATTTCACATTTCCACAGCTACTGTTCAATGGATGACGACGATTTATTTATTAGTGGTGGCAATCGTAGTACCGCTATCGGCCTTGTTAAAACGAAACTTTAAAACTAAAAAACTCTTTTTAACAGCTAATTTTTTGTTTATTGTTGGATTAATCATTGATGCCTGTGCACCAATTTTTCCAGTGATGCTTTTGGGACGGATGGTTCAAGGACTAGGAACAGGGATTGCCTTACCATTAATGTTTAACATTATTTTAGAAGAAGTTCCGCCGGCAAAAATTGGATTTATGATGGGAATTGGTTCCTTAATTACCGCAGTAGCACCAGCCGTTGGGCCAACTTTTGGCGGAGTGGTCGTTAATCTGTGGGGTTGGCGCTTTATTTTTGTTTTGTTACTGCCAATTCTAGTAATTTCTTTAATTTTGGGTTTAAGTTGTATCCAGCAAGTCAGTCAATTGGTCAAAACTAAATTTGATTGGTCGGGGATCATTAGTTTACTAATCTTTTTTGTGGGCTTAATTTTTGGCTTTAGTAATTTAGGAACCAAAAAACTGTGGAGTTGGTCAGTTAGCGGTGCTTGGCTATTAGGAATTATTGGTCTCATCTTATTTATTATTAGCTATCAACACACCCAAGAACCGGTCTTAAACTTAGGTTTATTTAAGCAAGCTAGTTTTAGCGGACATCTAATTAGTTTTTTCTGTTTTCAAATTATTAGTTTGGGAACTTCGTTTTTATTACCTAATTATATTCAATTGGTGAATCATCAAAGTACCACGATTGCCGGTTTATTAGTTTTGCCAGGCGCAGCTTTAGGAGCTATTTTGGCACCGTTTGGCGGCCAATTGTTAGATAACTTTGGTGCCAGGAAACCAATTTTGAGTGGTGTTTTGTTAGCAATTGTGAGCTTGTTGATCTTTACTCTAGCAACCGCTCATCTGAACTCAGGATTATTAATCTGTTTGTATGTTCTGTATATGGGTGGCGTTGGCATTGCTTATGGCAACATTATGACTAGTGCTTTACAACAGTTAAATAATCAACAACAGGCGGATGGTAATGCTTGGCTGAATACTTTGCAGCAATTAGCGGGTGCTGTGGGCACTTCTTTAGTCGCTGCGATTGTGGCTCAGAGTCAATTACAGCAGAATCTATCTTTGACTCAAAAAACGATTCAAGGAACACAGCATGCCTTTATTTTGTTGTTAATTTTAGCTATTGTAGTCTTCGTTATTTTGTGGAAATTCTTACCTAAAAAGCAGCGTTAATTCGTTTTTTGAGCACTATAACGGGAAAATATGTATAAAGTTATGAAACTGTTTTTTCTTGGCATAGTATCATCTTGATGTTTAAAATCATATTCAAAAAATAAGTTATGTGTTAAGATAGTAATGAAAAAGGGACTGGTGCTCGAACACCAATCCCTGAACGCCCCGCTTTAAAGGCGGTGACTAGTTACATGACATCTTTAAATCGTCCTATAACCGGTCAAAGTTATTAGTAGGACGATTTTTTGTTACTTTTTGTTGTTCATGATTGTGGCAACTAGTGTGCCAAAAGCAATCATTAACATTAATACCTGATAGGTATTCAAGTAAGACTGGATATCCTTTCCGTTGATTCTTCCGTATTCTCATACGCAAGCACCTCCTTGAGAACAAACAGTCACCGCCCATAAAACTTATCGCACTAACTATTGTAGCATATTACTGAGATTAAATTATTTATCAATTGAAAAATGATTTTTGCCAAAAAATATGTTATATTGGTAATGAAAAAGGGATAGGCGTTCAAGCACCAATCCCTCAGCGATCCGCTTTAAAGGCGGTGACTAAGTTATTACAACAATATTAAATCGTCCTATAACTTGCCAAAGTTGTGATAGGACGATTTTTTATTACTTTTTGTTCATGATTGTGGCAACTAATGTGCCAAAAGCAATCATCAACACCAATACCTGATAGGTATTCAAGTAAGACTGGATATCCTTTCTGTTGATTCTTCCGTATTCTCATACGCAAGCACCTCCTTGAGAACAAACAGTCATCGCCCATAAAACTTATCGCACTAACTATTGTAGCATATTTTGTTTCTGCTTTGATTAAGCATAAAAAATTTAATCTCAAATTTTTATATAGAATGTCCGTTAATTAAGGCGGTTCGGATAAACTATTCTTCAGCTTTTTATCAGTTTGCTACTAAAAGCTTTATTTTAGATAAATCAATAAAAAATAAGCAATTAAGTCGTTTTTTGACTTAACTGCTTATTTTTTTAGTATTCAATTTCTAAGTGTTTCTTGTTGCAGTGCGTTAGAATTGCGCTCCAAAGAGCAAAAGACTGCGTCTAACTACGCCATATAAAAAGTCAAAAACCGACTTTTAAATTGGGCTAGGTTGGTTTTCGCTTTTTAATCGTTCTTTGTCACAGCTTAATTAAACTAGCGTTCCGTTATCCATAAAGGCTTGCACATCCGGTTGCATGTGTGCATATTTCTCAACGGTACCGTCAAAGTCAATAAAGTACAATTGATACCAAGTTAAGAAAGTATAGATGTTCCAAATTTGCCGCCGAGCGTCAATTTTTTCATCGTAATTATCTTGCAATAATTGTAAAATTTTATCTTGATCAAAGAACTCACTGACCCAGTCTTGGCTAAATAAGTCTTGAACTTTATCAAAGTACTTATCTTCCCGGAGCCAGGTTTTAACCGGAACAGGGAAGCCTAATTTAGGACGTTTGGCCCAGTCTTCTGGTAAGTGACGATTGGCAGCCTTACGGAAAATATATTTAGTATCATGCCGATTAATTAATTTTTTCGAAGGAATGGAGTTAGCTAATTCGGCTACTTTTTTATCCAAGAAAGGCACTCTTAATTCTAAAGAATGAGCCATGGAAATCTTATCGGCTTTTTGCAAAATATCATTGAGCATAAAGTGATGTAAATCAATATATTGCATTTGTTTAACTTCTTCAGCATCTTGGACCTTGGCAAAGTCTTCTTGATAGATACCATTGACTGTTAAATCATTTTGATACGGTTTTTGTAAAATAGCATTGGCTTGCTGTGAGGTGAAAATAGTCGGTTGTTGTAAATCAAAAATTAAGGATTCACCAACGTAATAATCTGATGGTTGGGCGCTTTGGCAATATAAATGAACTTTTCCCGGGAAATTAGGCGCATGCTTGATGTCCTTAGCCAAGTGCTGACGGATGCCTTTGGGCAATTTGTGTAAGCCACTGCCAAAGACTTTAATAGTCATATTATGCGAATGCATTCCGTAATTAACATAGCCAGCAAATAATTCATCAGCCCCTTCACCTGATAAGGCGACGGTTACTTTTTTGCGGGCTAAGCGGCACAAATACCAAAGGGGAATCACCGAAGGGTTACTATCCGGTTCATCTAAGTGGTATTGCATTTCGGCAAAGTCATTAAAAGCTTCGTCACCATTAACGGTGACTTGATTAAAGTGAAGTCCTTCTTCATCCGCTAATTGCTTAGCAACACTAGCTTCATCGTAAGGACCGTTATCGAAGTTGACGCTGAAAACTTCTTGTGGATGTAAAACGGAAGTGACATAACTGGAGTCCACTCCCTCAGATAAGAAGCTCCCCACGGGCACATCAGCGATATTGTGCAATTTAATAGAATCTTTGATTGTTTTGTCGATTTCAGCGACTGTTTCTTGATCTGAACGTTGGTGGTTAATTTGATATTGCGCATCCCAATATTCATGAATTTGCAAGTCTTGATCATGTAACTCAAACCAATGCCCTGCTGGGAAGCGATAAACATTTTTGAAGAAAGTTTCTTTCAAATCATTATATTGATTCATCAAAAAAGGTTTGATCGCTTCTTGGTTTAATTCCTTCTTAAAATTAGGGTGCTTCAAGAAAGATTTAATTTCAGAACCGACAATAAAGGTTTCACCATTTTGATAATAATATAGCGGCTTAATACCGAAGAAATCTCGCGCACCGTATAAAGTCTGTTTATTATTATCCCAAATCAAATAAGCAAACATGCCGCGCACGCGTTCTAGCGTGCCAGCCATACCCCATTCTTCATAGCCATGTAGCAATACTTCAGTATCTGTTTCAGTAGTAAAAGTATGACCAGCTTTGAGTAATTCGCTACGTAAATCTTGATAATTGTAAATTTCACCATTAAATGTCACTAAAATTGAATTGTCTTCATTATAGATTGGTTGCTTGCCACCTTGAAGGTCAATAATACTTAGTCGGCGAAAGCCAAGGGCTACTTGGTCGTTGGTATAAAAACCGCTGCCTTTGATATTAGGACCACGGTGTTCAATCATTTTCATCATGGACTGGATCGTTGTTTCTTTGTCGTCAACAGTCGGGTCGCTAAAAGCGATAATGCCGCACATTAAATATTCCTCCTATATACTGATATCATCAGTTTAATTAATGATAGTCAGAGTGTCAATTTATCAAAATTAATTTTAAGCTGTTCCGCCAAGCTTTTAAAGGGTTTTAAAAAATAAAATATTGATAATCAGCTAAGGATTGATTCGTTGAAAAAATTTTAGTGAGCGAGAAGTGTCATAGTTCAATTTAATTGAAACTAGTATTTAACTGAGCACGTCCGGAAAAAAAGCTTATCAAAAAATATGAAAAATGCTGATTAACTATGACAGTCAATATACTGAGGAAACGTTTGAGAAGTTAAAATTCAACCGCTAAATATCTTTTACATCAATTGCGCTGGAACAATCAAATTAATTAGTGAAAAATAGTGCAAGATTTTTTGTAATAAATTGATTAAATAAATATGTCACAAAATATTACTTTTGTAGCACTTGTTTGCGAACTATTCATTTTTACAAAACCTAGGTTAATAATAAGCAATATTGCGAATTGTTATGTGATGATGAGAAAATTATTAATTTAGGTTGGAAGATAAGTAATGATGAATAAAAAGCGGTTAATCTGGTTTTTTAGTATAATTTTCAGTTATTTGGTTCTGTTAATAGTTGTTACACCAGTCCAAGGCAGGGTGCTTTTCAAAAGTAATCCAATACTGCAATCTCAGGCTAGTAGTTTATCGGTTCATAACTTTTTATCGCGTACAGCATTACCTAATTATGAAGTGAACGACTACGATCCAACTACTTTAAATGGTGCCAAAATTAGTTTAATTGAATCTCCGCAAGGAACGTTGAGTAATCCCGCGGGGAGTAACTCCGCTGTCACCATCGATATGATCATCACGCACAAAAATCGAGCACAAGTAATTCCCGCTAATACCAAGTTTAAGATGAGCATCACAGCTGGCAATAGTACTTATCCAGTGAGTAGTGATAACTTCTTGCGGATTTTGTCAGTCAGTTTACCGAGTGATCAAACTGGTAATAGCTATTTTAGTTATGATAAGCAGAGTGATGGTTCGATGATTGTTACAACTATTAAGGACGTGCCCCCGGGAGTGGATGAAATTCATTTTAATTACCAAAGTGGTACCAATGTTTACAATTGGGATGGTCAAAACAAAGGAACTCCCATCCCGGGAAAAATTCAGACGCAAGTGCAGACTGCTGATAGTCTCGTTAATTTACCCGACTTAGATTATTATATTAAAACCATTCCCAAAAGTAATGGTAGTAGCAGTGTCCCCGGTTATCTGTCAGCCATTGATCATTCCGCTGCGTTTATTGATCCTTATTATCCTAATAAAAATTTAGGTAGTCATACTACCAATATCAATACAAGTGGTGTCAGTGTTGGTGGTTCGATTTGGTCGTCTTATACATTCAATGGTCAAGATAAAAATGGTGCCGGTCAGTATTATTTTGGTTATGAAGTTAATTACCAAGCATCAATTGGCAAGCCTGATGGTGCTAAGTTAGGTCTCAAATCACAAGACCCGATCGATTTACAACACGTTCACTTATTAAAGCAAGCGGATTCTGGCTTAGTAGATATTACGCAAGATCCCACTTTGAAATGGACCATGACGGCTAATTCAGTCCAAGTCGATGCCAGCAAATATCGTGATGCTAATGGTCAAGTTAATTGGAAACCATTATATTTACAAGTTTATGTACCTGAAGCCTCTTTAAAGAATATCAATTATGTCAACGCGACAGTAGGCTTTTTTAAAGAATTTTCGCTGGCGACTTATTTTAGTTCGGTTACGGATAAACGAACGGTTTATTTTATTAATCCAGATAAGACTATTTATGAGAATCAAACTTATGATCCTTATACAGATATTACAGCCATCAAAGGCAACAGTGCATTAGCTAAAAAACAGCTTACGATTACCGATTATGATGGCTACCCAACAGATGGTACTAATCTAGTGCCTGGCAACTATTCTTTACAGTATCATGCCGTAGATCCAAGCGATGCTACGAATGTTGCTGATACAACTCGGAAAATTACAGTTTTGAAGAATCAAACTAGCTTAAAAGCTCAAGATAGTCAAATTATGCAAGGTAATTCGTGGCAAAAGTACGATAATTTATTGGCTGTGACTGACCAAGATGGTAAAGTTTTGAATGCTACAGATTATCCCAGTCAAGTGCAAGTTAATGCTAATGTTAATACCCAAGTTCCAGGTGATTATAATGTTTTTTACACCTATATCGACTCCACGGGCAAACAAGTTTCTAAGTCAGTAACGGTGACCGTCTTGGCTGCTCCTAGAATCAAGACTTGTCCCAGCTCTCTTGATTTTGGAACCCATTATAGAGGAGCAAAGACCACATTCTTAAATCCACAGTTGAATGCTAATTTGACAGTGGAAATTGGTATTAAGTTAAATTCTAATTATCAATTTTTAGTTCAGGCACAGAGCAATTCACAATTAGCTGGTAGTTTACTTTTAAAAGATCAAACCAATCAATGGCAGAATTTGTCAACACCCACTTTGCTACCTGTACCAGTGCCAACGCAAACAGCTAGCGATAACTATCCGTATACTTATGATTTTTCCACCTTAATCAAGTCCGATAAATGGAAATTAATGGTCCCAGTTACCGCTCAAAAATCAGGACTGGCTAATCGAACTGTTACGTGGACTATTTCGAACTCGTTATGAGTTCGTAAAATTGAGCAGTAATTCAATGGCAATATTCAAGACGTCATGGTCTGCTATTTTTAAGCTGGATGTCATGAGGAAAAAGCAATTAGCTGCGGCGCAGGATTAAAACAAAAACTACTACTTTGAATTAGTAACGAGCAGGAGTAAACGATGAATGGCAAAGAACAAACTAAAGAACAATCACGTCAATGGTTATGGCAATCATTTCTCCAACTGTTGACTGAGGAGGATTATTCACAAATCACAGTCAAAGAAATTGCCGCTAATGCTTTGTTGGATAGACGGACATTTTACCGCTCTTTTGCTAATAAGGGGGATTTAATCGACTGGTATTGTCAGACAACCTTTTGTGAATATCGCCAAATTATTTTAGCAGAAGACTTTCAAAAATTGACTGTGGAAGAATCTCTGGGTAATTTGTTTAATTTTTGGTGGGATAAACGCCAAACAATTAGAATTTTGATTCAACAAAACTTGGCAGATCATTTTTTAAAAATTTGGAATGATAAGTTTATCGACATATACGATGATTTGAAACTACCAACTCATATACAAGGTACACGAACAGAAATTGAATATTTACAAACTTTTACTTCGGGGGGATTTTACTTTGTCATTATTACTTGGTTAGCTAAAGAAAATCCAGAGCCACCGAGTTATCTGGTGCAATGTTTTGCGCAGGCATATAAACAGATTTGTGAGTAAGAGAACTAAGTGAATTTTGATTACTAACAATTAGCTATAGTAGCAAAATAAGCAATTAAGTCAAAAATCGACTTAATTGCTTATTTTTGTGTATTACATTGTTATCCATCATTTTTAATTTTATTTTGAGATATTTTTATAGGTACTGACTTTAAAGTTTTTGGTAAAATCATTCCATATTTATTTACTATACGTATTATACGTACTAAAATAATCTTTGTCAGGAGGTAAAGTGCACATGCCTATGACACAAAAGGAAATGGTTAATTTGCTTCAAGCCCATGGTTGGAAAAAGACCAAGGGTGGTAAAAGTTCGCACATTAAAATGAGTAAACCCGGCAAAAGACCTATTACTGTTCCACACGGAGAATTAAATAAATTTACCGAACGTGGAATCAGAAAAGAAGCCGGTCTCATGTAGTCGGCTTTTTCCTTTCGGAAAGGGGAAAAATTATGTTATCAAGTTATCCAGCGTTATTTTATTATGACGATTCAGACTTAGAATCAGTTCCATTTTTCATTACTTTTCCTGACTTTGAAAATTCAGGTACACAAGGTGAGAATATTTCTGATGCATTATTCATGGCTTCTGATTGGCTAGGAATAGTTGTTGCAGATTATATAGATAATTCAAAAAAGCTTCCTAAACCATCAAGAATTCAGGATTTATCCTTATCTAAAAATAATCCTTTTCCTGAAGAATTAAATTATGATAAAGGTCAATCATTTATTTCAATGGTGTATGTAGACGTTACTAAGTATGTAGAAAATAATAAGTTGGTCAAAAAGACCTTATCCATTCCGAAATGGGCAGATAATTTAGGCAAGCAAATGAACATTAATTATTCGCAGACTTTAACTAATGCTATAGCAAATATGAATATCAACAAATAGACAAGTATAAGAGCACTCTATAGGGTGCTTTACATAGCGATATTAAGATTGAATTAGCTTATTTTTGCATGACTCTCGCAAAGTTTTTAACTACAATAAAATTAATATGCTTAAATATAGTTTTAAGAATTTTATTATAGTTATGTCCAAGTGTTAAGCAAATTTGCTGCGGATTTTTTAATTGCGTTCCAAGAAGCAGAAGTTTGTGCCTAGCATAAAACAAATAGCCAAGCCAGAATTAGCTTAGCTATTTGTTTTAGGTTAATGCTCAATTTCTAAGAGCTTCTTGGCGCAGCTTGATAATTGCACTCACAAAACTAAAAGCTTGTGCCTAACTTAGATCAAGCTTTCAAGTTAAAAACCAACTTAAAAGTTTAATCTAAGTTAGTTCTCAGCTTTTGCCCAGTTTTGTTCGCAGCTTGTTAAATAACTTCACCCTCGTATAATTTAGTAGGTAATAGATTGAAGTCATAAGATTTTAATTCATCAACGTTAGTCAAGTATGCTTTAATCCCTTTGACTAACATCAAATTGAGACCTTCTTTTTGCACATCATCTTCGCATACTAGGATGACGGGCTTATGAATAGCTTTCATATAACCCATTTCCCAAGCGGTTCCCGTATCTGGATCACTGTTATCCCAAGAAACGACGGCAATATCCGCTAAGTTCATAGCTGTGATATCATTTTGATAGGTCTCATTAGCCCATTCGTAACTACCAAAAATGCCTTCTGGATCGTGGTCGACACTGGCACCTTTGTATTGATGGTCGCGGGGACTATGCAAATAGCCCACGGTTGCATTTTGTTTTAAGGCTGCTTCGACGCGATCTAACAAGGCAATTTGTTTGGGGGTAAAAAAGCCACCAGCAAGATAAATGTGTTTTTGCATGAGAAGATCTCCTTTATTATTAATTGTCTTTGTTATAATTTTAATCTAAAGACCAACTAATTCCTAGTCTTTTCAGGATGAATTTTAAATATCGGGTGAAAGAATGTACATTAAATTTACTAATCAGCAACAGCAGTTAACTTTAAAAAAATTTTTACAGCAGCAAGGCATTAGTCATCGTCTTTACCAAAAGTTGAAACAACAACCAGACAGTTTCTTGGTTAATCAGCAAAGGGTGTTAGGCAACTACCTGGTGCAACCCCAAGAGCAAGTGCAAATTAAGCTACCGACGGAAGTTGACGATCCCCAAGTAGCAACGAGCTACCGACCGCTAACTATTATCTATGAAGATGATAATTTTATGGTGGTTAATAAGCCCCAGAATTTGAGTTCGGTCCCAGGTCCCAGTAATCGGGAAGATACTTTAGTTAATCGCATTAAAGGACACCTGAAACAAGAACATTCTGCTTATTTAGTACCGCACTTAATTACGCGTTTAGATTTTGACACCCAAGGTTTAGTCTTGGTGGCTAAGCATTTGCTGGCTAATAGCTTGGCTAATCAATTAGTGGCCCAACATCAAATTACTAAGTATTATTACGCGTTGGTTGCTGGCAATTTAGAGCAAGATCATGCGGTGATCAATCAACCAATTGGGCAAGTTCCGGGCCAAATTGCTCGGCAAGTGCTACCTGATGGTAAAGCAGCCGTGACAGAATATTGGGTTTTGCAGCGTTTTTTGGACAAGACTTTAGTTAAAGTGCAATTGCATACGGGACGCACCCATCAGATTCGCGTGCATTTTGCCAGCTTGCAGCATCCACTACTAGGCGACCATTTATATCAGGGCCCCTTAGATCAAGGTTTTCAACATCAGGCCTTACAGGCGTATTATTTACAATTTTTTGATCCGCTTGCGCAATTACAGCGCACCTTTGAATTGGAAAATTGTTTAATTTAAGTTATCAGTTGGTGAATACTAAGTAATCAAGTATACTAGTAAGTAAAAGTGTTTGATGGAGGATTTTTGATGGATGCGTTAGTGAAATGGCTTAATAAATATTTAGTACCAATTGCTGCCAAAATTGGTTCCATTCGCTGGTTAGTGGCGTTACGTGATGCTTTTATTGCAATTATGCCCGCCACGATGGCTGGGGCAATTGCCACAATTTTGAATGTTTTTGTGCGGGATATTCCCCAACAAATGCATCTCAATAGTTTTGTCAAAGCAATGGAGCCCATTATTGGGATTAATACACAGGTGTGGACTGGTTCCTTAGCCATTCTTGGTTTGATTTTTGCGTTTACCTTTGGTTATCAAATGGCAATTCAGTATAAGGTTGAACCGATTACTGGAGGTATTGTGACGCTGGGAACCTTTTTAATGACGTTGCCGCAAACCTTTACTTTACCGCTCAAAAAAGCGTTAAGTGCTGCTGATGTGCATACAATTACTCAAGCAGGAGCAACTGTCAGCAAAAACACGATCAGTGGTCCAGGGTATTTTAATTTTAATTCTTACTTTGGGGCGACCGGCTTCTTTACCGTGATGATCATGGGGGGCGTCGCCATTGCCGTTTATATTTGGCTCATGAAAAAAAATATTACGATTAAGTTACCGGACTCTGTCCCGCCCGCTATTGCGTCTGCTTTTACGGGTATTATTCCGGCAGCGGCCGCTTTATATGTTTCGGGAATTGTCACATATTTAGTCACTAAATTAAGCTCACTGACTTTAATTGAAATTATTTCGAAAACCATTCAAGAACCGTTATTGAACTTGTCGCAAGGTTACGGAGCCGTTTTATTAATGACTATTTTGGTTCAAGTCTTTTGGTTCTTTGGCTTGCACGGAACGAATGTTTTAGGACCGGTGTTAGATTCTATTTGGTTTACTGCGCAGGTCGCTAATATCAACGCTTTTGCCCAGCACAAAGCTTTGCCATATTTTTGGACACGAAATTCCTTTGATTTGTATGCGTGGATTGGTGGTGCTGGTTCGACATTACTATTATTGATTGCCATTTTGATTTTTAGTAAGCGAGATGATCAGCGTGCAGTTGCAAAAATGGCGATTGCGCCTGGCTTTTTCAATGTGAATGAACCAGTGATGTTTGGCTTACCTGTGGTCTTAGATCCAATTTACTTTATTCCATTTGTTTTAGCACCAGTGGTCATGGTCAGCACTTCTTATTTTGCATTATCTCAAGGTTGGGTTTCGCCCGTTAAATCACAGATTGTCTGGTCAATGCCGCCGATTATTAATTCGTTAATTGCCACATTAGATTGGCGAGCACCAATTTTACAGATTATCAATGCTTTCATTGCCTTTATTATTTATGTACCATTTGTGAAAGCTGCTAATAAGATTAAACCGCAGGATTAAAAATAATGAAGCATAAACAAAATCGAACGTTGTTTGCTATCAGTGGTGGTTTGCTGATTATTGTTGTGAGTCCACTTTTGCGTTCTTATTCAGAATTTTTTTATTACATGTTTTTATTAGCCGGGGTCGTTTTAGTCTTTTCCAATACGTATCTCTGGTGGAAAAATCGGAAGCATTAACACTACGGCTAAAGGGGCAATGATTGTTTGTACTGTTGAATTGTGAAGCGTCATTGTTCGCAGCTTATGAAATTGCACTCCCAAAGTCAGCAAATTGCGTTTAGCTACAACTAAGAACTTAAGTTAAGAACCAACTTAATCACTTAGTCTAGGTTAGCTTCCAGCTTTGAAGCGGCATTGTTCGCAGCTTGTATCTTTAAAAGGGGTTTTATTATGAAAATGACACTGGACTTTGCTGTTCCGGCACAATATTTATTTGAACAGCTAACTAATTCGGTTTTATATGATATTAAACAGCAAACTGGCAAGAATGTTAAACCACGACAATTGCCTAACTTTAAGTTTGACAAAACCTTTAATAATCAAGTTACAGGACACTTTCAAATAACAAAATATCAACCTGATCAAGATTATGCCTATCAATTAAAAACGAGTAAGAACACTTATCAAGTTAGTTATCATTTGACACCGTTAGATGCAGACAATGTTAAGTTTGAATATCAAGAAATCATTCAAGCAAAGACTAAGACTGGTGATGCTAATAACAACTTATTACAGTTTTTAATTGGCTGGCAACGTAAAAAACGCTTTAAAAAAATGCGCCAACAGATTGTTCAACAGTACCAAGCTAGTCATTAATTAATGGAGAACGATAGCTTTCGCAAATAATCGTCAAACTTTTTAGTAAAGTTGGATGATTATTTTTTTATGAACACTAATTTATGAATTTAACTTAAAGAAGTGTAAAAATCTGTTGCAATTATGCGAATTGTTGCTTAAATTAATTGATGATAATTGTTATTTTTACTAAATTTGAGTAAGATTAAATTATACTGATTGTCGATTGTAATAACAAAGATAATTAAATATTATGGGGGATATTGGGGTGGATTTTTCATATAAAACACGAACAAATATTATCCAAAATTTACAAACTTCGGAATTAGACTTGTTAATTGTTGGTGGCGGTATCATTGGTGCGGGTGTGGCTTTGCAAGCAGCGGCTAGTGGTGCAAAAGTTGGCCTGATTGATATGCAAGATTTTGCAGCAGGAACGAGTTCCCGTTCTACCAAATTGGTTCACGGTGGCATTCGTTACTTAAAGAATTTTGAAATTGGTGTTGTGTCAGATATTGTCTCAGAACGACAAATTGTGCAACATATTGCGCCACATATTCCACGGCCATTTCCAATGTTGATGCCGATTTATGACTCTAAAGAATCAACTTTTAATATGCAAAATATTAAAGTTGCGATGAATCTTTATGATCAATTTGCGGGAATTATTGGGGGACAATATGCTAATAAGTTGTTAACGCGCGATGAAGTATTACAACGCGATCCCTATCTCAAAGCTGAAGGTCTTCAAGGTGGCGGTATTTATTTAGACTTTGTGAATAATGACTCACGCTTAGTAATTGAAAATATTAAAGGGGCCGTCGAACTGGGGGCACTAGCTGCTAGTAATGTCAAAGTAGAACAAATTACGCATAATGACTTAGGTGTGGTTAATGGCGTTATTGCCAAAGATTTATTGACAGATGAGACCGTTAAGATTCGCTCTAAGTTACTGTTAAATGCTACAGGTCCGTGGTCGTCTAAATTTATTGGCCTTGATGACAAAAATGGTTTAGGCCAGATTATTCGTCCCACTAAGGGCGTCCATTTAGTTGTGGATCATCATCGCTTACCGGTGTCCCAACCCACTTACTCAGATTCGGGTGAAGGTGACGGGCGCATGTTATTTGTAGTACCGCGTGAAGGCAAGACTTATTTTGGGACTACAGATACCGATTATTATGGCGATTACCAGCACCCCAAAGTTGAGCAAGAAGATGTTGATTATTTATTGCGCGCCATTAATAATCGCTTTCCAACTCTGCACATTACGTTAAATGATATTGAAGCTAGTTGGGTGGGGTTACGGCCACTGTTGGAGTCCAATGGGAGCTCTGATTATAATGGTGGAACTTCCAATATGGGTAAAATTACGGACGAAAGTTTCAATTTATTAGTTGAGATTATTGATGATTATAATCGAGGGTTTGCCAAACGGCGTGATGTGGAAAAAGTTATCAGTAGTTTGGAAACTACGAATGCGGAATCTCAGCTCAATAACGATCAAATTTCACGCGGTTCTTCGTTAGATGTGGGTGATGATGGTTTAATTAGCTTGGCCGGTGGTAAAATTACCGATTATCGAAAAATGGCAGCGGGCGCCATGGCAAAAATTCGGCAAGGTTTAGCCAATAATTTTAATGTTCAACTAAAAGATATTGATTCAACCAAATTACAGGTTTCTGGGGGGCACTTTGATCCCAATCGTGTACAGCAAGCGTTGGATTACTATCAACAATTATTTATTCGAAAAGGCATTAATCAAACTGAAGCCAAAGAATTAGCCAATTTATATGGTTCTAATTCGAATCAAGTGGCCGCTTATATTGGCAAGATTTCGCCAGCTCCGGGTTTAACCTTAGCAGATACGATTAGCTTACATTACGCCATTGATCATGAAATGGTGCTGACCCCTGTTGATTATTTGGCTCGGCGCACGACTTACTTATTATTCCATCAAGATCGTTTAGCACCGAAAAAGCAAGCCTTTGTTGACGAAATGGCGCATGTTTTACACTGGTCGACCACGCAAAAGAAACATCAAGAACAAACCTTAGAACGATTAATTTCCCAAACGCGTTTAGATTATTTAAAAACAGATTCAGCAATGAATAATATAAATTAAATATTTTTATATATTATGATATTTAATGGCTTGAAATAGTTAAAGCAAGCAATTGACTACACATTAAGCAAAAATTATTATATAATTCTGTTATGCTAAGTAAAATTAGCACAACAAAACAGCAGGCAGTAGAAAAACTCCTTGATTTTCTCCCTTTCTTAAAAAAGATTGTCAAACCTCAATTGTCTGCTGAGTTGTTTTGAAAAAGGACTAGTGCAATACTAGTCCTTTTTTGCTTAGTTGAAATTGTCGGTTAGTTCAGAAGTTCATGCTGGTTGTGCTTCTTTTTGTAGGTAGCGGCCCACCAACCAGCCATGATTAATCCTAAGCTACCCATAAAGGCTAAGATATTAGCCCACCGCTCTAACCAAGTTGGTTGGTAAATAATTTGGAGTTGGTTGTGACGCGTGGTGGTGTGAATTAAAAACGTTCCACGGCGTGAAATACGATACTTGATAGCATGTCCATTATTCAAGACTTGATAATTAGGACCGTTGACTAAGAAGGGAAGGTCAAACGTATTAGTAGTTTGCTTGGTATTTAATTGATACGTCATTTGGTTAAGCCCCGGTTGTCCTTGAAAATAACACTTTTGGTGATTGATATAGCCAGTTGCCTCTGACAATTCATTAATATAAGGGCGGGCTTGTTTGGGATAGTAGTCGACTTTCGCATTTTGAACTCCAACGGTGATGGGGTGCGCAAAAGTGGTTTGTGTTAAGTTGAGCTCATGCCAATCTTTGCGATAATTAACGACTTCAACTAAAGCTAGGAAAGTCAGCATTACACTTAAAATAACTGTCCAACTCATGAATAGTTTTTGCAGTAGCAGGGGCTTAATTAAAGTTAAAAATTGGCCCAATAAGAAGCTCGCTAATAACGTATAAAATGGTCCAAAGCGAAAGGCAAACTGGATTACTGTGACGGGCGTGTGGTTGAACCAAGACCAGGGAAATGCTGGTGTTTGTAACCATAAAGTAACGAAGAGCATAATTGCTAGAATGGTAGTGGTGGCGGAATACTTGCGGTAGTGAATGAGAAAATAGCCGCTCGCTAGGAGTCCGCCGAGTAATAACATTAAGCCCACAGTATGTGGGGTAAAAGTGCGATTTTTTAATAAAGTCGTCAGTTGCTCTGACCAACTGGACACCAAAACGTGGTTGAGTTGATAGTTAGTCGGCTGAAGTTTGGAAGGCATCAAATATGTGTGTTGCAGCACGGGCGCCCAGTAACCAAAACTCACGACGAGTGTCGCGGCACTAATTTGCAACCAATGCCAGATCAGTTGCCGCCGGTGTTGATCCAAAATTAATTGGACTATTAAGACCAAGCCCACTAATACACTAGCTAAAACAGCTGTTAATAAGTGCGTGTACAATAAGCCACTGAAGGCAATAATGGTTTGAGTGCGGCCCCCTTTTTTGTGTGCCACTTTGATGACGCCGACTAATAAAAGCGGTAAAAAAGTCATTGCTAAGAATTCACCAATACCAAAATGAGCATAAATGGCTGCCATGCGGTAAAACGAAAAAGTATACAGTAAAGCAGTGGTGATACTTTGGGACCGCTTTTTAGTTAATGAATAAACAGCGTAGTCAGTGATTATTAACGTGAGCAAGTTGACTAAACCTAAATAAAGATATAGGGCCAGAAGATCGTTATGAATTAACTTCATTAAGATAATGAGTGGGTATAAAAATTGTGTTGGATAAAATAAATTAACCAAAGAACCAATGCCAGCAAAAGTATGGGTGGTGATGTAAGGAAAAGCACCAAGTTTAGTTTGGGCTAATTCACTGATGCGCTCAATGTGAAATTGTAAGTCACTACTCCAAATAAAATTATGATAACAATACATATATTCAAATAAACCAGAAAGTATTAAATAGAGGAGCCCCAGACTGCAGTTTTTCCAGAAGTTATTGGTTTTCATGATTGTTTAATTCCTATCCCTTTATGATAGCTTCATCATAATATATTTATTTACGAATGATAAACCAATTAGATAGAAAAATTAATATTTTTGGAGCATTGTAAAATAATAGGTTGTGACTAAAGTTGCTTGAAGGCTGAGTACAGTTAAACACAAACGGCTGACTTGGAAAACACTATAAAAAAATGTTCGTATCAAATACGAACATTTTTAAGAAGAATTTTTATATCATTGAATTTTGACTAAAAGCCAACCGACGAATCCTAAAATAACTAATAAGAGCACATTAATTTTTAAAGAGACACCCAAAAAGTGTGTGGCTTCTGTTTTGTGGGTGAAAAAGGAATATTGTTTGTACGATAATAAATTAGCCATGGAAGCAATAATCGTTCCTAGCCCCCCAATATTCGATCCTAAAAAGAGCGCGTGAATATGGTGTGTAAATTTAGCTACTAGAATAGTCGTAGGAACATTACTGATTGCTTGACTTAAACCCAATGAAGTCCAATAAGTGGAGGTTGGACTGGCTACTAAATTGTTAATTACTTTAGCGACAATCGGGAAGCGACTGATGTTGCCGACAGCGATAAAGAAACAAACGAAAACTAAGATAGTAGCGTAGTCAACTCTTTTTAAAGTTTGCGGGCTGACGATTAAAGCAAAAATAACAGCGGCAATTGTCGTCCACCAAACCGGAATCACTTTAAAGATTCCCAAAAAAATAAACGCAGTTAAGACTAAAGTTGCCGTTAATTTACCTAGTTGAATTTCAAAGGGCGTAATTTGAACGTCCATCGGTTCCGGTTTAGTTAAAAGATAAGCAACAATGACTAAGATGATTAATTCAATCAGCATGAGGGGTGTGGAAACGCGAAAGAAATGACCCGCTGTCAAATTGAAATGGGAAAGTAAAAAGAGATTGTGGGTGTTACCAAACGGAGTAAACGAACTACCCAGATTGGCAGCCACGGTAATCATTGTCATAGTTAGCGCCCGACTTAGAGGAACGTCGGAAGCAATTTTAAAGAATAGCGGTGCTAGAATTAAGATGGTGACATCGTTAGTAATGAACATGGCGCCAAAAAAAGCCAGCAAGACTAATGCTTCCATTAGCTGCCGGGAGTTTTTGGCTTTGACAGTTAAGTGCGTTGACAAGAACTGCAATAACCCGATATGTTCTAAAATTTGGACGAGAATCATCATTGATAATAGTGAAAAGATTGTATGAAAATTAATGTCCGCTAATTGTGGTTTACTAACTAAAGTGGATAAAACAGCTACCGTGGCTGCTATCCATAACATCTTATCCATAAAAATATTTTTGAGAACGGCCATGTATAAACCTTCTTATCTACGGATTGGATCATTAACTTGAAACCATTAATATTGTACTTTAATTAGCAAGCAGAATAAAGAGAAAACTTTATGGTAGCGCTTGTAATTGGAAGAAATTCAACTAATACGTAATTAAAAGGGGAATTTGCTGAATTATTTGACTCTTTAGTTAGGTTATTGTACCAAGGTGATTTGATTTTTGCCGTGCTAGCCAGAAGAAAAGTTTAAGCAATCGGCTGTAATAATTCTACGTCAGTTCAAAGCTCATGCAAAATTATCATGGCTTTTCATCATTCGTTTCATAATAATTAAGAAAACGGTATAATATGCTTATTCTTTTATTGGAGGATTATGATTTTATGACGGAAAAGTCCGCAGCAACAGCCATTGTTGAAACAATGATTGAGTATCAGATTGAATATGTGTTTGGAATTCCCGGTGCCAAAATTGATCGGCTCTTCGAAGAACTAGAACACAATGAAAATGTTCATAAGCCTAAATTAATCGTGGCGCGTCATGAACAAAATGCTGCCTTTATGGCGGCAGCAATTGGGCGCTTAACAGGCAAACCCGGGGTGGTATTAGTAACATCAGGCCCCGGAGTTGCCAATTTAGCCACAGGTTTAGTTACCGCTACGGCGGAAGGTGATCCGGTAATTGCTTTAGGTGGTCAAGTTCCGCGGGATGATTTAGCGCGGTTAACACATCAGAGTATTCCTAATCAATCTATTTTGGCACCTGTGACCAAGAATAGCGTTGAAGTTCAAGATCCTAATAATCTGTCTGAAGCTTTTGCAAACGCTTATCAAGAAGCGACCGATACCAAAAACGGTGCGGTATTTATTTCAATTCCCCAAGATGTGATTAATGAAAATGTGACGCGGCCAATTATGAAGCGCCATCCGACAGTAGAGCAAGGGGTTTTAACTGCCGATAAATTACAGGCAGTAGTTCTGGCCATCAAACAAGCTAAAATGCCCGTGATTTTGGCCGGCATGCGCGCTTCGCAACAAAAAGTCACGCAAGCTTTACGTAATCTTTTACGACATACCCCGTTACCTGTTGTTGAAACTTTTCAAGGTGCAGGAATTATTTCCCGCGACTTAGAGAATTTATATTTTGGCCGGGTGGGGCTCTTTCGCAATCAAACTGGCGATATTTTATTAAAGCAAGCAGATTTGGTGATTGCCATTGGCTATGACCCGATTGAATATGAAGCTCGTAATTGGAATCAAGATCGCCAAGGTCAAGTCATTAATTTAGATAATGTCGTCCCTGAATTGACCCAAGATTACCAACCTGATTTAATTTTGCAAGGCAACTTAGCTGCTACGCTTCAAGAATTGACTACGTTGTTAGCAGATTATCAATTGTCAGCAGCGACTAAAGAACATTTGCAAGCTATCAAGCAAGAATATGATCAAAAAGATGTTCCTAACGTTTCAGCTCAAACTACGGGAGTTCAAGATCCGTTGGCCATTGTGCAAGAATTACAAAAACACGTTGATGATTCAATGGTTGTGACAGTCGATGTTGGTAGTCATTATATCTGGATGGCCCGGCATTTTCGTAGTTATGAACCACGGCATTTATTATTTAGTAATGGGATGCAAACCTTAGGTGTAGCCTTACCTTGGGCCATTAGCGCCGCGTTATTAGATCCAAAGCGTAAAGTGGTGTCTGTAGCTGGCGATGGTGGGTTCTTGTTTTCTAGTCAAGAATTGGAAACGGCGGTGCGCTTACACGCTAATATTGTGCAATTAGTGTGGGTTGATGGTTATTATGATATGGTGCGTTTTCAAGAGCAGTCTAAATATGGCCACGATGCGGGGGTGCAATTTGGTCCTGTTGATTTTGTCCAATATGCGCAAAGTTTCGGGGCTGCTGGTTTACGTGTTGATCAAGACCATAGTTTGGCAGCTGTCTTAGATCAAGCATTTAAAATGTCTGGGCCAGTCGTCGTTGAGATTCCAGTTGATTATAGTCGTAATTCTAGTTTGAACCAGGCATTGTTACCTGATCAATTCCATTAATAAAACAATTACTGCTACAAATGCTGGTTAAAAGTCGAGGACTAACCTAGGATAAACAATTAAGTCGGTTTGAGACTTAATTGTTTATTCATAGCTAGACGCAAACTACTGCTTTTGGAACGCTAAATAAAATACTGCGACCAATAGCTTAAAAATTGAGCGATTAAATTAATAGGAGGTAAAAATGATGGATGATGTTTTATATCAACATGGCACATTAGCTTTATTAGTACCAGGTTTGTTAAAAGGAACTTTAACAATCAAAGAATTGCTGCAACACGGTGATACTGGGATTGGTACTGGTGAAGGTTTAGATGGTGAATTAGTCATCTTAGACGGGACTCCTTACCAAGTCGATGGGCAAGGACAAGTTAATATTGTGTCAGGCGATTTTACGGTGCCATTTGCGACAGTGCATCAAGCTGATTTTCAGCCATTAGTAAATTTAGAACAGTTACCAGCTACCGCAGTTTATCAACAAATTGCCCAACAAACGCAATCCGCCAATATCTTTTATGCGGTGAAATTAACCGGTGTGTTTCAACAAATGAAGACTCGCACAGTTGTGAAAGCACAAGAGCCTTATCATACTTTAGTGGAAGCATCGCAAAAGCAAAGTGTCTTTGAAGCACAAAATATTGCTGGCACTTTAATTAGCTATTATTCACCCCAAGTCTTTGATGGAGCCAGCGTAGCTGGTTTTCATAGTCATTTTTTGGCGGCTGATCATTCGCTGGGAGGGCATGTTTTGGACTTTACCTTGCAACAAGGCCAGGCTTTATGGCAACCATTTGCGACTTTACAACAACATTTGCCAGTTACTGATTCAGCTTACATGCAGCATGATTTCACTAAAGATCGAGTTACCGAAGCTATTGATCAAGCTGAACGCTAGGCTATAATTTTGTTGATTAGCATGAGCGGACTTGAGTGTTGTAGTTATTCACGGTAAAATTAAGTCAAAATAATAAGGGAGTAAATTTATGTCAACCACGTTAATTATTATCTTAATTGTTATAGTTTTAGTTGTGGTCTATGCCTTGCTATATAACGGCTTAGTGCAAAAAAGAAACCAAGCCCAAGAGTTTCAAAGTCAAATTGCCGTGCAATTAAAGCGACGCACAGACTTAATTCCTAATTTAATCGAAACTGTTAAAGGCTATGCACAACATGAAAAGCAAACTTTGACCGAGATTGTTAATTTGCGAAACTCGGTAATGAATGCAGAATCATTACAAGAAAAAGTAGACGCTGACAGCAAGTTAACGACTGCCCTGGGACCGATTATGGCCTTAGCTGAAAATTATCCGGATTTAAAAGCTAATCAAGAATTTGGAAAATTAATGGAAGAGTTAACTAATACTGAAAACAAAGTTGCTTATGCCCGCCAAGCTTATAATAGTTCAGTCCAATATTACAATACGGCAACGCAGACTTTTCCACGGAATTTAGTAGCGAAGTTACATCACTTCTTGCCGATGGAATATTTACAAATTCCCGAAGCTGAGCAAGCAGTTCCTCAAGTCAAATTTTAAGAGGTTAAGCCATGCTATATCAACAAATAACACAAAACAAGCGTCGTACTTATTTAGTTTTGGCGCTTTTTTTCTTAATTCTTGGTTTAATTGGTGGAGTAGTCGGGCAACTTTTTTGGCATAGTTATCAAGTCGGAATAATCGGTGCGTTAATAATTGCCTTGTTTTATGCTTTAGGCACTTACTTTCAGTCAACTGAGCTAGTGATGAAAATGAACCACGCTCAGCCGATTACCAGTAGTGACCAGGCTCCTGATTTATGGCATATTGTGGAAGATTTAGCGTTGGTCGCACACATTCCACAACCAGATTTATACTTCATTGATGATCCCAGTCCCAATGCTTTTGCCACGGGGCGCGATCCCAATCATTCGGCCGTGGCAGTAACGAGTGGCTTATACCAAATGATGGATCGTGAAGAACTAGAAGGGGTCTTGGCCCACGAATTGTCGCATATTCGTAATTATGATATTCGCGTTTCCACTGTTGCTTTAGCGTTATCTTCTGCTGTCGTTTTTTTGTCCTCTATGTTATCGAATATGTATCGGTGGGGCTGGCTTTTTGGCAGTGATCGCGATGACCGTGAAGACTCTAATAGTAATAACTTAATTCAGTTGGTGTTATGGTTAGTCGGATTAATATTTTCGATTGTGGGTCCTCTAGTAGCTTCATTGATTCAATTAGCCATTTCGCGTAACCGTGAGTATTTGGCGGATGCGTCAGGCGTGGAGTTAACACGTAATCCGGCGGGGTTAATCAGTGCGTTACGTAAATTGCAGCAAAATGAACAACCCATGCATCAAGTTGATGAAGCTAGTGCTGCTTTGTATATTACTAATCCGCTAAACAAGAAACATTCTTTGGAACATCTCTTTGATACGCATCCTCCATTAAGTGAGCGGATTGCGCGTTTGGAAAGGATCTAATGTAATGCGTAATGCTAGTTAAAAATAGCAGTTTAGATCGTGAGAAATGTTTATGCACGTGTTTGGTGTTTAACTTATAAATAAAAAAGTAGCCCTTTGAGCATATCAGAACTCAAACGGGCTATTTTAGTGTTGGCTTAGAATTAATGGGCAATTAATTTTAAAATATCTTGTGGTTGTTCAAAGATATAATCGGCATCACTAAAGTCATCTTGATCGTTAGCGCCCCATTTAGCGAGCCCAAATTTTAAACCAGCATGATGCGCACAACCAATATCATTGCGGGAGTCTCCAATTAAGAGCGTGGTTTGGACCTGGGCATGCAACAATTCTAAGGCCTTTTGTGCCGGTTCGGCGGCCGGTTTAGGATTTTGGACGATGTCGGCAGTCACAAAATGTTTAAAATAAGGTTGCAAGGCAGTTTTCTTGAAGATGGCGGTCACTTCGCGTGAATCTTCCGAAGTAACAATGGCTAAACCAATGTGCTGATGAGCTAGTTGTTGCACTGTCGAGACGATTCCAGGAAAAGGTTGCACTTCGTCAATAAAGCCAAAGGCATTTTTAAACACACTTTGGGCCGCTTTGAGATGCTCTTCTTTAGGAATCTGAAAATAATTGAGAGTATTTTCCGCTGTACCAGAAAAAGCAAACTCCAAATCAGCCAGTTCAGTTTGAATGTGATAATCCTCTGCTAAAGTCTTTTGTAAAGCTAGTAAACTAGCCTCTTTTGTGTCTAATAATGTACCGTCAACGTCAAAAATAATATTCGTAAACATTTCAGTTCTCCTTTTATGAAAGGTAGCTATGAGTGCTATTATAGTATTGTGTCAGAGTTTTGGGCAATAGAAAGGGAGAGATTTTATGAATTTTCAACAGACAACGGCTAATTATGAAGCACAAGGACTTTATTTTAGTGGTCGTTGGGCACAAACGAGTCATGGGATGTATACAACTAATTTAGGTGCACGAATTATTACGCAAGTGCAGGGTACAACCACTGTGCAATGGTCATTTTCAACTAAAGCCAATGCGGGGGATACTTGGTTAGCTTACCAGATTGATGATCAGCCTTTTGAACGTTTGGCATTGACGAGTGAACCATTTACCGTGACACTGCCTGATGAACAAAGCCATGTTTTACAAGTCGTTTATAGTGGTAATTCAACTGAAGATAACGTTTGGAAAAGACATCAAGGCTTGTACTTCGACCAAGTACAAACAACGGGGCAATTACAAGCAGTGAAACCTACAGGCACACCTTTAGTGTTTGTGGGCGATTCGATTACGGCGGGTTCTTGGGTTGCTGGAACGACTCCTGGTCAAGATTATCGTGCTGAAAGTAATTATGCAGCTTTAGTGGCTGAGCATTTTAACCGTGAAGATATTCGAATTTGCTATCCGGGTACTGGTGTGGTTAAGCCCGGTACTGGTGGTGTTCCTAATGCCCAAACATTCGTTGATCATTTAGCTGATCAAATTGATTGGCAACCGGATTTTCAGGCTGATGATGTGATTGTTAATTTAGGAACGCCTGATAAAAAGATTAACGATAATGATTTTCGGGTTGGTTTTGAAGTTGTGATGCAAAAGTTGAAATTGCAATATCCCAAGAGTCGTTTGTGGGTCATGATTCCGTTCAGCCAAAATCATGCTGCTGTTATTCGTGAAGAAACTCCTGAATATGAAAATACACGGTTGATTGAAACTAAAGATTGGGACTTGACCTTTACTGATGGCATGCACCCAGATTTAGCTGGTAGTCAAAAAGCAGCTGACTATTTAATTCAAGTTTTAAAACCAACTTTAGGTTAAGCAAGTTGTAGTTAAGTGGCGGTCTTTTGTTGCACCTGAAAAGTTACGAGCTTGACTTTGAATTTGTTCTAAATGCGAAGTTCTCCTGATTGATTTTTGTCAGTTAGGAGAATTTTTTGTATAATAAAGTTTCATTGTTAGTAGATCGAGGAAAATCAAATGGATCAATCAAAGACAACAGCAACTAAAACACTGAAACAAGATTCATTATTGTCTGGCTCAGCTTGGATCACGGCCAGTGGGATCGTTTCGCGCGCCTTATCAGCTTTATATATTATTCCGTGGAACATTTGGATGGGTTCGGCGGCGACGGTGGCTGCAGCTAATGCGCTATATGGCAAAGTATACAATATTTACGATTTTTTCTTACTTGTGTCGACGGCCGGCTTGCCGAGTGCCATCTCGAAACAAATTGCGCATTATAATGCGTTAGGTGAGTATGAAGCCAGCAATCAATTATTCAAGCAAGCTTTGAAAGTAACGGCAATTATCGGTGTGATTTTTGCCGGAATTATGTATTTTGGCGCTAATTTGGTAGCAGATGTCTTTACCAATGGTGATCCACGGAGTATTCCGGCGCTGAAAGCTTTAGCTATTGCTGTGTTATTGTTACCAACGTTAAGTATTATGCGGGGTTATTTTCAAGGCCACGGTCAAATGGGGCCATCGGCAATTTCCATGATGCTAGAACAATTAGCGCGTGTTAGTTATATGTTATTAATTACGTATATTATCATGCAAATTAAACATGGTAATTACGTTGACGCCGTCACCAAATCAACGTTTGCTTCCTTTATTGGAGCGGGAATTTCGATGTTGTTTTTGTTGTGGGGCTTTTGGCGGCAGCGCAAGCCGCTAACCCAATTGGCAGCTACTGGCAGTCACGAGATTAGTTTTACGGCCAAAGATTTTACCAAAGAAATCTTGTTACAGGCGATTCCGTTTATCATTATTGATTCCGCCATTACAATTTTTAAGTTATTCGATCAGTCGACTTTTAATCCGATGATGCAGAGCTTTATGCACATTTCGCGGCAACAATTGGACTATTATTACTCACTCTTTGGTTTTCAAGCTAATAAATTAATCATGGTCGTGGTTTCTTTAGCGACAGGGGTCGTATCCTCAGCTATTCCGATTGTTTCCTCTTTATATACCACTAAAGATACGGCCAAGATTCAGGCACAAATTGTGAATATCATCAAAATGTTTGCTTTCTTTATGTTGCCGGCAGCGTTGGGGATGTTAGCCGTTTCGCGTCCATTGTGGAGTGCCTTTTACGGTTTTGACGCCTTAGGAATTAAAATTATGCAATTATCTTGTGTGATGGCGTTGCTATTAGGCTTTTTCATGGTCTTGGCGGCTATTTTGCAAGCACTATATCGTAATGTATTAGCCATTAAATATTTAGTAATTGGCTTTCTATTTAAAATAGTAATTCAGTGGCCCTTAGTTTATGTTTTTCACGAATATGGTCCGATTGTGGCGACGATTTTGGCCATGGTTTTAATCTGTTATTTAATGTTGAAAAAAATTCATGCCTTATATCCGTTTAATTTGGCAACTTTATTTAAACAGGATCTTAGCAAAATCTTACTAGGAGCTGTAGTGATGATGATTGTGGTTCTTCTAGTGGATAGCGGCTTTTACGGCTTTGATCACCATATTGGGCGCATTAAAGCAACTAGTTACATGTTAGTTGAAGTAGTCGTGGGCGCTGTGATTTACGGCTTCTACGTGTTAAAAACGCGGTTGATGGATCAAGTTTTAGCAAAAGATTTGACACGTTTACGTCAAATTTTGCATATTAAATAAGTTGGTGAAAAAATGATTGCAGTTAAAACTGTTAATTTAAGTAATGGAAAAATTGTGTATTTGACAGAGGACCTAGGGGCAACTGCAAATACAATATTCTTGCCAGATTTAACGCAAAGTGTGAATAGTTGTCTTCAGATCATGACGTTTAATGGCCTAACGAATAGTTATGCGCTGGATTGGCGCTACCATGGTCAGTCAGTAGCTCAAGGTCCAGTTGATGTCATGAGCTTTGCTCAAGATTTACAAGAATTTGTGACGACTCTTCAGTTAAAAAATTACCAAATTGTCGCAGCTGGTTTAAGCTTGTTTGTGGTATTACAAGCAATGCAAACTGGTCTCAAACCGCGTCAAGTGGTGGTTCTAGATCCTCAGTGGCAGCCCGCGTTGCCATATAGAACTACACCTCAGATTGCGACTTATCAAGATTTAATAGCTTTTGGCCAACAACAGGTGCAAACTTTACAGCAAAAACAGGACTTAGATGATTATCAACGCCAAATGCTCTTAAATGCTGTCATGGCCAATTTTCATCAAAGACCGGGCGGCTTTGGCTTGTATGTTGATCTAGAGTTGCAAGCGGAATTTGTCCAAAGTTTACCTAAGAAATTGTTACTAAATACGAAAGTGCCAATGACGTTATTGATTGCCCAATCAACGCAAGATCAATTACCTAAACAATTAGCGCAACATCCACAATTGCGTACGATTTATCAGCACTTTAGCCAAAGCTATGTTTTACAAACGATTTATAGTAAGCAGTTGTTACAGGTAGCACCGTTAGAAATTCTCAATTTTTTGGCATAATAAAAACCTCCAACAAAATGTTGGAGGTTTTTTAATTTAAATTATTGAGGGGGATTCAAAATTTAAATATTGAGGGGGAGAAGTGAGATTTTTTCTATCTCATCAACTTACAAACTATATATTACACAGAACATATGAAGAAGAAACTTTTAAAATGTGAAGAAATTGTGAATATTTGTTAAGTTTAAGTAAAAGTTAGCAAGGGCAAGGCTTGGAGGCTTTCAAAAGATAAAAAATCCCAAAATGACGGCAATGCAGCTCAATTAAGACCTGCTTTTTAGTAAAAGGCGAACATTATTATTGATAAAGTTTAAAATATATCGTAAAATACTAGATTTTTAGCATCTTAATCCGTATAATAAAAGACGTTGTTTCTGAAAAAAGAAACTATTGGGAGGAATTAAGATGAGCAAACAGCCGCAGGGACTGTTAGAAAAAGTTTTTGATTTGAAAGCCAACCGAACCAATCCGCGCCAAGAAATGATTGCGGGTACAACGACGTTTATGGCGATGTCTTATATTTTATTTGTTAATCCCAATGTTTTAGGCGATGCAGGGTTGAATCAGGGAGCGGTCTTTGTAGCCACGGCGTTGGCGGCCATTGTTGGTTGCTTAGCGACCGCCTTGATTGCTAATTATCCGGTGGCGATTGCACCTTCATTAGGGAGTAATGCTTTTTTTGCTTATACAGTGGTTTTGGGCATGAAAATTCCGTGGCCGACGGCTTTGGCTGGGATTTTTGTAGCTTCTATCTTATTCATGTTAGTCACAGTGTTTAAAATTCGAGAAAAAATCATCAATAATATTCCCGCTGATTTGAAATCGGCGATTGCGGCCGGGATTGGTTTATTTGTGGCCTTTGTCGGCTTACAAAATGGTGGCTTGGTCAAAGCTAGTTCGTCAACCTTGTTGACGATTACGGATTTTCATAATCCGACTGTTTGGTTAACCGTTTTTGGCTTAGTATTTACATTAATCTTGGTAGCTTTAAAAGTGCCAGCTAATTTTTTGTTGGGCATGGCGGCAACTTCGATTGTGGGCATTTTAACCGGTTTGATCAAGATGCCGACGGCAATTGTCGCCGGCGTGCCAAGTTTAAAACCCACCTTTGGTCAAGCAATTTTTCACGTGCAAAATGTTTTTACACCGCAAATGATCACCGTGATTTTAATTTTCTTCTTAGTGGCCTTCTTTGATACAACGGGAACTGTAGTGGGCTTAGCGGAGCAAGCCGGTTTTATTAAGCGCGGTGAAAAAGTACCGCCGCGTTTAAGCAAGACACTATTAAGCGATGCTTTGGCGATGACGAGTTCTTCCATTTTTGGTAGTTCACCAACTGCAGCTTACGTTGAATCGTCAACAGGGATTGCTGTTGGTGGCCGAACAGGGTTAACTTCTTTAACAGTAGCCTTTTGGTTTGCGTTAAGTTTATTCTTCTCCCCATTATTAGGAGTCGTGACTTCCCAGGTCACAGCCCCGATCATGATTATTGTGGGTTCATATATGGTCACTTCATTGGGTAGAATTGACTGGAGTAAATTAGAAAGTTCTTTCCCAGCATTTATGACAATTATTGGAATGCCATTTTTCTATGATATTGCTTACGGTTTTGCTTTTGGGGTCATGTCTTACGTTTTGATTATGGTCTTTGAAAAAAAGGGTAAACAAGTTCATCCAATTATGTATGGTGCTTTTTTCGTATTCCTGTTCTTATTAATTGCCATGAACCAAGCACATTATTGACCAAATAGATTAAATTAAAAAAAGCTATATCTTAATAGGTATACAATTAGGATAAACTTAAAGGACTAACTGACGATATTTAATCGGAGCTAGTCCTTTTTGCCTGCTAGCTTGTTACTTTGATTCAACAAAATAGATAAATATCTACGACTGAAATAATCGCAGATATAAAAATGACCGCCAAAGTTATTCGAACTTTGAGGGTCATATCATTAATATGGACATTTTTTATAGTATTCAACTGTTAAGTGTTTTTTATCTTTCAGCTTCATTTTTGGTTTTGTGGAAATTATTAATCTAATTTGGCACCAATTAATTGTTCTTTACTGTGAATTAATTGGGTTAATAAACGACATTCAGGAGTCGGAATGCCATATTTTTCACCCTTACGCCAGACGGCACCATTAATAAAATCAATTTCGGTTAAACGATGATGGTTGACTAAGTCTTGGTACATAGAGGGATAGTGATTAGCAATGTTGCCATAGAAAGTTTCATCAATATGGTGGAACACTTCATCTTCGTCAAGATCGGTACCTTCATGGCGGGCAACGGCAGCAAATTCAGCGATAATATCCTTCAAGTAAGTTGTAGCTTCTTTAGTTTTACCGAGTTCGCCCATGTTACATTCCAAAAGTGAACATAATGAATTTAAAGTTCCATTCACACAGGCTTTACGCCAAATTGAGTAACGAGCACTATTACTATAAACGGACTTAAGACCGGCATCATTGAAGACAGCAATTACTTTTTTCGCAAATGATTCGCCTTGAGGGCCTAAGTTTTGAATTTCAACGTTGCCATCACCAAATAACTGTGCATGTCCCGGTTTGTCATAACCAGCAGTAAACATCGTGACCCCAATTAATAACAAGTTTTGATCAACATACCGTTCAAGAATTTTTTCGTGACCCATTCCGTTCATCAAGCACAAAACGTAAGTTTTGGGGGTCAACAAAGATTTAATTTGGTCAAAATACTCTTCTAGTTGATAGGACTTAGTAAAGACAATAATTAAATCGGCAGGATCTTTGATTTGGTCGCTTTCATTAGGATAGTAAATCGGCAATTTAGCACTGACTTCAACGCCATCTAAATTGGCAGAAATCCCATTTTGGCGAATAGCTTCAACGTTCGGTTTCCAGCCGTCAATTAATGTCACATCATTACCCGCCTTTTGCAATGCGTAACCAAAACGGGTACCCATACCGCCGACACCAAGCATTGTGATTTTCATAAATGATGCTCCCTTCGTAATTTGTAATTACTATCTTAGCACCATGATTAATTATTTGCCATCTATTTTTAATAAAAAGTTAATTAAAATGAATATTAGCTAGCGATTTAGCTGATTTGAAAAAGATCTATTATTAATTTTAATTTAATAAAAAAGTTTAACACAGTGATAATTATTTGACATTTGGTCTATGAAATTTTATATGCTTCTGCTCACAGGTTTAATATAATTGCGTTCGCAAAACTAAAAGCTTACGTCTAACTACGATTAAGCTTTCAAGTTAAGGATCAAACTTAAAAGTTTAATCTAGGTTAGTCCTCAGCTTTTGCCCAGTTTTGCTCACAGCTTGGCGAAATTGCGTTCCCAGAAGCAGAAGTTTGTGTCTAACTACGGAAAAGTTCTTAAGTTTAAAAGTCAAAACTTAAGAACTTTACCTAGGTTATACTCAACTTCTTAACGCTTCTGCTCACAGGTTTAATATAATTGCGTTCGCAAAACTAAAAGCTTACGTCTAACTACGATTAAGCTTTCAAGTTAAGGATCAAACTTAAAAGTTTAATCTAGGTTAGTCCTCAGCTTTTGCCCAGTTTTGCTCACAGCTTGATTTAATGATGACTAGTTCGGTAATGTGGCTGACTCTGATGTTTGCCTGGTAAGTGTTGATACTTAGGGGTGGCAGTTTGGGTTAATTGGTAATTTTTGATCTTACCAGTGACAATTTTGCCCTGCAACTTTTGTTGTTGCCAGAATTGTAAAGTTTGGATTAAAGTTTGCGCTTGTTGTACTCTGGTTAAATTCTGTTCTTGCTGTTGAGCCACTGGAATGACTTGTTGCTGAAGATATTGAATTTGTTTTTGATTGTACTCTAATAGTTCTTTGGTTAAAGGAGCATGTAAGTATTGGTTGGCCAGTTGCTGAATCATGCGCAAGGCATCTTTGGTATTTTGTGGTTGATAAGAATTTGACATGAACTTATCCTTTCTGCTAATAATGTCATTATATTATAATAGAATTAAATTAGTAGGAAGAAAAGGAGTTTAATATGCGCCAAGTTCGTTTGGTTCCATTGTTAGGGGTGGCCTTCTTTAATGAAACGGCCTATAGCATGATGTGGCCGTTAGCAACCATTTATATTAATACTATTTTGCATAAATCATTGACGGTGGCAGGCATTGCGTTGATGTTTTTTTCGGCTGCTAACGTGTTAGGTGCGATGGTTGCCGGCAAAATGTATGACCGGTTTAATCAATTTTACCTAACAGTGGGGGCCATGTTAGCCTGTTTAGCAATCTGCGTTATTGGCATTTGGTTCACTGGTTGGCCCAATTATGCCTTGGTGTTGACGGCTTTTGGCGTGACAACGGGTTGGCTAACCACGGCAGTGAACGTCTACGGCACCTTATTGCCCCATATCTCAACCACTAAAGCTTTTAACCTGATTTATTTAGTCTTAAATGTCGGCTTGGTCTTGGGCACAATGCTGATCAGTGAAATGTTTAAACGATCAGTTGCTCCGATTTTTATTTTGGCAGCAGTTTTATACTTATTGTCTTTAATCATTCAAATCGTTTGTTTTCCTAAGCAACGCTTGGAATACCAAGTTGCTGCAGCAAAGCACGCTAACAGAACTCCTAAAAAACATCCGCAAGCGCGTGTGCGCCAATTATTTGTGGTTAGCTTTTTAACATTAGTAGTCATGTGGACAATGTATTCGCAATGGGAATCGAACTTTTCCGTTTACTTAATTGATAGTGGTTTTGCCTTACGCGTTTATAGTTTATTATGGGCATTAAATGGAGTAGTCATTATTATAGTGCAATGGCTATTGACGTGGCGACCACAAATTATCAAAAACTTGGATCACCGAATTGTGATTGGCTTATTCTTTTTGACAATTTCTTATTTTGTCACGATTGCTAGCAAACAAGTCGCCTTAATTTATTTAGGGATGATTTTGTTGACGATTGGCGAAGCCATCTATGTCCCAACGGTTCCAGTCATTATTGATCAATGGACGCAACCGGAAGATAAAGGGCGCAGTCAGGGCTGGGTTAGTGGCTTTTCTTCGCTGGGCCGCGCCATTGGTCCGGTCTTTGGGGGACTAGTGATTGATCATTCTTCTTTTAAGATGCTCTTTATTATTGCGGGAATCTCGATGATTGTGATTACTCTGTTAAATACGTGGAATATTCAACATTACCGAAAGAATAAGACTAACTAAAAAAGCAAGTTCTGAAGTCTGAATTAGGCTTAAGAAATTGCTTTTTAAGTGCCAAACTAGTGCTGATTAGGCATTAATTTTAAAAATTTCTTCATTATAATAGCTTACACTATGTTCGGATGAAAAAATCAGCACTAAATTGTGTATTGAACACTACTTATTCGTTTTGATCTAATTGAGCCAAAACTTGGTCATAATTAGGTTCATTGGTCATCTCGGGCACCACTTCTTGGTAGCTAATCGTTTGATCGGGTTCAACAATCCAGACGGACCGGGCTAATAAACCACTGTCGGCCATTAACAAATGAGTTTGTTGACCGAAATCCTGTTTGACGTCAGAAAGCAATTGCATTTTTTTAACGCCTTGAGCTGCACACCAACTAGCTTGTTGCTCAGCGGTGTTCGTTGAAATAGTGACAAAATTGATGTTAGGATATTGATCCATTGTTTGATTAAAATGTTTCGTCTGTAAACTGCAGACACTGGTATTAATATCGGGTACTACACTAATGAGCAAGGGTTTGTTCAATAATGATGTTAAAGTAACGGAGTTTTGATCTTGATCAAGAACCGTAAAGTTGGGCATCTGGCTGCCAACTTGGGGAATGTCAGTGAGCGTACAAAAGTCTTCACCATGACGAGTTATTTTCATTTTTCTTCACCTCTATCTTAGTATACTATGTTTGAAATCTTCCCGTAAAAGAAAAGGTTTTGTTTGCTATAATAAACTTCAGATCAAAGGGGGCATAGTAGCATGAATTTTTTTTAACGATGGATTTATCTAATATTTCGGCTGGCATTGAGCATTCTGAACTGAATCGCTTGCGCTTATTTCAACAACATCAAGTTCCAGCCAAGATTGTGACGACTTATTATCGCAATGATTGGGCCGCTGGTCCGGGCAAGTTTGGTTTAGACTTAGATGACGTTATTAATGTCTTTGACTACTTTGGGGAAAATCATGTGGATTTTTATCAAACGAATACTGTCCAAGATTATTGTCGCACGCATAATTATCAATTAGTGCAGGAGTTAGGCTCTGATGGTGCAGAACTGGGTTTTAAAATTCAAACACACGACGGTCGGCAAGGTCTGATTCGGGCTGATGAAAAATCGCAACAATTGACTTCGGTGGTCTTTGCTCCCTTGGGTAGTCAAGTTCCGAGTGTTGCGGAAGGCTATGATACCCGCGGCTTTTTGTCTAGCAAGTATTACTACGATCGCCATGGGCAGGTCACCAAGCAAGAAGTGCTTAATCAACAAGGCCAAGTTACTTGTACGCAAGTTTATAAGGCTGATCAAAAGAGTGTGGCTTTATATAAGCTAAAGTATCACGGCAAGAAGTATCGGTTTACGGATTTGCGTGATTTCCAGGCCTTTTTTTATGATTGTTTAAATCAAGACTATGGTTTGAATAATTTATTTATTGCCGACCGTGTGGAATGCGTCGAGAGTTTGCCACGAATGCAAACCGCAGCTCAAAAAGCATTTTATATTCATAATCAATTCTTAAATGGTTGGCAGGCTGATGTCATGACGGGGGGATTAAACTATAACTATGAGTATGGTTTAACCCATAATGAAGAGTTCGATTATATTATCTGTCCGTCCAATTGGGAGAAGCAAGAGATTAATCAACGCTTTCACATTGGAGAGAAAGTGGTGGCTATTCCGGGTAAACCCAGCCAAATTGATGTTCCTCAAGTTGAATTCTCCCAACGCGATCCGCACTTGATTATCATGGTGGCCCGAATTTCACCCGAAAAACAAGTTGATCAAGCCTTAAAAGTTTTACAGCGCGTGCGCCGTGAAGATCCGCTAGCGCGCTTAGAGGTTTATGGGGGCATTACTTATCAGCAAGAAGCAAAAAAAATTAATCAGACCGTATTGAATTTAAAATTACAAGATGCTGTGCAATTTAAGGGTGTCGTGGCCAATATGGCAGAAGTTTATGATCGAGCTCGCGTTTTAATTTTGACTTCTTTTGCGGAAGGCTTTCCTTTGACGTTATTAGAAGCAAGTAGTCATGGGGTACCCATGGTGAGCTATGATTGCCGTTACGGCCCTCGAGAAATTGTGCATGATAATGAAAATGGTTATTTAGTTCCACAAGACGCAGTATCCACTGCAGCCCACAAAGTGATTGCAATTTTGCAAAATGATCAATTAGCTCAAAAATTAAGTCAAGGTGCTTATCAAAGTGCACACCAATTTGAGCCGGAAGCAGTATGGCAATTGTGGCAACCATTAATAAGCTGAAAGTTGTTCAGTTATAATTAATTGTGTTTGAACTTCACAAAATTAAGTGCTATATTAACAGTGTGTCTAGAGCTTCTAGTCTTACGAAAGGAGTCGTGATTTTTGGAAAAGCAAACTCACAAAGTATCAAAACGACTCCCTTGGCGTAAGGTAACTGGTTTAATTGTTGCGGTAATTGCTACTGTGGCAATTGTTGTTGGCGCTTATTCGACAGCCATGTGGGCGGGAACCGATTACGATTATCAAGGTAATGAAGTTGCCCAGGCCCTACCAGTTACTCAAGGCGCTACTCGAGGGGGAGGTAGTTCTAACTCACAATCTAAGTCATCAACTGCTTCAGTAATTATTCCACAGTCTAACACGGGCGCTAATAGTCAACAGGCGAAAACTCCTAAGTTAGATCAGTTGAATTACCCACAAACTGGCGGTGCGGATCAAAACGGACCAGTGCAAGTTGTGGGTACGCCATCATATCCACAAACGGGAAATGATGTCAGCTATGGAGCAATTGCGTTAGGTGTTGGTTTACTGTTTGGGTTAGGATTATGTTATCGTAAGCAGTTCATAACATTTTTTGATAATTTTAAGCGAATTTAGTTATTCTTTGAAAATAAACTATTGCAAGATTAAAAAAAAGTGTTATTGTATTTATGTACTGAGAATACCATTCGGTATTTGAAATTTTTTGGGGGGATTTACTAATGAAAATGAATAAATTATTTGCTTCTGTAGCAACTGCTGTTGTTGCTTTAGGTGCAGTTGCACCTGTCGCTACTGTTAGTGCGGCTTCAAGTAAGTTGCCAGCTACTACAATGTCAACTGACAATCCAGCTAATAAGAACTCAAGAAGTGGTTCAGCACAAGGAACATCTACAGCTAGTGTTAACGTTATCGATGGGTTCTTAAGCTTAGATAAAGTTCCTGATTTAGCTTTTGGCTCTGCCGTTAGTGGTAGTACAGCATACCTTAAGGATAATAGTAGTTTAGCAAGTCAAACTAATAACAATAACTATGGTACTGATGGCAACAATGCCGGTTTATTGGAAATTACTGATTCTCGTCATTCAGATGGTGCTTCCGGTAATATGGGTATGGGTTATGTCGTTAAGGCTTCATTAGGTCAATTTGCTGGCGATGAGTTAGCTACGACTGATTCTGCTGCTAGCCAATTTACATTAAGCGCTAATACTATTCAAGCAACTGACAGTAAAATTTATACTGCTGATTTGACTGGTGCGAATGCTATAACATCTAATGGTGGCGCTGGTAAAACTGTTGTTAGTGTTAAGAGTGGTGTTCAACAACGTGGTTCTGACCAATTTGTATTTGGCTTAAATCATGGCATTAAAATGAGTATTCCAGAAGGTGTTAAAGCTGGCGCTTACACAGCTCCTATTACTTGGACTTTAACTTCTCAACCAGATCCATCAACGGGTGCTCCACAAGCTTAATTGATTGTTTTGTAAATAATTAAATAAGTTTTAACTTTAGAAGTATTGATAACTTTTGCTATCAATACTTCTTTTATGTTTCTGAAACTGAAATTAAGTTTAACTTTTATTGTTACATTGACTTTTAATTATAAAAGATTAAGATTATAAATGTAATTTCTATAATTAAATTATTTGGGGTGTAAAAAATGAATCATTTAAAGCAATGGTTAATTGCAATGCTATCTGTTTTAGCATTAGTAATTGTTTCGACAGTGCCTGCTCAAGCATCAGTGGGCAATTATGGTATTAAACCAAATTATGGTAAGAATCAATCAGCACAAAATGGTCAGGTTGATATTTTTGGCAATCCTGGCAGTCAACAAGATATTTCAATTGCAGTAGCTAATAAGGATACTAAGAGTCATCGTTATACCGTTACAGTTAATACTGCAGGAACTGGTACTGATGGCACTTATTCTTACAACAAAGACTATACAGATCCATCAATGAATATTAAATTGTCTAAGTATGTAAAACCACGAGTACAGACTATTACTGTTCCTGCAGGACAAGTTGTGGATGTACATTTTCAAGTTCATGTTCCTAAGCAAAAGTTTCCTGGATATTTGATGGGCGGTATTCTTGTTCGCCCAGCTAAAGGTGAAAAAGCCGTTAAAACAGTTGCTAAAAATGGTTCATTACTGACTAATAAATTTGCTCAAGGTGTTCCTTTACGTGTACGTCAAAAAGAAGATGCAGTTATGCATCCTAAATTTAGAGCTCTGAAAGTAACACCATATGCTTTAAGTGCCGGTAAAGGACAGCGTGGTGTTAATGCTGATATTCAAAATTATGTCAAGGGTTTTGATACGGGCATCAAAGCTAAAGCAACAGTTACCAAAAAGCCTAATGATCATAAGTTTAAGAAAACCTCTACTTTAACCGCTATGTCACCAGCTCCTAATTCTAATTTTAATTACGCTATTGACTGGGGAGATACACCTTTACAAGCAGGTAACTATCACCTACATGTTAAATTAGTTTCTAGTGATAAGACTAAATCATGGATTGTTGACAAAGACTTTACCATCACTTCTGCTGATGCTGGTAAATACAACAAGTTATCTGGTATTAAGCCAAACTACATGTGGCTATGGATCTTAATTGCTGTCTTAGTCATCTTGTTAGTCTTAGGTTTAGGTATTTACTTCGGTCGTCGGAACAATAACAAGAATAATAATTAAACTTAAAAGTGTTTAATAAAATTGTGTGGATACTTAACAGTATCCACATTTTTTTGTATAATTATGCTATCATTAATCCGTTATGGGGGATCTATGAAAAAATTTAGCCTATTTATCATTAGCGTCTGTACTTTGCTTTTGGCGCTCACACAAATACAATCTGTTAAAGCGGATGTCAATAATATTTCGGTTACACCAATTGTCGATAATTCGAACGTCACGGACCGTTTTCAAATTGTAGCTAAGCCTAATCGCGTGTACCAAGTTAAATTATCAATTACTAACTTTGGCGCAGTGAATACCAAGGTGCGGATTCGTCCTACCAATGCTTCCACGACGTCGCAAGGTGGGATTACTTACCAAAAAGTTGTTCATTCGGGCGATAGCGATTTGCGTTATGCTTTTAAAGATATGACGCAAGCTAAGATTATTAAATTAAAAGCTAACCAAACTAAAGAAGTAGCGTTCAACATTCAAATGCCACCCAAGGCCTTTAAAGGTTTGATGCTCGCCGGTTTTTATATTTATGATATTAATGATTCAGCTAGCCAAGGCTTGAAAGTTCCTGTGTGGCTCACGGAAGATAATCACCCAGTGGGTGGGGTTTTGGTATTGAATAATGTGACTCCTCAAGCAGTCGAACATAAGCCGTTTATCAATGTTAATCTATCCAATAATCAACCAGGATTGATGAAAGATGTCGTGGTGCATATGACCTTGAAACGCAAGGGACTGCTCGAATTGTTTGGCATGGGGTTCAAGCCCGTGAATGTGGATCAAGTTTATAAGAAGATTGCCCCTAATTCTAACGTTCCGATTGCGTTTGATCAGCAATCACTGCCAATTAAACCAGGCATTTATCAAGCCGTGGGAACTGCTAAGAGTGGTAAGACGCACTGGAAGTTTTCCGGAACGTACCACATCACTAAGAAACAAACTGATAAGGTTAATAATGATTGCAAAGGTTTAACGCCTGATAAGACAGTTTTGTATTTGATGATTGTGTTAGGTCTCATCATCTTAATCATGTTTGTGGTTGGTGGTTTATGGAGCCAATCTAACAAACAAAAGAAAGCACAACAACAGCGTCAAAACCAGCAGCAACAGAATCAATCACAACCCAATAATCAAAATAATAATTTTAATCAATATCCGAGACAGTAAGCTTTAGATTTAAATGGGGGAATTTATTCATGAAGCAACGACGGATTTCAATGATAGTGATCCTGACGTTACTATTGGGGTTTTGGACGCTTTCCACCAATTCAGTGGCAGCAGCCAAAAAATTACCGACGCAGGAACGTTCATTTACTGTAAAGGCGATTTTACCCAAGAATCAAACGACGGATCAGGAGACGTTTTTTGATTTACAAACTAAGCCACAACAAAAGCAACACTTACGCTTATTAGTGTCGAACATCGGCAAGAAGCCTTTGAATATTAAGGTTCAGATCAATGATGCTTATACTTCCGGCAATGGGATTATTAGTTATGATCGCCCAAAAGTGAAGTTATATAAGCCACAAAATCCTGCTTTATCTAGCTTAATTAGTAGTAAACGCACTTATCACGTGCATGTTAAACCGCAGTATTCCAAGATTGTGACCTTTACCTATCAAGCACCTAAGACGGAGTTTCAAGGAATTATCTTGGGGGCGATTGTCGCAACTGCGGGAGTCAGTTCCTCAAAGAAAAGTGAGTTTGCTATTCAAAACCAAGTTCAATATGTCACAGGTGTGGTGTTGCGTTCCAAAAAAGATACTGTTAAGCCAGCAATTACCATGGATAAGCACGTAATTGCCACAACTCGCGCACAACAGACGGGGTTAGGCTTTACTTTGTATAATGCTGCGCCGATTAATGTTAGTCAGCTGAAGATGACTAGTTCAGTCAAACGCAAGGGTCATAGCAAAGTCATCACGAAAAAATTGCATAATTTGCAGATGGCACCAAGCTCGACGTGGAATGTGTTATTACCACAAAGTAAGATTCATCCTGGTTCTTATACATTGACTTTGCATTTGCAAGCTAAGAATCATTATCAAAAAACTTTTGTACGGCACTTTACAGTTACTAAAGCCAACGTCAATGCAATTAAGAAAGCTACACAGCCAAAGCACTATAATCGCTTGTTGCCGTGGATCTTTATTGGATTAGTATTAATAATTGTCTTAGGATTATTATATTTACTGTGGATTTATTTAAAAGGTCAAAACAAAAATGGACGTTCTTAGTTCAAGTTGCTATAATGACTTCGAGGGGTGAGATCTTGAAAAACATGGGGAAAATGATCATCTCAACTGTTTGTCTCTTAATTTTTGGTTGGGGAGTTAATGAACAATCTTTAATGGTACAAGCTGATAGTGATGTGACGCGGAGTGATACTGATCCAACTTTACAAGCGGGTGATGTTTCCACGCGCGACGGTGATAATAGTACTGATGGTACGACGGGCAGTACAAATGTAACGGTCACTTTTATCAACGGCAGTATTTACATTGTCCAGATGCCCAACTTTGATTTTGGTACGGGGCATGATTACCGGGATACGAGTTTTAATTTGAACAGTCCTAGTAGCAATAAAAAAATTGATCGTTCTTTAATCGTTAACTCACCAGATAGTGCAGTTGGCTTTTATGTGTCAGTTGCTAATTACGGTAGTACATTGATTGATTCTAGTTCAAAAGCAGATGTAACTAGTTCTGCTGGCTTGTCAAATACTAAACTCGGTAGTTTAGATTTGGATAGTGGTGTTAATGATAATCCAGTTTCAACACAAACTGGTTTGCCAGGAACTGATAGGGCTCCTGTAACAGCAGGTTATACTTATGGAAATAATAGTACTAAAAATCCATTCGGTGAAATTCCTCTTACCAGTGACCCATCTAAGTCAGTGACTCCTATCACAGTTTTAAATGCTGATAGTGGCTTTCAAGGCTATATTCGTTTATCATTTGTTGCTCCAACTAGTGCTACTTTGAATTTAAATAGTACTGTTTTAGGGAATGTACAAACTTATATTCATGATAATAAAATAGATAATGCTACATTCATTTTTCCATTGCATTGGACGGCTAATTTGAATAATGTAACTAAAACAATTGCCAATGAACAAATGTAAGTTTTTAAAAAATTGGGCTTGGTTGGTTATCTTGTTGGTAGCATGTTGTGGTTTGGGTAAAAGTCAAATCGTTCACGCGGCGGGGGGCACATTCAGTGTCGAACCCGAGCAGTTAACAAATCAAATTGGTTCAGTTAAGGGTGGTTGGTACTTACATGTTCAGCCAAATCAAACGTATCAATTGAAGTTTAAAATTCTCAATTTAACTAACCAGTCCAACGTTATTACGGTCAAGCCAATTCCTGCTCAGACTAATTCAGATTTACAGTTGATGATTGATAATCCCTATGCTAAGCCGGGACCCAAGGCCCAGTTTGATTTACGTAAACTAGTTACTCCTTTGAGTGTGGAAGTTCCAGCTAAAAAAGAAGTCGAAACGTCCGTAACATTAAAAATGCCACGGCAACGGTTAATCGGACTTATTATGGGAGGGCTGTTGTTTCAGTCACAGACTGACTTCCAGCAACAGGAACAACAGGCTGTTAAGAGTAAACAAGGTTCGGCAACGATCTCAACAGCCAATATTAGTTATGGTTTGAATTTGCGCCAAGATGATGCCATCTTATTACCTCATTTTCAAGTGGGGACACCAATTTTAACTTCACAGGCTAATCGGGTGGTGATACAGACACCAATTAAAAATACCGCGCCGTATCCTTTTTTAAAGGGGCACTTGCGAGTTAAGATTAGTAAAAAGAATTATTCACGGGCGAACTGTACCATGGTTTTAAAAAACGTTAATTTTGCACCTAACTCGCAGACTAAGTTATTATTACCTTGGCGTAAGGGTCGCTTGATGCCGGGAACATACAATGTTACTTATATATTGGATCATCATAAGCAACATTATGTATTTCACCGCCATATTATTTTGAGCCCACAGCAGTCTAAAAAGTTAAATTACTTTTTGCCACGAGCACAACGCAAGTATCGAAATGTGATCATTATTTTAGTACTGTTTTTGGTGATTTTGATGGGCTTAATTTCTTGGTGGGTTTATGCTTATGGGCAGAATTTATCGAAGAAAAAGTAGCGCCGATTTTGGGGGATTAAAATGAAGAATACTTATAAGACAGTAATGTTCACCAGCTTAGTTTTAGCAGCAGTAGCCGGTTCTAGTGTTAATGAGTTGAATGTTCAAGCAGCAGGTAATGCGCTGGATGGCGTGTCAGGAGTAGATCCTGGACAAGCTTTAGGAGCTAATAGTGGCATTGATTTTAATAGCGCTGCTGCAAATCCGTCTGATGCAGCGACTGATAGTGCTAATAATCATGACTTTCAATCTTTCGGTGGCATTGATTTTGCAGAAGATCGGATTTCACGGCCAATTTTCTTAATGGAAGTTCCTAATTTTGATTTTAATATGAAAGTCGGTGCTACTACTGCTGAAATGACGGCCTCTTCTGGTAATCGGTATTTAGTGGTCAATGATACTAATGCTGGCTCTGGCGTGCATAATCTATGGGAGGTGGATGTAAAAGTGGGTTCTTTTTATAAAACTTCCGGTTCTGCTCAGATTAAATTATCTAAGATTACGCCGACAATACCGTCAATTAATTTACCATCTACTAATGTAGGCAAGCGAACGAGTTATGGAAATTGGAGTGGTAGTGGTTATACTCCGTCTAAAATATCTGGTGCTTTACAGGGTCCACCAACTCCGGCAGACAATTCAAAGCCTGATGGTTTGATTTTGTTAGCTAAGGATGGTAGCGACGCCGATCCTAATCCTTCGCAAAGGGTCATGCATATAACCGGTAGTAATTATGATTCTCATTATTATGGCTTAGATTTTAACGATCCTAGTTATGCTAAATTAAATGATTTTCCCACCACTAAGATAGAAAATTTAAAAGATAAGTACGTTGCTCCAATTACTTGGACTTTGCAGTTTACACCAACTGGTCAGGCTTCCAAATGAAAAATAAATTACGTTTTAAACAATTAATTTGTGCACTAGTCATGGTCTGTGGTTGGTGCCTTTTTTTTCAAAAGCAACTGGTACAAGCTGATCCCGGTTCACCCGTACAGGTGCAATTACAAGTTCCCAAAGAAAATCAAGTTCCGGCTAGTAGTGGCGTTGTGCAAGTTGATTTAAAGCCTAAGAAGTCCGCAAAATTTGCATTATACTTAAAAAATTTGACTAATCAACCAGTGCAATTAAAGATTTTTGGCGGAACGGCACAAACCACGGAACAGGGGGGCTTGAGTTTAGCATCAAATAAACATTTATTGATGGATCGGTCGTGGCACTATAGTTTGGCAGACCTGGGTTTAAAAACGCAATACTTAGTGCTCAATGCCAATCAGGAACAGGCTGTACCTTTAAAAATTAAAGCACCAGCTCATTTTAAAGGTTCAATTGCGGGTTCAGCGGTTGTGCAAACTTTGTTGACTAAACAATATAACAATCAAGTAAATAATTTTCAAATGGCCTTTGGCGTGTTAGCTAATGTGGGGGCTGTGGATAAATTACAACCCAAATTACGCCTGGGTAAGGTGCGTGTCCGTTCTTATGCGGGACAGCCACAAGTAGTAGGGCAAATCCATAATCAATGTCCGATCTACTATGGCAATGGAGCGGTCAATTATGACATTCGCGTTCGCGGTTTAACCAATAACTTTGACAAGCATTTGAACATTCCTCAAGGCGCCTTAGCGGCCAATTCGATTGCGCCAATTACTATTACGTTAGGTAATAATCCTATTAAAGCGGGCAATTATCAGTATAGCGCACAGGTTAATGTGGGCAATCGTAATTTTCATTTTCAACATAACTTTACGATTAGTCCCAAGCAAGCTTGGCAATTGAATCGCCAAAATCCTAATATTAAGCGCACCAAATGGCCATTGATTGTTGCTATTATCATTTTTGGTTGCTTATTGTTTGGGTTATTTTTGTGGTTGTTGTTTAAGTTTGCCAAGAATCGTGGACGAAAACAGAAGTAAATAATAAGAACTAAATACAAGGTCACTCCTAACCAAACTAGGAGTGGCCTTTTTCGTGTAGTAGTTTAAGTTATTTGTAATTGTCTTGCGCTATATATAAATATTGTGACTTTTTTCACCTTGAATTCTTCCAAAATGAGATTTAAAATTAGCATGAAATTGTTTTGAAACGATTTCAAAAAATGATATGGGGGGAATGAAGAGTGAATATAAAGCAAAAAAGTTTTACGACTGCTGGAGCATTGTTAGGACTGGTCTGTGGTTTAACTTTAATTCAACAAAATGTGCAAGCTGCTGATAATGAGCAAGTAGCGAATGTTTCAGATCAGGTAGAACCAGTAGCTACTGAACAAGCTCCAACGAGTTCAGCATCGGCAAGTACAACAGTAAGCCCTGCTACCAATGCGACTCCTGTGACTGAGCAAATACCACAAACTAACGTCTCAGTTGATGGAACGACAGCAGTTAATAACGATGTACCTATTACGGAAAACCAAGCTACCACTACAACGGACGTTAATTTAGCAACGGATGCAGCTGCGAACAATCCAGCTACACCTGCTAATAATTCTAATGCAACGGTATCAGCAACTAATAATGACACGCAACCGGCGAATGCTGGTGCTACGGCAGATAGTAACGTTATTACTAGTGGTGTTTGGGGAACTAGTAAGTGGGATTTTGTTCATGAAGGTGACGATTATACCCTGCATTTTCACGCAGGAATTTTAGGAAATGATTCTGGTGGATATTTTATTAATGGTCATAATTATGGTGGAATAGGTACAAAAGTTTTGAACGGTAATTTCACATATAGTAATGAATTAACAAAAGTTATATTTGATCCAGGCGTAGTTGCGGACATTAACTTATCTTATTTATTTGCATATTTAAAAAATTTAAAGATTATTGAAGGGTTAAACAATCTTGATACATCAAAAGTAACAAATATGGATGGTATGTTTGATGGATGTTCAGGATTGACAAGTTTGGATGTAGGCAAATTTGATACATCAAAAGTAACAAATATGGATGGTATGTTTGATGGATGTTCAGGATTGACAAGTTTGGATGTAGGCAAATTTGATACATCAAAAGTAACGAATATGTATGGTATGTTTGGTGGATGTTCAGGATTGACAAGTTTGGATGTAGGCAAATTTGATACATCAAAGGTAACAAGTATGGGTTTTATGTTTGATGGTTGTTCAAAATTAACAAGCTTGGATTTAAGCAAGTTTGATACATCAAAGGTAACAAGTATGAGTTTTATGTTTGATGGTGATTATAAACTATATCAACTAACGTTAGGATTAAAAACAATTCTGAACAAAAACGCTTATCTTCCAGCTGTTCCAGCAAAGGGTACTAAAGTATCAGGTACTAATAAAGTTATTACTTCACCATATTGGGTTGCAATGAATGGTACTAACACGGGAACAAAGTATACTTCTTATGAATTAATGGCAATGCCTGGTCGTTCTGAGGTAACGACTTATGAGTGGGATACTCAACCAGCTATGGCCAATCGAACTCAAAGAAAATCCGTTACTCGAGTCATCAATGTTCATCAACCAGATGGACAAGTTAATACAGAATTACAAACTGTTACCATTCAACGTAATATTAAGGATAATGAAGATGGAACGGTGACTTACGGTGATTGGTCCAAAGCTAATTGGACATTGTACGCTGTGCCAGAAATTGCGGGTTATCAAGCAAGTCAAACTGCGATATCTGAACAGGCTGTGACTGGTGACACTAAAGATCAAACAATTGATGTATACTACACACCAATTGAACAGACAGTAACAATTGAATACTTGTATGACGGTGACGAAGTTGGCACGCAGCAGTTAACTGGTTATGTCGGTGATGTCTTAAATATTAATTATCATACTCCAGCTGGTTACGAAGTTATCGATCAACCACAAACAACGGTAACGGTTGATGCTTCAAGACAGCAGATTATTCAAGTTGCTGTTGATCATCAAATCATACCTAGCTTAGAAACTAAGACTCTTACGCGAACAATTAATTTCCATTATCCAGATGGACAAGTTAAGAGTCAAAACCAAGTGGCAATTTTAAAACGGAACATCTATCAAGATGCAGTTACAGGTGACAAGGTTTATGGTACTTGGCATGGTGATACTTGGGATGCTGTGATGGTACCGAAGGTCAGTGGCTATACTGCCAGCCAAGATACAGTGGCTGAACAGGCAGTGACTACAGATACTACTGATCAAGTGATTGATATTTTCTATCAAAAAGCGTAGTGCTTGCGAAACTTTATCAAGTGATTTTTGCGACATGAGTCCATGGTAAATGGGCTCTTTTCATTTGGGACGCTGAAAAAATTGATTTATTTTTAAGAATTTAAGTGCTTTGTTGAAAAATCTATTGTATAATTAGTTCGATGTAAATAAGTAAAGATTTTTTTAAGGTGGGGGACTTCTTTATGAAATTAAATAAATTATTGAGTATGGGAATTTGTGCTACTTCTTTGTTAGCTATTGCCGCTCCAATGTTGGCACAAACTGTTAGTGCTGATGATGCTACTTTGGTAAGCGGTGCTGGTAATACTGTTACTGCTGCTTCATCTGCTTCAGGATCTTCTCAAGCTTCAGTTGGCTTTAAACCAGGTGATTTGACTTTATATCAAGTACCAAACTTCAATTTTGGTACAGGTAAAGTTGCAAAAGCTGGTGCAATTGATATGGCTGGTTCAGCTGCTAATCGATTGGCTGTTGTTGTTGATAATCGTTCTACTGCTAATGCATCTGGTAATGGTAATGTTAATCCGTGGACTTTGAATGTATCTGTAGATAAATTTAAAACTTCTTCTACTGATACTGGCGTTGAAATTCCTTTGGGAATTAATGATAAATCCGATACGTCTGCATTTAAAATGTTGAATTTAGATCAGTCCACTTATAGTTATTCTAATAATGATGTTTATAGTATTGATAGTAACAATCCAGCTAAACCACTTGGTTCTATGGCTAATGGAGATATTTCTGGAGATACTACGCTTGCTCTGGTTTCTGGTTCAAAACGATTTGGCGTAACTGGATTTGATTTTAGAGATCCAGCTTCTGTAAGATTGCTATTAGATGCAAATAACGTATCTAAAGTTGATCCTAATAGTAATTATACTGCCACGGTTAATTGGAATCTGTCTATTGATCCGACGACAACACCAGCTCCAGCAGGCGGTGCCGGCGCATAGTATTAATAACCAAAAACTTCTAGTTTAGAGGATACGATTTTGCGAAAATTATTACGTCCATTGATTTTTTTAATGGCTTTAATAGGCAGTTTCTTTATTATTCATCCCGTGTCAGCGGCAATTACTGGTGCAGCTGGTTTTTCTGTTGAGCCTGAGGGCAGTCAAGGTGCTGCACAATCGGATTACTTTTTGTTAAATGTGGAATCTGGTAAAAGTTATCCACTAAACTTAAAGATTACTAACAGTAAAAAATATCCCATTGACGTGGTAGTTAAACCGACGGTTGCTGGAACGACTAATCAAGGTCAGATCAATTATGCTAATTTAACTAGCGTTCGTGACTCCAGTTTGAAGTATGACTGGACGAAAATGGGACCAGTTAAGCAAAAAGTTACGATTCCAGCTAAGGGCTCTCAGACGGTTTCAGAAACCATCAATGTGCACGCACCCAAGTTTAATGGTGTACTGTTGGGTAGTTTTTATATCTATTCACCAACCATTAACCATAAGATGCATCATAAGAAGTCTAAAGGCATGAGTTTAACTAATAACTATTCTTATTCAGTTAGTACCTTGTTTAAAGTTGGTAATGTTGATAAAGTGCAACCAGATCTACGCTTAGTTCGGGTTCGGCCGACTTTATTAGGCATTCAACCTGCTGTGAATATTAATTTGCAAAACTTTGAACCTAAGTACATTACTAATAATGATATGCGGGTCAAGGCAAAGATTTATCCGGCTAAGAGTAACAAACTACTCTTCCAGAATAGTCAAAAGCAAATGAACTTCGCGCCGAATTCTAACTTTAACTTTCCAGTTAGCTGGGGGAATAAGCCGATGAAAGCTGGTAATTACCAAGCTCGCGTGCGGATTAATACTTCAGGTAAGAGTTGGTATTTCAAGAAGAACTTTACGATTTCGCCAGCGGATGCTAACCGGTTGAATCGCAATAATCCGAATACAAAACGTAATTATTGGCCATTAATTATTACGATTATTGTCATTGTTTTACTATTGATTGGCGTATTATTCTATTGGTTCTATAAGCGAGGACAAAATCAAGCAACTAAATAGTTATGGGGGGGATAACTTGAAAGTAGCAAGATTTAATGTTTTATTAATAAGTTTAATTGCTGCCATCTTCATCTTTAGTACTCCCACTATGGCTGCGGATGATGCGAATGTCGTTAATCGACCGGCGGATGCTACTTCAGGCACAGTAGAAGCCAACAGCTCAGCCAATGTTGGTTTTGCGCCAGGTAAGCTGGATTTACGAGTTCCTAATCCCGAGAATGTCGGTTTTCCAAATTTTGGTACGCAATATGTATTTACCAAAAGTATCTGGAAATATCGACCAGTAATCCAAGCCGGACAAACCGAAGCTAAACCGATGCTAGATAATACGATTATTGTGACTGATACTCGGGGGGCTGAGAGTGGCGGTTGGAATTTGAGTGTTTCTTGCTCTAAATTTCATAATACCGACACGAGTGTTGCTCCTGATGAACAAGTGCAGCCCATTTCGTCGCTAGATTTTACTAGTGCTAAAGTTGTACAAGCCAATGTAGATAGTGCCGATAATTTTTCCTTAGCGCAAGATTTTGATTCGAGCTCATCGGGAATTACTGGTTTGAATACTTTAACGGGTTCGCAGAATTATCCTTGGGTTTATCCGAGTGATGATATCAATGATCCTAATACGACAACCACTTTATTTACGGCACAAAAGGGGACCGGTTTAGGTTATTGGGGCTTATTCTTAACAGGAGCGCAGTTAGTAACTCCAAGTCAGAATGGGCAAGTTGCTGGTAATTTTAAGGCAACGTTAACTTGGACACTCAATGGTGGTAATCCTACGACACAAGCGTAAACTTCTCGTGTTAATTTAACTTAATAAATGAAAAAGGACATGTTTCATGTCCCTTTTTTGTATAGAACATTTTTTATAAAAATCTGTTTTAAATTATTTTTTATTGATTGTTTTTAGTAATAATAGTTGAAATCTGTGTTATCTTGGATTACATTAAAATTGGTTGTACATTATAATATTTATTATATAATGATTATTATTTGTTAATTTTAAATGCTTAAATCTTAAGTAATGAAATTAATTAATGGGGGGTATCACATTGGAAAAAGAACAAGACTTATTTTTGTCAGTTTCTGATATGGAGAAGTTACGCTTGTTTGAGCGGGTCAGACAATTAAAGATTATGGAGATTTCTTATCGCGATGATCTTAAAGCTCATCAAAGTCTAGATTTTGATATTAAAGATATTAATTTTCGCCAAGCAGCTGCACAAATGAATAAAAGTTACGGCAGTATCTATAATACTTACGATGGTATTATTCAAGATATGAAGGAATTATTGGGGAAAGATGATCCAACAATCGAAGAAATTTTTTCTGTTGACAATGATCAGTATCACTTTTTTTTAGTTTCCCATTCGGATGCTTACAACTTCATGATGGCAATTTTGGAAGATACTTGTCAGTCATTTGATGATTTTTATCAAGAGTGTGGCAATAGTAAAGCAACTGCTTTGCGCCATTTAAAACCGATGCGTTTATTTTTGAAAACTTTTAACGTACGAATTACTTATGAAAAGATGCGCTTTGTCGGGGAAGAAACAGATGTTAGATTAGCAATATCCGCGATGTTTTGGGAAGCAACGCGGGGATTTGCTTGGCCTTTTAAGACTATTTCTGAGGAAGAAAGCGAGTGGCTCGTCAATCAAGGCTTAGAGGCCTTTCAAGTAGTAGCGCAACCGAATCCGATGACTTTTCGGGTTTATCAAATTTATGCCACTGTCAATTGCTTACGGATTTATCATGGTCATTTTGTGGAACGCAATGCGAAAATCGACTGGGTTCGCTATCCAAATCTGAATGTCTATGAAAGCTTCATGACTGAGGATAGTTATGAACGATTTGCGGACAGTGACTTTGCTAAAATCATTCAGTACTATCGAGATTTGACGCCCGCCCGTTTAATGAATGAATCTTATAATATGTATAATTTGGTTAACTGTTCATTATCCATTGTTCCTTGTGGCAATGAAAAAGCCGATGAAATTCTTGACCATATTCAAGAGTATGATACTAAGATTTACGACTTTGTGGGGGCATTCTTACAATCGATGCCTTATAATATTCAGCGACAATTTAATTTATCCGATGAAATTGTTAAGCTCTATCGCATTGCCTTGATGCGGGTCTTAATCGGGGGCTTGGCATTTGGTAATAGCTATTACCAAATGGTAGAAGTCTACACGGGAGAAAAATCAGGGCTATCCAGTATTGATTTGCCAGAGTTTAAGAAGACCATTCGGAATATTTTACAGCATTTATTTGAACAAAATGAATTTCAAGATTTTCAAGATAAAGTTAATTTGCTGACCAATGCGGTTTACAAGATTTTGCTTCGAGTCGTGGTCATGTTTTCTGATCATTTTGCAGTTCAAGTCTACCTCAGTATTGAAGAAAATCAGTTATACCGTTTTGATATGGTAGAAACAATTGATAGTTTGCCTTACGTGCAACTAGTTCAAGATCCTAATGATGCAGATTTGATTGTGACGACTTCGAGTCATTATACGTTAGATCCTACACAACATGACATTTATATCTTTAAGTGGGAACATGATGCTAATAGTGCCCAATATGGCCAGTTGATAAGTTTAATTCGGGATATTTGGACGGAGAAAAAGATTTCCAAATAAAACTTGCCTTTTAATGTTAGTTATATTACTATCAACCTAGATAACGTAGATATCTTACCGACTTTACAGAGAGCTAGTGCAGTGCTGAGAGTTAGCAGTTGGTGTTCCAATATCGTTTCAAACGGATAATGAATAAATTATACGGTCAGCCCCGTTATAGCTGTTAGAGCGTAGTGTGAAACACTAAAATTGGGTGGTACCGCGATGAAGAGTTGATTCGTCCCTTTAATGGGGATGAAGACAACTCTTTTTTATTTAAAGGAGGAAATTATGTTAGATTTAAAAGTGATTCGCAATAACCCTGATTGGGCGAAAAAAAAGTTAGCTGAGAGAAATATTGCAGGGGAAGAGATTGATCATTTACTAGACTTAGATGTTAAGCGCCGCCAAGTGATGGCGCAAACTGAAGATTTGAAAGCTAAGCGCAACGAAGTTTCGAAGCAAATTGCTCAAACTAAGCGACAAAAACAAGATGCTACTGCCGCGATTGCTGCCATGAAAGAAGTTGGCGCGCAAATTAAAGATTTGGATGAGCAATTAGCAAAGCTTAATGACCAAACGGATTATATTTTAGTCCGCTTGCCCAACTTTCCCGATGATTCAGTGCCTGTTGGCAAAGATGAGTCTGCCAATGTGGAAGTTCGTAAGTGGGGCGAAATTCCGCACTTTGACTTTGAAGCCCAAGCTCATTGGGATATTGGCGAACAATTGGGAATTTTGGATTTTGAACGGGCTGCGAAAGTTTCGGGTAGCCGCTTTGTTTATTATTTAGGTGCCGGTGCGCAATTAGAACGGGCTTTATACAACTTTATGTTAGATGAGCATCAAAAAGATGGTTATACAGAAGTTATTCCACCTTATTTGGTCAATAGTGATTCCATGTTTGGTACTAGTCAGTTCCCTAAGTTTAAAGAAGACGTTTATACCATTGTTGATGAAGAACGGCCATTGACTTTAATTCCTACTGCCGAAGTTCCCCTAACTAACTATTATCGTGGCGAGATTTTGAGTGAAGATCAATTACCAACTTATCTTACGGCTTTGACACCATGTTTTCGTTCTGAAGCCGGTTCTGCTGGCCGTGACACCCGCGGTTTGATTCGTATGCACCAATTTAACAAGGTGGAAATGGTTAAATATGTTAAACCAGAAGATTCCTGGAATGAATTAGAAAAATTAACCGCAAATGCGGAAAATATTTTACAGAAGTTGGAATTACCATATCATGTCATTACTTTGTCCAGTGGTGATGCTAGTTTTAGTTCTGCAAAGACGTATGACTTAGAAGTTTGGATGCCCCAGCAAAATATGTATCGGGAAATTTCGAGTTGTTCTAATTGTACAGATTTTCAAGCACGGCGCTCACAAATTCGTTATCGTGATGAAAATGGTAAGTTACAATTTGTCCACACCTTAAATGGTTCCGGGCTCGCAGTTGGTCGGGCAGTGGCGGCTATTTTAGAAAATTATCAAAATGCTGACGGTAGTGTCGATATTCCTAAAGTTTTAGTTCCATATATGAATGGTAAAACTAAAATTACTAAGTAATATGTAGGCAATTGAATCCTAAGAGAAGATGAAATATCTTTTTTTAGGATTTTTTTATATCGTAAAAAAGCAGTCATACCAAGGGATAGAGCAATAAGTAGCAAAAAAGAATAAAAAAAGATGGGCAAAGGGGTTGCAAAAGGGTAAAAAAGTTGATAATATATTTTCTGTTGTCAATGAGTCATGCGCGTCACTGTTAAGCAAATAAAAAAAACAGTTGACAAGCTCATGATAAGATGATAAACTAAATGAGCCACTTAATCAAGTGGTAATCAACAAAAAGTTAAGTAGATCTTTGAAAACTGAACAAAGTTTCTTTAAAAGCCAAGTGCTGGGTTCTTGAAAAAGAACCTGTCAATTTAAAAGTAATAAAGAAGACAAAGAACGTTAGAGTTCTAAGTCTGAGTCAACAAACTAACAAAAAATGAGAGTTTGATCCTGGCTCAGGACGAACGCTGGCGGCGTGCCTAATACATGCAAGTCGAGCGAGCAGAAGTAACGGAATACCTTCGGGTAGGAAGATATGGACGCGAGCGGCGGATGGGTGAGTAACACGTAGGTAACCTGCCCTTTAGCGGGGGATAACAATTGGAAACAGTTGCTAATACCGCATAAAGTGCTTAATCACATGATTAAGGAATGAAAGACGGTTTCGGCTGTCACTAAAGGATGGACCTGCGGCGTATTAGCTAGTTGGTGAGGTAAAGGCCCACCAAGGCGATGATACGTAGCCGACCTGAGAGGGTAATCGGCCACATTGGGACTGAGACACGGCCCAAACTCCTACGGGAGGCAGCAGTAGGGAATCTTCCACAATGGACGAAAGTCTGATGGAGCAACGCCGCGTGGATGAAGAAGGTTTTCGGATCGTAAAATCCTGTTGTTGAAGAAGAACGTGCTTGAGAGTAACTGCTCAAGTAGTGACGGTATTCAACCAGAAAGTCACGGCTAACTACGTGCCAGCAGCCGCGGTAATACGTAGGTGGCAAGCGTTGTCCGGATTTATTGGGCGTAAAGGGAGCGCAGGCGGTTTGAAAAGTCTGAATGTGAAAGCCCTCAGCTTAACTGAGGAAGTGCATCGGAAACTGTCAAACTTGAGTGCAGAAGAGGAGAGTGGAACTCCATGTGTAGCGGTGAAATGCGTAGATATATGGAAGAACACCAGTGGCGAAGGCGGCTCTCTGGTCTGTAACTGACGCTGAGGCTCGAAAGCATGGGTAGCGAACAGGATTAGATACCCTGGTAGTCCATGCCGTAAACGATGAGTGCTAAGTGTTGGGAGGTTTCCGCCTCTCAGTGCTGCAGCTAACGCATTAAGCACTCCGCCTGGGGAGTACGACCGCAAGGTTGAAACTCAAAGGAATTGACGGGGGCCCGCACAAGCGGTGGAGCATGTGGTTTAATTCGAAGCAACGCGAAGAACCTTACCAGGTCTTGACATCTCCTGAAAGCTGTAGAGATACAGGGTTCCCTTCGGGGACAGGAAGACAGGTGGTGCATGGTTGTCGTCAGCTCGTGTCGTGAGATGTTGGGTTAAGTCCCGCAACGAGCGCAACCCTTGTTACTAGTTGCCAGCATTAAGTTGGGCACTCTAGTGAGACTGCCGGTGACAAACCGGAGGAAGGTGGGGACGACGTCAAATCATCATGCCCCTTATGACCTGGGCTACACACGTGCTACAATGGATGGTACAACGAGAAGCGAACTCGTGAGGGCAAGCAGAACTCTAAAAACCATTCTCAGTTCGGATTGCAGGCTGCAACTCGCCTGTATGAAGTTGGAATCGCTAGTAATCGTGGATCAGCATGCCACGGTGAATACGTTCTCGGGCCTTGTACACACCGCCCGTCACACCATGAGAGTTTGTAATACCCAAAGCCGGTGGGGTAACCCTTCGGGGAGCTAGCCGTCTAAGGTAGGACAAATGATTAGGGTGAAGTCGTAACAAGGTAGCCGTAGGAGAACCTGCGGCTGGATCACCTCCTTTCTAAGGAAAAATAAACGGAAAGCAGTTGGCAAGAAACTTTGTTTAGTTTTGAGAGGTCTACTCTCAGGGCACCAAGAGACAAGCGCGAAAGAAAATCGGGCCTATAGCTCAGCTGGTTAGAGCGCACGCCTGATAAGCGTGAGGTCGATGGTTCAAGTCCATTTAGGCCCATAGAAATAGTACGGGGGTTTAGCTCAGCTGGGAGAGCACCTGCTTTGCAAGCAGGAGGTCATCGGTTCGATCCCGTTAACCTCCATTGACAGGAAACTGTCAAGGACATTAGTACTTTGAAAACTGAATATTATGAGAAGAAAGACACCGAGAATCGAGAGATTCGAAGAAAGTAAGAAACAGTAGTAATTAAGGTTAAGATAATAAGGGCGCACGGTGGATGCCTAGGTACTAGGAGCCGAAGAAGGACGCAACGAACAGCGAAATGCTCCGGGGAGTTGTAAGTAAACGAAGATCCGGAGATATCCGAATGGGGGAACCCGGCTAAGGTAAAGCTTAGTCACACTGCGACGAAAGTTGTAAGTGAGGAAGACGTGGTGAACTGAAACATCTAAGTAGCCATAGGAAGAGAAAGAAAAATCGATTTCCTGAGTAGCGGCGAGCGAAACGGAAAGAGCCCAAACCAGAGAGCATGCTCTTTGGGGTTGTAGGACTGGGACGTGAGATAGTCGAAGATAGCTGAATCAGTTGGGAAGCTGAACCAGAGATAGTGATAGTCTAGTAGGCGAAATCAGAGACACTCTACCAGTATCCTGAGTACGGCGGGGCACGTGAAACCCCGTCGGAAGCAGGGAGGACCATCTCCCAAGGCTAAATACTCCCTAGTGACCGATAGAGAACAAGTACCGTGAGGGAAAGGTGAAAAGCACCCCGGAAGGGGAGTGAAATAGATCCTGAAACCGTGTGCCTACAAGTAGTCAGAGCTCGTTAAAGAGTGATGGCGTGCCTTTTGTAGAATGAACCGGCGAGTTACGATTGCGTGCGAGGTTAAGTTGAGAAGACGGAGCCGTAGCGAAAGCGAGTCTGAATAGGGCGAAAGCGAGTACGTAGTCGTAGACCCGAAACCAAGTGACCTACCCATGTCCAGGTTGAAGGTGCGGTAAAACGCACTGGAGGACCGAACCCACGTAAGTTGAAAATTGCGGGGATGAGGTGTGGGTAGCGGTGAAATTCCAAACGAACTTGGAGATAGCTGGTTCTCTCCGAAATAGCTTTAGGGCTAGCCTCGGAGAAGAGGATCTTGGAGGTAGAGCACTGTTTGGACTAGGGGCCCAACATGGGTTACTGAATTCAGATAAACTCCGAATGCCAAAGATCTTTCTCCGGGAGTCAGACGGTGAGTGATAAGATCCATCGTCGAAAGGGGAACAGCCCAGATCACCAGTTAAGGTCCCAAAATCCATACTAAGTGGAAAAGGAAGTGGAACTGCACAGACAACTAGGATGTTGGCTTAGAAGCAGCAACTCATTTAAAGAGTGCGTAATAGCTCACTAGTCGAGTGGTTCTGCGCCGAAAATGTACCGGGGCTAAGTATGGTACCGAAACTGTGGATGTGCATCGAAAGATGTACGTGGTAGGAGAGCGTTGTAAGCACGAAGAAGCCAGATCGAGAGGACTGGTGGAGAGCTTAGAAGTGAGAATGCCGGTATGAGTAGCGAAAGACCAGTGAGAATCTGGTCCACCGGATGACTAAGGTTTCCTGGGGAAGGCTCGTCCGCCCAGGGTTAGTCGGGACCTAAGATGAGGCCGAGAGGCGTAATCGATGGAAAACAGGTTGAGATTCCTGTACTGTTCAGTGTTGTTTGAACGATGGAGGGACGCAGGAGATGAATTGTGAGCATGCAGCTGGAAAAGCATGTCTAAGCAGCGAGTCTGGATATGAGTCAAATGCTTATAACCGCGAAGGATGAGTTGTGATAGGGAGCGAAATTAAAGTAGCGAAGCACAATAGTCACACTGCCGAGAAAAGCTTCTAGTGAGACACTGAATACCCGTACCGCAAACCGACACAGGTAGTCAAGGAGAGAATCCTAAGGTGAGCGAGAGAACTATCGTTAAGGAACTCGGCAAAATAGCCCCGTAACTTTGGAAGAAGGGGTGCTGGTGTAAGAGCCAGCCGCAGTGAAAAGGCCCAAACAACTGTTTATCAAAAACACAGGTCTCTGCAAAATCGTAAGATGACGTATAGGGGCTGACGCCTGCCCGGTGCTGGAAGGTTAAGAGGATGAGTTAGACTTCGGTCGAAGCCCAGAATTGAAGCCCCAGTAAACGGCGGCCGTAACTATAACGGTCCTAAGGTAGCGAAATTCCTTGTCGGGTAAGTTCCGACCCGCACGAAAGGCGTAATGATTTGGGCACTGTCTCAACGATAGACTCGGTGAAATTATAATACCCGTGAAGATGCAGGTTACCCGCGACAGGACGGAAAGACCCCATGGAGCTTTACTGTAGCTTGATATTGAGTTTTTGTGTAACATGTACAGGATAGGTAGGAGCCGTAGAGATCGGTACGCTAGTATCGAAGGAGGCGCTGGTGGGATACTACCCTTGTTATATGAAAGCTCTAACCCGCGCCGTTGAAGCACGGCGGGAGACAGTGTCAGGTGGGCAGTTTGACTGGGGCGGTCGCCTCCTAAACAGTAACGGAGGCGCCCAAAGGTTCCCTCAGAATGGTTGGAAATCATTCGTAGAGTGTAAAGGTAGAAGGGAGCTTGACTGCGAGACAGACAAGTCGAGCAGGGACGAAAGTCGGGCTTAATGATCCGGTGGCACCGTATGGAAGGGCCATCGCTCAACGGACAAAAGCTACCCTGGGGATAACAGGCTTATCTCCCCCAAGAGTTCACATCGACGGGGAGGTTTGGCACCTCGATGTCGGCTCATCGCATCCTGGGGCTGTAGTCGGTCCCAAGGGTTGGGCTGTTCGCCCATTAAAGCGGTACGCGAGCTGGGTTCAGAACGTCGTGAGACAGTTCGGTCCCTATCCGTCGCGGGCGTAGGAAATTTGAGAGGATCTGTCCTTAGTACGAGAGGACCGGGATGGACATACCACTGGTGTACCAGTTGTCTTGCCAAAGGCATAGCTGGGTAGCTAAGTATGGAAGGGATAAACGCTGAAAGCATCTAAGTGTGAAACCCACCTCAAGATGAGATTTCCCATTCAGTAATGAAGTAAGACCCCTCAAAGAAGATGAGGTAGATAGGTTGCGAGTGGAAGTGTAGTGATACATGGAGCTGAGCAATACTAATCGGTCGAGGGCTTAACCAAGGGTGTCGAGTAAGAACATAATATTCAGTTTTGAGAGGACTAAGGTTCTTTCAGAAGGTAAGAAGAGAGCAAGTGTGGTGGCGATAGCGAGGAGGAAACACCTGGAATCATGCCGAACACAGAAGTTAAGCTTCTCAGCGCCGAAAGTAGTTGGTGGGAAACTACCTGCGAGGATAGGTCGTTGCCATGCTGCTCTTATTCCGGTTTAGCTCAGTTGGTAGAGCATCTGACTGTTAATCAGGGTGTCGTCAGTTCGAGTCTGACAACCGGAGTTATAGTCGGATGTTTAACCGGCTTTTTTTATTAGTTTCGAATTGTTCGCCAGCTTAGCTCAGTTGGTAGAGCATCGGTATCGTAAACCGAGGGTCACAGGTTCGAATCCTGCAGCTGGCAGTATTATTATAAACAAAATAAAAAACGTTATATTAAGTTATAGCGTTTTTTATTTTGTCCATATTTATTTGATTAAACAGCTTTAACCATTTTATGGTGTTTGATACCAGCATCTAAAAATTGATTTCCTTCGACCTGATATCCTAAATTAGTATAAAAATTTTGAGCTTGATCTTGCGCATTTAAGACGAGAGTTTTAATTCCTTGCGTTTGAGCGTGTTGTTCAATCATCTGCATTATTTGACTGGCAAATCCTTGATGCCGAAAATTTTGGCGAACAGCAACTCGTTGAATATGCCATTGGGTTGGCGTTTCTTTTAAAACGCGCGCTGTGGCAATTGGCTGGTCGTTATGTTCATCGTAACCTACATAATATTGACAATTTGCTTCATCCTGATCAATTTCTAGATCAGCCGGAACATGTTGTTCTTGAATAAAAACTGCTTTTCTTAAAACTAAACTATCTTGATAAATTTGATCATTTAAATCGTCCGTGAATTTGATAATCATTTTTTCTTCCTTTCTTAACGCAAATTAGTTGACGAATTTGTTTTTTTAGCTCAATAATTTAATTGGATATTAAATTGCAAGACTTAATAATATTAGTTCTGTTTAACCATTGTGAAAATAGAGCTAATGTTTTTAATTTTACCATAAAGTATTTAGAAAGGAGGTTCTTATGAGTTCAATTACAGCATTTTTAACCAGTCAATCAACGATTCAATTAGCTCAAGATTTGTTAGGACATGAATTACAGTATCACTCTGCCTATGGTTTAACTGCTGGTTTGATTGTTGAGACAGAAGCATATTTAGGTACGCCGGATTCTGCTTCACATGCATATCGTGGTCATCATTCTCGCGCTAATCAAGCACTTTATCAAGATCCAGGGACCATTTATATTCATTCACAGCGCGGACATTACTTATTGGACATTGTTGTTCAAATGTCAGGACAACCAGAAAGTATTTTGATTCGGGCTCTGCAACCGACTAAGGGGTTAACTATTATGCGAGAACTACGGCAACAGACAACGACGACTAATTTAACAAATGGACCTGCTAAGTTGACTCAAGCGTTAGGAATTACGTCGCGTGATTTAAACCAAACCCCCTTGAGTTTCAAGACGCTGAGTTTAAGTGATCAACGAATTAAAACGCCCAAAATTATTAAAACTTCTGCGCGGATTAATGTTAGTCAACGTGGTAATTGGGCACAAAAACCTTTACGTTTTTTTGTTGCGGGTAATCCTTATGTTTCTAATTGTCGCAAAAAAGATTGTTTATTTACTAGTTTGGGCTGGAATCGCTAAATTGGGCATTGTTTTTTGACATTATCTATTAGAAAGATTAAAATGTTAGGGCATTGTTTAATATTTAGGGAGAATATTTATGGATACAAAAAAGGAAAAGACGTTCTTTGGTCAGCCTATGGGGTTAAAGACCCTATTTATGACTGAATTTTGGGAACGATTTAGTTATTATGGCATGCGGGCAATTCTGTTGTACTACATGTACTATGCGATCAAGCTCGGTGGCTTAGGCTTTAAGCAAGAAACTGCTGCGTCCATTATGTCTATTTACGGATCATTGGTTTATATGACCAGTGTTTTAGGAGGTTATATTAGTGATCGTATTTTAGGTAGTCGGCGAACCGTCTTTTGGGGCGGGGTTTTGATCATGTTTGGTCATATCTTCTTGTCGTTGCCGCTAGGTTCTACCACGTTATACTTGTCGATTTTGTTCATTACAATTGGTACTGGTTTGTTAAAACCCAATGTTTCGGACATGGTCGGTGATTTATATAGTGCTGAGGATAACCGCCGTGATGCTGGATTTAGTATTTTTGTCATGGGAATTAACTTAGGTTCCTTAATTGCGCCCGCAGTAGTTAGTCAAGCTTGGAAGAGTTTTAACTTCCATGTTGGCTTTTCACTAGCGGCGATCGGGATGTTCTTTGGTTTAATCACGTATTATATTCAAGGAAAGAAATATTTACCAGCAGAAACTTTGAAACCCACTGATCCTATTACTGATGCTGAAAAAAGTAAACTTTATAAAAAGGTCATTGTCTTTGTCTTAGCAATTGTCGTTATTGTTTTATTAATGATGGTCATGAAGTTAGCTAGTTTACAGAACTTTATTAGTTTAATCAGTATTTTTGGCATTATTTTACCAATTGCATACTTTATTATTATTTTAAGTAGTAAAAAGGTGACTAAGATTGAAAAATCGCGCGTTTATGCTTATATTGGCTTATTTATCGCTGCGGTAATCTTCTGGGCCATTGAAGAGCAAGGTTCTTCTATTTTGGGCTTATTTGTTGCTAATAATACGCAATTGCATTTGGGGAGCTTTGAATTGAATCCAAGCTGGTTCCAAATGTTAAATCCATTCTTTATTATTATTTATACACCATTATTTGCTTCTCTTTGGACTAAGCTAGGTAAAAAGCAGCCTTCGTCACCGACTAAGTTCTGGTTAGGCTTAGTCTTTACCGGTATTTCCTATTTAGTTTTGGTTTTACCGTTAATGGGCGGTTCACACGGCAAAGTTAACCCATTATGGTTAGTTTTGAGCTGGGGCATTGTAGAAATTGGTGAAATGTTAATCTCACCAATTGGTCTTTCAGTTACGACTAAATTGGCGCCCAAAGCTTTCTCATCCGAAATGATGAGTATGTGGTTCTTAGCAGATGCTGCGGGACAAGCTATTAATTCCCAATTAGTTAGATTTTATCCACACCACGAAATGGCTTACTTTGGTGTAACGGGGTTAGTAGCAATTGCCTTTGCTATTCTCTTGATTTTCTTTACACCAAAAATCAAAAAATTAATGTCCGGAATCAATTAATAAAAGTTCACCTTTTGGTGAACTTTTTTCGTTTTTTAAAAGAATTATTGGTATAATATTCGTGGAATGTTTCGGAAGTTATCAATAGAAAAATAAAAAATTTGTTATAACCTCTTGCAAAATGGAACAAAATTGGTTATTATATTTAATGTCCTATTGATATGTTGGAAGGGTAGCGAAGTCTGGCTAAACGCGGCGGACTGTAAATCCGCTCCTTCGGGTTCGGTGGTTCGAATCCACTCCCTTCCATTGATTGGGTTATAGCCAAGTGGTAAGGCAATGGACTTTGACTCCATTATGCGCTGGTTCGAATCCAGCTAACCCAATAATTGACTGAAACGTTGGTTTCAGTCTTTTTTTATTTTTAATTTGAGGGGGGTAATCTCCGTGTCCGAAGTACCAATTTATGTTCAGATTCATAACCAAATGAAATCCGAGATTGCCCAAGGAAAGTGGCAAGTAGGCCAAAGAATTCCGTCAGAGCGCTGGTTAGCACAGCATTTTGCTGTGAGTCGCATGACCGCACGGCAAGCCATTCAGACCTTGGTTGATGAAGGAATCTTGTCACGTAAGGTTGGTTCTGGGACTTATGTTGCTAGTCAAAAAGTTCAAGAAAAAATGTCCGGAACGACTAGTTTTACAGATATTATGAAATCACAGGGCAAAAAGCCGGCTAGTCGCGTCGTCTCCTATCATCTTGCCGAACCAACGCTCAGTGAGAAAGAGCATTTACAATTAGCCGATAAAATTGATGTTTTACGAATGGAACGCATTCGCTTAGCCGATGGCGTGCCCATTTGTTTTGAAATCACTACTGTACCGTGGAATCTCGTTCGGGATTTAAGTCAACAGCAAATTACACAATCGCTGTATCACGCTTTAGAGCAAAAGGGCTTAAAGCTCGGACACGCTCAACAGAATGTGTCAGCAATGTTAGCCTCAGAAAAAGTAGCTGAGCTTTTAAAGGTCAAGCGGGGTGCTCCTGTGCTAAGATTACGGCAGGTTACTTTCTTAGATGATGAGCAACCGTTTGAATATGTTCGTTCACAGTATGTGGGTGAGCGCTTTGAGTTTTATTTAGAAAGATAAAAGATAATGGAGAATTATTGTGAAATCTAGTTCAATTCAACGTTTTAGTTGGTATTTAATGATTTATTTTTTAATACAACCAATTTTGGATGTGATTACCGGTTGGCAAATGAAAGTATTGCCTAACTTTAGTTTGACACTGGGCGTAGCGATTCGTGCAATTATGCTAGTTTTAATTGTTGGCTTTATTTTAAAAGTTGCGCACCAGCGTGATGATTGGCTGGATCGTTATGTGCCGTGGTTCTTAGGACTATTATTAGTATTAGTTGTGATTAATTTGGTGGTTAATTATTTCAATAAGCCCGCTTTTTCGTGGTTTACAGAAATTTCGGCGTGTTTTAAAAGTCTGCATTACTTAATTATTATTTTGGGCATGTACTACGCGTTTAAGAATTTATCAGCACAGCAATTAAAGCGTTCGGTGCCGGTTTTTGTTTATTGGGCACAAATGATGATTAACGTGGTCATGATTGTAGCAGTTATGACCAAGACGGCTTTTCATACCTATCCCCAGGGAAAATTAGGAACAAGTGGTTGGTTTAATGCTGGCAATGAGTTAAGTGCAATTTTGGCAATTGCCTTTCCAATTGTTTTGCTATATGCGCTAGAAAAGTCTCAGCAGCAACATAATTATTGGTACTTTGGCGGCGTGATTCTATCCGTCAATTCTATTACAATGCTCGGAACGAAAAGCTGTTTCTATGGGATGATTTTAGCGCTCATTTCGGCCTTCTGTTTGCAGTTAATACGAATCTTTGTGACGCATGAAAAAAAAGCTGCCAATATCATTAATACGGTTCTAATTGCCGTTTTATTGGGGGGAGTTTTAGCAATTTATCCGCATTCACCAGTTCATGATAATAGTGTGATTCAAAATCGAATTATTCGCGAAAATCAACAAAATAAAAAGAAAATGTTGTCTGATAAAAAGCACAGAAAGCATATGGATCATTACGAGCGTTTCTTATTGCAAAATAAGGAATTAAGTAATCCGCTACTAGCGAAGTTATTAAGCGGCCGGACCAATTATTATCGCCTAAATAGTTATGAATATAAAAAATCTGCCTTGGCCCAAAAATTATTTGGGATGGGCTACGGGGGTAATTATCGTAAGCATCCACGAACTGTGGAGATGGATTGGTTAGACTTCTTCTTCCAATTTGGAATTATTGGTTTCGTGATTACAATTTTGCCGTTAGTCGGCATTATCTTCTATTTATTGTTTGAATTCTGCCGTTACTTTTTCCAACCAAAAATTCAAACCAATTTATTGTATTTTGTGGCCTTTGGCTTGGGAATTTTTATGTCAATCTTTTCAGGGCATGTTCTCAATGCGCCCGGAGTTAGCATGTATTTTGGTTGGGTCACAGCATACTTGTTGTTTGTCTTACAAAAACCCAAACCACAACATCTAGCCTCTAGAAAAACTAAAGTTATGTTTCCTTAAAGCTGAACTTTTTTCTAAGTAATCAAAAATTCCGTTCTTAAAAATTAATTTAGGAACGGAATTTTTTTGCGTCGTTGGCGTAATTTGAAAGGTAATGATGCTGTTACAAAAATTAAAAAGATATTATTAGGACACTATTAAGTGCGGAACTACTCAAAGATTTTCAGGGTTAATGTTGCTGATTAACTAATTTTAAAAAGCGCGGTAAAGCTAAGAAACGTTTAAAACGACTAGGATGGCTTAATAAGCGATAGAGCCATTCTAAGTGCCAGTTTTGAATTAATTGCGGGGCGCGTTTGACCGTTCCAGATAAGACGTCAAAACTGCCTCCCACGCCAATCCAAATTGCAGGCGTCAGTTGGCGGTGGCGATAAATAAATTCTTCCTGTTTGGGAAACCCTAAAGCGACAGCCACGATATCAGGCTTAGTTTGTTTTATTTCTTGGACAATGGGTTGTTCATCTTGAAAATACCCGTCATGTGATCCGACAAGTTTTAGTTGGGGATATTTTTGGTGAATATTTTGGACGGTTTTAGTAATAATTTCGGGTTTAGCACCTAATAAATATACTTTTAGGCTACACTTATTGGCAATTTCTAGTAAACTAGTAAGTGTATCAAAGCCAGTAATTCGTTCGGAGAGTGGTTGATGCATCATTTGTCCTGCTTTAATAATCCCGATACCATCAGGAGTGATGTAGTCGGCTGTTTGAATTAATTTGCGATATTCTGGATGATCGTAAGCATAAACTGCAATCTCAGGGTTAGCAGTAACAATAAAGGTATTTTGATGATTAGTGATACGTTGCTGGAGTAACTTTATAAAATTTTGATTAGTAGTACTAATAAAAGGCAAATCTAAGATTTTAATTTGTTTTGGCAATTTTTCTAAACTCCTTTTTTAATACCTTTAGTTTACGATAACTAGATTTGTTTAACAATTTATTGTGAGGATTTAATTTATGAAAACTTTACACGTGAACGCCGGGAATGAAAATGGCGGCGGACGAACGATTATTATTAATATTTTACGGGGCTTGAATCAACGAGATATTGATTCGCAGCTCTTAGTTTTTGAACGGGGGCCAGTTTCTGATCTAGCAAATGAATGGCAAATTCCCACTACTATTATGAACCAAGATGGGCAGTTGGATTTGCGGGTGCTCGGGCGTCTCAAGAAGTTCATTAATGATAATCAAATTGATATTGTGAATACGCATGGTCCCCGGGCTAATTTTTTAATGAGTTTGATTTATAGGCATGTGCATGCAAAGTGGATCATTACGGTTCATAGTGATCCTTATGTGGATTTTGCTGACAATTTCAAAGGAAAGTTAATGACTTCTTTAAATTTACGGGCCTTGAAAAAAGCTGAGCTATTGATGCCAGTAACTGCTAAATTTAAGCCAATTTTAGAACAAGTGGGGATTGCCGCAGACAAAATCAAGCCGGTCTTTAATACAATGTACTTTCGCGAAAAAGCGCCCCAAACGACGCGACAAGATCCGTTTACGCTATTGAATGTTGCTCGTTTAGTGCCTGTGAAAAACCAACAATTACTCTTAAAAGTTTTAGCAGAGCTAGATTTTGACTGGCGCTTAAAGCTAGTGGGTGATGGAACTTCGCGGCCCCAATTGGAACACTTAGTACAAGAACTAGATTTGGCACAAAAAGTCGAATTTATCGGCTTTCAAGACAAAACAGAGCAGTATTACCAAAACGCGGACTTATTTGTCCTACCATCATTATCGGAAGGCTTTCCACTAGTTTTACTAGAAGCAGCTAATAATGGTTTACCCGTGGTCGCTAGTGATGCTGGTTCGGATGCGCAAGCCGTTCAACCGGGGCTGGGTTGGATTACCCCTATTAATGATTTTGAAAGCCTAAAACAGGCGTTAATTCAAGCTCATGACTTGTGGCAAAAAGATGAATTACGCGCTTTGGGCCAGAAATATTATGAATATTGTGCTGCCAATTTTTCTAACGAACGTTTGGCTCAAACAATCAGTGAAATTTATCAAACTGTGTTAAAGTAATTGTATTTGAGAAATGAGGTTTTAAGATTGCGTCCATTACAAAAAGAAATTATTGCTTTTGAAAAAGTTGCGCCCCAGATTGATCCCGAACAAGAAGTACAGCGGAGTGTGGACTTTTTAAAGCATTTTTTACAAAAAAATCAATTAAAAACATTAGTGTTAGGAATTTCTGGTGGTCAAGATTCGACTTTAACAGGTCGCTTGGCCCAGTTAGCTGTTAGTGAATTACGAGCAGAACAACCCCAATCTAGTTACCAATTTATTGCCGTTCGTTTGCCTTATGGGCAACAAGCTGATGAATCAGATGCTTTACAGGCTTTAGACTTTATTCAACCGGACAAGACTTATCGGGTGGATATTAAGCCAGCGGTAGATGCAGTCGTGGCTAGTATCACACCTAATGGCTTAACCATTAGTGATTTTAATAAAGGCAATATTAAAGCGCGTCAACGCATGATTGTACAGTATGCGATTGCTGGTGAAACTAAGGGCGTTGTAGTGGGAACCGATCACGCCGCGGAAAATATTACGGGTTTTTATACTAAATACGGTGATGGTGCCGCCGATGTTACGCCTTTATTTAGGTTAAATAAGCGCCAAGGCCGTCAATTATTGCAATACTTGCAAGCCCCGGCCAATTTATATACTAAAACCCCGACGGCTGATTTAGAGGATGGTCGGCCAGGCTTAGCTGATGAAGTTGCTTTGGGGGTAACGTATCAAGAGATTGATGATTATTTGGAAGGCAAAGAAGTCACAGCATCAGCAGCCCAAAAGATTGAAAATTGGTATTTGAAGACTGCTCATAAGCGGCAGTTGCCGTATACAGTTTTTGATCAATTTTAAGGAGGCAAAGACATGGTTAATAAAGCACAACAGCGGGCAATCAAGTATGCCCAAACGTTAAATGATGTTTTACAACGGACGCAGGAAATTCAAGAAGAGTTGAATCCTAAGTTTCAAGAAATTAAAACGGCTTTGCAAAAAAACGAATTAGAGCAAATGCAATCTGCTCATTACTTGGCAATTCAGGGTGATTTTCAGCATGGGACTGATGAATATGCCCAATTAACCCAACAATTAGCCGATTTAAGAGCTCCAGCACGTTTTATGGGCATTCATATGAATTTAGTTCAAGCCTATCAAGCTTATGTTCAAGCTTGCCAGCAAATGATTGATAGTATGAAAGATAATCGTACGGTGGACTTGGATCAATTTCAGCAGTCTGAACAAGATCAAGACCAAGCAACGGCTGAGATTGCTAAGTGTTTACAGCGCTTAGGTTAAAATTTTTTGTTCCAGCTCCCAATTGGAGTTAGATGCCAGTTGCCTCATAAAAATAAAAGATTTGTGTTAATTGATGCTAATTTATTTTTGCCGCAGTTGCTTGCAAAATTTGCCCATTCATATTATGATGAATGAGTATTGTTTTTGCGGGCATGGCGGAATTGGCAGACGCGCAAGACTAAGGATCTTGTGGAGAATTATCTCCGTGGAAGTTCGAGTCTTCTTACCCGCATCTTAATTAAAGTAGCTACGGCTACTTTTTTTTGTTGTCATATATGAAAATGATTGAACAAAAATCGCTTAATACTTAATTTTTGGCGAATATTTAAACAAGTGGCACTACGACAATTTGGATAAGAATATTATTCACTTTACTAGATTTTTTAATTTTTTGATTGCTGGTTTCTTAATGTGAAGAAGTGGTTCTTGTTAGGCTCTAGGAGCGCAAAGAGCTGTTTAAAGTGTGCTTTCCATATTAAAATAAATTTAATAAATTTAGCAAAACTTGATTGATTATCTTTTGTGAGCATGTTAATATAAAGACGTGTTTTTGAATGGTTATGGTTCGATGGTTCATGTGTAACTAACTTCCATATCGGCCACAAAGAAATGCAAAAAGTGTTTTGAGGAGGATGTTCACATGGAACATGGAACAGTAAAATGGTTTAACGCTGAAAAAGGTTATGGTTTTATTACTCGCGAAGATGGTAGTGATGTATTCGTACATTTCTCCGCTATCAACGGTGAAGGCTATAAGACTCTTGAAGAAGGTCAATCAGTTACTTTCGATATCGAAGAAAGTGATCGTGGACCACAAGCAGTTAACGTTAACAAAGACTAAGCTTAAACTCTTAGTGCTGACCAGCCCACGGGCTGGTTTTTTTTTACATAAATCTTGGGTGCATGTTATCATAATTATGAGAAAGATATCGGTGAAAAATTTGGCAAAAAGGCGTAGCCGGGCAACTCAGCAAAATAATTTTGCGAATGGCTTGGTGGCAATTTTAATCTTAGGTTGTGGATTTGTTTTAGCGGTCATAATGATTAATCATTGGCGACAAGAAGTTGTGAACTCGCAGCCGAATATTCAAGTACAGAATCAATTTCGGCAAAAACAGCAATTTATTAAAAAGTTAGCGCCAGCGGCTGTTAAATACGGGCAACAGTATCATGTATTACCAAGCGTGACGTTGGCCCAAGCCGTTTTGGAAAGTAATTGGGGTCAAAGTAGTTTGGCTAGTGATTATCACAATTTGTTTGGCGTGAAAGATGACAATCCCCAAGAGTCGCAAGAATTACAAACTCAAGAGTACCAAAATGGACAGTGGGTCACAGTGACCGCCCGTTTTAAGGTTTATACTAATTTTGAAGCATCCATTGCCGATCATGATGCATTGTTGGCAAACGGTACTACTTGGAATAAGCAGCAGTACCAGCACGTACTAGCGGCTGACAACTATGTCGAGGCGGCGCGAAGTTTGCAAAAAGATGGTTATGCTACAGATCCAGATTATGCTAAAAAACTAATCAAAATTATTCAGACTTATAATTTAGATGAATATGATACCAAATAAATTAAAGTATTTCACTAATGCAGTGATAATGGTAATCTTAAAGTAAAGCTTAGGGAGGCACCACAATGCGTGAACTAGAAGAACGAATCAAGCAGGATGGTCGAGTTTTAGGCCAAGATGTGCTCAAAGTTGACAGTTTCTTAAATCATCAAATTGATCCGCTGTTAATGCAAAAAATGGGTCAGGCTTTTTATCAGCATTTTCAAAAATTGCCGATTACCAAAATTTTAACTGTTGAATCTTCGGGAATTGCGCCCGCCGTTTTAACGGGCGTTGCTTTTCAAAAGCCAGTGGTTTTTGCTCGGAAGCATCGTTCTATTACAATGAGTTCGGATTTATATGTTGCGGATGTTTACTCCTTTACTAAAAAAGAAACTAATCAAATTAGTATTGCTAAAAAGTTTTTGACTGCTCAAGATCACGTTTTAATTGTGGATGATTTTTTGGCTAATGGACAAGCAGTTTCCGGCTTGACCACGATTATTCAACAAGCAGGGGCGACGTTAGAAGGAATTGGGATTGTCATTGAAAAGACTTTCCAAAAAGGGCGGCAGCTGATTGATGAACAGCAGATTCCGATTCTGTCCTTAGCTAGAATCAGTGGTTTTGAGAACGGAAAGGTAATTTTTGCAGAAGAATGAGGCAGAATTAAGCATGGAATTTATGGAACCGAACAGTAAATTAGGAATTATTCATGGTGGTAGTAGTGATCAACAATTGGCCATTCAAGCGCAAAATATGGGCTTTCAGGTGACAGTTTTGACTGACCGGCCGAAGCAATGGACCAATGTTGTTAGTAAATTAATCGTGGGTGATTACCACAACTTAGAATTGTTAGAACGCTTGTTTCAAGCTGTGGATTTAGTTTTATATAATGATAGTCAGATCGAATTACCTGATCCGCAACAATTAGCCCAGCCGGAAAAATTAGTTCAAGGTACTGAAATTCTTGATTTGATGCAAGATCGTTATTTAGAACGGTGCTTTTTGAACGAACATAATTTGAATATTACTCCGTATGTCACGGTTGTGAATAAAGCTGACTTACAAATGGCTGTTTCAGAAATTGGGTTTCCATGTCTTTTAAAACCGATTCAACGCGCGGTGGATCCTGATTTTCAAGAAACATTTTATAATCAAGCACAAATTGACAATTATCAATTGCCACAAGGCTCCTTTATTTTGGAATCATTGGTCGATATTCATCAAGAAGTCTTTGCCATGGTTACGAAAGATTACACGGGCGACATTAAAACTTATCCGTTGATCAAGGTTACACGCCCGCAAGGCTTGAAAACGGCTTTAGTTACGAAAATTGATGAAGTCGCTTTGAAACAAGAAGTGCAAGAAATTGCCCAAACCATTGGCAGTCATTTGCATTATCAAGGCTTGTTTGCGATTAAATTGTGTACTACCCAATCGGGAATGCTCTATGTTGAACGGTTATATCCGGGAACCGTGTTTTCCGCGCAAATTTTTGCAGCGGTGACGCAAACCTCTCAGGAAGAATTGTTAATCCGCAGTTTGTGTAATTGGCCCCTGCCTAACTTAACCCCCTGGATGAATGGCTGTGAGTTACAGGTGACTAAACAGCATTTGTCCACAGCGGTGGCTTTGATTCAGCAACATCCACAATGGCAATTAAAATTTAATCATCGTGACTATTCGTCTGCCACAGACCAAACAGAAGTTGGAACTTTAGTGGTTTTTGCGGAAAATGAACAACAATTACTCAATTATGTGAACGCCACAGAGTTGTGGCAGATTTAAAAATAGCGGTAGCTTTACAGTTAAGGGATAAAGGAGAAGTTCATGGTTATCAAACGGTATCAGAATCCAGCAATGGCCCAAATTTGGAGTGAGCAAAATAAATATCAGGCGTGGTTAGAAGTGGAGATTGCCGTTGACCGAGCTTGGAATCGTCTCGGAAAAATTCCGGATGCTGATTTAGCTGCCATTGAACACAACGCTAGCTTTCAAGTAGCAGATATTATCGCAATGGAAAAAATTACGAAGCATGATGTGGTAGCTTTCACACGGACTGTTTCCAAAAGCTTAGGTCCAGAAAAAAAGTGGATTCACTTTGGAGTTACTTCGACAGATGTCGTCGATACAGCGTATGGCTATTTGTTAAAACAAGCTAATACTTTGTTGCGCCAAGACTTAGTGGAGTTGTTACACGTAGTGGCTCAAAAGGCGCAACAATATAAAACGGCGGTGATGATGGGCCGGACTCATGGTGTTCATGCTGAACCCACCACCTTTGGCTTAATATTGGCCAATTGGTATTCAGAATTAAAACGCGATTTACAACGGTTTGATCATGCTGCTCAAGGTGTTCAAGCCGGGAAGATCAGTGGTGCGGTAGGGACCTTTGCTAACGTGCCTCCCGAAGTCGAACAAATGGTGTGTGCCCAGTTAGGTTTGACAGCGCAGGAAATTTCTACACAAGTGTTACCGCGTGATTTGCATGCTGAATATATCATGACATTGGCTTTGATTGGGGCTTCCTTAGAACGTTTTGCCTTAGAAATTAGACACTTACAACGCACTGAAGTGCGCGAAGTCGAGGAGCATTTTGCGCCAGGACAAAAAGGTTCCTCAGCGATGCCTCATAAGCGTAATCCGATTGGTTCAGAAAATATTACGGGTTTAGCGCGTGTTTTAAAAGGACATGTGTTTACCGCACTAGAAGATATTGAATTGTGGCATGAGCGGGATATCTCGCACAGCTCAGCGGAACGGATTATTTTGCCAGATTCCACGGAAATTTTGGACTATATGTTACAACGTTTTACTAAAATTTTAAGCAATTTAACCGTTTTTGAAGATAAAATGGCTGCTGATTTAAATGTTACGCATGGCTTGATTTATTCACAACGTGTGTTGTTGAAGTTAATTGATGCGGGGTTAAGTCGGGAGCAAGCCTATGATTTGGTGCAACCCAAGACGGCTCAAGTTTGGGAAGAGCACGTGGACTTTCGGTCGTTACTAGAAGCTGATGAGCAAATTATGCAGTATTTGAGTCCCGCTGATTTAGATGAAGCCTTTGATTATCACTGGCATTTAAAACATATTGATGAAATTTTTACCCGGGTGGGCTTAAACTAGAGTGATGTTTGACAAAGCTGACTTGTTTGAAAATAAAAAATAATAAATCAAGGTTGGGGTCAATCAGCTTAATGATTGTATGTGATCATTAAGCTGATTGAATTGAAAAAGCCAGCAGTTCAGTTCAGCTTGAACTGTCAGCTGACTTTTAGCCCAACCTCTTTGTTTGGCATTAACAGCTGCAGAAGATGCTAAATATTGGGAGTTAGACGCACTGAAAAATTGGTGGATAATTTTTGCGATTGTATGATAGATATTCTTTTCGTGTGGCTGGATTGTCCGCGGGAGTTTGCTATAATTGAGACTGTAATTTAGAAAAGAAAAGGAAGAATTTAATGTCAGAAACAGCTATTTTACAGGGACTAAACGATAAACAAAAACAGGCAACAACGACAACAAATGGTCCCTTGTTGGTTTTGGCTGGAGCTGGTAGTGGTAAAACGCGAGTTTTGACACACCGGATTGCTTATTTAATCGAAGAACAAGAGGTTTTGCCGTGGCACATTTTGGCGATTACGTTTACCAATAAAGCTGCGCGTGAAATGCAAGAACGGGTTCAAAAATTGTTAGGTGAACATGCACAGGGAGTTTGGGTCTCGACCTTTCATTCGATGTGTGTGCGAATTTTGCGCCGTGAGGCAGAAGCAATTGGCTATAGTCGCGCTTTTACAATTACGGGTTCATCAGAGCAATTAACTTTGGTGAAGCAAATTTTAAAGCAGTTAAATCTTGATCCCAAAAAATATGATCCGCGGGCTTTATTGAGTGTGATTAGTGGTGCCAAAAATGAGTTACTAACGCCTAAAACTTATGCTCAACAAGCTAATAGTCCGTTTGAAAAAGTTGCTGCCCAAGTTTATGAACAATATCAGGCGCGCTTACAAGATAATCAAAGTATGGATTTTGATGACTTGATTATGCAGACGACGATTTTATTTGAGCAAAATCCGCAAATTTTAGATTCTTATCAAGAAAAGTTTCATTACATTCACGTGGATGAATATCAGGATACGAATGATGCTCAGTATCGCTTAGTTAGTCTGTTAGCAGCCAAATACCAAAACATTTGTGTCGTGGGTGATGGCGATCAGAGTATCTATGGTTGGCGCGGTGCTAACATGGATAATATTTTGAATTTTGAACAGGATTATCCTCAAGCACAAACAATCTTATTGGAACAAAATTACCGCTCGACCAAAGTGATACTACAAGCAGCTAATGACGTGATTGCCAATAATAATAATCGGCAACCGAAGAAATTATGGACAGATAATCCGCAGGGTGAAAAAATTGCTTATTATCGTGCTGCTTCCGAACGGGATGAAGCGTTATATGTAATTGACCAAATTGTCAAATTACGCCAGGCGGGAGCCTATCAGTTAAAGCAAATGGCCATTTTGTACCGGACTAATGCACAATCGCGAATTTTCGAAGATCAATTGTTGAAGGCGAACCTACCGTACAAAATTATTGGTGGGCACAAATTCTATGATCGCAAAGAAATTCGGGATGTTTTAGCCTACCTACAATTGGTTGCTAATCCTAAAGATTCCTTAAGTTTTCAACGAGTAATTAATGAACCTAAACGCGGGATTGGACAGGGTTCCTTGGCGAAGTTGCAGCAAGCTGCCGATCAAAAACAAATTAGTTTGTTAGAAGCAGCTTTCAATGCTGATACCATTACAGGCTTATCAGGTAAAGTTAAACTCAACCTGCAAAACTTTGCGCAGATGATCCACAAGTTGCAACAACCCAAGGCTTATGCCAACATGACTGATTTAATGCAAGCGGTACTTGAACAAAGTGGCTATGTGGCTAACTTAGAGCGGCAAGATAGTCTTGAGGCCCAAACGCGTTTAGAAAATATTCAAGAATTATTAACGGTGACACAAGATTTTGATCAAAATTATGAGCCAGAGGATGAAGCAGCTGATTTTCTGGTCGATTTTTTAGCAGAATTAGCGTTAGTGAGCAGTGAAGATACGGAAGCTGACCAAAGTGATCAGCTGACGTTGTTAACATTACACGCGGCAAAAGGTTTGGAATTTCCAGTAGTCTTTTTAGTGGGCATGGAAGAAGGAATTTTTCCTTTAAGTCGCTCACTGAATGATGCTGAGCAATTGGAAGAGGAACGGCGGTTGGCTTATGTCGGCATTACCCGGGCACAGGAACGACTATATTTGACTAGTGCCTGGTCCAGAATGTTATATGGTCGTACCCAGAGTAATCCTCAATCGCGATTCGTTGACGAAATTACTCCTGATTTATTAGAACAAAAAGCTGTGCAGCCACAAGCTAATACGACGCAATACCCGTTTGATCAACGTCGTTCTATTCGTCGACCACGTAAACCTCAACAACACCCACAGGCTCCGAGTGTGGCGAATCAAAGTGCTGCTGGTCAAGTACATTGGCAAATTGGTCAACAGGTGCAGCATAAAGCTTGGGGCATTGGGACGATTGTAAAAGTTACGGGACAAGGAGAAAGCGCCGAGTTAGATATTGCCTTTGAACAACCGACCGGCATTAAACGCTTATTGGCTGAGTTTGCCCCGATTAAAAAAGTTGAGTCAGGAGAATGATATGGATCAATCTACAGCTCAAGAGCAATTAACTAAGTTACGCACACAACTGAATCAGGAGCGGGCAGCTTACTATACTAAAGATGCCCCCTTAGTTGAAGATTATGTTTATGATCAACAATATGAACAATTATTACAATTAGAACAGCAGTTTCCCCAATTAGTAACGCCAGATTCTCCTAGTCAATTGGTCGGTGATGCTGTTTTACCAGAATTTTCAAAAGTTAATCATGCCATTCCGATGTTATCAATGGGTGATGTTTTTTCGTTTGAAGAGCTGCAAACTTTTAATAATCGTTTAAAAATGGCTTTAGGTCATCCTGTAGATTATTGTGTGGAGTTAAAGATTGATGGCTTGGCGTTATCACTGCGCTATGAACAAGGAAAATTAGTCCAAGCTTCCACCCGTGGTGATGGTCAAGTAGGTGAAGACGTGACTGCTAACGTGCGAACAATTAGTGATATTCCACAGACTTTAGCTCAGCCTTTGGATCTGGAAGTTCGTGGTGAATGTTACATGTCCAAGGCTGCTTTTCAACAATTAAATCAAAAACGTGATCAAAACGGTGCCAGTGCTTTTGCCAATCCGCGCAATGCTGCTGCGGGTAGCTTACGGCAATTGGATGCGCAAGTCACGAAACAACGGCAATTAAGCACTTTTATCTACACTTTGATGCAACCGCAAGCTTTAGCTGTGAATAATCAAGCCCAAGCTTTGACGACAATGCAAGATTTGGGTTTTCAAACGAATCCTGACCATTTTGTCAGTCATGATTTAGAAGGTGTGCAAGATTTTATTGCTAAATACCAAGAATTACGGACTGATTTACCCTATGGCATTGACGGAGTAGTTTTAAAAGTCAATGATCTCCAAGCCCAAGCAACTCTGGGTAATACGGTCAAAGTTCCACGGTGGGAAATTGCTTATAAATTTCCCCCCGAGCAAGCTAAAACGCGGATTAATGAGATTGTCTGGACTGTGGGGCGGACAGGTGTGGTGACACCGACTGCTGTGATGGATCCTGTACAATTGGCGGGCACGACAGTGGCGCGGGCCACGTTGCATAATCCAGATTTAATTAAACAAAAAGATATTCGCTTGCATGACGTGGTATTGCTTCATAAAGCGGGGGACATTATTCCCGAAGTTTCGCAAGTTTTGGTTGATCAGCGTTCTCGTGATAGTCAACCATACGTCATTCCACAACAATGTCCTTCTTGTCAATCACAACTGGTGCATCTGGAAGAAGAAGTAGCTTTACGTTGCATTAATCCGATGTGTCCGGCGCAGGTGCAAGAGGGCTTAACTCATTTTGCATCACGGAATGCCATGGACATTACAGGTTTAGGCCCGAAAATTATCCAACAGCTGTGGCAAAAACACTTAGTACGTGATGTCGCTGATTTGTACCGGCTAACAGCCAGTGACTTGACGGAAATTCCGGGTTTTAAAGATAAATCCATTCATAATTTGTTAACAGCTATTGACCGCTCGAAAGCTAATTCCTTAGAACGCTTATTATATGGTTTAGGGATTCGCCATGTTGGTGCGAAAGCAGCGTTATTATTAGCACAAAATTTTCAAACTTTAACCGCGTTGATGGCTGCTTCCAAAGAGCAAATTGCGCAGATTGCAACTTTAGGGGAGATTATTGCGGACAGTGTGACTGTTTATTTCCAAAATCCGAAAGTGCAACAACTAGTTACAGAATTAGCCAAGTTACAAGTCAATTTAACTTATCAAACTGCTGGTGCTTCAAGTGATAATACCATCTTTAATGGTAAAACAATTGTCTTGACGGGCTCTTTGCAACACTATACGCGGGCGCAATTGACGACACAACTAGAACATTTGGGAGCGCATGTTACTAGTTCCGTTTCCAAAAAAACCGATATTTTAATTGCTGGTGCAAAAGCGGGTAGTAAATTAACAAAGGCTCGGCAATTAGGAGTAGCTATTTGGGATGAAAGCCAATTACAACAACAACTTGAGGAAGTGTAAATATGCCAAAAAATAAGATTGCGGGGATTATTACTGTCGTTTTGACAACGTTATTATTAGCTGGTTGTGGTAACTTAAATAATTCCACTTTGTCTTCACATAGTAATGAAAAAAGCAGTAAGATGACGACTACCGGGGCTTCGAAAACCGGACAATATAGTACCTTACTGAACAATGGCAAGTATCATACCAGCCCGATTACGGGTTTAACGGCTGATAGCGATAGTGATAATGATGGTAATCAAGCAGCCTTTGAAAGTGGCCTACTGGATATTTCGAAGAAGGAATTTTCTACTGACCGTTATTCTTTTCAAGAAGGTAAAATTATTTCAGCCAAAATGGCCCAGAATTGGTTAGATCGTAAATCAGCCAAAAATCCGACGGGATTAAATCCGGAAGATAATGGTTCACTAGAGCCCGATAAGCGCAATCCTATTTATCTGCAGCAATTATTGGAACAGGATTTTTATACACAAAATGATAAAAGTTATACTTTATCCGGTGTGACAATTGGCTTGGCAATGAATGATGTCGATTATTATACTAAGGAAAAGTATGGCGCTCAGTTTGAAACGAAAATTACCCCGGAACAGCGTTTGGCGCAGGGGAAGAAAATGGCTGATGAGATTGTTACGCGCTTACGCCAAAAAGCTAGTTTAAAAAATGTGCCTATTACAGTTGGTTTGTATAAACAAAATGTGAATGACTCGCTAGTCGGAGGGACTTTCTTTAGTTATGGTGTGAGTCAGCCGAAGCAAAAGCAAGTTGCTGACTGGAAAGCTATTAAACAACAAAATCAAGTTTGGCCGGTGGTTAATGATGAATCACCAATTAATAGTAGTGATGCCGATAGCTTCTCTAACTTTAAGAACCATGTGCAAAGTTATTTCCCTAATTTAAGTGGGGTAACTGCGCAAGCTCATTACCAGGATGGTTCTTTACAAGGATTAGCTATTACAATTACGACTCAATTCTACGGTGTGGCACAGATCAATAGTTTCACGCAATTTGTCCAAGATTCAGCTAATCGATATTTACCACAACAACCAGCCGTAGAAATTAAAATTCAAACCGTTCAGGATTTGCAGTCGTTGTTAACAAAAGATTATAATAGTAAACAGTATAGCAGTCATGTTTTGACTTCTTATTAAAGTTAGAGAGCTCATTTATTAAATATTGTGTTTATGAAGGGATGATTTAATGCTTGATAAAGAATTAGTGCGCCATGTGGCTGACTTATCAAAGTTAGAATTTGATGATGCCAGTTTAGAACATTTTACGGTGCAGTTAGACGACATTATTCGAATGGAAGATGAATTAAGTCAAGTGGACACGGCAGGAGTTGCGCCAACGACGCATATTGCACGGCAAGAGAGTACTTTTCGACTTGATGAGCCTCAAGAAGGTCCGGGTCGCGACACACTTTTAAAAAATGTTCCAGAACAAGAGAGTGGCTTTATTAAAGTGCCATCAATGTTAAATCAGGGGGACAAGTAACGTGAATTATTTTGATGAAACAATTGCGACGCTCCATCAAAAACTGGCTACGAAACAAATTAGTAGTCAAGAGTTAGTACAAGCAACTTTAGAAAATATCCAGGCACTGAATCCACAGTTGAATTCCTTTATTACTGTCAATGACGCTGCAGCCCAATTGGCACCAGTAGCGGTGGGTCCTGATGAAACCTTAAAGGGAATTCCGTTGGCCATTAAGGATAATATTTTAACTAAGGGCATGACCACGACTGCTGCTAGTAAAATTTTAAATAATTTTGTGCCAACTTATGATGCCACGGTGACGCAAAAAGCGTTTGAGGCTGGTTTAATTAATATTGGTAAAACCAATATGGATGAATTTGCGATGGGTTCTTCCAGTGAAACATCTTATTTTGGACCCGTTAAAAATGCTTGGAATACGCAAAAGGTTCCCGGCGGTTCTTCTGGTGGTTCGGCCTCGGCAGTGGCTTCAGGTCAAGTTATTGCTGCTTTAGGAACTGATACTGGTGGTTCCGTGCGCCAGCCGGCTTCCTTTAATGGTGTTTTTGGAATTAAACCGACTTATGGTCGCGTTTCGCGTTGGGGCGTGATTGCCTTTAGTTCAAGTTTGGATCAAGTGGGCGTTTTGTCACGCCACGTGGCTGACTCAGCTCAAGTTTTACAAGCGATCAGTGGTTTTGATCAACATGATAATACAAGTACCCAACAACCAGTGCCTGATTGGAACATTCAAGCTGATGTGCGTGGCTTAAAAGTTGCCGTTCCCGAAGAGTTTATGGGTGAAGGTGTCGATGAACAAGTCAAAGCGCAAGTTGAACGGGGCATTCGCATTTTAGAACAAAATGGTGCCACGATTGATACCGTCCAATTACCACATGCGCAATATGCGGTGCAAGTTTATTATATTATTGCATCAAGTGAAGCTTCTTCTAACTTACAACGCTATGATGGCATTCGGTATGGTTATCGAGCACAAGATGTTCATAACCTGGATGATGTTTACGTTAAGTCACGTAGTGAAGGTTTTGGTGATGAAGTTAAGCGCCGGATTATGTTAGGTAGTTTTGCTTTATCAGCTGGGTACTATGATGCTTACTTTAATAAGGCGGCACAGGTGCGGACATTAATTATGGATGATTTTAATAAAGTCTTTCAAGATTATGATTTAATCGTGGGACCGACCGCACCAACAACAGCCTTTGATTTAGGGAGTCGGATTGAAGATCCAGTAGTTATGTACATGAACGATATTTTGACTATTCCGGCCAACTTAGCTGGTTTACCAGCAGCTTCAGTGCCAGTGGGCTTAGCTGAAGGAATGCCAGTGGGCTTACAGATGATTGCCAAGCCTTTTGCAGAACAAACTATTTTTAATGCTGCCCAAGTTGTCGAAGATGAATCAGCATTTTTACAGCAACGTCCACAGTTAGGAGGCAATAATTAATGAATTTTGAAACGACAATTGGCCTAGAAGTGCACGTGGAACTCAAAACAAAATCCAAGATGTTTAGTCCCGCCCCTGTTTCCTATGGTGCTAGTCCCAATACGATGACTAATGTGATTGATTTTGGGATGCCGGGAACCTTGCCGACCGTTAATCAAAATGCTTACCGTCTAGGAGTTATGGTTGCTCTAGCTTTGAATGCGGAAGTTGAACACCATACGCATTTTGATCGGAAGAATTACTTTTATCCAGATAATCCCAAAGCTTATCAAATTACGCAAAAAGAAAAACCGTTGGCTCATGATGGCTGGATTGAAATTGAAGTTAATGGACACAAGAAAAAAATTGGTATTGAAGAAATGCATGTTGAAGAAGATGCTGGTAAAAATACCCATGCGGATGATGGTTACTCGTATGTTGACTTGAATCGGCAAGGTACACCATTAATTGAAATTGTGTCCAAGCCTGATATTGCTTCACCAGAAGAGGCTTATGCTTATTTAGAAAAATTGCGGCAAATTGTCCAATTTACTGGTGCTTCAGATGTCAAAATGGAAGAAGGCTCCATGCGGGTGGATACTAATATTTCTATTCGCCCCATTGGCTCAGATAAATTAGGCCAAAAAGTTGAATTAAAGAACTTAAACTCGTTTAGACATGTGTTAAATGGTTTAGCTTTTGAAACCAAGCGGCAATCCGAGATTTTAATGGCAGGGGGTTCAGTGGCGCAGGAAACGCGGCGTTACGATGAGGCCACAGCTTCAACGATTTTGATGCGGGTCAAGGAAGGCTCCGATGATTATCGTTATTTCCCAGAACCAGATTTGCCAGATTATCATATTACTAGTGAATGGATTGAACAAATTAAACAAGCCATTCCAGAAATGCCTGATAAAAGACGGCAACGCTATATTGACGAATTGGGCATTCCAGAATACGATGCGGGTGTTCTAACAGATACCAAAGAAATGTCAGATTTCTTTGATCAAACCGTCGCTTTAGGTGCTGATGCCAAGCAAGTTTCTAATTGGTTGATGGTCAATGTCAATGCTTATTTGAACGAAAACGATTTGGATTTGGCGCAAACGAAGTTGACACCGCAAAACTTAGCGACAATGATTAATTTAGTTAAAGATGGCACGATTTCTTCGAAAATTGCGAAGAAAGTTTTTGCAGAAACGATTGCTAACGGAACTGAACCGAAGGCGTTCGTTGAGGCTAAGGGAATGGTTCAAGAATCTGATCCTAACGTGTTGACACCAATTATTAATCAAATTTTGGATGATAATGAACAATCAATCGTTGATTTTAAAAATGGTAAAGATCGGGCTATCGGCTTTCTAGTTGGTCAGATTATGAAACAAACGCGTGGTAAGGCTAACCCTAAGATGGTGAACCAAATTTTAAATGCAGAAATCAAAAAACGCTAAGAGGTTAATGAATGAAAGCTCGGTTGATTTATAATCCAACCTCGGGAAATGAAACAATTTTAAAAAGTGTTGCGGGCATTTTAAATGTGTTGGAAGAAGCGGGGTATGAAGCGAGTGCTTTTCAAACGACGCCAGAACCGTTATCTGCCCAAAAAGAAGCCCAGCGGGCAGCTTTAGCAGGGTTTGATTTAATTGTGGCTGCTGGGGGCGATGGAACCTTAAACGAAGTGGTGAACGGCATTTCACCATTAGATAAGCGCCCGCCCATGGCAGTGATTCCTGGTGGGACAACGAATGATTATGCGCGGGCTTTGAAAATTCCCCGCAATGATCCCGTAGCTGCGGCCCGCGTCATTTTAAAAAAGCAATTATTGCCAATGGATATTGGCAAAGCAGGCGACCACTATTTTATGAATATTGCTGGTGGAGGCTCCATCTCGGAAGTGACTTATGAAGTACCGTCAGAATATAAGTCCATTTTGGGGTATTTAGCTTACTTAGTTAAAGGCGCTGAGATGTTGCCCCGAATCAAACCAATTAACATGCATATTGAGTATGACGATGGCGTCTATGATGGTGATGTGACACTGTTCTTATCGGGATTGACGAATTCCGTTGGTGGCTTTGAGCAAGTTGCTCCCGATGCAGAATTGGGTGATGGTAAGGCATCTTTGTTAATTGTTAAAGGCGCCAATATTGCCGAAATTCTAGTGTTAATTGCCAAAGCTTTGAATGGCGGTAAGCATATTGATGATCCAAAGATTATTTATACTAAAACCAAAAAGCTTTTTGTTCGCCCCAATGATGATCAGCGGATTATGATTAATTTGGATGGCGAATATGGTGGTGACGCACCGATGGAGATCAAGGTTTTACGGCACCATATTCAAATTTTTGCCGATATTGATGCCATCCCGGATCACTCGTTAAATACAGAAACGCCTGATGAAAAGCAAGCTGAAGAACAGTTTGTTCAAGGTGTTAATTCATTAAAAGAATAACTATTAAAGTTGTCTCGAAGTTGTTAGACTTCAACTCAGCAAATGTTTTTGTTGGGGGAGACAACTTTTTTAGTCAAATTAGGTAAAAGGAAAAATTATGCAAACAACCAATTTAAAAAAGAATCAAGTTGTGACGTTGGAGATTTTAGATTTGTCCTATGAAGGCTTAGGCGTGGCTAAAGTTGACGGCTACTCGTTATTTGTGGAAAATGCCTTGCCACAAGAGCAGGTTAAAGCAGTAGTCACGAAGGTAGGCCGCAAGTTTGGTTTTGCTAAAACTTTAGAAGTTTTACAAGCTTCACCAGATCGGGTGAGCCAATACGATCCCAAATATATTCAAACGGGTATTGCACCGCTCATTCATTGGCGTTATGAGCGGCAGTTAGAATTTAAACGGCAACAAGTGGTGAATAATTTTCAAAAGCATCATTTAGACATCGCCGTTCAACCGACCGTGGGGGCAAAGCAGCCGCTAGGTTATCGCAATAAGGCACAGATTCCAGTACGGACGCTTCAAGGTCAAGCCACGACCGGTTTCTTTCGCAGTCGCTCCCATGATTTAGTGCCATTAGATGATTATTTGATTCAAGCGCCAGCAATTGATGCGGAAATTAATCAAATTCGGGACTTATTACGACAATTTGGTTTACAAGGCTACGATGAGATACACAATCGTGGTCAAGTGCGTCATATCATGGTGCGGCGCTCTGCAACAACTGGTGAGCTGTTGGTAGTGTTGGTCGTTATGTCTGATAAAATTAAACAGTTGCCACAGTTATGTAAAGCAATTATGCAAAATGCTACTGTTAAGTCTCTGTATTTAAATATCAATGCGAAGAAAACGAATGTGATTTTGGGTTCGAAGTTTGAATTAGTAGCAGGTCAAAGTTATATTACGGATCAAATTTTAGGAAAAGAATTTCGCATTTCGCCGCAATCTTTTTACCAAGTTAATCCGGAGCAAACGCAAAAATTATATCAATTAGCGATTGACGCAGCAGCTTTAACGGGACAAGAAATCGTTGTGGATGCTTATTCTGGGATTGGAACGATTGGTTTGAGTTTAGCCGACAAGGCGCAGCAAGTGATTGGCATTGAAGTAGTCAAACAAGCCGTGCACGATGCGCAAGTTAATGCCGCGATTAATCAAATTGATAATGCCCAATTTATTGTTGGTAAGACAGAAGATGTCTTACAAAAATGGGCACAAGAACAACGCCCAATTGACGTGTTAGTGGTGGACCCACCACGCAAAGGCTTAGATGCTAGCTTAATTGAGAGTATTCACAGCTTAAAACCCCAGCGTATCGTTTATATCAGTTGTAACCCAGCTACGCTGGCTCGCGATGTAGATTTATTACGTACGGATTATCAAGCCAAAATTAGCACTCCAGTCGACATGTTTCCAATGACTAAGCACGTGGAAAGTGTTACCCGGTTAGAGCGAATTAATTAATTGGGTTAGGTTCAAAAGTTCTGTATGAGGAGGAACAATGAATGGATCAACGACCAGAATTTAGTTCCCAGTTAACTAGTACAACTTTTTTGCAATATTATTGGTATAAGCAAGAATTACAATCTTTTTGTCGTCAATATCACTTACCGACTTATGGGACTAAGGCTGAATTAACCCAATATTTAGTCCAATTTTTAGATGGAATACCAGTAGCACTGATTAAACCGCGACGTAAAGTTCAATCTAATAATTTAAAATGGCAAGATTTGCAGCCGACGACTAAATTGTTAGATAGTGGTTTTACCTTGAATAATGAAGCCCGGAAATTTTTTGCGCAGTATTTTGGAGTGGCAAAGTTTTCGTTTAAAAAGGCTATGGCTATTAAGCTGCGTTCTGTTCAGCTTGAGCAGGATCATGAGGCAACGGTTCAAGATTTAATTGATGCTTATCAAACTCCGTCTTGTACGGTTGTTACGGCTGAAGAACAGACCTATCAATGGAATAACTTTGTAAAAGATTTTTGCCAAGATCCATTAACAAAAGACTACCAGCCTAAAATGAAAGTAGCCGCCATTTTGTGACAACACGTTAAACAACGGCGGGGTTCTAAAAAATATCGGTCAAAATTATTGGCAGAATTTGCGGCGGAAATTAAGAATTATCAAAAGGCTGGAACAGCATAAAAGAGAAAAAATTGCGCACCTCAAAAATCTTTAACTAGGGTGTAACAGTTACTATGTCGATAAAAAATGTAAAGCAATGACACAAAATTTTGGCGTAAAAACTCTGGATTTATCAAAATAGAACTAATTAATTAAATTTAACAAGTAAATTTAAAGGCCAAAGTCAGATAAATAAAGTTTGAGATGGTAGTTAATCTATTTCAAAGTTCATATTTATTTTGATTTGAGGTCTTTTTTTCTTTTATTAGATAAATACGTACTATATTATAGATTATACAATTTATAGTTCTGTATATACGAATTATGTTCTGGCTTTATACTGATATAGTTCTTGAATTAGTGGTATAATAAGATTGAATTATAAAAAATAAAGGAGATTGTTATCATGACAGTTGTTGATCAGCTTTTTATCAATGCACAGGTTTTTAATGTTTACTTAAAAAAATTTCAAAAAGTCAATATTGCCGTGAAGGACGGGCAAATTTATTGGGTAACGAAGGAACAGCCACAAGCCCAGCAAGTGATTGATTTAAACGATAAATTTGTGATTCCCGGCTTAGTTGATGCACATATGCACATTGAAAGTTCAATGACCACCCCTACGGCTTTTGGCGCCCAAGCTGCCAAATTTGGCACCACGACGATTGTGGCGGACGACCATGAAATTGCTAACGTGGCTGGATTGAGTGGACTGAAAGAGTTTATGGATCAACCGAGCTTAATTGATATCTTTTTTGCTATTCCGTCCTCGGTGCCGTCAACTAATTCCCAGATGGAAACGACGGGAGGAGTCATTGACGAACAAGCAGCCAGTCAATTATTAGATGATCCGCGGGTGGTAGTTCTGGGCGAAGTTATGAACTTTAAAGGCGTAGTGGCGCAACCGGATTCTCTGATTAATAAGTTAATTGCCGTGTGTCGCAAAAAACGACCGACGATGCCGCTGGAAGGACATTGCCCCAAGTACTTAGACGAAGATTTAGCCCGCTTTATTGCCGGTGGGATTACATCGGATCATACTCAGCAGACACCCACGGGGATGTTACAGCGCATTGCTAACGGAATGTTTGTGGAGATTCAGGCCAAGTCGTTGAAGCCGGAGATCATTCAAACGATTATTGATCAGCAACTGTACGAACATGTTTGTTTTGTAACCGATGATGTAATGGCTGATGATTTACGCGAAGGCCATTTAAATAAATTGGTGGCACAAGCAATTAGTTATGGTCTCAGTCCAGAAATGGCTATTTATATGGCAACTTATACACCTGCTCGTCGCATGGGACTATGGGATCGAGGTGCGATTGCCCCGGGCCGGGTGGCCGATTTAATCGTTTTAGACGACTTAGCAACTTTTAAAATTAATTCAGTGTATAAAAATGGTCGCTTGGTTCAAGATATTAAACCCCAACCAGTGCATTTTAGTGAACAATTAAGCCATTCAGTACAAGCTAGTCCCTTAACGGTCAAGGATTTAGATTTAGCAGTTGCCCAAGAAAATGGGCAAGTAACGGCCAATGTCATTGCAATTGAACCAACCAGTACCTTTACCAAATGTGAACCCACTACCCTTACAGTCAAAAACCATCACGTACAATGGCAAGCGGCTGGTTTAGCTTTATTAGTAGTCCAAGAGCGTTATGGGCACCATTATCCATTACAATTTGCTCTGATCAAAGGCGCTATTAATCAGCCCGGAGCAATTGGAACCACATGGGCACATGATCACCACAATTTATTAGTTTTGGGCACTGATTTAAAAGATATGGTCGTAGCACAAAATCAATTAGTACAACAGCAAGGCGGTTATATAGTAGCTAAAAATCAGCAGATCATTGCTAACGCGCCACTACCAATTGGTGGGGTGGTATCTAATGCTCCGATTCCAGAACTGGGGCAACAATTAGCGGAGGTGCGTCAAGGAATGCAAAGCTTAGGCTATCATCATTTTAATGAAATTATGTCTTTGTCGACGTTATCGCTCTTGGTTTCACCGGCATTAAAGATCTCTGATCAAGGAATGTTCGATGTTAAATCACAACAACCAGTACCGTTATTTCCGGCTGAATGATTGATATTTAGTTTTTATGGGGGATAGACTTAATGCAAACTATTCTAATCTTGTTAATTAGTTTAATCGCAGTCAGTATTTTAGTTTATATGTTGATTAAGAAGAACGATATTAAAATGACACTATTACTGTTGGGGCTAATTTTGATGTATGTTGCCCTTATATTGGGACAAAAAGTCAAAGTTACTGTGCCAACGGGAAATGTGTGGCTCAATCCGTTTCAATCATTAGCTGATCAATTTAGTAACACTTTGGTGGGTCCAGGATTTGTGATTTTGTTATTGGGTGGCTATAGTTCTTATATGAACCAAATCCAAGCTAATCAGGTAACGGTTGCTGCCTTAAGTAAGCCCATTAAAAAGATTAAATCTGTGTATATCTTAGTGCCAATTGTCTTTTTATTAGGCACCCTCATGTCCTTAGTTATTCCCAGTGCTGCTAATTTGGCTATTATTCTCTTAGCAACTTTATATCCAGTTTTAAGAACTGCGGGCATGTCCAGGTTTAGCGCGGCGGCTGTGATTGCTACTTCCGCGACCATTGTCCCCACGCCCTTAGGGGCCGATAATGTGGCTGTAGCAGCTCAGTTGCACTTACCGGTTAGTACCTATGTCTTTAAGTACCATGCTATTATCTCTATTCCAACTATTTTAGCGATGGCAGTCGTGCATTACTTTTGGCAAAAATATCAGGATAAAAAGTATCCAGAAAATTTATCTTATTCAGCGGAATTGGCGCAAAGTTCAGATCCCAACCAGGCCAAAGAGGTTCAACAAGTTCCAGATTATTCTGGGGGCTGGCGCTTGATTTATGGAATCTTACCATTATTGCCAATTATTTTATTATTAGTTGTCTTTTTTATCAATTTAGGACTGAAACATCAATTGACTTTAAGTGTTCAGGTCGTCTCAATTATGAGTTTTATAATTGCGGTCTTTGTTGAATTTTGTAAAAAGCGGCAAATAAAAAGTGTGCTCAAGGAAACTAATGCGTTCTTTAATGGGATGGGCAACGTAATGGGTGTGGTAGCTCTGTTAGTATCAGCACAGGTCTTTGTCCAAGGTTTGACTTCTATGGGCTTAATCAATCTGATCCAAACGATGATGCACCATTTAACAGGAGCTGGTTTTATCCTGCCAGTCATTATGGTTATTTTTACAGCAGTAATTGTTTTACTAAGTGGCAGTGGTATGGCCTTAATCTTTGCGATGATTCCCTTAATTGTGCCATTAGCTAAAGCCGCTGGGATTGCGCCAATGGCATTATCGGTACCGATGCAATTAGCAGGCAATTTGTTTCGAGCAGTTTCGCCCGTAGCGGCAGTAGTCTTGATTGTTGCAGGTGAAACTCAGTTGGCACCTTTACAAATTATTAGACGCACTTGGGTACCAATGTTTTTTGGTGTAATAATGATGTTGATTTTGTCGTTAATCATCTTGTAAAGCAATAATTGGAACAATTACAAATAAAAAATATCCATTAATTGAATTTCATTAGTATTAACTAACTCAGAACATTCAATCATGGATATTTTTTTAGAGGTATTTTACAATTTATTCGCCCTTAAAACTGTTAATCGTTGGTTCGTCAATTGATTCAATAATCTTGACGGCTAGTTTAACGGCGTTTTCAAAATCATCAAGATTTGCCCAGTTGAAAGCTGTGTGTTCATAGCGCACTGGAATGCCAATGACAATAGTTGGAGCTCCGCGATAGTATAAAATCGGAGCGCCATTAACACCGCCGCCGGTCCGGACCGAACGAGTATGCGGAATATGATTTTTGGTAGCTAAATCATCAGCGTATTGTTCAAATAATGGATTAGCAATAAAGGATGTATCCATATCACGGAGCATTGGTCCGCGTTTGAGACCAGTTTGCGCTAACCAATCAGGCGTAAAAGTATCATCACATGGACAACCTTCAAAGACAATTGACAAGTCAGGGTCAATGTTACGCACAGTAACTTCAGCCCCGCGCGTTCCAACTTCTTCTTGAGTTGACAAAGCCATGGTTAAATCAACATTTAAATCTTGATCAGCTAAATCAGATAAAGTGGCAACTAAAGCAGCGGCACCAACGCGATTATCAAAGTCTTTGCCGAAGAACATGCGGGTGGTGTCAAAGTATTCGCAATCAGCATCCACCACAATCGGACAACCAGTGTTAATTTTGAAGTCATTAATAGTTTCTTCACGACTAGTGGAACCAACATCAACCGATAAGTCGGCAATTTGGGGCACAGCGTTACGTTCGGCGTCAGTCATAAAATGTGGTGGCTTAGTGGCTACGACACCTTTAATATATTGACCGTCTTGATTGCAAACCCGCACCCGCATAGCTGGAATATTAGTTGGAGCCCAACCGCCTAACGGTACGAATTTAATTAAACCATTTGGTCGAATGGCTTGAACAATAAAACCGACCGAATCGGCATGTGCATCCATTTGAATCATTGGGCGTTTGCCAGTATTTTGCTGGCGACTGACGTAACTATTAAACATTCCGTCAATTTTGGTTTGCCCAAAGGGTTTAGTTTGTTCTTGAAAATATTTAGCGACTTCCATTTCAAAACCGGAAGCACCATTTAAATTGGAAAAATGTTTAATTAGTTCAATTTCTTGATTTTCTTTCATTTACACTACTCCTAATTAGTCTTGAGTACCAGCTAACATAACAATGGCAATAATTTCATTTAACAGAGCTTTCATGGATGGGCATTGAACTTCCACTGTGCGCCCATCAACGCGTGTTACATCTTGCATTTGTTCAACGGCATCTGCCTTAGCAGTATTAGCTAATTGAATCTTTAAAGTTAAAGGTGTGCTTAATGGTTGCACAGCAGTATAAGGCGCCGGATTGTCAATTACTTCTTTGGCACCATTGATAATATCAGCTTTAACTTGTTTGCGCGGATAACTCATCGCGGAGAAGCGATTTAAGGATTTTTTTGTAACAACTACTTTAGGAGTTGGACACATTTTTTCGTCGACGAGTTGTTCTTTAAGTGCCGAGTCACCAATGACTAAAGTTACCGGAACACCCAATTCGTTAGCATAAGCGACATTAATAGTCGTTTCGTTTTGATATTGACCATTAATCCAGACATTATAAGCAGAACGGGCACTGTAACTATGATCCATATTGCCGTGTAATTTACCAATTCCTGAGTGGTAACCAACAAAGAAAATTTGGTCAAAGGAATCATCCAAGCCACTCATCATATAATCTTCACGCGGATAACCACTAATTAAAGAGATCCGGTCGTCAATATCTGATAAATAGTCATAATCTAAGTTCGTACCTCTGGCGTGCGAATCAGAAATCAAAATTTCATCAATTTGACTGTTGTTCGTTGCTTGTTGAATGCCTTGAAGGGTCCAAGCAACTTGTTCGTTATAAAGCTTCCGGAACTTGGCAGTATCGTGATCGTCCATGTTCCAATCAGTAATACCTGCTAAACCTTCGACATCAGTAGAAATATAAATTTTCATAATTGAATTTACTCCTAATAGTTATTTTTTATTTCATGTAGGCATTTTTATAATATGGGAAGCCCATGGGACCCATGACAACATTCTTTAATTTTGGATTAATTAAATAGACCATTGAGACATAATACATAGGAACGACGGGCGCTTTTTGAACCACCATCTTATTAGCAGCTTGCAAACTATCCCAACGTTGTTGTGGTTGTGTAGCATATTGTCCGTTAGCATTGTCGACTAACTGATCGTATTTACTATCGCTGAATTTGCCTTCATTGTTCTTGTTGCCGGTCTTTAAGAGGTTCAAAAAGTCAGTAGGGTCATTAAAGGTTGGTGTCCAACCATTAATGACGGCATCAAAATCTCCGGATTGACTGGATGATAACCGACTATTAAATGGGACTGATTTGACTGAAACTTTGAGACCAGGCAGATGCGTCTGCAGTTGTGACTGTAAGAATTCATCGACTTTTTTAGTTTGATCATCGTTGCTAGAAAGAATAGTGAAATTAGCCGATTTGAGTCCCAATTCGCTCAACCCACTTTGCCAGAGTTGCTTAGCTTGTTTAACATCATATTGGTTTAATTGCCCTGCTTCTTTGGAGAAATCTTTACCAGTCTGTTCGTTTTTAAAACCAGTTGGCACAAAGCCAGAAGCTGGAACTGATTTATCTTGTAAAACTTTGCCGGTCAGTTGTTGGCGATCAATAGCCATGGACATGGCTTGGCGAATTTTTTCATTACTAAATAATTTGCGTTTAGTATTGAATTCCAGATACATAGTTCCCGGAAGTTTACGAACATATAATGATTTGCTCTTAGCGTGATTTTTAATCTCCTGCCCGGTTAAGGGCACCATTGCCAATTCTTTGGATTCAAATTGGTAAGCACCGGTATCCTGACTTTTAATAACGGAGACTTTGATTTTGTTCAAGTGGACGTGCTTTTTATCCCAATAATGGGGATTCTTGACATAGGACCAAGTGTCACTAGTGCCATCCCAATCTTTTAAGACAAACGGTCCATCATATAAAGTATGTTTGGCATCGGTACCGTATTTCTTACCTTGAGCTTGAACATACGGTTTATACAATGGGAACGAAGCACTCATCGCTAAAACGGATGGGAAGTACGGCACGGCTTGATTTAACTGAATTTTCAGTTGATACTTACCAGTGGCTTTGATGCCGAGGTTACTCGGGGCTAACTTACCACTATTAACTTCTTTATAGTTTTTAACGTTTTCCAAAAAATAAGATTGCTGTGATTTAGTTTTGGGATCAACAGTCCGTTGCCAACCATAAACAAAGTCTTGCGCGGTCACAGGCTTGCCGTTGCTCCAGTGACCATTATGTCTCATGTTAATCGTATAAGTAGTTTGATTGTTTGACAATTTCGGCTTACTCGTGGCTAATGCTGGAATAATTTCACCTTTTTTATTGAAATTATATAAGCCCTCATTGACTTGCTCGGCAACTTCGGCAGATTCATTATCCATCGCCAGTGAAACATCGGCAGTGCTTAACTCTGCGGAAGTCCCAATGGAAATGTCTTTTTTGTTGGTGGCATTATTATGACCGCAACCAACAAGGCTTAGGCTACTAAGTAAGGTCAAACCCATTAAATAGATTTTCTTCATGAACATCCCTCCTTAAATAATTTAGAAATTAATTTTATTCTAATTCGACATTAATTTAATTGCAAACTAAAATTAAAAATAAATGTAAAAAGTTTTTAAAAATTAAATTCAGAAATTTAAAAAATAATAATAATAATTTGGCTAATAATTTTTTGACTAAGTGACTGAATATTCATGCCTAGACGACCTTGGCTAAGCATTATACTTCATAAAAAAACTGCGTTTCAGCTAATCGGATTGTATAATCAACAATCTTGATTGTGTGCTAAAACGCAGTTAAATTAATTAAAAATAGTCTTGATTATTAATATCTTTTGGTCAATTGGTAATTTTATTTTAATTAACCAATGAATTTAATTAGTTCATGATGGCATTTTTGTAATATGGAAAGCCCATAGGTCCCATCACAATACCTTTGAGTTTGGGGTTAATCAAATAAACAAGAGATAGGTAATACAAGGGAACGACTGGCGCTTTTTGAACAACTAGTTTGTTGGCGGCTTGCAGATTATTCCAACGTTGTTGTGGCTGCGTAGCATATTGATTATTAGCAGTCTTGACTAACTGATCATATTGGCTGTCGCTAAATTTGCCTTCATTATTTTTGTTACCTGTTGTTAAAAGATTTAAGAAATCTGTCGGATCGGCAAAAGTTGGTGTCCAGCCATTGATGACGGCGTCGTAATTGCCAGCTTCACAAGAGGCTAGGCGACTGTTAAACGGGACTGGTTTGACGTTAACTTTGAGTTTGGGTAAGTGGGTTTGTAATTGTGACTGCAAAAATTCGTCCACTTTCTTAGTCTGATCATCGTTACTAGATGTAATAGTAAAACTAGCCGATTTCAATCCCAGTTCGCTGAGTCCACTTTGCCATAATTGTTGCGCTTGCTTGACGTTATATTGGGTTAATTGTCCAGCCTGTTTGGCAAAATCTTGATGAGTTTGCGGATTTTTGAAACCGGTAGGAACGAACCCTGTGGCTGGTACTGATTTGTCTTGTAAAACTTTGCTCGTCAATTGTTGGCGATCAATGGCCATGGCCAGGGCTTGGCGAATTTTTTCGTTACTAAAGAGTTTACGCTTATTGTTGAATTCTAAATATTGCGTGCCGGGTAACTTGCGGACATATAAAGCTTTACTTTGGGCGTGATTTTTAATTTCTTGACCAGTTAAAGGTACCATGGCTAATTCTTTAGATTCAAATTGGTAAGCACCAGTATCTTGACTCTTGATCACAGAGACTTTAATTTTGTCCAAGTGGACGTGCTTTTGATCCCAATAATGCGGATTTTTGACATAAGACCAAGTATCGCTGGTGCCGTCCCAGTCTTGGAGAGTGAAGGGACCGTTATATAAAGTATGTTTGGAACTGGTACCGTATTTTTTACCTTGGGCTTGGACATATGGTTTGTAAAGAGGGAAGGAGGCGCTCATGGCTAAAACTGATGGAAAATATGGGACGGCGTGTTCTAGTTGAATTTGCAGTTGATACTTGCCAGTAGCTTTAATGCCAAAATTTTGTGGGCTCATTTTGCCGGAATTAATTGCTTGATAATTTTTAACATTTTCTAAAAAGTAAGATTGCTGTGATTTGGTTTTGGGATTGACAGTTCGTTGCCAGCCATAAACAAAATCTTGGGCGGTGACAGGTTTACCATTACTCCAGTGGGCGTTATGGCGCATGTTAATGGTATAAGTAGTTTGATTGTTCGATAACTTAGGCATTCCGGTGGCCAGTGCGGGGATAATTTTGCCTTTTTTATTGAAGTTGTAAAGTCCCTCATTGACTTGTTCGGCCACTTCGGCAGATTCATTATCCATGGCTAATGAAACGTCGGCGGTACTTAATTCAGCTGATGTTCCAATGGCGATTTCTTTTTTAGCATCTGCATTCTTATGACCACAACCGACTAATCCAAAACTGGTGAGTAAAGTAAGGCCAATTAAAGCTATTTTTTTCATAAGTAGCACTCCTTTAACTTTAAATTAACGCAATTCTAATTTAAAGCTAATTAAAAAGCAAGGAGTTAGTCGCAAAAACTTTGATATAACAATGTTGATTATTGCAGCCTAAAATTAAAATGCTTTTAAATGAATTTTAATTATTAGCTAATAAGATCAAAAAATGCTCGGAAATCATGTTAGATTGCCGAGCATTGCTGAAATTAATTAGAAAATTAAAGTAATTGAGTATAAATATCACAGACATCTTGTTGAGTTAAAGTAATGGGGGAATTAATCATTAATCGTTGTTGATTGTCCATCACTGATTGGGCAAACTCTTGGCAAGTTTGTTCAGTCATGCCAATTTGACTTAAACTTTGATTGGGTAAAATTTGGTCAATTAGTTTTTCTAGTTCAGAGAGCGTAGCTTTAGGAGCAACAGGTAAAACCGTTGCTAAAATATTTTCTAAAGCAGATAAATCAGCTCCCAATTCTTGATATTTTCTGAAGGTGCCACTAAATACTAAATAATTGGATTGGCCATGAGCGATATGATAAGTTGCTCCGATCGGGTATGCTAGAGCATGAACGGGGCCGCAACCAGCATTGCCGAAGGCTACACCGGCCATAGTACTGGCTTCTAAAAAGTCTAAGAGTAATTGACCTTGAGGTGTTTGCCCGACTTGTTGTTGGATAATAATTTGATTGTAGCCTTGAATAATTGTTGTCATAGCCTGCACAGAAAACAGTTTACTAAAGCTAGTAGCTTTGGGTGACAAGTAAGATTCAATTGCGTGGACTAACGCATCAATGGAACTAGTAGCAAACACTTTATAAGGCATAGTTTTCGCTAATTGCGGCACTAGATAAACTTGATCGGCATACATTTGCGGGTAGGCTAAGCCAACTTTAGTTTGTTTAGCTAAAAAGTTGAAGACGGCAACATTGGTAACTTCGCTGCCGGTACCAGTGGTCGTTGGCACAATAATCAATTGCCGCTTTTTAGTTAAATTAGCGCCGTTTGCAGCAATTTGCTGCATATTAACTCCAGCACCGTAAACCAGTAATTTAGCGTTATCAATCACGGAACCACCGCCAATAGCAAGAATGCGATCATAATCTTTGGTATTGACTTGTTGTAATAGTTGATCGGCCGCTTGATCAGTGGGTTCACCCTGAATATAATTTTCGAGATAAACCACGTCGAGTGGAAGTTGATCGAGGTCCAAATGGGGTTCAATAATATACTGATTAGTTAAGAGCAAATCATGTTGACCCACTTGTAATTCTTGAAATAAAGTTGGTAAATCAGGCACACTAGTAATTGCGGGTTTGATACTAAATTCATTCATAAAACTTTGCCTACTTTCTGTTTATTAAAGAGAAATCGTAACTTGACCAAGTTTGTCAATTAACTTCATATTTTCGGAGTAATCAACGGGACAAACAATAACATTGACTTGTTGATTATTTAAGCTAGCTTGCAAGGTTTGTACTAAATCTTGCCGGCTTTGGACTAGATGAGCATTAGCACCAAATGATTGAGCGTAGCTAATCAAATCGGGATTTTTAAAATCAACCTCTGAGTGATGACCTAATTCCATATCCATCTTCCATTTGATTAGGCCGTAAGATTGATCAACCCAGACTAAGTTGGTCATTGGGACTTGATAACGTACGGCAGTTTCGAGTTCTTGCGAGTTCATCAAAAAGCTACCGTCGCCCATAACCGCCAAAATATTTTGGTCAGGACAAGCAAGTTTGGCACCAACAGCCCCTGGTAAAGTCCAAGACATTGTCGATAAACCATTATCAATTAACACGGAGTTTGGCGTGTAACTTTGATAGAGACGGGCCATCCACATTTTGACAGCACCAGTATCTACTAACACAATGCCTTGGTCATCGACGGCTTCACGAGTAGCAGTGACAATTTGTTGGGGAGTGAGGGGAACTTGACTTTCTTGTTGACCAAAAGTTAATTCAGCTTGCACAGCTTCTTTGATCGTAGTTTTTAAGGCAGGTACTTGAAAGTCAGTGAGTTCAGCCTGTAATAACGGAACAGTAGCTTTTAAATTACCGATTAAATTTTGACTAACGGTATAATGCGCATCGGTATCTTCTTGAAAATCATTTAAATGAATAATCTGTTTGTCACCCTGTGGATTAATCCGGCTAGGATCAAATTCTGATAGTTCATAACCAATCGTAATGATAACGTCGGCTTGATCGTAAGCAAAGTTTTCATAGTCGTGGCGCATGAAACCAATGACACCGAGAGCTGATGGTAAACGATCATCAATGGCTCCTTTTCCCATAAAAGTGGTGGCTGCTGGTAAATTAGTTTGTTTGATGAAATCATTGACGACTTGACTAGCGTGATCGCGAATGACCCCCATGCCAATTAAGGCAATCGGATGTTGGGCTGTTTTGATAATAGCAGCAGCAGCCTTTAAATCAGCTGTTTGTGGGATAGTTTGATTAGCGGGAGTGGAAGCAGCTAGGGGAATATTAGGCACGGCCTTTTGCGGTTCAATATCCTGGGGAATGCCCACATAAACGGGACCAGGACGACCATTGACAGCTTGATTAAAGGCTTTGTTGATGATTTCTGGAGCAGCCTGGGCTTCATAGATGTTTTCGGACCACTTAGTCACTGGCTGAAACATAGTTCTTAAGTCAATCACTTGGTGTGATTCTTTATAAATTCGATTCAAACCACCTTGGGCAGTGATCGCAATCAGTGGTGTCGAGTTGGTCTGGGCATCAGCAACACCTAAAAGTAAGTTAATTGCGCCCGGTCCTAAGGTTGCGGTAGCAACGCCTGGTTGCCCTGTTAAGCGGCCGTAGACGTCAGCCATAAATGAAGCACCTTGTTCATGGCGAACCAAAATAAATTGAATTTTATCTGAATCATGGATAGCATCGACGATGCGAATATTTTCTTCACCCGGGATACCAAAAACATATTTGACGCCCCGATCTTCTAAAACTTGAACGATTTGTTGTGCAATATTCATTGGAATAAACTCCTTTATTGATTAAATTAAATGCCTAAAAATACGATAATAAAACCTAAGGTGATGACTGATAAAACGGTACTTAAGAACAGTGTTGAAGCCATCTCGCGCTCGGCTAAGTGATATTGGTTAGCAAAGATTGTACAAATAGCAGCGGTGGGGATGCCCAGGGAAACTAGAGATTCTTTTAATGTCTGCGGTGCTACTTGGCACCACTTCATGAGTAGATACATAATTGCGGGGATAATCACGATTTTAGTTAACGTGTTGCCCCAAACCGGTAATGATAGTTTAGGCTTTTTCTCAAAGAGCACAATTCCTGAAGAAAAGAGTGCTAAACCACCAGTAGCTTGACCTAAGACAGAGAAGCAACGTTCCCAATCAGGAGAAATAGTGAGGCCACACATGACTAAGATAAACGCCAAAATTGGGGCCCAGACCACTGGTTTTTTAAAGGCATTTTTTAAGTTAGTGCCTAAGCTGATCTTTTGATTAGAATCACTGGAAAGTAAAATCACGGTTAACGGCACTTGAATAATGTTCATGACTAAACCACCAATTGAAACTAAAAGGGCGCTTTTGTCTGGAAATAAAGCTCCCAAAACAGTGGGACCCACGAAGGGAATTGCCGGTCCAGTAATAGCTAAAGTTCTCAGTGCTGCAAGTGAGAGGCTATTTTTAAACAAGTAGCGTAATACTAATAGGACAATTACATAACCGCCAACCATTCCGATAAAAATCCATAATGCAACTTGCACATTTTGCAATAAAATGTGGCCATTAGTGGCTACAATGCCGCCAAATAGGCTGAGCGGCAAAGTATAACTCATGACTAATTTGTTAATTTCAGTCGCACTATTACCGTTAAAATCTTGGCGAAAGCCGGCATAATAGCCCAGCATTAAAGTGACAACTACAGGTAATAAGGCGCTAATTAAAGTAGAAATCACTAAGGTCATCTCCTTTTGTTTGTAAAAGTTAAGTAGTGAACGTTCACAATGCAACAATAGTTCTTTGTGAAAAAATTGTCAATCACTTTTTGCAAAAAATATTTAATTTAATTAGTGAAATAGTATTCAAAAAAATTGCCAATTACTTGTAACAAAAGTGGTTAGCTAAATTCACATTTGGCCGTAATTTTTTCTTTAAAAAATTTCAAATTAAGTGAGTCATTTCAAAAATCTGTCAATAAATCGTGAAAAATCTGGTAAACTAAATTTAAAGGTAGGTAATTAAAAAAGATGACTGATAAATTTTATCCGGGAGATTTCGCACAATATTTTTCTGTGATTCACCGGGCATTTTTACGAGATACACATGCGGCCTATCAACAATTACATTTGAATGCCACGAGTGCTTATATTTTAGTTTTGTTATGTAAAACCGGCTCCCAAAGTCAAAATGATATTGCCAAAACATTATTGATTAGTAAGGGCCAAATTACCCGGGAAATACAACGTCTAAAAGCGCTGGAATATGTAACACAAGAAGTTTCCGATCAAAACCATACGCGAAATATTATTTCGATAACTAAAGCAGGACAGCAGGTTTTGTCGCAGGTGCAAGTGATTCGAAATGATTGGTGGCAGCAACAAATTACTCAAAACCAAATTACGGAACAATCGCTGTTTGAACCCACCTTGAAGCAAATTACCCAAAAATTAATTGCACGTTCACAAAAAGAAAAGTAATTAAAAAAGTCAACTTCAAAAGCTTGCCATAATTGGTAAACGTTGGAAGTTGGCTTTTTTTGATTTAAAGATAGTTAAAATAAATTTCCTATGATCCAGAATTAATGAAAAAAGTTATTGCTAATTTGTGTAAAGATTCAGATGCTAATTGTTTACAATTGTATTATTGCAATACTTTCTTACAAAACGTTTTATATTGCTCAATTAACGTAAATCATGCATTTTAATTTGATCCATATCATCATACGTTTGATTTTCGCCACACATAGCCCAAATAAATGAATAGTTTTCAGTTCCAACACCGCAGTGAATGGAGTAGCTAGGATTAACAACAGCTTGTTCGGATTCTAACCAAATATGTTTTGTATTAGCAGGTGTCCCCATGATATGCATAACACGTGTATCTTTTGAGGCAAATTCGCAATAAAAGTAGGTTTCCATACGCCGAGCGTGAGTATGAGCAGGCATTGTGTTCCAAGAGCTTCCAGATTCAAGAACTGTGTAGCCCATTTGTAGCTGGCAAGTCTTCATTTGCGATGCATCAATATATTTATGAATAATCCGCTTGTTCATATGTTGTTGATCACCTTTAGGCAAAGCAAGAGAATCTGCATAAGGCAGCTTTTTATTGGGATAAGCATGATGGGCTGGGGTAGAAACTACGTAAAACTTAGCAGGATTATTTGGATTACCTGACGCAAAGATAATTTGCTTAGTGCCCATTCCAATGTAATAACCATCATGAGGGGCAATATTTTCCTGTTGACCATCAATGGTGATTGAACCGCTACCACCAATATTAATAAAGCCCAGTTCACGGCGTTGCAAAAAATATTGAACGCCCAATTCTTTGCTTAGAACGATTTCTAAAGGTTTATTGGTAGGATAAACGCCACCAAAAATCATTCGGTCATTGTAAGTGTAAGTTAGATGAATCTCTCCGGGAACAAAAATTTTTTCGGTTAAAAATTCCGTTCGCATTTGTTCGGTATTGTAATGGTCTATATCTTGTGGACTATGTGCATATTGAATTTTCAGGTCTGGTATCATAATATTTTCTCCTTAATAATTTTTATAAAATTAATGATTTTGAGTTTTGGGTTCTGAAAATAGCAAAAAGTGGTGAATAGTAATCCTTAAGAATTGTCTATCCACCACTTTTAGTAATCAGTAAATTATTTGTGATCTTTGTTAATTGCTTCCCATAAGCCATTGAGATAGGTAATCCCCAAAGCACGATCATATAATCCATATCCAGGGCGTCCTTGTTCACCCCAAATATCGCGACCATGATCCGGTCTGATATAACCATCAAATCCCGTATCGTACAAAGCTTTCATAATTTGATACATGTCTAGAGAACCTTCAGAAGACAGGTGCGGTGATTCATGAAAATCACCGTTGTTCCCCATAAATTTAATATTACGTGCATGAACGAAAGGCACACGATCTTTGGGAACAAATTCTCTAATAATGGCAGGAACATCATTGTTAGGATTCTCACCTAAACTGCCTGTACAAATAGTAAAGCCGTTATATTTTGATTCATATAGCTGTTCAATGGTTAACATATCGTCCCGGTTTTTAAAGATCCGCGGTAGTCCAAATAATGGGCGGGGGGGATCATCTGGATGCATGGCCATGCGAACATCATATTGTTCACAAACAGGAATGATAGCATCTAAGAAATATTTCAAATTGTCAGTTAACTTTTGCGTGTCCACATCTTTATATAATTCAAAGAGATGCTTAACTTCCGCTAAACGCTCAGGTTCCCAGCCGGGTAAGATATAACCGTTGGAGTCTTTTTGCACAGCAGCTGCAATTTCATCGGGACTACCTTCGACGTATTTTTGCTCAAAAGCTAAAGCATGAGAGCCATCTTTTAATTGATAATGAAGGTTAGTTCTTACCCAATCGAAGATGGGCATAAAGTTATAACAAATAACTTTGATACCATAGTAAGATAAATTTTTAATGGTTTCTTTGTAGTTCTCAATATACTTATCTCTAGTTGGTAAACCAATCTTGATATCATCGTGAATATTAACCGATTCTATCACTTCTAATTTTAACCCAGCAGCTTCGACTTCGTCTTTGAGATTTTTGATTTTGTCTTTTGGCCAAACTTCACCTACGGGCACATCATATAACGCTCCAACTACTTGAGTTGTTCCGGGTATCTGACGAATATCTTGTAACTTAATTGAATCATCATCAGAACCAAACCAGCGAAAACCCATATTTTTCATTTATATCAAACATCCTTTGTCATATTATATTTTACAAATTAATAACTTTTATTAGTGACTGTTTCATGCAACGTTTTTCTAATTGCTCCTTGGGAACTAATCATTTCTGTAAAGTAATTTTCAACTTTATCGCCCAAGCCAATTTCGTATAAATTGTTACCAAAAATACTCTGATTCTCTAAAATTGGTTTTAAAGCTTGATGAACATCATTATTTTGGCTACCTAATTGAATTTTAACTAAATAGTGTTTTAAAGTTTCCAATAATGGATCACGACTTTGTTCGAAAGCTTTGCCTTGGTCATCAAGTCCCATTAAATAACGACACCAACCAGCTATGATGAACGGGATAAATTCCAAATCCCGCGGATCACGATCAGGGTTATCAATGTACCGTTGTAATGTCACGCCATAACGAATTGGAATTTTTTGGGAGGTATCACTGGCAATTCGTTGTGGAGTATCTGGAATATTTTTATTTGGTAAACGCTTATTAATTAATTCATCGATGAATTGTTTGGGATTGATAATTTTGGGATCTGGAACGACTGGTAAGTCCTCACCATAACCTAAATTTTTAATTAAGGCTTTTAAATCAGCATCAGCTAATTCACTAGAAATGGAATTAAAACCTAGTAAGCAACCAAAAATTGCTAGTGCAGTATGCAGTGGATTCAAACAGGCCGTAACTTTCATTTGATCAGCATCATTTACCGTTTCACGATCCGTTAAAATTACACCCGCTTGCTCCAGAGGAGGACGACCATTAGGAAAATTATCTTCAATCACAAGATAATGGGTTTCTTCAGTATTCACAAAAGGAGCAATATTAGTGTGTTTGGGTGTGTGGATGATGTTGGTATCTTCAAAACCCTCTGCTTTTAATTGTGCTGCTACCTTTTCGGATGGATTAGGAGTAATTCGATCAATCATCGTCCATGGAAAAGACACTTTCTGTGGATTTTTTAAATAGTCAATAAAACCGGAATCCACAAATTTGTTATTCAACCAGCCGTTGGCAATTCTTAAAATTTCGGTTTCTAATTTTAGACCATTTTGTGAGAAATTATCGGTACTAACCATGGCTATCGGTAGTTGGCCGGCTTGATAACGAGCCAGTAGTAAATGAGCCACAGCGCCCATATTAGTAGTGGGATTACTTGGACCATTTTGAATATCTAATTTGGCCTCTGGTGTTAATTCACCATTAATATCGGTTAAAGAATAGCCTTTTTCTGTAATAGAAAAGGTCGCTAATTGTAGAGATGGTTTGGTGAAAATATCAGTTAATTGTTCCCAGCCACTTTGATTATTTTGATTAAAATACAATGCTTTGGCGACACTGGCAAGAACTTCTTGTTCTAAACTTTCATCAGCTTTCATGGTAACGCTCAAAATCCGATTATGATATTTGTCGTAAACTTGGTCAATTACATTTTCATCATAAGTTTCTGCCACAATAATACCACTATTAAGTTGATCTTGATTTAATAAATCTTGGGCAATTTTAGCATGAAAGCACCGAAAAAGATTACCACCACCAAAATGCACCCAAGTTGGCTTGGCTAAAGTGTTATGGGTAATGGTTTGAGAATCATAATTTGGTGTTTTGATATTTTTTTCAATAAATAAATGTTTGTCTGTGAGATAATCATCTAATAATTTAACCATATTAATCACTCCTTTAATAATAGTAAAAAATTGCTTTTGGTATACTAATATATCACTTACTTTTGCTACTAATGTATTCGTTTTATGTATTGTTGTCAAGCCATATGAAAGTCGATTATCAAGTTATCTGGTAACGAAATTTCACATCAATGTTTATTTTTATCATAATTCTTGTCAAAAATAACTTATGATTATTGTGGTTTCATATATAATTATAATAAATTTTTTGTAGGATTCATTTAAGCATTAAACGGTATGTGATCAAACCTCAATTTGAAAATTTAACGTAACTTTTTATCTACAGTGAGATTAAAATGATGTTAAGATTATTATCGATAGTGAAGTATTTACTTATTAAGTAATGAGTCGGTTTAGATATTAATGCTTATTTTGAGATACTAATTAAATTTAAGCTTGTTTTATTTTTAGAATAGGAGTTAAAGAATTGATAGCAATTCAAACGATGAAAGATCAAGTGTATAACATTATTTTGCATAGAATTATCAATTTATATTACATTCCTGGTCAAAAAATCTCGGAAAAAGATTTAAGCAAGGAGTTAAAAGTTGGTAGAACCCCCATTCGAGAATCTATCTTGCAATTAAGACAAGAAGGCTTGGTTAATGCGGTTCCACAATCGGGTACGTACATTTCAAAAATAAATTTGAAAATGGCTAAAGATGCTCGTTTTATGAGAGAAAGTGTGGAAGTTAAGGTTATTAGTGAAGCTGTGAAAGTTTTGAAAGATTCGGATTTTACTTTGCTAAAACAAAACATTGAGCGGCAGACATTGGCTGAAAAAGAAAATAATAAATTAGAAAAATTTTTTAACGAAGATGAAGCTTTTCATCATTATTTTTATACCATTACTTCTCATGAACAATTGTGGATATGGTTACAACTGATTAACATGAATTTAAATCGATTTAGATTTTTACGTTTAAAAAATAAAGACTTATCTTGGGATTCATTAATTAATGAGCATTTAGATTTAGTTAATGCATTAGCGGCTAAAGATGAATCTAAGTCGGTCAAATTGGTTTCTTTGCACTTGCATAGAATGTTAGATGAAGAGCCCAAATTACTCAAAGCTTTTCCGGAATATTTTGAATAGCGGAAAAGATATTGATTAGGTGAATAATTTTAAAAAACTGTTTTTATTAATTCTATTGGATTATTAAAAACAGTTTTTTTATGCTTTGAAAGATCACTTTGTTTAGTAAATCGGTCTAGAAAGTGATGTTAAAAAACAACTCATAATCGAAATACCATCTTCTGAAATTGTATAAATAAAGAAATGATTAGCCCTAAGCAAATTACTTGACTATTGACAGATTGATTTTTGTAAGATATTATGAAACCGTTTTAAAGATATACTAATATATTACTGCTTGAAATTGGTAAACTTTCTGACGTTTGATTTTTGAAGGAGGATTAACAATGGTTTTATTGAATAAAGATTTTTTGTTAACAAATGATTTTGGAAAAAAATTATTTCATAATTATGCCGCTAAAATGCCGATTATTGATTTTCATTGTCATTTAGATCCTAAAGAAATTTACGAAAATAAAAATTATCCTAATCTAACTAGAATTTGGATCAATGATGGTTCAGCCGGAGACCATTATAAATGGCGTTTAATGAGAGCCAATGGTGTGCCAGAAGAATTAATTACCGGTGATGGTGATGATTATCAGAAAATGTTGGCTTGGGCTAAAACTATTGAAAAGGCAATTGGTAATCCATTGTATGAGTGGACTCACTTGGAATTACAAAGATTTTTTGGAATAAAAGCTCCTTTAACCAGTAAAAATGTTCAAGAAGTTTGGGATAAAGCCAACCAAATGTTAGCAACTGCTGATTTTAAGCCGCGCAATTTGATTAAAAACTCGAATGTCAAAGTAGTATGCACGACTGATGACCCTGCGTCTGACCTCCATTATCATGAATTGTTAGCAAAAGAAGAAAAAAGCAATGGTTTTAAAGTTTTGCCAGCAATGAGACCAGATAAAGCCTTTGATATTCAAAGTAGCTCTTATAAAGATTATCTTCAAAGTTTAGGAACTGCAGCTAACGTGACGATTAATGATTTTGCTAGTTTAGTTACAGCTTTAGAACAGCGGTTTGAATACTTTTCTAATCATGGCGGAAAATTATCAGATCATGGTCTAAATACCTTCCATTTTGTGAAAGTTAGTGCAGAAGAATTAGATCAGATTGTTGCTAAGGGACTTACAAACCAACAATTATCAGCTACTGAGGTTGATGCTTATACTACAGGCTTAGTGGAAGCTTTAATGCGCTTAAATAAAAAATTTAATTGGACGATGCAATTTCATATTAATGCGGTGCGTAATGCTAATAAACCAATGTTTCAAAAGGTTGGCCCGGATGCTGGCTTTGATTCTATGGGAACTCAACCCGATATTGTTGGACAAATGATGAACTTATTGAGCGATATGCAGAATGAAGATAATATTCCTAAAACAATTTTATATTCTTTAAATCCGAACGATTGGATGCAGTTAGCAACCGGTATGGGCGATTTCTATGAAGGCAATGTGCAGAAGATGCAATTAGGTTGTGGCTGGTGGTTTAACGATACACGTGAAGGAATGATTAACCAACTCAATACGATGGCACAGCAAAGTTTATTAGCCAATTTTGTTGGAATGTTGACGGATTCACGGAGCTTTTTGTCATATCCACGACATGAATATTTCCGTAGAGTTTTGTGCAATTTAATTGGTGAATGGGTAGAACGCGGCCAAGTTCCAGAAGATTACGATTATTTGGGGAAAATTGTCGAAGATATTTCTTATAACAACGCTAAGACGTATTTTGATTTTTAACAATCTAATCATTAGCTATTGAATTTTAAGTAAAATTTGTGTTTTGAAAATTAAGTTGAATGGTCAAACTGCTAAAGCTTGGGTTCAGATTTTAGCGACTAGTAGTTGAGATTTTTTTAGTTTAACTTTTGTTTTTAGATGAGATCAAGATTTAAAAAAGATTGTCGTTAACAATTAATTGTAATCGCTTTTTTGTGTTTTGAACGAAAAGTACTCTAAATATTTAGGAAGGAAACTAAATTAAATATGAAACTTTCTGAGAAAATTTCAAAAAGAATTTACACTCCACGAAAGATTAATATGTGGACATCTTTAGGGTTTGGAATTAATGATTTTGTCGGTGGTGGTGGAATGACCATCATGGGCGCGTGGTTACTGTATTTCTTTACCACTTTTTGTGGGTTAACTGCGACGCAAGGTGGTATAATCATGGCCACTGCTCGGGTGCTCGATGCCATCTTAAGTTTATTCGCTGGTGCTTTGACCGATAATTTTTATAAAACTAAGTTGGGTAAAAAATATGGTCGTCGTCATTTTTGGTTAATCTTTGGTGCACCATTTCTATTTATTTTTGCCATCATTTGGATTCCTAAAATGAACTTTTGGTATTACATGTGTATTTACTGTGCTTATGATTTATTATCTAGTTTTTTGTTAATACCATGGGAAACTTTACCTACAGAAATGACTAAAGATTACAATGAAAGAACTAAATTGTCATCTACAAGAATGTTCATTTCTGCTGGTGGAACTTTTTTGGCTACATTTATTCCGGGACAATTATTCAAGATTTTGGGTCAAGATTCTCCAAGTCCCTTCTTTATTAATGGTTTAATTTTTGCAATTATTTTTGTGATTGGAATGTTTATTTCAAGCTTTTCTACTTGGGAAAAACCAGTTAGTGAAGTGGAAGCGGAAGCCAAGGCTGCTAAGCTTAATTCTGATAATACTAATGAAGGTAATAGCATTAAGAAAATGCTTAAGGAAACCTTTGGTGGTTATGTTGATGCCTTAAGAATCAAAGCTTTTCGGCAACACTTATGTATCTATCTATTTTCATTCACAGGTAAAGATGTTTACAATACAGTCTTTACGTACTTTGTTGTTTTCTGTTTAGGTGCTACAGCAACATTATCTGCTAATTTGTTATCGCTTTCGATCGTTGGTGTTTTAATTCCATTAATTGCGGGACCGGTTATGATTAAGTATGGTCCACGAGTACTTTATAGCTTTTCTTATATTACTATGATAGTGATGCTTGGAGGCTATTACTTCTTGTTCAAATCTAATATTAAAATTGTAGGAGTGATGGTAATTGTCATCTATATAATGTCCTTTATTTATCAGGCAGCACGGGCTACATTGGAGTTTACACCGTGGAATGTTTTCCCATTTGTTCCGGATTTAGATGAAATGGTTACAACTGAAAGTCACTCAGGCGCTTTTGCTTCACTAATGAATTTTGCTAGAAAATCAACTGTTGCATTGTCAACAGTGGTCGTAGGAATGATTTTAGATCACAACGGCTTTGTTAAGAACAACTTACACCAAACTATGCAAGCACAAAATACGATTGCTAATATTCTTTTGTTTGGTGCTGGTGGGTTATTGTTAATTGCGTTAATTATTTCTTGGACGTTTCATTTAAATAAAGATACCCATAAGATCATTACGGACGAAATTGAACGTTTGCGTAATGGCGGTTCCAAGGATGATGCTACAGAATTAACCAAAAAAACTGTTAAAGATTTGACTGGTGTTTCCTATGAAAATGCATGGAAGAAAAGATAATTTTTAATTGGCTTTTGGGCAATTGTTGAGGAGATAATTATGATTTTTACTGTTGAAAAAATACAAAAAATTGCTGATGATTTGGGAGAATATCGCTATAAAAATAGAAAGCATATTTCTGGTTGGAAATGTTTGAATGCTTCTCCTCAAGTAGGAAATGAGATCCCTGATGACAATCAAAATTGGAAGGAAATTGTTTTAGGCCATATTTGGAGTGGAATTGATCAATATTTTTGGATTAAGTCTCAAGTAGAAATTCCAAATAGTTCTGATGACCAGGTTTTGTTATTTGATTTAGGCTTGTTGGGAAATTTAAAGCATACTGGCATTGAAGCACAACTTTATATCAACGGTGAGATGTATCAAGGAATTGACGCTCATCATAAAGAAATTTTTTTAGATCAACAATATAAGGGTACTGTGATTCAGTTAGCTTTAAAGTTATGGACGGGCTTGCCAGGGAGAAAAGGCGATTCTTTAGATCCAATGTTGCACATTTTTAAAATGGCCGATTTAGTTTCTTTGGATAAGCAAGTAGATAATCTGTATTTCTTAGCTAAAAATGGTATAGAGACTGTTCAACTATTAAATGATGATGATCCCCGCAGACAAAAATTGTTGAATTCTTTGGACTTTTCCTTAAAAAAGCTAGATTGGTCCAATCCAGGTTCTGATGAATTTTATAATAGCTGCTATCAAGCTCAAGAAACATTAGAACAGCAATTACAATCTCAAAAAGAAGATAAAGAAAATTATACGGTCAACGGCATTGGACACACGCATATTGATTTAGCTTGGTTGTGGCGTGTTAAAAATACTAAAGAAAAAGGTGCTCGTTCTTTCAGTACAGTGCTTAAATTAATGGACAAATATCCAGAATATACATTCTTAGCATCAACGCCACAACTATATGATTATATTAAACAGGATTATCCTCAGTTATATGCTCAGATTAAGTCAAAAGTTGCAGAAGGACGTTGGGAACCTGAGGGTGCAATGTGGGTGGAAGCCGATTGTAATATTTCTTCGGGAGAGTCTTTAGTTCGTCAAATTCTCTATGGAACTAGATTTTTTAAGAAAGAATTCGGTAAAACATCACATACTCTCTGGCTGCCAGATGTTTTTGGTTATTCTTGGGCTTTGCCACAAATCTTAAAAAAATCCGGGATTACGACTTTCATGACAACTAAATTGAGTTGGAACGAATTTAATCGGATGCCCCACGACACCTTTTTGTGGAAGGGGTTAGATGGAACTAAGATTTTAACGCATTTCATTACTACTCCGGATCCTAATGATAGTAAAGGTCCATTTTATTACACTTATAATGGAACGATGACTCCTGAAACGGTTAAGGGAATTTATAAGAGTTACCAAGATAAAGATGTTAATTCTTCGTTGTTGTTGGCTTACGGCTATGGTGATGGCGGTGGTGGTACAACCCGGGATATGATAGAAAATATTCGGGCCATGAATCAATTGCCAGGTTTACCGAAAATTACAACTAATGCCACTGGCAAATATTTTAAAGAATTGCACCATAATATTGATAATGCGCTACAAAATGGTCAATATGTTCATACTTGGGATGGAGAATTATATTTTGAATATCATCGGGCAACATATACTGGCCATGCAGCTAATAAAAAAAATAACCGTAAAATAGAAATTCTCTTGCGTAAATTAGAATTATTAGAAGTTATTATGATGTTGAATAATGATAGTTGGCAATATCCATCTGAAATTCTTGAACAGTCTTGGAAATTACTTCTAAAGAATCAATTTCATGATATTATTCCAGGATCAGCAATCCATTCGGTTTATGAAGATAGTCAAAAAGATTATCAACAAATTTATGATAACTTGTCATTGTTATTGAAGGATATTTCTGGTAAATATCAAACTCATCCAAATGAATATTCTATTTTTAACTCTACAGCTTGGAGTATGAACGATCTTGTCACAATTTCTGAACCTAATAGCGGTTTGTTTTACGATGAATCAGGTCAGCAATTAGTTAGTCAAAGAGTTGGTGACAGTTATTTGGTGGCGACACCAAATATCAGTCCGTTTAGTAGTCAAAAAATTAAATTTGTTAATCAGTCAAAGGAAACTTCCGTTCAGCAGTATGATGAAGCTCAAGTTAAAGATAATGTCTTGAAAAATAAATTTTATCAAATCGCATGGAATGCTGATGGTCAATTATTAGAAATATTTGACATTCAAAATAATCGCCAAGTTTTGGCTCCCCATGAATTAGGAAATGTTTTAGAAATTTTTGAAGATCGACCGCGCGAGTATGATGCTTGGAATTTGGATATTTCATATAAAGAAAAAAAGCAGGAATTAAAAGCTAACAAAATAGAAATTATTTCCCAAGGACAATTATGTACGATTGTAAGATTTTATTATCACTTTAATCAATCTAGTTTGAAACAAGATATGATTGTTTACAATAATCAACAGCGGATTGATTTTAAGGCGCATGTTGATTGGCATGAACGGCAAAGAATTTTAAAAGCATCATTTTATACCAATGTTAGATCGACGGAAGCCACTTATCAGATTCAGTACGGTAATGTTAAGCGGCCAACTAATTGGAATAATAGTTGGAATATGGCAAAGTTTGAAACTGTTGGTCATCAATGGGCTGATTTGTCGGAATACGGCTATGGTATTGCCTTAATGAATGAAAGCAAGTATGGTTATGATATTTTTGACAATAAGATGAGCATTTCACTGTTAACTGGAAGTGTTAGCCCAGATAAAACAGCAGATATTGGGGCACATGATTTCACATATAGTTTATTGCCACATCGAGGAAGTTTTGTAGATGGCAATGTCGAAAAAGAAGCTTGGCTATTAAACGATCCATTAACTGTTTTCCAGGGCACCGATTTGAATAAGGATTCTTTAATTAATATTTCTAATTCAAATACTGTGTTTGTTGATGCTGTGAAGAAAGCTGAAGATAGTGATGATGTAATTGTTCGACTACACGAGTACGCTGGTGGTTCGGAGCAAATTTCTTTAATGCCACACTTTAAAGTCAGTTCAATTAGCGAAACTAACTTAATGGAAGAAAAGGAAGCTTCACTTTCAATGGCTGCTGATGATACGGTTAAGTTAAGCTTTAAGCCTTATGAAATTAAAACTTTGCTGTTGAAACGATAAAGCTTGACTTCAAGTATCAAAATGTTTGGACAAAATGAAGACGTTCGTATTGAATACGAACGTCTTTTTTAGTGCAATAGATTGGCATTTGAACTGACGTTAGTAGAGGTAACATTGAAGAAAAGAAAAAACTAACTGGATCAATTTACTGATCTAGTTAGTGAATGAATCGTTCTTACTAATTGATAACAATTTTATTTAAGTGAGTGAAGTTGCTATTCCCAAATTATCTAACGACCCGCATGCCATCTTGTTTGTTCATAACGGACATGATTTCCGAATCTGTGACTAAGTTTAAGTCGCCACTAATAGTGAGTTTTAAAACACTAGCAGCGAGTGCATAGTTTAATAATTTTTGAGTATTAAAATCATGTATCAACCCATGAATTAAACCAGCGGCAAACGCATCGCCACTAGCCACGCCTTCCCAGACATGCATGTGATAACTAGGAGTCTCTAACACCCCATTTTGATTGACTAAAAGAGCCATCCATTGAGAATCTTCGACAGAATGAACGTTTCTTAAAATGCTAGCCACAGTTTGACAGTTAGGATATTTTTTCATAATTTGCTGCATACCGTGAATAAAATCAGCTTTTTGATCAATACCATGAGCCATATTACCATCAAAAGCCTTAATGCCTAGAGCGGCCTCAAAGTCTTCATCATTAGCTAAACAAATGTTTACATAAGGCATTAATTGATTCATCGCTGTTTGCGCAGCTTCTTTACTCCACATCTTAGCGCGATAATTCAAATCGCAAATGACGGTAATGTGATTTTTTTGACAAAAATCTAAAGCAACAAGTAAAGTTTGGTATATTTCTGACGAAACTGCTGCTGTGATACCAGAAAAATAAAAGTAGTCAGCATCTTTTAAAATATCTGGCCAATGATATTCGTTAGCCTGAGAAGTGGCAAAAGAACTATTTTTACGATCATAAACAACACTAGTATTGCGAATACTGGCACCTTTTTCAAAGAAATATATTCCTAAACGCGGGCCACCTACCATAATATTAGTCGTGTCTACACCATAGCGGCGTAAGGTTCCCAAGGCTGCCTGCCCGAGGGCATTATTCGGAACTTTGGTAACAAATTGTGAGTGATCACCTAAAAGAGCTAAAGATGTAGCAACATTGGCTTCAGCTCCACCATATAATCCAGAAAATTGATCAGTTTGAATAATTCTTTGGTTTTCAGCCGGTTTGAGCCTGAGCATTATTTCGCCAAAGGTGACTATCTTTTGCATTGTTAATCACATTCTCCTTGAATACGCAAGATTTCTTGATGATAAGCTTCAGCCCGCTTTTTTACGGAAGCAAAATCTTGTTGACGAGCAGCACCAGTTAAATCACTACCAGTTCCAACTATCACGGCGCCTGCTTTAAACCAACTACTCATGTTGTCTAAGTTGACACCACCGGTAGGCATGATATTGACATAAGGTAAGGGAGCTTTAACGGCTTTGACAAAATCCCAGCTAACAGTACTTCCGGGAAAGACTTTAACGACTTCGGCACCATAACGCATGGCAGTTTGAATTTCGGTAATTGTCATACAGCCCGGCATGTAGGGGATTTGATATTCGTTACATAATAGAGCGGTTTCTTTGTCAAAGGCAGGACTAACTATAAATCTGGCACCTGACATGATAGCAATCCGAGCTGTAATAGCATCTAAAACAGTTCCTGCGCCAATAATGACATCCTTATCAAGAGAATACTTTTTATTTAATTCAGCAATAATTTGATCAGCTGCAGGAGCTGTAAAGGTTAATTCAATTGCTTTGACACCACCATCAATACAGGCTTCCGCGGTCTTATAAGCTTCATCTTTGGAATCACCTCGAACTACGGCAACAATTTTTGCAGTTTTTAATGCTAATACAGTCTCAGTTTTTTGCATAATGTCCTCCTTGAAATATTAATATATTACTTTTACCACAATTATGGTAAACCTTTACTTCGTTAGTTTCAAGTGTTTTGAAGACTATCAATTAATGACTAGTTATGGTCAGAACTAAAAAACTCCTTCAAAATAATTTTCTTCAATCGAAATGTCTTTGAAAGAGATTTATTGATTTGAGACGGTCAATTTAAACGTGATTTGCTATTGTAATTAACCTTAAGGTGTTAAAGCAAACGACTATTATTATAACTGCGAATAAAATCTTTAAAATAAGGTAATAAAAAAGTGACCTTGCCGCGCTCAGGGATTGTGATTAATTGCGAATCTTTTAATCGCGCACGATAAACAGAGAGGTAATTCTTGGGCTTGCCCAATGTGGTTTGAACAAAGCTAATCGGTACAATTTTTTGTGTATAACTAGCCATAGCTTGTAAAAATTTTTGATCAGTGGGAGACAATTCAGTGTAGAGCTTTTCATAAGAATTACGGTAGAGGTCTTGTTTAGTTGCAGAGATAGTTTGTTCAATTACTGTTTGGTTAATAACGTCTTTACTGAAGCGCCAAGCATAATAACCAACTGTTTGAAACGCGTAAGGATATCCGCCAGCACTTTTTGCTAGCAATTCTAAGTCTAGTGGGTCAATTAATTTATTTCCCTGTTGAAAAGTCGTCTGGTATTTATTGATCACGTCATCTTGCGCTAATTGGCTGAGGTAAATGCGATTACTTCTCAATAAAAAAGTTAGGACTTGATCATTTTGTAATTCGGATAAGCGATTAGGTAGTCCGGTCATTAATAAAGCTAAGTTATATTCTTCGCCAATCAGCATTTGGTACATGGAAGCAAATGCGCGAACATCGGAACTAACTTCCATTTCATCAATTTCGATTAAGACAAAAATGTTCCTTTTCTTAAGAGAACTCAGCATTTGTTCTAAAATTTCTTTATAGTCAATTACTGGCGTTGAGCTGTTACTTTTAAATGTAATACCAAACATACTAAAATTTAATTCTGCAGAAAAATGTTTCAAAACTTGTTTCCAATTAATACCCTCAATTTTTTGTAAACCCAGAATTAATTGCATTATTAAATTATCCTGGCTGAGAGTTAACCTGAGACAATACCAGTTTTTTAGTAACTTTAAATTTTGTTCAACATTAAGTAAAAACACAGTTTTGCCTGATCCGCGAACACCATAGACCAAGGAAGTTTGGTATTTGCCATCTTGACTAGTTAGTCCAGCCAAATAATCATGTAGGATGCTTTCTTGGTTTAAAAGGATTGTGGGTAAACGGCCAAAACTAGGAACAAATGGATTTTGGGATATTTGGGTATTACTCAAGCTTAAAACATCCAATTTTATACTTTCTTTATACTTCTGATTTATATTTTATACTTCTTTTATACTTACGAAAAGAATAGTATTAAGATAAAAGTTATTTAACTTGGATGTACATTTTGTCCTATTAAAAATTAGCCAAAAAAATAACCTGCAGCCATCTTAGCCACAGGTTATTTGGTTTGACGTTAATTTAGATAAGCGATATCTTCATCATCTTGAACTTTGAAAGTCTGATAATCAGTTTCTTGCAACAATTCTGGTGTTAAACGAACGCAATTAATGCGTTGATTGCCATAAGTGGAGTAGTAGTAACTGCGTGATTCTGCACAGATGTAAGCACTGTAACAAGTGTAATCGAAAGTATCATCAGTGGTTACCACAATTCCGCGCGGAATGCTGACAGGTTCTAACATATGATGAGCGAGGCTGACACCGGCAGCTTCATCAGCAGCTTGTTCGACATTTTGCTTCATAAAAGCAGTCCGGACAAAGCGACTGACAGGTGTGTAGTCACCAGGTAAACCAAAAGTACCAGAACCTTGACTAAATGGCTTGAGAGTTTTGCCTAAGAAGTTCACATCTTCATGTTGCTTAGGCGTGACAGATAAGTAATTACGTAAGTTAGTTTCATGCCAGTGGTAATCAGGACTATTAGTCATGACACCAATTGAATTATCAATCAAATGCACGCCGTCAGCTTGAGGTTCGACGATTAAACTAGCTCCGGTCGTATCGGAGAAGATATAGTGCAGTGGTGACACAACTTTCAAAGTTGGATTGGCATCATTTAAAATGGTAATTTGTTCTTGGAATAATTGTTTGATATCAGCTAAGTTAGCAGCTTGTGACAAAATAACAGAAATCACTTTGTCAGGGGAAACGCCCCAAGTACTAGCAGCAGCTTCGTCGTGATAGCTACAATAACCAGGAAAATAAAGGGTGCCACCCATCACGCCTTGATCATTAACACCATCAAAGGTAATTGGTGCTTGATTCTCTAAAGTCCCCATACCTAAGAAGGCATGCTTACTAGTAACCTGTTGGTCACTGCTGTAAGCCGAAGCAAACGTTTTGTTCTGCGGAACGAAGACGACTTCTTGAGCCATCTCCATCATAAAGTCCATGGTGCGCGAAAAGAAGTGTTTCTTATCTTTAGTTTCCATGGTAAAACTACTACAACCGATCATGTTATCACTCCATATTCAATTAGTTGGTAAGCATTATAAGCGTGTCAAAGCGGGAATGCAATCGTTCTGGAGAAAATTATTTGAAGTGATGAAGGTTAATAATTTTGATGTTTGAAATTAATCAACTATTCAAGTTGAAAGATTAATTTTGTTCTTGTTTAGCGAGCAGATCCAAATCAACTTTGCGAATAAATGGATAGTAAACAATTGTTGAAAAGATAATGATAATTAATTGCCATAGAGCTGTTTTCCAGCCACCAATTAAAAAGCCTGAGATGATGGGCGGCGTGGTCCAAGGAACCATCACTCCAGAAAACAACGGTAAGACTCCCCATGCCATTAACCAATAGCTGGCGGCACCAACAATCATTGGAAAGGCAATAAAGGGAATAATGAGATATAGATTTAAGACAATCGGTGTTCCAAAGATGACGGGCTCATCAATATTGAAGACGTTAGGTAAGATAGATAATTTACCTAATTCTTTGAGCATGCTTGACTTGGCAAAAAAGGTCATATAAATGACCATGCCGACGACGATCCCGGCTCCCGTCATGCAGAGATAATTATCCCAAAATTGCTGGGTAAAAATGTGACCACCATTCGCAATCGTTAACTTTTTGCCAGCATCGAGTAATGCTTGGTTGGCCGACATATTAGATTGGAGAATGGGAGCCAAAATAGCGCCACAAATTGCACCACCGTGCACGCCACACCACCAAAGTAAAGACATGACCATCGACATGATTAAGACACCACCAAAAGAATCGGTGACGCCTTGCAGGGGCGTTTGAATAACAGAATAAATAATTTCAGTAAAACTGATGTTGGCAGTAAATTTAAAGATCGCGTAAACAATACCGGCAACGATTAAAACAACACCTGATGGAATTAGGGAAATAAATGAATTAGAAACTGCTGGTGGAACACCCGCTGGCATTTTTATTTGCCAATTTTTGCGGATACAAAAGCTGTACAACCAGCCAGCCGCTAAACCAACGATGATAGCAGTTATCATACCTTGACCAGCAGTCCAATCTTTGGAAATAGCATTGGTAACCACGACGCCTTTAGCAGCCTTAATTTTGAAAGGCATGAGTAAAATAAAAGCTCCTAAGGCGCTTAAACTGCCGGCAAAGGCGGTTTCAATTTTGTCATTTTTTAAATAAACATAGGTAATTCCGGTTACCGCAAAGAAAGACATAAGGGCAAACGAACTAGCATAAATTTGATTGAAGACGTTAGCTAAACCACAGTTGGTGATGGCTTTGGCAACTGCTGGAATAGGAATGTTGGCTAATAACAGAAAAAGTGAGCCGACAATTAGAAACGGTAAAACAAACATCATGCCATCTTTGAGAGCCTGAATAGCTTTAGTATTAGTAAACTTTACGACAAGGGGAACTAACTTTTCATTGAGAAATTTTTTCATTTGTGCGCCTCATTTTTAACTCCAAGACAAGCACCATTGGTGGCAATGATATTTTTGTACCAATAAAATGATTGCTTTTTATAGCGCTTGAAAGTTTGGGCATCGACATAAATAAAGCCGTAACGTTTTTCGATTTCTCCAGTCGATGCACTAATTAAATCAATCGCAGACCAAGGGGTGTAACCGAGCACGGCAACACCGTCCAGTTCAATGGCTTTGAGCATTTGGGTGATGTGCTGTTGTAAATAGTTGATGCGATAGTCATCATTAATTTGGCCGTCAACTAATTGATCATAAGCACCAAAACCATTTTCTACGATGAATAAAGGTTTTTGATAACGTTCATAAACCACATTTAAGATATAGCGTAAACCAATCGGATCAATGGCCCAGCCCCAATCACTTTTGGGGACATTGGGATTAGCAACTTCGGTAAAATCTTTGGTGGCGTTAAATTTGGCAGTGGTTGATTTGTAATAACTAAAACCAATATAGTCCACAGTTCCGTGCTGAATTGCAGCTAAATCTTGTTCTGTAATATCTAAGTTGAAATGTTTACGCTCCCATAATTTGGTAACGTAAGTAGGATAAGAACCACGAACTTGTACGTCACTAAAGAAAAAGCGCCGGTCCATCGCTTTGACACTGGCCATAACGTCTTGGGGCTGACAAGAATGCGGGTAAATGGGTCCAAAGTGGAGCATACATCCGATTTGCAACTGTGGATTGATTTTTCTGGCGGCTTGAACAGCTAAAGCACTAGCAACAAATTGATAATGACTGATTTGGTACATGGTTTGTTCAGCATTTTCATCAGCTTGATATAAAACGCCTGCACCAGTCCAAGCGTTGAAGGGATTATCAATATCAATCAGGTTATTAATTTCGTTAAAGGTCATCCAGTATTGAACCTTATTAGCGTAACGGTTGAAACAAGTGGTAGCGTAGTGGACAAAAAAGTGAATCAGTTTACGATTACGCCAGCCGCCGTACTCTTTAGCTAAATGGTAGGGCATTTCAAAATGCGAGAGGGTAACCACTGGCTCAATACCATATTTATGGCATTCGTCAAAAACGTGGTCGTAAAACTCTAGCCCCATTTCATTAGGATATTGTTCATCGCCTTGCGGAAAAATGCGTGACCAAGCAATACTTAGCCGAAAACATTTAAATCCCATTTCGGCCATTAGTTTAATATCTTCCTTATAATGATGGTAAAAATCAATTGCTTGGTGGTTAGGATAGATTGCGTCATCTAAGACACCAGCAGTGATTTGACGAGGATGCTTGACGTCGCCTTTGGTCATGACATCAGTGACACTAACACCTTTGCCCGCTACATTCCAAGCACCTTCGTATTGGTTGGCAGCAACGGCACCACCCCATAAAAAATTACTTTGCAAAATTATTTTCCTTCCTTTGACTGATCAACTTGGTGTGAGATACATTGGACTGATTGATAATTGGCTAACATTTTAAAAGAAACCAGAACATCAAAGAGATACTGTAAGGCGGCCACGTAGACCACGTTACTTAAATCCAGTGTTCCTTTGGTAGTCATAATGACAATTGTTTCATCACAAAATTGGCAAATTGCGCGTTGTGTGCTATCACAAACAACTATGGTGCGATAATTTTGTTGGCGCAATTGTTGAGCAACTTGATACATTTGCTCATTGTTGCCCGTGTGTGTCAAAATAAAAGCGACTATTGGTTTTTGATTAGCTTGAGCCGTATTAGTGTGCATCGGATTGGGTGCATTATAGGCATTGGCATTGCAACCAACTTCTTCTAATTCCCAACAAAAACTCCGCGCTAATTCATAATTTAAACCTTGGCCATAAATTTCAATACGTTCAGCTTGTTGAACCAGCTTAATGACGCGTAAGATAGTTTGGGCGTCTAATAAACTGTTGGTATATTCAATGGCGCGTTGATGAATTTGCTCCACGCGTTGAAAGACGTCCGTGATAGATACACTAGTATCTAGTGGTTTGACATCTAAGTCTTCTCGTAATTTGATAATATTGGGCAGTTCCGAAGCAAAATGATACTTGAATTGAGAATAGCCACTAAACCCCGCCTTTTGACATAAACGAACCACGGTTGCTGCACTGGTATAACTAGCCTTGGCTAGTTGGTTGATGTTTAATTCCAATATTTTTGTAGGATTTTGGATAATATACTCTAAGACTACTTGTTCCTGTGCTGTTAAATTAACAATCGCTTGCATCTCATCTAAGATCATAAAATTTCAAGTTCCTTTCCAGTCGACATGGAAGAGAGGCTGCAGCTTTAAGACAACCTCACAAGTATTATAAGAGGGTAAAAATAGCGATTCAATGCTTATTGATTATATTGGTAATCGTTTTCAAAAAAGGTACGATTTTTATTTTAAAATTGGAAGAGAATTTCAAAAAAAGGTAACAGCTATAAAAAATGACCAGTTGCGGATTAGGTGGCAACTGGTAATTGGACAAAATTTTTTAATGATACTGCTAAAATTAAGGTAGACTAATTAAAATCGTTTAGCTAACAAGCTTAATTAGTTGTGGCTACGCCCCCTTCGATATTACAAACTGTGGAGGTGAAAGCCATGCTAATTAGTCAAGAATTAGTAGTATTCTACGATTAAAGTCGCTATTACATTTTAAAAATAACTTATTGATTGCACTTCAAGAAAAAGAAATTGCGTCTAGCTACGCCTAAACTCTCAAGTCAAAAACCGACATAAAGGCTATATCAATTCTTAACGATTTCTTTACATAATTTATTTTAGTCAGTATTTTTTTGACAAGTATTTTATTAGTGGTGTACTTACAGTATTACAAAAAATTATCAACTGCTCTTATATTTAGTTGCAATCTTTTTATTTCTCAATTATTAGCTTTTAAAAAGCAACTGGTAGTGACGAAGTTAATTTTTATTCATTACCTTAGCCGTACAAGAATTGCTCACTTTTATGAGTAATAGCATCTAAAAGTGTTTTTGAAAGATCCAGATCTAAATTTCGACTTAAATCATCTGCCCATTGAGGGATAGTTAAAATTTTTTCTATCAGTTGATCAGCTTTTAGGAACTTGGTGACATTGACCATAACCATAGAGATAAAAGATTTATTGGGATCATGATCAAACTAGCCAAGTAATGGATAATTTTTAACTAATGATACCGGATTTTTATCTTGGTGTAATTTTATTTTTTAAGAAGCTTGCTTATAAGAGGATAACTTAATTGTAAAACTTACGATTAGAATTTACTAAATACTGATTGAAATTAGCTGTTTAATCTGATAGCTTCTTACATGAGTGTGTTGTTATAAATTAATTTTTAGGGGAAGAGATTAATGAATTGAAAGGTTATGTTTGAAAAATTAACTGGCACCATACGTTAAAATTATATATATCTAAAGATGATTAACTAATCTTTATGTTAAAAAAGTAGTGATAAAATGATATTTATGAAAAGAATTGATTAAGAAGGTAAATTAATAATGGAAGAAAACGTGGAAAATATAATTAATGAATTAATAAAATTTCGTGATGATAAAAGTTGGCAGAGATTTCATTCATTGATTAATTTATCAAGGGCTTTAGAGATTGAAGCTTCTGAAGTTAATAAAGTATTTTTGTGGAAAAATAATGATGACGATTTAAGTGAAAAGGATAAAGATGATCTAAAATTAGAAATAGCAGATGTTTTAATATATTCATTTTATATGTGTGAAAAATTAAAAGTTGATCCTTTAAAGATTATGGATAAAAAAATTAATATTAATAAAAATAGAAGTTGGTGTTTTGATGAAGAAAAATAAGAGTTATTTTGTGCGTTAAAAAATAGAGTTAATATTGATTTTAGTTTGTAAATTAAGTTTTTCTTAAAAAAAAACAATCTTGAATTTTTTTGATTGTCTTTTTTTATCTTGAATATCACTTTCTTAAAAATCAAATATTTTTATTACTTATCATTTATTCTGTTGAGAATTTTTTAGTTTGTTGCGCAGTTGATCATCAACTGCATATATATACAATCCGTGTACACCTCTGGTCATTAACACGTTAAATTCATTATTTAATAATTCTTTGGCGTAACTTTTACTGGAATCACGTTTATTTATGGCTTTTGGGTTATGACTTCCATTAGGATCATGAATTATTCTTCCGTTACGATATTTTACAGATGGGCCTAAAATCACACCTGCATAATTTAAATCGAATCCTTGAATAGTATAAGTTGATCCAATTTCATTGATAGTATAGTCTTTTTCTGCCCAAGATAAATCACTGTATTTTATATCTTGATGATGTTTGACTTCGTAATTATCTCTCCTTTTTATTTCATAATTCCATGGCATTGACCAATTGTTAATACGTACTTCCCAGTATTTTTGATCACTTGGTAATTTTTCCTTGCCACCAGAGTATTTCCAGTCGAATGTTGCAATCATTCTGCTGATTCCCATATTTTTGTCTTCATTTTTTTGTACTATTTGATTTTGCATTTCTTGTGGAGTATCAAATACTTTTATTTCATATTTATTGTCTTGTGGTATTTTACCTATAACTCCACAATCTATCATATTATTTATCCATTGGATGGTTTGTTTATTGGCATCTATTCTCATTTGATTATGCAAACAAATGGTTTTCCCATGTGTTTTATCGACTAATTCTTCTATATAATTAGGTTCTACTACTGAAGCTATAGATAATATTTGTTTGGGGTCATATACCGCAATTACAATTTTTGATCTTCTTAGAATGTCTTCAATCATTTTTGTTCCGTGATGGTGGTATGACTGACTCTGTTGAGTTAACAATAAGTGTGCTTCATCAACAATAACTATATCTTCCTTGTTGTCTGTATCTACTTTATTTATAAATTGACTTGGTTTAAATACCCTCATACTGTTGTTTTTATCAAAAAACTTTTTAGCAATTTCTTTATAAACTTTTAACTGTTCAGATTGGTTTACAATCATAGAAATTTTTAAGTTATTCTTTGAATTATATTCATTCATAATTTTACTTTCATTTACCAAATCATAAAAAATGTTACTTACCAAAACAGTTTTTCCTGATCCTGCCATTCCTTCAACTAGAATCAATTTACCAAAACCTTCTTTATCAATTGGATGATAAATACTTTCTAATAAGGAAGCTTTTGCTGAATTAATAATTTCGTTTTTTGCTTTTAATTGCTCATAATTTAGTTTATTAAATGGTGAGGATTTAAAAATAGCTTTATTTTCAAGTTCTCTTTTTCGGGGAAATAAATTTGGATTTTTACGATTCAATTCATTCCAAATGTTATTAAAAATAATATCGAATTGCGTTGAATCGTAGTATTTGTTTTGCTCATTAAAACGTCTATTATTTAATTTTTTAATTGCAGGTACACTACTCAAATATTGCATTAATTTGTTTTCAATGTCTAAAGTTAGTGATTTATTAAAATGTTTTTCTCCTATTACGTACATGCCAGCATCTTTAGATTTCTTGATTTCTGCAAAATCGTCTCTATTTCTTGGATCAACTATTAAGTGTTCAAGTGTTCTTCTTATTATGTCGTTTGTCTCTCCAACATACGCTGAAAAATTATCCTTTTTATTTGAATTTGAAGAATTGATAATATATACAGTTGGATATTCAAGTAATAGTTCCTGGGCTTTGCTGTCTAAATTTGTATCAACAACTTTTTCTTTTAATTTTTCAACACTTTCAATATTGTAATTTGTATAAAATACTATAGGCTCATATTTATTATTCATTTTTATCTCCTAAAAAATCATTACATATATTATAAAAATATTTTGCATGATCTCATTTTCTTAATTCCAATCAATATAAATTAATACTTTAATCCTTGATTTTAATTATACTGAAAAATCATATGGTTGCTTAATTTTTTATTCAAATTGCCATATTAAGTTAGTAACTAGCTAAAGGGCTCATTAATAAATTATTTTGATAATCATTTAGTTCTAAATTACTCTGTTTATTTTTGATATGCTTATTTTAATACTGATTAAAAAACAGTTACTTATTCTCTGTAGGAGATAATTTGAGAAAAATAAGAAAAAGTATGGGGAATATGAGCATTGAACAATTTTCAGAAGTGGTTAACTTGTCTTCAAAAACAATTAGTAATTATGAACTTGGTAAAAATATGATATCCATTGAAAGCTTAATCAGTATATATGAAGGAATTTTGAATTACCAAGATCAAGATAATGATGAATCAGCCCTAACTTTTTCAACTTTAACCGAGTTATTTGATGCAGTTATAACTGATGTATATAACAATTAGGTTGTCTTAACTTCATTTTTACTATCTTCCCCGATCATCCGCAAAACCTTCATCTTGCTGTTGTTGAGCTAATTGGTTAGAACGATAATAATGCATATCCGTCCACATTCCTGCACCACTAGCTGCAAATAAGACGGGCGTTTGCTGGCCATCAATGTTTTCATTCATCATGTAGTAATATGTTCCATCACCAGCACTTTGGTACCAGCCACGTAAGTCAACAATTGGCGAAAGTGGTGCAGTATCAAAATTCGCGGTTTGTGGATCAATAGTAGATAAAGCAATCCAATTTTGCATTCGATTTTGCTGGTCTGTGTTTAGAGAACTTACGTTACCATCTAAGGCTTCTTTATCGTCAGCAGGGCGAACGCTGCCATCGTAGGCATAACTATCTTGACCATCGACACTAATCTTATTGCCTGTAAAAGTAATGGATTTAACAGCATCGGAATCTTTGTCATAACCGTACCAAGTGCCCTGCATACTTGCTGGAAAATCGACTTTTTTAAATTCACTGTCACTCGTAGTTGGTTGGGATTGCGTTTTGGCGGCTGACGTTTGCTCATTTTGTGCAGTTGCCGCTTGAGGTTGTTCAGGATTAGGATTAGTCGTCCATAAATTGGCAGCAATTTTGGCTAATTGCTGTCCGTGAATGTTCTTGGTTGTTATGATTTGCCATTGACTTCCGGCAGCTAACAACTTTCCTGGTACCTTGTGACCATTGGTAGAATAGAGGGTTGTTGTTTTAGCAGTTGTAGTCAGTTTGGCGGCTGTTAGTGGTTGTTTATGCAATTGGCTACCGCCAATACTTAATAAGGTAGCGCTAAGTAACATATAAATTGTTCTTTTCTTCATCTTAAATCCTCCTTAAATTATAAATAGCACTTTGTGTAATTAATTTCAAATGAAATTGGCAGTGCTCTGCAGAATTAGAACAATTGATAATTTTTTCACAATAAAGTATTGCTTTTTAAAACCAAAGCGATTACAATTTCTGTGTAAAGTTAGTTAACCGTTTTAGTAAAAAAAGAATAATTAATAATTATTTATTAGTTGTTATCTATTGATTTACTACACAAAAAAGTGAATTTAATTAATATTAAACGGTTAACTAAAAATAATTAAGACAAACCGGTAGCTTAATTTGCTTTACATTAAATAAGTTAAGCGCTTAACTTTAGCTCAATTAAAAGGAGGTCAGTGTTGCCGTGTTATTAACAAAACTCAGCGATTATCAAGCCTGCGACTATCAAAAATTAGCTAGGGCCATTCAGTTTTTACAAGTAACAGATTTGACAAAGACGCCGTTAGGGAAAAGCCATCAACAAGGGGAGAGCTTTTATTGTCAAACATTGGAATATACGACTCAAAAAATTACTGATTTTAATTTTGAAATTCATCAACAGCGCTTGGATCTGCATTATCTAGTCGAAGGTACTGAAGAGATTGACATTACGACGGATACCAATGTGCGATTATTAGGTGCTTATAATGCGCACCGGGATTTGCAATATGTTCAGCCACCGATAAATTATCAAAAAATAATTTTACATGCTGGTGATTTAGTTTTAATTGTGATGCATGAACCACACCGCACCAACGGTTTAGTTCATGAACCAACACACGTACGCAAAATTGTTTTGAAACTTGGCAGTGAGGAGGAATAAAAATGGCTGAGTCTGCAACTGGTAAATGGAATGCCAAGCAGATTTTAATTCTAGCAGGTATCTGGTTCGCTTTTTTAATTAGTTTTATTACGCGGCTATCGTGGTCAACAATTATGCCGGCGGTGATTGATTCGTTACATTTCACAGTGCAACAAGGTAATTCATACGTTACGGCCTTTTATATTGGCTATGCAATTACGGTTTTGCCAGGAGGGATGCTGGCTGATAAGTTTGGTTATCGTAAATTGTTATTGACTGCGGTGGCTGGCAATTTGGTAGTGATGTTTGCCATGGTCTTTATGCGCGGTTATTGGGACGGGCTGATTTTACGTTTTGTCTTAGGTTTAGTTAGTGGTCCTGATTTATCAGCGTGTTTAGGTATTATTACAGAATGGTTTGATGGTAAGAAACGTGCCACGGCCACTGGAATTTTCAATACTTGCACCTCGTTTGGTTTAACCGTCATCAATCTATATGCGCCCACTGTTTTGGTTCATTATGGTTGGCGGGCAGCTCTAGCAGTCACGGCTTTGTTTCCGCTAGCAGCGTTAATTTTTTCCTATTTTACTTTAAAAGGAACACCACCATTTCCGCAACAATTTAAGGTGAAAACTAAAACTGGTCAAGTGACAGAAGAATCAGCTTTGATGCGTTTGAAACACGCCATTAACAATCGCAGTGTATGGTTATTAGCGTTGACCGGCTTATTTGCCACAGGCGCCAAGTGGGGTGTGACTAATTGGGCTAATTTATTTATTGTGAAAAGCTTAAAGTTTAGTTTGGTGAAAGCCGGTACTGCCATGTCCATCTTTGGGATTACTTCGGTGATTTCAATGGTCGTAGCGGGGTGGATTTCTGATCATTCTAAACTATCGCGCCATCTTTGGGCAGCAATTTTTATGGCAATTTTCACACCCACGATTATTGGCTTTGCTTTAACGCCACATGGCAACTTAGCCTTGTTGTACTTTTGGACAGGGGCAATGGGCGTCGGAGCATTTATGTTTAGCACGATCACCAATAATCTGTCCGTGGAAGTGGCTCCCGCCGATCAACGTGGGACGGTTTCAGGCTTCATCAACGTCTTTAATCAAGTTGGTTCTTTTATTGCGCCCGTGATCTTAGGCCAAATCTTGGCGGTTACAGGTAGTTATGTGACTTCGTATTTAATCATTGCCGCGTTTCCGTTAGTTGCGGTAGTAGCACTTTTATTTGTACGCGAAGAAAAAGAATAGAGGAGAGAATAATTATGGAATTTGGAGCAAGTAAACAACATCAATTTAATACGACCGTTCAAAAACGGATTCAAACAGCTTTAGATTGGCTAGATGCGCGTTCAACCCAGGAATTGTTAGCTAAACCGTTGGGTAAAAAGCAAATTGCGCCGGGCGTCGAATTACGGTTTCAAGAATATGACACCCGAGATTATCGGACGATGAACTACGAAACCCATCGGGAACATATTGATATTCACTACATGATTACGGGTGCTGAATGGGTGCGTTTTAGTGATGCAGGAACTGCTAAACCCGTTAGTCCTTATGATCCTAAAGAAGAGATTCAATTTTTTAGACATCCTAAGACGCACGGTAAAGCTTTATTGACTGAACGACATTATGCAATCTTTTATCCGTCGGATTTGCATGCTGCTCATGGGATGGTTGCTAACAAAGTAGGACATAATCATAAATTGTGTGTCAAAATTGCTATTAATTAAGCATTTTAGTTAATCGCTTAACTACAAAATAAATGAAGCATTATTGGATTACAGTAATCTAATAATGCTTTTTTTGTGTGATGGTGCAGTACTTGCACCAAGATTTCGGATGATTTGCACTATTAAAGCGCTTTTATGAATGGTTAAATAAAACGTGAACAGAAATAGCAGCCAAAGAGAAAGGGGGGAAGTAAAAGTTGAATCTTTTGAGTTCTCAGTTAGTATTTGCGCAAGTTGAAGCAAAAACTTCATCTGAAATCATTCAATATTTGGCACAACAATTGCAAACGGCTGGCAAAGTACAACCAAATTTTTCTCAGGCAGTTCAAGACCGAGAGTTTAAGCAACCGACGGGGTTACCTAGCGGTAAAATTGCGGTTGCTATCCCACATACAGACGTTGAATACGTCAAGCAACCGGCGTTAGCTTTTGCGACCTTAAAGCGGCCTGTCAAGTTTCATAATATGGCCGTCACTGAACAACTGCTGGATGTGCAAATTGTGGTGATGCTGGCCTTGAAAAACCCGCATAGTCAGGTACAGATGTTACAAAAGCTGATGACTTTGTTTCAAAATCAGGTTTTATTAGAACAACTAGTTCAAATTCAAGACCAGCAGCTTTTATTTCAACAGCTTGTGGCAAATTTTTAGTTAATAATTGAGGAGATAGGTATGAAACCGATAATTAATTTCATTATGTATATTGTTGGACTGGGGCCAACGGTTTTGATTCCCATTATTATGTTGATTTTTGGTTTGTGCGTGCGGGTACCTTTTACTAAAGCTTTACGTGGTGGCTTAATGGTCGGTATTGGTTTTATCGGCTTAAATGCCACGGTTTCGATTTTGACCAGTGTCATGAATCCCGCCATTAAACATATGATTGCCGTGATGCATTTAAATTTACAGGTTATTGATGTTGGGTGGCCGTCTGCTTCAGCGATTGCTTACGGAACAGCAGTCGGAGTTAGTATGATTCCTCTCGGAATTGTGATCAATTTGATAATGTTAGTTACGAAAACCACTTCAACTATTGATGTCGATATTTGGGATTTTTGGCATTTTGCTTTTAGTGGTTCTTTGGTTTACGCTTTAACTAAAGATATTGTCTTGAGCTTGTTCTTGGCGAGCGTCAATATGATTGTCATTATGGTCATTGCTGATCGTACCGCTCCGTTATCTGAAAAATATTTAGGTTTACCGGGAATTTCCATTCCACATGGTTATGCCGGTTCCTTTGTTCCAATCGCCATTGTTTTTAATTGGATTTTAGATAAAATTCCGGGAATTAATAAGATCCATCTAGATGCGAAAGACTTTAACAAAAAGTTTGGCTCTTGGGGTGAACCAACATTATTGGGCTTTATTATTGGACTGGTGATTGGTATTTTGGCTTATGGCTTTATTCCGGGCATGACGCTGGCTACTAAGTTAGGCAAAATTATGTTAATGGGGGTTACGCTTTCCGCCGTCATGATCATTACGCCTAAAATGGCAGCGCTATTATTACAAGGCGTCGTGCCTGTTTCTAATGCGATTCAGTCTTTTACGCAGAAAAAATTTTCCGGTAAACGCAAAATCTACATTGGAATGGATACGGCAGTGGGCATTGGTAGCCCGGTTGTTTTGGCCTGCGCGACTTTAATGATTCCAGTAGCATTGTTGTTTGCTTTTATCTTACCAGGTAATCAGTTCTTACCAACCATTGGCTTAGTTGGTTTTGTCTTTATGTTCCCGTTGATTGTTTCGATTACGCACGGTGATTTTTTCCGGTCCTTTATTATTGGCGCAATTAATGTGGTGATTGGTTTATGGATTGGGACGAATTTAGCACCCTTGATTACGAAATGTGCTCGGGCGGCGCACTTTGCTATTCCCAAAGGTTCGTCATTAATCTCCAGTATTGATTATGGTTCCAATCCATTTCCGTGGTTATTTGTTCAAATTGCACCTTTCAAGTTCATTGCTTATGTCATCGGAATTGTCCTTATTGTTGGTTTATGTTGGTGGAATCGTTCGAAAATCATTGCTGAAGAAAAAGCACTTGATCAAACAGAAACACCTACCAAATAATTTAGTTGAAGGAGTGTCTTTATTATGAAGAAAATTTTAGTAGCTTGCGGTGCTGGCGTGGTTACAAGTACGGCAGCCATGAATAAGTTAGAAGAAGAATTGGCTAATCGTGGTATTTCCAAGGATGATTATACTTTAGGTCAAGCTTCTGTGGCTCAAGTAGAGTCCATGGCTAGCGACTATGATTTAGCAATTACGACCACGCAATATGATAATGATGCTGTTAAAATTCCAGTAATTAACGGTTTGCCACTATTAACCAATATTGGTGTGGATAGCGTAATTGATGATATTATTTCTAAATTAGATTTAGGAAAATAACAATCAAAGTAAAACTTTTAAAGGATGATGGATGTGATTACTGGAGAGGTTGCAGCCACAGCGACAGGTTATCATAAATTATTGAATTATTTGCTGGTATCTTCAGGCTACGTTAGTTTAACAGAAATTATGACAATGTTTAATGTCTCGCGCAGAACAGCCTTTAATTGGTTGGCAGCCTTGAATCAGCAATTACAAAGCCAACACCTTGAAGAAATTGTTAATGTTCCTCGCTATGGATACCAATTAACTGATCATACCAAGCAAGTTTTAAAGCAGCAACCTAGTGTTAAATTGGATGAGCGGGGGATTCACTTTAGCTCTAGGAAACGCCAGACATTAATTATTTGGACATTGTTGGATAATTCTAAAGGAGTGTCTATTAACCAGTTAACACAGCGCTTTGCTTGTTCGCGCAATACGATCATTAAAGACTTTAAAGTCTTGAGAACGCGTTTTCCAAAATTAGAAATTGTCAGTACCCATCAAGGTCACAAAATTCATGGTAATGAACGAGCAGTGCGCTTAGTTGTTTATGAATTACTACAAAATAATGATGCCACACTTTTTCAGTGTATTCAGCAATTAAACTACCCATTTTCACAATTTGAGAAACAATTAACTATTTGTCAGACAGCTTTAAAAATTAGTTTTTCGGAAAATGCGTTGCAACAATTAATTTATTTATTAATGTTTACTAAATGGCGTTATCAACAAGGAAAAAAGTTAGCCACTGAGCCCGGACAAGCGTGGTTATCTAAAAATACAACCGGGATTTTGCCGGCTTGTCAGAAACTATTGGAAACTATCTGCCAAGAAACTGTAACTAATAATGAAGTAGTCTTTTTAAGCAAAATCATGCTGTGCGCACAAGCAACCGCGGTTTGGTGTGTTAGCCCCAGATTATATGATAAATTAACACAAATTGCCCGGGAAATAATTTTTCGGTATAAACAATTAACCGGAAATCCGATTTCTGATCGACATTTTGTCGAAGTATTGTGTAACCACTTGTATGCGACTTATTTTCGAGTAATGTTTAGGATTCCATTTGTTTCGGATGAAATTGCAGATATCAAAAGAAATTATCCGCAGTTACTCAAATTAACTACAATTGCCTGTGCCCCGTTAGAACAATATTTAAAACAGGAACTGCCTGTTAATGAAATAGCATTGATTTGTTTATATTTTGGACCTCAAAGTGATGTCGTTTACCAAGACTGGTCGGTAAACAAAACGGATAAATATCAACTGGCCGCCTTGGCTGAGGTGTTAGTTGTGTGTTCCAGCGGTATTGGGACTTCTGTAATGCTTTATCATGAATTAATGCAAGCTTATCCGCTGATTAAATTTTCGCCACCACTCAAAATAGCAGATCTAAACAATATTTTTCAGGCTAATTATCAGGCTAAGTTAATTATTAGTGCGGCCCCATTAGGGCAAAGTTCTTACCCAGTCCCCGTTTTAACTGTTAAAGCAATCTTAACAGAGCATGATTATGGTCAAATTGAAAATTATTTACGCACGCAAGTGCCACAAAAAATTGAGCACAATAGTAATGCTGTGAATCAACTGCTGACTATTATTAAAGAATACGCGGATGTAAAAGATGAGATGGGTTTACGTTCAAGTCTAGATAAATTTATATTACCAGCTAATGATTTAGCTTTGACGGATACTTTACCTTCTTTAGCTAGTCTTTTACCTGTGCAACATATTAAGCTGTTGCATCATTCGTGCAATATGCAGTGGCAAGCGGTATTACAATTAGGCTGCCAGTTATTAGAACGCGATCAAATTATCAATAGCTTTTATTTTTCTGATATTACCAATTTGATCAATAAATACGGACCGTATATGTTGATTGCAGATCATGTTTTTTTAGCCCATGCAGCCCCCAGTTCTCATAGTCAAACAGTCGGTTTGGCATTGGTGGTACTAGATCAACCAATAGAGATTTGTGCTCAACACCAAACAGTTGCTATTAATTGTTTATTTGTTTTATCACCAGGGACAAATCATGAACATGAAAAAGCGCTAACTGAATTAATTGATGTTGTGAAAAATCAGCATTGTGTTGAGAACTTAGTCAATGCTCAAACAAAGCAAGAAGTCAGAAATATTTTGATTTAGTTATTGAATGGATTAATTTTGAGCTTAATTAATAAAATTGGTACCGATATAAATTTCGTTCCGCATTTATATTGGTACCAATTTTTTTGAGAATTATTTGAAGTGTCTTCCCAAGATTTATTTGGAATATGTTCCAAATAAATAAGACTAGAACTGAATTGTTGACTGTTTGAATAACTTATTCATCCAATTAATTTGCTCTAGTCTCATTTTTAAGTTTCAGATACTAATCGTCTTTTGAATGGCGTTCACCAATTTGAAATTCTGCTTGGTGTTCAAACATGTAACGCACAGATATTGGTTGACTACCTGTTAATTTATAAAAATCATCGGTATAGGTATTCATTTTACCTTCACGAATGGCCTTGGCAAAAGTGACCATGCCATCAGATGAGAAGGGTGCTTCAGAATCTTTTTTAAATTGGCCATCAGTGGTTCGAGGGACACCCATGGCATCAAAGATTTGGTAATTTTCTTCATCACTAATGGCGTGATATTGAATGGAATTACCTGTGACGTCATTAGCAATATTGATAAAATCGCTGATGGTTAGTAAATCTTTACCATTGATGTTTAAAATTTGGTGGTGCAAATTATCAGCTAATAAGGCATACGCAACGGCTTTGGCACAGTCTTTACGTGAAATATAGGCCATTTGACCGTCCCCTTGGCTATTGGCTAAATCTTGTCCTTGTTTAACAAAGGTAAAGTAGTTGGTGATCATAGCTTCAGCATATTGTGAATTACGTAAGAACAGATAATCAAGTCCACTCTTTTTTAAATAGTCTTCGGTATAAGCATGGTCAATTTTTTCGATACTAGGATTACTAGGGTCGCCGGCATTGACTAGTGAAGTATAGACAATTTTAGTTACACCGGCTTGTTGAGCAGCATCAATGACATTTTTATGAGCTTGCTGGCGTTTAGCACCCACAAAAGGCATGGAAATCAAAGCAAGGACGTCACCGCCAGTAAACTTTTCCACTAAACCAGCCTTAGAATTAAAATCAGTTTGGCGAACATCAATTCCTTGCTGTGCATAGTTGGCGAGCACGTTAGGATCATAACCACAAAAGATGAGTTGTTGTTTATTGGCTAATTGGATTAGTTCTTGCGCAGCTTGACTACCTAAATTACCATCGACACCTGTTAAGATTAACTTTTTCATGAATTTTTCCTTTCTAGATAAAGCGGAAACAAGCTTATTAACTAACCTGATTAAATATCAAGTGGCGTCACTATACTTGCTTTCAACTTTTAATTAGCTTAATCATATGTGATTATTTGAGCAATTGCCAATATAAAAAATAACTAGGTTAGAGGTTAAACCTCTGCTGAGATTGAATGAGCTTGGTGAATAATTTGTGCTAATTTAGCATGATTAAAATCTTTCCGATAAGCTAAGACGATTTTAAAATGATGATGAGTTTGGTTAATAGGCAATAATTTTAAATTGGAAGTTTGGTTGGGCAGCGGGTAGTTGTCCGGAAAAAAGCCGATCAAATGTTGCGTTTGAATCAAAAAAAGTTCTGTTTCTAAATCCTGTACTGTTGCTTTTATTTGAGGTGTAAAGCCATCTTGCTGGGCATGTTTTAACATTAGTTGATAAGATTTACCAATTGTCTGTGGAGCAAGCGTGACGAGTGTATAGTGATATAACTGTTTCAATGTGATTGCTTGGCAGTGATATAAAGGATGCTCGCTATCAATAAGTGCACAGTATTTGCCTTGATATAAGGTAATGGTTTGCAATGAGGTCTCATTGTGAAATTCTGAATCAAAACTGATGGCTAAATCGTATTGACCATTATTTAAGTTATGAGCCACGTCTTTAAGTTGCTCTTTTTCTAATTCCAAAATTAAGTGTGATTGCTGCTTTAAAGTTTGCGTGATTTTGATTAAAAAATTTAAATCGATAAGGGAAGTATATTCTAGGCGAATACGTTGCTTGTCAGTACAAAAATCGGCCATGTCCTGCTCTAATTTTTGATACTGTTGACAAATTAAGACAGCTTTCGAGTAGAACAACTGTCCTGCAGCCGTAGGAACAATTGGTTGTACACTACGATCAATTAATTGAACATTGAAATGATTTTCCAATGAACGAATTTGCTGACTAACACTTGTTTGTGCAATATGATTTTTTTGTCCAGTTTTCGTAAAACTGCCAGTATTTACTAGATCAATAAAATATTGCAATTTGTCTAAATTCATGTAAAAACCTCTCACAACCTTGGACTCAGGTCTCAATATTGTCTTAGTGATAAATTGACTGAAATTGGTTTTAGTTTAATCAATAATTAATTTAACTACAAGCAGCCTTGATTTTTCAGAAATTTACATATAATTTACACAATTAATAATAAAGTTTTACATTGATTTGCTATACTGCTCCCGGAGGTTGAACCAATGAAAAAATTAAATTGGGGATTGCTATTGATCATGGCTGGTCTGCTATTAACTGGCTGTCGGCGTAACCATCAGGAACAGAGCATTACAGCAGTGGGTTCGTCAGCGTTACAACCCTTAGTGGAAGCAGCTGGTGATCAATATAATAAGTCTCATCCTAATTCTTTTATTACAGTTCAAGGCGGTGGGAGCGGCACCGGATTATCGCAGATTCAACAACGAGCAGTGGCAATTGGCAATTCAGATGTTTTTGCAGAACAAAAGACCGGGATTAAGGCTCACAAGTTAATTGATCATCGTATTTGCGTGGTAGCGGTCGTGCCCGTCGTTAATTCTCAGGTAACGGTCAAAAATGTAACTTTGCCGCAACTACAAGAGATTTTTGCAGGTAAAATTACCAATTGGCAAACTTTGGGTGGCCCTAATTTGAAAATTTCAATCGTTAATCGGGCACCAGGAAGTGGCACTCGCATGGTTTTTGAACAACAGGTTATGCAAGGACTAACTAGCGTCAAAGCGCCCGAACAAGATTCTAGCGGGATGGTCCGCCAAATTGTGAAAAATACGCCGGGAGCGATTAGCTATGTAGCTTTACCGTATTTGACGCATGATTTACGAACTTTGAAAATTGACAATATCGCGGTCTCCGCCAAAAACGTGCAAACCAATCGTTGGAAAATTTGGTCGTATGAGCATATGTATACCACTAAAAATCCTAATTTATTAACTAGAAAATTTATTGATTATCTATTAAGTACTGCTTTTCAAGAGCGTGAAGTTAAACAAATGCACTATATTCCAATCCAGTCCATGCAATATCAACAAGATGCTCACGGCAAAGTCACGAAAGTTAGGGGAAAGTAAAATGTCAGATTCCATTACGAAAAAGTTAAATCGACCTTCCGTATCTGCCAAATTAGAACAGCGGGGCAAGTTAATAACACAATGTTTAACTGTTTTGGTCGTTTTATTGGTTTTGGTCATTTTAGGTTTTATTGCCACCAAAGGGGTAGCAGTTTTTTTTCAGGATCATGGTAGCTTGGTGGATTTTTTAACAGGGAAAACTTGGAGTCCCGAACAAACTAATGGACATCATGAACCGTTGATTGGGGCATTACCGATGATTGTCGGCTCTTTTGCGGTGACCTTACTGGCAGTTTTTGTGGCTACGCCGTTTGCCATTGCAGCGGCCATTTTTATGACTGAAATTGCACCGCATAAAGGTAAGCAAATTTTGCAGCCAGTGATTGAACTGTTAGTGGGGATTCCGTCGGTTGTTTATGGCTTTATTGGTTTAGAAATCGTCGTACCCATGGTACAAAAAGTTGCTGGTGGTAGTGGCTTTGGGATCTTGGCAGGAGCCATTGTGTTATTTGTCATGATTTTACCAACAATTACCTCAATGACGGTTGACGCTTTAACTGCAGTACCGCGTTATTACCGCGAAGCGTCACTGGCCTTAGGAGCGACCCAGTGGCAAACCATTGCCAAAGTAGTGTTAAGAGCAGCAGCACCGAACATTATGACGGCCATTATTTTTGGGATGTCACGGGCTTTCGGTGAAGCCTTAGCTGTACAAATGGTTATTGGGAATGCTATTTTAATGCCTACTAGTTTGGTAGCGCCTGCTACGACGTTAACGAGTGTCTTAACGATGAATATGGGGAATACAATTATGAAAACAACAGCTAACAATGCTTTGTGGTCCTTAGCCTTGTTATTGTTATTGATGTCTTTGTTGTTCAATATGCTTGTCAAATATTTGAGCAAACGAGGTGCGTTAAAATGAATCCACAAAAAGTTAATAAAATTATGACAGTGTTAATTTATTGCCTGTCGGGGCTGATCATTTTAATTTTGTTGGCGTTATTACTATATATTTTTATCAAGGGAATTAGTGTAATTAATTGGCACTTTTTAACTAGTCCAGCTAAAAGTTTTCAAGCTGGTGGGGGAATTGGGGTGCAATTATTTAATTCACTATATTTATTGGTCTTATCAATGGGGATTTCGCTGCCCTTCGCTCTAGGAGTGGCTATCTATTTGTCTGAATATGCGCAAAATCTCCGTTTAACGAATTTGATCCGTTCAGCAATTGAAGTGCTCAGTTCTTTACCATCAATTGTGGTCGGTCTATTTGGCTTTTTAGTTTTTGTGATTAATTTACATTTACAATTCTCAATTTTATCCGGTGCCTTAACGTTAATGGTGTTTAATTTGCCCTTATTAATCCGGAATATGGAAGACGCTTTACAAACAGTTAGTCTGAGCCAACGTGAAGCCGGCTTAGCGTTGGGATTATCACGTTGGGAGACAGTGCTGCATGTTGTTATTCCGGAATGTTTGCCCACGATTGTGACTGGCGTAATTTTAGCGGCGGGGCGAGTTTTTGGCGAAGCAGCGGCTTTAATTTATACTGCTGGGCAAAGTGCACCACCGTTAAACTTTAGTAATTGGAATATCTTGAGTTTAACGTCACCACTTAATCCGCTACGGCCTGCGGAAACTTTAGCCGTTCACATTTGGAAAGTGAATTCCGAAGGCTTAATTCCTGATGCACAGGCAGTTTCTTCAGGGGCATCGTTAATTTTAGTATTAGTGGTTTTAAGTTTTAATCTCTTGGCGCGCTATTTAAGCAAAAAACTATACCAGCATTTAACAGGAGAATAAGGTGATGGCAGAATTATTAACTTACACGGCCGCCTTAGCTGACCAGGCAGAAGTAGCGTTAGCAACCCAGAATTTGTGTGTCAGTTACGATGCGAAAGAAGCTTTACACGAAGTGTCTTTACAATTCGAACGTTATAAAATCACATCGTTAATTGGGGCTTCTGGTTCGGGCAAATCGACGTTTTTACGCGCGCTCAATCGGATGAATGATACGGTTTTTGGTGCGCAAGTTCAGGGGAAAATTATGTATCGCGGAGTTGATATTAATGCTCCTAAAGTCGATGTTTACACGGTTCGTGAACAAATTGGCATGGTTTTTCAGCGTCCGAATCCGTTTGCGAAATCAATTCAAGATAATATTACTTTTGCTTTAAAACGGCGGGGGGTGACTGATCCACAAAAGTTGTCTGAAATTGTAGAAACTTCATTAAAGCAAGCGTCTTTATGGGAACAAGTCAAAGATAATCTGCATCAGAGTGCTTTATCATTGTCCGGTGGCCAACAACAACGCTTGTGTATCGCTCGAGCCTTAGCTTTGCAGCCAGATATTTTGTTGATGGATGAACCAGCTAGTGCCTTGGATCCGATTTCAACGGCAAAATTGGAGAATACGATGCAGCAACTAAAGCAAAACTATACCATTATCATTGTGACTCATAACATGCAACAAGCGGCGCGAGTGAGTGATTATACAGCCTTTTTTCATTTGGGAAAGATGGTAGAGTTTGACCAAACGCGTAAAATTTTTACGCGGCCGAAAGTGCAATTAACTGAAGATTATGTATCGGGGCATTTTGGTTAAAGGGGGAGTATATGACAGCAGATATTTTAACGGCGCAAAATGTACATGTGTTTTATGGTACTAATGAAGCGTTGAAAGGAATTAATTTAGCCATTAAACAGCATGAAATTACTGCCATGATTGGTCCTTCCGGGTGTGGCAAATCAACTTTTTTGCGCTGCTTAAATCGGATGAATGACCTAATTGCAGATGTTAATATTCAGGGACAAATCGAATTAAAAGGACAAGATATTTATGCGCCTACTATGAATACTGTTCAACTGCGAAAACAAGTTGGCATGGTCTTCCAGCAACCCAACCCGTTTCCATTTTCGATTTATGATAATGTGATTTACGGATTAAAATTGGCGGGGATTCGTGAGCGGCAAGTTTTGGATGAAGCTGTCGAGACTAGTTTAAAAGCAGCGGCTGTTTGGGACGATGTTAAAGACAAACTACATCAAAGTGCCCTGGCCTTATCAGGTGGTCAACAACAGCGAGTTTGTATTGCACGGGTTCTAGCAGTTAAGCCCGAAGTCATCTTATTAGATGAACCAACTAGTGCTTTAGATCCCATTTCAGCCACTAAGATTGAGAATATGTTATTGGAACTACGCCAGAATTACACCATGGTAATTGTGACCCACAGTATGCATCAAGCGTCTCGAATTTCTGATCAAACGGCGTTTTTTTATCAAGGTGAGTTAATTGAAATGGATCAAACTAAAAAAATATTTCTGAATCCACAACAGCAAACAACCGAAGACTATATTAGTGGACGGTTTGGCTAGAAAGAGGTTTTTATGCGGAGTGATTTTACAACAGAATTAAACAATTTACATGTTCGCTTTGCGGAGATGGCAATGATGGTGAATGAAGCTCTCAAAAAAGCGATGACCGCTTTTATGCAGAATGATTTAACCATGGCACAAGCAGTAATTGATAATGATCAATATATTAATAATCGTGAAGTCAACTTAGAACAAAAGTCATTTGAAATGATTGCTTTGCAGCAACCTGTGACGTCTGATTTGCGGATGATTGTAACTATTTTAAAGGCTAGTTCAGATTTAGAGCGGATGGGAGATCATGCGGTTCGCATTGCTCGCACGACCTTGAAACTTAAAAATAAAAATGCAGTTGGCCAAGTGAAACTACAGTTAGAACAACTAGCCCAACAAGTTGAAGTTATGTTTAATCAGGCATTAGATGCGTATTTAACCAATGATGCGCAAAAGGCGATAGTTGTTGCTCAGCAAGACGAACAAATTAATCAACTGGCTCATGAAATTGATCATCTTTGTGTGGCAGAAATGAAAGCTAATGCGCAAAGTATTGATGATGGAACTTCTTATTTATTAGTGGCGACCCATTTGAAACGCATTGGCGATTATGTCACTAATTTATGTGAGTGGGTCGTCTATCTTCAAGAAGGAAAAATCTGCGATTTAGGTTAACCAAAAGTTGCTGTAGGCGGGTTAGAACAATAGTTAAAAAATGTCATTAGAAAGTTTTAGACTAGCTGGTGGTGTTTTTACAGACTTTGTTCTAACCTATTTTTGTTTTTGAGCAGAAAGATAAATTTTGTTAAAGAATTAACTTATTTCATCTAGAATTATTTTGAGCAAAGTGATATTATTTACATGTTGAATACGGTTGCATTAAAAAGCAAATAAATAAATTATGCAGCGATATCTGACATTTAGTTATTGAATAATTGGGAGGCAAAATCATGAAAGCAGCAAGAATCTATGGTAAACAAGATTTACGAATCGAAGATGTTGAATTAGATGAGCCAAAATCTGACCAAGTTCAAATCAAGGTGAAAGATATTGGTATTTGTGGCAGTGATATTCATATGTACCAAGAAGGCACTGGTATCCCATATAAGAAGCATCCGTTAACCGGTAAAACTGTACCAATTACTGAAGGACATGAATTCTCTGGTGAAGTTGTGAAAGTCGGCTCCGACGTAACGAATGTTCAAGTTGGTGATCATGTTTGTGTTGAACCTATTATTGCCTGTGGCAAATGCGAATTTTGTCGCAAAGGCTTGTACAACTACTGCACACGTGGTGTGGGTCCCGATGGCAGTTTGCAATTTATTGGTTTTTCCGATGATGGTGCCATGGCTGAATATGTGAATGTGAAAGATATTTATACGTTCAAGTTGCCTGAAGGCATGGACTATGAATTAGGTGCCTTAGTAGAACCGACAGCTGTCACTTATGAAGCAGTGCGTGATAGTGGTTTGATTGCTGGCCAAACAGTTGCTGTTATTGGTGCAGGCCCAATTGGCTTGTTAACAGCTTTGGTAGCTAAATATGCTGGTGCAACTAAAGTTTATATTGCTGATTTATCACCTGAACGTTTGGCTAAAGCTAAGGAATTAGGCTTTAGTGACGTTATTAATTCTGGCGAAGTGGACCTAGTTAAACATGTTTATGAAGAATTACCACAAGGAGTGGACGTAGTCTTCGAATGTGCTGGTGCGCAACCAACTTTAGACCAGGCGGTGCAATTAGTTGCTCCAGCTGGTGTTTTAGAGATTGTGGCTTTATTTAATGGCGATTATAAATTCGACATTACCACTTTGCAGAACAAGGGTGCTGATGTGCATACGATTATGGGTTATGCCAATGCTTTCCCACCTTCCATTGGAATTATTAACCAACACCGCGACGTCTTCAAACAATTAGTAACTAAGAAGATTAGTTTGGATGATGCTGAAGAAGGTATTAAGTCATTGATGACTGATAAATCACAAGTGAAAGTAATGATTTCTCCCGAACTTTAAAAAATAGTTTTTGACTAGCTGATTTTGATTTGTTTCATACTATTGCCTGATGTCTATTAGGCGCAGTTGATACAAGTTGAGATCAGCTTTTTTTTATTATTGCCATTGAAAAAATGATTGCTTTTCAATTGGAGCAAAAATGATTCGAACGTTGTTCAAACAGAACCACGGTGATGTATGCGGGATATGCTATAATGAAAAAATAATGTTAAGGAGAGCCGAGCTTTGAAATTAATTTATCAGACCGTGATTAATACTTTGCTATTTATGGCCATTGCCAAAGTCCTGCCAACACTGTTTTATCTGAGTGATTGGATTACTGCTTTAATTGCTGGTTTTGTTCTAGTTTTGTTGAATTTAACAATTAAGCCATTACTGAAGATTATTTCTTTTCCAATTACGCTACTGACCTTTGGCTTGTTTTCGATTGTCATTAATGCCTTAACTTTAGAGATCATTGCCACCTTAGTTCCAGGTTTTGTATTTCATAATTTTTTAGCCGCAATGTTGACGGCTGTTCTAATGTCATTTGCAAATTCATTTGTTGGTTATCATGTTTTTCAAAGATAAAGTTGAGAGAGGATTTAATTGATGGTAACAGTTCAAGATTTAATCGATCATACGAATATTCAAGTTTACAGTGGAGCAGAATTTTTAAGTGAACGCAATATTACAGAAAGTGAAATTTCTCGACCAGGATTGGAACTAACTGGTTATTTTGATTATTATCCTGCGGAACGGGTTCAATTATTTGGTCAGACGGAGACCTCTTATGCGCAATCAATGACCTCCAAGAATCGTTACCATATTTTACGAGAAATGGCGACTGATCAAACACCAGCGTTTGTTTTTTCTAGAGGCATTCAGCCGTCAACGGAGATGCAGCGTGCCGCGAAAGAACATCGTATTCCTATTTTGACGTCACCCTTAACGACCACTCGAGTTTCCAACATTATTACGCAATATTTAGAAAAGGTTTTGGCGCCCCGGAAAAGTATTCACGGCGTCTTGATTGATGTTTATGGCTTAGGAATCTTGATTAAAGGTGATTCCGGGATTGGCAAAAGTGAAACAGCCTTAGAATTAATTAAAAATGGTCATCGTCTAGTAGCGGACGATCGCGTCGATGTTTACCAACAAAATGAGCATACGATAGTTGGTGAAGCTCCCCAAATTTTAAAAAATTTAATGGAAGTACGCGGAATTGGCATTATTGATGTGATGAATTTGTTTGGTGCAAGTGCGGTCAGAACCTCTATGGAAGTGCAATTAATTGTTAATCTAAGCGCTTGGTCAGAAGATCAGAATTATGATCGGATTGGGACAGACAATCAAACGGAACGGATTTTTGATGTTGATGTACCTTCAATGGTGATCCCGGTCAAAGTCGGGCGAAATATCTCTAATATTATTGAAGTGGCCGCTATGAATTATCGAGCTAAAAAATTAGGATATGATGCTGCCGCCCGTTTTGAAAAACAATTAAATAATTTAATCAAAGAACATTCAGAAAGTGAGTAAGTATGAGTTTAGCTTTAAATCCAATTTTTGTGCAATTTGGCCCCTTTGAGATCCATTGGTATGGGGTCATTATTGCTTGTGGTGCGATTTTAGGAGTTTTGTTAGCTTTAAACGAAGCTCCTAAACGGCAAATTATGAAGGATGACTTAATTGATCTAGTGCTCTGGGGAATTCCGTTTGCACTCATTGGTGCACGTATTTATTACGTGGTGTTTCAATGGTCTTTTTATTCGAAATATCCGAGTGAAATTATTAAGATTTGGCATGGCGGTATTGCCATTTATGGTGGCTTGATTGCTGCTTTTATTGTGGCAATTATCTTTACTTATGTTCGACAACTACCGTTTTGGTTAATCTTAGATATTGCTGCGCCGAGTTTATTAGTGGGACAGCTGATTGGGCGCTGGGGCAATTTTATGAATCAAGAAGCTTATGGTGCAGTGACTTCAGCACATTTTTTGCATGCTTTACATCTACCACCATTTATTATTCATCAAATGTATATTGCTGGGGCTTATCGCCAACCAACGTTTTTATATGAATCATTGTGGAACTTAGTCGGTGTGATTTTACTATTGAGTTTGCGTCACCGACCGCATTTGTTTAAGCAAGGTGAAGTCTTTTTAAGTTATGTATTATGGTATTCTTTTGGCCGCTTTTTTATTGAAGGAATGCGGACTGATAGTTTATACTTATTGAACATTTTAAGAGTTTCTCAAGTTTTGTCGTTAGTTTTGTTTATTGGCGCTGGTGTCCTAATATATTATCGGCGTAAAAAAGTGCAACCACCAGATTATTTGGCCGGAAGTGGCTTAAAATTTCCCTATCAACGTTAGTGGAAAGCACAATACTAGCTTTTGGTCAATTTAACTCTTATGATTATTATGTGATAAAAAGTAGAAAGTGTGGCTCAAATGCAAGAATATGATGTAATTGTAATTGGCGCGGGACCTGCCGGCTTAACGGCCGCTTTGTATGCTTCACGGGCTAACTTGAAAGTCTTAATTTTAGATCGGGGCATTTACGGCGGGCAAATGAACAATACTGCCGAGGTGGAAAATTATCCCGGGTTTGATTCCATTATGGGACCGGATTTAAGTGAAAAAATGTATCATTCAACCATTCAATTTGGCGCCAAGTATCAATACGGAATGGTGACGGCTGTTGAGGATCATCAATCTTATAAAATCGTTAAAACTAGCGATGAGACTTTTAAGACGGGAGCTTTAGTGATTGCTACTGGCTCAGAGTATAAAAAAATCGGGGTTCCTGGCGAAGAAGATTATTCCGGTAAAGGTGTCTCTTATTGCGCTGTTTGTGATGGGGCTTTCTTTAAAAATGAAGATTTAGCGGTCATTGGTGGTGGTGATTCTGCTGTTGAAGAGGGAATTTATCTAACTCAACTAGCTAAATCAGTCACCATCATACACCGGAGAGACCAACTACGGGCCCAACCAATTTTACAAAAGCGGGCCTTTGCGAATGACAAAATTAAGTTTATTTGGAATGCCGACGTTGAGGAGATTCAAGGCGACCAAGCAAAAGTCACTGGCGTGAAATACCGTGATAAAATCTCTGGTGCCGAGCAAGTGCTACCAGCTAGTGGTGTGTTCATTTATGTTGGTATTCAACCTAATACACAGCAATTCAGTGACTTAAAGATTACTGATGAAGCTGGTTGGATTATTACGGATGATCAAATGCAAACCCCAGTTCCAGGAATTTTTGCAGTGGGTGATGTGCGCAAAAAGACTTTGCGGCAAATTACCACAGCAGTTGGTGATGGTGGCTTAGCAGGTCAAAATGTCTTTAATTATTTACAAACTTTAACTGATGAAAAATAGCTAGTTTAGTTAATTATTTGAATTACAAGAACAAGTCGCGTGGAAAAGTTTTTAACTTTTGTACGCGGCTTTTTTGGTATCAATTAGTATTTGTAGCTTTTTGAGAGCAAGTACTTGCATTTAAAAACTATTACTGATACGATTCATTTGTGTTAGAAAGGAGTGGCGACAATGTATCAAAAGTATATGGACAATGAGCAATTTAATTTTCAAATTAATCGTTTTTTAGAACCGTATGAAAAAGACGTAGCAGTACAAAAGGTTATTGCACGAACAGCTTTGCAGATTAAAAGTCGTCAAGATTGGTATGAAGCTTGGAATCAGCTAGCAATGAAGACGGCACAAAAAGCCACAGCAACTCAGCAAATGAAAGATTATGGCTTAGCTTCGACTTATTACCAGTTGGCAGATTTCTTTTTGACTGAGCAAGATGAACGCAAGCAAGCAACTTATCGAGGATATGTTGATAATTTTTACCATAGTATTGACACCACTAACTTGATTTTTGAAGATGTTCCTTATCAAAAAGGTATTTTGCCAGTAGTTCGAATCAATCATCCGCATGCGCAAAGAACTTTACTATTTCATGGTGGTTTCGATTCTTATTTGGAAGAAATGCTTCGTTTAGTCTTTCAATACGGTTTATATGATCAATTACCAAATTATAATTTTGTTTTGTTTGAAGGTCCTGGTCAAGGACGAGCTTTACGTTCAGGGTTAGCTTTAACTTCTAAGTGGGAAGAACCCGTGGGGTATTTGCTTGATTATTATCAATTAGACTCAGCTGATTTATTGGGAATGTCTTTGGGCGGATATTTATCTGTGCGAGCCGCTGCTAAAGATCATCGAATTCGGCGCGTGATTGCCTATGATGCAATGTTGAGTTTAAGTGATGCATTGGTAATGAAGTTGCCCCAAGCTAGCCAATATTTAGACCATTTAGACGATCCGAAAATTGCGACTAGTTTTAATGACTTTTTGGTTAAATTATCCAATAATAATGTTGATTTAGCTTTTAAAATGCAAAAAGGCATGGATATTACGTTAACTAAGCAGCCTGTTGATTTTGTAAAAGAGGCTTTAAATTATACCTTGAAGGGAGTATTAGATGAAGTAATAGCAGATGTATTATTAATAGGCGGGACTAAAGATTTATACGTTCCTGCAGCTGTTACTTTAAAAGAAGCAGCAGGTCTAGTTAATGCCAGATCTCTGACGGTGAAAATTTTAACGGAGGCTAGTGGCGGTGCTAGACATTGCCAAGTTGGAGATAAGAAATTGGCTTTTCAAATATTAACTGAATTTTTAAGTTCGAATAATTTAATGACGAATAAAAATTGAGTTGAATTAATTGCTTAAGTTAGCCACTCGAAAAGTAAAGGGCACCGAGATAAAAATTCAGCATCATTTTTTTAACAAAACTCCCAGCAGTTAAATTATTTCTTAAATATTTGGAACGGTCGCGTTTTTTCATTTAGAATAATTAAGTTGTCGTAACCACTTTTCTTAGTTGAACGGTATAATGAATTAGGAAGCTTTAAATAACTAACAAGGTGGAGGCTGAACCATGAGTTGGCAAGATAATTATCAAGTATGGGCACAATATCCGCATTTGGATCCGACTTTACAACAACAATTAACGAAATTAGCAACAGATACGAAACAATTGGAAGCCGCTTTTTATGAACCATTAGAATTTGGAACGGCTGGCATGCGGGGGTTAATGGGTCCGGGCATTCATCGGATGAATTTATATACTGTTCGCCAAGCGGCAGAAGGTTTGGCCAAATTGATGGATACTTTGACACCACAAGAAAAAAACAAAGGCGTGGTCATTAGTTTTGACTCTCGGTACAATTCTCTTTTGTTTGCACAAGAATCTGCGCGGGTTTTAGGTCAACATCAAATCCCAGTTTACCTATTTGACAGTTTGCGACCGACACCGGAATTGTCATTTGCCGTCCGGCATTTGCAAACTTATGCAGGCATTATGATAACGGCCAGCCATAATCCGGCCCCTTATAATGGCTTTAAAATTTATGGTCCTGATGGTGGGCAAATGCCACCGAAAGAATCAGATTTGATTACCAAATATGTGCGCCAAGCAGCCGATTTATTTCAAATTGCTGTGGCGGACTTACATGAATTACGGCAGCAACATTTATTAACAATGATTGGCGAAGATGTAGATCAAGCTTATCTCAAAGCTATTCAAGCAGTTTCAATTGACCGCCAGTTACTGGCTGATTATTCGCAAATGAAATTTGTTTATACGCCATTGCATGGAACGGGTAAAATGTTGGCGGGTCGCGTTTTTGAACAAGCTGGACTGAAAAATATGCAGTTAGTGAGTGAACAGGCGATTTTTGATCCCGAATTTGCCACGGTTCAATTTCCAAATCCGGAATTCGCGGAAACATTTAATCTAGCGATTCGCGATGGTCAAAAGAGTGCGGCTGATGTTTTAATCGCAACAGATCCCGATGCCGACCGCCTAGGAGCAGCTGTCTTGCAACCAGATGGCAATTACCAATTAATGACGGGCAATCAAATTGCTTGTGTTTTGTTGGAATATATTTTAAAGACTAAGCAACGCTTGCATCAATTACCTAAGAATGCGGCAGTGGTTAAATCAATTGTCTCTACCGAATTAGCAACGAAAATTGCCAATCATTATCAAGTTCAAATGATTAACGTTTTGACCGGTTTTAAGTTTATTGCGGAGCAAATTCAACAATTTGAACAAACGGGGGAACATCAATTTTTATTTGGGTTTGAAGAAAGTTATGGTTATTTGATTCAACCGTTTGTCCGGGATAAAGATGCGATTCAAGCTAGTTTATTATTAGCTGAAGTGGCCGCGTATTATAAGAGTCAGAATTTGACTTTGTATGATGGCCTACAACAAATCTACCAACAATACGGTTACTTTAAAGAACAAACGATTGCGAAGACGTTTGCTGGTGTCGACGGTGTACAGCAAATGCAGACTTTGATGCAACAATTTCGTCAGCAAGTGCCCCAAACCATTAATGGGACCGCTGTTGTTAGTGTCCAAGATTTTCAAAGTGGTCAACAAATAAATTCTGATGGAACCCAAGCAACATTAAATCTGCCCCAGTCCAACGTCTTGAAATTTATCTTAGCAGATGAAACTTGGATTGCGGTGCGGCCATCGGGTACAGAACCCAAGATTAAAAATTATGTGGGAGTTTGTGCCGATAACCAGGCCACGGCTGATGCTAAATTAGCTGCTTACGCTCAAGTGGTTAATGCGTGGTATGACTAAGTTGAAAACTTTTTGACTGCGGATTAGTTTAAGGTTATATGTTAATGGCGAAAATATGTTCGGAGTGGTATGATATGAACCACTAGGTTAAAAACTTTATGAAGAGTCAAATTACTAAAGTAAGTTTATCCTTTAGAATTTGGCTTTTTTGACTTTAAAGATTTAAAGTGAGTCGCACTTGAGACGAAAAGAATGCTCGTATTGATGTTAAGGAGGACTCAGAGTGATTGATCGGATAACAGATAATCAATTTGAATTAGTTTCTAAGTATCAGCCGGCAGGTGATCAACAACAAGCTATTGATCAATTAGTAACAGATTTTCAAAAGGGTAATCGTACGCAGGTGTTAAAAGGAGCTACCGGAACTGGAAAAACTTTTACCATGGCCAATGTTATTCAAAAATTGAACAAACCGACGCTCGTGATTTCCCATAATAAAACGCTGGCTGGTCAGTTGTATGGTGAATTTAAGGAATTCTTTCCTCATAATGCGGTGGAATACTTTGTGAGTTATTATGACTATTATCAGCCGGAAGCTTATGTGCCTTCTAGTGATACCTATATTGAAAAAGACTCCAGTATTAATGATGAAATTGATAAATTACGTCATGCGGCGACTTCGGCATTACTAGAACGTAATGATGTGATTGTGGTTGCTTCCGTTTCGTGTATCTTTGGTTTAGGTGATCCGCGGGAATATCAACAAAGTGTCATTTCCTTGCGGTCGGGGCAAGAGATTAGTCGCGATGAATTACTCAAGAACTTAATTAATAATCAATTTGAACGTAATGATATTGACTTTCAGCGGGGCCGTTTTCGGGTACGCGGTGATGTGGTCGATATTTTTCCAGCGTCACGCGATGATCATTCTTTACGCATTGAATTTTTTGGCGATGAAATTGACCGGATTTTAGAAATGGATCCATTAACTGGGGAATTAATTGGCGAACGTCCGCAGGTTTCGATCTTTCCGGCAACGCATTTTATGACTAATGAAACACAAATGCAGGCCGCTTTAGAACGCATTTCTTTGGAATTGGACCAACGTTTAAAAGAATTAAAACAGGCTGGTAAATTGCTGGAAGCCCAACGTTTGGAGCAGCGTACTAATTATGATATTGAAATGATGCGAGAAATGGGATATACGTCAGGCATTGAAAATTATTCGCGACACATGGAAGGGCGTAGCGAAGGCGAACCGCCGTTTACATTACTTGACTTTTTTCCCGATGATTTTAACATTATGATTGATGAATCTCATGTGACGATGCCCCAAATTCGTGGCATGTATAATGGTGATCGCGCCCGTAAGCAGATGCTAGTCGATTATGGCTTTCGCTTGCCAAGTGCTTTGGATAACCGCCCGTTAACTTTAGCGGAATTTGAACAGCATGTTAATCAGATTTTGTACGTTTCTGCAACGCCGGGGCCTTACGAAATGGAACAAACTAACGAAGTGGTGGAACAAGTAATTCGTCCGACTGGTTTGTTAGATCCTGAAATTGAAGTACGGTCGATTATGGGCCAAATTGATGACTTAGTAGGGGAAATTAATCAGCGTATTGAGCAACACGAACGGACGTTAGTGACGACTTTAACTAAAAAAATGGCTGAAGATTTAACCGACTATTTAAAAGATTTGAGCATTAAAGTGGCCTATTTGCACAGTGATATTAAAACTTTGGAACGCACGGAAATTATTCGGGATCTGCGGTTAGGCAAATACGATGTATTGATTGGCATTAATTTATTACGTGAAGGCATTGATGTACCAGAAGTGTCCTTAATTGCAATTTTGGATGCCGATAAAGAAGGTTTCTTACGTTCCGAACGGCCGTTAATTCAAACTATTGGGCGGGCTGCACGGAACGTTCATGGTCATGTCATTATGTACGCTGATCATATCACCGATTCGATGAAAGTAGCGATTGAAGAAACTAAACGGCGGCGGCAAATTCAGCAACATTTCAATGAAGTCCATCATATTCAACCGCAAACAATTCAAAAGCCAATTCGCGCAGCGATTACGGCCTTAAAGACTGTTGATAATAGTAGCAGTCAAGAACAAGCAATTACGCAAGATCCGTTTGATTTTAATAATATGACCAAAAAGGATCAGACAGAACTGTTGACGCAATTGACTGATCAAATGAACCAAGCTGCCAAAAAATTAGACTTTGAACAAGCAGCCAATTTACGCGATACAATTTTAGAATTGAAAGCAGAGATTGATTAATGGTAAACGAAAATATTGTCATTCACGGTGCCCGTTCGCACAATTTAAAAAATGTCGACGTCACAATTCCACGCAATAAACTAGTGGTCATGACCGGTTTATCCGGTTCTGGTAAAAGTTCTTTAGCCTTTGATACTTTGTATGCTGAAGGACAAAGACGGTATGTACAAAGTTTATCTTCTTATGCCCGCCAATTTTTAGGACAAATGGATAAACCGGATGTGGATTCAATTGATGGCTTAAGTCCCGCCATTTCTATTGATCAAAAAACAACATCCAAAAATCCGCGTTCTACCGTCGGCACTGTCACTGAAATTAACGATTATTTACGATTATTATGGGCGCGTGTTGGGACTCCGATTTGTCCGAATGATGGAACACCAATTACAAGTCAATCAGTGGAACAAATGGTTGACCGGTTATTACAATTACCCGAACGTACCAAGGTGCAAATTTTGGCGCCAGTTATTCGTGCCAAAAAAGGCCAGCATAAAAAAGTTTTGGCCAAAATTGCAAAGCAAGGTTATGTCCGTGTCTTAATTGACGGTGAGCAGCATGAAGTTAATGAACAGCTAGAGCTCAACAAAAATCAAAAACACGATATTTCTGTTGTGGTGGATCGGGTAGTTATCAAAGAACAGATTCGTTCGCGGCTGTTTGATTCGATTGAATCGGCCTTACGGTTATCCGATGGTTATATGACCGCCGATGTGATTGGTCAAAAGGCGTTAGTGTTTTCAGAGCACTATGCCTGTCCTTTATGTGGTTTTGGCGTTGGCGAGTTGGAACCGCGCTTATTCTCATTTAACGCTCCGTTTGGTGCTTGTCCGGAATGTGATGGTTTGGGGATGAAACTAGAAGTTGATCCCCAATTGGTGGTTCCTGATCCTGATTTGACGATTGCACAAGGGGCAATTGTTCCTTGGAGTCCAGAGCATTCTCAATATTATCCACAGGTATTGGAACAAGTTTGTGAGCAGTTGCAAATTCCTCAAGATGTGGCTTTTGCCAAATTATCACCTGCACAACAACAAACCGTTTTATATGGTAATGATCAACAAGAAATTCATTTACACTTTGATAATGATTTTGGCAGTGTCCGTGATGTTGATACCTATTTTGAGGGGGTCATTCCTAATATTAAACACCGGTATGAAAAACCTTCCAGTGCTTTTATGCGGGAAGTGATGCGGAAATATTTTACAGAGTTACAATGTCCGCTTTGTCATGGGCAACGGTTAAACCAAAAAGCCCTGTGCGTTCAAGTCAATGGTCAAAATATTGCCGCTGTGTCCGATTTAGCCATCAAACAAGTTTTGCCGTTCTTTCAAAGTGTTAAGCTGTCGCCACAAAATCAGGTGATTGCGCAACCAATTTTAAAGGAAGTTATTGATCGTTTATCCTTCTTACAAAATGTCGGTTTGGACTATTTAACTTTATCACGAGCAGCGGGAACTTTGTCTGGTGGTGAAGCTCAGCGGATTCGTTTAGCCACGCAAATTGGTTCCAACCTCTCCGGGGTTTTGTATATTTTAGATGAACCCTCCATTGGTTTACATCAACGGGATAACGAACGTTTAATTCGCTCCTTAAAAAAGATGCGTGATTTAGGCAATACGCTCATTGTGGTGGAACACGATGAAGATACGATGCGGCAAGCTGATTATTTGATTGATGTCGGTCCAGGCGCTGGTGCTGCTGGGGGCCAGATTGTGGCAGCAGGAACGCCGGCAGAGGTTCAGGCGAACCCGCAGTCGTTGACAGGACAGTATTTAGCTGGTAAAAAATATATTGCCTTACCAGCACAACGGCGCGCAGGTAATGGGCAATATATTGAAGTAACTGGTGCGGCGGAAAATAATTTAAAAAAGATTGATGTACAATTTCCGCTAGGCAAATTTATTGCGGTGACTGGTGTTTCGGGTTCCGGCAAGTCATCATTAGTTAATACGATTTTACAACGCGCTTTAGCTCAAAAAATCAATCATAATTCGCAACGCGCCGGTCAATATCAAAATATTACGGGTTATCAACATCTAAAATCTTTAATTAATATTGATCAAAGCCCGATTGGTCGCACTCCCCGGAGTAATCCTGCAACGTACACAGGGGTCTTTGATGATATTCGGGGCTTGTTTGCGCAAACTAACGAAGCCAAAGTGCGGGGTTATACAAAGGGCCGGTTTTCTTTCAATGTCAAAGGTGGTCGGTGTGAAGCCTGCAAAGGTGACGGCATTATTAAGATTGAAATGAATTTCCTACCAGATGTTTATGTTCCTTGTGAAGTTTGCCATGGAACTCGTTATAATTCAGAAACCTTGGAAGTAACTTATAAAGGCAAGACGATTGCCGACGTGTTGAAAATGACGGTAATGCAAGCTTTGGAATTCTTTGATCATTTACCAAAGATTAAGCGGAAGTTACAAACTATTGTTGATGTGGGGCTAGGCTATGTCCAATTGGGCCAATCAGCAACAACTTTGTCTGGTGGTGAAGCTCAACGGATGAAACTAGCTTCTGAACTATACAAGAAAGTCGATGGGCAAAACTTTTATATCTTAGATGAGCCGACAACTGGGTTGCACGTTGATGATGTCAAACGACTTTTGGCGGTTTTACAACGCTTGGTGGATCAAGGAAATACCGTTTTAGTGATTGAACATAATCTGGATGTCATCAAATCGGCAGATTGGTTAATTGATTTAGGACCTGAAGGCGGTGACTTGGGTGGTCAAGTTGTGGCCACAGGAACCCCAGAAGAAGTAGCTGCTAATCCGCACTCATATACCGGGCATTATTTGCAACCTGTGTTAGAACAAACACCACGGGCAAAAGACTTGGATTAATATCCAAGTTTTTTTAATACTACGGGCTAATTATTTAATCGATAAGAATTGTTAATTGATAAAATAATCTCTATAATAAGTTTGTTAATTTCAGTAAGAGTAGTTGAAGTTTAAATTTGCTAGGACTTGTCAGTAAAAATTTTGCTGTCAGGATAGATACTGCAACTTAGTGGCGAGTAAAGGAGCGGATGACTGAGTGACTAAGCAACAAAAAAAGACGGATTTAGTAATTATTTCCGGAATGAGCGGTGCTGGTAAGACAGTAGCGGTTCAGGCTTTTGAAGACATGGGTTATTTTTGCATTGATAATTTACCACCAGCTTTATTAGGTAAATTTATTCAGCTAGTTCAAGAAGCAGGTAATATGAACAAAATTGCTGTAGTCATTGATTTACGGTCACAGGTTTTTTATGATCAGCTTTTGAGTAGTTTAACGGGACTAGAAGATTACTCAACGATTCAAACAAAAATTTTATTTTTAGATGCGACTAATGAAGAGTTAGTGGCACGTTACAAAGAAACTCGACGCTCACATCCATTGGCTATGGAAGGACGCTTGATTAATGGCATTGTCAAAGAACGCCGTTTATTAAAGCCACTATACCAACGAGCGGCTTTAATCGTTGATACCACTAATTTAACATCGCGCCAATTACGCGCCGAAATTTTTCATCAATTTGATCAACAACAAGTAACGCCGTTTCACATTGTGGTCATGTCCTTTGGCTTTAAGTATGGTGTGCCTATTGATGCAGATGATATGATGGATGTGCGCTTTTTACCTAATCCGTATTATGATCCAGTGATGCGGCAACAAACGGGGCTTCAAAAAAATGTTGCGGCTTATGTTTTTAGCCAAACCGCAGCACAGCAATTTTATCAACAATATTTTACTTTAATGAAAACGATCATTCCGCAATATCAACAAGAAGGCAAAACGATGTTGACAATTGCCATTGGTTGTACTGGTGGCCAGCACCGTTCGGTCGCCATCGCTCAACGATTAGGAGAAGATTTACAACAATTAAATTATGATGTCAAAATTGATCATCGAGATATCAATCGACATAAGGAGTCGGTGAATCGTTCATGAGAGATACTACGAAGACTATCAAGGTTATTAAAGGGCGGAAGCCTAAAATCACGGTAATTGGTGGTGGAACAGGCTTACCTGTTATCCTACACAGTTTACAGCAATTAAATGCTGACATCACAGCCGTAGTGACTGTAGCAGATAATGGTGGCTCCTCCGGAGCTATTCGTAATTATATTAATGTGGTTCCCCCAGGAGATATTCGTAATGTGTTAGTTTCTTTGTCTAATTGGGAGCAATTACCGTTAGACGTTTTTCAATATCGCTTTAATAGTGATGATTCTTTTTTGGCGGGGCATGCGATTGGCAATTTGGTGATTGCGGCTTTATCAGAAATGTATCAAAATGATATTTTTGATGCAGTGCAACAGTTGGCCAAAATGATGGAGGTGGAAGGACACGTCTTTCCAGTATCTAATTCACCACTGACTTTGCATGCTGAATTTACAGATGGTACGCAATTAGCTGGTGAACACGAAATTACTTACGCAGGTAAAAATATTCAACGCGTCTGGGTGAGTGATACCAATAATCCCCAGCAAAAGCCCGCGGCAGTTTTGCCGGTCTTAGCAGCTATTATGCAGGCCGATGTGATTGTGTTAGGACCGGGAAGTTTATTTACGAGTATTTTACCGAATTTAATGATTAGTAATGTGCAGCAGGCTTTGCAACAAACTTCAGCAGAAGTGGTTTATATTTGTAATATTATGACGCAGATTGGCGAAACTGTTAATTTTACAGATGCAGATCATGTGCGGGTGTTGAATCGTCATTTGGGCGGGCACTATATTAACACCGTGTTAGTTAATGGTAAGCCAGTTCCGAGTGATTATATGGATCATGAAAAATACAATGAATATTTGGCGCAAGTTAAGTCGGATTTTGCAGGCTTACGGCAACAAGGCTGTCGTGTCATTACGGATGATTATTTATCGTTGCATGATGGCGGTGCCTTTCATGATGGTGATAAAGTGGCGCGAGAATTGTTAAACTTGGCTTTTCAAGCGGGCACTAGAAAACAATAAAAATGAGTTTTGTATGTAAAAAAGGTGGTATGTCTGATGGCTTCTTATGCCAGCACTGTCAAAAAAGAATTAACTAGTCTAGAAGTTCATCCAGAGCATGCGCGGGCCGAATTATCGGCTTTAATTCGAATGAATGGCAGTTTATCGTTAGTTGATCATCATTTTATTTTGGATGTTCAAACAGAAAATCCCGCGATTGCGCGGCGGATTTACGCGTTATTGCAACAGTTGTATACCGTGGAGGCGGATCTAGTGGTTCGTCGCAAAATGAAATTGAAAAAGAATAATCAGTATATTGTACGCTTGCGCCGGCAGGTGCAGCCTATTTTAGCCGATTTACGTATTGTAGAAGTTAATGGCTTTCAAATTCGGACTGATATCCCAGCAGATGTGCTGAATTCCAAACAACGCGCGCGGTCTTATTTGCGGGGGGCCTTTTTAGCTGGGGGAAGTGTCAATAATCCGGAAACTTCTAGTTATCATTTAGAAATTTATTCCTTATATGAAGATCAGAATCAGGGGATTTTGCAATTGATGAATCAATTTAACTTGCATGCGCGGGCGACGGCTCGGCGCAGTGGTTATATTGTTTACTTGAAAGAAGCTGAAAAAATTTCGGACTTTTTACGGGTGATTGGCGCCACGTCAGCAATGTTAAAGTTTGAAGATATTCGCATTGTGCGCGATATGCGGAATTCAGTTAATCGTTTAGTCAACTGTGAAAATGCCAATATTAATAAGACGATTAAGGCGGCGAGTCAGCAAGTTGAAAATATTAAATTTTGGCAAGATAATTTTGGTTTAGAAACGTTACCCCCGAAGCTTAAGGAAATTGCGGAATTACGTTTAGCTAACCCGGAGATGTCTCTAACCGAATTAGGACAGCTAGTACCCAGTGGCTCAATTTCTAAGTCCGGAATTAATCACCGTTTACGCAAACTTAATGATTTGATTAAAAGTAAAAGAACTGCTGGATTAGAAGTTTAAGGAGATAAAGTAATGCGTGTTTTAGTGGTAGGAGCTCATGGTCAAATTGGACGATTAGTAGTTCAACAATTACAGTCAGAACCACAAATTCAGGTTGTGGCGGGTCTAAGACAGTCTGCGCAAATCGCTGCTTATCAAGCTCAGGGTGTGGCTACGCAATTCATTGATTTGGCCGGTGAGTTAAATCAACTGGTGCAAGCAACCCACAATATTGATGCAGTGGTGTTTGCCGCGGGTTCTGGTGGCAAAACTGGGGCGGATCAAACCATGATGATTGACTTAGATGGGGCGATTAAAATGATTCAAGCTGCTCAGTTAGCGCAGGCCCAACGTTTCGTGATGGTTAGTGCTCTCCAAGCTGACAATCGTGGATTATGGTCTTATCAACGGCAGGCGTTATCAACGGGAAATTATTATTACGCTGCTAAATATTATGCTGATCAATGGCTACTACACAGCGGCTTGAATTATACAATTATTCGCCCGGCAGTTTTAACTAATGCTGTTGGGCAAGGACGTATCCAACTAGCACCACGGTTGAGTTTACAAGCTGATGCGGGCTTGCGCTCTATTGCCCGCGCTGATGTAGCGGCAACCATTGTGGCTTGTTTAAAAAATCCGCTCACGATTAAGCAAGCATTTGACCTCAGTAGTGGGGAACAACCAATTGAGCAAGCAATTGCCAGTTTTTAAGTAAAATTATTAATTGAAAAATTACAGCTAGGATCAAAGTTGTCTAACCATTAGACACTAGAGGTCCTAGCTTTTTTAGTAATTTAAGCCAGTAATTGTGATAAAAAATATTGCAAAAAGGTTTGAAATTGATTAAGTGTCAGTTTGTTTTATGGTTCAATTAAAAATATTTTGCATTTTAAACAATACTTTCGTTTTTGAATTTGTTCACATATGTTATTATTAAACTAAAATAAAGTTTTTGTGTATTTTTTAATTAATGAATTGAAGGGATAATTTTTGAAAAAAGACAAATTAATTTATTTAATTCAAGCAGAAATCAGTAGCCTTAACCAAAGTATCAATGAAAATAATCTATCAACTATTGTGGTGCGGATGCAGGAACAATTAAATATTTTATCAGCCATTGATAAAGCTACTTTTTTGGATGCTGACGTGCCTCTATCGGCACGGGATTTGCCAGCAGAATTATCAGCTGGCGGTCCTAAAGCACAGGAGGTTACGGGATATTTTAAGCAATTATTACGCGGAGGAATGCTTGATCTAACTCAACCTGTTCCAGTTCCGGAAGCAGTTGTCCGGCAATTAAATTTACGTTCAGGAGATCTTGTCCGCGCCACCTTGACATCAGAAACTGTTAATGTGCAAAACACTGTAGAATCACCATATCAGTTTGAAGTTTTGGATCGTAGTTGTGAAGTCGCGTTGGCTGTGCGAGAAGTTAAGTCGCAATTATTAGTGCAACAGCAATCTGATTCTGATCAATTGTATATTGAATTTAATGATGATTCTGGAACGCAAAAGATTATTTTATTAACTGATGAAGATATTGAACCTTTTCAATTGGCAGCAGGAGATGTGGTTGATTATGCCCACGAAATTAATAATCCAGCATCTGGCAAAATCATTTGGAAATATTCAAATACTGAAAATATCACTAGGCCCGTGCTCGAAGCGACCACTGCTAAACATAAACGGCGCAAGTTTAAGCCCCTTTTTAAGGGATTAAAGATTTTAACTATTGGTAGTAAATTGGCGGAAACGAAAGATACAATTACTTTAAGAGCTGGCGATTATCGCTCCTTAACTGGTCAGGAAGCACCGCAAGTTTTAGCAGAGCAGATTCAGGATGCAGATTTAATTGTGGTCTTTAATAAGAATCTTAGTTCCACTGAATTAAAAACTGTGCGGCAAATTTGTAAAGAATATCAGAAAGTGACGACTTATACCAAAGATTTAACCGGAACGCCCTTAGCCACCCGATTATCATTAATGAAAAAGCAGCTGAATAAATAAAGTTGAGATATTTTTTGGCTTGAAATAATTAAAATCTAATCAAATGATTATAAATAGATTAAAATGATTTTGATTATGGGCGAAAAGTAAGCGTTAATAAAATATTGCTGACTAATTTAATTCTTGGACTATAATATCAGTTATAAGGGAGGTATTTATTATGTTGAAGAATTTATCAGATACAGAATTACAAAAAGTTACCGGTGGTGCACAAGCTTCTACAATGGCAACGGTAGTTGCACCAAATGAACCACTTCATGAATGGATATGGCACTTAATTCACAAACATGGATAATAGATGATTTTTGTTAATTTATGGGTTGATATTTTTGATAATTTTTTTATCTTATATTTGGTGTTAAATCTTATTCATTACTTTAATCGTAAATATCATTTGTACTTTATTCTTACGGATCTATTAGTAGCATTCTTTTGGGGGTGTATTGGTAGTGAAGTAGGTAATTTGTATTTTTTATTATGGCTAATTTCTTCTATATCTTTTTCATTTATTAAATATAAAAAGTTGGATTATTTTAGCTATACTATTAAGACTGTATCTATTGTCCTTTTAATTTTTATCAGTATTTTTGTACAATTTATATTTAGAATATCTAATGTTTACAATCTTTATAATAATGTTGGGGTGGTATTTTGGGCTAACTTTATTACCTTAATTTTAATAGTTTGCTTTATAAGCATAGATGCTTTTTATAAATTTAAAATAACAAATTTTTTATTTTATTTTAAAACTATGGATTTATCTAAGTACTTGTTTATTTTTATTTTTACGCTGTTTCTTATTGTAGAAGCTATTTTAGTTACTAGTGATAAAGTTAAATCCACTTATACTGCATTATCATTAATTTTGTTATTATTTGTGGTCTTTGCGACATGGACAATAGTTTACGCTTGGCTATTTTTTAAGGCTTATGTAGCGCGGCAACAGGCCGAGCAAAGGGTTAGAGAAGATCGCCAACTGCGTGCAGATTTATCTAGTATTGAACAGCAATATTCAGAGTTACGCAAATTTAAGCATGACTACCAAAATATGTTATTGGGTTTAGAAGGTTTTGTCAAAAATGGTAATAATCAACAATTAACTGATTATTATCAAGAGCTACTAAAGCAACAACCGATTAAGCAAGATTTGAAGCAGATGACCATTGCGAATATTGATTATTTAAAAAATGATCCAATTCGTGGCTTGGTTATCCAAAAGTTTTTAACAGCTCAACATGCCGGCGTTCAATTACGGCTTGAATTAACTCAAGAAATTCGATTACAACAAGTTAATATTTTGACAGTTGTTAGAGTTCTGGGAATTTTGTTAGATAATGCGATTGAACAAGCACAAAAAGAAAAAGATCAAGTTGTTGGCTGTTCGTTTGTGGCATCTACTGGTCAAGTCGAGATTGTGGTTGATAATGCAGCATCGAATATTAAAAATGTGCATCAATTATTTGAATCCGGGTATACAACGAAAGCTGCTCATCAAGGTGTGGGATTAACTAATGTCCGGCAGTTAATTAGAGATGATGAACAACTTTGGTTAGATACGCAACTAGGTGAGAACCACTTATGTATTACATTAATAATTACAGAGGAGGGATAGTGATGCTCCCAGTATATTTGCTTGAAGATAATCAAGAACAGCAAATACAGTACGCTAAGATTATTCGTAGTGCAATTAGTGATAATCATATGGACATGGAGTTGATTTGTCAGACACTATCGCCACTGGAATTATTATCAATGGCTCAAGAAAGCGATAGCAATTACGGCTTGTTTTTCTTAGATATGGAAATTAATAACAATACGCATGCTGGTCTGCAATTGGCGGTAGAAATTCGTCACTTATTACCACAAGCTAAGATTGTTTTTATTTCTATCCATGATGAATTAGCCGTGATGACTATTGAACGGCGAGTAGCACCATTAGATTTTATTGATAAAGATCATGGCTTGGATAGCGTTGAAACCAAAATACGTGAAGATTTACATTTAGCCATTTTGGACTATCAAGCGATAGAACAACCACAACAGCGAATGTTTTCTTACCGAATTGGTAGTCGTTATTTCACGGTTCCGTTAGATCAGGTATTATATCTGACGACGGCAGAAGTTGCTGCTGGTCATGTCTTGTTGCATACCAAAACGCGGGAAACTGAATTTTTAGGTAGTTTGAATAATTTGGCACATCGTTATCAAGAGCTGTTTCGGAGTGATAAGAGTTATTTAGTCAATTTGCAACAACCTTGTAAGTATGATAACAAAACTAAACAATTAAGGTTTCAAGATGGTAGTAGCGCATATGTTTCTTTGCGTCGGGCGCGAGAATTGATTAAATATTTGCGTTAATTAGTGAAGAATTGCAGTAATAAAAAATGTTCGTGTAATCTGTTAAGATTTGCGAACATTTTTTGTGTAATTATTGCTTAATTACAATGATCTACTAAAATAAAAGTTATTAAATTGGAAAGGGTGAAGTTAGATGTTCTGGCCTTGGTTACATTTAATTGTCGTACTAATTTTAATAATTGCAGTCATTAGTGGTTTACGAAAAAATGGGCAACATCCCAAATTATGGGCAATGATTGCGCGGCTAGGTTATTTAGTATTGTTAATCAGTGGAGTAGTCATGTTACCTTATCCGTGGCATGAACATCCATTATTAACAATTATCAAACTTTTGGCAGCGTTGGTCTTAATCGGAATTATTGAAATGGCTTTTGCGAAAAAGCAGCAACATAAATTAACTAGTAACTGGTTATGGCTGATGCTATTGGGAGCTGTCATTGTCATTACCTTAGGCTTTTGGCTCACTAGTGGTTTTCCATTATTTTAAAAAGTGAGGATTATTTTGTATGAAAGTAACTAGAAGTAGCCAACGAAATGTACGGCACATTGCAGTTTTAGTTGGTTATTTTTTATTGTATTCGTTGGCGCAAACGCCTATTGCTATCCCCTTATTGCAACGACAAGTGTCAAGCTTAGAATTGATCCTACTGCTTGTCTTATTGTTCATCTTGATGGGAGCATTGATTGCTGCATTGTGGAATAAATACCGCCACTTACCAGCTTTGCGAACAACTTGGCCACCTGTCAAACATGCGGGGCTTACTTTTGTCGGCTTATTTATTATAATGTTCTTGATTGGTCTTTTAAGTAATTTGTTTCCGACCTCTGCTAATCAACAAGAACTGGATTTATTGGCTAAAAAATCGCCAATTATGTTGAACTTGTTTACGATTATTTTTGGTCCCATTATCGAAGAATTCATTTTTCGTGGATTATTTTTTAAATATTTTTTTCCAAAGTTAAAAAATAATGGACAAACGGTCTTAGCAATTGTTTTGTCAGGTGCAATTTTTGGATTGATGCATGCTCCGGCTTTTAGTTTAGTAGTCATTCCCTATATTTTAGCTGGTTGTTTGTTAGCAACCACGTATGTTTTGTATCAAGGCGATATGCGCTATAACATTGCTTTACATTTTTTGAATAATTTAATTGCATCATTGTAAGGAGAATCATATGAAAATTTTACCAATTGGCTCAGTAGTAACCTTAAAGGGTGATCAGGAAACGCCCTTAATGATCGTGAACCGTGCAGCACTGTTTGAAGAAAAGAAAAATCAAATTGGTTATTTTGATTATTCGGGTGTTTTGTATCCCAATGGTGTCGATGAAACCGAAGATTTTTGCTTTTTTAATCAAGAAGATATCAAAGAGGTACTTTTTGAAGGGTATCGTAACCAAGAAGAACAAGAATTTGCTCAGCAATACGATCAATTGGTGGCGCAAAGTGGCTATCCTAAGTTAAAGAGTACGTTATAGTTATGACGGCAATTGAGCAGCAGAAGGCGCAGTTACGTCAAGAACTTTTAAAACGGCGGGCGCAGCTATCACCGAGCTATCGTAAACAAGCAACCAAAGTTATCACGAACTTGTTAATTAATTTGCCACAGTTTCAAATGAGTCATACAATTTTTACTTATTGGTCCGTGGGTTCTGAATTAGCGACGCAGCCTTTGGTTAAGGTGGCGCAAAGTGAGCAGAAGGTGATAGCCTTACCGCGAGTTTATGCACAACATCGGATGCAAGCGCAACTGTTTCAAGGACAACGAGCACTACAAAAAAGTTCTTTAGGAGTTTTAGAGCCACCAATCACAGCGCCTATTATTGCTCCAGCAGAATTAGATTTAGTGATTGTACCGTGTTTAACTTGCTCCTTAGTGGGCAAACGTTTGGGTTATGGTGGCGGTTATTATGATCGTTATTTACAACAACAGTCTTTAACAGCAACGACAGTGGCATTATGCTTTGCGCAGTTGCAAAGCGCACAAGTACCAGTAACGCCGCTAGATTATCCTGTTGATTTTGTGATTACTGAACAAGGTGTTAGTAAAGTGATTGAATAAAAAAAACACGGCCATCAGGTCGTGTTTTTTGTAATGATTAATGTGCCCAATTATTTATTTGAATTGTTAGTCATAATATCATCAATTAAGCCATAATCTTTAGCTTCTTGAGCGGTTAAATAGTTATCACGTTCAGTATCGCGTTCAATGGTTTCGATATCTTGACCAGAATTATCTGCTAAGATTTTATTTAAACGTTTGCGGGTTTTTAAAATCTCTTCAGCCACAATTTCAATTTCGGTTTGTTGACCTTGAGCGCCGCCAGAAGGTTGGTGAATTAAGACCGTGGAGTTTGGTAAAGCAAAGCGTTTGCCCTTAGCACCAGAAGATAATAAGACACTAGCCATTGAAGCAGCCATTCCCATAGCAATGGTTTGCACATCGGCTTTGACAAAATTCATAGTATCCATAATTGCTAAGCCGGCGGTTACAGAGCCACCAGGAGAGTTGATGTACATATAAATATCTTTTTCAGAATCTTGAGCATCCAAGAATAACAGTTGGGCAATGACCGTATTAGCTAAATCATCAGTAACTTCGCCCGATAACATAATGATGCGGTCTTTTAATAAACGAGAATAAATATCGTAGGCACGTTCACCACGTGAATTTTGTTCAATAACTGTAGGAACTAACATAAAAAAGCCTCCTATTGCTTATTAGCACTCTATACATTACTCTGCTAATTTATCATATATTTAAAAAAAGTCAACTCTCATGACTTCATTTTCAGATTGCTTAATAGTAATAAATTGATTATTAAAAAAAGGACTCTAAGAGTCCTTCATGTGCGAACTTGAAAAAAGTTCTGATTGAATATCTTAATACCGATTGATCAATTCAACAAATGCATCAACAATGGATTGTAAGAATTGCTTTGTATTGTCATTATTAACTTGACCATTGTCATCTAAGTAATTCATTACATTGCCTAGGTAAGCTTCAGGCTGTTGCAAAGTTGGCATATTTAAGAAGACTAATGATTGGCGTAAGTGGTGATTAGCACCAAAAGCACCAGGGGCACCAGGTGAAACACTAACAACTGCAGCAGGCTTCTTATCCCAAACGCTTTGTCCATAAGGACGAGAACCGACATCAAGGGCGTTCTTTAAAACAGCAGGCGTGCTGCGGTTATATTCTGGGGTAACGAATAAAATAGCATCCATGTCTTTAACATCATTACGGAAACGGCTGTAACTAGCTGGCTCTTCTAATTCACCATCTTCAAAATCTTGGTTGAAGATTGGCAAGTCACTGATATCGATTAATTGTGCATCGTAGCCTTCAGGAAACATTTCTTTCATTGCATTAGCGATTGCCTTGGAAAAAGATTGCTTACGTAAACTACCGACGATAACTCCAATTTTTTTAGTCATAATTTTTCCTCCCAAATTTTATTACAAGAACATAGTATACATAACATTATTGGAAAAGAAAGTTTTTTGCTTCAAGAAAAAGAACGATTAGATACCATTGCAAAGCTAAAAATACCGTCATTAATGGATTTGTCCACCATTTTTAGTACTTGAAATTTATTTTCCAAAATCATTTGAAACTAATCAATAGATTTAAGTAGTAAGCACCCAAAATGAAACTTATCATTTTACTATGAGGTAAGATCTGCAGTTAAAGTGTTGAAAATAATTAATAAAAAATCTATTTAGGTATTGCCAAATGTTCTTTCATCGTGTAATATATCTCATGTATTGCGCCGCTAGTGTAATGGATAGCACACAAGATTCCGGTTCTTGGGATCTGGGTTCGACTCCCAGGTGGCGCATAGTTGGTGGTTCATTACAATTTTGTGATGAACCATTTTTTCTGTAAAAAAGTGGTTTTGTTTATTGCAAATTAAAAATTAAGTTGTTATAATCTTGTTGTGAGTTGGAAATGTTACTCACATATATTTTTTGATTGGATGGGTCTTAATATGCCACACAGGGACAAAATTAGTCCCACGGCAAATGCATCGTCAGTCAACGATGAACTTGGTTGGATCGAAGCCATTGCACCAGATTTTTTAAGTACCCTGCGAAAGCGTTATCGAATTTTGCAGGAAATTCGCTGGATGCAACCAATTGGTCGGCGGATCTTGGCAAGTGAGTTGGATCTTTCAGAACGAGTTTTGCGGCGGGAAACAGATTTGTTTAAAACTAGTGGCTTAATTAGCTCCTCTAAATCAGGGATGATGTTAACCGAAAAAGGCGAAGAGATTGTTGCTCACCTCGATGTGGTTATTGGTAAGTTAAATGATACTTCCGTTATTGCAACGCGTTTAGCTTCCTTTTTAGGAATTGAACAAGTTATAATCATACCGGGTGATAGTGAACATCATCGACGGGTCTTGGAACTAATGGGTCAAGAGTTAAATCAGATGATGGATCATTTTTTGCCTAACGGACGTTCAACCATCGCGGTAATGGGTGGTACAACAATGGCTGCTGTGGCGCAGGCATTGACTCCTAAGTTGTCACAGGAACGGAATTTATTGTTTGTACCTGCCCGCGGTGGTTTGGGCGAAGGAGTTTCAATTCAGGCCAATACGGTCTGTGCTGAAATGGCACATCATGCTAAGGGACATTATCGTGCACTCTATGTTCCTGAAGATATCAGTGCTAAAAGTGTGGCCCCTTTACTGGAAGAACCTGTAGTTAAGTCGGTTTTGGATTTGATTAACCAAAGCGATGTGGTAATTCACAGTATTGGTCGTGCCAAAACTATGGCCAATCGGCGCAATATGTCGTCGAAAGAAATTGAGTTATTGGAAAACAAACAAGCTGTTTCAGAAGCTTTTGGTGTTTTTCTGGATGCTCAAGGTAACGTCGTTTATAAGATACCGAAAATTGGTTTACAGGTTTCGGATCTAATTAATGTTTCACATGTGCTAGCAATTGCTGGTGGTGCTAGTAAAGCTGCTGCAATTTGCTCATATATGAAAATTGCTCCTCAGCAGACGGTTTTAATTACTGATGAGGCAGCCTCAGAAGCGATTTTAAGGGATAAAAACCTTTAAAATAAAATATTTTATTTTTCCTGAAGGAGGAAATCTTACATGACTACAAAAGTAGGTATTAATGGTTTCGGACGCATTGGACGTTTAGCTTTACGTCGTATTTATGAAGTTGCAAATGATGACTTGGAAGTTGTTGCAATTAACGACTTGACATCACCAGATATGTTGGCTCATTTATTAAAGTATGATACAGCTCATGGTAACTTCAAACATGAAGTTTCAGCTACTGATGATGCAATCGTAATCGATGGTAAGAAGATTCCTGTTTATGCAGAATCAGATGCCCGCAACATTCCTTGGGTTAAGAATGACGGTGTTGAATTAGTACTTGAAAGTACTGGTTTCTACACATCAAAAGAAAAGTCACAAGCTCATATTGATGCCGGTGCTAAGAAAGTTTTGATTTCTGCTCCTGCTGGTGATTTAAAGACTGTTGTTTATGGTGTAAATGACGACACAATCACTAAAGATGATCAAATTATTTCTGCTGCTTCATGTACTACAAACTGCTTGGCACCACTTGCTAAAGCAATGAACGATGCTTTTGGTATCCAAACTGGTACAATGACAACAATCCATGCTTACACAGCTACTCAAAAGTTACAAGATGGTCCTGATCGTGGTGGTAACAAGCGTAATGCCCGTGCTGCTGCTCAAAACATCATTACTCACTCAACAGGTGCTGCTAAAGCTATTGGTTTAGTTATTCCTGAATTAAAGGGTAAGCTTGATGGCCATGCACAACGTGTGCCAGTTATTACAGGTTCTTTAACTGAATTAGTTGCTATCTTGGATAAGAAAGTTACAGCTGATGAAATTAATGATGCTATGAAGAAAGCTACTGATGGTAACGAATCATTTGGTTACAATGGTGACGAAATTGTTTCTTCCGATATCATTGGTACAGAATTTGGTTCTGTCTTTGACCCAACTCAAACACAAGTTGTTGAAGGTTCAAACGGCGAACAAATCGTTAAGACTGTTGCTTGGTACGATAATGAATCAGGCTTTACAGCTCAAATGATCCGTACTTTGCAAAAATTTGCAAGTATGTTGTAATACCTTAGCTCATAGTAGATGAATTACTGAAGAAGGCGGAGGGAGGATTTCTCCTTCTGCCTTTTTTGATTGAAATGATGCAATCGTAATTAAAATTACAATTTGAGATAAAATCCTTAATAGTTTGAATTTTTGAAGAGAGCATTTTTCTAAGTAAATTAGGAGGCCAATTATGGCAAAATTAATTGTTTCTGATGTTGATGTCAAAGACAAAAAGGTCTTAATGCGGGCAGATTTTAATGTTCCGTTAAAAGACGGTAAAATTACTAATGATAACCGGATTGTGGCAGCTTTGCCAACAATCAAGTATATCTTAGATAATGGTGGTAAGTTGATTCTATTGTCTCACTTAGGTCGTATTAAGAGTGACGCTGATAAAAAAGAATTAGGCTTACGTCCAGTTGCCGAACGTTTAAGCGAATTATTAAAGAAAGATGTCAAGTTTGTTCCTGAAAACGAAGGTCAAGCTGTTGAAGATGCTATTGCTGCAATGCAAGATGGCGATGTAATCTTGTTAGAAAACACACGTTTCCAAGACATTGATAATGATTTTGGCAAGCGTGAAAGTAAGAATGATCCTAAGTTAGGTGAATATTGGGCTTCTTTGGGCGATGTATTTGTTAACGATGCTTTTGGTACAGCTCACCGTTCGCATGCTTCTAACGTCGGGATTGCTACTGCTATGAAAGCAGCCAACAAACCGGTTGCTGCTGGTTTCTTGATGGAAAAGGAAATTAAGTTCTTAGGTAATGCCGTAGAAAATCCAGTTCATCCATTTGTGACAATTTTGGGTGGTGCTAAGGTTTCTGATAAAATTGCTGTGATCGAAAACTTAATTCCAAAATCCGACCATATTATTATTGGCGGTGGCATGGCTTATACTTTCTTAGCTGCTCAAGGTCATAAAATTGGTAAGTCATTATTTGAAGAAGACCGTGTACCAATGGCTAAAGAATTATTAGCTAAAGCTGGCGATAAGATTGTCTTGCCAGTTGACCATGTTGTGGCTACTGAATTTTCTAATGAGGCACCGCATGAAGTTACTGAAGGTGTCGATATTCCCGATGATATGATGGCTTTGGATATTGGTCCAAAGACTATTAAGTTATTTGAAGATACTTTAAAAGGTGCTAAAACAGTGGTTTGGAATGGACCAATGGGTGCTTTTGAAATGAGTAACTTTGCTAATGGTACTTTGCAAATTGGTCGGGCTTTAGGCGACTTGCAAGATGCTACGACAATCGTTGGTGGGGGCGATTCAACTGCTGCTGCCCAACAATTAGGAATTGCTGATAAGTTAAGCCATATTTCTACTGGTGGTGGTGCTTCCTTGGAATACTTGGAAGGTAAAGAATTACCAGGTATTGCTGCTATTTCTGATAAATAATTTAAAATTAAGGGAGAATTTAGTTATGCGGACACCAATTATCGCGGGTAACTGGAAAATGAATAATGCTCCAGCAGATACCACGAAGTTTGTTAATGCAGTTAAGGATCAATTACCTGATTCTAGTAAAGTTGAATCAGTCATTGCTGCTCCTGCTGTTGATTTACCAGCTTTATTAGCAGCTGCTAAAGGTAGTAATTTAAAGACTGCTGCTGAAAATTGTTACTTTGAAAATTCCGGTGCTTTCACCGGTGAAACTAGTCCTCAAGTTTTGGCTGAAATGGGCATTGATTATGTTATTATTGGTCATTCTGAACGTCGGGATTATTTCCATGAAACTGATGCAGAAATTAATAAAAAAGCACACGCAATCTTTGCTAACAAGATGTTACCAATCATTTGCTGTGGTGAAACTTTAGAAACTCGTGAAGCTGGTCAAGCAGAAGAATGGGTTAAAAACCAGGTTACAGCTGCGTTGAAAGATTTATCAGCACAACAAGTATCCCAATTAGTGATTGCTTATGAACCAATCTGGGCGATTGGCACGGGTAAGACGGCTACTTCTGATCAAGCTCAAGAAATTTGTCACGTTATTCGCCAAACTGTTGCTGATTTATATGATGAAACAACAGCTGAAAACGTCCGGATTCAATATGGTGGTTCAGTAAAGCCTGCTAACGTGAAAGAATTAATGGCTAAACCTGATATTGATGGTGGTTTAGTTGGTGGCGCCAGCTTAGATCCAGAATCTTATTTACAATTAGTTAATTATCAAGATTAAGCAGTTTAATTAATTTAGTTTAAATGTTAAAATTAAGTGTGTTGATCATTTAACAAAAGGAGAATATTAAATGTCTGTTATTACTGATGTTTTAGCTCGTGAAATTTTAGATTCACGTGGCAACCCAACTGTTGAAGTTGAAATGTATACTGAATTAGGTGGCTTTGGTCGCGCTAGTGTTCCTTCTGGTGCTTCTACCGGTGAACACGAAGCTGTTGAATTACGTGATGGCGACAAGTCCCGTTTTATGGGCAAGGGCGTTTTGAAAGCTGTTAAAAATGTTAACGACGTAATTGCCAAAGAAGTTATTGGTATGGACGTTACTGATCAACGCGCTATTGATCAAAAAATGATTGAATTAGATGGTACTCCAAACAAGGGTAAGTTAGGTGCCAATGCTATTTTAGGTGTTTCTTTAGCTGCTGCTCATGCTGCTGCTGATGAATTAGGTTTACCTTTGTACGAATATTTAGGTGGACCAAACAGCCATGTTTTACCAACACCAATGATGAATGTTATTAATGGTGGTAAGCATGCTAACAACAATGTTGACTTCCAAGAATTCATGATTATGCCTGTTGGTGCTAAGAGCATCCATGAAGCTATTCGGATGGGTTCTGAAACTTTCCATAACTTAGCTTCTATTTTAAAGGAACGTGGCGACTCTACAGCTGTTGGTGATGAAGGTGGCTTTGCACCAAACAACATGAAGAACAATGAGGAACCATTCCAAGTTTTAGTTGAAGCTATTGAACGTGCTGGTTACAAGCCTGGTGAAGATATTGCCATTGCTTTTGACTGTGCTTCATCTGAATACTACAATACCGAAACTGGTAAGTATGATATGAAGGGTGACGGCAAGTCTTATACGGCTGAAGAAATTGCTGACTTGTTATCAGACTTAGTTGACAAGTACCCAATCGTTTCCATTGAAGATCCTTTGGATGAAAACAACTGGGAAGATTGGCAAATGTTGACCAAGAAGTTGGGCGACAAAGTCCAAATCGTTGGTGATGACTTATTTGTAACCAATACCGATTACTTGAAGAAGGGTATTGATATGGGTGTTGCTAACTCTATCTTAATCAAGGTTAACCAAATTGGTACTTTGACCGAAACCTTTGAAGCAATCGAAATGGCTAAAGAAGCTGGCTACACAGCGATTGTTTCTCACCGTTCTGGTGAAACTGAAGATACCACGATTGCTGACTTAGTTGTTGCTACAAATGCGGGTCAAATCAAGACTGGTTCTATGAGCCGGACAGATCGGATTGCTAAATACAATCAATTAATGCGGATTGAAGAACAATTAGGTTCCGCTGCTGAATATAAAGGTGCTAAGAGTTTCTACAGCATCAACAAATAATCAGTAAAAAATAAAAGCAGTGTTGGTGCGTTCACGTACCGGCACTGTTTTTTTGTATAAAAAAACTTAATTTTCAATTTACTATCAAAAATTAAGCTACATAATCATACAATTTTTCTATTGCTAAATCTTTAAGGGTACAAAAACCACACGGGTTAAAAGTTATTACCATAGGTGGTTTTTCTATTGCTAAATCTTTAAGGGTACAAAAACCAATAGCTTAAACGGTATGAAATCTGTTTAGTTTTTCTATTGCTAAATCTTTAAGGGTACAAAAACCTCTAGCTAAAAACTAGGGAACAAATCTGCGTTTTTCTATTGCTAAATCTTTAAGGGTACAAAAACCTAGTGTTGGTGTCGACGGTTCAATTCAACGTTTTTCTATTGCTAAATCTTTAAGGGTACAAAAACTTATAGCTGTCTTTACTCCTTGTTGGCTGTGTTTTTCTATTGCTAAATCTTTAAGGGTACAAAAACTCGTGTCCTAAACCATCCCACATGCCACCAGTTTTTCTATTGCTAAATCTTTAAGGGTACAAAAACAGCTTCTCTTCAGGCAACGGATTCTCATCTGTTTTTCTATTGCTAAATCTTTAAGGGTACAAAAACTCACTGTCAAGCTTTTCTTTAGACTGATTAGTTTTTCTATTGCTAAATCTTTAAGGGTACAAAAACCTCAAATTTGCTCTGAGATTTTAGATACCCTGTATTTGAATTATAACATAGCAAGTAAAAGATCTTTAATACAATTTTATCTTGCGAAAATTTATTATTTTGATTATAATGAAAACGTTAAAAAATATAAGCAAGGGGTGCCAATTTGGGCTGAGACAGATTTTTAATCTGAACTCTTTGAACCTGTAAGTTAGAACTTGCGTAGGGATGTGCTATTAAAATTAAGACTATTGATTAATAGGCGTCTCAATTGAGGCGTCTTTTTTAATTGCATTTTTACGAGAGCAATTAATTTAGAAGTTCTGTGCATATTAGGAGGAATTTTAGATGAAGTTATCATTGTTAGATGATTTACGTAAACAGAATCCGGTTGTATTGAACATTTCTAATTTCGTGACTGTTCAAGATGTGGCCAATGGTTTGAATGCATTGGGAGCATCACCAATTATGTCAGAGGAAATCGCAGAAACCAAAGAAATGGTGGGAATCAGTAATGCTGTTTCTTTAAATTTAGGTGCTTTTACTCAAGAACAAATTGAACACTTAAAGACGATGGGCCAAGCGGCTAACGCTGCTCAAAAGCCCGTTGTTTTGGATCCAGTGGCAGTCGGAGCTATTAATTATCGTAAGCAAGTCGCGCTAAAGTTGTTACAAGATTTTCAGGTATCGGTTATTCGAGGTAATGCTGGGGAGATTGCAGCCTTGGCAGATTTTGATTGGCAAGCTAAAGGGATTGATGCAGGTGCTGGAACTGGCGATGTGATTGAAATTGCCAAAACTGCTGCACAAAAGTTTCATTGTGTTGTTTTGATGAGTGGTGCAACGGACTATATTACCGATGGTCAGCAGGTAGTGGCTGTACACAATGGTACGCCACTATTTGCGGCCCATGTTGGCTCGGGAGATATGTTGACTAGTATCGTTGGCGCTTTTTGTGCAATTAGTTCAGATAATTATTTTGAAGCAGCACAAACGGCGGCATTAGTTTTTGCAGCAATCGGTGAATTAGCAGTCGGTAATCAAAAAGTTGGTCCCGGTAGCTTTACTGTAAATTTATTAGATCAATTAGCTTGGGCGACAACTGATCAAATTAATTCAATCGCTCAATATGAGGAATTATAATATGATTGAAAAAATTAATTCTTTTCCACAAACATTAACGATTGCTGGAACAGATTCTGGTGGTGGTGCTGGGATGATGGCTGATTTTAAAACGATGCAAGCATGCCATGTTTTTGCCACAGGTGTCGTAGTGGCTGTCACAGCTCAAAATACTTTAGGCGTACAACAATCGTTTATGTTGCCTGAAGAAATGGTCAATGCCCAGTTTGCTTCGTTGGCCGCGGATTTTCAAATTCGTGCTTGTAAAACAGGGATGTTAGGTGACGCTAACCATGTAGAATATGTTGTGAATAATTTAAAAAAATATGATTTTGGACCGTTGATTGTTGATCCGGTCATGATTGCTAAAGGTGGAGCTGCCTTATTGACTGATGATGCGATTGAGGTTGTTAAGCAACAGTTATTACCGTTAGCAACAGTAGTTACACCTAATTTACTGGAAGCGCAACGGCTAGTTGGACATGAAATCAAAACTTCAGCTGATTTTCAACAAGCCGCTTTAGAAATTCAGGCTATGGGCACCCAAAATGTGCTGATTAAAGGTGGTCATGCTCAAGGTGATGCAGTGCGGGATTATTGGTTATTTCAAGATGGAACGGATTTGTGGTTAAGTGCCCCCCGTATTGCAACCAAGCGAACTCACGGAACCGGTGATACTTTATCATCATGTTTATGTGCCGAGTTAGCAAAACAAAGACCGCTTAAACAAGCAGCAAAAATTGCTAAAGACTTTACGCAAGCTGCAATTAAGAATACTATTCAAGTCGGTCATGGACATGGTCCGCTGAATCACTGGGCGTATCAGGAGGAAAAACAAGATGACTAATTTTCAAGCAAGTATTTTAAAAGCATATTTTATTTGTGGAACGCAAGATCTTTTGCCTACTAAAACTTTACCTGAAGTAGTCGAACAAGCTTTAAAATCTGGCATTACTGCATATCAATTTCGCGATAAAGGTCCGCAAGCTATTAGTGATAAGCAACAACGTTTGTTAATGGCTCAACAATTGCGTCAACTATGTAGTCAATATCAAGTTCCCTTCATCGTTGACGATGATGTTGAATTGGCACAAGAAGTTCAAGCTGACGGTATTCATGTCGGTCAAAGTGATGAAAGAATTCAACAGGTTATCAAGGAAGTTGGTGGTCAGATGATTGTGGGACTATCTTGTTCGAATGAACAAGAAATAACATCGGCTAATCAAATTCAGGGAATTGATTACTACGGCTGTGGTCCAGTATTTGCTACGAACTCCAAGGCTGATGCTTCACCCGTGATCGGAATAAAAGGCTTAATTCAATTGAATCAACTGGCGCAACGACCGATTGTCGCCATTGGCGGCATTGCTGCAGATAATGTACGGGAAGTAGCTCAAACTGGAGTGGCAGGTAGCTCTGTTATTTCAATGATTGCTCAAAGTCAAGATATTGCAGCAAGTGTGCAATTATTAAAAGCAAATTAGCTTAAAAATCAACCATATTAATTACTGATAATTTGACGGATAACAACCAATCAATTATGTAAGGGACAGTAATGAAAAAGATTTTTTGAGAATCTGGAAGAAATTGACTAAAAGTTGATTATGCCAAAGCAAATGCTTGTTTCCAATTAATCATTGGATAGGTATTTGCTTTTTTATTTGGTAATTATTTAAAAATAATTGACGAATGAATTAGGCTAGTTAGGTTGCAACTAGTAAATGCTAAATCTTTATGTTATGCTATCAGTAGTGCCATAACGGAGGTTATAAACGTGTACAGTTTACTAACAAATATTTTAGTTATTGATTCTATTTTGATTGTTATTGCCGTTATGATGCAACCACAAAAACAGCAAGACGCGTTGAATGCTTTATCTGGCGGAGCAGGTGATTTGTTTAACACGCAGAAGAAACGTGGCTTTGAAGCATTTATGGAAAAAGTTACGACAATCTTAGCAATTATTTTCTTTGTTTGTGCGCTTGCATTGGCTTTTATGTCATCAAAATAAACTTAAATCCTCCTGTTTTTACAGTGGGATTTTTTTATTGAGTTTGCGAGGTGTAAAGATGAAGCGAGTTCCTCCCAAAACGTTGTTTGTTGATCAAGGTGAACGAACGGTTATTTTTTTACATTCATATACAGGTAGTCCCAATGATTTTTTGTCATTGACTCGGGTTTTAGCCAAACAAAATATCAGTTCTTATTTACCGCTATTTACAGGTCATGGAACTTTAAATGCGGTCGATATTTTACAACAAGGTAATCCAGCAGCTTGGTGGGCGGATACTAAAGCTGCCATTGATTTTGTCCGTCAAACAAAGCGAGGTCCTATTAGTATTGTTGGGTTATCGTTAGGTAGTTTGTTTGCTTTAAAGGCTTTAGCAACGATGCCAGATTTAAAAAGTGGTGCAGTGTTAGGTTGTCCGATTTTTAATGATGATTTAACTAATGTCTCAGCTGGATTTTATCAATATGAAACCTATTTAGAACAACAACAAGAATTAAGCGTTGGCCAAAGAGCCATACGAAAACGTCAAGTGGAACAATTACTACCGCAGGCGTTGGCAGGAATTAAGCAAACTGCTTTGACAGTTCGCCAACAATTAGACAAAATTAAGCAGCCTTTATTTATTGGTCATGGTCAAAAGGACCAAATGGTTGATATTCAGTCAGCCCAACGTTTAGCAGCTGTTTTGTCACCAAAACAAGTAGTGACGCACTTTTATCAAAACGCCGGCCATGTCATTACAGTGAACCAAGCACGGCCCCAGTTAGAACAAGATTTAGAAAACTTTTTATTGGTAAATTAGGAGTAAAAATTGAATGGCTTTAGAAAAAAATAAATTAATTTCAGATGTTTTAGAAGTGTTTCGCAATTATCCGGATCGCAAATATACTGCTCAAGATATAGTAGATTTATTGAGATTACACGGTTCTGAATCTTATAATCACGTTTTAAAAGCGTTAGCTGTGTTAGAGGGTGAAGATAAGATCACTGCTCATGATCGTAACCAATTTAAGATGACACCCATTGATCAAAAAGTTAGTGGGACTTTTCGGGCTAATGACCGCGGCTTTGGTTTTGTTCGGTATGACGATGAAGAACCAGATATCTTTATTGCGCGAACCAATACCTTGAATGCGATCAATGATGACGAAGTTGAAGTCCAGATTTTAAAACCTGCTAATCCTTGGGGAGATAATGGGGCTGAAGGCAAGATTACTCAGATTTTAGACCACGGCCTGAAACAAATCGTTGGTGAATTTATGCCTTATAGCGATGTGCAAGTTAAAAAGACCGGGTTAGTTGGTTATGTCAAGAGTCATGAAAAAAAGATGGCCAATAATCCGGTTTTCATCAAACAAACGGGAATCACGCCTCAAATGGGTGACATGGTGCAAGTAGAGATTACTAATTATCCAAGTGCCGACTTTCCACGCAGTATGGCAGGCATTGCACTGAAAACTTTGGGTAATAAAAATGCTCCCGGTGTCGATGAATTGTCCATTGTTTATCAAAATGATGTGAAAGATGAATTTCCAGAAGCAGTTTTGGCAGCTGCTCAACAAGTCCCAGATCACTTAACCGAAGCGGATTGGCAAGGTCGAGTAGATAATACTGAACAAGTAACTGTAACGATTGATGGCGATGATTCGAAAGACTTTGACGATGCCGTCACTTTATGGAAATTGGAAAATGGCAATTTTCATTTAGGAGTACACATTGCTGATGTAACCCATTATGTTAAGCCCGGCAGTCCTTTAGATCAAGAAGCTTACGAACGTGGGACAAGTACGTATCTCGTCGATCGGGTTATTCCAATGCTGCCATTTCGTTTGTCGAATGGTATTTGCTCTTTAAATCCGGGTGAAGATCGTTGTGTTTTGACCTGTGACATGGAGATTAATCCGCAGGGAGAAATTATCAATCATAAAATTTATCCTAGTGTTATTCGCTCACATGCGCGTTTGACGTACAATAATGTGAATAAAATTTTAAATGGGGATGCTCAAATCCGCGCCCAATATGCCGATTTGGTACCAATGCTGGAAGAAATGGCGCAATTACATGAGATTTTATTTGCTATGCGACATCAGCGTGGGGCAATTGATTTTGAAGAAACAGAAGCCAAAATCATCGTTGATGATCAGGGACATCCTACAGATATTAAACTACTGGAACGTGGTACAGCGGAAAAAATGATTGAATCCTTTATGCTGGCAGCCAACGAAACAGTTGCAGAACATTTTAATAAGTTACACGTTCCGTTTTTGTATCGGGTGCATGAACAACCGGATCCGGAAAAGGTAAAGAATTTCTTTGAAATTGCTAGTTCGTTTGGTTTATCAGTTCCGGGTGATGCTAAGCATGTTACCCCCAAGATGTTTCAAACCGTTTTAGAAAAAGTAGCTGGTAAACCCCAAGAAGCAGTAATTACCACGATGTTATTACGGAGTTTACAACAAGCTAAGTATTCTCCGGATCCATTAGGCCACTTTGGCTTAGCGGCCACTTATTATACGCATTTTACGTCCCCAATTAGACGTTATCCTGATCTAATGGTACACCGGATGATTCATAGTTATGCTGACGAGGGTACCAGCGAAGATATTCAAAACCAATGGGCAGAACAATTACCAGAGGTTGGTGTTCACACTTCAGCTTGTGAGCGAAAATCGATTGATGTAGAACGAGCAGTTGATGATTTGAAAAAAGCTGAGTTTATGGCTGATAAAGTGGGACAAGAATTTGAAGGTGTCATTAGTGGTGTTACCAGTTTTGGCATGTTTGTTAGCTTAGAAAATACGGTAGAAGGTTTGATTCATATTTCTAATATGCTAGATGATTATTATGAATATAATGAAAAAGCCTTATCCATGATTGGCAAACGCACCCATAAAGTGTACACAATGGGTGATAGTATCAAGGTAAAATTGATTCGTGCAGATGCTCAGCAACGCCAAGTGGACTTTGAGCCAGTGCTAAGTCCAGAGGAACAAGAACGGGCCGATGCAGAAAAAAAACGCCGTGAACAGGAACATCAAAAATTCTTGCAACGGCATAAAAATTCAGGACGACGTTCTCAAAAAAATACTAAACAGCGCTCGGGCAAATACGAACGAAATAATCAAAAGTCCCGTCATTAGGGGGATTGATAGTTATGAAGAAGCATCATCAAAAAGCAGCGAATGAAGTTGCTAACAACAAAAAAGCGCGTCATGATTATAATATTTTATCCACGTATGAAGCTGGGATTGCTCTAACAGGTACCGAAATTAAGTCAGTGCGCGCTAGTCGGGTTAATTTACGGGATGGATTTGTGCAATTTCGACGAGGAGAATTGTGGTTAGCTAATGTTCATATCAGTACTTATGACCAAGGTAACCAGTTTAATCATGATCCCTTACGCGATCGTAAATTATTACTACACAAAAAAGAAATTAAAAAAATTAGTGGTGAATTGTCTAAAAAGGGAATTACAGTAGTTCCACTAAAAATGTATCTCAAACACGGTTTCGCTAAAGTTTTAATTGGTGTGGCTGAAGGTAAAAAACAATACGATAAACGAGAAACTATTAAACGCCGTGATCAAGATCGAGAAATGCGGCGCAATTTAAAAAATGTTTTACGATAAAAGATGATATATAAATAAATTTATTCGAGGAGTTAATGATGAAACGTGCAGTAACCATTCATTATTTAATCCAGCATTTGGAAGAATTGCTCAAAGCAAAAGCGACTAATGTTTTGACCGTTAGTGACTTAACTAATAATTTGTCGATTAGTCGCAGTACTTTTTATCGTTATTTTCCGAATGGAACTGCTTCTATTTACCAATCACTGATTCAAGAGCACTTGGCAAAATTGCAGCAGCGAACTTTTAGTGATTGGCATCAACTGGTGAGTTACTGCGTATTTTATTTAAATAATCATCAAACAAGTTGTCGTTTAATTTATCGGGTGCTGTGCCAGCAAAATTTATTAAATTGGTTTTATCATGAAATTTTAAATTTTTTAAATACGTATTCGACGGATAATTTAGCTATTTTGGAAGTTTTACAAAATAATTGGGATGAATTAGAGTTAATAACTAGCGCAATTTTTCACCAATTAAATAGCTGGTTGGAAACAGATTTTCAAATTGAAGTAACTATGGTGTTAAAAAGGTTAGATGTGGTCGGCTATCTGTTAACATGTCAAGCCATTAATGAAGCAATGTGATCTAAATGTATCAAAGTAAGGCGTTTAGGGTAAATTGTTTCTTTTTTTATCATTTATTCTTTTGTATATTATATTTATATCATGATATAAATAAAAAAATCAGGAGGAATGGATTTTTAAAGAATTCAATTTAAAATAGAGTTTGGACGAAAGTTTCGGTCAATTAGAAAAAACGAATAACCTCTGAGAGGAAGATGGGAATTTTTTCTAGCCAGAACTTCTAACAACAATAAGAGGCAGACACCAGCTTGGTAAAGTTTTGGAGAAAACCTACTTGTTGGTCCAAACTCTATTTTTTTGGAATTGGGTACTTGACATTTAATTTTTAGGATTTATAATTTCACTATATGTTAATATTTTTTAATCTAAAAGATGAGTAAATTAGATTATTCTTACAGAGAGACATTGGTAGGTGTGAAATGTTAGGTAATCTAGTTGAATATGGTCTTTGATTAAGATTAATTGCCGAGTTCAAGGAATAAGGTAATTATGGTGATGGCCATTAGCACATAATGAAGAATAATAACCTAATCGTTTCGAGGTTGTGTACAGACCAAGGTTATTGTTATTCATAAGCGGTTTTATTTTTAAGATCGAAAACCAGGTGGTACCACGTCTTTGTCGTCCTGCAAGTCAATAATTGACTTGCAGTTTTTTAGTTTGGAGGAAAAATTAATGACTCATCAATGGAAAAGTTTTTGGGGAATCTTGCTCTGTACTTTGGCTTTAGGAACACAGGCTAATTTACAGATAGCGCAAGCTAAAACCAAAAATACGTTGAATTGGACAGAAAGTTCTGAATTGGCTACTGCAGATATTTCGCAAGCTTCTGACACCTTAAGCTTTGACGTTTTGTTGAATACGCAAGAAGGTTTGTATCGTTTGGATGCTCATGGCAAGGCGCAACCAGCTTTGGCTACTAAAACCAAAGTTTCAGCTGACGGATTAACCTATACGTTTAATCTTCGACCAAATGTCAAGTGGTCCGATAATACGCCCGTTACCGCTCAAGATTTTGTGACTTCGTGGCGGCGGACGGTAGATCCCAAAACGGGTTCCAGTGATGCGTTTTATTTAAATCAAGTACAAAACGCGAAGCAGATTAATGCCAATAAACTACCAGTTGATAAATTGGGAATACAGGCTTTAAGTAAGCATAAATTACAGGTGAAATTAACTCAGCCGGTACCATACTTTAAGAAATTGTTAGCGTGGCCGTTGTTCTTCCCTCAAAACCAAGCAGCAGTTAATCGTTGGGGGAAAGATTACGGTACCACTTCTGCTAAAACGGTTGCGGACGGACCATTTATCTTAAAAGGTTGGAATGGCAGTAGTGATAATTGGCGTTTAGTTAAAAATCCGCATTATTGGGATAAAAAACATGTCCGTCTACAACAAGTTAAGGAGGATGTCGTTAAGGATCCGCAAACCGGGTTAAATTTGTATCAATCCAATAAAGTGGATGAAACAATTCTTTCAGGCACGCAAGTTCCTAACTTAAAAGGCCAAAAAGATTTCTTAGTGCGCAAATCGTCTAATATGACTGATATGAATTTGAATCAAAACAAAGTACCAGCCTTTAAGAATCAAAAAGTACGGCGGGCCTTTTCTTTAGCAATTAATCGGCATCAATTGGTTAAAGGTGTTTTAGAAGATGGTTCTTTAGCGCCCAAAGGTTTTGTACCACAAGGATTAGGATCTTATCAAAACAAAGATTTTGCACAAGTTAGTCAAGTTCCTAATTCGACGAGCTCTAACTTAAAACAAGCTAAAAGTTTATTGCGTCAAGGATTGAAGCAAACTAATACCAAGCAATTGAACTTAAGTTTACTAATTGATGATACGACTACTTCCAAGCAAACGGGTGAATTTATTCAAGGCTCATTAAATAAGTTACCCCATGTCAAAATCACATTGAAGACTTTGCCCAAGGTGCAGCGTTTAGCTCGGGAACATCAAGGTGACTATGATTTAGTGATTACTAGTTGGCAATCAGTATTTTCGGATCCTATTAACTTTTTGGATATTTGGGAAAGTGATTCATCTTATAATACTTCTAAATTCCATGATGCTCAGTTTGATCATGATTTGGATTTGTCGGAAAACAAGCTTTCTCAAAATAAAGCCCAACGTTGGCAATATCAAGTCAAAGCTGAAAAGCGTTTAATGAAATTACAAGGAACAGTGCCGTTATATCAAGGTGTCAAAGCGCAATTGTTGAATACCAAAGTTAAAGGTTTAGTTTACAATGGTTCTGGTGTTCCTTATGACTTTAAGACCACTTATTTCAGTTCAAAGAAGGATTAGTGAATGAAGTACGCAATTAATCAACAACAATTACTAGATGATTTCTTAACTTATGTAAAAATAAATACGCAATCTGATGCTTCGCAAGCCTTAGATCAAGTGCCGACCACTGCCGGTCAAACGCAGTTAGCACACTTATTAATGCAGCAACTGCAGGATTTAGGTTTGCACGAAGTTAAATTAAATCCGCAAAATAGTTTTGTGACAGCTTTATTACCAGGAAATACGCTGGCCATGCCCGCTATTGGTTTTATTGCACACTTGGATACTGCGGCTGACTATTCTGGAGCTCATGTGCAACCACAGGTTCATGCTAATTATCAAGGGCAAGTAATTGAGTGGGCTAACGGGTTAAAGTTAGATCCACAGCAGTTTCCTAATTTACAGAATTATATCGGTCAAACTTTGATTACTGCCGATGGAACGACGCTCTTGGGAGTTGATGATAAAGGCGGGATTGCGGGATTAATCGCGGCTTTGCGCTATTTGGTTAACAATCCTCAGTTGTTACACGGACCGATTAAAGTGGCTTTTGGTCCAGATGAAGAAATTGGGCGCGGTGCAGATCGCTTTGATGTACCGGATTTTGCGGCTGATTTCGCCTATACGTTGGACAATGGTTTAGTCGGAGATATTGAATATGAGACATTTAATGCTGCACAAGCCGTAATTGATATTTCCGGAGTTAGTGTTCATCCTGGACAAGCCTATGGTCAAATGGTTAATGCGATTAGTTTGGCTGAACAAATTGATCAACGATTGCCCCAAAAAGAACGGCCAGAATTAGTTCGAGGCTATGATGGCTTTTATTTATTAAATCAATTTCAGGGTGACGTTTCCCATGCGCATTTGGTTTATATTATTCGTGATTTTTCGCGAAGTGCTTTTGAACAGCGCAAACAAGATCTGCAAAATATTGTCGCCCAATTAAATGCTCAATTTGCTCAACCGCGGATTCAGTTAACACTGACGGATCAATATTACAATATGGCAGACATTATTAACCAAGATCGTTATCCAGTGACCTTGGCGAAAGGGGCTTTAAAGAATTTACAAATAGATCCACATGTGAAACCTTTTCGTGGTGGGACAGACGGTTCTAAGATTACCTATTTAGGTATGCCGACGCCCAATTTGTTTAATGGTGGCGAAAATTTTCATGGCCCGTATGAATTTGTAACAGTAGAGGCCATGGCCCAATTAGCTCAGACAATTATTGAAATAGCTAATCTCTACGCTCAAGATCATAAGCATGTGACAGATTAGTCTGCAACCGATGCAGTGGCCAATTTTTGATTGAACGTTGATTTTTGGATAATCGGCTGGTTTGGTTTAAAACAGCAGCTAATAAAAGTCCAATTTGCGCATCTACTTGAGGACTGATTTGGAGTAGGTAGCCTTCATGACCATTTTTTAAATAAATGTTATCAACAGACATGATTAAATGATGGTGAAAATCATGGACCAAGTAATTATTGGTTAATAAATTACCAGAAACTAACCAATGTAAACTAGGAGCAATCATTAACTGGCGGCGATGATTAGTGATATGAATTAATTTAGTGATTAAAATATCGGCTAATTTAATTTGGTAATTAGCCCATGGATGCGTGCTAGTTTGAATGATATCACCCAACTTAGTTTGGCGCGGTGTTAATAGTTCATAATTAATTTTCCAACGGGGAGCTGTGCGAATAAGATAGTAGCACAGCTCTTGTTGTTGATTAGTAACTTGAATGACTCCTGGTAAATTAGCGGCATTAAATTGGAGATAATAAATCATTTTAAATTGGCTGCTTGCTGTTTATTTAAAGCAATCGCATGGTAAATAGCTTGCGCAACGCCATTTTGACTATTACTGCTGGTTTGGTATTGTGCTAGTTTCTTAATTGGCGCAATTGCATTGGCCATGGCGACACCAATTCCTGCCGCCTGGATCATTGATTCGTCATTTAAATTGTCACCAATCGCCATGACCTCACTCATCTGTAAACCTAGCTTATGAGCAAAAGTGGTTAGTGCGCGGCCTTTTTGGGCCTTAACATTATTGATTTCAATATTATTGGGTGATGAGGAAGTAATGACAATTTCGGAATTTTGTTGTAATTGTGCTCTTAATTGTTGCAATTTTTGCGGATGACGGTCACTAAAGACTAACAGTTTCATCACATTGATTTGAGGATCATGCAAAAGTGCGTCAAAACTTTTCACATAATTGATGTTCATTAATTCGGCCCGTGAAGTAGCACGTGCTACGGCCATTTTATATAAGAGATTGGGGTTTAATTTGACCAATAAATTAGCCGTATGTTGAATACGCTGAATGCGACTATTGGAATAAATTCCTTGATCGGTAATGATTTCAAAATAGAGTTTACTAGTTTTAATATGCGTTAAATATTGTTTTAAATTAGAACGATCAATGGGAATTTTGACGACAGGTTCACGGTCTTGATTATAAACTAAGGCTCCATTTAAAGTGATAAAGTCCGGTTTGACCGTTAAATTGCTGACCAACGGAGCCGCTTCACTTAAACCACGACCAGTGGCGACAACAAATTGAATTCCTGCTTGGTTTGCAGCTTGAATTGCGGTAATATTTTCTTTAGATACAATTGATTCACTATTTAATAACGTTCCATCCATATCTGAAGCAATTAGTTTAATTGTCATAAGTTCCTCCTATATCAATAATCAAATTTTACCATAATAGGTGGTGTGAAGTTGAAGCAATTAATAAAAAATGATTGGCAACAAATTCTAGAACCGGAGTTTGAAAAAGATTACTATCGACGCTTACACCAATTTTTAAAACGTGAGTATCAAGAGCAAACTGTGTATCCAGATATGTATAATATTTTTCAAGCTTTTGATTGGACCTCATTTAAACAAACTAAAGTGGTTATTTTAGGTCAAGATCCCTATCATGAGCCAAATCAAGCTCACGGACTGAGTTTTTCAGTTTTGCCGGGAAACAAAGTACCGCCATCTTTACAAAATATTTATAAAGAATTGCAAGCTGATTTAGGTTATCCACCAGTGCAACATGGTTATTTAAAATCATGGGCTGATCAGGGCGTTTTGTTGTTGAATTCTGTTTTAACGGTTCGCCGTGGCCAGGCTTATTCCCATCAAGGTAAGGGATGGGAACAATTAACTGACCAGGCAATAAAAGCGCTCTCGCAAAAAGGTGGTGTCGTCTTTATTTTATGGGGAAAGGCTGCTAAATCAAAGATGAACTTAATTGATACTAATAAAAATACCATTATTAGTTCAACTCATCCCAGCCCTTTTTCCGCTAATTATGGTTTTTTTGGCTCGCGACCATTTTCTAGAACCAATGAAGCTTTAAAAAAGTATGGTAAAACGCCAATTAATTGGCAATTACCACAAACAGTCACAGAAAATTAGGAGGATTGAATCATGGAATTATTTGAATCGTTGAAGCAAAAGATTAGTGGTCAAAATAAGAAGATTGTTTTTCCAGAAGCTACTGATGAACGAATTTTAAAAGCTGCTGTGCAATTACGACAAGATCAATTATTAGAACCGGTTTTTTTAGGTGATCCTACTCAAGTTCAAGCTAAGGCGAACGAATTAGCTTTAGATATTTCAGGAATTAAGATTTTAAATCCGAAAGATTATGACCAATTTGATGAAATGGTCACAGCTTTTGTCGATCGGCGTAAAGGTAAGAATACTGCTGAACAAGCACAACAAATGTTACGCGATCCTAATTATTTTGGTACTATGTTAGTTTACTTAGATCAAGTAGATGGCATGGTCTCTGGAGCAATTCATCCAACTGGTGATACAGTGCGCCCAGCTTTGCAAATTATCAAAGTTAAACCAGGTTTAACGCGGACTAGTGGGGCCTTTATTGTTCAAAAAGAGCAACAACGTTATTTGTTTGCTGACTGTGCAATTAACATCAATCCAAGTGCAGAAGAGTTAGCCGAAATTGCGGTTACTTCAGCTAAAACTGCCAAATTATTTGATATTGATCCTAAAGTTGCGTTATTGAGTTTTTCAACTAAAGGTTCAGCGAAGAGTGATGAAGTAACTAAGGTTGCTCAAGCAACTAAATTGGCTCAAGCACAAGCACCCGATGTTCCTATTGATGGTGAATTGCAGTTAGATGCAGCTATTGTGCCTTCAGTTGCTGCGCAAAAAGCTCCTGGTTCTAAAGTTGCTGGTCAAGCAAACGTCTTTGTCTTTCCAGAACTACAATCAGGTAACATTGGTTACAAAATTGCCCAACGGTTTGGTGGCTTTGAAGCTATTGGACCAATTTTGCAAGGTTTAAATAAACCGATTTCTGACTTATCTCGGGGAGCCAATGTTGAAGACGTATATAAATTAGCTATCATTACGGCCGCCCAAGCATTATAATCAAATAATGGAAAAAATAACTTATAGTGCATCCGAAACGATCCAGTATGGTTGTCAATTAGCACAACTTTTATTGCCTGGTGATTTATTGCTCTTAGATGGCGATCTGGGAGCTGGCAAAACGACTTTTACACAAGGAATTGCCCAAGGGCTAGGGATTAAGCGTCCAGTTAAAAGTCCGACTTTTACGTTGATTCGCGAGTATCCGCAAGCTAGATATCCGTTGTATCATATGGATATGTACCGCTTAGAAAATTCCTCGGCTGATGATTTAGGTTTGCAGGAGTACTTTGATGGGGCGGGGATCGTGATTGTAGAATGGTCACAGTTCATCAAAGAGCAATTGCCACCGAATTATTTGCGAATTAATATTGAACGGATGGATGAAGTAACCAGAAAATTGCAATTTCAACCACAAGGTACGCGTTATCAAACGTTAGTACAAAAACTTGCGACAATTAATTAACTAAAAAATCTCTGTTGAATAAAAATATTTGACAGAGATTTTTTATTAATCTTTTAATTGAATTAAATCTTGTAATGCGTCGGCTCCAAATTGTGCTTGTGTTTGTAATAAAATCTCAGCACAAGCTAATGTATCATCTAAGGCATGATGGTGATGTTCTAAATCAATTCCTAAGGCTTCACAAACGGTATTTAAACGATGATTTGGTAAATCGGGAAAAAATTTACGAGAAGTTTTGAGGGTATCAATCACGTGATAACATGGCGAAGTGATTTGATACTTTTGTAAGCAGTTTTTTAAAACGCGGGTATCAAAGGCAGCATTATGCGCCGTGATTAAATGCTGCTGATTAAATAATACTTTAATGTGCGACCATACTTGCTCAAAGGTCGGTGCTGTTTGGACATCCTGCGGGCGAATGTGATGAATCGCAATATTACGCCGATTAAAGGGTGCCTGGGGATTGATCAATGTATAAAAAGTATCGATAATTTGATTGTTTTCAATTAAAGCTAGCGCTAAAGAACAAGCACTATCAGCTTGATTATTGGCCGTTTCAAAATCCATTGCCACAAAATCCATGGAAAAACCTCACAATTACAAACTTATTTTTAAAATTCATTATATACTATAATGGTGTTATTAGGGAAAACAGTTAGTTAGGAGATTGATCATGCAAGACAAAGTAAGAAATCAATTTTTAGATGATCTACAATTAAAAAAACAATTATTAGCATTACCAGTGGAAATTAAAGTTGCTGATTTCCTGAGTAACTATACATTTACTAAAACCGGTGGTCCGGGCGATTATGTTGCTTTTCCACAAACTTTGGCGGAATTACAATTATTGACTGACTTTGCGCGAGAAAAACAATTGCCGATAACGGCTTTAGGTAATTCCAGTAATTTAATTATTAAAGATGGTGGTATTAAAGGTTTAGTCATTATCTTAACTAAATTAAACCAAATTGCAGTGCACGAGCAACAAATTACCGCTCAAGCGGGAGCCAGTTTAATTGAAGTAACTAAAGCTGCGAGTCGAGCGGGCTTAAGTGGTTTAGAATTTGCCGCGGGTATTCCGGGCAGTGTCGGCGGAGCCGCTTTTATGAACGCCGGAGCTTATGGTGGTGAAGTTAGTACAGTAATTACACAGATTCAAGAAATTTTACCTACGGGCCAATTAGTAACTATTAAAAAACAAGATTTAAATTTTGCTTATCGCCATAGTGTGGTGCAGGACAATCACGGCATTGTGACGGCTGTGACGTTTACGTTAGTACCTGGCGATGCACATAAAATTCAAGCTAAAATGGACGAATTAAATGCTTTAAGGCGAGCTAAGCAGCCACTAGAATATCCATCTTGTGGGAGTGTTTTTAAACGTCCAGAGGGTTACTTTACCGGTCCTTTAATTATTAAGGCGGGTTTACAAGGGAAGATTATTGGTGGTGCGCAGGTTTCACAGAAACATGCGGGCTTTATTATTAATTTGGGAACAGCGACTGCCAGTGATTATTTGGCGTTAATTAAATTAATTCAAGCCACTGTGCAAGAAAAATTTGGTGTTGCTTTAGAAACTGAAGTGCGGATTATCGGTGAAGATCAGAGGTGAAAGTAAGCGTGCAAAATTGGTTAAGCCATCTTTTTACGTTAAATTCTTTAACAAATGTTATTGATATTTTATTTGTGTGGTTTTTAGTTTATAAATTATTAATGATGATTCGGGGCACTAAGGCCATTCAGCTATTAAAGGGACTATTTATCATTTTGATCATTAAACTAGTCAGTTGGTTCTTTAATTTACGGACGATTGCCTATTTGACAGATCAAATTTTTAATTGGTCAGTCATAGCAGTTATCATTATTTTTACTCCAGAGATTCGTCGCGGCTTAGAAAAATTGGGCCGTTCGCCATTGTTTTTTTCCATGCGTGACGAACAGAAAGATTTAAGTAATAATTTAATTGATGCCTTGGATAAAGCAATTCAGTATATGTCCAAACGCCGAATTGGGGCTTTAATTACGTTAAAAATGAATACCGGCTTAGAAGAATATGTAGAGACTGGAATTAAGCTGGACGCTGATGTGACCGGCGAGTTATTAATTAATATTTTTATTCCTAATACGCCTTTACATGACGGTGCAGTGATCATCAATCAAAATAAAATTGAAGTTGCTGCAGCATATTTGCCGTTGTCGGAAAGTAATGCCATTCCGAAAAAATTAGGCACTAGGCACCGAGCGGCCGTGGGGATTAGTGAAGTAACTGATGCTTTGACGATTGTGGTTTCGGAGGAAACTGGTGGGGTGATGATTACGCATAAAAACCATATGATGTTAGATCTTAGCCGGGATGATTACTTGAATTATTTACGGGCCCAATTAGCTCCCACAACGCCACAATCCAATTCAATTTTTAAGAAATTTTTGGCACATTTCCAGAAAGGAAATAACTAATGAAAAAGTGGCGCAAATTCATTGATTCTAAATATTTTTATTTGTTATTATCCTTTTTGGTAGCCTTATGGCTGTACTGGAGCGTCTCCTTACCTAGTATTGGCAGTACCCGAAATGGAGTAACTGCTGGCAATGTGGTTAATGCTAACAAAACTGTTACCTTTAATATGAAATTACAGGTAAATTCCGATGCGGAAAATTATTTTATTACTGGTTATCCTAAACAAGTACGCGTCAAATTGGAGGGCCCCTCAGCCCTAGTCACGGCAACCAAGAACACACATAATTTTACGGTGTACATTAATCTGCACAATTTAAGTGTAGGTCATCATCGTGTTTTAATTCATCAAAGTGGTTTAAATCGCGATTTAAAGTATTCGATCAAGCCGCATTATGTCGAAGTTGATATTGAGCCAAAGGCTCAACAAGTATTTCCGATTCAAGCTAAATATAATGCAAAGCAAATTGCTCCGGGTTATATCGGTGGCGATGCTAGTGTGGATCCGCAGGTGGTTCAAGTCGTTGGTGCACGCAGTGAAGTTCAGCGAATTAGTCAAGTGGTGGCACATGCTAAGTTACCTCATGGTACATCAACCGATTTTCATCAAGAAGTTTTATTGCAAGCGTTAGATGCTCAAGGGCGCACGTTATCAGTCCTGTTAACTCCACAGACTACCCGGGTTAAAGTTCCTGTCAGTTTACCGAGTAAAAAAGTAAACTTAAAATTTGTACCAAAAAATCTACCCGAAAATAAAAATTATCACATCACTTCGGATGTCGCTGCAGTACGCGTTTATGCTAAGAAAACAGTATTGGATAATCTTAATGAATTAGAAATTCCAATCGACGTTTCTAAGATGGGAACTAAAAAATCAAAAGTTGTTACAATTAATCAAGTAAAATCTGATATTATAGATTCGAGTCCACGAACTATTAAGGTCTATTTAAAAACTGGTGATGATCAATCTTCAACAGTTAATCCAGCTTCAATAAATAATTAGAATAAGAGGATAAAAATGGTTAAATATTTTGGTACTGATGGTGTCCGCGGTATTGCGAATAAAGAATTAACACCGGAGCTAGCTTTTCGCTTGGGACGTGCTGGTGGGTTTGTATTGTCCCAACAAAAAGATAGTGACGAAGATCGAGCAGTAGTTTTGGTGGCACGTGATACTCGTAAATCGGGACAAATGTTAGAAACAGCATTAATTTCCGGATTATTATCGGTCGGGATTGAAGTTTTAAATTTAGGAGTGATTACGACTCCAGCAGTGGCTTACTTAGTTAAAGTCCAAGGAGCTGATGCCGGCATTATGATCTCGGCGTCACATAACCCAGCCAGCGATAATGGTATCAAATTTTTTGGTCCAGATGGTTATAAGCTCAAGGATGCTACTGAAGAAGAAATTGAACACTTCTTGGATCAACCAGAAGATTCTTTGCCGCGGCCTTCAGCTGAAGGCATTGGTACTTTGGAGGACTATAAGGAAGGCTCTTTGAAATACTTAGAGTTCTTACGGCAGAGTATTTCTGATGATTTATCAGGAGTAAAAGTGGTGTTAGATGGTGCTAACGGTTCAACTAGTCAATTAGTCAGCAAGTTATTTGCAGATTTGAACGTCGATTTTACCACGATTGCTACTAATCCTGATGGGGTTAATATTAATAATGGTGTTGGTTCTACGCATCCGGAAAAATTAGCGCGAGAAGTGGTTAAGCAGGGGGCGCAAGTCGGATTAGCTTTTGATGGTGACGGTGACCGCTGTATTGCTGTTGATGAAAAGGGGAATATTGTTGACGGTGATAAAATTATGTTTATTCTGGGCAACTATTTTAAAGCCCACGGTCGTTTGAAAAAGGATACTATTGTTACTACAGTGATGAGTAATTTGGGCTTATACAAAGCTATTGAAGCGAACGGTATGAAGTCCGTTCAAACGGATGTTGGTGATCGCCATGTGGCTGCTGAAATGGTTCAGAATGGCTATAACTTAGGTGGCGAACAATCAGGTCATGTGATCATTTTTGATTTGCATAACACGGGTGATGGGATGTTAACCGGTATTCAGTTGTTAAACGTTGTTAAACAAACTGGTCAACAATTGTCGCAACTAGCAGCGCCAGTAAAAACTTATCCACAAGTATTAATTAATGTGAAAGTGCAAAATAAAAATGATTGGCAAAATTATCCTGCCATTCAAGAGGCCATTGATACAGTTGAAAAGGAAATGAATGGTGATGGTCGAGTTTTAGTTCGCCCTAGTGGGACTGAAGCTTTACTCCGGGTAATGATTGAAGCTGCTACTAGAGAAGATGCCCAACGTTTTGGCAACCAAATTGCGAGTGTTGTTCAAAAAGAAATGGGATTGGATGCTTAAATTATTTTGATTGATTAAACAGGCTAGCCTCCGTGAAAACTAAAATAGTAATTTACGGAGGCTAGCTTTTTTATTGCTCTCATAAAGATTAGTTAATTGTTGACAACTACTAGATTTAGTAGTAACCCAAAGTTGAGCTACAATATGTGTGGGGTATGTGCTATTATAGATAAGGATTTTTTAAGGAGGGCAAACATGATGATAGTTTTAAGTGGTATGATTGGGGCAGGTAAAAGTAGCCTAGCAACGCTTGTTTCAGAGCATTTAGGAACACAAGCTTTTTATGAACAAGTTGATGATAATCCCGTCTTACCCTTGTTTTATGATGATCCTAAAAAGTATGCATTTTTATTACAAATTTATTTTTTAAACAAGCGTTTTGCTTCTATTAAGCGAGCTTTGTCTGATGATAACAATGTTTTAGATCGTTCAATTTATGAAGACTCTTTATTCTTCCATATCAATGCCGATATGGGACGAGCTACTAAACAAGAAGTGCAAGTTTATGATGAATTATTAGATAATATGATGGAAGAGTTGCCATATGCTGCTCATAAAAAAGCGCCTGATTTATTAGTACATTTGGATGTTTCTTATGAGAAAATGTTGGAGCATATTAAAAAACGGGGGCGCTCTTATGAACAACCTGAAAATGACCCTTCACTAATTGATTATTATCATAATTTGTTAGGACGCTATGATCGGTGGTACGAGGATTATCATTATAGTCCTAAAATGAAGATTAGTTGTGATCAATATGACTTTGTTGAAAATGAAGAGGATCGCAAAAAAGTTTTACAGTTAATTGATAATAAGTTACAAGAGCGTGATTTGTTATAAAAAAATTTGAGACAGTTTGGAGAACTCCAGGAAAACCTGTCTTTAAACAAAGATGATGGAGGATTTATTTTGAAAAAATATTTTGCAGAGTTTTCAACTCATGATTGGATTTTAAATGCGCTAATGGCAGCAATCTATGTGGTATTGACCATTACCCCACCTTTAAATTCTTTAGCCTACGGCAATATTCAACTACGCATCTCAGAAGTTTTAGTCATGTTACCTTTTTACAATAAAAAGTTTATTCCCGGCTTAACCTTAGGCTGTTTTATTACTAATTTATTTAGCCCGACGGCGGCGGTGGATATTTTTGTCGGAACTTTTGCGTCGTTACTAACTTTCTTATTAATAATTCATCTTCACAAAGGCTATTGGGTCCCCGTGATTGCTGGCATTGTTAACGGTGTGATTGTGGGGTTGGAACTCAACATTATGACGAAGGCACCATTATTTTTAACGATAGTATATATTTTTATTGGTGAGTTTATTGCAGTATTGATTGGATATATTTTGTTTTCCATTTTATGGAAAAATCGGCAATTTAAAAAGTTGCTTTCCTAAAGCAGTTGAAAAACTGCTTTTTTTATTACGATAATATGTTTTGGCGACTTATTTTGTTATAATTAGGCATATCAACCTGATTTAAGGGAGTATGAAATAATGAATATTGGGATATTTACGGATACTTATTTCCCCCAAGTTAGTGGTGTAGCAACGTCTATTCAAACTTTAAAGAATGACTTAGAACGTAAGGGAGATACAGTTTATATTTTTACAACCTCTGATCCGCATGTTGCTAAAAATACTGTGGAACCTAATATTTTTCGTTTAGGCAGTATTCCGTTTATTTCGTTTACCGATCGGCGTATTGCGTATCGTGGAATGTTTCATGCATTAAAATTGGCAAAAGAATTAGATTTAGATATTGTGCATACGCAAACGGAATTTTCACTGGGACTGATTGGTAAGTTTGTTGCGCATAGCTTAAAAATTCCGTGTGTGCACACGTATCACACGATGTATGAAGATTACTTGCACTATGTTTTGAATGGTCATTTATTAAAGCCAGCACACGTTAAGCAAATGTCCAAGTTATTTATTTCCGGAATGTCTGGTGTGATTGCGCCTAGTCAACGCGTTTATGATACTTTACGCGGTTATGGTATTAAAACGCCGATGCAAATTATTCCGACCGGAGTTGATTTGTCGGCTTTTACCCAGCAACTTGACCCACAACCGTTGTTACAACGTTGGCAACTAACTGATCGGCATCCTATTTTATTGACGCTCAGTCGTATTGCCAATGAAAAAAAGATTGAATTATTAATTCAACAGTTACCACAATTAATTAAATATTATCCCGAACTAATTTTAGTCATTGTTGGTGGTGGCCCTGATAAATCTGATTTAGTCCAACAGGTTCAACAGTTAAGTTTACAGCAACACGTTTTATTTACTGGTGAAGTTGATCATGATCACGTGGCGCCATATTATCAAATGGCAGATTTGTTTGTTTCCGCTAGTGATACGGAATCACAGGGCTTAACATTTATTGAGGCATTAGCTTCTGGTTTAAAGTGTGTGGTGCGTTCGAGTCCTTACACTGATAATTTACTTGATGATCCAGCACTTGGAGTCACTTATGAAGATCCCAAACAGTTCGCTAATTTAGTGTTACAATATTTGGATCATCCAAGAGCTTTTGATGATCCGGAACCACGAAAGAAAAAATTACATGAAATTTCAGCCGATTTATTTGGTGATCAAGTCTTAAACTTTTATCAAGATGCTTATAAATATTTTTTACGTAAAAAATTAGCTAATGAGCCATTAAAGGACGGTCAATATTACGATGATTAAAATCACGATGTTTTCGTCATCACAAAAAGTAGCAGGTCAAGGAGTTGGCAGTGCTTATACTGAGTTGATGCAATTATTAAACACTTCTTTAAGTCAAGATTTTCAAATAAATGTCAATGACTTTGTCCACACCAGCGATATTAGTCACTATCACACCGTTGATCCGCAGTTTTATGCTTCTACTTTTATGAAAAATCGCGGCCGAAAAATTGGCTATGTTCATTTTTTGCCAGAAACACTACAAGGTAGTTTGCGAATTCCTAAAATGGCACAAGGGCTAGTTAGCAAATATATTATTTCATTCTATCAACGCATGGATCATTTGATTGTGGTTAATCCGAGTTTTATTCCTAAGTTAGCACAACATGGGATTGACCCACAAAAAGTGACGTATATTCCAAATTTTGTCTCGAACATGGAATTTTACCGGTTTTCTGACAAAAAACGGAATCAAGTTCGGGCTCAATTGGGTTTGGCTCCAACTGATTTCATGGTTTTTGGCGATGGTCAAGTGCAAAAACGTAAAGGTATTGATGATTTTTATCGCTTAGCGGTGGAAAATCCTGATGTCCAATTTATTTGGGCCGGTGGTTTTTCGTTTGGCGCAATTACTGACGGCTATGACCGTTATAAACAGATGATTCGCCAAGCACCGAAAAATTTAACTTTTACAGATATTATTCCGCGTACGCAATTAAATGAATATTTAAATGCGGCTGATTTATTTTTATTACCTTCGTATGATGAATTGTTCCCAATGTCGGTGCTAGAAGCCTTTAATACAGGCACACCAGTAATGTTGCGTGATTTGGAACTTTACCAAGCAATTATTGCTGATAAATATCGTCCAGCTCAGGACTATGCAGCCATGAATCAAGCTTTACGAGAATTGCAACATGATCCAGAACAATTAGCGGCTTTAGCACAAAAAGCGATTAGTGCTGCTCATTATTATTCACAAGAACATTTGAGCCGAATTTGGCATGATTTTTATTTAAACCAATTTCAACAGATGAGGAACGATTAATGAATCGTAAAAATTTTGGAGCAATGTTAGTAATGCTCGCGATTGGCGGGGGAATCTTTGCTTTTGAAATTCATAAAACTAACTTGCAATCATTGTTGCATCAAGCAACCACCATCAATTGGTGGTGGCTACTGATCGCTTTTGGATCAATGTTTTGTTCGTTCTTTTTTGAGGCTTTAGTTTTAAAAGTTTTGTTGCAGAATCGTGATGATGAGTTACATCATTGGTGGAATATTTTAAGAATTCCTTGGATCCAAGCTTTATTTAACGCGATTACACCTTTTTCTTCGGGGGGACAACCCGCACAAATCGTTTCTTTAGTTCAATCAGGGGTCGAGGTAGGCCGTGGTAGTTCAGTTCTATTAATGAAATTTGTTATATATCAAACGATTGTTTTAATTAACTTTATCATTGCAATGCTTTTTCAATTTGACCAAATTGCGCACCATTTTGCCGGATTAGCTATCTTGATTGTTTGTGGTTTTTTGTTACACGTTGTGACAATTGGTGTATTATTAATGATTATGTTTTATTATCGTTTTACGCGCCAAGTAACATTATTAATCATGAAATTTGTCGGTTTGTTTGTTAATACAACCAAAGTACAGCATTGGACAACTAAGGTGCTTAATAAAATTGACAATTTTTACCAAGAAAGTTTAATTTTAAAAAAAGAACGGCGAAAAGTTTGTAAAGCAGCTGTTTTGACTTTTATTCAATTAATTTTTTATTATTTAGTGGTTTATTTCACTTTGTTGGCTTTACACGTGCAACATGTTAATATCATTAACGTTTTAATTACACAAGTAATGATTGTCATGATCACATCCATTTTTCCTATTCCGGGTGGTACAGGTGGCGCTGAATATAGTTTTCGCACTTTATTCTCACAGTACATTAGCTTGCCAAGTCAACTGGTTTTAGGCATGTTTATTTGGCGCTTTATAACTTATTATTTAGGCATGTTTTTAGGAATTATTGCCATTGCATTTAAACCAATTAATGAACGTACTCAGTATTCGGTACGTGGAGGAAAGATTTCAGAATGAAGAACTTCGGAAAAAAATTAGCAAAAACTTTCAACACTAAGCTAGGCTTTTTTACATTAGCGGTAGTTTTGTGTTGGATTAAAACTTATTTGATTTGTTTGAATAAGTTTAATTTAGGAATCAAGACGAGCATGCAGGCGTTTTTGTTATTCTTAAATCCTATTCCAACAACCATTTTATTATTAGGAATTGCGCTTTATTTGAAGGGGCGTAAATCATACATTTACATGATGATTATTGATCTAATTACGTCAACTTGGCTCTTTGCTAATATTTTATATTATCGAGAATTTTCGGATTTTTTAACTTTGACGTTAATTAAGGGTTCTAGTTCTGTTTCGAATAATCTGGGTACCAGCATTGTAGGAATTATTAGACCAACTGACTTTTTAGCTTTTGCAGATGTTTTAGTATTAATTATTTTGTTAGCTTTTAAAGTTGTGAAAATAGATATTCAAAAGTTAACTACGAAAATCCCTTTGACAATTACAGGGATTGCCATTGTTAGCTTTGGGATTAACTTAACTTTGGCGCAACAGGATCGTTCAGGCTTATTAACCCGGACGTTTGATAATAATTATATTGTGAAATATTTAGGCTTAAATGCTTATTCGGTTTATGATACAGTCAAAGCTGCGAAAACTAGCGCAGTCAAAGCTAGTGCTGATAGTTCTGATATGAAGACAGTTAAGAACTATATGAGTAACAATTATGTTGCTCCGAATGTGCAATATACCGGAGTAGCTAAGGGTAAAAATGTTTTTGTGATTCATTTGGAAAGTTTCCAACAATTTTTATTAGATTTTAAATGGGATAATCAAGAAGTTACTCCTAATTTGAATAAGATTTATCATGAAAGTAATACCTTGAGTTTTGATAACTTCTTTAATCAAGTAGGACAAGGTAAGACTGCAGATGCCGAAATGATGATGGAAAATTCTTTATTTGGCTTGCCTGAAGGGGCAGCGATGGTAACTGACGGTACATCGAATACCTTTCAAGCTGCGCCAGCTATTTTAGATCAGCATGGTTATACAACCGCATCTTTTCATGGCGATGTACCTAGTTTTTGGAATCGCGATAACACTTATAAATCCTGGGGGTATAACTATTTCTTTAGCTCCAATTACTATAAGCAAAAGAAAAATTATAATGTTGGTTATGGCATGAAAGATAAGATCTTTATGAAGGATACTGCTAGTTATATCCAACAGTTGCCGCAACCTTTTTATGCTAAAGTGATTACCGTTACGAACCACTATCCGTATTTGTTAGATAAAAAGAATCAGACCATTTCTAAAACTAATACCGGTGATAAAACTGTTGATGGTTATGTACAAACAGCACATTATTTAGATCAATCAATTGGTGAATTTATGAATTGGTTGAAAGCTACAGGCTTAGATAAAAACAGTATGGTAGTCTTTTATGGAGATCACTACGGTATTTCAGGTAATCATAAGAAGGCTGTTGCTAAGTTATTAGGTAAGGACAAATTTAACGATTTTGATAATGCCCAATTTCAACGGGTACCATTTATGATTCATATGAATGGTTTGCAAGGTGGAGTTAATCACACGTACGGCGGTGAAATCGATGCATTACCAACAATTTTGAATTTATTGGGTGTTAATAATCGTAATAATATTCAATTTGGTTCTGATTTATTGTCGAATAAACATCCACAATTAGTTGCCTTTCGGAACGGAGACTTTGTATCCCCAGAATTTACGAAGGTCAACGGTGCTTACTACTATACTAAGAATGGTAAAGCGGCAAAAGACTTGACCCCAGAACAAAAAAGTCGTGTTGATGCTATGTCTAATAAAGTAGCAACTGAATTATCATTGTCGGATAAGATTATTACTGGTGATCTGCTGAGGTTCTACACACCAAAGGGGTTTGACAAAGTAAATAAAAAAGATTTTAATTATTCTAAAAAGAAATCCTTAAAGAAATTAAAGGCTCAGAATAAAAAAGATAAGTCTAGCTTGGAATATAAGAATAATAATAAATCATTAATGAATCTCTATCACACAGACGCTCCAGAGCTAGCTAATTAAGAAAGGAGTGGCTAAGTTTGGATACTGATCAATTTGAAGAAGAATTTCAGGAACAAGTTCAAGACCTAAGGCAACACAAAGTAAGGATGACTGAACAGAGATTGCTTATTTTGAAATATATGATGACCCATCAAAATCATCCTACAGCGGAAATGGTTTATAACGATCTCAAAGATGAGGTCACTTCCAATGTTAGTATTGCTACTGTCTATAATAATCTCAAGTTTTTGTCTAAAATAACTCCAATTAATGAATTGACCTATGATGATAGGTCAATTCATTTTGATTATTATCACCAAGAACATTTTCATGCAATTTGCCGAATTTGTGGGCAAGTTTACGATATTAATTATCATGATTATGAATCTTTAAAACGGCGGTTAATCAAGGATTCAGGGTTTGAAATAGAAAAAATCGAATTAAATATCCAAGGAATTTGCAAAAAATGTCAAAAAGGGGTTGCAAAAGGGTAAAAAAGTTGATAATATATTTTCTGTTGTCAATGAGTCATGCGCGTCACTGTTAAGCAAATAAAAAAAACAGTTGACAAGCTCATGATAAGATGATAAACTAAATGAGCCACTTAATCAAGTGGTAATCAACAAAAAGTTAAGTAGATCTTTGAAAACTGAACAAAGTTTCTTTAAAAGCCAAGTGCTGGGTTCTTGAAAAAGAACCTGTCAATTTAAAAGTAATAAAGAAGACAAAGAACGTTAGAGTTCTAAGTCTGAGTCAACAAACTAACAAAAAATGAGAGTTTGATCCTGGCTCAGGACGAACGCTGGCGGCGTGCCTAATACATGCAAGTCGAGCGAGCAGAAGTAACGGAATACCTTCGGGTAGGAAGATATGGACGCGAGCGGCGGATGGGTGAGTAACACGTAGGTAACCTGCCCTTTAGCGGGGGATAACAATTGGAAACAGTTGCTAATACCGCATAAAGTGCTTAATCACATGATTAAGGAATGAAAGACGGTTTCGGCTGTCACTAAAGGATGGACCTGCGGCGTATTAGCTAGTTGGTGAGGTAAAGGCCCACCAAGGCGATGATACGTAGCCGACCTGAGAGGGTAATCGGCCACATTGGGACTGAGACACGGCCCAAACTCCTACGGGAGGCAGCAGTAGGGAATCTTCCACAATGGACGAAAGTCTGATGGAGCAACGCCGCGTGGATGAAGAAGGTTTTCGGATCGTAAAATCCTGTTGTTGAAGAAGAACGTGCTTGAGAGTAACTGCTCAAGTAGTGACGGTATTCAACCAGAAAGTCACGGCTAACTACGTGCCAGCAGCCGCGGTAATACGTAGGTGGCAAGCGTTGTCCGGATTTATTGGGCGTAAAGGGAGCGCAGGCGGTTTGAAAAGTCTGAATGTGAAAGCCCTCAGCTTAACTGAGGAAGTGCATCGGAAACTGTCAAACTTGAGTGCAGAAGAGGAGAGTGGAACTCCATGTGTAGCGGTGAAATGCGTAGATATATGGAAGAACACCAGTGGCGAAGGCGGCTCTCTGGTCTGTAACTGACGCTGAGGCTCGAAAGCATGGGTAGCGAACAGGATTAGATACCCTGGTAGTCCATGCCGTAAACGATGAGTGCTAAGTGTTGGGAGGTTTCCGCCTCTCAGTGCTGCAGCTAACGCATTAAGCACTCCGCCTGGGGAGTACGACCGCAAGGTTGAAACTCAAAGGAATTGACGGGGGCCCGCACAAGCGGTGGAGCATGTGGTTTAATTCGAAGCAACGCGAAGAACCTTACCAGGTCTTGACATCTCCTGAAAGCTGTAGAGATACAGGGTTCCCTTCGGGGACAGGAAGACAGGTGGTGCATGGTTGTCGTCAGCTCGTGTCGTGAGATGTTGGGTTAAGTCCCGCAACGAGCGCAACCCTTGTTACTAGTTGCCAGCATTAAGTTGGGCACTCTAGTGAGACTGCCGGTGACAAACCGGAGGAAGGTGGGGACGACGTCAAATCATCATGCCCCTTATGACCTGGGCTACACACGTGCTACAATGGATGGTACAACGAGAAGCGAACTCGTGAGGGCAAGCAGAACTCTAAAAACCATTCTCAGTTCGGATTGCAGGCTGCAACTCGCCTGTATGAAGTTGGAATCGCTAGTAATCGTGGATCAGCATGCCACGGTGAATACGTTCTCGGGCCTTGTACACACCGCCCGTCACACCATGAGAGTTTGTAATACCCAAAGCCGGTGGGGTAACCCTTCGGGGAGCTAGCCGTCTAAGGTAGGACAAATGATTAGGGTGAAGTCGTAACAAGGTAGCCGTAGGAGAACCTGCGGCTGGATCACCTCCTTTCTAAGGAAAAATAAACGGAAAGCAGTTGGCAAGAAACTTTGTTTAGTTTTGAGAGGTCTACTCTCAGGGCACCAAGAGACAAGCGCGAAAGAAAATCGGGCCTATAGCTCAGCTGGTTAGAGCGCACGCCTGATAAGCGTGAGGTCGATGGTTCAAGTCCATTTAGGCCCATAGAAATAGTACGGGGGTTTAGCTCAGCTGGGAGAGCACCTGCTTTGCAAGCAGGAGGTCATCGGTTCGATCCCGTTAACCTCCATTGACAGGAAACTGTCAAGGACATTAGTACTTTGAAAACTGAATATTATGAGAAGAAAGACACCGAGAATCGAGAGATTCGAAGAAAGTAAGAAACAGTAGTAATTAAGGTTAAGATAATAAGGGCGCACGGTGGATGCCTAGGTACTAGGAGCCGAAGAAGGACGCAACGAACAGCGAAATGCTCCGGGGAGTTGTAAGTAAACGAAGATCCGGAGATATCCGAATGGGGGAACCCGGCTAAGGTAAAGCTTAGTCACACTGCGACGAAAGTTGTAAGTGAGGAAGACGTGGTGAACTGAAACATCTAAGTAGCCATAGGAAGAGAAAGAAAAATCGATTTCCTGAGTAGCGGCGAGCGAAACGGAAAGAGCCCAAACCAGAGAGCATGCTCTTTGGGGTTGTAGGACTGGGACGTGAGATAGTCGAAGATAGCTGAATCAGTTGGGAAGCTGAACCAGAGATAGTGATAGTCTAGTAGGCGAAATCAGAGACACTCTACCAGTATCCTGAGTACGGCGGGGCACGTGAAACCCCGTCGGAAGCAGGGAGGACCATCTCCCAAGGCTAAATACTCCCTAGTGACCGATAGAGAACAAGTACCGTGAGGGAAAGGTGAAAAGCACCCCGGAAGGGGAGTGAAATAGATCCTGAAACCGTGTGCCTACAAGTAGTCAGAGCTCGTTAAAGAGTGATGGCGTGCCTTTTGTAGAATGAACCGGCGAGTTACGATTGCGTGCGAGGTTAAGTTGAGAAGACGGAGCCGTAGCGAAAGCGAGTCTGAATAGGGCGAAAGCGAGTACGTAGTCGTAGACCCGAAACCAAGTGACCTACCCATGTCCAGGTTGAAGGTGCGGTAAAACGCACTGGAGGACCGAACCCACGTAAGTTGAAAATTGCGGGGATGAGGTGTGGGTAGCGGTGAAATTCCAAACGAACTTGGAGATAGCTGGTTCTCTCCGAAATAGCTTTAGGGCTAGCCTCGGAGAAGAGGATCTTGGAGGTAGAGCACTGTTTGGACTAGGGGCCCAACATGGGTTACTGAATTCAGATAAACTCCGAATGCCAAAGATCTTTCTCCGGGAGTCAGACGGTGAGTGATAAGATCCATCGTCGAAAGGGGAACAGCCCAGATCACCAGTTAAGGTCCCAAAATCCATACTAAGTGGAAAAGGAAGTGGAACTGCACAGACAACTAGGATGTTGGCTTAGAAGCAGCAACTCATTTAAAGAGTGCGTAATAGCTCACTAGTCGAGTGGTTCTGCGCCGAAAATGTACCGGGGCTAAGTATGGTACCGAAACTGTGGATGTGCATCGAAAGATGTACGTGGTAGGAGAGCGTTGTAAGCACGAAGAAGCCAGATCGAGAGGACTGGTGGAGAGCTTAGAAGTGAGAATGCCGGTATGAGTAGCGAAAGACCAGTGAGAATCTGGTCCACCGGATGACTAAGGTTTCCTGGGGAAGGCTCGTCCGCCCAGGGTTAGTCGGGACCTAAGATGAGGCCGAGAGGCGTAATCGATGGAAAACAGGTTGAGATTCCTGTACTGTTCAGTGTTGTTTGAACGATGGAGGGACGCAGGAGATGAATTGTGAGCATGCAGCTGGAAAAGCATGTCTAAGCAGCGAGTCTGGATATGAGTCAAATGCTTATAACCGCGAAGGATGAGTTGTGATAGGGAGCGAAATTAAAGTAGCGAAGCACAATAGTCACACTGCCGAGAAAAGCTTCTAGTGAGACACTGAATACCCGTACCGCAAACCGACACAGGTAGTCAAGGAGAGAATCCTAAGGTGAGCGAGAGAACTATCGTTAAGGAACTCGGCAAAATAGCCCCGTAACTTTGGAAGAAGGGGTGCTGGTGTAAGAGCCAGCCGCAGTGAAAAGGCCCAAACAACTGTTTATCAAAAACACAGGTCTCTGCAAAATCGTAAGATGACGTATAGGGGCTGACGCCTGCCCGGTGCTGGAAGGTTAAGAGGATGAGTTAGACTTCGGTCGAAGCCCAGAATTGAAGCCCCAGTAAACGGCGGCCGTAACTATAACGGTCCTAAGGTAGCGAAATTCCTTGTCGGGTAAGTTCCGACCCGCACGAAAGGCGTAATGATTTGGGCACTGTCTCAACGATAGACTCGGTGAAATTATAATACCCGTGAAGATGCAGGTTACCCGCGACAGGACGGAAAGACCCCATGGAGCTTTACTGTAGCTTGATATTGAGTTTTTGTGTAACATGTACAGGATAGGTAGGAGCCGTAGAGATCGGTACGCTAGTATCGAAGGAGGCGCTGGTGGGATACTACCCTTGTTATATGAAAGCTCTAACCCGCGCCGTTGAAGCACGGCGGGAGACAGTGTCAGGTGGGCAGTTTGACTGGGGCGGTCGCCTCCTAAACAGTAACGGAGGCGCCCAAAGGTTCCCTCAGAATGGTTGGAAATCATTCGTAGAGTGTAAAGGTAGAAGGGAGCTTGACTGCGAGACAGACAAGTCGAGCAGGGACGAAAGTCGGGCTTAATGATCCGGTGGCACCGTATGGAAGGGCCATCGCTCAACGGACAAAAGCTACCCTGGGGATAACAGGCTTATCTCCCCCAAGAGTTCACATCGACGGGGAGGTTTGGCACCTCGATGTCGGCTCATCGCATCCTGGGGCTGTAGTCGGTCCCAAGGGTTGGGCTGTTCGCCCATTAAAGCGGTACGCGAGCTGGGTTCAGAACGTCGTGAGACAGTTCGGTCCCTATCCGTCGCGGGCGTAGGAAATTTGAGAGGATCTGTCCTTAGTACGAGAGGACCGGGATGGACATACCACTGGTGTACCAGTTGTCTTGCCAAAGGCATAGCTGGGTAGCTAAGTATGGAAGGGATAAACGCTGAAAGCATCTAAGTGTGAAACCCACCTCAAGATGAGATTTCCCATTCAGTAATGAAGTAAGACCCCTCAAAGAAGATGAGGTAGATAGGTTGCGAGTGGAAGTGTAGTGATACATGGAGCTGAGCAATACTAATCGGTCGAGGGCTTAACCAAGGGTGTCGAGTAAGAACATAATATTCAGTTTTGAGAGGACTAAGGTTCTTTCAGAAGGTAAGAAGAGAGCAAGTGTGGTGGCGATAGCGAGGAGGAAACACCTGGAATCATGCCGAACACAGAAGTTAAGCTTCTCAGCGCCGAAAGTAGTTGGTGGGAAACTACCTGCGAGGATAGGTCGTTGCCATGCTGCTCTTATTCCGGTTTAGCTCAGTTGGTAGAGCATCTGACTGTTAATCAGGGTGTCGTCAGTTCGAGTCTGACAACCGGAGTTTTTATTTGGAGAGTTGTCCGAGTGGCTGAAGGAGCATGATTGGAAATCATGTATACGGGCTTTTACCTGTATCAAGGGTTCAAATCCCTTACTCTCCGTTAGCTTTTAGCTGACCCGTTGGTCAAGTGGTTAAGACACCGCCCTTTCACGGCGGTAACATGGGTTCAAATCCCGTACGGGTCATTTTTGGAAGATTAGCTCAGTTGGGAGAGCGTCTGCCTTACAAGCAGAGGGTCACAGGTTCGAGCCCTGTATCTTCCATTTTATTTTATAAATAAATATTTGTTCTGACCCGTTGGTCAAGTGGTTAAGACACCGCCCTTTCACGGCGGTAACATGGGTTCAAATCCCGTACGGGTCATTTTTGGAAGATTAGCTCAGTTGGGAGAGCGTCTGCCTTACAAGCAGAGGGTCACAGGTTCGAGCCCTGTATCTTCCATTTTTAATATCTTGGTAAAGCATTGATAATTAATTAATGCTTTTTTTGTGTTTATACTAGGTTTGACTAAAAGTGTTAAAGTTATTTGACATTATGAAGTGGAATACAATATGGAAAATAAGATTGCCAATTTTAAAAAAACAGCGTTATTCACAGGCGCAGTTAGCTGAATTAGCTAATGTTATACGGCAAACTGTTAATGCTATTGAAAATAATAAGTATGATCCGTTGTTGTTGGTTTGGGAGTGGTCATATGTTTTTGCATATTGTCACTTGGACCATTAAAAAATGTATACAATCAAAAATGGCACTTCCTAATTAGAAGTGTCATTTTTAATTCAGGTTTATGTTGATAAGCTAGACTATTTTGTTATCTTTGCTTTTATAAGGGAATTTTTCCTTTAGCGTTAGCTTCTTGTTTGCGAGTGGTTTAGTTACTGCTAATTATTAAAATTAGATCTGGATTACCAGCCAGACTGTACTTTTACTTTCGCAAATATTTTAGCATTAAAATTTAAATGAAGTAATTTAAAAAACTAAAAATTCCTCGCACAATATCTAATTGGTAATCGTTTAGTTTTAAATGGAGTAAATATTTAACTATTAAAATTATTAAAAAGCAACCTAAATAGCTCACAACTGCTAAGTTGGTTAAATAATGTAGTAGGTATAATCCCAATAAAACTACTCCAATGCAAAACCCACCGATAAAAATCTGGTGCGAGTTGTTAGTTAGTGTAGTCAGTAAAGTAAAAAAATTAATTAAAATAATATTTAAAATAATTTGGGCGGATAAAAAATGAAGTATTGGAAAAACAATGACAATACTACTAAAAATCGGCAGAAAAAAATTCCAGATAAAAGTTGAAACAGAATTATTAGCAATAAATAAGCAAATTAGTAATTCGCATAACCAAAGAATAAAGAGGTAGTGAGGGTACGATTGCAATTTTAACAAATAAGCAATTGCCAGACTGAATACGAAATAAATAAGATTGAAATATTTATTGGCTTTTAAGGGGTGGAAAATATTACTATAAACAACAATCAGAATTGTTAAGATTAACGACACCATACTATTGTGATCATAGTTGGTGGGGTATTTTAAAGTTAAAATCATCGGATAAATTAACAAACTTATGAGATTAGTTGCGGAATTGATTAGTTTCATTGCTGAACTCCTTTATGAAGACTAGTTTAATTTTACTAAATTTGAAGATTATTAGCTAATGGTGTAATGTAGGACTATTGGATTGAGAAATGAGGTCAATAATCTATGTTAGAAAAAACTTTTTATAAAGAGTTATTAAAAAATTCGTTTAATATTCCTCTTAAGGTAACCTATTGGGATGGTAAGACTGAAACTTATGGTACTGGCGATCCCCAAATTCATATTACTATTCATGAAGCTATTCCAATTAAAGAGATTGCAGCTAACGCTTCAATTGCTTTAGGTGAAGCGTATATGGATAAGAAAATTGAGATCGATGGCAGTATCGAAGATTTAATTTTAGCCGCTTATCAAAGTAAAGATAGCTTTTTATACAATAAAAAATTTAAACAATTTGTTTCCAACCGTCAACATTCAGAGAGTAAAAATCAAGAATATGTTCAAGATCATTACGATATTGGTAATGACTTTTATAAACTTTGGTTAGATGAGACGCTAACTTATTCTTGTGCGTATTTTGAACATGAAGATGATGATTTAAAAACTGCACAGTTGAATAAAGTTAATCATATTTTGAAAAAGTTAGATCCTCAACCAGGCAAAACGTTATTAGATATTGGTTGTGGCTGGGGTACTTTAATGCTGACTGCTGCACAAAAATATGATTTAAAGGTTACGGGCATTACTTTAAGTGAAGAACAGTATAAATATGTGACTGCACAGATTGAAAAATTAGGTCTGCAAGATCGCGCAGAAATCTTATTGACGGACTACCGTGAACTGAAGGGCCGTCAGTGGGATTACATTGTTTCTGTGGGCATGTTTGAACATGTAGGTGAGGAAAACTTGCCAGGTTATTTCCAAGATGTTAGTGATTTCTTAGTTGACAATGGTAAAGCGTTGATTCACGGAATTACGATGCAAACACAACATGGTGGTTCCAATGGCTGGATTGATAAGTGGATTTTCCCAGGTGGGTACATTCCCGGCTTAACAGAAAATATCCAAAATATTATTGGTTCCGGATTGCAAATTGCTGATACTGAAATGTTACGTAGACATTATCAAAAAACCCTTGAAATTTGGGATCATAATTTCCAAGCTAAATTACCAGAAGTCATTGAGATGATGGACGAACGTTTTAGTCGCATGTGGGATTTGTATTTACAAGCTTGTGCTGCTTCCTTTGCCTCCGGACATATTGATGTTGTGCAATATCTGTTAACTAAGGGTCCTTCTGGAACTGGCTTGCCAATGACTCGTGATTATGTTTATAAATAATTAAGTATTAATGTTTTTAAATATGTGATAACATATTTTAGTTAACTAAATTCCCGATGGGGCTATTTAGCTTACCTGTAACCTAAATTCAAGGGGGAAGTATTTTTATGGAAAAAGAACGTCATTTCTTTACATCGGAATCTGTTTCAGAAGGACATCCAGATAAAATAGCTGATCAAATTAGTGATGCTATTTTGGATGCTATTTTAGCTAAGGATCCGCAAGCACGGGTTGCTTGTGAGACTACAGTGACCACTGGATTAGTTTTGGTTGCTGGCGAAATATCAACGACCGCTTACGTTGATATGCAAGCTATTGTACGTCAAACGATTCGTGAAATTGGCTATACGGATTCGGCTTACGGTTTTGATGCTGATACTTGTGCCGTGATTATTGCGGTTGATCAACAATCGCCTGATATTGCGCAAGGGGTGGATGACGCCTTAGAAAAAAGAGATTCAGACAATGATACTGATCCGCTAGATCAAATTGGTGCTGGCGATCAAGGCTTGATGTTTGGTTATGCTACCAATGAAACACCAGAGTTTATGCCTTTGCCGATTATCTTGGCTCACAAGTTGGTTTATAAGGTGACTCAGGTCCGCAAACAACATGAATTGACTTATTTACGCCCAGATTCAAAGGCGCAAGTTACTGTCGAATATGATGATAACTGGAAGGCTTTACGGGTTGATACAGTTGTTTTAAGTACGCAGCATGATCCAGATGTCAAGTTAGCTGATTTACGGCAAGATGTGATTGAGAAAGTGATTAAACAAGTTATTCCGGCTGAACTATTGGATGCTGAAACTAAATTCTTTATTAATCCAACTGGACGCTTCGTTTTAGGTGGTCCAAGTAGTGATACTGGATTAACTGGTCGTAAAATTATTGTCGATACCTATGGTGGTTTTGCTCATCATGGTGGTGGAGCCTTCTCTGGCAAAGATGCGACTAAGGTTGATCGTTCGGCTAGTTATGCGGCACGTTATGTGGCTAAGAATTTAGTTGCTGCTGGGGTCGCTGATCAAATTGAAATTCAATTAGCTTATGCGATCGGGGTAGCACGTCCAGTTTCTATTAATGTTAATACCTTTAATACAAGTGATTATAGTGATTCGCAAATTGTGCAAGCTATTCGGGAAGTCTTTGATTTAAGACCAGCCGGAATTATCGAGATGTTAGATCTAAAGCGGCCAATTTATAAGCAAACGGCTGCTTATGGCCATTTTGGGCGCACTGATGTGCAATTGCCATGGGAACAATTAGACAAAGTTACAGCGATTCAGCAAGCTATTAAAAAGTAGGGATATTGTGAATTCAACAGTAAAAAAAACAAACGTTAAGTGGGTCACGGTTGCAGTCTTTGTAGCAACTTTCATGACAGCCGTCGAAGGAACGATTGTTTCGACGGCGATGCCGACAATTATTAGTGATTTACATGGCTTGAAATTAATGAATTGGGTCTTTTCAATCTATTTATTAATGAGCGCGGTCACGACGCCGATTTATGGTAAATTATCTGATCGCTATGGTCGTAAAATTTTATTAAATATTGGCTTATTAATTTTTGTCTTGGGTTCTTTTTTATGTTGTATTTCGCATTCTATGTTGCAACTAATTTTGTCACGGGTTTTACAAGGACTAGGTGCTGGGGCAATTCAGCCGTTGACGTATACCGTTTTAGCTGATATTTATCCGTTAGAAAAAAGGGCCAATATGATTGGCTTAAATGGGTCTGCCTGGGGAATTGCCTCAATTGTGGCGCCTTTGTTAGGTGGTTTTATTGTTGAACAACTGTCTTGGCATTGGGTCTTTGCCATTAATATTCCCATTGGTTTGATTACAATTATCTTGATTCAATTATTTTTGCATGAACCTAAGCGCAGTCAAGCTGTGCGTGAGCCGGTTGATTTTCAAGGTATTATCTTATTAACGTTCGTCTTAGTTTGTTTAATGCTCGGGCTACAGAACTTAAATAATGCCCATGCTTGGCTAATTAGTTTAATTTTGTTAGTAGCAGCCGTATTAGGTGCTTTTGTATTTGTGAAGGTCGAACGGCAAAAAGCAGATCCAATTTTGCCGTTAAAATTATTTAAAAATCGTACTTTTGTTGTACAAAATGTGTCGATTCTATTAATTTCTGGTTTTTTGATTGGTTTTGATGCTTATTTGCCAATTTGGATGCAGAGCGTTTTAGGACTGAAGCCGTCGATGGGGGGCTTTGTGGTTACACCTAGTTCGGTAGTTTGGTTATTTGGTTCTTATATTTCTGGTAAAATGATTGCTAAATATCCACCGCATAAAATTACGTTATTTGCACTTAGCTTTCTAGTGGTTGGCTGTGGGTGCTATCTGTTGTTACCGTTAAAAACGGCCTTTGGCATTTTTCTAATTATCTCTGCGGTGGTTGGTTTTGGTTTTGGTTTGTCGATTACAACTTCCACGGTTACTTCGCAAAGTGTAGTCACAGCAGATGAAGTGGGAACGGCCACCAGTTTCAATACGTTAGCTCGTAATTTGGGGCAAACCTTGATGGTTTCCGTCTTTGGAATTGTGATGAACCTAAAAATGGCACAAGGAGTACAACAACATTCAGGTTTAACTTTTAAAATGTTGGATCAAATGATTAATTCTTCGACCGCGCATTTGTTAGCAAAACAATATTTAGCACCAGCTAGACAAATTGTTTATGAAGGCTTGCACTGGATTTTTGTAGTGGGAATTATCATTTTAATTGTGGCAGTTATTCTCAATTTCTTTGACCATAGTGATTATTTGTTAAAGGATTTTCAAAAAAGCCAAGGTAAATCAGCAGAGTAATTCCACTAGCTAAACAGGTACCTGCTAAAACGTCAGAAAAATAATGAACGTGTAAAATGGGACGACTGATAATAATGATGAGGGCAATTACCATTAAAAAAAATGGTAATTGCTTTTTTTTCGTAGTTTGGTAATAGATGAGAATTAAACTCCCAATTAAAGCAGTGGTAGCCATAGCATGACCGCTAGGAAAACTAAAGCCAGTTGCTTGGACGAGATGATTTAAGTTGGGACGAGGTCTGTGAATGAGCGCTTTTAAAACTTGGTTTAATAATAAATTACTTATTACGTTACTAAGCAGAAAAAATCGTTGGCGTTGATTCTTTAAAATGAAGCTAATAAGGATAGTTAGACTAAAGACGACTTTAGGCGCGCCAATAGTGGTAATGTATTTGAAGAAGGTTCGATTATGTTCACTCAAAAAAGCTAAGTGTTGAAAAAACCAGAAATCACAGTGCCGTAATGCTGGCTGATGATGAAATAACATCATTGTCAAAATTAAAAAACAAGAGATAAAGAAAATGCTAAGAAAAAGTAATAGTTTTGATAATTTCATTAATAATCTCCTAAAAAATAATTAATTTTTTGGTAAATCTTACCGGAAAGGGCATTGATTAAGTTCATTGGTGACTATAATTAGCTTGAAGTAGTGGGAAGTTTAACTAATAAATGAGATTGGGACAAAGACCTTAGTATATTTTTATCCCAGTCGCAAATAAAGGGGGTCTGTTTGATGAAAAAACATTTAAGAAGATCAGTTAAACTAGTTGCAATTAGTTGCTTAAGTTGTTTAACTGCATTAAATGCTTTAAAGCATAGTAGTGTGACGAGTTATGCTGATAGTTTTGATCAAGTGACAATTAACGTCAATGATGCTGATAACTTGGAAAATGTGGTCACATCGTCCGGATATGGGGATCAAACATTTTTAAATTATTTGGGTTTATCGGCGCAAAAGTTAGCCAATAATAATGATCTTTATGCTTCAGTTATGTTAGCCCAAGCACTCTTAGAAAGCGGTTGGGGGACAAGTACTTTAGCCCAGGCGCCTAATTATAACTTGTTTGGTGTTAAAGGCAGTTTTCAAGGATCAGCGGTTAATATGGCCACGCAAGAAGATGATGGCAGTGGTAATTTGTACGGTATTCAAGCTAATTTTCGCAAGTATCCCTCCTATCGTGAGTCCTTAGAAGACTACGTTCGTTTACTGCGCGATAATGGCATGTATTCTGGAGCTTGGCGTAGTAAAACTAGTTCCTATAAAGATGCTACTAGCTTTTTAACGGGGCGTTATGCCACGGATACATCATATGCCGATAAATTGAACAGTTTGATTGAAAAGTATAATCTAACGCGTTTTGATCAACCAGTTGATGCTACTAAACCAAGTGTCAATGACATTGTAGTCAATAATGTTAGTTTAGTCACAAATAATGTGAACCATAATTCTACAAGGAATACTTATCAAAATCAACAAGCCCCGGTAATTGTGAGAAATAAATTTCAAAATCCAGCAGCTGATGCTTCAGCTACTAATGAAACACAAACGCCGGCTTTACCGGTTATTGTTAATAATTCCCTGAATGAATTAATTAATACCAACAAGGAAATATTGCAAGCCCCTAGTACTAAACCAAGCAATCGGCCTAAGGATGCAAAAAATGAAACTGATTTTTCACGGACAATTCCTAGTGGAGATCATGCTGATCCAGCTGCTGTTATTAAAAAAGCACCAGTTGTGCAGGCTAAAGCAGTTTCTAATACTAAGTCAACCCCAGCTACTGATAATTCAATTCAAGTTTCGCCACAGGAAGCTGCAACTGAAAATTCGTCAGACTAGTTGCAATTAGCGTGATTTTTATTTATAATATGCGTCAGATTAGTTTTTACCAAAGGAATAGTAATTGAAAAATTGATTATCAGAGAGTGGAAGGTTAGTGTGATTTCACAGATATTTTTTAATGAACTCATCTTTGGAGTTTGATTACTGAACTAATAGTAAGTAGTCACGGGGTATCGTTAAATACTTGAGAGTTATATAGTTAATATATAAAACTTAGGTGGTACCGCGGGTAAATTTCGTCCTATTGCAATAGCAATGGGACTTTTTTTGTAGGAGGGTAATTATGGGTTATAATCACAACGTTATTGAAAAAAAATGGCAAGCCTATTGGGCCGAACATAAGACGTTTAAAACAACAGAAGATCCAAATAAGAAAAACTTTTACGCGTTAGATATGTTTCCTTATCCGTCTGGTAAAGGTTTGCATGTTGGTCATCCAGAAGGGTATACCGCGACCGATATTATTGCCCGGATGAAGCGGATGCAAGGCTACAATGTCTTACATCCCATGGGGTGGGATGCGTTTGGCTTACCCGCTGAACAATATGCGCTGAAAACTGGACATAATCCCATTGATTTTACGCAACAAAATATTGATACATTTAAGCGACAAATTAATTCGCTAGGTTTTTCTTACGATTGGGAGCGCGAAATTAATACTACTGATCCTAATTATTATAAATGGACACAGTGGATCTTTGAACAATTGTATAAACAGGGGTTAGCTTATGAAGCCAAAGTTCCTGTTAATTGGAGTCCAGATTTAGGTACAGTAGTCGCTAATGAGGAGATTGTCAACGGTAAAACTGAACGTGGTGGTTTTCCAGTTTACCGTAAGCCAATGCGACAATGGATGCTCAAAATTACGGCTTATGCGGATCGTTTATTGGATGATTTAGATTTAATCGATTGGCCCGAAAATATTAAGGAAATGCAGCGCAACTGGATTGGCCGGTCAGTCGGTGCTGAAGTTAAGTTTGAGATTGCCGATCATGATTTAACGTTTAATGTCTTTACGACACGGCCAGATACGTTATTTGGTGCTACTTATGTAGTCATGGCTCCAGAGCATGAACTAGTGGATCAAATTACTACCCCACAACAAAAAGCACAAGTTCAACAATATCAGGAAGCAACTGCTAAAAAGAGTGATTTGGATCGGACCGATTTAAATACTGAAAAAACAGGTGCTTTCACAGGCGCTTACGCTATTAATCCGATTAATGGCGATCGATTACCAATTTGGATTTCTGATTATGTCTTGGCTAGCTACGGGACGGGTGCTATCATGGCTGTTCCAGCACATGATGACCGGGATTTCGAATTTGCTAAAATGTTTGACTTACCAATTAAAGCAGTCATTGCGGGTGGTGATGTCAGTGATCATGCTTATACAGGTGATGGTGAACATATTAATTCGGAGTTTTTAAATGGTTTAAATAAACAGCAGGCAATTGATAAGGTTTTGGCGTGGTTAGAAGATCATCAGGTTGGCCAAAAGAAAGTTAATTACCGCTTGCGAGATTGGGTCTTTTCACGGCAACGTTACTGGGGTGAACCCATTCCAATTATTCATTGGGAAGATGGAACCACGAGTTTAGTTCCTGAAGATGAATTACCATTACGTTTGCCAGCAGAACATGATATTAAACCTTCAGGTACGATTGAAAGTCCGTTGGCTAACTTGACTGACTGGGTCAATGTGGTTGATAAAAATGGCCGCAAAGGTCGGCGGGAAACCAATACAATGCCACAATGGGCTGGTAGTTCTTGGTATTTCTTGCGTTATGTAGATCCACATAATGATGAAGCAATCGCTGATTATGAAAAATTAAAACAGTGGATGCCCGTTGATTTATACGTCGGTGGAGCCGAACATGCTGTGCTGCATTTACTGTATGCAAGATTTTGGCATAAGTTCTTATACGATTTAGGTGTTGTACCGACACCAGAACCGTTCCAAAAATTATTTAATCAAGGAATGATTTTGGGTAATAATCACGAAAAAATGTCGAAGTCCAAAGGCAACGTTATTAATCCTGATGATGTTGTCGATGAATATGGTGCTGATACGTTACGTCTTTACGAAATGTTTATGGGACCGTTAGATGCTTCCATTTCTTGGAGTGAAGATGGCTTAGCTGGTTCTTATCGTTTCTTAGAGCGGGTTTGGCGCTTATATATTAATGCAGATGATGACAACACTTTGCGGACTGATTTTATTACCGAGCAGCCGAATGCTGATTTGAAAAAGATTTATAGTGAAACTGTGAAACAAGTTAGTGATCATTATGAAAAGTTACAATTTAATACGGCAATTTCGCAAATGATGACTTTTGTCAACGCTGTGCAAAAGCAAGATCAGTTTCCAAAGGATTACGCTGAAGGTTTAATTAAAATGTTAGCCCCAATCGTACCGCATATTGCTGAAGAAATTTGGCAAAAATTAGGTCATGATGAATCCATCACTTATGCTCAATGGCCAACTTACAATGAAGAAGATCTAGTTAGTGCTGAAGTCGAAGTTATTTTGCAAGTTAATGGTAAGTTAAGAAATAAGATTACGGTGCCAGTTGATATTTCCAAAGCTGATTTAGAACAAAGAGCATTAGCTGATGAAAAGACACAATCATTTATTGCTGATAAAAAGATTGTAAAAACCATTGTGGTTCCGCAAAAAATTGTGAATTTTGTGGTAAAATAATAATTCATCAATTTTAGAGAGGATCAATTTGATGGATCAAGATGTCGAAGAGAATACAGTGACAACTGCGGTAACTGGTGGCAAAAATGATTTAATTAAGGGTTCAGCTTGGATGACGGCGGGAAGTATTTTTTCGCGAGTCTTGGGTGCTATTTATATCATTCCGTGGAATATGTGGTTTGGTTCCGTTTTAACGGCTACCTTGGCCAATGCCCTATTTGCTAAGGGCTATAATATCTATAGTCTGTTTTTGATAATTTCGACGGCGGGTATTCCCGGGGCAATTTCCAAACAAATTGCGCATTACAATGCTTTAAACGAGTATGCGGCGGGAAACCAGTTATTTAAACAAGGCATCAAAATCATGGCTTGGATGGGCATAATTAGTGCAGCGCTGATGTATTTTGGCGCACCGCTTTTGAGTGATTGGTTTGCTGATGGCAATGCCAATGCCATTCCAGTTTTAAGAGCCTTGGCGATTGCGTTATTAATCATTCCGTTGATGAGTCTCATGCGGGGCTATTTTCAAGGCTATTCACAAATGGCACCTTCAGCGGTTTCTCAATTAATTGAGCAAGTGGCGCGCGTAATTTATATGTTAGCGGCAACGTATTTAATTATGAAGGTGCAAAAGGGCAGTTATGTTAGTGCCGTAACGCAATCGACCTTTGCGGCTTTCATTGGTGCGGTCTTTGGTTTAGGAGTGTTGGTAATTTACTTTTTAAAACAATTACCGCAAATTCGCCGTCTATCACGACAAAGTAAATTTGAAATTGATACACGTCATCAGAATTTTTTTGGAGAAATTATTCGCCAAGCAGTTCCTTTTATTATTCTGGATTCTGGCATTATCTTATTCCAATTATTTGATCAGTCGACGTTTAATTCAATGATGTCGTCGTTTCAACATTTTAGTAAAGACACATTGAATGCCATGTATGCTCTATTTGCCTTTAATGCAAATAAATTAATTATGATTGTGGTTTCTTTATCAACAGCGATGGCTGTTACTGCGATCCCCTTATTGTCAGCAGCTTATTCGCGTCATAACCAAAAAGAAATTCAAGATCAAATTGGTAATATCTTACAATTGTTTTTCTTAGTTATGTTACCGGCAGCTTTAGGCATGTATGCAGTAGCTAAGCCTTTGTATATTTTGTTTTATCGATATGATCAGTTGGGGATTTACTTGTTACAATTTAGTTGTGTAGTAGCTATCTTGTTAGGGTTATTTACGGTTTTGTCAGCTATTTTACAAGGACTATATCAAAATAAAATGGCGATTAAATATTTTGTGATTGGTTTTATTGTTAAAATGCTTGTACAATATCCATGTATTTTAATTTTTAGTAGTTTTGGGCCCTTAATGGCGACTGCTATTGGCATGGCGGTCACGTGTTGGCTGATGTTGCGATTATTGTGTGTGAAATTTGAGTTTAAATTACAGCCGACCATTAACCGTACTTGTGGCATTTTTATGTTAACAGTTGTGATGTTAGTAGCCATTTTAATCTTGGATTTTGTTGCATATCATTTGGTGAATAATCAAGGTCGCCCGTGGGCTATTGTGTTATTATGCCTGGAAGTTGTATTAGGTGTTGGGATCTATGGTTATTTAATTTTAAAATCGCACTTAGCGGAGAAGATTTTAGGCTCCAAAGTTGCTAATTTACGGCAAAAATTGCATATCAATTAATCTGTTTTAAAAAACAATAAGGTTGGAACGCAATAATGAATTAATGTTCGTTTACTTCTAGATAGAGTACGATCATTAATCTTATTGTTCCAACCTTATTTTTTTGCTATTACAAGTTGATTAGAATCAGAAACAGTGGCTGAAAGTCTGAATAATTAGCGATTAAACGGTGGTATATAATATGTTAGTAATAAGCAATTTACCAAGCATGGAACGCTATTGATAGAATGGTCTGAAAATAATATGGAAGTAATTGATTTAAAAAAATATACGACTCCTCTTCAAAAAGTTAAGCAGCATCCGAAGTTGATTAACGTACAAGAAGTCGCAGAATCAGGTTTTTATAATACAATGTTTGCACAAAAAATAGGCCGCTTAAGAAAGCGCGTCTTCGTTTTGTTAGAACAACAGCAACCAACTGCCATTATCACTTCCTTAATTCCCAACCGCTTTTTACCACAATTGGATCAAAGTGATTTAATGGATTTGGAAAATCTAGTAGATTATCAATGTCAGGTTAATCAAATCACTCAAAATGTGATGTTGACATGGGCTAATGAACAGGAACGTAAATTGTTCAAACAAGAAGTTGACCGCTTACAAGTTTTGGTAGAAAAAGCAATTTTTCGTAACAATCAAGGAACGATTATTCGCTCGGAAGAAACAGTGCTGTTGCCGGACCAATTTATTTTTCAAAAAGGAGAAGGAGATTGAAGACCTATTTGTATATTGAAGCTAAGGAAAAAATTCTCAATTTAATTACTAGTGGGACTTTTAAATTTAATGAACGGATTTGGAATGAACGAACTTTAGTTAGTCAATTAGGTTACAGTCGTACAACTATTAAAAATGCGATTAATTCATTAGTGGCTGATAATATTTTGGAAAAAAGGCGCGGTGATGGGACGTATTTAGTGGAAGTGGGCACTAACAATTTGGTGAAAATTGGTGATGATGCGCCCAATTCGTTTACACAAATTATGCGTATTAATAAAAGAAATACTACTAGTCGTGTTTGGTCATTTAAAGCCATTTATCATTCTCCAAAATTGCAATTGATTTTTGATAATAAATATGAAGATTTTTACGAGTTAATTCGGACTAGAATGGTGTCACAACAAGTAATCGCCTTTCAAAAATCTTATATTCCGTTTAGGGAATTTGAAGATGCCCATCGCTATGATTTTGGAAAATTGTCGTTGTATGATTATATGGCTTTTAGAAATAAAAAGCCAATTATGTTTCATACGATTTTTCAGGCCCAATCTGTTGAAAAAGCGCCCTTTGTTGCGGAGCAGTTGAAGTTAGCCGAAGAGCGTTATTTGCTTTATTTTGAATATCAAGGTTTTACTAAAAGAAAAAAATTAGTTGAATATACACAGTCATGGTATAATCCTAATTTTATTAATTATAAAAATACAATTCAGAGATGATTGGTCCCTAAATTGGTTTTAAAAATGAGGTCATTTTAAGAAATGGTCTTTTTTTTATTGCCTGAATTTGAAAATAGCTCTAGATTTAATAAATGAAGATATGGCTATAAAGAAGGTGAAAACTGTGGAAATAGTACTGGCAAGTCATTCAACTTTGGCGTTAGGAATGTATCAAACGGTGTCATTAATTATGGGGCAACAGCCGAAATTACATTATATTACAGCTTATGTTGATGACAATCTTAGTTTTCAGGAGCAATTATTGAAAATCATCACGCCCATAAAGAATGAACAAATTATTTTCTTAACTGATGTGTTAGGAGGATCTGTGAATAATGAGTTAGTTCAATTTGTGCAAGGAGAAGATAACTACTTTTTGATTACCGGAATGAACTTGCCCTTGGTCTTGGAACTGATCAATTACGTTAATGTAACTAGTCAAGTTGATGCGGTCACATTAATGCAAAAATTACAGGAATTAGTTGCCATGGGCAAGGATGGTTTACAGATCGTTATGGATGTCGCAGATTCCGTCGAGGATGAAGATTTTTAAGGAGAAACGAGAATATGATTGTAATGACTAGAATTGATTACCGTTTGTTACACGGCCAGGTGGCTTTTGCTTGGACCAATAATTTGTCTGCGAATGCGATTTTGATTGCTAATGATGCAGTAGCACAAGATACTTTTCGCAAAAAAACTTTACAATTAGCCAAACCAGCTAGTGCCAAATTGATTTTTAAATCAATTGCAGATTCTGCCAAAGCAATTAAGAGTGGTGTGACGGATAAATATCGAGTGTTTATTATCGTGGAGACAATTAATGACGCTTATCGCTTAGCTAAGTTAACACCAGATATCAAATTAATTGATTTAGGTTTAGCTAATAAAACAGAAAATAGTCAAAATATCGCTAAATCAGTCTATGTAACGGCAGCTGATGTGAGACAGTTAACGGATTTAGAAAATAACGGGGTTAAAGTGGTAGTTAAGCAGGCACCTAATGATCCGGACACTGAATTTTCAGCTTTAATTAAGTAAAGGAGAAAGTAATGATATTACAAGTTATCGGCATTTTCATTATTTCCTTAATTGCTAATATGCAAGATTTTTTGGGATCATCTTTTATTGGACGGCCAATTGTAACCGGTTTTTTGGTAGGCGTTTTGTTTGGTGATATTAAGCAAGGACTATTGATGGGAGCTACTTTAGAGTTAGCTTTTATGGGCTTAATGGGAGTTGGAGCAACTGTCCCGCCAGATGAAATTATTGGAGGAATTTTGGCAACAGCCCTGGCTTTAAAAAATGGTTACGGCGTGAGTGTTGCCTTGACATTGGTTTTACCAATTGCCACTTTGGGTTTACTAGTTAAGAATTTGTTGTACGTTGTCGTCTTTCCAGCCATGACACACAAAGCTGATCACTTAAGTGATGAAGGTAAAATCAAGGCTGCGGGCAACATGCATCTCTGGGCTGCCTTGACTAGAATTTTAGTTATGACTTTAGTGACAACGATTTCTTTTGCTTTGGGTAGTGGTTTGGTTAAAGCATTCGTACAAATCATTCCGAAAGCTTTAATCGATGGGATCACGATTACAACTGAAATTTTACCGGCAGTAGGTTTTGCAATGCTTATCAATATGTCGTTTTCCAAAAGTGTTGCGCCCTTCTTTTTCTTAGGTTTTGTCTGTTCCGCGTATCTAAAATTAGATATGGTTGCTGCATCGATTATCGGGGCTATTTTTGCCGGAATAATGTACTTAATAATGAATGAAATTCATAAAAATTCAACGACTAGTGCGAATACGCAGACGGAGGTACAAGAGGATGACTTCTAAGTCTCAAGAGCAAAAAAAGTTAACTAAAAAAGATTTACGTGGCATTTTTTGGCGCAGTATGCCCATGGAAGCGTCGTTTAACTATGAGCGGATGATGAGTATGGGCTTTGCTTATACGATGTCTGGAATTATTGATAAGTTATATGATCGTGTTGAAGATAAAACTGCTGCCTTAAAACGGCACCTAGAATTTTTTAACTGTACTTCAGCAACTTCGCCGTTTATTGCTGGTGTCTTGGCATCGATGGAAGAAAAAAATGCCAATGATCCTGAGTTTGATCCGAGTGCTATTAACGCTATGAAAACTGGATTAATGGGTCCTTTATCTGGCATTGGTGATTCTGTTTTCTGGGGTAGCTTGAAAATTATCGCTAGTGGAATTGGCATTTCTTTAGCGCAAAAAGGCAGTGTTTTGGGACCCATATTATTTATTCTAATTTATAATATTCCCAATTTATTAGTTCGCTATTATGGAACGATGTGGGGCTATCAATTAGGCAGTGCTTTTGTGGATAAAATGGCCAACGGTCTCATGAATATGATTACTTACGCCATTAATATTTTAGGTAATACGGTGATTGGGGCCATGGTGGCTTCCATGGTGGTCATTAAAATTCCGGTAGCAATTAGTGCAGGTAAGCACCCTGAAACAATTCAATCGGTTTTAAATTCAATTATGCCGGACTTAATGCCATTGCTGGTTACCTTTTTTATTGCCTGGCTGTTAAAGAAAAAGCATATTAAAATGATTTGGATTTTATTAGCAATTCTAGTCATTAGTGTTGTCGGTGCATTCTTTGGCTTCTTGAAGCCTTAGTTAAATGAGGAGAATAAATCAATGTATTTTGATAAGCAAGTTTTTATCACCAATTATGAAGCAGCTGTCAATGAATTAGAACATGTCAGTACTGTGGCTGAGCAATTACAAGCAAAGTCAATTAGTAAAATTATTTTTACAGGGTGTGGTGGCACCTATACGAAATTTGTAGATTTGCGGCCCATGATGTTCAAACAGTTAAAAATGCCGTTTTTAATCGTTAGTCCCGAAGAATTAATTTCAGAATATTTTTCAGTGATTGATGAACAAACTTTGATTATTGCTGGCAGCAAAACTGGTGCCACTCATGAATTAATCCAAGCATTAACAACTATTAGAGCGCAGAAAAAATGTCTGATGATTGGATTTATTGGTGATGACAATAGTCCTTTGGAACAGGCTGATTTGTTAGATGAACGCTTAAAGTCTATCGACACTGACGCTAATTTAATTGAGTTAGGTTGGTTAATTTTAAATTTATCAGGCAATTTGGCTAATGTTCAGGTGACCACCATCCAAAAGCAATTGTCTACTTTAGATACTAATTTAGTTCGGGGAATGGAAACTTTAATGCCCCAAGCTTTAGATAAAGTTAATAATACTGATTTAAAAGCACATCAGTTGTGGGTCGGTTCAGGTTTAATGTGGGGTGAAGTTTGCTGCTTTGCCAATTATTTATTAGAGGAGATTCAACGGATCAAAGCGCAAGCGGTTCATTCTGGAGAATTTTTCCATGGGCCAATGGAAATCGTCGATCGCAAGCAAAATGTCAATATTGTAGTTAACAGTGGTGGCAATCGGCAGAATGATTTGAGAGTGGTGAATTTTGCCAAGCAATTTACGAATGATTTGTTGGTAGTTGATATGCAAGCCTTTGAATTGGATCAATTAGACCAATCTTTGCGCGATTTTATTGAACCATACGCTTTAAATCACTACTTTGATACTTTGTTTAATATGTATTCAGTTAAGACGGGGCGCTCCGCCAAAACTCGTAGATATTATCGTTTATTAAATTATTAATTCAACAAAAAAGCTCCCAAATTGGGAGCTAATACATAGGCTTTACTCATATAATATATGTTAAACTGATGTTGAAAAAAATTAATTCATAGTTTTAGCGGACATATGGTGAACCAATGCTTGCAAAACGTTGATAGATCAAGCGATTTTATGCCGTTGACAGGAGTCGAACCTGCACATGGTAACCCATACAGCGACCTGAACGCTGCGCGTCTGCCAATTCCGCCACAACGGCTTTACAAACAATTATTATAACAAATTTATACCAGAAAGTAACTAAGGATTTGATAAAAATGGAAAAATTAACAACAAAAATTTTACAAACGGTCATTCAACCACGGCCAGTTGACTCGTATAAAGGTACTTTTGGCAAATGTTTGATCATTGCAGGCAGTCAACAATTTGGTGGTGCGGCTTTAATGGCAACTGGTGCGGCACTTTATACCGGAACCGGATTAGTGACTTTAGCTACTGATCCAGAGAATCTCACTAGTTTAAGAACCACATATCCAGAAGCGATGGGCTTAGACTTGAATGATACAAGAGCCATTTTAACAATGGTCCAAACTGTTGATGTCGTAGCGTTTGGTCCGGGATTACAAATCACAGCACCAATGGGCGATTTGTTAATTCAAATGGCGACCTTGTTGACGTCCAAACAAACACTGATTTTAGATGCTAGTGCTTTTGGATTGATCGCGCAAACTAAACTGAATTTAAAAAAAATTCAGGCGCATTTGATTTTGACACCACATGTGATGGAATGGAAAAAGCTCAGCCATTTATTACCATCACAACAACAGTTTGAGCGCAATCAGGCGACGCTTGATCAATTAACATTACCCCAAACGGCTTTGATCTTGAAAGGCGCCCCTAGCCATATTTATTTTAGTGGTAGTCAACAAATTTTTGAAAATACTGCTGGAACTCCTGCGATGGCTACCGGTGGCATGGGTGATACCTTAACTGGGATAATGGCCGGCTTTGTAGCCCAATTTGATTGGAGTCCAACAACTGTGTTGGCGGCTACTTTTGCACATAGTTATTTGGCAGAGCAATTAGCCCAAAAGCAGTACGTAGTTTTGCCAACACATTTAATTCAAGCGTTACCTCAGTTTATGAAATTGTGGCAATAATTGTTTTAAACTGGTTCGTGGCAAAGCCAAGTGCCTTTTTTCCAGCGCAATAAAAAAGAGCCCCTCAGGCTCATTGGTCAGTAAAATTATGAAGCGGATGACGAGAATCGAACTCGCGACGCCAGCTTGGGAAGCTGAAGTTTTACCATTAAACTACATCCGCAAAATATAAAATTATTATACACCTATTTAAACAAAATAGATATTTTTTTTGATATTTTTTTCAATTTCAGGCATAATATAGTTATGATAACAATTAGAAAAAACAAATACATCAAAAAAATATCGCGAATTTTGGGCGTGTTAGTGGGCCTGGAATTAATTGCAGTTAGTGTTTCAATGTTCTTCGATCCTCATAAAATTGCTGCTGGTGGGGCCACAGGAATTGCTATTTTAGTTAAGCAATTGTGGCAGGTGCCGCTATCCATGACACTTTTAATCTTCAATGTATTTATGTGGATTTTAACTTTGATCTTTCTTGATAAGGTTGCTGCAGCTAAAATCACGTTTGGCAGTTTGGTATTGCCACTCTTTTTAGCGATCACGCCGGATTTAATGATTATTAAAAATCCGCTGTTATCGGACATCATTGGTAGTATTGTTTTTGGCTTTGGGTTGTCGATTATTTATCGCTCAGGTTATTCAGCAGGTGGTACCACGGTTCCACCCATGATTTTTAATAAATATTTTCGCATCCGCAATGCCAATAGCTTGTTTGTTATTGATGGTATTGTCTGTTTGGGGAATATTTGGGTTTCGGGATTTGAGTATTTCTTCTTAGCTATTTTATCAGTTGGTATTTCCACAATGGTGATGAATTATATTCAAACCGGTTTAGATAAAAAATTAGTTGTTTATGTTATGAGTGAACAACACCAGGATGCTATTCAGACTATTTTGGAGCAAGAACTACAACTAGGAAGTACGGTGTTTGACGTTCGTGGTGGTCGTTCTAACGAACCGAAAGAAATGTTGATGATTGTGACCGATACGCAAAATTATCGGAGTATTTTAGATTTGATTTTTGATATTGATGCTGGTGCGTTTATTTTGGCGGATAGCATTGCTGAAGTGCATAATGGCAGTTTTTAATCCCTAATTAAAAATTTGCGAGGCGTTAACTTTTAAATTAGAGCTGATGCATGATTGGTAAAAGTTCAGAGTTAAGGGCGAGCAGAATTTCTCGTTAATTTAGTTTAGATAACGTTTCAAAAGCCAGAAGTTGGTGTTTAATTGCGCGCAGCACTAAAGTAAAAGTTCGTACTTTAATGTTGGCCGCAGTTAATACTCAACTTCTTTTTAATATTTTTGATTAATTCTTTAATTTATTTGTTAAAATAAAATTATTAAAAGGAAACGGAGCAAGGTTATGGCACAATCAATCAGTCTAGGCTTAGATATTGGGGTATCATCAGTTGGTTTTAGTGTCCTGGATTATCAAAAAGGGCATGTTCTAGAACTGGGCTCCAGGTTGTTTAACGCAAGCATTTCGGAAGAAAATGAGACGCGGCGCGATCGGCGTGGAAGTCGGCGATTGTTAAGACGGAAAAAACAACGCCGAATTGATACGGTTAATTTATTTGAACGTTCCAAGTTACTTCCTACACGTTCCAAAACCGATCCGTATTATATTAATTTGCCGCAAAATGTGAATCCGTATGCTTTACGAGTTAAAGGGTTAACGCAGCAGCTAACTCAATCGGAATTAGTAAGCGCTTTATACAACATCGTTAAGCACCGAGGAATTAGCTTTACCTTGGATGATCTAAAGAGCAGTAGTGACTATAGTCAGAGCTTAGAAATTAATGAGACTGACTTACAAACACAGACGCCAGCGCAAATTCAGCTGCAACGATTGCAAAAATATAATCAAGTACGTGCAAAAATTGAAAATACTGAGAATAATCAAGTTTTACTAAATGTTTTTCCCACCGCCGCTTTTGTCAAAGAAGCGCGGCAAATTATTGCTACCCAGCGGCAATTTTATCCCACCATTTTGACTGCCGAATTTGAAGAACAATTTTGTAAGATTTTACAGCGTAAGCGGGGCTATTATCAAGGACCTGGTAGTGAGAAATCACGGACGGATTGTGGTATTTATAAAATAGACGGTCGGACCTTGGATAATTTATTTGAGGAGTTGATTGGGCGTGACAGAATACATCCTGAAGAACTGCGGGCTTCGGCCGCTTCTTATACTGCGCAAGAATTCAATTTATTAAGTGATTTAAATAATTTAACGATTACCACTTATGAAGATGGTAAGATGCCGCCGGCTGATAAATTGCAAATTATTGACGAATTGCGGCAAGCTAAGGGTAATCCGTCAATGATGAAATTGATTAAAAAAATTAGTCATTGTGAAGAGCAAGATATTCGCGGTTACCGAGTGGATGAAAATGATAAACCAGAACTGCATTCCTTAGCTATTTATCGAAAAATACGCAAAGCTTTTTTAAAACAAGATATTGAGATTAATACTTGGAGTACGGCTTTTCTTGATGATTTAAGTTTTATTATGACGCTTAATACTGAAGATGGTGAGATTAGAAAACAACTGCATCAACGGCTGCAACCCCAATATGATTTCTTGGACGATAGTTTAATTCAGGCTATTATTGATAATAAAGCAGCGTTTGAAATCAAAAGTAACAATAAATGGCACCGCTTTTCAATTAAAACAATGCGCGAATTAATTCCTGAAATGCAAAAGCGTCCAGTGGAACAAATGACATTGCTTCAGGAAAAAGGTTGGTCTTTGCGCGATCAACATCGTTTTCAAGATGACGAGTATTTGCCCTACCGTAAGATTACGGAGGATATTTATAATCCGGTTGCCGCTAAATCCGTGCGGGAAGCGTTAAAAATTGTGAATGCTGTAACAAAAAAATATGGTCAACCAGATTATATTGTTGTGGAAATGCCGCGTGACAAAAACGAAAAGGATATGAAAAAGTATCTGGATCAATTAAAAAAGAATAATCGCAAAATTAAAGATCAAGCCATGCAAGAATTTATAACATCGGTTGGCAGTAAACAAGACGTTGATGATGGTTTACGTAAACAGGGTGGTAAATTATATACCAAAATTCGCCTGTGGTATGAACAACAACATAAGTGTTTGTATAGTGGCCAAACTATTGATGCATATGATTTATTACATTATCCAGAAAATTTTGAAATCGATCATATTATTCCCCAGTCAGTATCCTTCGATGATAGTTTAAATAATAAAACGTTGTGTTACAAAGAAATGAATCAACAAAAAGAAAAACAGACACCATATGAGTTTTTTAATATGAACCATGGTCAAGGTTGGAAAAAATTTGAAGCTCAAGTGTTAAACAATACCAATTTTTCTAAAGCCAAACGCGATAATTATTTATGCGATGAAGATTTAAGTGATTTAGAAGTGCGGCAGCGCTTTATCAGTCGTAACTTAGTTGATACACGTTACTCTTCACGCGTGGTCTTGAATAGTTTGCAAGAGTTTTATCGAGAGAAAAACCAAAAGACGAAAGTAGCCGTCATTCGGGGTAAATTCACGTCTAATATGCGTAAGCATTGGCATTTACCGAAGTCTCGAGAAACTTATCATCATCATGCAGTTGATGCGACGATTATTGCCGCGACACCGTTTTTGAAGTTATGGAAAAAATCAGGTGGTACGATTTTTCCAGTGAAAGTGTCAGAACATACGATTGATATCAAAACAGGTGCTATTTTAGACGATAAAGAATATGATCAGCAACTACTGAATTTGCCTGATAGTCATTTGGTGACAGAATTACAAGAGATAAAACCACGAGTGCAATTTTCGCACCAAATTGATAAAAAGATGAATCGTAAGATTAGTAATGACACTATTTATTCAGTCCGTAATGGTCAATTAGCTAAAGATAAGCAGCCAGCAGATTATATCATTGCTAAAATTAAAAATATTTATGATGCTACGGATTATGCCAAATTCAAAAAAGTGTATGATAAAGATCCATCTAAGTTTTTGATGGCTAAATTAGATCCACAAAGTTTTGCTTTGTTAGAGCAAGTGTTGCAACAATATCCTGATCAAATAGAAGAAATTGATCAAGCAGGTAAGGTGAAACCTAAAAATGTTAGTCCGTTTGAACTATATCGACGCGATCATGGTTTTTTGCACAAATATGCGAAGCATAACAATGGTCCGATTATTAAGCAATTGAAGTATTATGATAAAAAGATGGGCTCAAAAATTAGTGTTACGCCTCAAAACGCGCGCAATAAGCAAGTTATTTTGCAATCTTTGAAACCATGGCGCACTGACGTTTATTTAGACGAAGCTACTGGTGAATATCAAATCATGGGGATTAATCATTCTGATTTGAGTTGTGTTCATGGCACCTTTGGAATTAAAAGGGCTGATTATCTCGAAATCAAGGCACGAGAAGGGGTTCAGTCTGATGCAAAGTTTTTATTTTCGCTGTACCGGAAAAATCGGATTAAAGTGCAAAATTTAAAAACGAAAGAGCAAATGGAATTACTATTTTGGTCACGGACAACCAGCAATAAGAATTATGCAGAATTAAAATTATTAGATTCGTATGATAATTATTTGACGAAGATTCCACTATATGGTAACGCTAAAGAAGGCAAGCAAATTATTAAGCCGCTAGTACCCAAGGACTGTAAACTTTGGAAAGTCAATACTGACATTTTAGGTAATCCATACTACCTAGAGCAAGAAGAAAAACAGCCACAAAATATTCTTGATTGATTCTAATAAAGGTGTTATACTTACTCTCGTAGGGGACGCCTTATATGTTTGAATGTTCAAGCGACTTAAAGTTTTTCTATTGCTAAATCTTTAAGGATCTACAAAAATAAGGGTTCATCCCGAATTTATTGACTGCCTTTGGCAGTCATTTTTTTTACATAAAATTTTCCAATGTAGAAATTTTCTTAATTTTTGACAAAAAAAGATTGTCAAAGAATAAAATAAGCCTTATTATGAAAACGATAACACTAAAAAGAGGCGTTTATTTTGGGTTGGCGGATCGTACATATTAAAGAAGGAGAATTATTGCGACTTAAATTAGATAATGTAGAAATTGTCAAATTATCTAAAACAGTCTATATTCCGTTATCTGATATTAATACCATTATTTTGGAAGGCAATCGCACCACGATTACAACCAAACTGTTGGTGGGTTTAAGTCATAATAATATTGGCTTAATTATTTGTGATGATAAATATTTGCCAGTAGGCATGTATCTGCCATATGGTCAATACCATCATTCGGCTCAAAGAGTAATTGCTCAAGCTAATTGGACTAGTCAACAGAAAGCTAGAATGTGGAAACAGGTCATTGCACAAAAAATGCTGAATCAAATTGCATTTGCCCGTTACAAGGGAGTGGAATTAGAACGCTTAGAAATGATGGAACAATTGGTCATGGAATTAACCGATGGTGATTTAACTAATCGTGAGGGTCAGGTAGCTAAAGTTTATTTTGATTCGCTGTTTGGCAATTCATTTACTAGAGATGCTGAGGTGTTAGTTAATTATGCAATGAACTTTGGTTATGCAATTGTCCGCTCCTGCGTGGCGCGGTGTGTGGTAGCCGATGGCTTAAGTTCAATGTTAGGCATTTTTCACCGAAATGAATTTAACAGTTTTAATTTGGCTGATGATTTAATGGAACCCTTTCGGCCATTGATGGATTATTGGATTGATCAACAAGTTTTGTCAACAACCGACTATTTGAGTTATGAGTCGCGGATGAGCTTAATTAATTTTATGAATCAAGAAATGTTGATTAGCAATAAGAAAATGACGATGGATCATGTGATTCAGAAATTTGTGCAATCGTTTGTGACCGCCATGAGTACAGATGATCCACAAGCTTTGTTGACGATTAGCTTGCAAGATTTTATTCAGGCAAATAGTATTAAGTAAAGTTTTTTGTGGAATTAGTATCGTTAATTTATAGGAGGATCAGGTGAAATATCAAAATATGCGCTTACTTTGTATGTTTGATTTACCCATGGAAACAATTAATGAACAACGACAATATCGAATTTTTCGCAAAGAGTTAATTCGCAATGGTTTTACCATGCTACAATATTCAGTTTATTATCGGACTTTACCCAATCGTGCGGCCGGTAAAAAATATGAACATAATATTCAGGCTTTTTTGCCTAATCATGGTGAAGTTCGCTTATTAGCAGTTAGTGAGAAACAATTTGATGATATGAAAATTTTAGTTGGTAGTCGCAGTAATCAGGAAGCCTTGGTAGGTAGTAAAAAGCTGGTGCAAATATGAATTTACAAATTGAGTATCAAGATCAGCAATTTGTGGAAGCTGACTTAGACCAAATTCTTTATTTCGTGGGTCCTAATCATGATATGCTGTGGAAAATATTTCGTAGTTTTTATTTTTATCGTCAAAAGTTGGATGTTTCTGAGGCCAATATTTATGGTGAAAATGGTATTGAGTTACTGATTGATGATCATTTAATTGATTTAAAACATAATCACTTTTATTTTATTAATAGTCGTCAAGCGATTTATCAGCAAGTCATCTATCATAAACCATCTTTGTTCTTTGATTATCTGAATCAAAAGGAAAACGAAGTAGCTGTTACTCAACATTTAGAGCATATTAACAATGAATTATATCAACTATCTTTTTTACTACAGGATTATGTTGATAATTTTGCAGATAGTCTGCAAGTGGATTTAAGGGATCTAAATTATTTAGAGTTGTTAAAAAATAATTTGGTAGTCGGTTATCAAGAAAATCAAATCATGACACCAATTGAATTGATGAGTACTGATGAATTAGTGGATGAGTATCTCAATTTAATTACGGCTGTTGCCCAACGAACGGCTGATAAAATGTGGTTAATTATGTATAACCCTACGAGTTATTTATCAACTGATAAAATTGAAGAATTAGTAACTAAGTTAAAACAAATTATGCTTCAAACTAATTTACAAGTTATTTATATAGCGAATGATTTTCAAGGCGTCAGATTAGATAGTGCTGATATTTATAAAATAATTTTGGTTGGTCCTCATATTGAACAATTACCACCATTTGATGTTGTTATTCAAAGTCTAAAAAATCATTATCCCAATATGATGAATTTGTCTAATCAGCAAATCTTAAAATCTTTAGCCCAGTTACTACCCTTGATAGGTAGTAAGCGAGAGGTTGCATTATCATCAAAAGATTTGGTATTATTAAAAATAATAAATGATTTGCTGGATTATGAGACGTCATTTAATTTAGAAGATTATTTATTAACTGATGCAGAAATCTCTTTTTTGAAAAATTAATGATTATTTTCAATTTGAGGTTTTTGTACCCTTAAAGATTTAGCAATAGAAAAACAAAATTATCAATTTGACCATCATCAATTGAGTTTTTGTACCCTTAAAGATTTAGCAATAGAAAAACAATGAAAGGAGAGAGCTTTATGAAGACTAAGTTTTTGTACCCTTAAAGATTTAGCAATAGAAAAACTCCTTACTATCAAGACTTTTTAAAGCAATGGTTTTTGTACCCTTAAAGATTTAGCAATAGAAAAACGGTAATTTAAGTTAGTCGTCTTTGAGAGTTGTTTTTGTACCCTTAAAGATTTAGCAATAGAAAAACCACGTGCGAAAATCGACCACTAAGTATTATGTTTTTGTACCCTTAAAGATTTAGCAATAGAAAAACCCGTGACCAATAACGCCTAGCATGCTTGAAGTTTTTGTACCCTTAAAGATTTAGCAATAGAAAAACAATTAAATGCAGATAACTAGTGAGGCCCTTGTTTTTGTACCCTTAAAGATTTAGCAATAGAAAAACTAATGGTCAACTGCTACTCACGGACCTAATGTTTTTGTACCCTTAAAGATTTAGCAATAAAACAACTATTTTTATTAAAACTCATTGATTGTAAAAATAAAATAAATTTTATTCTCTAAGTACAATTGTGAAATCAAAGTATTACGTATTTGCTAATTTAAACAATATGCACTATGATAAAATTACGCTTAAAATAAAAGCGCTACCAAAAGATCTATCACGGGAGATGTTTATTTGAAATTTGAGAAAGTCATTACTGTTTTAGGATGGATTGCTTCTATAACTGCCATTATTATGTACGTAGCGTATATTCCACAAATTATTAACAATTTACACGGTGTGAAAGGAAGTCCGATTCAACCGTTGGCAACAGCTTTTAACACATTGTTGTGGGTAATATATGCACTATGCAAAAAAGATCGTGATATTCCACTAGCATTGTGTAATGGTGCGGGAGTAATTTTTGGTTTGATTACTTTCTTAACAGCTTTATAAAAATAATTTAGAAAGGATTAGTTATGAAAACTATTAAAATTAGTGATACCTCTAAAAAAATCAAAATTAATGTGCCAGTTGTTTTTTCAGTTACAGAAGATCTCTCAGGCGATTTGTGGTTAGCTCATGATCAAGAAAATCATGAAATTATTTGTCAACGCTTACAAAAAGAAGACAATAAATTTATAGCAATAGTGTCTTTTGCACAAGGTGATGTTCAACTGCAATTAGATCATGTCTTGGAGCCTAGTGAAGTAGACGGCATCCAGGAGATCACATCAACTCAAGAGACAGATACTTATGTTCATTTAAATACAGGTGTTTTTGATTTGGAACTGTGCCGTGGTAATGCTCAAGGTGAGGGTTCCTCCAAATGGGGTTTACGTCATTTTAAATCAGTTCAGGAAGACAAAGATTTATTACCATCAGGTAATAATGCAATGGGCGGATTTTATGGTCCATTCTTCACCCCTGATAATGGTTTAATCAATCCTGCGGAACACTTGATTGTAGATATTCAGGCTTTGGAAGATGGCCCAATTTTTAAAAAATATCGTCTATCTGGCAGAATTCCTGACGGGTTAAAACCGGAACTATATGGTAAGCATTTTAGTTTGGATTGGTCTTTTTATTATAATGTTCCGTTCTTTTCACGTGTTTACCATGTGGATCATTTTCAAACAACAGTTAATCATCGTTCCATTACTGATAAGATTACCGTCGGTGATGAATTTGAAAGTGGAATCGGTCATCAAGTGTTTGATCGCTTTATTACCGATAGTGGCGTTTGGTATCGTGCCGGTGATCCGTATGCCAATGATTTGGCTGATAAGGTTCAAACGTTAGTTAATGATGGTCAAACGCGAGGAACAGCTTTTGAAAAGTTTCGGTCTTTGTTGACTGGCGATATGGCATCAGCACATTGGGATTTATATTGGCGGTTGTTTTCAGTCTGGGAAAATGCTTTGGAGCGCTCGGAAGATGAAGCGCAATTGGCAGATATTCGAGCTCAAGCATTTGTAGAAGCCGAAACTAACGACCGACCATGGACTTATTCACAGCAACCAGTCGATGTTAGCCAGGTAGCTGATCAAACTATCTTTGCGGGACCAGCAACTAAATCAGCCGAAATTAATACGCAAACGCATCAAGCAATGATTTGGCAAACTGCGCAAGCAGCCGGTGCTTTTCAAATTGTTCAACGTCCTAATTCCGGTTGGCAGAATTGGGGTACTAACGGTGAAAATGAGTGTCCCGCTTTGCCGACCAATACTTTGATTCAGACAGCTTATGGGCCTTTCGAGGATAATTGGCAAGACGTTGCTGATAGTTTGGAAGCTTTAGCAAAAGTTGCTGTACAAGTTCAATAAAATAGTTCAAATGTTTTTGCTTGACATCCTAATATGTTCTGAGTAGAATAAGCAGAATTATATCTAGGAGGTAATGAGCATGAAAAAATTACGCATTCAACTTGATACAGCTTCACAAACGTTCATTGCCGTTGATCCCAGCAGAAATGTCAGTGGACAAGGCAAGACAATTCAAGAAGCTATTATGCATTTAAAACATTAATTAAAAACTATTTTAAAGGTTACTAATTTTTACCGTTGCTTGAAAATTTAACTTGAATCCTTTAAAATGAGTTTTGCAGAGAGTTAAGGTACATTTGGTTGTTTTAGTGAGGTCTTGTGAGTGTGAAAAGGCTACAGTCAAGTACCGTCGTGTCTTTGTGTTTTTTAAAATATGTTTAAATTAAAGTGGATTACTAATCAATTAGAGTGGTACCGCGGGTTAACTCGTCTCTTTCATATTTAATATGAAAGAGCTTTTTTTATGTTATGGAGGATCAGATAATTATGGATTTACAACAAGCCAAAGTAAGCATCCAAGAAGCCTTGCAACCAAATTTAACGAACAGTGATTTGACTGCTGACCAAATTTTGAATTTGATTGAAGTGCCGAAAAATACGCAAATGGGTGATTTTGCTTTTCCAACTTTTCAATTAGCCAAACAGTTACATCAATCACCAGTGGTCATTGCGCAAGATTTAGTCAAACAAATTGATCCAAATGTCTTTGCTAAGGTGGAGGCTAAAGGACCTTATGTCAACTTCTTTTTACAGCGTCCAGCCGTAGCACAAACGACTCTGCAACAAATTCTTAATGAACAATTGAATTATGGTGCAACGAAACAGGGCAACCAACAAAAGATGGTGATTGATATGTCATCACCTAATATTGCAAAACCGATGTCGATGGGCCATTTACGTTCCACTGTAATTGGTAATTCTTTGGCCAAAATTTTAGCCAAGTTAGGTTATCAACCGATTAAGATTAACCACTTGGGTGATTGGGGCACGCAATTTGGTAAACTAATGGTGGCTTACAAAAAATGGGGTTCTGAAGCAGAAGTTAAAGCTGATCCGATTACCAATTTACAAAAATATTATGTTAAGTTTCATCAATTAGATCAAGAACACCCTGAATTAGATGATGAAGCGCGAGAATGGTTTAAAAAATTGGAAAATGGTGATGCTGAGGCTACGCATTTGTGGCAGTGGTTCCGCGAAGAATCACTCAAAGCTTTTACCAAAGTTTATGACGAATTGGGAATTAGCTTTGACTCTTATAAGGGTGAAGCCTTTTATAATGATAAAATGGACGAAATTGTTGATTTATTGGAACAAAAAGGTCTATTGCAAGAAAGCCAAGGGGCCGAGATTGTTGATTTAGGTGAACAATTACCACCAGCGATGATTAAAAAGTCTGATGGGGCTACTTTGTATATTACACGTGATTTAGCAGCGGCTTTATACCGTAAGCGAACTTACGATTTTGATAAAGCTTTTTATGTTGTTGGTAGTGAACAGAGTGTGCACTTTGAACAATTAAAAGCAGTATTAGCTAAAATGGGCTTTGATTGGGCAAAAGATATTGAACATATTAAGTTTGGTTTAATCACTTCGGGTGGTAAAAAATTATCTACACGAGCAGGCCGGGTGATCTTATTAGAAGACGTGTTGCATGATTCGGTGCAATTGGCCCAAAAACAAATTGCCGAAAAAAATCCTAACTTAGCTAATCCAGAGCAGGTCGCTCAAGAAGTTGGTGTCGGTGCTGTAATTTTTCATGATTTAAAAAATAATCGGACCGATAATTTTGATTTTCAATTAGATGAAGTCGTGCGTTTTGAAGGTGAGACTGGCCCTTACGTTCAATATACTCATGCACGAGCAATGAGTATTTTACGTAAGGCAGATTATCAAGCCCAAACTACAGAAATAACAGCCGCCACTTTAAATGATGAAGCTTGGGACATCGTCTTAACCTTAGCCAATTTTCCTAAAACGATTCAACAAGCTGCTCAACAAAAAGAACCTTCAGTCATTGCCAAGTATGCATTAAAGTTGGCTAAGTCGTTTAACCATTATTATGCTCATAACAAAGTTTTAGTGGATGATGACCAATTGCAAGCACGCTTAAACTTGGTGCAAGCACTAGCTTGGGTTTTGGCAGCTGCCTTAGACTTATTAGGGGTTAAAGCACCTGATGAAATGTAATTAAAAACTTTATCTAAGCAGCAAAATATAATGTAAAATTAAGGGTGATTGGGATAAAAAACTAGTCTACAATTAAGACTAGTTTTTTTAAATACTTCAAAATTCAAATTTTTGTTGTTAAAAATGCTAAACTACAAAATAAAATTCTTTTTTAAAATTTATTGCAGTTGGTAGTTGATTGCTCTATGACTTTGGTCCTAACCGCATTTTATCTAATTAACTAGTTAAGTCTAAAAAATCTGGCGGAATTTTGGTGGTAACTGTCTGTGTTTGCCAATCAAAGGGTTTTTGGTATTGTAATTGGTAAGCATGTAAATACATTCTGGAAGCTTTCAGTGGACTGTACAAGGGATCACCTAGAATTCCCACTCCTACAGCTTGTAAGTGAACGCGAATTTGATGGGTTCGCCCCGTTGTTAATTGTAGTTGCACTAAAGCCCAGTTTTTATTATGTTGTAAGATTTGATAATGTGTGCTAGCAAATTGGCCTTTGGGATCAATGCGTCGTTTGCGAGGATCTAAAGGATCACGGCCAATGGGAGCAGTAATAGTTTGAGTTGAGGGTAAAGTGGAACGATAAGGAATCACGGCCACATAAGTGCGTTGGAGTTGTTTCAAGGCTAATTGACGCTCAATAATAGGGACGATTAAAGGATCCTGCCCAACCATGATTAACCCACTAGTCAACATATCTAGCCGGTGTAACATAAGTGGTGGGCTTGGCAAAATAGCGGCTAAATGGTTAAATAAAGTATGAGTTTCTAAGGGTTGATTGGGATGTGTTTTAATACCGGCAGGTTTATCAACAATAACTAAATCTGAATTTTGAAAAATAATTGGACAATTGGTTGTCAATTGGGCTGAATAATGTTGCGGCGTGAGGTTGGTATTAAAGGCCAAATCAATTTGTTCGCCATTATGAACTAATTGATTGAAATAACGATAATGATGATTCACAAAAATTGAACGCTGTGTTCGTAGTTCGTGCTGCCACTTACGTGGTAAATACCAATTGTTTAACAATTGACGAATAGTGAAAACTTGCGGTGCATGTTGTAGAATTAAATGACGTTCTAATATCAATGAGTTACTCCATTTTTTGAAAAAATTAGGTTTGAGGGATACGATGAAACACAGTGAAAAATTTGACTGGTCTGCCGGAATCAAGTATTTATTGGCACAAATTGGTCACGGACTCCATTATATAACGAAACGATTCCACTTGTTACGGTGGTTATTGTTAATTACGATGACCATTTTTTTGGTTTTTAGTGCAATTTTAACTTTTAAGGCGAAAACTGCTAACGTGAGTCATTTAAAAGCTTCTTTACAAACGACAACCACTATTATGGACGTCGACAATCATAAAGCTGGTTCGTTGTATTCACAAAAAGGAACGTATGTTGGTTTGCGGCATATTTCAAAAAATATGCAAAATGCGGTAATTGCTACTGAAGACCGCACTTTTTGGACCAATCATGGTTTTAGTCTGAAAGGTTATGCTCGTTCGGCGATTGGCTTATTACTTCACCATCAAATTGTGGGTGGTGGTAGTACTTTGACACAACAATTAGCGAAAAATGCTTTATTAACGCAAAAACAAACTTTAACTCGGAAAGCAGAAGAATTTTTCTTAGCCGTTGAAATAAATCGTGTTTATAGTAAACAAGACATCCTTTCCATGTATTTAAACAATGCTTATTTTGGTAATGGGGTGTGGGGAGTCGAAGATGCTTCCAAAAAATATTTTGCTGAATCGGCCAGTGAATTATCGCCAGCACAAGCAGCCACTTTAGCGGCTATGTTACGTAATCCCAGTTTTTATGATCCGTATCGCCATCCAGATAATTCTAAAGCTCGCCGCAATTTAATTTTAAATTTAATGGTGACTAACAAGACTTTGTCGAAGCAACAAGCCCAGATTAATCAACAAACGGCCTTAAGTTTAGATGATGGTTATCATAAACAAAGTGGTTATCGCTATCCTTCTTATTTTGATGCGGTCATTTCTGAAGCAGAAAGTCGTTATCACTTAAGTGAAAATCAGATTTTAAATAAGGGTTATACGATTTATACTAGCTTAGATCAAACCGTGCAACAAAAGATGCAAGCTAGTTTTGATAATGATTATCTCTTCCCGCAAAGCGCTAGTGATAATACTTTATCACAAGGTGCCTCTATTGCATTAAACCCGCAAACAGGTGGTGTTAGTGCAGTTGTTGGGGGACGTGGTCCGCATGTCTTTCGTGAACTTAATCGAGCTACACAAATGAAACGGCAGCCGGGTTCAACAATTAAACCATTAGCGGTTTATACCCCCGCCATTGAAAGTGGTTATAAGATTGATTCACCATTGCCTAATCAAGTGACGAGTTTCGGTAAAAATCACTATACGCCGACGAACGCTGATGGTTCTTATACTACTGAATTACCATTATATCAAGCACTCAGTAACAGTGAAAACGTGCCAGCAGTAGCTTTGCTGGATAAAATTGGTGTGAAAAAAGGCGTCGCTTCAGTGGAAAATTTTGGGATTAAAGTGGCTAAAAGTGATCAAAATTTAGCCTTAGCCTTAGGCGGACTACAGACCGGAGTGACACCTTATCAGATAGCGCGGGCTTATACAGCCTTTGCGAATAATGGTAAGTTAGCTAGTACGCATTTTATTACGAAAATTGTGGATGCTACGGGAGCCGTGGTTGGCCAAGATGAGCAAACCGCGTCTAAACCGATTATGAGTAAAAAGACTGCGCAAACAATGACTAGTTTGCTGCTGAATGTCTATGATCAAGGAACCGGCGCCGTCGCTAAACCAGCAGGTTATCAATTAGCGGGCAAAACTGGTTCCACAGAAGTACCACAAGATTATGGTAATGGTACGAAGGATCAATGGATGGTGGGTTATACACCGGATATTGTTGTGGCTACTTGGGTCGGATTTGACCGAACTGATCGTCAACACTTTTTACAAGAGGGTAGTGAGCAAGGAATTGGGCCCTTGTTTAAGAATGAAATGACGAATATTTTGCCGACTACTAAAAATACTAGTTTTGAAGTCAAAGATGCTGCTCAAATGGTGCAGCAGCAAAAACATCACGCAACTGGTAATTGGACCCAAGGATTTGGTGATAATTTGAAGCACAAAGTCCAAGATACGATAAATAATTTTAATAATGCCAAACAAAGTGTCAGTCAATGGTATAATCAGATAAAAGGTCGCTGGGGCCAAGAATAATAAGGAGAATTTAGTATGGTTAATGTGTATGATACTGCTAATCAATTAGAAAAAGATTTGCGTCAATCAGAAGAAGTTTTAGGATTACAGGCTGCTTTTAATCAAATGAAAGCTGATCCGATGGCTTACCAAATGTTTCAACAAATGCAAACAATGCAGGATAAATTACAGCAAAAGCAAGTTAATAACCAAGAAATTACGGATGATGAAATTAAACAACTGCAAACTCTGTCTGGTCAATTAGCTAAATTTGATTCTGTACAAAAATTGATGGACCAAGAACGTAAAATTAATGCGATGATGGAAGAATTAAATAAAATCATCTCTAAACCGATTGCTGATATTTATAATAGTTAATCCTAAAAAACGATACCTTGGTGGGTATCGTTTTTTTGTTATCTTGAGTTTATAGACGATTGCATTTAATGGTGACGTTTATTAAACTAAGCTTAATCAAAAAGCTTGGGTGTTCTTTGCTGTATTTTAGATTAGAAAGAGGATGAAACATAGTGACTGATAAATTAGCTGCTTTACGCACTGGCGATATAATAGATGCACCGGTTTTAATTGAACAAATGCACGTGCGTACTGCCAAGAATGGTAAACAATTTTTAGATTTAGTATTTGCGGATACTTCTGGTAAGATTTCAGGTAAATATTGGCAAGCTAGCGCAGAAGATGCCCAGAATTTTGTAGCGGGACAAATTGTCCAGTTAAAGGGGCAGTGTGAAACTTATCGTAATATATTACAAATCAAAATCGAAAGTTTGAAGTTGACACCACCTGATAGCTATTCCGTTGCGCAATTTATGCAGCATGCACCATTAACCAAACAAGAGTTACAAGATCAAATTAATGAATTAATTTTAGAAATTACCCAACCCCATTGGAATCGCATTGTCCGGTACTTAATTAATCAGCACCAAGATAGTTTTTTTGAATATCCTGCAGCTAAAAGTAATCATCATGATTATGCAGGTGGTTTGGCTTTTCATACTGTTAGTATCGCGCGATTGGCTAACAATGTTTGTCAGCAATATCCGCAAGTTAATCGTTCATTGTTAATTGCGGGAACCATTTTACATGATTTGGGTAAAACTCGAGAATTAAGCGGTGCTGTTAATACCCAATACACGCTTGAAGGTAATTTGTTAGGACATCTAGTGATTATGGATGCGGAAATTGTGGCGGCTTGTCAGCAATTAAAATTGGATACCGAAGCAGAGGATATTGTCTTATTAAGACATATGGTCATTGCGCATCATGGCTTGCTAGAATATGGTTCAGCTAAGCGTCCCCAAATATTAGAGGCGGAAATTTTACATGCGCTGGACGAATTGGATGCGACGATTACGATGGTTACCAAGGCTGAACGTAAAATTCACCCCGGAGAATTTAGTGAACGGATTTTTGGCTTGGATAATCGGCGCTTCTATCGTCCGCTTGAGCATACCACTAAGGATTAAAAAGGGCATTGAATTGAGACTTTGCCCCCCAATGTTTTTTGAAGAAGCTGGTAAGCTATAATTAAATGATTTTATCGTACAAAAAAACGCATCGCAGTTTGTTCACTGAAATGCGTTTTTTTGTAATTAATATTTAGAACTCTTATTTAGAACCACTAGTGGATTTAGCATTATCTTTCTTGTTATTGTTAGATAAGAATCCAGACAAGACGTTCTTTAAGTCGTTATCTTTGATAGAAATATCAGAACGCTTCAAGACTTTCGTGATCACTTTTTGCATAGTTGCTGAATCATTCATCCGAGAAGCATAAATTTGATTCTTCAAAGTTTGTTCATGTTGCTTCATAGTACCTTTAGCTGGACGCTTAACCATCTTAATGACATGGTAACCGTAAGATGATTTGACAGGTTCTTTAGTATATTGACCTTGCTTTAATTTTAAAGCAGCTTTCTTAAAGTTAGCATCTAAAGAAGTGTCATTGTTATTGAAGGCTGGTAATTTACCACCTTTATTCTTAGTACCAGTATCTGTGGAGTACTTCTTAGCTAATTTATCAAAGCTTTGACCAGCATCTAATTTAGAGATTACTTCTTTGGCTGTTGCATCATCTTTAACCAAGATATGTTGTACTGTAACTTTTGGTGTATATTTTGCCCATTGTTTCTTTAATTGCGCATTAGAAATGTTGGTTTCCTTGCGAATGGCCACTTTGGTTAACAGTTGGGTCCGAATGGTATCTTTGAAATCACTCGCATCCATACCATTTTGTTGTAACAATGTATTGAATTGAGAACCATATTTATTCTTATATTGGTTAAATTCTTTGTTAACTTCTTTATCGCTAACTTGTTTACCATATTGTGACTTCAAAGCCTGAGCAATCACCATTTGTTGCAATTGCTGTTGTCCAGCTTGAGATTTTTTCATTTTTTGGTAAAGCTGTTCTTGAGTGATTTTACCACCCTTCATAGTTACCACAGCCTTATTGCCGGAACAACCAGCAACTAAGGTAACGGAGAATAAGGCAACTAAAGTCAAGATCCATTTACTAAACTTTTTTGACATAATCTACTTACACATCCAATCTTATTTTATCTTGAATTAAGATAACAAATACAAAGATAACACATTTATTATCTTTTTCCTACAAGTTAAATTATAAATTCATTAAAAAATCACAATTTAGTCGGAAAATCTTGCTGTAACTGTTTCAATTGTTGTTGTAATTGTTGCAAATCGGCAACAATGGGTTCTTTGCCCTGCATTAAAGTGGTTTGTAAATCTTTGAGGATCGGTAATGATTCGTCAGTTAATTGTTGCTTCAATTTTTTGAGTTCCAAATTTAAATTCTTCCAAGCAGCGATGCGCGGACGTTGTTGTTGCATAATTCTGTTGGCTCCAGCGAATAAACCAATGCCTGTTAATAAACCGAGGTTAAAACTTTTCATGCTTCATCTCCAAAATTCGTTTGAATAGTTGTGGCGATCTGATCTAACTTAGCAGCATCATACTGATCAGTATTGTCTGCCCATTTCATAGAAAAGCCGTCTTCTTCATTATAACGCGGAATTAGATGAATGTGGGAGTGAAAGACTGATTGATAAGCAATCTTGCCGTTGTTAATACAAATATTCATGCCCTGAATTTTCGGATCAAGTTGTTTAATCGCGCGGGCAATTTTGGGAATTCGGCTAAAGACCAAACTGGCCTGTTGGCTATCATAATCAAAAATATCTTTAATATGTTGCTTGGGAACAACTAAAACATGGCCTGGGGTGACTTGTGATAAGTCTAAGAAAGCTTTAACGACATCATCTTCATAAACGGTGTGACTGGGAATATCCCCAGCAATAATTTTGCAAAAAACACAATTTGGATCTAGGTTGGTCATGATTTATTCCTCCTTAAGAATAAAAAATTATATCGGGTTAATTTCATGCTATCATAAATACAAAGCAATAACAGAGGGTAGGTAAAATTTTATGGCTTTAGTAGTAGAGCATTTAACTGGGGGCTATGGACGTATCCCGGTGATCAAAGATGAAAGTTTTACAGTGCGATCTGGAGAGACGGTAGGGTTAATCGGTTTAAATGGTGCCGGCAAATCAACAACAATTAAACATGTCATTGGTTTGTTAAAGCCACAAAAAGGGACGATTAGTTTAAATGACACTCAATTAGACCAAGACATTACCGCTTACCGCAGCCAAATTGCGTATGTCCCAGAATTACCAGTCTTATATCCTGAGTTAACTCTGAAAGAACATTTGGAGTTAACGATGATGGCTTATGATCTAAATCATGAAGCTGCTTGGCAAGATGCAAACCAATTACTCAAAACTTTTCGTTTAGCTGATAAGTTAGATTGGTTTCCGATCAATTTTTCTAAGGGAATGAAGCAAAAAGTGATGATTGTTTGTGCTTTCATGACTCAAGCGAAGCTATTTATTATTGATGAGCCCTTTACAGGCTTAGATCCGTTAGCTGTGAACGATTTATTGAAGTTGGTACAAGCCAAAAAACAAGCGGGTGCGGGAATTTTAATGTCCACACATATTTTGGCGAATGCTGAACAAAGTGCCGATCGTTTCCTTTTGTTAAATCATGGTCAAGTCAAAGCTCAGGGCACCTTGGCTGAAATTAAAGCCCAATTTGGGGCGCAGGATGATAATTTAAGTGACTTGTATTTACGTTTGGCTGAGGAGGGCTAAGTTAGCATGAAATCTCTATGGCAACAACGCCTGACACAGCATTTAAAAGAACAAGCCAAGTTTTTAAAATTGGTCTTTAATGAATATTTTATTATTGCCATTATCTTTATGATTGGCGCTTTTGGCTATTGGTATTCACAAGCTTTGACTCATTTGACGTTAAATTCGTGGTGGGTCAAACCCTTAGGTATTATTATCTTAACGGTTTGCGGATTATTTTTTAAAGTGGCGACGTTAATGCAATCCGCGGATACAACTTTTTTATTACCTAAAGAAGTGGCTTTGCGCGAATATTTGGTCAAGGCCCGTAATTATAGTTGGTGGTTACCGTGCTTGACTTTAATTTTGGTCAATTTTTTCTTAACGCCTTTTTGGGCTAAGGGCGCAGGTTTTAAGCCAACCACTGTGGTATTGATTGCATTGGCCACTTTAATTTTGGAAGTTGGCGTGATTAACAATCGCTTAGCTAGTAATTATGTGGAACAACCTGCTAAACTGTGGTGGGAAAGTTGCATTAGTTTTGTGGTGGTTTTGATTGTGGCCTTGTATTGGCTGCCGTTAGTCGGTGTTCTTTTAGCTTTAATCGTAACGGCGCTCAGTTTTTATCAATTACATCAACTCTTAAATCAATGGCCATTGCAGTGGACTTATTTAGTGCAGCAAGAACAGCAACGTAGTTACCAGCTGAAAAGATTTTATAATTTGTTTACCGACGTGCCAGGAATGAAGGGCAAATCACGACGTTATCGTTGGTTAGATGGCCTTTATCGTCCTATTAAATTGCAACAGGCGCAGAGTGGTCTCTATCTTTTTAGTCGCGGCTTTGTACGTAATACTGACTATAGTGGCTTATTTTTACGTTTAACCATTGTTGATTTGGTATTAATTGCCTGTTTGAAGAATGTCTGGCTGATTAGCATCATGAGTTCATTGTTTTTATATTTAGTCGAATTTCAATTGGTGCCACTATATAAAAGTTATGATACTAATGTTTTGTTTCAAATTTATCCGTTGAGCACACACCAAAAGCAGCATAATTTTCAAACATTACTCAGTGTAATTTTAATGAGCCAATGGTTGTTAGGATTAGTAGTTTTAGTTATTGTCTATCATCTGCAACAAGTAACGCTCATTGCTGGTTTAGTCGGATTAATTATGGTAATATTTTTGCTTAAAGTTTATTTACCACACCAATTAAAAAATTTGGAAAGATAGGAATTATGTAGTTATGCGTTTACGAAACAAACCTTGGGTGCAAGGCTTGATTGCCGAACATCCTGAATGGATTTTAAATGAACCTGAGCCCCAAAGTATTCAAGGACAGTGGCAACAGCGGTTTACAAAGAACCAGCCGATTGAATTAGAATTAGGTTCAGGCAAAGGCCAATTTATTATTGCAAAGGCACAACAAAATCCAGAGCGAAATTTTATTGCAATGGAATTACAACCAGTTGCTGCAGCGATGATTCTGAAGAAACAGTTGCAGGCACAATTGCCTAATTTACAAATTTTAGTAGCTAATGGGCGGCAGTTGCCAGAATTATTCGCTACTGGAGAAATTAGTAAATTATATTTAAACTTTTCGGATCCGTGGCCCAAGACACGCCATGAAAAACGTCGGTTAACGGCACCCAATTTTTTGAAATTGTACCAATCGGTTTTACCGGCACACGGTGTTATAGAATTTAAAACGGATAATCAAGGTTTATTTGAATACTCCTTAGGCAGTTTTAATCATTATGGAATGCAATTTGATAAAATTAGCTTAAATCTCCATCAGAGTCCGTGGGCTGAACATAATATTATGACAGAATATGAAGCTAAATTTTCGCAAAAAGGCCAGCCCATTTATTATTTAGTTGCACATTTTCCTAATTAACGGTCAGTTTTTAGTCAAAGTCAATTAATTGCAAGTTGATAGGAAGAGTTGGTAGTTTTTGTGTACTGGTAGTTATAAAATTCAGATTATGTAATAAAAAAACACCAATCCGGAAATTTTCCAGTGGTGTTTTTTTAATAGTTAAACGCGTTGAATGTCTAATAGTTGTCCTGTTAAAGCTGATGCAATAAAATGATATTGTGCTTCTTCATCATCTTGCACAGCAGTAACGCCACCAACTAAAGCCCAGGTATCAGAGCCTTCAACATTAACTTTTTGGAACATTGGTTCAACCCAAGTAGTAATAATGTTGGTATCAGAACCTAAATTATTTTTAATTCGCTCAATTACTTGTTTACTATCAATTTGATGTATTAAGTATAAAGCACCAGCTCCGACAACAGCTGCTGTTGTTGAAGCAACGAGGGTTGATTTAACTAATCCCTTTAAACTCATAGATCTAACCTCCTCAGTTTATATATCTATTTTATCATTATATTATAAATAACGTTGGTAATTGACAACTTTTTTTTAGTTTGTAATATAGTTTATAGGTCAGAAAGGAATTGAAGACAATGAAAAAGCTAGAAGATCAAGCAACAACAAATATTGAACAATTAACGAAAGATGGTAAATTTATTTTATTTTTTGAAGCCGATTGGTGCCCCGATTGCAAATTTATTGAACCCGAGATGCCAGCAATTGAACAAGATTATCCAGAATATGAATTTATCCAAGTTGATCGAGATCAATTCTTAGACTTAGCCAAAGACTTAGGAATTATGGGTATTCCTAGCTTTGTTGCTTTTTCTAATGGCCAAGAAATTGGACGTTTAGTTAACAAGGAGCGCAAAACTAAGGCGCAAGTAGAGAGTTTTATGGATTCTTTAAATAAATAAAATTTAATTGGGAAAGATATGGTGAAACGATTGCAGATTAGTGTTTACAATCCAGCAGTTTTTGGTGACGTAGTTTTGATAATTTTAGGAGCCAACACTGCGGAGCAAAGTACAGTACAGAAGGGTAACATTGTACAAATTTTAAATGATCAAAATGAAGTAATTGGCTATAACTTCTTTGATGTGTTGGCCAAGTTGAATTTAAGTACACAAGCAGCGGGCCAGTTTCATTTGACTGCACCACAAATTCAAGTGTTAAATCAACAGTTACAAGCCGCAGGTTTTGCTGAGCAATTGGAAGTAGATACGACTGAGTATTTTGTGGCAGGTTTGGTCAAAGAAATGACCCCTCATCCTGATTCTGATCATTTGCATGTGTGCCAAATTGAATTAGATCAAGGTCAAGTTGAGCAGATTGTTTGTGGTGCACCCAACATTGCCGTTAATCAAAAAGTTGCAGTAGCCAAAGTGGGAGCCATGATGCCCGTGGGCCAGATTATTTATCCAGGTGTTCTTCGAGGTGTCAAAAGTAATGGAATGGTTTGTTCACCTCGTGAACTAGCCTTAGCTAATGCCCCACAAAAACGTGGCATTTTAGTTTTAGACGACCAAGTACCTACGGGTTCAGCGTTAGACTTTGACCAATTGAACCAAATTTTTGTGAAATAAGTAAATTTTACAGCAGAGGTAAACAAATGGAACAACCAATTTATCATTTTATCGGTATTAAAGGAACCGGTATGAGTGCCTTGGCGTTAATCTTGCATGATTTAGGATATGAAGTTGAAGGTTCTGATATTAGTAAACAAACTTTTACGCAAACTGGTTTGCAACAAGCAGGCATTCAGATTACCGACTTTGCAGCAACTAATATTCATCCCGGTTTGACGATTATTTTAGGGAATGCCTTTGGTGATGACAATCCGGAAGTCGCGCAAGCCCAAAAATTAGATTTACCAATCTTTACTTATCCACAAATGGTGGGCAAATTGGTGAATGAATATACGTCGATTGGGGTAGCTGGTGCTCATGGTAAAACTAGTACAACGGGCCTATTAGCTCATGTTTTACAAGGAATAGCTCCTACTAGTTATTTAATTGGTGATGGTACAGGTAAAGGTGACCGGCAAAGCCAATTTTTCGTCTTTGAAGCTGACGAATATCGGCGCCACTTTTTGGATTATGCACCGGATTATTTGATTATGACGAATATTGATTTTGATCACCCAGATTATTTTGCCGACATTGATGATGTCTTTTCAGCATTTCAACAAGAAGCTAATCAAGTCAAAAAGGCAATTTTTGCTTGGGGTGACGATCCTTTATTACAGAAAATTCAAGCACCCAAAGGTACACAGTTATTTTATTATGGTTTGAATGATCGCGATGATTTTCAGGCAATTAAGATCCAAAAAACGACGCATGGTTCCAGCTTTGAAGTACTGTATCATGGGCAAAATTTGGGGCAATTTCAAATTCCATTATTTGGTCAACATAATATTTTAAATGCGTTGGCGGTAATTGGTGTCAGCTATTTAGAAAAGATTGCGCCGACAGAGATTCAACGAGAGTTACAAAGCTTTCACGGTGTCAAGCGGCGCTATAGTGAAAAGAAAGTGGCAGATATGGTGGTAATTGATGATTACGCTCATCACCCTTCCGAAATCAAAGCCACGATTGATGCAGCGCGCCAGCAGTATCCAGATAAACAAATTTTGGTTGTATTTCAACCACATACCTATAGTCGCTTGCTGGCATTGCTGCCTGGATTTGTGCAAAGTTTAGATTTAGCAGATCAAGTCTTTTTAACGGAAATTTTTGGTTCGATTCGGGAAAATCAAGGCCAAATTTCTAGTGCAGATTTAGGAGCACAATTGCAGCATGGTGGGCAAGTAATTACCCAAGATCAGATGCAACCTTTATTAGACTACCATGATGCTGTGGTCATCTTTATGGGTGCAGGTGACATTCAAAAGTATGAAGTTAGTTATGAGCAACAATTAGCGCAACGCTAAAATTTGAAAATGAAGATTGAAACGAGCATTGAGACAGTTCAAGTTAATGGATTAAAACTGTTGATTAGCTTTCGCTTCAATCTTTTTTTATTATTTTGAAAAAGAAATCTTCAAGTTCTTTTGTATTTTCAAATCTATTTAACGAATAGTTTGTTAAAATTAAAGTATTAGAAGATGAGGTACGATGATGAAACCAACAAAATTAGTTTTAGTAGACGGTAATAGCATTGCTTTTCGAGCTTTTTTTGCGATGCATAATGTCCTAGATAAATTTGTCACGCCAGATGGATTGCATACTAATGCCATTTATGCGTTTAATAATATGTTAGATTTGATTCTTACTAAAAGTCAGCCGGATGAAATGTTGGTTGCGTTTGATGCAGGAAAAACGACTTTTCGCACCAAAATGTATTCGGAATATAAGGGAAATCGTCCCAGTACGCCACCGGAGTTTCGCGAACAATTGCCTTTTATTAAGCAGTTGTTAGTGGCCCGGGGCATTAAAACTTATGAGTTAGCTAATTATGAAGCTGATGATATTATTGGTACTGTAGCCAAACAAGCGCAATCTTTGGGCTATGAGGTGCTAGTCGTGACCGGCGATCATGATTTGACACAACTAGTGACGGAGCAAATTACAGTTGCGGTAACTATTAAGGGTGTTTCCGATTTAGAATTTTATACACCTGAGCATTTTCAAGAAAAATTAGGAATTACTCCTACACAATTAATTGATTTAAAAGGTTTGATGGGCGATACTTCAGACCATTATCCTGGGGTTAATAAAGTTGGTGAAAAAACTGGACTGAAATTATTAAAGCAATATGGTTCGATGGAAAACTTATACGCTAACTTAGATACTATGAAGACCAGTAAGCTCAAGGAACATTTACAAGAAGATCGTGAAATGGCTTTTTTATCTAAAAAGTTAGCAACGATTGATTGTCAAGCACCAGTGACGATCTCTGTTGATCAATTAAGTTATGACGGTGATCAAACGGAAATGTTAATTGAATTTTATCGTAAATTGAATTTTCAATCATTTTTGAACAAAATGGATGTTCCACTAAATCCCATTGCCCAAGAAGCTAAAAAACAAGCTGCTTATCAAGAATTTACGTCTGCAACATTAGCTAGTTTTATGCAGGATCACCAACCAGCTAGCATTATTATTGAAATGTTAGATGATAATTATCATGAAGCACCAGTCATCGGCATTGCATTGGGCAATCAAGATACAATTTTAGTAACTGATCAAATAGCAGTTTTACAAAATTCTCTATTGAAAGACTGGCTCCAAGATCCGCAACAGGAAAAATATGTTTTTGATTATAAAAGAGACTTAGTAGCATTAAATCGTTATCAAATTAAGTTGGCTGGTGTTAGTTTTGATGGGTTACTAGCGTCTTATTTGATTGATGTGAATGACAACGCTAATGATTTAGGTGAAATTGCTCAATCTTATGGTTATAATGATTTATTACCTGATGTTGAGGTATATGGCAAAGGTGCCAAGCGCGCTGTTCCAGAAGCTAAGAAATTATGCGATCATTTAGCCAATAAAGTAGCGGCTTTGAATTATCTCCAAACACAATTGCCGCAGCAATTACAACAGCATGATCAAGACCAATTGTTTGATGAAATCGAATTACCTCTAGCCCGAGTTCTAGGGAAGATGGAAATTGCGGGAATTAAAGTTGACGCGACCACCTTACAGCAGATGAAAGTGCAATTAGATGAGCGGTTAACAAATTTAGAAGCAGCTATTTATGATAAAGCTGGTCAAAAATTTAACATTAATTCTTCGCAACAATTAAGCAAAATTTTATTTGAAGAGATGGGCTTAAAGCCCATCAAAAAGACTAAAACGGGCTATTCCACTTCTGTAGATGTTTTGGAAAAATTAAAAGATCAAGCACCAATTATTGCGGATATTTTGGAATATCGCCAGGTCGCCAAAATTCAATCAACGTATGTGCTTGGTTTATTAAGTGCGATTGCCCCTGATGGCCGGGTTCATACTCGTTATTTACAAACACTGACGCAAACGGGACGGCTTTCGTCAATTGATCCCAATTTACAAAATATTCCTGCGCGTGATGAAGGACGTGCTATTCGTAAAGCGTTTGTACCTAAAGAGTCATCTTGGCAATTATTTTCCAGTGACTATTCCCAAATTGAATTACGGGTTTTGGCTCATTTATCAGGTGATGAGCATATGCAACAAGCCTTTCAAGCTGATTATGACATTCATGCGCACACGGCCATGAAAATTTTTAATTTGGATAGTATTGATGATGTGACTGCGAATATGCGCCGGAAGGCCAAAGCAACTAATTTTGGGATTGTTTACGGGATTAGTGATTATGGCTTAGCCAAAAATATTGGCATTTCCCGCCGTGAAGCGGCGGAGTTCATTCAAGCCTATTTTGAACAGTATCCCAAAGTGAAACAATACATGGATCAAATGGTGCAAAAAGCCCGCGAAGATGGTTATGTCGAAACAATTATGCACCGCCGGCGCTATCTGCCAGATATTCATGCAAAGAATTTTCACTTACGATCTTTTGCGGAACGGACAGCCATGAATACCCCGATTCAAGGTAGCGCTGCTGATATTATTAAGATTGCCATGATTAATATGCAACGGCAGTTGCAACAACAACATTTACAGGCACGAATGTTACTACAAGTGCATGATGAATTGATTTTTGAAGCTCCTAGTACGGAAATTCCCATTTTGCAAGAATTGGTGCCACACGTGATGGATACCGCTGTGAAGTTGGATGTACCTTTGAAAGTAGAATCAGCAGCTGGTCAAACATGGTTTGACGCGAAAGGATAAAATAATGCCAGAATTACCAGAAGTAGAAACAGTCCGTCGAGGCTTAAATCAATTAGTTAAAGGACAAAAGATTGTTAATATTGAGGTGCTGTATCCGAAAATTATCGTCAATCCCTTACCAGAATTTAAGAAAGATTTGATTGGAGCGACGATTACCGATGTGGGGCGCCGTGCTAAGTATTTACTATTTCATTTTGATAATGATTTGACAATGATTAGTCATTTACGAATGGAAGGTAAATATCAAGTTCGGGATCAAAAAAGTGATTTTGATAAGCATGTGCATATTATTTTTGAGCTAGCCAATGGCCAGTATTTAGGTTATCGTGATGTTCGCAAATTTGGGCGCATGGAAGTTGTGCCCCGAACTGATGAGTTAACCACTAAAGGAATTGCTAAACTAGGTCCGGAACCCTTAACGCCGCAGTATACCTATGATTCATTGGTTAGCGGTTTACAGCGTAAAAAGAAAAATATTAAAGCTGTGTTACTGGATCAGCAAGTAGTTTCAGGCTTAGGTAATATTTATGTCGATGAAGTTTTATGGATGGCTAAAATTCATCCCGAGCAACCAGCCAATCAATTAACTGACGAACAATTACAGGCATTATATCCGGCCATTGCGGATGAAATTCAAACCGCCATTGCCGCTGGCGGAACCACGATTCGCAGTTATGTTGATGCCACCGGTCAAAAGGGCCAATTTCAATTACAATTAAAAGTCTATGATCAAGAAGGCCAACCCTGCCAACGTTGTGGCACGGTAATTGAAAAAATTCGCGTGGCGGGCCGAGGGACACATTATTGCCCGCATTGTCAACGGTTGAACTAATGGGGCGTGCGATTGGAATTACCGGTGGTATCGCGAGTGGCAAAACAAGTGTCCGTCAATTACTTAATCAAGCGGGCTTTTTAGTGATTGATGCTGACCACATTGCTCACCAAATCTTGGATACCAAAACGCCAGCTTTTAAAAAAGTGGTCCAACAGTTTGGAACTCAGGTTTTAACTGCCGATGGGCAGTTGAATCGCTCTGCTTTGGGGCAAATCGTCTTTGCCGATGCGAAACAATTGGATTGCTTAAATCAAATTGTGCAACCAGCAATTCGTCAAGAATTGGTGCGACAAATTCAACAAGCACAAGCAACTTCGCAAACTGTTTTTTTTGAAATTCCACTTTTATTCGAACAACATTATGAGCAAATTGTGGATCAAGTTTTAGTGGTTTATGTAACCCAGCAAGTTCAATTACAACGTTTACAAGAAAGAAATCATTTAACAGTTCAACAAGCATGTAGTAGAATAAAAAGCCAATTACCACTTCAACAAAAATGTCAATTAGCCGATTTTGTTCTTGATAATACTGGTGATTGGCAGCACTTACAGCAACAAGTTGACCAGTTTTTACAACAAGTAATTAAGGAGTAAATTATGATTTGTCCTCAGTGTCAAAAAAATTCTTCTCGGGTTATTGATAGTCGCCCGAGTGACGAAGGCCGGGTGATTCGTCGGCGCCGTGAATGTGAAAATTGTGGATATCGGTTTACAACTTTTGAGCGGATTGAGCATACTCCCGTTTTGGTCATCAAAAAGAATGGTAATCGTGAAGAATTTAGTCGTGAAAAAATTTTACGGGGCATTGTGCGTGCCGCTGAAAAAAGACCAGTGACTTTAGAGGCGATGAATCAATTAGTTAGTAAAGTCGAAGCTAAGATCCAAGCAACGGGTGAAAGTGAAATCAATTCGCGCCAAATTGGTGAATTTGTGATGCAAGAATTAGCCGGTGTCGATGATATTGCTTATATCCGCTTTGCCAGCGTTTATCGTCAGTTTAAGGATATTAACGGTTTGATGCAGGAAGTACAAGAAATGATGTTAGCTCAAAAAAATCAGGCAGAAAGCGAGACAACTGACGATGACGCAAGCGATGATTGATCCACTGTGGGGCTATTGGGTAATTGGTAGTAGTACGCTCACACAATTGGATTATCAGGTTTTAATTGACTTATATCAACCCATTATTGGGAGTGATGCTTTGAGCTTGTATCAGTTATTGTGGCAGCATCAAGTCCCCTTAGTTTCCCAGCGCAAAGCGCATTCTCAACTTTTAAATTTATTGGATCTTGATAGCCAGCATTTTTATCAAGCGCGGATTAAATTAGAAGCCGTCGCTTTACTGCAGACTTTTCAAAGTAAAGATAGTTGGGGTGATTATTTAATCTATCAATTGCAAAGGCCACTAGCAGGTGCTAATTTTTTTCAAGATAGTATTTTAACCACTTATTTACAAGAAAAAATTGGTCAACCCGATTTTCAACAGTTATTTAAAAAGTATCATCCTCAACTCCGCAATTTAGACCAAGCCAAAGAAATTACGAAAAGTTTTTTGGAAGTATTTCACCTGTCTCACAAAGTAGTAGATGCCAAAGTTGAGTCTGATGCTCAACTTTCTACTGTTAATCAGCCCAATTATCGACCGACGGAATTAGCGACTTTTGATTGGGATTTCTTAAAGATTACTGTGCGTTCATACCACGTTGCGCCCCAGCAAATTGATCAAAATCAGTCAGAGTTATTTAATTTGCATACTTTCTATGGCTTATCCGAAGTTGAATTAGCGCAGGCAATTGGGCAAACGCTAAATGTGCAAACTGATCAAATTGACTTGCGTCGTTTAAAGTCCTTGATTCAAAAGCAATATGAACAACGGGTTAATTTGAAGACTGCAGCTTTGCCTAGCGCAGCTAAAAGGCCACCGGTGACTAATTTATCCACTAGTCAAAAAAAATTAATCAAGGCCGCGCAGAACCAAGCGCCGGCAGAGTTTTTAGCTAATAAAAAGCACCAAAAAAATGGTTTTGTGGGTAGTTCTGAAACTAGTATTTTGCGGAAATTACAGGCACGCATGGTTTTACCAGCAGAAGTAGTGAACATTTTGGTAAATTATGTTTTGGATAATTCGCCTACTTTAACGCAAGGTTTTGTAGAAAAAATTGCTAATGATTGGGTGCAGCACGGAATTAAGACCGCACCACAGGCAATTAAATATTTACAGGACTTTCCGCAAAAGCAAACCAAGAAAAAACGTTCAACCACAAATAAAAAAGAGTCCGGAACTGATTGGTCCAAAACCCCAAGTCAACAGGTTAATTCCGAACAATTAGCGCAGATGCAACGGCAATTGCGACAGTTACAAGATCATTCTGAGTGAGGTTAGATAATGGAAAAGTTATCGCAATCATTAGCCAAAATCATTAAAGGCCACCAATGGCAAAATCATTATCAAGATTTATTAAGAAATGCGTTAAGCGATGAGGATGTGCAACACTTTTTAACGGCACACAAAGACCAAATCACCCAGCCGATTTTACAACAAGGCTTGGATGCTATTTATGAATTTGTGCAAGCTAAAAGCCATATGCAAGAATTTGCTGCGGGTTATCAGCCGCGGCTGATTTTTAAGAATCAAATGATTCAAGTTACCTATGCTCCTGATGCGCAATTGGTAGCACAAAAAAAGCAGCAACGCTTTGAACGAAACTTTATGACCATTGATATGGCAAGTGATATCCGGCAAGCGGATTTAACTGACTTTGGCACGGGTGCTAGTGGGCGGCAAACGGCGTTGATGGCCGCTTTGAAATTTGTCTTGAATTATTCCAAAAATGAATTTACACCAGGCTTGTATTTATCAGGAGATTTTGGTGTTGGTAAAACTTATTTATTGGGAGCGATTGCCAAAGAGTTGGTTAATCAACAGGTGGCAGTTTTATTAATGCATTTTCCAACTTTCGCGGTGCAAATGAAGAATGCCATTTCTGATAATTCTGTCTTAACGCGGATTGACGAAATCAAAGCGGTACCGATTTTGATGTTGGATGATATTGGCGCTGACTCATTGAGTTCGTGGGTGCGAGATGAAGTTTTAGGAGTCATCTTACAATACCGGATGCAAGAGAAATTACCGACCTTTTTCTCCTCTAATTTTGCCATGAATGATTTACAAAAGCACTTGGCAGTCAACCAACGTGGTGATCAAGAACCGGTGAAAGCAGCACGGATTATGGAGCGCATTCGCTTTTTAGCACGAGAGGTGGTTTTATCAGGACCCAACCGGCGCTTTCAGAAATAATTATGGATTGTAACTTGCAAAATTGAAAAGCGCGTGGTTTAATATGGACATAGTCATAAAGCTTGGACTGCAGGGAGAGTTAGCCAGAGACTGAAAGCAACTCATTAAAAGCTGAACCATTACATTGATGTTAATAAGTACGTGGTTGGTCGCATTAAAGACTGTGAGATAAAGTTTGGTTACTTTAATGTGGGTGGAACCGCGTCAATGACGTCCCTTAGACAATTTGTCTAAGGGACTTTTTTATTTGTAGGAGGATAAAAATGTCCCAAATTTCTTTAGAATTTCCTGATGGCTCAAAACGTGATTTTGAACAAGCAATCACACCATTAGAGGTTGCTGGTTCTATTAGTAACAGTTTGAAAAAGCAAGCCGTAGCGGCCAAAATTAACGGTACTTTAGTGGATATTAAACGTCCAATTACACAATCTGCTAAGATTGAAATTGTGACCAATAAAGATGCAGCAGCTGCTGAAGTGGCGCGCAATACCGCCATCTTCTTGTTAGAAGCAGCGCTCAAGCAAAAGTATCCGGATTTACATTTAGGTGAACAAGCAGTGAATGATGACGGCTTTTTTGTGGATACTGATAAAGCTGGCAGTCAAGTCAGTGCTGATGAATTGAGTGCTTTACAGGAACAGATGGCACATTTCATTAAAGCTAATCAACCAATTGAACGCCAATTAATGGATAAGAGTGCTTTGGTGGAGCAATTCCAAGCTGATCCTTACCAAACAGAGATTTTAAAATCCATTGATAGTGTGCAGATTCCAGTCTTTAAAATGGGCGACTTTGTGAGCTTTGGTGAGACCGCACTTTTCCCGAAAGCGAGTGATTTAAAACATTATCAATTATTATCCGTTGCCGGAGCTTATTGGCAAGGGAAATCCAGTAATCCGATGTTGCAACGAATTTACGGTACAGCGTTCTTAAATGATGAAGATTTGCAAGCTGACTTAAAACGGCGGGCCGAAATTAAAGAACGTGATCACCGGACGATTGGTCGCGATTTAGATTTATTCTTCGTTGATCCTAAGGTTGGTGCCGGCTTAGCTTATTGGATGCCAAAAGGTGCGACCATTCGGCGGACCATTGAACGTTATATCATTGATAAAGAAATTGCTGCGGGTTATGAACATGTTTATACGCCTGTGTTAATGAATTTAGATACGTATAAGACTTCTGGTCACTGGGATCATTATCGCGAAGACATGTTTCCACCAATGGATATGGGCGATGGCGAAATGTTGGAATTGCGGCCAATGAATTGCCCTTCACATATTCAAATTTATAAGCATCATATCCGTTCGTATCGGGAATTGCCGATTCGGATTGCTGAATTAGGCATGATGCACCGTTATGAAAAATCAGGTGCTTTATCTGGTTTACAACGGGTGCGGGAAATGACCTTAAATGATGGTCATACCTTTGTTGCTTTAGATCAAATTCAAGATGAATTTAAAAAAGTTTTGCAATTAATGATGGATGTTTATCAAGATTTCAACATTGAAAATTATACTTTCCGTTTGAGTTATCGTGATCCGGCCAATACGGAAAAATATTTTGATGATGATGAAATGTGGGATCGTTCGCAAGGCATGCTTAAAGCAGCCATGGATGATTTGGGCTTGGATTATTATGAAGCTGAAGGTGAGGCAGCCTTTTATGGTCCAAAGTTAGATGTGCAAACTAAGACGGCTTTGGGTAATGAAGAAACCCTCTCGACGATTCAATTAGACTTTATGCAACCTGAAAAATTCAATTTGAGTTATGTAGGTGAAGATGGTCAAGAACACCGACCAGTGATGATTCACCGGGGCGTGATTTCTACCATGGAACGCTTCATTGCTTATCTGATTGAAATGTATAAAGGTGCCTTTCCAACTTGGTTGTCACCAATTCAAGTGGAAATTATCCCTGTTAATAATAAATATCATTTAGATTATGCCAAAGACTTACAGACGAAGATGCGCCAACAAGGTTTGCGAGTTAATGTTGATGCCCGTAACGAAAAGATGAATTACAAGATTCGTGAAGCGCAAACGCAAAAGGTTCCTTATACGGTGGTTGTTGGTGATCAAGAAGTCCAAAATGCCAAAGTTTCTGTGCGGAAGTACGGTGAACAAGACAGCGTTGAAGAAGATATTAATATGTTTGTGGATAGCGTGATTGCTGATGTTAAGAACTATTCACGGACAGGTAATGAATAATAATCTGGTAAAAGATTTATTTTGCCTCAGACTAAAGGTTTAGGCACAAATCCATTACTTGTATCATAAAGATTGAGGTTATAGAAGATTGAGACTGGGCCAAAAGGTTTAGCAGTTGAGCACAAACTGTTGACTTTTGGAACGCAATAATTAATGTTCGCAGCGTTTTAGAAAACGTAGGAGCATTAATCTTGTTGCCCCAGTCTCTTTTTGTGTGCCAAAAAGTTTAAGTAACAAAGCAGAGTTAACTTGTACAAAATTATCATAATACAATAATTGTTGATCTTAATCAAAGATTTAGATTAGTAAAGAAAAAATATTTTTAATTTATTTGAACGTGGAATTTGACTAGATAGAATTAATCTAATCATTAGTCAATTGGTGTATTATAATAACTTTAAAAACGTATCAATAGTTAATTTTTAACTAATATAAAGTCAAAAAAAGAAATTGAAGAAGAGATTACAAAGTTAGGACTTAATATGCTTGTGTGAGGTCAATGAGTAATTTTTAATTAGCAAATAAGTGCTTGGTTAAATTACAGATGATTAAAACGGAGGACTTTTCGATGAATAATAAATATTCTAAAATCGTGACCTTATTTGTCTTATTATTTGGATTTTTATTGCTTCAAAGTTCCAATTTGCAAGCTAAGACTTTGAAGCCACACACTGACTTTAGTCAAACAATACATACAGCTAATGATCTCTTGACCAGTCCACAGAACTTCAGTTCACTAACGTCGAGCAGTGCTAGGCAAAGTCGCGATCTCTTAAAAACTAAGCCAGCAATTAGTAACTTTACAGCTTTAACAGCGCCGGTCAGTGGAGTAGCAGGTACTTGTCCGTGGACCCTTGATGTTGATGGTACACTAACGGTGGGCGCGGGTACGTTAGATACTTACGGTTATTATAGAGACGTTAATACTAATTTTACTTACGAAGGTGAAAGTTGGTTGGAGCATAACAGTAATATCAAAAAAGTAGTTCTGCAACCAGGAGTTCAACTCCCAACTAACTGTGCCTATGTTTTTGCTAATTTAATATATTGTACTGAAATTGATGGCTTAGACAAGTTGGATACGAGTCAGGTTACTAATATGGCCAGTATGTTTTATAGGTGCTCCAAGCTTAGTGAACTAGACTTGAGTAACTTTGATGTCAGTCACGTTACTGATATGAGTTATATGTTCGATTATGTGGCTACGGGCAATATATTAAATGTTAATTTAAGTGGCTGGAAGACCAGTCAATTAAAAAATACTTCTGGCATGTTTATTGGAGATGATTTGACTGATTTTAATTTTCAAAATATTGACACTTCTAACGTCACTAGTATGGATTATATGTTTAATAGCGTTACGTGTACTGGAACATTGGATCTGAGATCTTTGGATACTTCTAATGTTACTACAATGTCAAACATGTTTGGTTATTCGCAAATTAGTGCTGCTGATTTAAAAGGATTTGATACAAGTAAAGTTACTGATATGAGTTATATGTTTAGAAATTCGGAATTTCAAAAACTAGATTTGAGTAATTGGGATACCAGTCAGGTCTATAATTTGGCAGCAATGTTTGACGAATGTCAACAATTGACGAAATTAAATGTCGGTGGCAAATTTGGAACATTTAGCAGTAGTCAATCTGTAATCACCAATAGTGACCTCGATGGTTCGAGTTTGTTTTTAGGTTGTTCCAAGTTGATCAATTTAAATCTGACTACATGGCGAACAGAGAACGTGATTAGTATGAAAAGTTGGTTTAAAGATTGTTCTGATTTGCAATCTATTACATGGAATAAGAAATGGTTTAATACCAGTAACGTAACTGTTATGTCTTTCATGTTTTACGGTTGTAGCAGTTTATTAAGGTTAGATGTCAGCGGTTTTGAAACAAGTAATGTTACATCCATGCCTTCTATGTTTTATGGATGTAGCAGTTTACCAAGTTTGGATGTGAGTGATTTTGAAACAAGTAATGTTACGTCCATGTCTTCTATGTTTTATGGCTGTAGCAGTTTACCAAGTTTAGATGTGAGTGATTTTGATACTAGAAATGTTACTGATATGTCTTCTATGTTTAGTGTCTGTAGCAGTTTACCAAGTTTAGATGTGAGTGATTTTGATACAAGTAATGTTAAATCCATGTCTTCTATGTTTTATGGCTGTAGCAGTTTACCAAGTTTAGACGTAAGTAAATTTGATACTAGCAATGTTAAGGATATATCTTCTATGTTTAGTGGCTGTAGCAGTTTACCAAGCTTAGATTTAAGTAATTTTGACACCAGAAAAGTCACTGATATGTCTCACATTTTTTATGCATGTGAAAATTTAACCAATTTAGATTTAAGTAGTTTTGACACTAGTCAAGTTACTGATATGTCTGATATGTTCTATAATTGTAGAAGCTTACCAAGTTTAGATTTAAGTAATTTTGACACCAGTCAAGTTATTAGAATGTTTTATATGTTCTATAACTGTAGCAGTTTGACCCATTTAGACGTCAGCAACTTTAACACCAGTAAGGTTGTTGATATGGAAAGTATGTTCTCTGGTTGTAGCAATTTAACGAGTTTAGATTTAAGTAAATTCGATACCACTAAAGTTCAGTACAAAGAATCTATTTTATATTTTACGCAAGGTGATCATAATTTGTGGAAAATTAAAGTAAGTTCTAAGGTGCTCTTTCCTAATGCCTATCATTATAGCTCTAGTAGTAAGTACGATTGGTATAATGATTATGTAGACATGCCACAATTAGGTTTGACTTTTCAAGATGGCGCTTATCAATATAAAGTTTTAGGTCAGGCTGGGCAAAAGACCGGCGCTTGGCAAGCCGTGGGTGCAGGAACGGACCATCACCCAACTGGGACCATTTATCCGACCCGAGATTCATTGGATGATGATTTTTTACGTAATGCTAATCGTCCGAGTCAAGATCAAGATTCGGACGCCAGTAAGGGAAATCCTACGCAAACTTTAGTCTGGCAGCATCAGTTAAAGAATCAAACACCGCAAGTAAGGTTTGGGACATTGGGCACTACAAATATGGACCTAGAATATTGCCATGATTATCAAGATAAGAGTTTGCCCGCTATACAACTAAGTGGAAGCGTGATTGATAACGATAGTTCTCAAGTACAGTTGTATTATGCTATTGATCCAGTGGATATTACGCCGACTTTAGCTGAAATTGAAAATTATCAAAAATTACAGCTTACACCTTTGATTATTCAAGATCCGTCATTGGCGCAATCTTGGACAGCAAATATTATTGATCAGACTGATTTAAAGACTTTAGCCACTCCCAAGGCTGGCGGTCATCAAATTAAAATTTATGCTGTGGATAGTGGAGGACAATTCACTAATGAAAATCCGCAGGCTTCAACAGCAGCAACAGTTAATGTAGCAGAGAATAGTATTGTTCAGCTTAATTATTTGGATAATAATACGAACCAACCAATTTTTAATACCGATGAAAATGGAACCAAGCCTGCTAAGACGGTTGTCGGTGTGGTTGGCAAGCCGATAGATCCGACAGATCAAGCTAATTTTCCAACTGCAATTAAGACAAAGCATTATCGTTATACCTTAACTAACGCTTTAGAAATACCACCAGTTTTCCCAGCTATTACTACAGATCCCTTGTTACCATTAACACCTTATCAATTAGATTTGAAATATAATTCAGGTACGATGAACTTGATTGTGCCGGATACGCTAGACTTTGGCACCAAGATTGTACAAACGGCTAAGCAAGCGTACGATTTGCCATATGATGCCACACGAACAGCATTAAAAGTAACGGACACGACGGGAGCACCGAGTTGGCAACTCAGTTTAGCGATTGCAGATTTCACTAGTGATCAAACGACAACGCCATTAACAGACATTTTCCAATATTTACCTGCTGGTAGTAGTACGCCAACTGCCATTTCGCAAACGCCGGCAGTAATTGATCAGTATGACAAGCATCATACGCTTGTTGATGGTTCTGGTAAGGCGGTTACTGATATTTCAACAGGTTGGTGGGATACTAGTCATCACCAAATCGCGGGTCCAAAGCTCGATTTGCGGCAATTACAAGTTCCAGTCTATAAAGCAGATTATCATGCTACAGCAACATGGTCGTTAGTCAACTCACTACAATAAAACAAGCTGTTAGTCTTGTGAGCGCAATTGTTTTCAGATTTAATGTTTTGAAATAAGAACTAATTATATATATGTAAATAAAAGGTTTATGTAAAGTAGTGTTGATAATTAATTTTGAACTAACTAGATTGGCAATTTACCTAGTTAGTTTTTTTCTTCTAACATATGAACAGTATTTAACTATTATTTCTGGCTAGATTATTAAAATGATAGCGCTTATTATAAATGACAGGGACAACTTTGTATTGATTACTCAATGATACAAGGTTTAATCCTAGAGATAAGAGTTTTAATTTCAGTATTAAGAAGATCATTGGGAGGTTGTTTGAATGAAGATTCAGACTTTTTCGTTAAAAGCTGATAATCCAGCAGTGACGTTGACAACGTATTTACTAGATGATTCAAGCGAAACTATTAATGGTGGTAATCGGCCTGCCATTATTATTTGTCCGGGTGGTGGCTATTTTAATTGTTCAGATCGCGAGGCGGAACCCATTGCTTTAAAATTTAATGCATTGGGTTATCATGCCTTTGTTTTACGATATAGTACTTATAATGATGGTTCCGCAGATTTACCGGATTTAGTTGATTTACCACCGAAAAAAGAGCGATTATTTCCACAACAGTTATTAGAATTAGGCCAGGCTATGGTTTTGGTCAAGAAAAACGCAGCAAAATGGCATGTGGATCCACAAAAAGTGGCCGTTTGTGGCTTTTCCGCTGGTGGACATAATGCCGCTTTGTACGCAACTAATTGGCATCGTGCTTGGTTTACCAAGCATTTTGGAGCCGATAAGAATTTATTACAACCAGCGGCTTGCATTTTAGGTTATGCTTTAACAGATTATGTTATGTTGAATCAACAAATTAAAGAAGTTATGCAAGGAATGGATCAGCAGTTTATGAAGGCGTCGATGGTCGCTCTATTAGGTCAAGAAGAACCTTCATTAGACCAATTACAACAAACTAGCCCGGTTTTACAAGTTGACCAAAATACGCCTGCTACTTTTATTTGGGCGACTGCGGATGATCCGTTGGTTTCATCATTACATTCGTTGAAATTTGCAACAGCCTTAAAAGAACAGAATATTCCGTTTGAGTTACATTTGTTTGAACATGGTGCGCACGGTTTGAGCTTGGCAACGCAGGCGACTGCTGCTTCGCAAAGTCAAATTGTAAACGATGTTGCTCTGTGGTTTGATTTGTGTGCTACTTGGTTACAAAAACGTTTTGCGTTACCGTTACCCAAATTGAGCGCTTTTGAACAAATGTTAGCTGACAATCAAAAAGCTTAGCTAGTATTGATTTTTTAATACAAAAAAAGCTCCCACATCGGGGAGCTCATACATAAACTAATCAATCATAATATCACCCGTACGGGAATCGGACCCGTAACTCCACCTTGAGAGGGTGGCGTCTTAACCATTTGACCAACGGGCAATCAAACAATAACTATCATACTGAAAAATCGATTGTTCGTCAAGCATTGTTTTACAAAGCCATCAGGATAGCTGCAAGATTGTTTAATAGATGTAAGCAAATATCACTTTTAATATTTTGGGTACGCACATAGAGTAATCCGAGTAACAAACCGATGAGGAATTTAGATAAAAAATAGATAGGGTCTTTCGAGAGATGGACTAATCCGAATAAAACGGCGCTGATAAAAGCTCCGAGATATAAGTGATCAGCAAAAAACCAATTAATGATTAGGCCACGAAAAAGAATCTCTTCAGTAATTGGGGCAATGAAAATGGCATAGATCACAAATAAAACTGGAGATGCTTGGGCTAAGTGGAGTAAACTATTCACGTTGGTATTGTCAGTCGTTTTCATTAATGGTAGCAATACTAAATTGATAACGATTACTAAGACAAACGCAATACCAATCAATGTATAAGTGGGCTTAGATAGCTTGTGCGTAGGGAAAGTTTGGCTGTGTTGCAGTCCCCACCACATAATTGTGATGACTATTAAAATACTAAGACCAAAGCTTAATGTAATTTGGAAAGGAGCTAGGTGTTCTTTAGCAGTTAGTTGCAAAATAATTAAAGGTAATTGTTGTAATAAATAAAAAAAACATAGTCCTATAATTAAAAAAATTGTGGTAAGATAGTGGTTATTTTGATGCTTAAGTTTCATAAAATTAACCTTTCTAATTAAGGGAGTGGATTAAATCGCATGTTTCGAATTATGAAAAATCGAATTCCTCTATGGAGTGTATTAGGGGCAATTCTCTTTATGGTTTTACAAGTAATGGGCAATTTGTATTTGCCTAATATTACTTCAGATATTGTTAATAATGGGATCACTAAAGGTGATACTCATTATATCATAATGGCGGGAATCAAAATGATCGGAGTGTCGTTACTGGTTATTATTGCCGCAACGGTCAATGTTTCTTTAGCTTCACAAGCGTCACAAAAGTTAGGGAAAAATTTACGGAGTGACATTTATCGTAAAGTTTTGTATTTGTCGAATGATGAATTTGATCAAGTGGGAACTTCTTCATTGATTACCAGAACGACCAATGATGTGGTGCAAATGCAAAATGTCACAATGATGATGTTACGAATGATGATTATGGCACCAATTATGATGTTAGGCGCTAGTTTTATGGCTTATCAAAAAGATCAGCAGCTGACTAAGATTTTCATTATTGTCTTACCAATTCTTATCGTGGTAGTCGGCGTGATTTTATATTTTGCGGATCCCTTGTTTCGTAAAATGCAGGAAAAGACCGATCGGTTGAACTTAGTTTTTCGTGAAGGTTTAACTGGCGTGCGCGTGATTCGAGCTTTTCGCCAGGACGACTGGGAGCAAAAGCGGTTTGCGGCCGCCAATCAAGATTATACGCACAATGCCCAAAAAGTCTTTTCCATTGTAGCCGTGATGTATCCACTAACGACTTTAATCATGAGTGCTACTAATATTGCTATTACATGGCTAGGTGCGAAGTATATTTCCATGCAAGTGATGCCCATTGGTAATTTGTTAGCCTTTATGACGTATGCTTCACAAATCTTAATGAGCGTTATGATGTTATCCATGATTTTTGTGGTCGTGCCCAGAGCTCAAGCTTCCGGGGTGCGGATTAACGAAGTTTTACAATTACAAAACCAGATCGTGGATCCAAAACAACCACAAGAATTGCAACAAGCTAGTGCAGCGGTAGCGATGCAACAGGTTACTTTTAGCTATCAAAATGCGCAGCAACCGGCCTTGCAAAAGATTGATTTTCAGGCGCAGGCCGGGCAAACTGTCGGAATTATTGGAGGAACTGGTTCTGGCAAGACAACCTTAATCAACTTGTTATGTCGGTTATATGATCCGCAGACCGGACAAGTTTTGGTTGATGGTCATGATGTCCGGCAAGTTAAGCAACAAGATTTGCGGCATGCTATTTCTTTGGTACCACAAAAATCAATTTTATTTAAGGGTACGTTACGCCAAAACTTACAGTATGGTAACCAACAGGCAACCGATGCCGAGTTGTGGCATGCACTCAAAATTGCGCAGGCCGATGATTTTATTGCCGCTGAAAAGGGCTTAGATACCTTGGTGGAACAAAATGGTGATAATTTCTCTGGTGGTCAAAAACAACGCTTGGCGATTGCGCGCGCTTTAGTGAAGCCAGCTGATATTTATATTTTTGACGACTCTTTTTCCGCGTTGGATTTTAAAACTGATTCCCAATTAAGAAAAGCCTTAAAAACTGATCCAGCGATGCAAGATAAAGTCGTCGTCATTGTCGGCCAACGAATTTCAACAATTTCTGATTCCGATGTTATTGTTGTCTTAGATCAAGGTCAGATGGTTGGTTTAGGAACACATCAAGAGTTGAAACAATCTAATACAACTTATCAAGAAATTATTAAATCTCAATTGAAAGGAGATACAATGAATGCCTAAAAATCATTCTGATCGTCGAAATTTTGGTCAACGTAAACCCCAAAACTTTTGGAAGACCACTTGGCGTTTATGCCGGTATTTATCCGATTTTTGGTTCTCAATTATTTTGGTACTAATTTTGGCTGTCACAGCCACGATTTTTCAAATTAAAACACCGAAGATTTTAGGTGAAGCGACAACGGAAATCTTTAAGGGTGTCATGACCGGTTTAGCCAAACAAAAGGCGGGTTTTAATATTACGCAATTCCCAGTTAATTTTGGCAAAATTGAACAAATTTTAGCAATTGTTGCTTTAATGTATTTGGGTTCGGCCGTTTTTAATTTCTTACAACAAATTTTGATGACGCGTGCTTCCCAGCAAACGGTTTACAAATTGCGGCGGGATTTAAAATTAAAAATGAAGTTTTTGCCGATTAATTATTATGATACCCATGATAATGGCGATATTATGTCGCGGGCGATTAATGATATGGATAATATTGCTAGTACGTTACAACAAAGTATTACGCAATTAGTTACCAGCATTGTCACTTTGGTCGGAACATTATGGATGATGTTCTCGATTAGTTGGAAATTGACTTTAATTGCCTTAATCACCGTTCCGGTTAGTATCATTGTGATTGGCTTGATTGCGCCCAAATCGCAAAAAGCTTTTTCTGCTCAACAAGCTTCTTTGGGATTGTTGAATAATCAAATTGAAGAAAATTATGGTGCGCATTTAGTAGTTAAAGCCTTTAATCATGAACCAGAAGCTTTAGCAGAATTTGAAGAAGAGAATAATCGCTTATACCATTCTGCTTGGAAAGCACAACTCTGGTCCGGGTTAATGATGCCGTTAATGACTTTTGTGAACAATTTAGGTTATGTGGGCGTCGCTATCTACGGAGGCATTCAAGTAGCTCATGGCCGTTTGCCAATTGGTGATATTCAAGCTTTCTTGCAATATACGCAACAGTTTTCACAACCGATTAATCAATTAGCTAATTTATCCAATACGATTCAAGCAACAGTTGCTTCAGCAGAGCGGATTTTCGCTATCATGGATGAGCCGGAAATGCCACATACACATGTCGATATTGCTGACGAAGAAACTGATAATTTGATTGAATTGGATCATGTGCAATTCGGCTATCAGGGACAACCACTGCTTTTAAAAGACTATTCGCTACAAGTTAAACCGGGTGAAATGGTGGCAATTGTGGGACCAACTGGCGCCGGTAAAACAACGATTATTAACTTGTTGGAACGCTTTTATGATATTAGTGGTGGTTCGATTAAACTAGCTGGTCAGGATACGCGTAACTTAAAGCGTGAAGATTTGCGGAGTCACTTTGCGATGGTGCTGCAAGATACATGGTTATTTACCGGCAGTATTTACGACAATTTAAAATATGGCCGTGAAGATGCAACTCAAGAAGAAATTATGGCGGCTGCTAAAGCGGCGCACGTCGATGAATTTGTGCAACAATTACCACAAGGCTATGACACAATTTTAAATGAAGAAGCTTCTAATATCTCTCAAGGACAACGCCAGTTGTTAACCATTGCGCGCGCCTTTGTAGCAGATCCGGAAATTTTAATCTTAGATGAGGCGACTTCCTCGGTTGATACGCGCACTGAGATTCATATTCAACATGCTATGGAGCGTTTATTAAAAGGCCGGACGAGCTTTGTGGTGGCGCACCGTTTATCAACCATTCAAGATGCTGACCAGATTATTGTCATGAATCAAGGATCAATTATTGAAACAGGCACGCATGACGAGTTATTAGCCCAAAACGGCTTCTATGCTGATTTATATAATTCTCAGTTTAGTGGTAGTGTGGCGCTTTAATGGCAGTAAGGACAGATTATCTACTGGCTAAAATTCACCAACTAGTGGTAGAGCAAGTAGTTCCTGGAGTCAGTTGTGCTTTGATTACACCGGACAATTGCTATCAAAATTGTTGGGGGTGTAATGCTTGGCAGCCGCAAGTTACGCAACTGCACCAAAACAGTTTATATGACTTAGCTTCGTTAACCAAAGTTTTAGGTACGACGACTGTTTTACTAAAGTTGATTGAACAGGGAATATTATCCTGGGATAGTAAAGTAGCGACTTATTTGCCATTATTTACTGATCAACGTGTGACTTTGACGCATCTAATGACGCACACTTCTGGCATTCGGGGTTACATTCCTAATCGTGATCAATTATCGGCATCGCAATTGTTAGTTGCCCTACAAGAATTACCGATCACAACTGAGTTTGAGCAAGTAGTGCGGTATACCGATACGGGGCCAATTTTAGCAGGCTTAATCATTGAACAAATTTATCAACAACCAGTACAAACGTTCATTGAACAAGAAGTTTTACAACCCTTAGGGTTAACGACAGCAACGTTTCATCCGGAGGCAGCAAAATGCGTCGTAACTAATCAACGGGCTGGTCATTGGTTACAGGGAGAAGTTCATGATCCTAAGGCTTATCAATTAGGTCAGCATTGTGCTTCGGCCGGTTTATTTGCTTCTATGACGGATTTAATCCGATTTACGCAATTTATGCTGGGACAATTATCAATTTCTCAACCGCCAATTCAACAGGATATGGTGACCGGTTTATTTCAAGATTTTACCCAGCATCATTTAGGACGTTCATTTGGTTGGGATCTCCGCAAAAATGCGCAACAACAATGGGTGTTGTATCATACCGGCTATACAGGGAACTTTTGGTTGATTGATCGCTTCCGTCAGCGAGCGTTAATTGTGTTGAGTAATCGGGTACACCCGTTTAATAACAATCAACTTTTCTTAAGTCAAAGAGACGCAATTGTGAATTTATTTTTACAATAATGAAAAATAAAGACAGTTTATTGAGGATCAAGTTAGAATCCCATCTAAACTGTCTTTTTTAGTAGTTTTGATAGTAATAAATAGCTAATTGAGTGCGATCGCGCAACTGAAGTTTGGTTAATAATTGACTGATTTGATTGCGAATCGTGCCCTCACTTAAAAACAAAGTTTGAGCAATTTCCTTGTTGTTTTGTCCAGTGGCCACTAATTGGAGGATTTCTTGTTGCCGTTGAGTCAAAGACTCATGGGTAGCATTTAATTTAGACGGAATGTTGGGCCATTGATGTTGGATTTTAGAAACAATTTCATCGCCATAAATGTATTGATTATTGGCAACGGCGTGAATAGCGGGCACGATACTTGTGAACTTTTGTTTGATTAAATAACCTTTAACACCAATGGCCAGTGCTTGACTAATATATTCATTATCACTAAAAGTTGTCAGCAATAAAATTTTTGCTCGTGGATACTTTTGTAAGATAGTTTGTGCCGCTTTTAAGCCTAACTGATCTGGTAGGCGAATATCTAACAATAAGACATCAGGTTGAATTTGTTCGTATAGATGTATAGCGGCTTGTGAATTATAGCCACAAGCACTAACTGTTAACTGTGAATCAGCTTCAATAATAGTGGTTAGAGCTTGTGTAACCAAATGATCGTCATCAATTACGATTACCTTGAGCATTAGTTAGTCCTCCTTTAGGAATAATTAAAGTTACGAAAAATTGGTCTGCTTTGGTGTGAAAGTGAATTTGTCCATTTAATTCTTGAGCACGTTGCGTCATGTCCATTAATCCCATTCCTGGCTGATAGTTGGTGGGCGCACCATTATTAATGATTTGTAAACGATTAAAAGCCGGTAATTCTTGAAAATTAAATTGAACTAAAGTTGCATGAGAGTGTTTCATAATATTAGTTAAAGCTTCTTTAATAACCAAGATAACATTGGTTTGTTGCCGGGAATTAAGAACAAAAATTTGTCCGTGGCACTTTAGTGAGCAAAACTGAAAATTATTACATAAAAGTTCGAATTCTTGTGAGAATGATAAGGATTTATGCTGTAATTGGTGAACGTTTAAACGAATACTATCTAACGCTTGGTTCATGGTTTGTTCTAAATTAATGAGTAATGGTTTTAATTGTTCATTTTGATTGATCGTTTGTAACGCGGCTACTTGCAAGAGACTGCTAGATAATAAGTGACCGACGTTATCGTGAATGTCACGGGCAATTTTGTTACGTTCATTGGCAATTTGTAATTGTAATTGTGTTTGATTAGCACTTTTTAAAGCAACATTTTGTTGCTTCAATCTTTTTTGTTGTTCAAAACTATCATCTTGTAACTTTAAATTGGCTTGATAAAGTTGTCGAATCAACTGATTGCAATAATTCAAGATGAACGTTATGAAAATTAATCCCAAAAGCAAACTACTGGTCCAGTTAAAATGCCAGATAAGAGGAATACTAATGATTAATAAACAATATTTCCAGGGAAATTTAGTCCATTGTAGAGTGAATAAACAAACCATTGGCAGAAAAAAGCAAAAATTTGGTTGCCAGATGCTTAAACAACTAGTTGTGATTAGTGGAATCCAGCCGGGATTAAAGGAAACTGGTAATAATAAGCTACCTAAACATAAGATACTGGTTAGAGGGTAAATAACTGCAGTAGTTGTTGTTTGCTGATGATAAAATAATAGTCCACAAATGACTGTAATAATTAGTAGTGACCATTGATTGTATTTAGTTGGTGAATGCAGCATTTTGACTCCTTTATGACAAATGTCATTAGTTGTTTGAATAAATGTAACTATCTAATATGGAACACTTCTATTATATTAAATTTAAAGTTCAAAAACAGGGGGCTTCTTATTTTGATAATTGATGTGCACAATTTGGTTAAACGTTATGATAAGCAAAAAGTTTTAAATCATTTGAATCTGCAAGTTAAGCCAGGTGATATTTTGGGTTTGTTAGGCCCCAATGGCAGTGGCAAATCAACTTTAATTAATTGCATTTTAGGCCTATTAAAATATGATCGGGGTGAAATTAAAGTTTTTGATCAAATCATGACTCCGACTAATTACGCAGTGAAACAAAGGATCGGTTTAGTTCCGCAAGAATTAGCATTGTTTGCTGAATTGACCGTACAAGAAAATGTTGATTATTTTTGTGGTTTGTACGTGCAAGACAAGCAAAAACGTCGGACTTTAGTTAATCAAGCTTTAGAATTGGTGGAACTTCAGGACTTTAGGAAATATTATCCCAAACAATTAAGTGGTGGCTTTAAACGACGGTTAAATATTGCTTGCGGGATTGCTCATCAACCAGAATTGATTTTCTTTGATGAACCTACGGTTGCCGTAGATCCACAAAGCCGAAATAAAATTTTGGAAAGCATCAAACAGTTAAACCAAAACGGCGCTACCATTATTTATACCACGCACTATATGGAAGAAGCTGAATATTTATGTGATCCTATCGTAATCTTGGATCGAGGCGAAATTATTGCTCGAGGGACTAAAGACCAATTAATTGCAATGATTCAAACTGATTCTAAGTTAATGATGGAAGTCCCACAAATTACACCTGAACAATTGCAGCAGTTAACCAAGCTTCCAGGAATGGTGCGTGTGGAATATCAATCTCGACAGTTAGTTTTATGTAATCAAAATTTGAATCAAAATTTAGTAACGATTTTGGAGTATTTTACCCAAAATCAAATTTTATATGCCAATTTAAAAATGCAACAACCTGATTTGAATGATGTTTTTTTAACGATCACGGGACGTAAATTACGCGATTAAGGAGCAGATGATGAGACTATTAATTAAATATCGTTTAAAGATATTGATTAAACAGCGTTGGTTCTTGTTTTGGATGGCAATATTTCCATTAGTTATGGGAATCTTAATGAAATTAGCTTTTAGTCAATTAGACCAAGATGCTACCACGTTTAACTTAGACCAAATTTCAGTGGCAGTTGTTGACCATAAACAGACAGATACGCACTTATTAAAGCAGGCTTTAACACAATCTAGAATGCAACATCAAAAATTGTTTAAAGTGCATCAATTGTCACAAAGTACGGCTCAACAACGACTACATTCGAACCAAATAGCCGGTTATTTTGAATTTAAACAAGGACAATGGCGGCTAAATATTATCAATTCGGATGACAAACAACGGATTTTACAAGATTTTTTGACGACTTACTTACAAAATTACCAAATTATTCAACAACAAATTGCCAAAAAACAAAGTATTAACTTACCGACAAATCGCCAGTGGTTGAGTAATCAAGCGCGTCCCCGAAATTTTAGTATTTTGAGTTTTTATTTCTTTGCGCTATTGGCATTGTCAATTATGGATGGCTTTACGATTGGATTGACATTGAATTATGATGAACAACCGCAACAATCAGCCCGTGGAATACGTCTACAAATCAGTCCGCTTAATTATTTGAAAATTTGGTTCAGTGATTTAGTGGCTGCTTGGGTCATTTTTTATATCATTATGTTAATAGCTGTCAGCTTCTTTCATTGGGTACTACGAGTCAGCTTTGGTTCCCACATAGGTTGGTTATTGGTAACGATTGCATTAGGCTGTTTATTAGCCATTACTGGTGGTCAATTATGGGGAAAATTACTTGCAAAAAAGAATCTAAATCAACAACTGAGTTTAGGGTTGGTACTAGTTTTAACCAATTCATTTTTGAGCGGAATGATGGGTGATACTGATTTTAAATTTTGGATTGATGTTCATTTACCGATATTGGGACAATTAAATCCTAATAATTTACTGACTAATTGTTTTTATCAATTATTCTCCTATCGCAAACCGCAAGCATATTATCAAAACTTATGGTGGTTGATAATTTTATTAGTAATCTTATTTGTGATTAATCTTGTCTTACAAAGAAGGAAGAGCTATGACTATTTATAAAACTGTGTGGAAAATTTTGCGAAAGAATTATAGCACTTTATTAATTAGCTTAATTGTGACAATGGCGATGGTGATTTTTATTAGTTTCCAAACCCAGACCACTTCTTTAAGTCAACCAAAAATTGTTGTCTTAAGTTCAAATGAAAATAAGACAGTGAAGGCTTTTAAGGCTTATTTAAAAGATCAAAAAGCTTACCAGGCAGTTGGAAAATTTCTGACTAATAAATTAAGTGATGCTTTATACTACCAAGAAATTGACGCCGTGGTTAAATTGCCGGCTAATTTGCAGCAGCGATTACAAGCACACCAAAAGTTTAAGCTGAAGGTCCAACTAGCTCCTAATGCTAGTTCTCAACTAGCAGGAAAATTGATTAATCGCTATTTTAATACACTAGTTAATTATCAAAGAAATAATGCTCAATTGTCCTGGTCCCAAATTTTAAGTAAAACAAAAACTAACTTAAAGATTAAAGGTCAAATTGATTATGATCATGATTACTACAGACAACGACAAAATACGATCGCAGCCGCTTTTTATGGTGCTTTAGCTTATGGCTTAGCAATGACCATTTTTAGTGGTTTTCAAACCGTAAGTTTAAAATTTAATAAATTTGAAATCTATCAACGTAATTTTTGTTCACCCAATTCTCTCAAAAAAATTCGTACTCAAATTAACAATGGTTTGTTGAGCTATTTAGCAATTATTTTTGTCTTGTTTATGATTTTAATCGAAGTATTTGCACAAAGTTCTTGGAAAGTAATCGGTTTTTATTGGCTCAATTCTTTCTTATTTGCATTAACAACTACAGCTTTAGCTTCATTGGTTGCTAGTATTGCTAAAAATGCAGCTACCATGAATAGTTTTTCGACCATCTACGTTTTAGGATCATGCTTTTTAGGCGGAGTTTTTATTAGTCAAGAGTTTTTGCCGAAGATAGTGCATCAAGTTGCAGCTTTAACACCGACTTATTGGTTTGTGAAGGTCAATGATTTGATTGCGAACGATCAAATGCTTTCAGGTCAATTTTGGAAATTTGAACTCATTTTAATTTTGTTTGGCTTAGTTTTTCTTGTTTTACAGGCCCTGTATCAACGCTTACAAAACCAACAATTGGTGTTTAATGAATAATAATTATAAAAAGACGCAGCCAAGAATCAATAAGATCAATCATCTTACGATCCCTGCTGCGTCTATTTTAGTTTGACTAACCATTAAGCTAAATTCTTTTGTTTAATGTAGCCTTGATCGACTAATTTTTTGCGTAATTGTAACATTGCCGTATAAGTAGCTAAAACATAAATCTTTTCGGGTGCTTGTTGTTTCAACTTAGTTAAAAAGGTATCTAAATCAGGAACATGTTGTAATTGTTCTGCTTTAACGCCAGCGACCTGAAAGCGAAAATGGATGTCATGCCAACGTTCACCGCCAGTAATCACTTGGGGAATCTTGGTAAATGGTAATTGTTCAAAATTACCATCCCAAATCCAACTAGTATCAATACCGTCAGCATAATTAGCATTTAATAAAAATCCGAGACTATATGGATCATCGTCGGAATTTAAGGTACTGATCACTTGGTTTAAGCCCACGGGATTTTTAACGAGAATAATGGTTAGCTGCTTATCATCTAATGTGATGACTTCTTGGCGACCAAAAACTTGTTCATTATAGCTGAAAGCTTGCTTAATTTGATTAGGCGAAACGTTAAACTCACTACCAGTAGCATAAGCAGCTAAAGCATTGTAGATGTTATACATGCCCCCAATATTAATGGTAAAGTTAGTTTGATCAATTGCAAAGCTAGATTGATTAGGCATTAACTGTTCAGTACTGGTCACTTGATAATCTAATTGTGGTCGGTGGAAATGACAATGAGGACAGAAATAATCGCCTAAATTAGCATAAGTAATCATATGATAATGCATAATCTGATGACACTTAGGGCAAAGAACGCCATCAACATTAAAATCGGCCCGTAAATCAGTGGTTAATTGCTGCTCGTTGCCAAAGCCGTAATAAATTTTAGGATTGGGCAAGTCATCAACTTGAAAAATGGCGGCATCGGCATTGATAATTAATTTAGCTTGCGGTGCTAATTTAATGCCCGCTCGAATTTTGTCCCAGGTAGTATAGATTTCACCGTAGCGATCCATTTGGTCTCGAAAAATATTAGTCAAAATAAAAGCGCTGGGCGTCATGGCTTGACAAATTGGTTCGACATTAGCTTCATCAACTTCTAAAATGGCAATTTTTTTAGTAGCATCATCTCGCCGATCACTTAAAAAAGCTGATGTAATTCCTTGAATCATATTGGAACCAGTCGGGTTGGTTAACAGATGATCGTATTCTTGCTGTAAGATTTTAGTAATTAAGGAAGTAGTTAAAGTTTTGCCATTAGTCCCCGTCACAATAATCACTTGATAATCTTGACTGAGTTCTTTTAAGACGTTGGGATCAATCCGGTAAGCTAATTTCCCGGGTAAGGAACTGCCGCGATGAAAAACATCATGCAAAATTTTATAAGTTACTTTGCCGCAAGTGGCTGCTAGTTTTGATTTTAAGCTCATGTAAACACCCTTTTTAATTAATAAAAAAATCATACCATAAAAATTCTGCTAAGGTATAGTTGATTAGTATTTATCTATAGAAGTTTGTTCAGAATTGCGTATAATAAAAAGCGGTGAATCTAAATAAAGGAGTTCCAAGTTGTGGCACAATTATTCTTTCGCTACGGGGCAATGAATGCTGGTAAATCAATTGAAGTTTTAAAAGTAGCTCATAATTATGAAGAACAAGGTAAGCATGTTCTTTTATTGACCAGTGGTTTAGATAACCGTAATGGTGTGGGTAAGATTGCTAGTCGGATTGGTCTAACGCGTGACGCATTAGCATTGATGACTCAAGATAATTTATTTGAACTAGTTCAGACGCAAACTTTAACTCAAACAATTTCTTGTGTTTTAATTGATGAAGCCCAGTTTTTAACAGCTGAGCAAGTCAAACAAGCGGCTCGAGTAGTTGATGATTTGAGTATTCCAGTGATGGCGTTTGGTTTAAAGAATGATTCATTAAATCACTTATTTTCTGGCTCAGAGGCCTTATTAATTTATGCTGATAAGATTGAAGAAATGAAAACAATCTGTTGGTTTTGTGAAAAAAAAGCTATCATGAATCTCCGTGTAACTAATGGTCAGCCCGATTACGGTGGTCAACAAGTGCATATTGGAGGTAACGAATCATATTATCCTGTTTGCCGGCGGCATTATTGGCATCCAGCAATTAAAACAGAAGGTGAGAAATAAATGGACAAAATTTTTGATCAATTGCAGGGCTTAGTTGAACGTTTTGAAGAACTGCAAGAAATGATGAGTGATCCAGAAGTGATTAGTGATACACCTCGTTATTTGAAAATTTCTAAAGAAGCAGCTGATATGCAAGAAGTTGTTGATCAATTTAAAAAATATCAACAATTAAAATCAGATATTACAGAAAGCAAGGAAGTTTTAAACGAAAGCCATGATGTTGATTTGGAAGCTTTAGCTAAGGAAGATTTGGCAGAAATGGAACCGCAGCTACAAGCAACTGAAGAAAAAATTAAATTACTGATGCTTCCGAAAGATCCCAATGATGATAAAAACATTATTATGGAAATTCGGGGGGCTGCTGGCGGTGATGAAGCCAGTTTATTTGCCGGTGATTTGTTAAATATGTACGAACACTATGCTGAAAATCAGGGTTGGCATTTTGAAATTATTGATGAAAATAAAACCGAAGTTGGTGGCTATAAAGAAGTAGCCATGATGATTACGGGTAAAAATGTTTATTCCAAATTAAAATTTGAAAATGGCGCTCATCGGGTACAGCGAGTTCCTTCCACAGAATCTGCTGGGCGGGTGCATACTTCAACGGCTACGGTAGCAGTGATGCCCGAATATGATGAAGTAGATTTAGAAATTGATCCGAAAGATATTCGAGTTGATGTTTACCGTTCTTCCGGTGCTGGTGGGCAACATATTAATAAAACTTCTTCAGCAGTCCGTATGACCCATTTACCGACCGGTATTGTAGTGGCAATGCAAGATCAACGTTCACAGCAGCAAAATCGGGAAAAAGCCATGCAAATTTTGCGTTCGCGCGTTTATGATTATTATGAATCCCAAAACCAAAGTGATTACGACGCAGAACGGAAATCAGCAGTAGGAACTGGTGATCGTTCTGAACGGATTCGGACTTATAATTATCCGCAAAATCGGGTGACTGATCACCGGATTGGTTTGTCGTTAAACAAACTAGATAAAATTATTGGTGGTCAATTAGATGATATTATTGATGCGTTAATTTTGTCAGACCAAACTCAAAAATTGGAGCAAATTCAAAATGGTTCCACCAAGTTATATTGATGCCCAACAATGGGCTTTTTTAATACTTCAAAATCTGCCGCAAGGTCCAGAAATTGCCCAATATTTATTACTGGAATTAACTAATTGGACGCCGAGTCAGTTACAGTTTCATCAAAAAGATGTTGTTCCGTCAGAACTTTGGCAAAGATATCAAGCTGTTATTCGTCAAGCTCAGACGGGAGAACCGCCCCAATATATTTTGGGTCAAGCGTGGTTTTATGGCCGCCAGTTTCAAGTTAATGCCGCTACTTTAATTCCACGGCAAGATAGTGAAATGATGATCGCACAGATCTTGCAAGAGCACCCCCACGGCCGCTTGTTAGAACTGGGTACCGGTTCAGGAGCATTGGTAGAAACCTTGGCTATGGAAGGTCAATATCAAGCCGTCACTGCGACCGATATTTCCTCAGCGGCTTTACAAGTGGCTAAGGCTAATGCCCAACAATATCAGCTGACAATTGACTTTCGTCAAGGTGACTTATTTGCACCCGTGGTCGAGCAATTATTTGATGTAATTGTTTTTAATCCACCATATATCGGTGAAGAGGAACGTAAGTATATGGATCAATCAGTTTTAGAGTTTGAACCGCAGCAAGCATTATTTGCCACAGAACAGGGTTTAAGTTATTATCGGCGCATTTTTGCCCAATTTAGTCAATTTTTAGCACCAAATGGCCAACTTTATTTAGAATTTGGCTTTCAACAACAAGAAAAACTTAGTAAAATGTTTCAAGAGCAGGTCACGGGCTACCAAATTCAATTTTTCCGTGATTTGTCAAATCAACCGCGTTTTTTGCGAATTCAACGAAAAGAGGTGAATTAAATAATGGAAACGAAAATGTTTACTCGTGCTGATTTACCACAAGCAGCCCAACTACTAAAAGCTGGTCAATTAGTTGCTTTTCCAACCGAAACGGTTTATGGCTTAGGTGCTGATGCAACTAATGCCCAAGCCGCAGCAGCGGTTTATGTAGCTAAGGGGCGTCCGAGTGATAATCCGTTAATTGTTCATGTTAATTGTCCCGAGATGGTGTGGCAATACGCTGATGTGCAATTTAAATCCTTAGCTGAGCCTTTAATGAAGGCTTTTTGGCCGGGACCGTTAACCATCATCCTACCAGTTGCCGATCATAAGCTCTCTAAAACTGTTACCGGCGGCTTAAAGACGGCGGCTTTTCGGATGCCTGATAATCAATTGACTTTGGATTTAATTAGTGAGGTACAACGTCCTTTAGTTGGGCCTTCAGCTAATACTTCAGGCAAACCGAGCCCAACTTTACCGGAACATGTTTACCATGATTTACATGGTAAAATCGCGGGGATTTTAGCTGATGGTGCCACACGCGTCGGGCTTGAATCCACTGTTTTAGATTTAACTAGTGAGGTGCCCACAATCTTACGTCCGGGTGCTTTAACTGAGCAACAATTGTCCAAAGTTATTGGTACAGTTCAAACTAGTCATCATAAGGTTCAGGCTGGTGAAATTCCGAAAGCTCCGGGGATGAAGTATAAGCATTATGCTCCTAAAGCCCAGGTAATTGTTGTGGATCAGCCCCAAGATTTTGCTGCAGCATTAACTTGGGTGCAACAACAAAAGAAAGCTTTTGCCGTTATGGCCACTACTTCAGTTTTACAGTCGTTAGATTTACGACAAGCAACAGATACTTTTTCATTGGGAGATTCTTTAAATTCAGCCAGTCATTTACTGTTTGCTGCCTTAAGACAATTTGATTTAAATGATCAAATTGAATATATTTTGGCGCAAGGCAGTTCTGATCAAGACTTAGGAATCGCTTATATGAATCGATTAAATAAAGCAGCTGGTAACCAGCATTTTAAAGCATAGGAGGAATTTAGGATGTCTAAATTTACAGTATTAAATCATCCCTTAATTCAACATAAATTAACCATTATCCGTAATAAAGATACGGGTACTCGCGTCTTTCGGGAGGTCGCTAATGAAATTGCCGAATTAATGGTTTATGAAATTACCCGCGATTTACCATTAGAAGATACCGAAGTAATTACTCCAATGGGTAAAAGTACACAAAAACAATTAGCTGGTAAAAAATTAGCCGTTATTCCGATTTTACGGGCTGGTTTAGGCATGGTTGACGGTGTTTTACGATTGATTCCAGCTGCCAAAGTTGGGCATATTGGCATGTATCGTGATGAAGAAACGTTAAAGCCACATGAATATTTTGTTAAATTACCACCTGATATTGATCAACGTGATTTGTTGATTGTAGATCCAATGTTAGCTACTGGAGGTTCTGCTAATATGGCCATTGAAGCCTTGAAAAAACGCGGTGCGCAAAATATGCGTTTAGTCGTTTTGGTAGCAGCGCCCGAAGGTGTACGGGCCGTACAGGAAGCGCATCCTGACGTTGATATCTATGCAGCATCTTTGGATGAAAAAATTACTGAAAGTGGCTATATTTTCCCAGGATTGGGTGACGCCGGCGATCGCTTATTTGGAACTAAATAAATTTTGAATTTTATGAGAAAATGTCTTTGATTTTATAACTTTTGGTGGTAATCTAGCCATGTGCCTTACTTTTTATTAAAAGGCAATGAAAAATAATGAAAGGGAGGAGTTGTGCTGGTTGGATGATTCATATCAATTTCTTTCAATTGGTGGGTTAACTTTTAATGTTGCCAACTGCTTGTCAACATTAATAGCTGCCGTGATTGTTTTTTTGGCCTTCTTTTTTATGTCACGCAAAATTAAAATGCGTCCAGGAAAAGCCCAAAATATGCTGGAATGGTTAGTTGATTTTACGAATAATATTGTTAAGTCATCGTTTCCCCAGAAGAGTGAAGCTCAACCATTTATGCTGTATGCATTTGTAATGTTTGCGTTTATCTTTATTTCCAACCAATTAGGCTTAATGTTTGAAATCATTGTTGGTGGTAAAACGTATGTTAAATCGCCAACATCGGATCCGATTGTAACAATGAGTTTAGGCATTATTACTTTGGTTTTATCGCATTATTTTGGCGTCAAAAAGCACGGCTTTGGTGGTTATTTAAAAACATATCTACAACCGATTGCTTTTTTATCACCAATTAACCTTTTGGAAGAGTTTACAAACTTTTTAACACTATCTTTACGGCTTTATGGAAATATCTTTGCTGGTGAAGTTTTGTTAAGTTTGATAACGAAACGTCTGGCACCATCATACGGAGTATGGACTTATATTGCTTCATTTCCATTAAGTATGATTTGGCAAGGTTTTTCTGTCTTTATCGGCGCTATTCAGGCTTATGTTTTTGTAGTTTTATCAACGGTTTATATTTCTGAAAAAGTAGTTAGTGAATAATGGAGGTATTTTAAATGAAATTTTTAGGTGCAGGTGTCGCAGCGGGTTTAGCAGCTTTGGCGGCTTCTTATGGTAATGGACACGTTATTTCCAAAACAATTGAAAGTATGGCTCGTCAACCAGAAATGTCTAGTAAATTACAATCAACAATGTTTATTGGTGTTGGTTTAATTGAAGCTGTTCCTATTTTAGCTATAGTTATTGCTTTCTTATTAGTCTTTTAATTACGAGAAAAACTTCTTTAGAAAGGAATGACGGTCGTGCAACCAGGATTATTATTGGCAGCACAATCATCCTCAACTGGTGATTCACTATTCGTCTTAGTATCCTTTATTGTCTTAGTGCTTTTAGTTAAGCATTTTGCCTGGGGTCCGATTACCAAAATGATGGATAAACGGGTAGATAAGATTACTGGTGATCTTGATTATGCAGATAAAGAGCGTAAACAAGCCGATGAATTGAAGCAAAAGCGTGTTGCAGCTTTACAAAATTCTAAAGCTGAAGCTGTCCAAATTGTTGCTGATGCCAAAAAGTCTGGTGAAGATCAACGAACTTCAATTGTTGATCAGGCACACTCAGAAGCACAAGATATTCATCAACGTGCTCAAGCAGATGCCCAACAGGCGAAAGCGGATGCGATGAAGTCAGTCCAACATGACGTGGCTCAATTATCAGTAGATATCGCGACACAGATTATTGGTCGTGAGTTGTCAGTTTCGGATCAACAAGACTTGATTGACTCATACATTAAGGAGTTGAATCCAAGCCATGAAACTAAATAAGGATGAAATTGGTCGCCGTTATGGAAGAGCTTTGTTTGAATTAGCTACAGAGCAAGATCAACAAGTTGAAATTCTTGAAGAGTTAGATGCTATTCAAGCAGTTTATGAACAAATTCCTGATTTAGGCGATATTTTAACTGATACGCGTTTATCTTCTTTGAAAAAACAGAAACTATTAGTTGTAATTAAGCAAAATGCTAGTACGTTAATGCAAAATTTTTTGCAGTTATTGTTTGAATATCATCGCCTAGATGCTTTTACCGAAATTAGACGATTTTATCAGGACTTGTATAATCAAGCAACGGGTGTTTATCAAGCAACGGTAACCACGGCTATTGAATTAAGTGATCGTCAACAAACCGCTTTAAAAAATGCAATTGGTCGCCAGTTTGCTGCAAAAAAGGTAATTTTAACGATTCATTTGGATCCGCAAATTATTGGTGGTTTGATTGTACAAGTTGGTGATCAAATTATTGATGGAAGTGTTAATTCGCGCTTGAAGCGAATGAGCCAATTATTGCTGAATAGTTAATTAAAGTATAGAGGTGAATTTGATGAGCATCAAAGCTGAAGAGATCAGTTCTTTAATTAAAGAGCAGTTAAAAAATTATCAAGATGATCTTGAAGTTGAAGAAATCGGTACTGTAACCTATGTTGGTGACGGAATTGCTCGTGCTCATGGATTAGATAATGTCATGTCCAATGAATTACTAGAATTTACTAATGGTTCATTTGGAATTGCCCAAAATTTGGAATCGACAGATGTCGGCATTATTATTTTAGGTAAATTTGATGATATTCGTGAAGGCGATAAAGTTAAGCGAACTAAACGGATTATGCAAGTGCCTGTTGGTAAAGAGTTAATTGGTCGGGTAGTGAATCCATTAGGTCAACCAGTAGATGGTTTAGGCAAGATTGACACTGATAAGACTCGTCCTATTGAAACGCCGGCTCCAGGTGTTATGGATCGCCAATCAGTTTCTGAACCTTTGCAAACCGGCTTAAAAGCGATCGATTCGTTAGTTCCAATTGGTCGTGGTCAGCGGGAATTAATTATCGGTGATCGGAAAACTGGTAAAACGTCAGTAGCGATTGATACTATTTTGAATCAAAAAGATCAAAATATGATTTGTATTTATGTAGCTATAGGTCAAAAGGAATCCACCATTCGTGCGCAAGTTGAAACGTTGCGGAAGATGGGAGCCATGGATTATACAATCGTTGTGGAAGCTGGTCCTAGTGAACCAGCACCGCTACTTTATATTGCACCTTATTCTGGGGCTGCGATGGGTGAAGAATTCATGTATAACGGTCAACACGTGTTGATTGTTTACGATGATTTAAGCAAGCAAGCTGCGGCTTATCGTGAAATTTCGCTATTGTTACGGCGGCCACCAGGGCGTGAAGCTTATCCAGGTGATGTTTTCTATTTGCATTCTCGTTTATTGGAGCGGGCTGCGAAGTTAAATGACAAATTAGGTGGCGGGTCCATGACCGCGTTACCGATTATTGAAACGCAAGCCGGCGATATCTCTGCTTATATTCCTACGAATGTTATTTCGATTACTGATGGACAGATTTTCTTACAAAGTGATATGTTCTATGCCGGCAATCGACCAGCTGTTGATGCGGGAACTTCAGTCTCTCGGGTCGGGGGCGATGCCCAGATTAAAGCTATGAAAAAAGTTGTTGGTACTTTGCGGTTAGATATTGCTTCCTACAATGAATTAGAGTCCTTTGCCCAATTTGGTTCTGATTTAGATGAAGCTACACAAGCAAAATTAAATCGTGGTCGTGTGACGATGCAAGTGCTCAAACAACCATTACATGATCCAATTCCGGTCGAAAAACAAGTTATTATCTTTTATGCCTTAACCAAGGGCTATATGGATAACTTGAATGAGGATCAGGTTGCTGATTATCAAACACAATTGTGTGATTATTTTGCTGGTAATCATGCTGATTTGTTAAAAGAGATTAAGACCACTGGTAATCTGCCGGACACTAAGAAGCTAGATAGTGCCGTTCATGATTTTACTGAAGGTTATCAAGCTAATTCAACTGAACAGCAAGCGCAGTAATAAGGAGGAAAAAGGCATATGGTAGAATCCTTAATGGATATTAAACGCCGCATTTCTTCGACTAAAAAAACTGGTCAAATTACGCATGCGATGCAAATGGTTTCGGGATCAAAATTAACGCAAATTGAGAAGAAATCTATTGCATATCAGTTATACGAACAAAAAATTAAAGAAACGATGGGGCATTTAGTTGCTAGTAAAATAGTTAATAATTACGAAAGTGAAGACCCCCAAAAAGGGGTTTTATCGCTGGATCACTTGTTAAAAGTGCGGCCGGTGAAAAAAACTGCTTATATGGTAGTTACTTCTGATCGTGGTTTAGTTGGCAGTTACAATTCAACTATTTTAAAGGCAACAATGGAATTATTAGAAAAGAATCACCACAATGATAAAAGCCAATTTACAATTATTGCTGTTGGTGGCACCGGAGCAGACTTTTTTAAAAAACGAGGCTACGATGTTGCCTATGAATATCGTGGTGTGGAAGATGTTCCAACTTTTTTGACTATTTCTAATTTGGTAAAAGCGTGCGTTGAGTTATTTGATGATGGCGTATTTGACCGTTTAATTTTATGTCATAATCATCATGTTAATTCATTAACTTCACAATTTGTGACCGATGAATTATTACCTATTTCACGCGATGTTGCAAACAAAAAAGATTTACAGCATCCCAAATTACTCCAAGAGTATATCGTTGATCCTGGTGTGGAAAGCGTCTTAGAAAAAATTGTGCCACAATATATTGAATCAGTAGTTTTTGGTTCAATTATGGATGCCAAAACAGCCGAACATGCTGCTTCAATGACTGCAATGAGAACGGCTACTGATAATGCTGATGATCTGATTGATAGTTTGTCATTACAGTATAATCGTGCGCGGCAGGCACAAATTACGACCGAAATTACCGAAATTATTAGTGGCGCGGCGGCTTTGGAATAAGGAAAGGAGTTATTTGAATGAGTCAAGGAAAAGTAGTTCAGGTTATCGGACCTGTTGTTGATGTATCATTTCCACTGGATGGCTCCTTACCAGATATTAACAATGCTTTACTTGTTAAGACTAATCAAGGAAATGAAATTACTTTGGAAGTTTCTTTGGAATTAGGTGATGGAGTAATGCGGACGATCGCGATGGCCGGAACCGATGGTTTACAACGGGGAACGGCTGTTGAAGATACTGGTCATCCGATTAGCGTTCCAGTTGGTGATGTGACTTTAGGACGAGTCTTTAATGTTTTAGGCGAACCAATTGATAATGGTGAGCCCCTTGAAGCGGATGTTCAACGGGAAAGTATCCATAAAGAAGCTCCTAAATACGAAGATTTAAATACGACTTCTGAAGTTTTGGAAACTGGTATTAAAGTGATTGATTTACTGGAACCTTACTTGCGCGGTGGTAAAGTCGGCTTGTTCGGTGGTGCCGGTGTTGGTAAAACTGTGTTAATCCAGGAATTAATTCATAATATTGCTCAAGAACATAATGGTATTTCTGTCTTTACCGGTGTGGGTGAAAGAACCCGTGAAGGTAATGACTTGTACTATGAAATGAAAGAATCTGGTGTGCTGGCTAAAACTGCGATGGTCTTTGGTCAAATGAATGAATCTCCCGGTGTGCGGATGCGGGTGGCTTTAACTGGTGTTACGATGGCTGAGTACTTTCGTGATGTGGAAGGTCAAGATGTGTTACTATTCATTGACAATATCTTCCGCTTTACACAGGCTGGTTCAGAAGTTTCGGCTTTGTTAGGGCGTATGCCTTCAGCGGTTGGTTATCAGCCAACTTTGGCGACCGAAATGGGGCAGTTGCAGGAGCGAATCACTTCAACTAAAAAGGGATCCATTACTTCTATTCAGGCGGTTTATGTGCCGGCGGATGATTATACTGATCCTGCTCCAGCAACAGAATTTGCCCATTTGGATGCCACTACCAACTTGGAAAGAAGTTTAACCCAACAAGGAATTTATCCAGCTGTTGATCCGTTAGCTTCAACTTCTAGTGCTTTGGATCCAGAAATTGTGGGTCAAGAACATTATGAAGTGGCAACCGAAGTACAGCATGTTTTACAACGTTACCATGAATTGCAAGATATTATTTCGATTTTAGGTATGGATGAATTATCTGATGAAGAAAAGCAAATTGTTGCTCGTGCACGGCGCATGCAGTTCTTCTTATCACAGAATTTCCATGTTGCGGAACAGTTTACCGGTCAGCCAGGTTCTTATGTTTCTATTGAAGATACCGTTAAAGGCTTTAAAGAAATTTTGGCTGGTAAATATGATGATGTACCTGAAGATGCCTTCAGAAGCGTTGGAACTATTGATGAAGTTTTGCAAAAAGCTAAGCAAATGGGTTATCAACCAGCTGATGAAGCAGCTTCTACCACTAAAACTGATGATGTAGCAGCTAGTTAATGATAGGAGGTTAAGGTTATGGAAGACGATTCTGTCTTAACTGTCAATATTATTACTCCCGCTGGTCAAGTTTATTCTCATCATTCCAAACGTGTAGTAGCTCGAGCTAGCGATGGTGATTTGGGAATTTTGCCGAATCACTTACCAATTATCGCTACTTTGAAAATTGCTGAAGTACGCGTATTGCGAGCAAACAATGAACATCAAGAAGATGCGATTGCGGTCAATGGTGGCTATTTAGAATTTAAAGATAATGTATTAAATATTATTGCTGATAGTGCTGAACGGGCACGTAATATTGATTTGCGCAGGGCACGTTATGCTAAGCAGCGAGCGGAAGAACAAATCAAGCACGCAGAGACTATTCAAGACATTGATGAAGTTAAACGAGCGCAGGTAGCCTTGGCCCGGGCAATTAATCGGATCAATGTTTATAATCATCGTTAAAATCCTCTTATTGATAAGAGGATTTTTTCTTTTCTAGCGATTGGTATGATAAAATCAATGATAGAAGTTTAGTAGAGTTGTTTGACAACTAGCTCTCAAACAGTTTTGGATTAAAAGGAGATTTTTCTGTGAAACAAGTCGGAATTCAAAGTTTATTAACTTTGTGTAGTCACGTTTTTTTTATTTGGATCGCGTTTTTAGCAATTCAAACGTTAAACTGGGATAAGTTATTACACAATCATACTAATAATTTAGGGAAAATTTTAATTACCTTTTTGGCGATTGCTTTAGGATATACTGTGAGTTCTTTTTTTATTAGTTTAATTCAAACTTTTCAAAATTTGATTTTTATGTTTTAAAGTCATTGTAATTTATCGCTAATATCCATTTAGCGCAGCCAGTTATGTTATAATCCTATCTTGTGAAGACTTTTTTTGGAGGCTTAAAATGGCAAAATCGATTGGAATTGATTTAGGAACAGCTAATGTCTTAATTAATGTTCAAGGTGAAGGTATCGTTGTAAATGAACCCTCTGTAGTGGCAATTAATACGGATGATAATCATGTTTTAGCAGTAGGTACGAAGGCTTATCAAATGGTTGGTCGAACACCGGGCAATATTAAGGCTATTCGGCCTCTGAAAGATGGCGTAATTGCTGATTTTGATATTACGGAAAAAATGTTACAATACTTTATTGATGAAATAAATGTTAATTCCCGTTTCTCTCATCCCACGATTATGATTTGCTGTCCAACAAATATTACTTCTATTGAACAGCGATCAATTATTGAAGCGGCTGAACAAACAGGTAGTAAAGATGTTTACTTAGAATTGGAACCAAAGGTAGCAGCTGTGGGCGCTGGTATGGATATCTTTAAACCACAAGGTAACATGGTCATTGATATTGGTGGTGGAACCAGCGATATTGCTATTTTATCCATGGGCGATATTGCAGTCAGCAAATCAATGCGGTTGGCTGGTGATGAGATGAATACTGCCATCCAAAACTATGTCAAATTACACAATAATATTATTATCGGTGAACGCACAGCCGAAGATATCAAAAAACAGATTGGTTCAGCGTTTGAACCCGATCCTAATAAGCAAATTACGATTCGCGGTCGGGATGTTGCTACTGGCTTACCAGTGGGAGTAACTATTTCTGAAGTAGAAACTCAGGCAGCTTTAGCGGATATTTTAAATTCGATTATTGCAGGGGTTAAGACAGTTTTAGAACAGGCAGCTCCGGAATTAGCAGCTGATATTATTGATCGGGGAATTATGCTCACTGGTGGTGGTTCCTTAGTAAAAGGCATTGATAAATTGTTTGCACAGGAATTACAAGTTCCAGTGATTGTAGCTGAAGATCCATTAGATACAGTAGCTAAGGGTACTGGCATCTTATTAGAACGATTAGCTAATAATAAAAAGCGTTAGGTTGAATTATGAACGGATCATTTGGAAATCATTTAGTTAGAGTTATTTTAAAAATTATTTTAGCTTTTATTATTTTATTCATATTAGGCATGATGATTGGAGCTGTTATTGGCGGCGGTAATCCTTTAACGCCGTTGTTGCCAAGCACTTGGATTCATATCTTTAAGTTTTCTAATTAATTACCATGTTAATTAGGTTAATTAAGTTATATCAAAAGTATCTCTCTCCTTTACTGCCACCTAGTTGTCGATATTATCCGACTTGTTCGGCCTATATGATTGAAGCTATCAAAAAAGAAGGTAGCTTGCTTGGATTTATTATGGGATGTGCGCGGATTTTAAGATGTCACCCTTTTGTTAAAGGTGGATTTGATCCAGTTCCAGATCATTTTACGTTATTGAAAAATCGCCATCCTGAACAGTATGAAGATGAAATTATCGCGCAGCGGTTTCATCCTAAAAAATGAAAGAGGAATTTATGAGAACAAAAGAACGTAAATTTAATGTTAACTTAGTTGAAGCGGGTACCAACAGTTGGAAAGTGACTTTAGCTAAAGGACGTCAAGACCAAACCATTGCTCGAATCAATCAAAGTGATTCCAAGCATTTTGAAGTGACACTGATTGATGATAGCAATTCGACTAAATTAGTTGCGTCGGATTTAAATGAAGCGTTAAATATTGCCTTAATGCAATTTAATCTACATTTACACTAGAGGATTCGTTATGGGATTAGGAAGTAAATCTAAAAGTAATCTTGATGAAGATAATTCTCGCATTGATTACGGGGTTATTTTTTCGGTAATGCTCTTGGCTTTGATTGGTTTGGTTTCAATTTATGTAGCTGCTTCGCACGATTTAAGAAGTGGTGGCCCGTGGCATATGGTTCTTTCGCAATTGGTTTGGTATTTGATTGGGGCTATCGGTGTATTTATTATCATGCACCTTGATGCAGAACAATTATGGAGTATTGCTCCGTATGCTTACTGGATTGGTATCGGTTTATTAATTGCAGTATTGTTTTTTTATAGTCGTGAATATGCGGTGAAGACTGGCGCTAAAAGTTGGTTTGCTTTGGGTCCATTTTCCTTTCAACCATCGGAGTTAATGAAACCAGCTTTTATTATCATGTTAGGGCGCGTGGTGACGATTCATAATCACGCTTATCCTAAACATGATTTACACAGTGATTTAATTTTAATTGGACGAATTCTGTTATGGTCCTTACCAGTTATTTTATTGATGCTCTTACAAAAAGATTTTGGGACGATGTTAGTTTTCTTAGCCATTATTGCAGGTGTCATGTTAGTCTCCGGTATTGATTGGCGCATTTTGCTAACGTTGGTGGCCATTGTAGGAGTTTTAGGTGGTGGCGCCATTTATTTAGTGTCGACTGGTGATGGACGGCAGTTTTTGAGTCATTTAGGTTTTCATGCTTATCAGTTTGAAAGAATTGATTCTTGGTTAAACCCGTCGGGAGATACTTCGAATTCTAGTTATCAATTGTGGCAAAACTTAAAAGCAATTGGTTCTGGTAAATTATGGGGTAAGGGTTTTAACCATTCTAATGTCTATGTCCCTGTTAGAGAGTCGGACATGATTTTTTCAGTTATGGGTGAAAATTTTGGTTTTATTGGCTCCTGTTGCTTAATTTTGATCTATTTTATGTTAATTTCACAAATGGTAAAAGTGACCTTCGATACTAAAAATGAATTTTATGCGTATGTCTCCACGGGGATCATTATGATGATTTTATTTCATGTCTTTGAAAATATTGGTATGAGTATTGGTTTATTACCAATGACGGGTATTCCATTACCATTTATTTCACAGGGTGGTTCTGCACTATTAGGTAATATGATTGGAATTGGAATCATTATGTCGATGCGTTATCATTATAAGAGCTACATGTTTAGTAATAACGATTTTAAGTAAGCAGACGAATTGAAATGAATTTATTTTATAATGATGTAACAATTAAAAAAACACTTTAGGGTAATATCTAAGATGATTGATGCAGATATTAACTAAAGTGTTTTTTAGTTGTTAAATTTTTACTTTGATTCAGTGCCGGGCTGTTCTTTAATAGTCTGATTTTGTAAGTCGGTTCTCACGACCATGACATCGCAAGGAGCATTGCGAGTGACAAATTCTGTGACGGAACCAATTAATAAACGTTCGACAGCATTTAGACCAGTAGCGCCAATGACGATTAGGTCAATATTTAAATCTTTCGGAATAGTGCGGGCAATTTTGGTTTTGGGTGCACCATACTGAATTGAAGTTTTGACGGAAGTAACGCCTTTTTTTAAAGCTAATTGTTCATATTCATCAATGGTTTGTTGAGCGGTTTGAGAAACTTGTTCCACCATTGAGGAATCAAAACTAGAAACATCCTGAAAAGCTCTTGTATCCACAACATGTAAAATTGTTAATGCGGCCTGGTTGCGCTTAGCAACCTCGACTGCTTTGTTAAATGCCATTTCTGCTTCAAAAGAACCATCAACTGGTACTAAAATGGATTGGTAATTTTGTAACATCAAATCCCCCCTAATAACTTATCTGCGATACAATAGCTATTTTAATTGATTTATAACAAAAATGCACATGTGAGTTACTTATCTAGTTGGACAACTATTAAAGAAAAACCACCGACAATTAAACTACCAATGACTAAAGTCGCTAAATTCCAATCAAGTGGTGCCCAAATTAATAGAATGATTCCTAGTAAACTGACTAGAAATAGGAAAGTGGCCGTAATGAGAGCCACTTTTTTTAATTGTGGTAAATTTTCTTGTTTAACAGCAATGAAAGGGTGATCTTTAGTAGTAATTAATAATACTGCCAAAATTAGCATAATAATAATAAAAATAGCAATTAAGAGTTTAATCATGACTGGTCCGCCTTGTTGGATTTATTTTGTAATATTTTTAAATGCTGGTAAGTCTTTTGTAAATTAGTTTCATATTGACTATTATTTTTGGCGTGATAATATTGCGTTCCTTTTAATTTAGTGGGTAAATATTGTTGAGCCACCCAATCATTTTTAAAATCATGTGGGTATTGATAACCTAAACCATGCTGCAAGAGCTGAGCACCTTGATAATGAGTATCTTTGAGATCATCAGGAATAGTGCCAATTTTACCGGCTTGAACGTCGGCTAATGCCGCATCAATTGCATTAATGCCCGAATTTGATTTGGGACTTAAACAGAGTTCGATGACACTATCAGCCAAGGGAATTCGAGCTTCTGGCAGTCCAACTTGCTCGGCTGCTTGACAAGCAACTACTGTTCGTTGGCAAACTGGAGGATTAGCTAGTCCGATGTCTTCATACGCACAGATCATTAAACGACGAATGACTGTTTTTAATTCACCAGCTGCCAGTAAACGAGCCAAATAATGTAATGCCGCATCTGTATCGCTACCACGAATCGATTTTTGAAAAGCTGAAATGACGTCATAGTGACCATCACCGTTTTTATCAGCAGTTAATGTTTTACGCTGCAGGGATTCACTAATGATTTCGGCGGTAATAACAATTTGTTCTTGCTCATTTTTCGGAGTCGATTTGACTGCCAATTCTAATCCATTTAATGAGCTCCGTAAATCGCCTCCGGTAGCAGTAGTTAAAATTTCCATAGCAGAATCGGTGATTTGCACAGGATATTGACCTAGTCCTTGAGCTTGATCGCTTAAAGCACGCTGAATAGCTTGTTTAATATCAGAAGCGCTGAGCGGTTTAACTTCAAAAATTTGGGTTCGACTGCGAATTGCGGGATTGATAGCAATATAAGGATTTTCGGTGGTGGCCCCAATTAAAATAATTTGCCCACTTTCTAACAAAGGTAATAAAAAGTCTTGTTTGGTTTTATCTAAACGGTGAATTTCATCCAGTAGCAAAACAACCGTGCCACTCATCTTGGCTTCCTCGGCTACAATTTGTAATTGTTTTTTAGAGTCCGTGGCCGCATTAAGTTGGCGAAAAGCATATTGACTACTGCCAGCAATGGCACTAGCAATGCTGGTTTTGCCGGTCCCGGGTGGACCGTATAAGATCATGGATGATAAAAGTTTAGCTTGCACCATACGCCAGATGATTTTACCAGGGCCGACTAAATGTTGTTGTCCCACGACTTCAGATAAGGTTTTAGGACGCATACGATAAGCAAGAGGTTGACTCAAATTATGATCCTTTCTCACAAAAAAAAGCAACCCGAAGATTGCTTTTTTTGTGGAACAAAAGTAAATTACAAAATTTGGTTGTAAAATTCAACGACTAAGGATTCATCAATTTCTGGAGCTAATTCATCACGTTGTGGTAAACGAATTAACTTACCAGTCATTTTATCTTCGTCAAATTCTACAAATGGTAAACGTGCTACGTTAGCTTCCAAGGCATCCTTGACAACTTGTAAGTTTTTGGAACGATCACGTAAAGAAATTTCTTGTCCTGGTTGAACTTCATAAGAAGGAATGTCAACGCGTTTGCCGTCAACAGTAATATGACCATGGTTAACCAACTGACGTGCTTGTGCCCGTGTAGTTGCTAAACCTAAACGATAAACAATGCTGTCTAAACGAGTTTCCAATAAAATCATAAAGTTTTCACCATGTTTACCTTGGCGAATTTTACCGGCACGTAAGAAGACATTTCTAAATTGACGTTCATTTAAACCATACATTAAACGTAATTTTTGCTTTTCTTGTAATTGAGTACCATATTCTGATAACTTGTTCCGATTCTTGGGACCATGTTGTCCCGGAGCATAAGGACGACGAGCTAATTCTTTACCAGAGCCAGATAAAGAAATTCCTAACCGACGTGACTTTTTCCAAGTAGGGCCTGTATAACGCATAAAAAATTCCTCCAAAATTTTGATTGGAGTAAAATAATGAACGTTTGAGTTCAACATTCGTGCAGTTAATATTACAATCTTCACCTTTTGCAGCTGGAGGTTACACAATTGAACATTCGAGCTATTAACTGTTGACGAGCTTGTCACTCAGTGCTGCAATTATTTTACACGCAGTTGATTTTAGTTACTTTAATAGAAAAAGTCAAGCTTTTAAGCAACACGATTAATGGCTACAATAATAGTAGAATAGATTTTAAGACTTTTTTAAGGATTAATGATAGCTTTATTTGTTATAATAAAAATAAATTGCTAATTAATGTTCATATGAGAGGCTTAAATTTGATATTTTTTATTTTAGTCATTATTTTAATCGTTGTGATGATCATTGGTATCATTTACTTTTATCAGAAAAATTTAAAAACTATTAATCAGTTAACGGCACAATTTGATCAGCTCAAAGAAGACAACCTAGATACTATTTTGGATCAAATAGCCGATTTAAAATTAACTGGCGCTAGTTTAGATCATTTTCAAAAAGATCGTTCAGCTTATCAAGCTAGCAAAGGCCAAATTATAGATTTACAAACACAGTTGATTAGTATTTCAGAAAAGAATGCGAGTTTTCGGGTGTTTACGGCTTGGCATCAATTGAAGCACTTGACACAAATCCTCACGGAGCAGAAGCAAAAATTACTAACTGCTAATAAGGGTTTAAAACAATTATTTCAAAGTATTCAACAAAACCAAACGACATTAAAAGATTTGCAGACCAAAGTTCAACAACAACAACAGTTGTTAAATGATCGTGAAGAATTAGCTGATTTGGTCGTCCCTTTAAGTGAACAGTTAACACAAATCATGACGCAATTTGCACTCATTGAAGATAAAATTAATCAAGGTGACGCTTTGGCGGCCCAACAAGATCTACAACAAATTAAAGCTGCTTTAGCCAATTATCAGCAACAATTACAGCAAGTGCAACAGCGTTTAAAGATTGATTATTCCGAACAATTAAAAGAGTTACAAGCAGCGGAGAAGAAGATGCAATTTACCAGTATCAAAATGACTGATCCGCAGATTAGTACGGAATTAAAAGACATTAAGCAATTACTGCAACAAATGCATTTGTTACTGGTGAAATTAAATTTTGACGAATTTGATCAGCTTAATCAGCAAGTCCAGGATAAAATTGACTATTTATATCATCGAATTACACAGGAATGGCGAGATAAACGCAAAGTTCAGCGTAATCAACCAGTAGTTGGCGATTTTATCCGGCATGCTGAACGTCAAAATCGGTTACTCAAACAAAAAATTAATCAGTTATTAGACGAGTACGTTGTGAATGAAGGTGAGCGGCAGCTAGCCAATTCCTATTCACAAAAAATTGCCCAGATTAAGACTGAATATCAAAAGCAATTGAAATTGATTCGGGATGAACAGGCTATTTTTTCCCAGGTTTGGCAACAGTTACAACAATTAAATCAACAATTACAAGATATCGAGCAACAACAAATTAAGATTGAGCAAAATTTAGATGGTTTAGTAGATGGCAGATCTGTGGCAACTAATTCTTATCAAGAATTTACGATTAAGTTAGATCATTTACAACGCCAAGTAGCTGTTTTGCACTTGCCTGGAACATCGAAAGACTATCAAAAATATTCTGCCATGGTTACAAAGGAAGTCAATAAAGTCGGGAAAATGTTAAAACAATTGCCGATAGATGTTGAAGAATTGACCAAGCAATTATTTGTGACACAAGAAGATTTAAATAATTTTGAACAGTTAACCCAGCAATTACTTGCTGATGTACAAATTACTGGGCGCCTGTTACAATATGCTAATAGATATGTTGCAACGGTGCCCGAAGTAAAAACTGCTGCTCAAAAGGCCCAGATGCAGTATGATCAAGAATTTGATTATCATCAGGCCGTACAAACGATTGCTACAGCTTTAGAGAAAGTTGAGCCAGGAGCAGTGCAACGAATTGAAGATTTGTATTATTCAGATTATCCTCAAAAGTCCTAAGCTTCGTAGTTAGGATTTTTTTCTTGGAATTGGGAGTGTTGAAGCTTTATGATTTATTTTGATAATAGTGCCACCACCTTAGTTGAACCATCAGTTTTAAAAACATATCAACAGGTGAGTCATGATTTTTGGGGCAATCCTTCGAGTTTGCATCATCTAGGAGATAAGTCGACCCAAATTTTAGAGGCAGCGCGTCACCAAATTGCCACTAGTTTGGGTTGTGATAGTGATGAAATATATTTTACTAGCGGTGGTTCTGAGGGTGACAATTGGATTATTAAGGGGACTGCTTTAGAAAAGCAGGTTTTTGGAAAACATATTATTTCCTCACAAATTGAACATCCCGCGGTGACTAATACTTTGCATCAATTAGAAAAGTTAGGCTTTGAGGTCACTTACTTGCCAGTCGATAAAAGCGGTCATGTTCAGGTCGCTGATGTTCAACAAGCATTGCGTAAAGACACGATCTTGGTAACGATTATGGCCGTGAATAATGAAGTGGGCGCAATTCAACCGATTAAGGCGATTGGTGATTTACTGAAAGCTTATCCTAATGTTCATTTTCATGTGGATGCTGTACAAACAGTTGGTAAAAATTTACGTTCACAATTAATGCATCCTCGGATTGATTTTGCTACTTTTTCAGGTCATAAGTTTCATGCTCCGCGCGGCATTGGTTTTATTTATGCCAAAAAGCAACGGAAAATTGCGCCGCTAATTAATGGTGGCGGTCAAGAACAGAATTGGCGTGGTGGAACAGAAAATACACCCGCGATTGCCGCTATGGCCAGAGCTTGGCGTTTAGCCACAACTGATCAAGCAGCTAAAGCTAAAAAACAACAACAGTTGCGACAGATGTTATTTGATCATTTACAGACATTACCAAATGCTGTTATTTTTTCACAAATGGATGATAGTTTTGCACCGCATATTTTGTGTTTTGCGCTCAAGGGTGTGCGTGGTGAAACGATTGTGCATGCTTTTGAAGAGTATGATATTTATTTATCCACAACTAGTGCATGTTCGTCACGAAACGGTGAAGAATCGATTACTTTAAAAGCAATGCACGTTCCAGATCAGATTGCGACTAGTGCGGTACGAGTGAGTTTGGATGAAATGAATACAGTTGCAGAAATGCAGCAGTTTATTGAAGCACTAGATAAAATTTATCAACATTTTCAAGTTTTAAATTAGGAGAGCCACAAATTTATGGAATATACAGAAATTATGGTACGCTACGGAGAATTATCGACTAAAGGCAAAAACCGCCGGAGTTTTATTGACCGTTTACATGGCAATGTCGAAAAAGTTTTACATCCGTATCCGCAAGTACGAATTCATCCCAAACGAGATCGCATGCATATTGCCCTAAATGGTGCTGATGCTCAAGGCGTTATGCAGCAGTTAAAATCGGTATTTGGCATTCAAAATTTTTCACCCAGTGTCCGGATTGCTAAGGACTTAACGGCCATTAAACAACTAGCTTTAGCGATGGTTCAAGAGCAATATAGCGGAACGCAAACTTTTAAAATTACTACTAAACGGGCCGATCATACGTTTGAGTATGATACGAATCAGATTAATTTGGCTGTAGGCGATTTTGTCAGTGAAAATTTACCAGATATTCAAGCAGAGATGCGCCAGCCCGATATTAAAATTCGGATTGAGATTCGGGTAGACGGAGCTTATTTATCCAGTCAGACCTATCAAGGCGCGGGCGGCTTACCAGTAGGAACCGCCGGTAAAGCGCAGCTAATGTTATCAGGGGGAATTGATTCACCAGTTGCTGGTTATTTGGCGCTCAAACGCGGTGTTGATATTGAGATGGTGCATTTTTATAGTCCGCCTTATACGAGTGAACATGCTTTACAAAAGGCAAAAGATCTAACTGTGAAGTTAGCCAAATATGCTGGTCATATTCAGTTTATTCAAGTACCTTTTACGGAAATTCAGGAAACGATTAAGCAGCAAGTTCCTGAGGGATACTTGATGACTGTTCAACGGCGTTTTATGTTACGTTTGACAGACTTGATTCGCCAACAACGTCAAGGCTTGGCCATTTTTAATGGTGAGTCGGTGGGGCAGGTAGCTTCTCAAACGTTAGAGAGTATGGCAGCGATCAATGATGTGACAACGACGCCAATTGTCCGTCCGGTTGCTACGATGGATAAAACCGAAATCATTAAAATTGCTGAAGAAATTGATACTTTTGACTTGTCAATTCAACCATTTGAAGATTGCTGTACTATTTTTGCACCACCACGTCCAAAAACGAAGCCTAATTTACAAAAAGCCCGGAAATATGAAGCGTTGTTAGATGTTGATGGGCTAATTAAACGGGCCTTGGCTGGAATTGAAGTAACTAACATCACACCATTTGATAGTTTTTTACAACAAAAGGATGAAGAAATTGAATCTTTGTTGTAATAAAACTTGACGTGTTAACTTTTTTTTCTTATTATTAAATAAATATTAAAAAGCAATGAGCAAGAGGCTTTGAGCAGTTGATTTACAGCGAGACTATCATAGTGAGAGTTAGTCGGTGAACTAATCAAAGTAGTAACTTGTGAGCTTGTCTGAATGACCGGGAATCCGTTATCAAATTAAGATAAAGTCATTGACTTTAAATTAGGTGGTACCGCGTATGCCCACATTCGTCCTAAGTAATTAGGACGATTTTTTTATTTTAGGAGTTGAAAATATGTCTGAAGAATTTACAATGTCCGCTAAATATGATCATAACGAAGTTGAAGCAGGACGTTATCAACAATGGGTGGATGATGGTTTGTTTAAGCCCAGCGGTGATAAAAAAGCCAAACCTTATTCGATTGTTATTCCACCACCAAATGTCACTGGTAAGTTACACTTGGGACATGCTTGGGATACAACTTTACAGGATATTTTGATTCGTCAAAAACGAATGCAAGGTTTTGATACATTATATTTACCGGGAATGGATCATGCAGGAATTGCGACCCAGGCCAAAGTTGAGGCTAAACTGCGTGCGGAAGGTAAGACTCGGTTTGACTTAGGGCGTGAGGCCTTTGTTGATGAAGTGTGGAAGTGGAAAGAAGAATATGCTCAAATTATCCGTTCACAATGGGCTAAGATGGGCTTGTCCTTAGACTATTCCCGCGAACGGTTTACCTTAGATGAAGGATTATCAAAAGCGGTGCGCAAGGTGTTTGTTGACCTTTATAACAAAGGTTTGATTTACCGTGGTGAGTATATTATTAATTGGGATCCCCAATTACAAACAGCTTTGTCAGATATTGAAGTGGAGCATCAAGACGATGCTGGAGCTTTTTATCATGTTAAGTATCCGTTTGCTGATGGTTCCGGTTTTATTGAAATTGCGACAACGCGTCCCGAAACGATGCCGGGAGATGTGGCAATTGCAGTGTATCCAGGAGATGAACGCTACCAAGATATCGTGGGTAAGGAAGTGATTCTACCATTATTTGGTCGCAAGTTACCAATTATTGAAGATCATTATGTTGATCCTGAATTTGGAACTGGGATGGTTAAAATTACGCCCGCACATGATCCTAATGACTTTAAAGTCGGTAATCGTCATAATCTAGAGCGGATTAATGTCATGAACGCTGATGGAACGATGAATGAGCAAGCCGGTAAATATGCGGGAATGGATCGTTTTGAAGCGCGTAAGGCAATGGTTCAAGATTTAAAGGATCAAGGCTATCTTCTTAGCGAAGAACCAATTACTCATAGTGTTGGGCATTCAGAACGTTCGGGAGTGCAAGTTGAGCCCCGTTTATCCACTCAATGGTTTGTGAAGATGAAACCCTTAGCTGAGATGGTGTTAAAAAATCAACAAACTGACGACAAAGTCCACTTTGTGCCTGAGCGTTTTGAACATACCTTTGAGCAATGGATGGAAAATGTCCATGATTGGGTAATTTCTCGGCAATTATGGTGGGGACATCGCATTCCCGCTTGGTATAATAAAACTACTGGTGAAATGTACGTAGGCGAAACTGAACCTAAAGATGCCGAAAATTGGGAACAAGATCCAGATGTGTTGGATACATGGTTCTCTAGTGCGTTGTGGCCGTTTTCCACTTTAGGTTGGCCAGATGAACAAAGTGCTGATTTTCAGCGGTATTTCCCAACCAATGCCTTAGTTACTGGATATGATATTATTTTCTTCTGGGTAGCACGGATGGTCTTTCAAGGATTAGAGTTTACCGGCGAACGGCCTTTTAAAGATGTTTTGATTCACGGATTAATGCGTGATGAAAAAGGCCGTAAGATGAGTAAGTCTTTAGGCAATGGTATTGACCCGATGGATGTCATTGATCAGTATGGTGTTGATGCACTCCGGTGGTTCTTAATTACTGGTTCTGCACCTGGGCAGGATACGCGATTTAGTTACGAAAAAGTGGGCGCTGCTTGGAACTTTATTAATAAAATTTGGAACGCTAGTCGGTTTGTAATTATGAATTTAGCCGATACCCCAGCACCAAAGACTATGCCTCAAGCACAACAACTAGATTTAGCTGACCAATGGATTTTATCAGAATTAAATTCCACCGTAGAAAATGTTCTCCGATTGTCTGATAAGTATGAATTTGGTGAAGTCGGTCGCGCACTGTATAACTTTGTTTGGAATGAATTTTGTGATTGGTTCATCGAATTTAGTAAGGCCACGCTCAACGGAACGGATGAGACTAAGAAACAAAATAAACGCTATGTGTTAGCTTATGTTTTAGATCAAATTTTGCGTTTATTGCATCCCATTATGCCATTTGTCACTGAGAAAATTTGGTTAACGATGCCACATGAGGGTCAATCTTTGGTCGTTGCAAAATATCCACAAGTTCATCAAGAATTGGCCCGGCCCCAAGCAGTGGAACAAATGCAAATTGTGATTGCGATTATTAAAGCCATTCGCCAAATCCGTTCCGAGGCCAATGCTCCCTTAGCGAACCCGATTGACATCTTAATTAAGCCGCAAGATACAACGAAGTTAGCTTTGATTCAAGCTAGTCAAGACTATATTGAACGTTTAGGTCATCCTAAAGATTTACAAATTGCCGTTGATTTAACGGCTCCCAAATTAGCGTTCAGTGCCGTTGTTGATGGAGCAGAGGTTTATGTACCATTAACGGAATTAGTCAACGTGCAAGATGAAATTGCGCGCCAAGAAAAGCAATTGGCTAAGATTCAAGTCGATATTGATTTCTTAAATAAAAAGTTAAGTAATCAAGGATTCGTTGATCACGCACCCCAAGCAGTGGTTGAACAACAACGCAATAAGTTGCAAGATAATCAAGAACGCTATGCTAAAATTCAAGCGCGCATTCAAGAATTGAAAAATAATTAGTTTTTATTGGAAAAGATAACGATAAGAGGTTGAGACCAAGGTCTTAGTCACTAATTGTAGTCAAAGTGCACAAAAGGCTTCTGGCGAACGATTGTGATTATAAGTATAGCGGTGGAAAGGCACGCTGGTCTCGCCTCTTTTTTGTGTAGTAAAAAAGGAGTAATGACATTGATTACTAATTATCAAGCGGCATTAGATTACATTCACAGCTTGCCCCACCTGCATCAACAAAATACGTTAATGTTTGTTAAGCGGGCTTTAGCCTACTTTGATAATCCCCAGAATCAAATCAAAACTGTCCATGTCACAGGAACTAACGGTAAAGGGACTACTTGTTATTATTTAACGCAATTATTAGTAAAGAGTCATCAAAAAGTCGCCACCTTTGCTTCACCATATGTAGTAGACTTTACCGAGCGCTTCTTAATTAATGGTCAGCCGATCACTCCTCAAAAAATTATTGCCTTGACTAATCAAGTCAAACAAGCAGTGAGTGATTTACAGAAATTAGATGAGCAGTTTTATTTAGTTGAATTTGAATTTTTAGTAGTGATGATGTTCTTATTATGTGTCCAAGAAAGAGTAGATTATGGTGTTATTGAAGTCGGAATTGGGGCACAACATGATAAAACCAACGTGATTACACCTGAGCTATCGATTGTGACAAATGTAGCCATGGATCATGCCGCTTTGATTGGTCCGACACTATTGGATATTGCTCAAGAAAAAGCCGGAATTATTAAACCCCAGACGCCAGTGATTTTGGGGGCTTTAACTTCTGCTGTGCAACAAGTTTTTCTACAGCGGGCGCACCAATTAAAGGCCCCAGTTTATAGTTGGCGAAAGGATTTTCAAGCAACTGATATTCACGTTCAAGCTGTGCAACAGACTAATTTTACTTGGTCTAATAAACAGTTTGTTTATAAAGATTTGCAATTAAAAACTTGTGCGCAATCACAAATTATTGACGTTGCTTTAGCGTTACAAGCGTATCATTTGTTAATGCCTAATCCGCAACCAGCAGTCATTCATGCTAGTTTAAAAGTGCCCGGTTTGTTAGCACGGATGCAAGTCTTACAAAGTAAGCCCTTGGTAATTGTTGATGGTGCACATAATTTAGCAGCCATTCAACAGTTAATCAATGATTTACAGCCTATTAGGAAAAACCGTTCGTTAAAAATTTTGTATGCTGCGATGAATGATAAACAGCATCAAAAAATTTTACAGCAATTGGCCACGGTAGCTACAAAAATTGTGGTGACTAGTATGCCAGAAGCCCGGGCAGCGACTGCTCAAGATTATTGTTTACCGGCCAGCGCAACTTTTATTGCACCATGGCAAACAGCGTTAGTACAAGCGCTTCATGATTTACAAAATTCTGAGATCTTATTAATTTGTGGCTCACTACATTTTGCCGGAGAGGTGTTGCGTTATTACAAAGAAAAGTTTTGATTTTGCATAGTTTATTTTGAGGTGAAGAAAATGAACTTAGAGCAACGACTCGCGCAATGCGGTGGTCAAAACTTAACCTTATCACAATTATTGGTCAGGCTGTTAGCTGATGACACTAATCAACAAACAGTGCAACATTTTGTGCAAATGGTGGCTTTTGAAAGTAATGATTTTAAAAATCTCGCGGTATTAGATAATTTTACTGATTTTAAATGGCGCCAATTTGATTCGAATTTAATTATTCAATTTCAAATTCTTTGGGAAACAGCCCAACGTTTGGTAGCCCAGCAGCAGTTAGTTTTGGGAGAAAAAATAACGATCGCACAATTAGCGCAGCATTTATTAACGAAATGGCGTCAATTACAACATGAAGAGTTAATCGGCTATTTTTTTAATAATCAAAGCCAGTTGTTATTAGAAAAAATTATTTTTAGAGGTTCATTACAACAAGCAGCTGCGCAACCGCGCGAAATTTTACGATTTGCTTTACAACTACCTTGCAGTCAATTGTTAATTGCGCATAAGCATCCGAGTGGTAATCTCCAGCCATCTACCGCGGACATTATTTTTACACAAAGATTACAAAATTGTAGTAACTTGTTGGGAATTAAATTGCTGGATCATTTGATTATTGGCGACGATCAATTTAGCAGTTTTCAACGACTAGAATTATTGTAAAGATAATGCAATAAATATTTTTGAATTAAATTTTTGTATGATATACTTTAATAGATAGACTAAGTACTGTTATTTAAGGAGATAGTGTTTTGTTTGGAATGCGGTCACGAAAAGTAGGTATAGATTTAGGAACTGCGAATACAATTGTTTATGTTGATGGGCAAGGAATTGTTTTGCGTGAGCCCTCAGTAGTTGCCAAGAAGACGGCAACTGGTGAAATCGTTGCTGTAGGTGCTGAAGCTAGAGCAATGATTGGCAGAACTCCCGGAAGTATTAAAGCCATTCGGCCGATGAAAGATGGAGTTATTGCAGATTATGATACAACTGCAGCCATGATGAAGTACTTTTTGGATAAAGCAGTAGGCAATACCAAACCTGATGTGATGGTTTGTGTCCCTAGCGGCGTCACTGAAGTAGAAAAACGAGCAGTTATTGAAGCTACACAAAATGCTGGTGCTCAGGAAGCTTATCTAATTGAAGAACCGTTTGCTGCAGCCATTGGTGCTGGTTTACCAGTTATGGATCCAACCGGTAGCATGGTGGTCGATATTGGTGGTGGAACCACTGATGTGGCAACTATTTCTTTAGGTGGCATTGTGTCGAGTCGTTCTATTCGGATGGCTGGTGATAAATTTGATGAGTCCATCATTGCATATGTTCGTAAACAATTCAGTTTGTTAATTGGCGAACGGACTGCTGAACAACTCAAGATTGAAATTGGTTCAGCTTCATTACAGAGTGCAGAACAATTGGGAGACACGAGCATTCGAGGACGTGATTTAGTCAGTGGTTTGCCGAAGACCGTTGACTTGTCAGCAATTGATGTGGCGACCGCGATTCATGAAGACATTGAAGAAATTGTGACAGCTATTAAAGAAACTTTGGAAGCTACTTCTCCAGAAATTGCCGCAGATATTATTGACCATGGCATTGTTTTAACCGGTGGCGGCGCTTTATTAAAGAATTTGGCGGATGTTATTTCGGATTCGACGAAAGTTCCCGTTTTTGTGGCACAGGATCCTTTGGATTGTGTGGCTATTGGAACTGGTGAATCACTGAAAAATCTGGAAGTAATGAAGCGTAATAAATAATAGGTGGGGCAGCCCACTTTTTTAATTATCTGGAGGTTTGCAATGCGAAACTTTTTTTCTAATAAAAAGTTGATTATCATCATGTTAGTAGTCATTGCCACCTTCGGCATGATTGCTGCTTCAGTGACTTTTAGTGATCGTAAGTCACAACCATCAGTCATCCATCAGTTAGGAAATGATACAATTGGTGTTGTTGGTAATGTGATAGCTTATCCTGCTAATACGGTACGGAGTTGGGGAAGCGAAATCAGTGATTTAACAAAGACGTATCAAGAAAATCGGCATTTGAAAAAACAAATTGATGATTTAGCACAAACGAAAGCACAAAATAGTGTTTTAAAAAAAGAAAATCAAGATTTAAAAAAGCAAGTTAAATTGAATAAGACGTTAACTGATTACCATCAGATATCGGCTGCTGTGACAGCAAGATCACCTAATGAATGGCAAAACTATTTAATTATTAATAAAGGTTCGATTGCTGGTTTGAAAAAAAATATGCCGGTGATGTCCGGATCTGGCTTGGTTGGGCGAATTATTGAAGTTAATCGGACTAACTCCAAGGTTAGTTTAATTTCCACTGACAAATCATTAAGTAATAAATTTGCGGTCGAAATTGTCAAACCACATGGTAATGATGCGAGCGGAATTATTGGGCGTTACGATAAGGACAATAATTTGCTAGTTATGACCAATGTCACTTCTACTAAAGGCATTAAAACCGGTCAACAAGTGGTTACTTCTGGTCTGGGTGGTTTGACCCCTCGTGGTTTGTTTGTTGGTAAGGTAGTTGCCATGAAAAAGGATGATTATGGCTTAGTTTCTTCAGTTTATGTGAAACCAGCAACAGATTTAAATAACTTTACGATTGTGACGGTTATTAGTCGAGATGTTTAAACAGATTGATTTGAGAAATAAGACTACTAAATATATTTTGCAAGTACTGTTATTATTAGTCGGCTTTTTTTTGGACGGCTTGTTAAAGCAATTTTTTGCAGTCTTTAATTTACCGTCTTTTCAAGTTTCAGTGCAGATCTTACTCATCATTATTGTTATGATGATTTTACGCGATCAACAAGTGGACAGTCACTTGTTTTGGTATACTCTAATTTTAGGAATTGTTTATGATTCTTATTATTCACATATTTTTGGTTTGTACACTATTGTGTTACCACTAGTGGGTTGGTTGACTAATAAGATTCGGAAATTTGTGCCGAAAACGCTTGTTTTTGAATGGTGTATTTACTTTATCAGTTTGACGGTTTCTTTAATTTATTTATTTTTGATTGGTAATTTTTTAAGTTTAATTACAGTAGACATTGCGCATTTTGTCACTGATTGGTTAGGTCCAACATTGTTAGTTAATTCCATCTTCTTTGTCATTTTGTATTATCCTTTGACCAAAGTTTTAGACTGGTTGATGTAAAATAAGTGGGGAGATTAGTATGAAGAGTGCAGTTTTGAAGGGAAAAGGTCAAACTTATTTCTTAGAAATTATTGACGGTAGTGATTTTTCAGAAGCTTTAATCCAGGTACAGGAGTTATTAAAGCAAATTCAAACGCAGACTCCCACGCAACAATCGCTAGATCTAACGGTCGATACTCAAACTCGGTGGTTAAATTTACAACAAAAAAAAGATTTAAAAGCGGTGATTGCGCAGTTTCCAGTATTTAAGTTACAGCAAATTATCAGTCAGGTGATTCCTAAAAGTGTTGTACAACAACATTTGCTTCAAGGACAATTGAAATTAGAAACGCGGATTATCCGTTCTGGACAAATTATGAATTACCCGGGAAATGTGTTGTTATTAGGTGACGTCCATGCAGGCGCACAAATTCGCGCTGCTGGTAGTGTTTTTGCAATCGGTTCTATTGAAGGAATTGTGTGTGCGGGTTATCCAAATAATGATACAGCTGTGGTCGTGGGTGATATGACGCATGCTAGTCAAGTTCGAATTTGTGATTTGATTCAAATTGTGTCGGATATTGATGATGCGAAGTTTGATGCTAAGTCTTTTTTCTATGTCAACGATTTGCATTCGTTAACAACAGCTTCACTTGATCAATTATTGAAGATTAGACCACAAATGGAAATTATTTTAAATTAGGGGGAGTTTGATGGGAACGTCAATTGTTGTCACTTCCGGTAAGGGCGGTGTCGGTAAAACTACAACTAGTGCTAATTTAAGTTTAGCTTTAGTACAAGCCGGTAAGCGAGTTTGCGCGGTAGATTTGGATGTTGGTTTGCGTAATCTTGATGCTATTTTAGGATTAAGTAATCGGATTATTTATGATTTGGATGACGTGTTGAATGATCGCGTTAACTTGATGCAGGCGTTGGTTCAACATCCCGATCATCCTCAAGATTTTTCGTTATTGGCTGCTTCACAAAATGTTGGACAGTCTAGTTTAAATATCTCCAAAATTAAAACTATTATTACTGAATTAAAACAAAATTTTGATTTTGTTATCTTGGATTGTCCTGCAGGAATTGAAACGGGTTTTAAAGCTGCGGTGGCGGTAGCTGATAGTGCAATTTTGGTCACGACCCCGGAGGTGGCAGCGGTTAGTGATGCTGATCGGGTGGTCGGTTTATTGGAGCAATCTAATTTAACTTACGGACTGCATTTAGTTATTAATCGAATTCGCTTACAGATGATTAAAAATGGTAAGTCTATGGATATTCAAAGTATCGTAAACCGCTTGTCAATTCCTTTAATTGGTGTTATCATCGATGATGATGAAGTAATCGCTACTTCTAATCAAGGTCAATCAATATTGCAGGAGAAGCTTGATAATCCAGCGGCCGTTGGTTATCAGAATTTGGCTCACCGGATTCTCGGTGATCAAATTCCATTAAATGAGATTAGTCTTAATCAAGAACAAGCAACTGCTAAAAAAGACGGTTTTTGGCGACGAGTATTTCATCATAATGAAAAATAAAATATTTAATTATGCGACAATGAACAAGATAGATATGTGCGCTAATTTAGAGAAGCTGTGGTTGGTGCAAACAGTTATTAGTGACAGCATAGAACACACTTGTGAGTCAAAAGGTTTAAAGCCCGTTCGGTTTAGCATCCGTTATTTTGTGCAGTTTATAACTGCCTAAGTTGTCAAATGTGAGTTTGGCAAAAAATGGGGTGGCACCGCGGAAAATTTCGTCCTCTTGAGTTTTTTAACTCAAGGGGATTTTTTAGTTGAAGGAGAAATTATGAAATATATTGGAGAAATTTTACCATCATTATTGAGTGGCACCAAAGTAACCGTGGAGTTATTCATTGGGACTTTAATCTGTTCGATTATTCTCGGAATTATTGTCGCTTTAGGGTTACGAAGTCGTTGGCATTTGTTACGTTGGATTTTAGATGCTTACGTTTGGCTGATGCGGGGCACGCCATTATTGCTCCAATTAATCTTTATTTTTTATGGATTACCAACGATTGGCATTGTTTTTGAACGGATGACAGCCGCTTTCGTAGCTTTTATTTTAAATTATACAGCTTATTTTGCTGAAATTTTTCGTGGGGGGTTGCAGGCGGTTAGTCAAGATCAGCGTGAAGCAACAGCCTTATTAGGATTATCGTCATGGCAAAGTTTTCGCTTTGTGATCTTGCCACAAGTAGTCAAAATCGTCTTACCATCCATGGGTAATGAAGTTATTAACTTGATCAAAGATTCGTCATTAGTTTATGTATTAGGAATTGGTGATTTATTACGGGCAGGTAATGTGGCCACAGCGCGTGACGTCACGTTGGTCCCCTTAATTTTAGTTGGTATTATTTATTTAATTATGACAGGGGTTTTGACATTAATACAAAATTGGATTGAACGGAGATTTTCATACTATGAATAGACAACCGAAATTACAACTGAAACAAATTACTAAAACTTTTGGCGATAAATTAGTTTTAGACAATATTAACTTACAAGTATTGCCCGGACAAATACTATCAATTGTCGGTCCCAGTGGGGTTGGTAAAACCACGTTATTAAGAACTATTCTGGGATTGGAAAGTGTAGATCACGGCGAGTTCTTCTTGGACGGACAGCCGTTTACACCGCAAGATCATAGTCAAAATAACGTGGGGGTTGTCTTTCAAGATTATCGACTATTTCCTAATTTAAGTGTTTTGGATAATTTACTACTGGCCCCCATTCAAGTTCAAAAACGCTCGAAACAACAAGCTCTGCAAAAAGCTCAAGAGTTGTTAGATTTATTACAAATCGCACCGCAAGCTAAGCTTTATCCGTTTCAATTGTCCGGAGGTCAGAAACAACGAGTAGCAATTGCCCGAGCTTTAATTTTAGAACCCAAAATTTTATGTTACGATGAACCGACGAGCGCACTGGACGCACAGAATCGGCAACAAGTCACTAACTTATTACGCAAATTTCAGGCCGACCAAATGACGCAACTAGTTGTGACGCACGATTTAGATTTTGCTCAGCAAGTTTCTGATCAAACATTTGAGTTGAGGACAAGCAAATGAAAAAAATTTGTAAATATTTAATTTTATTAAGCTTGTTAGTATTTGTTGGCGGGTGTCAGCAAAACACGCACCGGATTGGTAGTAGTAATAATACATTAATTGTGGGCTTGGATGATTCTTATGTACCTATGGGATTTGTGAAAAAGTCGGGCCAATTAACTGGCTTTGACGTTGATCTGGCCAAATTAGTTGGCAAAACCATTCATCGAAAAATTATTTTTCAACCGATTGACTGGTCCATGAAAGAAACGGAATTACGCAACGGAACGATTGATTTAATCTGGAATGGTTATACTAAAACGCCGCAACGTGCTAAGAAAGTTGCCTTTTCACGGCCGTATTTAAAAGATGAACAAGTTATCGTTGTCAAAAAGGCTTCAGGGGTTCACCAAATTAAGCAATTAACGGGAAAAACTTTAGGAACCCAATCTGGCTCAGTGGGTTATTCCGATTTAATGCAGCAACCGCGTTTATTGAAGAATAAAATTAAAAATCAAACGCCGGTTTTGTATGATAATATCGAAAATGGTTTTTTGGATTTAAAAGCAGGACGAATTCAGGGCTTTTTATTTGATCGGGTGTTTGCTGAATACTATTTAGCCCATACTAAAAATGCACAGCAATTTCAAATTTTGGATACGCCGTTTCCCACTGAAAGTTTTGCAGTTGGGATGCGTAAACAAGATACGCAGACGCAGCATTTGATTAATTCAACATTGCGGAAATTAAAAATCAATGGTCAATTGAAAAAATTGAGCGAGAAATGGTTTCAACAAGATATTTCTGAGTAAACTTGTAGTAATATAAAAAAGGATGAAGTTTATACGACCTCATCCTTTTCTTCTGGTCAGTTTAGAAACCACCCATGACAGCAGGAATTACTACACCAGCGATGGTTACAATAATCATGGCCCAAACAAAAATCTGCGTAATTATAGTAAAAACACTTTTCTTTTTTTTCTTCAAAAAACTTCACCTGAAATCTTTCATATTGGAATTATCTTACTTGAATCTTCAGAAAAAAGCAACTATCACTAATCATGAACATATGTTCAAGCTATTAGCGATAGTTTTTTGACAAAAAAGACTAAATTAGAATATTTTTTACTGATTAGTGGTGCTAAAAGTGAGATTGTGGTAACATTCATACAGAGAAGTGGGACCAATATACCTACTTTTAATAGTAGTGAGTTATTTTTTTACAGATAATTTGTGACAAAATTATTTTTAATTAAATGATTGTTCGGTTTATCTTTAATGTAGAATCTTACTTTTATATTAATAATTATTTTTAGGTGGTATTATGTTCCAACATAAAACAGTGCTTTTAAATCCGACTGTCGATGCTTTACAAGTTCATGATGGTGGTGTTTATATTGATGCCACTTTTGGTCGTGGCGGTCACACACGTTATTTATTAAGTCAGGGTCATCATTTAACAGTGATTGCTTTTGATCGTGATCAAGAAGCTATTTTAGCAGGTCAAGCTTTACGTCAAACAACCAATGAAGAAACTGATAATCATTTAGAATTAGTGATGGCTAATTTTGCGGATTTAAAAGAGCAGCTAGCAGCGTTAGGTATTACGACGGTCGATGGGATCTTATATGATTTGGGGGTCTCTTCACCACAGTTTGACGATCCTCAACGTGGCTTTAGTTATCGCTACGATGCGCGATTAGATATGCGGATGGATCAAAGCCAAGAATTAGATGCTTATCAAATTGTTAATACTTATTCAGCTGCTCAGCTAGCAAACATTTTTCAACGTTACGGTGATGAACGTTTTGCTAAGCGCATTGCCCAGGCAATTACTCGGCAGCGTTTAAACCAACCAATCACAACGACCTTTGAATTAGTTGATTTAATCGAAGCTTGTTTGCCAGCGCCAGCACGTCGAAAAATGAAGAAGCATCCTGCTAAAAAAGTTTTTCAGGCTTTACGAATTGCGGTTAATGATGAGTTAGCATCGTTAGATCAATCTTTAGAAGCGGCGATTGATTTGTTAAAATTAAACGGTTTTCTGAGTGTCATTACTTTTCAATCATTAGAGGACAAAATTGTGAAACAGGTTTTTCGGCGTCACAGTGAAGTTAATGTTCCACGCGATTTACCGGTTATTCCTCCAGAAATGCAACCAGAATTGAAAGTTATTACCAGAAAGCCGATTTTACCTAGTTCAACTGAAATTGAACAAAACCACCGTGCTCATAGTGCGCATTTACGAGTAGCTCAAAAGATTAAATAAACAAGATTAGGAATCGAGATAGTTGAATGGAACCCAATACTGTACGTCAATTAGACTCTTTAACTGAAACTAAAACTCAAACTAATAAAGTACAAACAGCTGTAGAATTAAACACTAAAAGTGTGCCTTTTTCCGGGTTTGAAAAAAGTTTGGTTTGTTTAATTGGCTTAATCGTAATTATCATGATGTATGGTTTGGTTCATTTACGAACACAGACAATTGTTCAGCAGCATCATGCCCAGGACCTGGCTGAACAAACCCAAAAAGTATTAAATTCGAACACAGATTTACATCAAGAAATTATTGAGTTAAGTAATTCAGGTCGACTGTTAAAGATTGCTCAAAAACACAATTTACAGTTACATTCTGATAATATTAGGAATATTTCTAAATGAGTCAAAAGTTTAATTCTAATAATGACAAAATCAATATCAGCAAGGCAAGACGTGATCGAAGAATTATCGGCCGATTCTTCCTTCTTGTTATTGCCTTATTTTTTATAGTTTGCTTGGTGCGGTTTAGTTACATCGCACTGAGTGGGCATGTCGGTAGTGTTGACTTAACACGGCGCACAGAGCAAAAATACCGCCATAAAAGAGTTCTATCATCTAAGCGGGGCAATATTTATGCGGATGATGGTTCTAAGATTGCTTATAGTGATCAATCGTACGAATTATTTGTCGTTTTGGATCATACATATAAAGGAGCTGGTGGTAAACCTCTATATGTTCAAAACAAAAAACATACGGCTCAGGTTTTGAGTCAGTATATTCCACTGAGTCAGAAAAAAATCTTACAAATCTTGCACCCCCAAAACCGGCATGTGTTTCAAGTGGAATTTGGTTTAGCGGGTCAAAAGATTAGTTTGAGTGTTAAAAAAGCAATTGAGAAACACCATCTCCCGGGGGTTTATTTTGATGCAGTACCGGATAGATCATATCCTAACGGCACTTTTGCGTCTAATACGATTGGTTTAGCACAGGTTGGTCGTCACGCTCAGCGCGCCAAAGATCAAGGCCTAATGGGATTAGAAAGTTTTTATGATAAGATTTTACAAGGTAAAAATGGCTATGAGGTTCGTTATACTGATCCTGAAGGTTATACACTGCCACAAACGCATAAGAAAACAGTGCTGCCAGTGCAAGGGGATAACGTCTATACGACGATTGATGTTAATTATCAACACTATTTAGAACAGTTACTGACCAAGGTTTATCAAGAATATCGGCCTCAATCCATGCAGGCTATTGTGACCGATCCTAAAACAGGACATATTTTAGCTATTTCACAGCGACCGACTTTTGATCCCCAAACTCAGAATAATCTGATGCATTCTTGGCGAAATATTAATTTACAAGATAGCTATGAGCCAGGATCAGTTTTTAAAGTTTTGACTTTGGCAGCTTCTATTAACTCACATCATTACAATCCTAATCAATATTATCGTTCCGGGGCAATCACTATTGGCGGACGAACTATCCATGATTGGAATACCAGTGGGTGGGGCGAGATCCCTTTTAATCAAGCTTTTCCACGTTCGAGTAATGTCGGAATGGTTGCTTTGGAGCAACAAATGGGTGCGAAAACTTGGCTAAAATATATGCATAAATTTAAAATTGGCCAGTTAACGCATGTTAATTTGCCTGGTGAAGTAGCTGGTCAAATTAATTTTCAGCATGCTTCTGATCAAGCCATTACTGCTTTTGGTCAAAGTGTTTCGGTGACCGGCATGCAAATGGTGCAAGCTTTGGGCGCAATTGGTAATCATGGCAAAATGATGCAGCCCCAACTAGTTAGTCGCATTGAAAATCCCAATAACGGTTCTGTTCAAACGATTAAACCCAAACAAGTTGGACAGCCAGTGACGGACCAAACGACTAAACAGGTTCTAGCTGCAATGCGCGAAGTGGTCCAAGATAGTTACGGCACGGGCACAGTTTATAAAATTCCTGGTCAAGATGTTGCAGTTAAAACGGGGACAGCACAAATTTCGGGGACTAACGGCTATTTAACTGGCAGTAATGATTATCTATATTCGGTGGCTGGCTTAGCACCGGCCAAATCACCTAAGTATTTAGTTTATATTACGATGGAGAAACCGAGTGTGATGACTAAGGCTCCTGAACAAATGTTGTCTGAAGTCTTTAATCCGATGATGCAACGATTGTTAGGAACCGGTAAAATAGAAAATGTACAATCGGATAATACTGCAATTACGATGCCTGAATTATCCAATCAAAATTTAACTACGGTGCAACAAGCGCTACAAAAGCAACAGTTAAAGGTTGGTATTGTCGGCACCGGTTCCAAGGTAGTACAACAGTTGCCGAGTGCTAAAGCAGCTGTGACACCTGATCAACGTGTCATTTTGTTAACCAATGGCGCAATGACTATGCCTGATGTTCATGGTTGGTCGAAAAACGATTTATTAAAATTAGCCGATATTACTGGTAAAAAGATCGTGATTAAAGGTCAAGGTTATGCGGTGCGGCAAAGTGTGCCACCGCAGGCAGTGTTGAATAGTGTGAAGGAAGTAGTTATTCATCTGAAACAAAAATAAAGCGAGGATTGAGAAATGAATTTGGGTAAAATGATAATCCCATTAATTAGCAGTTTAATTTTGGTAGTAATTTTTATGCCACTATTTATCAAGGTGATGTTGTCTAATCGTGAAGGTCAACAAATCCGTGAAGAAGGTCCTAGTTGGCAAGAATATAAAGCCGGTACCCCGACAATGGGAGGCGTGATCTTTTTATTGGCGATGGTGCTGACTAATATTTGGGTTGGAACATGGTTGGAATTATTTACTAATTCCTTGATGCTGATTAGTTTAATGCTCCTACTGTTTGGCTTAATTGGTTTTTTAGATGATTTTATTAAATTAAAAAATCATCGTAATTTAGGTTTATTGGCTTGGCAAAAATCCTTATTACAGCTGTTATTTGCAATAGTTTTTTGCGGACTCTATCTTTACTATCAATTACCAACAGATTTACAATTTTTTGGTTATATTTTTCATTCTCTGATTATTTATGTAATTTTTATGCTAGTTTGGTTGGTTGGCTTTTCTAATGCAGTTAATTTAACGGACGGTTTGGATGGCTTAGTAACTGGATTAACGATCATTGCTTATTTGACTTATGCTTATATTGCATACAAACAAACTAACTTTGATGTTGTTGTAGCTTGTTTAAGTGTTGTTGGCGCAATGATTGGCTTTATGATTTTTAACCATAAACCGGCTAAAATTTTTATGGGCGATGTTGGTTCCTTAGCTTTAGGTGCTGGCTTAGCAGCTGTTTCTTTGGTGTTAGGAATACCGTGGTCGTTATTGTGGATTGGAATTGTATTTGTTGTGGAAACGGCGAGTGTGATGATCCAAGTAGCTGTGTTTAAAACAACAGGGCATCGAGTGTTTAAGATGTCGCCAATTCATCATCATTTTGAAATGTTAGGCTGGTCAGAATGGAAAGTTGTGTTAGTTTTTTGGGCAGTTGGTCTATTGGCAGCATTAAGTTATATAATCATATTTGTGAGTTAAGGAGGACTTAATGAAAGAGATTAATGATTATCAAGGTCAAAAAGTGCTAATTTTGGGTTTGGCCAAAAGTGGTTTTAATGCAGCATTATTACTAAACAAATTAGGTGCAACTTTAACTATTAATGATCAACAAGACAGTTCGGAAGCCCAACAATTACGGGATCGAGGACTGAAAGTGCTTACGGGTAGTAATCCAGTTTCATTACTTGAGCAGGATTTTGATTTGATTGTTAAAAATCCGGGTATTTCGTATGAATTACCTTTAGTCAAGGCGGCAATGGAACGCAATATTCCTATTATTACAGAACCGGAACTGGCTTACGAAGTCTCGTCAGCACCTTTTGTGGGAGTAACTGGAACTAATGGTAAAACCACAACGACGACTTTAATTCAGTTAATTTTAGACCAAGAACGGGCAGCGGGACACGCTTATAAAGCAGGTAATATTGGCATCCCTGTTTCGCAGGTTGTGCAACAAGCAACTCCTGTTGACGATATTGTAGTTGAATTGTCCAGTTTTCAATTATTAGGCACTACCAAGTTACGTCCGAAGATTGCGGTACTGAACAATATTTATGAAGCACATTTGGATTACCATAAAACGCGAGAGAATTATGTGCGGGCCAAAATGAAAATTACACAAAATCAAACTGCAGACGATTACTTTGTGGTGAATTTTGATCAAGAAAAATGGCGAACTTTAAGCCAGCAAACCCAAGCACAGGTAGTGCCTTTTTCACGGTTGGACGTTAGTGAACAAGGAGCTTATCAAAAAGGGCAGACACTCTATTTCCGACAAGAAGCAATCATTGATGTTGATCAAATTGTTCTACCCGGACAACATAACATTGAAAATTGTTTAGCAGCGATTGCTGTGGCTAAGTTAATGGGTAAATCGAATCAAGCTATTAAACAAGTTTTAACTACTTTTCAAGGGGTTAAGCATCGGATTCAGTTTGTTAAACAATTACATGGTCGTAAAATTTATAATGATTCTAAAGCAACTAATATTGAAGCAACCATTGTGGCATTGCAAGCTTTTAAGCAACCATTAGTTTTAATTGCCGGTGGATTAGATCGCGGTTTTGAATTTGATGACTTAGTTGAACAATTACGTCATGTCAAAGCTATTGTGTTATACGGTCAGACGAAATATTTAATGCAAAAGGCCGCACAAAAGGCGGGAGTCGCAACTATTAAACTAGTTGATAATTTAGATGAAGCGGTACCTTTAGCTTATCAATTAACGGCACCAGGGGATGTTTTGTTATTATCACCGGCAGCTGCTAGTTGGGATCAATTTGCAACTTTTGAACAACGTGGCGATCAATTTATCAGTGATGTTGAAAAACTGAATTAGGATGGTTAATTATGAGAATAATTGTATCTGGTGGCGGAACTGGTGGACATATTTATCCAGCTTTAGCTTTAATTAAGCGATTGAAAGAACGACATTTAGTGAGCGAAGTTTTGTACGTCGGCACTGAGGCAGGCTTAGAGCAAAAAATTATTACGCAAGAAAACATTCCGTTTCAAACTTTGCGTCTGCAAGGTTTCAAGCGTAAATTGTCCTGGCAGAATGTTCAAACTTTATGGCTATTTGCTAAAAGTATTCAGCAAGCTAAAAAAATTGTTACTGATTTTCAACCAGATATTGTAGTAGGGACTGGGGGCTACGTTTCTAGTGCAATTGTGTTAGCCGCCCACTTAAAAAAAATTCCGACGGTCATCCATGAACAAAATTCAGTGGCTGGTCTAACTAATAAATTTTTGGGGCATTTTGTGGATCGGATTGCGTATGCTTTTCAGGATGTGGTAGGACAATTTAAGGAAAAATCTAAATTAGTATTTACGGGTAATCCTCGGGCACAAGAAGTAGCTAAGTTGCAACCTAATCAACGCTTACAAGAATTTGGTTTGGATCCAAAACAACCTACTGTTATGATTTTTGGTGGTAGTCGTGGGGCTCGTCCAATCAATGAAGCAGTAGTTGCTAGCTGGGATTATTTCAGTCAAGCAGCATTTCAAGTTTTATTTGTAACTGGTCAAGTACATTATGATAAGGTACGTTCGCAGTTGCCACAGCAACTGGCCGCCAATGTGCAAGTAGTTGCTTATATTGATGATATGCCAGCTATTTTACCTGATTTAGCGTTGATCGTTGGGCGCAGTGGTGCGACCTCCATTGCTGAATTAACAGCTTTAGGAATTCCAGCGATTTTTATTCCTAGTCCTTATGTCACTAACGATCACCAAACTAAGAATGCCCAATCATTGGTCAAAGAACATGCCGCTTTGTTGTTGCCTGAATCAGAATTGACCGCTGCTAGTTTGGAACAATTGTTGACTAAAACAGTAAATGATTCCCAACTATTACACCAAATGTCCATGCATGCCCGCCAATTGGGGGTAGCTGATGCTAGTGATCGGTTAATTCAGGTCTTATTAGACTTGATTACTACTGAGAAGTAGATTGATGAAAAAAAATAAGTCCAATGAATTATTACAATTTAAAAATCAATATCATCGCTCACAATCGGAAGCCACTAAGTCGCAGACTTATCACCAGCGGTTGCGCAAAATATTACCCGGAAGTTTAATTATGCTAGGCTTAGTTAGCTTAATCTTAATGATTGGCTATTTATTTTCGCCGTTGGGTCATGTCCAAAAAATTTCAGTTGTGGGAGTTAACTATTTAGGTGCGCAACAAGTAATTGATGCCTCCAGAATTGATAAAAATACGTTAGTGCTGCAGACATTAGTTGAACGTTCCAAAATTGAAAAGCAGATTAGAACCAAAGTGCCTTTAATTAAAAAAATCAGTTATCATTATCAACAATTTAATCAATTAACTTTTACAGTTCAGGAATATCAAACCGTCGGTTTTATTACAAAAAAGCAAGGCTATTATCGTGTTTTGGAGAACCAGCAATTAGTTAATCAAAAGTTGAAACAACCCATTGGTAATTTTCCTGTTTACCAAAACTTGAATACTAAAGTTACGTTAAACCAAGTGGTTAAATTATACCTGTCTTGCTCGCCAAGTTTACGGAGTGATATTTCAGAAATTCACGGTAGTAAAAATACGAAGGAACATCCCTATCGGGTCAACTTATATATGAATGATGGTAATTTGGTCGTAGGGGATATTCGCACTTTAGCTGCTAAACTCAAATATTATCCTGCTATTTCGAAAACTATGTCTAAAAATGGTGTTATTAATTTGGAAGTGGGGGCTTATTCAAAACCTTTTGGTACAGCAGGTCTGAAGGTGGAATAGTTCTAAAAACTTTGGTATCATTAATTTAATAGGTTTATCCATTAGTAAATCTGAAAATGTTGTAGGAGGATCATAGAATGGATGATTCACGAATCATTGTTAGTTTAGACATTGGAACCACGTCAATGAAAGTAGTGGTGGCCAATGTTACAAACTCACAAGCTAATATTATTGGCGTGGGAAGTGCCCATTCGCAAGGAATGAATCGCGGAACGATAGTGGACATTGATCAAGCAGCAATAGCGATTGGTGAAGCCGTAAAAAAAGCTGCCTCGCAATCTAATACTGAAATCAGCGATGTAGTGGTTGGTCTTCCTGCTAATGGTTTACAAATATTTAAAGCACATAGCATGATTGCTTTAAATGAACCTTCTAAAGAGATTACTGCTGCTGATGTGCAAAAAGTAATTACAGCTTCCATGGTCCAAACTTTGACCCCTGAATTAGAATTTGTGGCGCTGTTACCAGATAATTTTTGTGTAGATGGTTTTAAAAATATTAAGGATCCGCGCGGCATGATTGGTAGTCGCTTAGAGTTTAATGGCATTTTATATGCGTTACCGAAATCTATCATTCATAATATGCAGCGTGCAATTCAAAAAGCAGGTTTAAATATTATTTATGAAGTTTTAGCGCCTTTGGCTTTGAGTAAGGTAGCTTTAGATAAAGGTGAGCGTAACTTCGGTGCAGTAATTATTGATTTAGGTGGTGGTCAAACTTCAGCCTCCATTATTCATGATAATAAATTGAAATTTACAGCGATTGATCCAGAAGGCGGTAATTTGGTAGCTCACGATATTTCTGTGGTTTTAAATACAACGTTGGACAATGCTGAAAAGTTACAACATTATTATGGTAATGCTGATGTGGGAGCAGAAATGGCGGAGGAAACCATCCCCGTGGAAGTCGTTGGTCAAGATCAACCGCAAAACATCTCCAGTCAGTACTTAGCTTCGATTATTGCTGCACGGATGCAACAAATTTTTCAACGGTTGCAGCAAGGATTAACTAGTATTCACGCCCAAGATTTACCAGGTGGAGTCATTTTGACGGGTGGTTTGGCTGAAATGGCGGGAGTCAATACTTTAGCACAGCAAATTTTAAAAATGAAAACTAAAACATTTATTCCGGAACAAATGGGATTACGGCATCCGGCTTTTACTGAAGGGCTAGGTTTGGTATTATATGCACAAGGGTTAAATGATTTGGATTTGATTGCTTATAATGTTGTTCATACTTCTAAAGGTATGACAGCAGTTAAAGCAGATACAAATCGTCCTGATTCTTTAGACAATATTAAAACAACGCCAGTCAAAGAAAAATCGCATAAATCAAGAACAACTAGTGAAAAAATTAAAAACTTTTGGAGTCGTTTTTTTGATTAAAAAAGCGTGAGGCAGATCAGGAGGAATTTGTTAGAATGGACAGTTCAATGGACAGGAAAGAAAAAAATTCGGCAGTAATTAAAGTCATTGGTGTTGGTGGTGCCGGTGGTAATGCTGTTAATCGAATGGTTGAAGAAAATATCAAGGGCGTTGATTTTATTGCAGCTAATACTGACATGCAAGCTTTAGATCTTTCACAAGCTAATACTAGGTTGCAATTAGGACCTAAGTTAACACGAGGATTAGGAGCAGGTTCTGATCCAGATATTGGTCAAAAAGCTGCAGAAGAAAGTGAAGATGTGATTTCTGATTTATTAAAAGAATCAGATATGATCTTTATTACTGCTGGTATGGGGGGCGGCACTGGTACGGGGGCAGCCCCAGTGATTGCCCGGGTGGCCAAAGATTCTGGAGCTTTGACGGTTGGTGTTGTTACTAGACCATTTATGTTTGAAGGACCCAAACGTGCGAAGTTTGCTGATCAAGGTATTGAGGAATTAAAGCAACATGTTGATACCTTGGTGATTATTGCTAATAATCGTTTATTAGAGATAGTTGATAAAAAGACGCCGATGAATGAAGCATTACATGTTGCGGATGATGTTTTAAGACAAGGTGTTCAAGGTATTTCAGATTTGATTACTTCGCCCGGTTTTGTGAACTTGGATTTTGCGGATGTCAAAACAGTTATGTCTAATCAAGGCTCAGCCTTAATGGGTATCGGTACAGGCAATGGTGAAAACCGGATTGTGGATGCTACTAAAAAAGCTATTTCTTCACCATTATTGGAAGTATCGATTGATGGCGCACAGCAAGTTTTATTAAATATTACTGGTGGTCCTGATTTATCATTATTTGAGGCGCAAGAAGCAGCAAGTATTGTTTCTGAAGCAGCTACAGAAGACGTTAATATTATTTTTGGAACTTCTATTAATGACAGTTTGGGCGATGAAGTCAAGGTTACGGTGATCGCAACGGGAATTGATGACGAACACCAAAGTTCTAAAAACGCAGCTGTAACTAAAAAGCCGACGCCAACGACTGCAACAGAAGACAATGCAGATCAACAATTGGATGCTTGGGGAGTTGGTAGTGATAATTCTAATCAAAATCACGGTTCAAAGTCTGGAACGAATGACTTTGATATTTTCCGACAATCCAATGTATTAAATGATACGGATAATGAAGACGATGATTCCATGCCTCCTTTTTTAAGACACAATCCTAAGAACTAAGGAGAGATATTAAAATGGCCTTTGAAAAATTAGCTAGTTTTTTTGGTTTAGATGATGATGCTGAGATTCCAACTCAAAAAGAACCAGCAGAACAATCGTCTAAAAATAATAATATTGTGGCGTTAAATGCCCACAAAGTAGCCAAACAAAGTGAAATTCAAATTGCACGGCCACTTTCTTATCCGGATGCTAAAAAAATCACGCAAGAATTGTTAAATCAAAATGCCGTTATTGTTAATTTTCAACAAGTCAATGATGAGCAAATGCGGCGAATTGCTGATTTTTTAACGGGTGCGGTTTATGCCTTAAAGGGTGATATTCGTCAGATTGATGAGCGGGTATTTTTATATACACCTTTGAATTTTCAGATTGATAATATAACGATGGATTTTAATGATTAAGTTGAGGTTAAGTTAACGTGGCCAATTTAATGTCTGGTCTGCCAGTTGTTTTAGTAAATTTGTTAGATCTTTATGAATGGTTGATTGTGATTTGGGCTTTGTTAACTTGGTTGCCCGGAGCTGCCCAATCAAAATTAGGCTTATGGCTGAGAAAATTAGTGGAGCCTTTTTTAGGTATTTTTGATCGGATTATTCCACCGATCTTTGGCCTTAGTTTTTCACCAATTTGGGCTTTTTTAGTCATTGGTTTAGTTAAGCAATTAATAGTACGGTTGTTTTAATGGATTTTAATTCGCAGAATAAGGCAATTTTATTTAAATTACAATCGCTCATGCAAACGGCCATGACAACCTATCAATCACAATTGAGTCCGTTTTTGAATCCTTATGAGCAGCGCTTGGCAAATCAATTATTGACGCAATTTACAGAATTAACTCCATATTGGTCCGGTGGTTTTCAAAGAGCCCAACGGAGAAGATTACTGGTAGTACCGCCTTATATTCCTTTTCAGTCCACGGATTTACAGTTACAATTATTTCAAATTAATTTTAATCATAAATTTATTGATTTACAGCACCACCAAATTTTAGGTAAGCTGCTTAATCTGGGGTTAGACCGGAACAATTTTGGCGATATCATTACTGATGGGACTAATTGGCAATTTGTTTCTGAGACAAATCTTACTGACTTATTAGTCAATGAGGTACACCAAATCGGTAAAAATACGGTTAGGTTGCAGCCAATATCTTGGCAACAGCTATTATTAATTAAAAATGACTATACAATGTTAACTCTGAATGTCCATTCCATGCGCTTAGATCAAATTCTCAGTACGGGTTTTAAACTGAGTCGTCAGAAGGCAAAAGAATTAGTGCAGCGTGGTTTAGTATCCATTAATTGGCAGCATGAAAAACGCAGTGACTATCTTTTGACAATTGGTGATACAATTAGTGTGCGTGGTAAGGGACAATTGAGTATTGTTGATTTACTGGGACAAAATAAGGATTATTGGCAATTGTACGTTCAGCTTTATCAGCATTAAGTTAATTAAAACCAAGGAGGCTCTTTAGTATGACTTTAACTCCCCATGATATTCAAACTCAGGAATTTAAAACACAGTTGCGTGGTTATGATAAAAATGAGGTTGATCATTTTCTGGAACAGATTATCCAAGATTATAGTGAGGAACTTAAGACCAATCATCGTTTAGAGTATGATCTCAAGGATTCCAAGGCTCAAATTGCTTATTTTAATGATTTACAAAATACAGTTAATGAGTCCATTATTATTGCCCAAAATGCTGCTGATCAGGTTAAAAAACAAGCTGATGAACAAGCTCAAACAGTAATTGCCCAAGCGCGAACTAACACTGAAAATATGGTTGATCAAGCAATTCAACAAAGCCGCCAAATTATTCAAGACGCCCAGACTCAGGCGCAAAATTTAGTCACACAAACGCAGACTTTGCAAAAGCAAATGGCTGAAAGTTACCAAGCTTTACAACAAGTTGTAGATGAGCAACAGCATTTATTAAGTTCGCAGTCTTGGCAAGGATTGTTAACTGCGGATGATAATCAAACGTTAGTTGATAATATTCATACAACTGTACAGAATTACTTAAACAAATTGGATCAAGTAGCGGCAGAGATTAAAAATGACGACTATGATGATTTGGTTCCAAAGAAAGATTCGACAAAAGTAGTTGACAAAGCAAATAATAATGTTGATAATCAATAATAAATATTACAAAAGATTCAAGTAACTTCTGATCTTGTCAGCGAATTTGGGATAGTGTAAGCCAAATCAAGCGCTCGAAGTTTACTTTATCAGCTTTTGTTTTACACATCTGTAATTTATATACTTACTTTTTGGGTGGTATAGCGAGTGATTCGTCCTAATTGAGGGACGAATTTTTTTATTTAAGGAGGTTTTTAAACGATGAAAATTAAAGAAACCCTAAATTTAGGTAAAACCGATTTTCCAATGCGTGGTAATTTACCCAAAATGGAGCCCCAGTGGCAAGCAGATTGGGAAGAAAATCAAATTTACCAACGTCGGCAAAAGTTAAATGCCGATTGTCCAACTTTTGTGTTACATGATGGACCACCGTTTGCCAACGGTAATATTCATATGGGCCACGCCATGAATAAAATTACTAAGGATTTTATTGTGCGTTACAAATCAATGGCTGGTTTTCGGGCACCTTATGTTCCTGGATGGGATACACACGGCTTACCAATTGAACAACAGTTGACAAAGCAAGGTGTCAATCGTAAAGAAATGACCTCGGCCCAATATCGCCAATTATGCTATGATTTTGCAATGAAAGAAATAGAAAAACAACGTACGGATTTTAAGCGTTTAGGCGTCAGTGGTGATTGGGATAATCCATATATTACATTGCAACCTAAGTATGAAGCTGAAGAAGTACGGGTTTTTGGTAAAATGGTGGAGCGCGGACTGATTTATCGTGGTAAAAAGCCGGTTTACTGGTCTCCATCTTCTGAGTCAACTTTAGCGGAAGCTGAAGTGGAATATCATGATATTAAATCCCCGTCTTTGTATGTGGCTTTTCCGGTCAAAGATGGTAAGGGTGTAGTAGATGATGATGCGGAATTTTTAGTTTGGACCACAACACCTTGGACGTTACCAGCTAATGAGGCGATTGCCGTTAACCCACGGTTTGAATACTCATTAATTAAATTACCAACAGGCAAAAAATATGTGGTAGCTAGTGACCGAATTGAATACTTGGCACAAACTTTAGAGTGGGATCAATGGCAAGTAATTCGTGAATATAAAGGTTCCGAGTTTGAATATTTAGTGGCCAGTCATCCTTTTTATGATCGTGATTCAGTCTTAATTTTGGGTGATCATGTTACCTTAGATGAAGGAACTGGTTTAGTGCATACGGCTCCTGGTCTTGGTGGCGATGACTTTAATGTCGGAATGAAATACCATTTAGACGTATTATCACCAGTGGATGGTCAAGGACGCTTAACTGATGAAGCACCAGGTTTTGAAGGTGTCTTTTATGACGATGCTAATAAGATGGTCACAAAACTGTTGCAAGAAAAGCAGACATTAGTTAAATTAGACTTCTTTACGCATAGTTATCCGCATGATTGGCGAACCAAAAAGCCAGTGATTTTCCGGTCTACGCCGCAATGGTTTGCTTCCATTGACAAGATGCGGGATGAGATTTTAGATCAAATTGATCAACTAGATTTTCAACCAAGTTGGGGTAAAACTAGACTTTATAATATGATTAAAGATCGTGGTGATTGGGTCATTTCTAGACAGCGGATCTGGGGCGTACCTTTACCAATTTTCTATGCTGAAAATGGTGATGCAATCATGACTCCCGAAACAATTGAACATGTAGCGCAATTGTTTGAACAATATGGTTCCAATGTTTGGTTTGAAAGATCTGCCAAAGAATTGTTACCAGAAGGTTTTAGTTACCCGGGGAGTCCGAATGGCCAATTTACTAAAGAAACAGATATTATGGATGTTTGGTTTGATTCTGGGTCCAGTAATCAAGCAGTTTTGAAAACACGCCCGGACCTACATTTTCCATCAGACTTGTATTTGGAAGGTTCTGATCAATATCGGGGTTGGTTTAATTCTAGTTTAATTACTTCGGTGGCAGTTACGGGTCAAGCACCATATAAAAAGATTTTATCGCAAGGCTTCACCTTAGACGCTAAGGGACGTAAGATGAGTAAGTCATTGGGCAATGTCATTGTTCCTAGTGATGTTGAACGGCAGTTCGGTGCGGAAATCATTCGCTTGTGGGTAGCTTCAGTTGATACCAGTTCAGATGTTCCTGTTTCTATGGATGCCTTTAAACAAACGTCAGATGCGTACCGGAAGATTCGCAATACACTACGTTTTATGTTGGCCAATACCAGTGATTTTGACCCTCAAGTAGATACAGTGGAATATGCTAAGTTAAGTTCAGTTGATCAATATATTCTTGTTAAATTAGATCGCTTAGTTGCTAAGGTTTTGGCCAACTATGATCATTATGATTTTGTCGATATTATTAAACAAGTTAATGAATTTTTGATTAATGATATGTCTGCATTTTATTTAGATTTTGCTAAAGATGTGGTTTATATTGAATCCAAGAATTCGTTAGCCCGGCGACAGATGCAGACGGTTATTTACGAAGCGACAGTTAAGTTAACTAAATTATTGACACCTATTTTGCCACACACAATGGAACAAGTTTGGCTACAATTAAAAGAACCTGAAGATTATGCCCAATTAACACAGATGCCCACGGTTGAAAACTATGACAATGCTGAACAGATTTTGACTGATTGGCAAGAATTTATGGACTTTCGCACCGATGTTTTGAAGTCATTAGAAAATTTACGTGATCAAAAATTGATTGGTAAATCGATGGAAGCCGCAGTAACTATCTATCCTAATGATCATTTAAGACAACTTTTGACCAAATTAAAGGTTAATGTTGGACAATTATTGATTGTTTCGCAATTTAATATTTCTGACCAACCGTTAACTCAAGCTGATGAATATGATGATGTGCAGGTTAAAGTTACTCCTGCTAGTGGTCAAGTTTGTGAACGGTGTCGCATGACTAAGGAAGATGTTGGTCAAGACAAACAGTTAGCAATGTTATGTGCCCGTTGTGCACAAATTGTCCGTCAAGATTATCCAGAAGCTGTAGTAGAAGGATTGGAAAAATGATTACCGGAACAGTAGATTGGTTTGATGATAAAAAGGGGATTGGCGAGATTATTACTGCGAAAACGCAGCAAAGGGTATTTGTATATTTTACAGCTATCAGTGGTACGGGGTTTAAAACCTTAACCGCAGGCCAAAAAGTTTATTTTGAAAGGGCGCAAGGATTTAAAGGTCCACAAGCGGTTAATGTCCACGTGCAACCGTCAGTCACAGATTAAATACAAATAAAAATGCTCTATGGCAGTTTTAGCTGCTATAGAGCATTTTTAGAGATGATCAGTCAGCATGGTGAGTTAATTACTAACTAAAAAGAAAATCTTACAGTATAATGGTAATGTTATTTGACTAATTTTCAAAAAAATAAACAATTAATCAAAAGTTATGTTTAGCAGAACTTAATGTTGAATACCGTAAGGAAAGATGCGCAGTCCTTCGTGGTCCACCATGGCGATATAAATGTCGGAAATTTGATAGCCTTGTTGGTTTAACTGGTCGGTGACCCATTGTTCAGTGTGATTAGTGTATTCCAAACCGAGTTGATCAAGTTGTCCATCCATAATGACCGGAAATTGATACTTGAGATCTTTTTTAACGGTAAAACTAATTTGACCATTTTGTTCCCAAACGGCTTTATCAATATCGTTCAAATCATTGATACCAGCTTGACGTAACTTGAAAGCTAAGTCATGCGCGGATAGCCCCGCTTTGGCAGTTCTTTCAGATAAAATTTTGCCATTCGAAATAATAATTGTGGGTTCGCCGTCTACAAAATGTTTAATTAAGTGATTATGATTGGTTAAAAATTTCATCGTAAAGACCACCAAGGTCCAGATTAGCAAAACAATGAAAAATTGTAATAACGTAATTTCAGAGTTATATAAAACGCCACCAATAATTCCGCCTAAGACAAAATTTTGCATTTGATCAATCACGTTACTAGGAGCTAAATTGGATTTACCTAATAGATTAATTTGAATAATCATGGCAAAAAATCCCATAATGAGTTTAATAAAAGTTTGCCAATAAAAAGTCATTTGTTACCTCCTAGTGGTTAATAATGTGAATTTTCGGATTAGTTAAGTGAACGCGAACTAATTCAAAACTGGAATTGTCATTATTTAAATTGACTTTCATAATTTTAGAATTAATTTTGATTAACATACCGTTAGTTAGAATTGTTGAATTAGAATAAATGTGCTTAACTGGAATATGTTGATTGAGACTAACTTGTTTGATCAAGCTGGCAACTTGACTATTACCATTGGCAGAGTTGCGGTTTTGTTGCCAATTATCATATTGGATAGTTAATGTTAGTAGCAGAGCTAAAATCGTGATAATAGTCAATTCACGGTACTTGCCATCATCGCGATGACTCAAAAAAAGTAATAATGATATGATGACAATAGTCAGTAAAATAACATTAATCAATAAGATAATATTGTTGACGTGGCTAGGTTGTTGCGTTAGGTAATGATAAGTATAAAAGTTAGACAAACTAGACCCCCCATTCTCTAACGCTGATTATAGCAAGAAAATTCGAATTAATAGGGATTAACGCATTATTTTAAACGGAGGGCTAAATTGGACTTCACGGAAAAGAAATTAAGTACTAAGCAAATTTTTTCAGGACGGGTGATTGATGTCGCTGTAGAGACCGTGCTGTTACCTAATCAGAAACAAGCGACGCGAGAAATTGTTCATCATCACGGAGCTGTTGGGATTTTAACGGTGATTGATCAACAAATTTTATTGGTGAAGCAATGGCGGGAACCACTCCGACAATTGACTTTAGAAATTCCAGCCGGTAAAGTGGAACCTGATTGTGTTGATCTCAAAAGTGAAGCTTTACGAGAATTGAACGAGGAAACTGGCTATACTTGTTCAAAGTTACAATTTTTGACGGGTTTTTATTCTACGCCGGGCTTTAGTGACGAATATATAACTTTATATTATGCGCCAGCGGTCCAACCAGTAGCGCACAAGCGACCGCTAGATCCGGATGAATTTTTATCAATTGAATTATTGACGTTAACTCAAGCCCAAAATCAAATTCAACAAGGGTTAATTTGTGATGCTAAAACGATATTAGCCATCATGTTTTGGCAACAATTAATGGGAGCTTAATTGAGATGAAAGAAACTACAGATTTAGATCAACAAGATACAACATCTGAGACCGTTCCAACTTGGAGCCGCTTTGATCCGCAAGCTAAGTCTAGTCGGTTAAAACAATGGTTGAATCGGTGCATTATAATAGTTGGCTTGTTAATTGTGTTAGTTTATTTAATTTTATTTTTTGTTTAACTTAATAGGAGGAATGAAGTATGAAAATTGGTGTTATTGTAGCAATGGCTGAAGAAATGGGTGTTTTAACTAATTCTTTGTCTAATAAAACGGTGGAAAAAATTGCCGGAATCGAGTTAATAGTTGGCTGTTACCAAAAACACCAAGTAGTGGTGGCACAAAGTGGTATTGGCAAAGTACAAGCGGGGATGGTTACGACCATCTTATGTAATAATTACCAACCAGATGTGCTAATTAATACTGGTTCAGCTGGCGGAATTGGTTCAGGCTTAAGTGTGGGTGATGTTGTGGTTTCTAAGCAGGTTGCTTATCATGATGTGGATGTAACGGCCTCTGATTATCCGAAGGGACAGCTGCCACAACAACCGCTTTATTTCCAAGCTGATTCTAAATTGGTTCAGCAAGTAGTGGACGCCGGACAAATGGTTGGGCAAACTAGCCGTGTGGGCTTGATTGTTTCAGGTGATCAATTTATTGGTAGTCAGCAGCAAAAGGATCAAATTTTACAAGATTTTCCGGATGCTTTAACTGTAGAAATGGAAGGTGCAGCCGTCGGACAAGTGGCTACACAATTTAAAATTCCATTTGTCATCATTCGAGCAATGAGTGATGTTGGTGATGATCAAGCCAATGTTTCCTTTGATGAATTTGTCCAAGATGCGGGTCAACGTTCAGTACAGATGTTATTAAACTTTATGGATCATAATTAAGAAGGTAATAATAATCATGGAGCATGTTTATTTAGATAACGCCGCGACGACGCGGTTGGCGCCGGCAGTTGTGACTACTATGGAACAACAATTAGCTAATAATTTTGGTAATGCCTCTACACCTAATTTTTACGGCCGCCAAGCACGAGCAGTTTTGGATGATACCCGAACGGTAATTGCTCAAAGTATTAATGCGCAACCGAGTGAAATTACGTTTAATAGTGGTGGTTCCGAAGGTGACAATACTGCGATTATTATGGCTGCGTTGAGCCAGCAACAGTTGGGTAAGCATATTATTACGACAGCAATTGAGCATGAAGCCGTTTTAAAATCTATGGCTTATTTAGAGCAAAAAGGTTTTGAAGTTACTTATTTACCAGTCGACGAATTTGGCCGGATTAGTTTAACTGATTTTCGGCAAGCCTTACGCCCTGACACGATTTTGGTGTCTATTATGACCGTTAATAATGAAGTGGGGACACAAAACCCAATTGCAGAAATTGGTCAAATTCTCAAATCACACCAAGCTTTGTTTCATACAGATGCGGTACAAGCTTACGGCCATCAAACTTTGGATGTACAGCAATTAAATGTCGATTTATTAACTACTTCGGCTCATAAATTGAATGGACCTAAAATGTTGGGCTTTCTGTATGAACGAACTGGTGTCAATTTACCGTCTTTGATTCATGGTGGTGATCAAGAAAACAAAAAGCGGGCTGGTACGGAAAATATTCCTGCGATTGCTGGTTTACAAACTGCTGTGCAATTTCACGATAGTCAACAAATTCAGCAGGATCGAGAGCGTTTTACGGGCTATAAACAGTTAATCATTGATCAATTAACAGCACACAAGGTTGATTTTGCAGTTAACGGCCCCAAAATAACGGCAAGTGCGCCCAATATTTTGAATTTATGGTTGAAAGGCTGGGCAACTTCGGTTTTACAAATTAAATTGGACCTAGCAGGGGTCGTTATTTCGGGTGGCTCTGCTTGTACGGCGGGGAGTTTGGAACCGTCGCATGTGTTAACTGCAATGTTTGGCCCAACTAGTGACCGTGTTAATGAATCGATTAGGATTAGTTTTGACACTTTTACAACTAAAAGTGATATACTCAAACTTACTGATAATTTAATTCAAATTGTTCGTGAAAAAATTTAGGAGGTGGTTAAATGCCAATGTTAGCTCAAGTAACTGGTGATTCAGATCAGTATCAAGTTCATCCTCAGATTAAAGTGTATGCTCTGCAAGATATTGGCTTTACTAAATCAAGCCAAGGAAATTTTTCATGGGAACAACCACTGAGTGCGCTGTCGCCATACCAGGCTGCTTATGTGTTAAAAGTTAAAATTAAACGGGATTTAAAAACTTTGAATCTGGCAGTGACGGATAGTAGTGGTTTGCAAAAAATTAATATTTTTAAATTGAAAGATAATGAAGAATTGCTGGAGCAGTATCATTATGCGTTAGATAATTTGCTTCAACGACAGATTATACAAAAAGTAAATAATAGTTAGAAAAGGTGAATTGATTGGCAAAAAAGCGTGTAGTTGTAGGTATGAGTGGTGGAGTTGATTCTTCCGTCTCAGCTTTATTGTTAAAGCAACAAGGTTATGATGTCGTCGGAGTGTTTATGAAAAACTGGGATGAAAGTGATGATTCCGGAGTTTGTACAGCGACCGAAGATTATGAAGACGTGGCTAAGGTAGCTAATCAAATTGGGATTCCGTATTATTCTGTGAACTTTGAAAAAGAATATTGGGATCGGGTTTTTGAATATTTTTTGGCTGAATATAAACTCGGTCGGACACCAAATCCTGATGTAATGTGTAATAAAGAAATTAAATTTAAAGCATTTTTGGATTATGCGCTGCAGTTGGATGCTGATTACATTGCAATGGGGCACTATGCTCAATTACAACGTGATGAATCCGGATTAATTCATATGTTGCGGGGAGCTGATCCTAATAAAGATCAGACTTATTTTTTAAGTACAGTGGCTCAGGATCAATTACAAAATGCCTTATTCCCGATTGGTCATTTACAAAAATCGCAAGTTCGGCAAATTGCCGAAGAAGCTGGCTTAGCAACTGCTAAAAAGAAAGATTCTACTGGTGTTTGCTTTATTGGTGAGCGTAATTTTAAGCAATTTTTAAGTGAGTTTTTACCAGCTCAAAGTGGCCGTATGTTGACTCCTGATGGTCAAGAAGTTGGGACACATTCTGGCCTGATGTATTATACAATTGGTCAGCGCTCAGGTTTAGGTTTGGGCGGTAATGGTCAGTCTAATGAGCCGTGGTTTGTTGTGGGCAAAGATTTACAGCAGAATATTTTGTATGTAGATCAAGGTTATGATAATCCTTTATTGTATGCGGATAGTTTAGAGGCAACCGATGCATCTTTTATTCGACCAGTAGATCTAACACAACCATTGCATTGTAGTGCTAAGTTCCGTTATCGTCAGGCTGATACTGATGTCGTGGTCACCAAAACAGCGACGGGTCTAACAGTTGATTTTGCACAACCTGTGCGGGCCATTACTCCTGGTCAAGAAGTAGTTTTTTATGACGGAGCAGAATGCTTAGGTGGTGCGACGATTAATCGGGCTTATAGTAAGCAACAACAATTGCAGTATGTTTAAGTTCAGATTTACTTGCTAAAATTTAGAATTTAATTGAGATTGGAACCAAAGTGTCTGGCCATTAGCGAAGCGGTTTAAATTTGAAAGTCTGGACTGAGACTTTCAAAATTTAATGCCGTGAAATGTTAATGAAGGACTTTTGTCAGACTAATTGTTCGTTGCGCTGATGAACAACGATCGTTAATCTGATGGTTCCAATCTCTTTTTATTTACCATGAAAATCATTTGAACTTGAATAATTTAGTTGAATCAACGATAATATTAAGCATTAGTAAGGTAATTTGGGATTAGGGAGTTTGAGATTATGACTAAATTTTATTTTGTGAGACATGGTAAGACACAATGGAATTCTGAGGGGCGTTATCAAGGAGCAAAGGGTGATTCACCTTTACTAGAATCAAGTTATCGCGATATCAGTTTATTAGCACAACACTTATCCGACCAAAAGATTGATCATATTTATTCAAGTCCGATTAAAAGAGCATACATAACAGCCACTACTTTGGCTCAAGATTTGGGTGGGAGTATTCCGGTGACAACGACGGCGGCTTTGAAAGAGTTTGATTTGGGTCTGTTAGAAGGACAAAAATTTAGTTCAGCAGAACAAAAATATCCGCAATTAATTTGGGCTTTTCGCAACGATCCCAGTCAATATGATCCGCGCCTAATCAACGGTGAGACTTTTACGCAAGTTATTGCCCGAGCTGATCAATTTATTAAAGATTTAGCCCAACAAGATGTTCAAGGTGATCAAACTTATTTGTTAGTCAGTCATGGGGCGGCCTTAGTAGCAATGATTAAAGCTTTGTTAGGCGTATCATTAAAAGATATGCGCAAAGAAGGCGGCATGTCTAATACCGGTTTAACCACTTTAGCAACGCAAGATTATGGACAAACCTTTGATTTAATTAAGTGGAATGATACGAGTTATTTACATCGTAACTTAGATCAGACAGATACTATTTAAAAATGGAGTTGACGAAATGAATCAACAAGCAGCTAAATTATTTCAAGCAGGTCACAAGCAAGCAGCAGTTGAATTGTTAGCTAAAGCATTGCAAACTGACTGGACACATTTAACTTGGTTCTTACAGTTAGCAAGTTATTTAGTAGCGGGTGGTGATTTAGCTGAAGCAGAAGAGCTGTTATTAAAAGCTAAACAATTATTTCCCAATGCCCAAGAAATTGATTATAATTTGGCTGTGATTTATTACCAAGCGGGCAAATTAGACCGCGCCAAAGCTTTATTAATGACAATTAAGCAACCTGATTTGTTAAGTGATGCGTATTATTTATTAGCTCAAACAGCACAAAAGAATAATCAATTACAGCAGGCTTTAGTCTATGCTTTAACAGCGTTAGATCACAATAAGCAGGTGGTTGCTAATTTTTTGTTGGTGGGGGACTTATTAATACAATTACAACAATTTCAACAGGCGCAAACTTATTATCAACAAGCATTACAATTGAAGCCACAAGCGGAGAGTTATTTTAAATTGGCGTTGTGTGAAATGGTCAATGGTGATCGTCATTTTTCACAACATTTTCAACAAGCACAACAATTAGATCCTGCCTATGTAAAGCAGCATCAGCAGCAATTAGCGGAGATTGAACGTTACGTACAAGCACAGCAGAAAGATGATCAAGATAAATGAGTGAAGACTATGTAGTTGGCGCTGTTCAAGCGGTTTTTTTTGAAAAACCTGAAGACTTTTTTAAAATTATGCTCATCAAAGTTCAAGAAACTTCTTTTGCTTGGTCCGACAGTGAAATTGTTGTAACAGGTACCTTTGCAGAATTGACAGCGGAGCAAAATTATCGCTTCTTTGGACAATTAGTAACCCATCCTAAATATGGGCAACAGTTAAAGTGTGAACGCTATCAAAAGGAAACACCTAATGGTTCGAAAGCATTAATTGAATATTTTTCTGGTGAACAATTTCCAGGGATTGGTAAAAAAACAGCTGAAAAAATTGTTGATTTACTAGGTGATCAAGCTATTCAAGTCATTATTAATAATCCAGAAGTAGTACAACAGTTGCCGTTAAGTGCGGCTAAAAAAAAGCTCTTGCTTGATGTTTTGCAGGAATCTTATCAAACGGAAGAAATTATTTTACAATTAAATCAGCTGGGGTTTGGTAATAAATTATCATTTAAAATTTATCATCGTTATCAAGAGGAAACCTTGGATATTTTGCATCAAAATCCGTACCGGTTAATTGATGATATTAAAGGCGTTGGTTTTCGTCGCGCTGATCAGTTAGCACGGACTTTTGGTCTGGCAGCTGATGATCCGAAACGTATTCAAGCGGCGGTCATTCAAACGCTGCAAACAAATGTTAATACGACGGGCAATACTTATTGTTTACAAACAGAGTTAATTAATGGGACGTTACAATTAATTAATATTGCTAATTTGACTCCAGTTACACAATCGTCCATCATAACGGCTTTGAAAGCTTTAATTCAGCAAGGGCGTATTTGTGTTGAAGCGCCAGAGCGGTACTTTTTAAAATCTTTATACGAACAAGAATGGTCGATTGCTCAGCAATTAAAGTTATTACAGTCACAGTTTGTCCCGGAGAATTTGTCTGCTAAAAAATTAGCGGCAGTGTTACAGCAAATTGAACAACAGTTGCATATTAGTTATGATGACAATCAAAAACAAGCAATATATCAAGGACTAACGAATGCTGTTGTCTTATTAACGGGGGGCCCCGGTACTGGAAAAACTACGATTATTAATGGCTTAGTCAATGCTTTTGCTCAAGTTCATCATTGTTCGTTAGATCCTGATGATTATCAAGACAAGCCTTTTCCCATTGTGTTAGCGGCGCCGACTGGTCGCGCAGCCAAACATCTGATGCAAAATACGGGTTTGCCAGCTGGAACGATCCATCGTTTACTAGGTTTGACTGGTCAAGAAGATCCGACAGAAATTACAGTGAATGAAATTCAAGGTCAATTGCTAATTATTGATGAAGTTTCGATGGTAGATACGGAGTTATTTGATTTACTAATTCAAGCGGTGCCCGCGGGAATGCAAGTGGTCTTAGTTGGTGATCGTGATCAATTACCGTCGGTTGGACCAGGACAAGTGTTTTCGGATTTAATTGCTAGTCAAGTTTTTGCAACAGTTTGTTTAACCAAAATTTATCGCCAAAATCAAGATTCAACGATTATTGAATTAGCACATCAAATTAATCAAGGACAAGTTACTGAACAATTATTTCAAAATTTTGCCGATCGCAGTTTTATTAATTGTGACGCGTATCAGGTGGCGCATGTTTTACAGCAAATCGTTTTAAGGAGTCAGCAAAAAGGCTTTGATTTGAGTAATATTCAGATTTTAGCACCTATGTATCGCGGAGCAGCGGGAATCGATCATTTAAATCAGGTGATGCAAGAAACATTGAATCCGTTAACGCCAGACAGTAAAGTTATTCACTTTGGCAAAATTGAATACCGGATTGGCGATAAGGTAGTTCAATTAGTTAATAATGTTGAAAAAAATGTTTTTAATGGCGAAACAGGATTGGTAACAGGAATTACTTTAGCCAAAGATAATCCCAACAAAAAACAGGGCGATTTAATTCATTTAAATTTTGATGGTCGTGAAATTTCTTATGCACGGGCTGATCTTAATAATATTACTTTGGCGTATTGTACCTCAATTCATAAAGCTCAAGGTAGTGAATTTGATTTGGTCATTGTGGTTTTAGTACAACAGCAATCGCGCATGTTGAAAAGAAACTTATTATACACAGCAGTTACACGGGCTAAGTCCAAGTTAATTCTGCTGGGCAATCAAAGTGCTTATCGGCAAGCCATTGCTGATCAGTCCAGTCAACGGCAAACTTGTTTAGCAGCGCGTTTGCAGGAAGTTTTTGCATTAAAAAAACCAGTAACTACTACGTCAGAAGTTACTGATCCAAAAACACAAACGTTAACTTTAAAAATGATTTTAGAACAACAAATTGACCCATTAATTGGGCTAAATGGATTAAAACCGACAGATTTTTTAAAAAATTAAGTAACACGAAATGATTATAACCAAAAGTTTTGTTCAGCACAATTGATGTCTAAGTCTAAGATATGCTCTTTGACTAATTCACCATCCACTTGGATGAATTGCTGAGAATTTATTTGCAGGTGTGCTTTTTGAAGAATAAAGTGGTGCACAGCTGGGTTTTGTAAGTGATCCCCTGTTAGAAAAACTTGTTTAACTAGTTTAAAGAGCGCTTTCCAGGAATGCGCCTGAGCCGTGGCTAAACTTAATTTTTTTTCTTGCAGATTTGCAGGGGGGATTAAGGGAACACCGCCGCCAAAATAAGGTTGATTAGCTAACACGCACAAAAAAATATTGTTTAAAGTGATAGATTGATTGTTAAATGTTAATTTAACCGAAAAAGTAGGACGCTTGAAAGCCTTGAAAATTTGGGAAACATAGATTAATTTACTTAAGTGGAGCTGATTAAATCGTTTTTTCCAAGGTGAAGTTAAGGTCAGTTGAATAATATTGGCATCAAAACCAATGCCAAAGTTATTAATAAAGAATAGTTTTTGCTGGTGATAAGTAACCTGACCTAAATTTAATGCTTTGCTGGTGGGCTGGTGACAAAGATTTTGTAAAATTTGTTTTTCATGATGCGGTTTGTAATTCAACGCGCGCGCAAAATCATTACCTGAACCAGCAGGTAAATAGGCGAGTGGTGTGTTGGGCCTATTAGACTGCTTGACACCATTAATGGCTTGATTTAAAGTTCCATCACCACCAATAATAATAATTTTTTGTTGTGATTGTAAGCGCCGATTGATTAAATTTTTAACTAATGTCTGTGCTCCTTGTGGTGGTGTGGTGAATACTTGATAGCTTTGACGCAATTGGTTTAAGTATTTGGTCGATCTTTTTAGACAATATTTAGCGTGATTGCTAGCAGCGTGTAGATTAACCACTATAAAAAAGTTTACACGGCTGTTGTCCATAAGCAACTCCCTTTCTAGTTTAATAAGTGATAGTCTTATTTTAGCAGACAAAAAGCTGAGAAGAAAAAACTTCTCAGCTTTTTTATGATTTTTGAATTTTTTTAAACTTCGACGGAAACAATCATCGGTAAAATGACTGGATGTCTTTCGGTTCGACGATACAAAAATTCTTGTAAATTATCAATAATATCCTGCTTTAAAGTTGCTTCGGAAAGATTTTGTTTGTTATCTAAGTGAGTTTTAATTGTGTGGAAAACATGCTTTTGTGCTTGATTGATTAAAGTACCAGATTCGCGCATATAAACAAATCCGCGCGAGAGAATGTCGGGTCCTGATAAAACGAGCCCTTTTTGATAATCAATAGTAGCTACCACAATTACCAAACCTTCCTCGGACAATATTTGACGGTCTTGGATAATTTTATTACTAATATTACCAATTCCATTTCCATCAATATAAACGTCGCCAGCAGGAACATGATCAGCTTTACGTGCTGAGTCTTTGGTTAACGCCAAGACATCACCATTTTCAAAAATAAAAGTATTTTCTTTGGGGACGTCACATAATTGTGCTAATTCGGTGTGAATCTTGAGCATGCGGTATTCACCATGAATGGGCATAAAATATTTCGGCTTGATTAAGCGCAACATTAATTTTTGTTCTTCTTGACCACCGTGACCAGAAGCGTGAATGTTATTAACTTTGCCATGAATAACATTGGCGCCAGCTTCTTCTAATTCGTTGATTAAATGGTTTACACTAATCGTATTACCCGGAATGGGATTGGACGAAAAGATCACTGTGTCATTAGGCTGAATCGAAATTTGGCGATGAGTGCCATTTGCAATTCGACTCAAAGCAGCCATGGGTTCACCTTGAGAGCCTGTGCATAATAACATGACTTTATTAGCCGGTAATTTACTAATTTCTGCGGAGTCTAATAATTCACTATCCGGGATATCTAAATAACCTAACTCTCGTCCATTAACGATGGCTTGTTCCATACTGCGTCCAAAAACTGCGACTTTCCGTCCATTTTTCATGGCAGCATCGACTGCTTGAGAAACTCGATACAGGTTGGAAGCAAAAGTGGCGAAAATAATTCGACCATCAATGCGTTCAACAATTTGGTGAATCGTATTACCTACAAAGCGTTCAGATTTAGAAAAAGTAGGAATTTCCGCATTAGTACTATCAGATAGTAGTAGTAAAACACCTTCAGATCCTAACTTAGCCATTTTTTGTAAATTAGGAGCTGGTTGGTTACCTACGGGTGTCAAATCAAATTTGTAATCTCCCGTTTGGACAATAGTTCCTTGCGGTGTATGAACAGCAATGCCTAACGTGTCTGGAATTGAGTGCGTGGTTCTAAAAAATTCGACACTCAATTTATCAAAGGAAACAACATCATCTTCTTGAAGAACATGCATTTCAGTAGAATTTAGTAAGCCATGTTCTTCTAGCTTCCCCTTAATTAAAGCCGTAGCGAGCGGACCCGCATAAATAGGAACATTTGGAACTTTTTGTAAAAAGTAAGGAATACCACCAATATGATCTTCATGACCATGAGTAATAAATAAACCCTTGATTTTTGCACGATTGTCAATTAAATATTGATAATCAGAGATAACATAATCAATTCCTAAAAGTTCATCTTCAGGAAATTTAATACCAGCATCTACGACAACAATCTCATCTTGATACTGAATAACGTACATATTTTTACCAATTTCGCCGAGACCACCAATGGCAAAAACTGCAACTTCATTTTGCTTAATATTCAAATTCATATACTAAAGCTCCGAGAGTTTAGTCAATTGAAAATTAGGACTTTTTTGTTCGTACTCCAAATAATTGCCAGTTAATTCTTCAATTGACTCAATATTGTAATCAGTTTGTTCTTCAATTGCAGAGCGAACATCAATGGCAGATTCAGCCTCTGTGTAAAGAGTCTCGGTAGTTTCTCGACGCGGATTTTGAACATTATTAGCTTGATATAAAACTTTGTAGATCAATGGAATTCTCCTTTAATTCTTAATTAAATAATTAAACGTTGTCAGTGGTTGATTAAATCAACAGTTAAATAAATGGTATCACATCTAGAGTTGCTTGTATATAAACAACTCCCTTCAAAATCAGAGCATTGAAAAGACTAATTAAGAAATTATAATCGTATTTTCTTCAGCAGCAAATGGGGCGGACATATTAATATGGTCGTAAAATAAATGTCCATTTAAATGATCAATCTCGTGCTGGCAAACAATTGCTGGATAATTTTTAACACGCATAGTTTGGGTTTGACCATCAAAGTCTTGGTAACGAATGGTAATCCGTGCACTTCGTGGCACGTAGCCCGGAATATCTTTGTCAACTGATAGGCAGCCTTCGCCTTCAGCTAATTGGGCTTTTTGGACAGAATTGGAAATAATCACTGGATTAATTAAAGTGATCTTTAGTGCATAATCTTTGTCTGAGTCATTATCTTCATTAGGAACTAAAACGGCCGCCATTTGCTCTGAAACACCTACTTGTGGAGCAGCTAGACCCACACCAGCACGTAAATGATGCTTTTGTGCAAATTCAGGATTTTGACTGTTGATTAAGTATTCCATCATATCATGTGCGAGTTGTTGATCTTTTTGACTTAAAGGAAATTGGACAGGTTGGGCTAATTGTCTTAAAACAGGATTACCATCACGGGTAATATCTTTCATCATATACATAAAAAATTAAACCTCTTTTGTTAGCATAATATTATTATGAATAATAATAGCATACTCAATTTATAGAGTGCCAATACTAAAAAAAATTTACCAAAATTAGTTGGAATTATCCCTTGGATTTAATTCTAAAAAATGTTAAAATACTTTCTGGAAACCCTTACAAATAAAATTGAAGGTTGCGAAAGGAATGGTAAAATATGGCAAATAAGTCTATTGTTGATTTTTCCAAAATTAAGCAAGATCTTTCAGAATTTCCTGATCCAATTCAAGTTGTCGATGAAAAGGCAAAGGTTGTTAATAAGACTGTATTTGACAGTTTTAGTGATGAACAATTAGTGGAATTTATGGAAAAAATGGTCTGGGAACGTGCACTACATGAACAGACGATGAATTTCTCTCGCCAAGGTCGGATGGGTTTTTATGCTCCGACAGCTGGTGAAGAAGCCACTGAAATGGGAACAGTTATGGCAATGAAGAAGCAAGATTTCCTTCTGCCTGCTTACCGTGATATTCCTCAATTAATTCAACATGGTGCTACAGTAACCGAAGGATTCTTATGGTCACGTGGTCATGTTAAGGGTAACGAATTTGAAGCTCGTGCTTTGATGCCACAAATCATCATTGGTGCGGCTTATCTAGAAACAGCTGGTGTAGCTTTAGGCTTAAAGAAAAATGGCGAAGATGCAATTGCCTTTAGTTATACTGGTGATGGTGGTACTTCTCAGGGTGACTCCTATGAAGGTATGAACTTTGCTGGTGCGTTCCAAGCTCCTGCTTTGTTTATCGTTCAAAACAACAACTATGCTATTTCTGTTCCAAGAGAAAAACAAACTGCTGCCAAGGCTTTAACCTTAAAGGCTGCTGCTGCTGGTATTCCTGCTGTTCAAGTTGACGGAATGGATATCTTGGCTTGCTATAGTGTTGCTAAAGCTGCTCGTGAGTATATTTTAGCTGGTAATGGTCCTGTTATGATTGAAACTTTGACAGACCGTTATGGTGCTCACTCTTCTGCTGGTGATGATCCAAGTCGTTATCGTTCTAAAGAAGCACAACAACCATGGTTAGACCGCGATCCATTAATCAGAATGCGCAAGATTTTGACTGATAAGGGATTGTGGACTGATGAACATGAAGAAGAATTAACTAAACAATATAAAGATTCATTTAAAGATGCATTAAAAGAAGCTGATGCAGTCGAACCAGACAAAGTTTCTGATATGTTGAAGCGGACTTTCGAAGTTCCTACTCCAGAAATGCAAGCTGAAATTGCTGAATTTGAAGAAAAGGAGTCCAAATAACATGACTAAAAAATCATATATTCAAGCTATTACAGATGCCTTAGATATTGAATTAAAAGATGATCCTAAGACTTTGATTTTCGGCGAAGATGTTGGTAAAAATGGTGGTGTATTTAGAACTACTCAAGGTCTTCAAGAAAAATATGGTGAGGACCGAGTATTTGATACCCCATTAGCTGAATCTGGTATTTTGGGTCTGTCAATTGGTTTAGGTTTAACTGGCTGGCGGCCATTACCAGAAATCCAATTTTCTGGCTTTACCTTAGAAGGTGTTGACTCTATTGCTGGTCAAATGGCCCGGATGCGTTATCACTTTAATGGTAAGAAGACAAGCCCAATTACTATTCGTTCACCATATGGTGGTGGTACACATACAGCTGAAATGCATTCAGATAACTTTGAAAACTTCTTTGTCGGCGTACCTGGATTGAGAGTTGTAATGCCAAGTAATCCATATGATGCTAAAGGCTTATTAATTTCTTCTATTGAAAATAATGACCCCGTACTTTATTTGGAAAACTTGAAATTATATCGTTCAATGAAAGATGATATTCCTGATGAAAAGTACTCTGTACCGCTAGATCAAGCTAATGTTGTTCAAGAAGGTAATGACATTACATTAGTTGCTTATGGTGCTCAAGTTCAAGAAGCTCAAAAAGCTGCTGAAGAATTAGCTAAGGATAACGTTTCTGCAGAAGTTATTGACTTACGGACTGTTTCTCCAATTGATACAGCAACCATTTTCAAATCAGTTGAAAAGACTCATCATGTAGTTGTAATCCAAGAAGCTCAAAAAATGGCTGGTGTTGGTGCACAAGTTGCCTCTGCGATTGCTGAAGATGCTATTATGTCTTTGGATGCACCAATTGGTCGGGTTGCTGCACCTAATTCAGTTTACCCATTTGCTTTGGGTGAAGAAGTCTGGATTCCTCGTAAAGATGCAATTGTTGCTAAAGCAAAAGAAATTCTAAATTACTAATCGGAATTGAAAGGTAGGATTAATTCATGGCATTTAAATTTACACTTCCGGAATTAGGCGAGGGAATGGCTGAAGGTGAAGTCGCTAACTGGTTAGTTAAAGAAGGCGACGACGTTAAAGAAGACGATTCTTTAGTTGAAATCCAAAATGATAAATCAGTTTCTGAATTACCTTCACCTGTTGCAGGTAAAGTTAAACAAATTGTTGCCCAAGAAGGTGACACAGTTGAAATTGGTGATCCGTTAGTTATTATTGATGACGGTTCACCTGATACACCTGATGATGATGTTTCTAAAGATGATACAGCTGATGCTGCTGAGAAACCTGCTGCTGATGATAAAAGTGTAGCACAACCAGCTCCAGCAGCTGCACCAACAGGACAAGCAAATCAAGATTATTTAGCAATGCCATCTGTTCGGCAATATGCTCGTGATAAGGGTGTTGATTTGGCACAAGTTACTCCTTCAGGAAAACATGGTCAAATTACAAAAGCTGATGTAGATAACTTTAACGGTTCTGCTCAACCTGCTCCAGCAGCTGCAACTGCCGAAGTTGAGGCTACACCAATTAAGCCATATCAATCTGATGAACCTGAACTTGAAACTCGTGAAAAGATGAGTATGACACGGAAGACAATTGCTAAAGCAATGTCTGAAAGTAAAAAGATTACGCCACATGTTACAAGCTTTGACGATGTTGAAGTTTCAGCTTTGATGGCTAATCGTAAGAAATATAAACAAATTGCTGCTGATAAGGGTATTAAGTTAACATTCTTGCCTTATTTAGTTAAAGCAGTAGTTGCTGTTTTGAAGGAATTCCCTGAATTTAATGCTTCCATTGACAGTTCAACTAATGAAATTGTCTATAAGCATTATTACAACATTGGAATTGCTACTAATACAGATCATGGTTTATATGTACCAAACATTAAGAATGCTGATTCTAAAGGTATGTTCGAAATTGCTAAAGAAATTACTGAAAATACCCAAGCAGCTTATGATAATAAGTTAAGTGCTAAAGCCATGAGTGGTGGTTCAATTACTATTAGTAATGTAGGTTCTATTGGTGGTGGTTGGTTTACACCAGTTATTAACCAACCTGAAGTTGCTATTTTAGGTATGGGTAAGATTGCTAAAGAGCCTTACGTTGCTGAAGATGGTTCTATTAAAGTTGGTAATATGTTGAAACTCTCCTTGAGTTATGATCATCGTTTGATTGATGGTGCTTTGGCACAACAAGCTTTGAACATGATGAAGAGTTTGTTACACGATCCAGAAATGTTATTGATGGAGGGTTAATCAAAGTATGTCTGATGTAGAACAAAAAGATACTGTCATTATCGGTGCTGGACCTGGCGGCTATGTTGCAGCTATTCGGGCAGCTGAATTAGGACAAAAAGTTACTATTATTGAAAAAGAATATTATGGTGGCGTTTGTTTAAATGTTGGTTGTGTTCCTTCTAAATCTTTGATTCAAGCAGGTCATCGTTTACACGAAACTCAAGATGGCTCAACTTATGGGATTGCCACTAGTAATGTAAAACTTGATTTTTCCAAGACTCAAGCTTGGAAAGATGATAAAGTTGTTAAACGTATGACTAATGGCGTTAAAATGTTGTTGAAAAAGCATAAAGTTGAAATGGTCGAAGGCGAAGCTTTCTTAGACAATGATCATCAATTACGGGTTATGTCTACTGGACCTAAACAATTTATGGATAATGGTGGCGGTCAAACTATTCAATTTAAGAATTTAATTATTGCCACTGGTAGTCGTCCAATTGAAATTAAAGGCTTTAAGTTTGGCGATCGTGTGCTTGATTCAACTGGTTTATTAAATGTTAAAGAAGTTCCAAAGGAATTAGTCATTGTTGGTGGTGGCTATATTGGAACTGAATTAGCTGGAGCCTTTGCTGATTTAGGGTCACACGTTACTATTCTTGAAGGTACGGATAAGATTATTCCTAATTTTGAACGCGACATGGTTAAAATTGTTGAAAAGAATCTGAAAGCTAAGGGTATTGATATCGTTACAAGTGCCATGGCTAAAGAGGCTAAATCTTCTAAAAATGATGTTGCTGTCACTTATGAAGTTGACGGTAAAGCTTCAACAATTAAGGCTGATTATGTAATGGTTTCTGTTGGACGTAAACCAAATACTGATAATTTTGGTTTGGAAATGACAAGTGTTGAATTAACTGATCGTGGTTTGGTCAAAGTTGATGAACAGGGTCGTACTAATGTACCAAACATTTATGCTATTGGTGATATTGTAGCTGGTCCTGCGTTAGCACACAAAGCCTTCTTTGAAGGTAAGACGGCTGCAGGTGCTATCTCTGGTGAAAAGACAGCCAATGATTTCTTAAGTGTTCCAGCAGTTTGCTTTACTGATCCTGAAATGGCTAGTGTTGGTTTAACTGAAGCTGACGCTAAAGAACAAGGCAAAGAAGTTAAGACTGCTAAGTTCCCATTTGCTGGTAATGCGCGCGCTGTATCATTAGATAGTGCTGATGGCTTTGTTAAATTAGTTGCTGATAAGAAGACCGGTACGATTCTTGGTGGACAAGTAGTTGGACCAAGTGCAAGTACTTTGGTTTCCGAATTAAGTGTTTTGGTAAATTGCCAATTGAATGAGGAAGATGTTGCTCTAACTATTCATCCACATCCAACTTTAGGTGAACCAATTCAAGAAGCAGCAGATGTGTTAATGGGTTATCCAACCAATATTTAATTTTATTGATTAATTCTGAAAAAATCGGCGTTATGCGTCGATTTTTTTGTTGTTTTGCCATAAAATTGGGTTGAAATGGTTATTATTTTATGACATATGACAAAGGATTTTCTATATATGATTGACTTATTGAGGATACAAAAGCAAGTTTTATATATATTGACACAGGTTCAAAAACAATTGAGAAGTAATCGTACTTTTAAGCAAGTACAAGAAAAATCGGGCCGAACAGATCTAGTAACTGAAAGAGATATTAATATTGAACAGTTGATCATTCAAAACTTGAAACAGCAATTTCCACAAGCACGTTTTGTGAGTGAAGAAGGATTTGGAGATCAAGTTCATGATGTGCGTGGACTGATTTTTTATGTAGATCCAATTGATGGAACGATGAATTTCGTTAAGTTACATGATCAATTTGTATCAATGATTGGCGTTTATTTTAATGGTAACCCAGTATTTGGAGCTATAGCGGATGTGATGGCAGACAAATTATATTACGGTGGTCCTAAAATTGGGAGTTTTATGAATGGTCAACCCCTAACAACATTAGCTAATAGCCATCTAAAAGAAGGCTTGGTGATGATTAGTAATCGCTTTTTAAATCAGACTAATTATCAAAAAATAAGACAAACAAGTTGTGGCTTACGTATTTATGGCAGTGCAGGCATTAGTTTTTTACATTTGATTAATCAGCAAGAAATTCTGTATATCTCACAACTGCAACCTTGGGACTTAGCGGCTGGATGGGCCATTGGTTGCTCGCTTGGGCTCCAAGTGCAAACCATTGACGACACCCCAATAAATATGTTACAATCACAAACTGTAATTGTCGGAACAGAACGCGCAACAAAAGAAGCTAAGAAACTATTATCTTAGTTGATGAGCTGTGATCGTATGTATCACAGCTTTTTTATACACTGAGATCCAATGGAAGGAAGCTAAGTTTTGAAAACAAGAGAAGATATTCGCAATATTGCTATTATTGCTCACGTCGATCATGGAAAAACAACATTAGTTAATGAACTTTTAAAACAATCAGATACATTGCCTGAACATATGGAATTAGGCGATCGGGCAATGGATTCCAATGCCATTGAAAAAGAACGTGGAATTACAATTTTATCTAAGAATACTGCTGTTAAATATCAAGGAACGCAAATTAATATTTTGGATACTCCGGGACACGCCGATTTTGGTGGCGAAGTCGAACGGATTATGAAAATGGTTGATGGTGTTTTGTTGGTTGTTGATGCTTATGAAGGTACCATGCCACAAACTCGCTTTGTGTTGAAAAAAGCTTTAGATCAACATTTAACACCCATTGTTGTGATCAATAAGATTGACCGTCCTGGTGCCCGTCCGGAAGAAGTAGTGGACGAAGTTTTATCATTGTTTATTGATTTGGGTGCTGATGAAGATCAATTGGAATTTCCAGTAGTCTATGCTTCAGCTGTTAATGGAACTTCTAGTTATGACTCTGATCCTGAAGCACAAGAGCATACAATGAAGCCAGTTTTTGATACTATTTTAAAGACGATTCCCGCTCCTGTTGATAACAGTGATGAACCCTTACAATTTCAAGTTGCGATGTTAGACTATAATGATTATGTTGGTCGTGTCGGCATTGGTCGTGTCTTTCGTGGTAAGATTAAAATTGGTGATCAAGTTTCTGTTTTGAAGCTTGATGGTTCAAAACAAAACTTTCGGGTAACGAAAATTTTTGGTTTCTTTGGGTTAAAACGCGTTGAAATCCAAGAAGCGCAAGCCGGTGATTTAATTGGCCTATCGGGTATGGAAGATATCTTTGTTGGTGAAACGGTTACGCCAGTAGATCATCCTGATGCTTTACCAATTTTACGGATTGATCCACCAACCTTGAGAATGACCTTCTTGGCGAATGATTCACCATTTGCTGGTCGTGAAGGTGATTTGGTAACTGCTCGGAAAATTCAAGACCGTTTGGAACAACAATTGCAAACCGACGTTTCTTTAAAGGTTGAAGATGCTGGTACTGCAGGTGCTTGGATTGTTTCGGGCCGTGGAGAACTACATTTGTCCATTTTAGTTGAAGAAATGCGGCGTGAAGGCTTTGAACTGCAGTTATCTCGACCGGAAGTTATTTATGAAGAAGTTGATGGCAAAGTTTGTGAACCGTTTGAATTAGTGCAAATTGATACTCCAGATGAATATGTTGGAACAATTATTGATTCAATGGCTCAACGTAAAGGTGAAATGAAAAATATGGAAAGTACCGGTAATGGTCAAACACGGTTAACTTTCTTAACACCTTCACGTGGTTTAATTGGTTACTCTTCTGAATTTTTATCTCAAACGGGTGGCTACGGTATTATGAACCACGCTTTTGATTCATATCTTCCAGTTATTAAAAACTGGGAACCAGGCCGGCGCAGTGGCGCTTTAGTTTCCATTAATCAAGGTCCATCAACGACTTATAGTTTACAATCTGTGGAAGATCGGGGCCAGTTATTTATTGGTGCTGGTGTTGATGTCTACGAAGGAATGATTGTTGGTCAAAGTAGTCGGGATCAAGATATTGCGGTTAATGTTACTAAGGGTAAAAATTTGACGAATACGCGGGCATCTGGTAAGGATCATGCTGCTGCTATTAAAACACCAAAGAAGATGTCTTTGGAACAGTCCATCGAATTTTTGAATGAAGATGAATATTGTGAAGTTACTCCACAAAGTATTCGCTTGCGGAAAAAGATTTTAAATACTAACGAACGTAAAAAAGCTGATAAAAAGCGGAAAGTTGTTAAAGACTAAAACTTTAACTGCTATGAGCTGAACATCAACAAGTAATTAATTGATTATTTTTTATTTGTAATTCAGGCAATCTTTCGATCCAATTTGATTGAAAGATTGCTTTTTATATATCAGAATAAATCGTTTTAAAAATGATATAATAAAAAAAACTAAGAAAAGAGTGACAGTAGATTATTGAAGGTTAAATTGAAAAATTTGGATTATTGGATTTTAATTCCCTTTATTGTTCTTTCAGCTTTAGGGGTAATCATGGTCTATTCAGCTAGTTCTAATGCAGCAGTTTTGCAAGGAATGACCAACTTAGTTTATTTAAAGCGGCAATTAATTTATGTAATAATCGGATTCTGTTTATGTTTATTATTTTATTTATTTAAAATTGATTTGTTAAAAAGTCGGTTCTTTGTACAAATTTTTTTAATTGGTGTCACAGTACTGTTAATTTATTTATTACTACGAAAACATTTTCGACCAACTTCGATGATTAATGGTGCGTCAGCTTGGATTAAAATCGGACCGATTAATTTGCAACCGTTGGAATTGGCTAAATTAGCTTTGATTTTGTACTTGGCTAAAGTTTTGAGTGCTCGCACTTTAAGAATTCGCCAACAAAATTTAGTTCCAATGTTGCAAGAATTATTTCCTCCCATTTTGTTATCGGGCTTGATTATTTTACTGACGCTCTTACAACCAGATCTTGGGGGCGCGGCTATTTTAGCATCCATTGTTTTTTTACTGACATTTAGTTCAGGCGTTGATATGAAATATGTTGTGTCCGTAATCTTGATATTAGTGGCGTTATTTGTGATTGCTTATTTTTGGTTTAAGCATCAATTAGTCGTTGGCGCTAACTCGTCTTATAAGTTGAAACGGTTAATGGCTTTTTTCCATCCATTTGAGTTAGAAAAAACAGGCGGGATTCAATTGGTTAATTCTTATTATGCGATTAATAATGGTGGTCTGTTTGGTCGCGGCCTGGGTAATAGTATTCAAAAGTTGGGTTATCTACCTGAACCATATACCGATTTTATTCTTGCAATTATTAGTGAGGAACTGGGTGTGGTTGGTGTGATTTTAGTTTTAGGATTACTCTTTATTTTAATTGCCCGTATTGTTTATTTAGGGTTGCATTCCACCAATGCTTATTGGACATTGTTATGTTATGGCATTGCTACCTTGTTGTTTGTACAAACTTCGTTTAATGTTGGTGGCGTTGTAGGTTTATTGCCCATTACAGGTGTGACGCTACCGTTCATTAGTTATGGTGGTTCTAGCCAATTAGTGTTGTCAATTTGTATTGGAATTTGTTTAAATGTTTCTTTAAATCTTAAAAGAACCGCTAAGCTAGAGAAAGTAGGTTGATGAATTAATGAAATTAACACCACGACAGGAAATTATTGTCTGGATGTCTAATAGTCATCCTAGTAAGAGATTGCGCCGTTTTGGGACAGTAATATATGTGTCCTTTAAAATGAATTATGCCATCATGTATTTAGATCAAGCTAATCTCCAGAGTCAAATTAAGGTCATTGAAAAGTTATCATTTGTTACCAAAATTGAATTGTCACCCCGGCAAGATTTAGAAACGGATTTTGATGATAAGATTGGGAACGTGGCTAGTTTATTAATTCCGGAAGAACAAGATAAACGGATAAATAATAATGGGGGTAACGAGTAATGCGAGTGATCGCCGGAACTTTCCACGGGTTAAATTTATTACCGGTTAAAGGGCGTAATACGCGGCCAACGGGGGCAAAAGTTAAAGAAGCCATGTTTAATATTTTGGCGCCATATTTATCCGCTGTTACTACTGGTTGTGATTTGTTTGCCGGCACGGGATCTTTGGGAATTGAAGCTGTTTCCAGAGGGGTCGAACAAATGTATTTAGTCGATTCTAGCAGGCAAGCTCAGCAAACCATTCAAGCTAATGTTTTGAAAACACATGCTGAACCTCAGTTTCAATTGCTAAAAATGACCGCAGAAAAGGCTTTAACAGCTTTACAACAAAAACAAGTCCAACTAGATCTGTTACTCCTCGACCCACCTTATGCACAACACGTTACTGTAAAATTAGTTCAACAAGCGATGCAATTAGGCTTAATGTCATCGGGAGCCCTTATTGTGATTGAAACGGATTATGCTTTACAACCACCTGATTTGCAGCAATTTACAGTCATTGCAGACAAGCAATATAATCAGACCTATGTTCAAGTATGGCAATTAAATTAAAGAGGTAATAACGGAAATGGTGAAAAAAATTGGTGTTTATGCTGGTAGTTTTGACCCTGTAACTAATGGTCATTTAGATATTATCACGCGTGCGAGCCGTTTATTGGATCAGTTATATGTAGTGATTTTAAATAATACGAGTAAAAAATATACTTTTTCCTTTACAGAAAAATTAACGTTATTAAACCAAGCGGTTGCTTCCTTACAGTTAGATAATGTTCATGTACAATTGGCTGCTGATCAGTTATTAGCCACGGTTGCGCAACAATTACAAGCACATTGGTTGGTGCGCGGCTTGCGCACAGCGGATGATTTAAATTATGAGATTTCAATGCAACAAATTAATCAATTGCAAAATGCTGATTTAGAAACAATTTATTTAGTAGCTAAACCCCAGTATATGTATTTATCTTCCAGTATGGTTAAGGAAGTGATTGCTTACGGTGGGCAAGTGGATGGTTTGGTTCCCGAGGTCGTAGCCAAAGCATTAACGCAGAAGTTGCAGTCTCAACAATGAAAGCTAAACATTGGTTAATAACGTTGATAGTTGTGGGATTATTAATGTTACTATTTTTTTGGCCCTTGCCCGCTTTTATTGAGTCTCCCGGCTCAGCTAGTCATACTGATCAGGTGATCACCGTTAATCATCATAGCAAGTCGTCACCGTTATTATTTACGACAGTACAAGTGATGCAGGCGACGCCTATCACTTGGCTAATAGCGCACGTTTTACCTTATCATGAGGTCTTGAGTCAACAAGATTTAATGGCTAACGATAATACAACTGAATATGCGCAAATGCAGAAGTATTATATGAGAAATGCCAGTAATAATGCCATTGCTGCCGCCTTTAAAGAAATTCATCGGCCGGTTAAGCAACGCTATCAAGGTGTTTATGTTTTGTCAGTTTTAAAAAACTCCCATTTTCAGCATTCTTTACACGTGGGTGATGTCATTACTAAAGTTAATGGCCGGGCTTTTCAAAGTTCTCAGGGATTAATGCATTATCTTCAACGTAAAAAAGCCACTGAGAAAGTAGCAGTTACTTATCAACACCGAGGCAGAATCCAAACAGCACATCAAAAACTGATGCGTTTGCCACATGAAAAGAAATCTGGTTTAGGGATTCAATTAGTTGATAAAGTTCAAGTTCAAACTAATCCTCAGGTGAAAATTAACGCTGGTTCTGTTGGGGGACCATCGGCAGGACTGATGTTTACGTTGCAAATTTACGAGCAATTAACTCAACAAAATTTGACCCAAGGGCAAATAGTAGCTGGCACGGGAACTATTACGCCACAAGGTCAAGTGGGGCCGATTGGCGGGATTGATAAAAAGGTGGTGGCAGCTAACCGCAAAGGTGCTAAGATCTTTTTGGCACCACGTGATCCAGTAACGCCAGCTAAATTAAAACTTGATGCACATTACCAAAGTAATTATCAATTGGCTAAAAAAACGGCTCAAAAGTTGCATTCTTCGATGAAGGTTGTACCAATCTCTAATTTAAAACAGGCCATTCATTATTTAAAAACGCATCCTTAGAAAAAAAGGGGCGTTTTTTTTGTAATTAAAATTGGGTGATGAAGAATGCAGAAAATAAAAAATTGGTTAGTAGCTTATTGGCAGTTGTTAGTTGGAGGACTAATAATTTTGGCAGTAGTATTGTGGAAATTTTGGCCCAGTTCCTTAATACCGACGAAAAATGATCCGCCAACAGTGCAACAGACAACCATGGTTAAATCTACTCCTAAAAAATCTCCAACGACGATTGTTGTTGATGTGCAAGGTGAAGTGAATAAGCCGGGAGTTTATCATTTATTGGCATCGGCGCGGATTTATGATGCTATTCAACATGCCGGGGGTCCCACGGCTAATGCTAATCTCAAGGGTATTAATCAAGCTCAAAAATTGCATGATCAAAGTCAAGTCATTGTCCCAGATCAAACCACAGCTGCACCGAATGCGAATGCCGCTGCCACAACCGCGACTACGACAGCCAATGCAAGTGTTAATTTAAATTCTGCAACGGCTGAAGAATTGCAGCAAGTTAATGGTTTAGGACCGAAAAAAGCACAGGCAATTATTCAGTATCGGCAAGATCATGGTAGTTTTACTAAAGTGGAAGATCTGACTAATGTCAAAGGATTTGGTGAAAAGACCGTGGACAATTTGAAGGATCAATTGTGTGTTTGAACGAGGTTGGTATTTATTTGGAGCTCTTTTTTTACAATTAACCATTGCTTTTGTAATCACTCAGAATGTTTGGTGGCTGATTTTAGGTATCGGTGTGATTGGCATTGTCTTACGCCATCAAAAATATTCAGTTTTAGTGCTGCTAACGGTGATGGGAGTGCTGGGGTGGATAATCGGTCAACAACCGCATATTGCTCAACCACAAACTCATGTCATTACAGTTTATCCTGATCAAGTTACCAACCGAACTAATTGGTTGTATGGTCAAGGACAAATTAATGGTTCACAGAAAGTTAATGTTGGAATCAATAGTAATTTTCAAGTGAAATCCCCCCAAATTATTATCCTACAGGGAGATTTTGTTTGGCAAAAAATCAAGCCCGCCACTAATCCAGGAGAATTTGATTTTCAAAAATATGAACGAACGCAAAAGATTTATTATCAAGCTACCGCTCAACATGTTCAAATCAAGTTACGAGCTCCCCGGGGAATAATTGAGTGGTTACACATTTGGCGTTATCGCTTGTTGTTACAAGTGTACCATTTACCACATTGGTTACGTTTAAATGCTAGTAGTTTGTTATTGGGACAATTTGATAATCAAGAGCAAGATTTGCGGCAAGGATTAACAAACTTAGGTATTATTCATATCTTTAGTATTTCGGGGTTGCATATTTACTTATTGGTTAATTGGATCAGCCAATTGGCAGGGGCTTGTAAACTTCGTAAAGAGTATGTTGATTGGCTAATTTTAGTCAGCTTACCAGCGATTGTTGTATTAACCGGTAGTGGTATAGGTGTTTGGCGAGCTTGTATCAGCCAAATTTTAAAAATGTTAAATGAGAAATATCGTTGGTATTTATCCCGCAATGATATCTTTGCGGGGACTTTGATTATTCATAGTTTTTTGATGCCACAAGTCCTGTGGACATTGGCAGGACAATTGAGTTATTTATTAGCTTATGGCTTAATTGTCTTGCAACAGAAAACGGTGTGGCAACAATCATTGCTGATGAATTTATTGAGTTTACCAATTTTAATTTTTCATAATTACAGTTTTAGCTGGTTAACGTTTTTAGCTAATTTATGTTTGACACCGATCTTTGAAAAAATGATTATCCCGCTAACTTTAATTAGTGTTTTTTTAAGGCAAGCTAATTGGTTGATTACTCCGCTGGAATCTTTGTTTACTTTGATTTATGCGCCAATTCAAGTATTAGCCCATGCTTCCTGGTCGCAAGTGACGGTTGGTAAAATTAATCTGGTAGTTTTATTACTGCTGTTATTTATGACCTTAGTTATCGCTCAACATCCCACCAAAACAGTTTTATTAGGCTTGCTGATTGGTTATTGTTGCATTATTTTGTTTAACCGCTATCCAATGACCGGTGAAGTTAGTTTGATAGACGTGGGACAGGGCGATAGTATTTTAATTACGACGCCTTTTTTAAAACGCACCTATTTGATTGATACTGGTGGAAAATTAAATTTTGGTCACTATCATTCGACTAATAATCGGGTTCAATCTATTACCATTCCATACTTGCGGTATCGAGCTATTACGCATTTGGATGGGGTGTTTTTATCACATCAAGATGCTGATCATATTGGTGATTTGAAAGTTTTATTACAAAATTTTCCGGTTAAGCATGTTTATTTAGCAGACGGGATGCAAAAAATACCGGCAGTTGTACGGCAATTACAACCGTTTATGCATAAAATTGCAATTGTTAGATTACATGTCCATGATCAAATTTTATTACCCCATCAAGATTTTATGCAAGTGGTCTGGCCTCCACATTTATCTAATGGAAAAAACGAAGATTCACTGAGTTTAATAGTGAGTTTACAGGGCAAGAAATGGCTTTTTACGGGTGATTTAGATCGTGCCCACGAATTAAAATTATTTAAGCAACATGCTCCTAGAATTGATTTTTTAAAGGCGGGGCATCATGGTAGTAAAACAGCCAGTTCTCAACGCTTTTTACAACAAATTAAACCAAAATTAGTATTAATCTCTGTCGGGCGCCATAATCGTTATGGTCATCCTAGTCCGGAAACACTACGGACACTCAAAAAATTGCACATTCCTAATTTAAGTACAGCAAAACATGGTATGATTACTTGGAATTACAATTATGACCACCAGGAGAAATGGCGAGTTTTTTCAAGGAAAGAATTAAATGAAAGTCAATGAATTACAACAATCATTAAAGCAACAACAAATCGCACCCTTGTATTTAGTCGTGGGTTCTGAAAGTGAACTGATGCAACAAGTACGACAAATTTTTGTGCAATATTTGACGCCGGAAGAACAAGAGTTAAATGTGGCGGAATTTGATTTAGAGCAAGTCGATGTGCAAGAAGCTGTTGGTGAAGCTAATACTTTACCCTTTCTAGGTGAGCATCGTTTGGTACTAGTTACTAATCCAATCTTTTTGAGTGGTAATAAAAATAAAACGGGAATTGAGCAAAATGTGGCAGCACTCATAGACTATGTACAAGATCCACAATCAACAACTATTTTTGTGATTTTTGCGCCATATGAAAAATTAGATCAGCGTAAAAAAATTACGAAAGTATTGAAGCAAAAAGCACAAGTAATCGATGTGCAAAAATTAACCACTCAGTCTTTACAAAGTACTCTGCAAAAACAGATTACGGCTCAAGGCTTTACGATTGTGCCGGCGGCTTTAACAGCATTAATTCAACGAACCAAAGGGGACTATTCACTCGCCAATTCAGAATTAAAGAAATTGTTTTTATATGCGCAAAAGCAAAAAATTATTGATTTAGCTATGGTGCAACAATTAGTGCCCCAGTCTTTGGATGATAATGTTTTTGATTTGTTAGATGCCATTTTACAGCATAATTTACGGCAAGCTGAAAATTTATACCAACAATTGTTGATCCTAAATAATGATCCAATTTTGTTGACAGCATTAGCTCAAAGTCAAATTCGGGTATTGTTGCAAGTGAAGATTTTGGCTGGTCAGGGAATGTCACAAGGAAAATTGGCACAGTTTTTACAGATTCATCCTTATCGAGTGAAATTAGCGTTACAGCGAATTAAAAATTACGATTTAGGACAATTAAAAAAAGCCCTTTCCGACTTAATCGAAATGGACTATCAAATGAAGACAGGTCAGGCCAATAAAACGCAATTATTTGAATTGTTCATGATTGCGTTCATTACAAATAAAAAGACGGGCTAAGGTCCGTCTTTTTTAGGGTTAATTATTTAATTTTAGCGGCCAAACGTGATTTATCACGTGCAGCTTTGTTTTGTTTAATTAAGCCCTTGGACTTAGCCATATCAATGGCACGTGCAGCTTGACGATATAATTCTTGAGTATCTTCAGCGCCATTAGCAGCAGCAGTTTCAAACTTCTTAATAGTAGAACGCATTGCACTACGTTGAGCAGTATTACGTTCATTTGCTTTGGCAGATGTCCGTACACGCTTAATAGCTGATTTAATTTGTGGCATGTTCAATTCACCTCCGTGACCATCCCAATACCCTAAAAGTATACTAAAATCAGCTTCGATTTGCAATCATTCTGAAATAAATTCTTGATTTTTTCGACAGCTTAAGTTATATTCAACTATGTATTAGCTATGCTTTGTTTGTTGTGACACCGGCGCAAGCACAGTTTAGCTGAATTAATTTTATGAAGGTGGTTTTTGACATGGCAATAACTAAAGCAAAGAAACAAGAATTAATTGAAAAGTACGGTCGTAAAGCAGGCGATACTGGTTCTCCAGAAGTCCAAATTGCAATTTTAACTTATGAAATTAACAATTTGAACGATCATTTGAAGATCAACAAGAAGGATCATCATTCTTATGTTGGTTTGTTAAAGAAGATCGGTCATCGTCGTAATTTATTAGCTTACTTACGGAAGAGCGATATTAATCGTTACCGTAATTTGATTCAAAGTTTAGGCTTACGTCGTTAATAATTATCCAAAATTTAAGGAACTGTTCGAATTTATTCGAACAGTTTTTTTGTGGTTTGGATTTGAGAATTCTTTGCTGACAATCCCCCAGTCAAATTTTGAAATTTTACAGTGATAAGTCAATTCCAGATTGGTGTTTTGTATAAAAAATTAGAGAGTTGTGCTACAATGAGACAAACGCATTCAGGTAGTCACGAAGTGACAGCAAGATCTTGCAAGATTTTGAAATACTTAACAGCAGAAGGGTGAGATATTTGGCAAATTTAAAAATAATTCCGTTAAGTGGCTTACGAGAAAACGGAAAAAATATGTATGCCGTTGAATACGGGGATGAAATTGTTATTTTAGATTGTGGATTACAATATCCGGAAAATGAATTATTGGGAATTGATGTGGTGATTCCAGATTTTACTTACATTCAAGAGAATATCGATAAAGTAGTCGGGGTCTTTTTAACACATGGTCATGCTGATGCAATTGGAGCTTTACCTTATTTAGTCGGAGACTATGATATTCCCGTTTTTGGTTCCAAATTGACAATTGAGTTGGCCAAAATTGCAATTAAAAATAATAAAAATAGTCGTAAATTTAATAATTTTCAAGTAATTGACGCGCAAACGGCGATTGATTTTGAGCAATTGAGTATTTCCTTTTTCAAAACAACGCATTCGATTCCTGATTCTTTGGGAGTAGTGGTTCGGACACCAGTTGGTCAAGTGGTTTATACGGGTGATTTTAAATTTGATCAATCAGCAGATTCAATTTATCAAACTGATTATCAGCGTTTGGCCGATATTGGTCGAGAACCAGTTTTAGCCTTATTAAGTGATTCGGCTAATGCCGAATCACCTTATCCAGCAGCGGATGAGCGGGATATCTATAATTATATTTGGGAAACTTTTGAATACCAAACGGGGCGGATAATTGTCGCTTCGGTCGCTTCTAATATTTTACGGATGCAACAAATCTTTAATGCTGCGCAGAAGACGCAGCGCAAAGTGGTGTTGACAGGTCAAAGTGCATCAAAAATTGTACGGACGGCGATTAAGTTAAATTATTTGACGGTGCCAGATGGTTTATTAGTCAGTGCGCGTCAAGCTGAAAAATTACCCAAAAATCAAGTTGTCATTATTGAAACTGGCCGCATGGGCGAACCAATCAAGATTTTACAAAAAATGGCTACTAGTCATCATCATTTTTACCATATTGAAGAGGGCGATTTAGTCTTTCTAACGACGACACCATCACATGCAATGGAAACGACGGTTGCCAAAACGCGGGACTTGATTTTTCGTGCGGGCGGTGAAGTTAAAAGTTTAAGTGACTCGGGGTTGTATACCTCGGGACATGCTGCCAAAAGTGATTTGCAGTTGATGATTAATATTTTACGACCTCAAAATGTAGTTCCGATTCAGGGTGAATACCGTAATTTGGATGCGCATTTGCATATTGCTTTAGAAACCGGATTAGATCAAGATCATGTCTTTGTTTTAAAAAATGGTGATGTTTTAAGTTATGAAAAACAACAGTTTCATTTAGCTCAAGCAGTAACTGCTGGTGATACTATGATTGATGGTGTGGGCATTGGTGATATTGGAACCATTGTTTTGCGCGATCGGCAATTATTGTCCCAAGATGGTGTCTTTATTGCTGTAGTAACTATTGATCGCAAGAAAAAGAAAATTATGTCTCAGCCACAGATTACAGGCCGTGGTTTTGCTGGTTTGGAAGAAAAGCCGGAATTACTGGCTGGCAGTCGCGAGGTGGTTGTGCGAGCAGTAGAACATAACTTATTGCATAAAGATTTTGATTGGTCGGAACTGAAACAAGACGTTCGTGAAGACTTGAATCATTATTTATGGGAACAAACTAAGAGTCATCCAGTTATCTTGCCAGTTATCATGGAAGTTAACCAAAATCGGCATCGTAAAGCGCAGCATAGTCATCAATAATTAATGAAGTTATGTGTAAAGAAGTCAAATGCTAAAGAAGCTTATTGTTTAGTAATTTGACTTTTTTACTATCTAGCTAGAGGTAATCAAACTTGGAAGAAAAAAGCTATCAAGCTCTATTACAAGCAGCCCAAGAATATCAACGAACAAAGAATTATTTAGCCGCTGCGGAATCGTTAGATCAGGCTTATCTACTCCAACCGAGCTTTTCCGTCCAATTGGCGTTAGTTAAAGCAAGACATCAAGCCCAACAGGATCAATTGGCTTGGCAATTACTTCAGCCTGATGTAGAGCTTTTTTTAACTACGGCATCGAATTTAGCCTTGGTGATTGATGTTTTGATTGGAATCAATAATTTCCTTCAGGCCCAACAATTATTATTACAAGCGCCGTCGGATTTAAATTCTATTAAAAAAAAGTTACAAACAGTAATTGACCAACATCAACAGCGTTACTATCAACGACATTTAGCTGAAATTAAACAGTTAAAACAGCAGATTTTATCCATTGTAACCTTGCCTTTAATGCAACAATCTAATTTGATTTTACAATTACATTGTTTAACGAGTTGGGATTTTGAACAAAGCAGTCAAGTGCTTTTGCAAAACCCTTATTTGCATCCGTTATTGAAAGCGGGCTTGACGGAAGATTTAGTCAAGTTACAAATTCAACATCTCGTTAAAATTAATTTTTATGGTACTGACAAAAAGTTTTTGCCAGCAAAAACCCCGTTAATTTATCAATTGAATAGTTTAGTTAGTTGGCAAAAACAGCTAGTGGATAATCGTTTAAAGGATGAAACCAATTTATTAGCGGCAATGTTATATCCGTTTACGGATCAGATTATTTGCGATCCAGATTTATGGTTGCAGCGGATCAAATCTCGCTGGGAGAATGAAAAAAATACCCAATCACTTGAAAAACCAGCAAAAGCTGTTAAAGTAGATAAGTGGTTGGATAAATTAGATGAATTATTAAGTTTATTCAATTAATTTAGAAAATTGGTTTACATTTGATAACTCAGTTTGTATACTACTAAGAGTATATTTTTGGTCGGTATCGCTTTGTTTTTGGAACCAAAAGTAGTATAATTCTTGCATAAAGAGTTGTCTTTGCAATACTCTTTATATTTTTTTGTGAAGATAATTCAGATGACAAACAGGAGGTTTCTTTTCATGGCAGAAAAAGAACATTATGAAAGAACTAAGCCCCATGTAAATATCGGTACAATCGGTCACGTTGACCACGGTAAAACAACTTTAACAGCTGCAATTACTAAAGTTTTGGCTGATAAAGGTTTAGCTAAAGCTGAAGATTATTCTGATATTGACAAGGCTCCAGAAGAAAAAGAACGTGGGATTACAATCAACACTGCTCACGTTGAATATGAAACTGAAAAGCGTCATTACGCTCATATTGATGCCCCAGGACATGCTGACTACGTTAAAAACATGATCACTGGTGCTGCTCAAATGGACGGCGCAATTTTGGTTGTTGCTGCAACTGATGGCCCAATGCCTCAGACTCGTGAACATATCTTGTTAGCTCACCAAGTTGGTGTTGACTACATCGTAGTCTTCTTAAACAAGACTGACTTAGTTGACGATGATGAATTAGTTGACTTAGTTGAAATGGAAGTTCGGGAATTATTATCCGAATACGATTATCCTGGGGATGACATTCCAGTTATCCGTGGATCCGCTTTGAAGGCTTTGGAAGGTGACCCTGAACAAGTTAAGGTCATTGAAAAGTTAATGGATACGATTGATGACTACATTCCTACACCTCAACGTAGTAATGACAAGCCATTCTTGATGCCTGTTGAAGATGTCTTCACAATTACTGGTCGTGGTACTGTTGCTTCTGGTCGTATTGACCGTGGCGAAGTTAAGATCGGTGATGAAGTTGACATTGTTGGCTTGCATGATGAAGATGGTCATTCAACAGTTACTGGTTTGGAAATGTTCCGTAAGACGCTTGATTTAGGTGAAGCCGGCGATAACGTTGGTGTCTTGTTACGTGGTATCAACCGTGATCAAATCGAACGTGGTCAAGTTTTGGCTAAGCCAGGTTCCATCCAAACTCATAACAAGTTTAAGGGTGAAGTCTACATCTTAACTAAAGAAGAAGGTGGACGTCATACTCCATTCTTCTCTAACTATCGTCCACAATTCTATTTCCATACAACTGATGTTACTGGTGTTATTGAATTACCTGATGGCGTTGAAATGGTTATGCCTGGTGATAATGTAACTTTTGAAGTTGACTTAATTGCTCCAGTTGCTATCGAAAAAGGTACTAAGTTTACTGTCCGTGAAGGTGGACGTACTGTTGGTGCCGGTGTTGTTACTGAAATTTTAGACTAATTTTCATGGCAACTAAAAGTCTGGTGCGCCAGACTTTTTTTGTACATAAATTTTGGTCTAATAACGCTTTGGAACATTTACAAGTTATTTTATTTAGGGTAAGATGGATAAAGTATGAGATAATTAGTACCGGAGGGATATTATGGCTGCTAAAGCTGAATGGACGAAAGAAAAAGATCAAGATGGCAAATTAACTTTTGAAATTGATCAAGAGACAATTAAACAAGGATTAGATACCGCATTTAAACGTGTACGCAAAACTTTAAATATTCCGGGTTTTCGGAAGGGTAAAGTGCCACGTGTGGTCTTTGATCAAATGTATGGTGAAGAAGCATTATATCAAGATGCTTTAAATGCCGTTTTACCAATGGCATATTCTCAAGCAATTGATGAAACTGAAATTAAACCTGTTGGCCAACCAGAAATTTCAATTGATAGCATGGAAGCTGATCAACCTTGGAAAATTTCTGCAACCGTCGCTGTAGAACCAGAAGTAACTTTGGGTGACTATAAAGGTTTAGAAGTTAAGAAGCAAGATACTACGGTTTCTGCTGAGGATGTTGACAAAGATTTAGAACGTTTGCAAAAACAACAAGCTGAATTGGTCTTGAAAGAATCCGGCAAATCACAAAAAGGTGATACTGTTGTGATTGATTATAAAGGAACAGTTGATGGCAAAGCTTTTGATGGTGGCAGTGCCGAAAATTATTCATTAGAATTAGGTTCGAATTCTTTCATTCCAGGCTTTGAAGATCAATTAATTGATCATGAAAGTGGCGATGAAGTGGATGTCAAAGTTACTTTCCCAGAAGACTACCAAGCTAAAGATTTAGCGGGTAAAGAGGCTCATTTCCAAACGACAATTCATGAAATTAAAACCAAAGAATTACCAAAATTAGATGACGATTTTGCGAAAGACGTTGATGAAGACGTTGATACTTTGGCAGAATTGAAAACTAAGATTGAAGATCGTTTGAAAAAGCAACGGAAACAAATGGCTGAAGATGCAATTGAAACTGAAGCTGTTGATAAAGCTATTGATAATGCAACCTTCGAAGCAATTCCGCAAGCAATGATTGATACTGATGTTCAAAATCAAATTGATCAATACTTGGGCAACATGCAACGTCAGGGTATTAATCCCCAAATGTATTATCAAATGACTGGTACCACTGAAGATGATCTAAAGAAGCAATTTAGTCAAGATGCTGAAAAGCGCGTTAAGACTAACTTATTATTAGAAGCTATTGTTAAAGCTGAAAATATTGAAATTACGGCTGAAGAACGTGATCAAGAAGTTAAAGAATTAGCAGCTGATTATGGTATGCAAGAAGATGCTGTCAAGAATGCTTTGTCTGAAGAAATGCTTGACCATGACATTGCAATCAAGAAGGTCGTTGATTTAATGACTGACTCTGCAGTACAAAAATAATCATTTTGATCAAATAAAAAGCATTTTTCATTTCCCAGAATTTTTGTGGAGGAATTGAAAGATGCTTTTTTTATTGACTATTGACTAATTATTATCAGTAGCTATTTACTTTGCAACTTTAGCATAATTAGCTTTAATGGCAGTTACTGATTTTTGATAAGCTTGTTGTTCAGTTGCATCTAAAGGCACCGGAACGATGGCGCTAACGCCGGTTTGGCCGACTACGGCAACTTGTCCAATATAAATTCCATTGTGTGCGTCATAAGAACTAACGGGCATCGCAACCTGAGCGTCAGTCAAGACAGCTTCGATAATCTGATTAACAATCGTGGCAATACCGTTGTTAGTATATTCTTTGCCAAAGAAGATTTCATAACCACCGTTGGCTGTGTCATGGGTTAGTTGTGGTAAATCTAACGTCCAATTGTCAAGCGTTTGACCAGCAACCTTGACACTAGACCAAGCGACAAATAATGTGTCCCCGTGTTCTCCTAAAACGTAACCGCTAACATCATGAGGATTATGATTAGTGGCTTTGCCAACTACCCGGTGCATCCGCGCAGTTTCCAAACCGATACCCGTACCAATAATTTTCTGTGGCGCTAAACCAGTTTCTTCTTGTAATAACTTGGCGATCACATCGCAAGGATTGGTGATTGTGACGATGACACCATTGAAACCGGAGGCTTTAATTTTAGGTGCAATTTCATGAACCATCTGACTAGTTAAACCTAGTTCATAGTCCCGCTCGCCACCATGATCTAGTAAAGCTGAGATTTTACCAGGACAAAAAACTAACGCATCTAAATCGCTTAACTGAGACCAATTCTCGGCTTGATAATCTTGAATTTCAATTGTCATGTCGTTAGGTAATAATGCAATTTGATCTTGTAAGTCCAATTGCTCTGACTGAGCCTTTTTCATATTCTTATCGACCAAAACTAATTTGCCGACTTGTCCTCTTTGCGCCATTACTAATGCCGTCGTGGCTCCAACATGACCTTGTCCAATAATTCCAACCTTATTCATATCTGTGCTCCCTACTTTCGTGTATAATTAAGAAGAGTAAAAGTTTCTTTTTTTACTTTTCTTAAGGTCTATGCTAAGCTTTTTATTGCAAAAAAGATAGCTTGAGACTGAAATTGGGAGGAAATAATTTTATGTTTGATAGTACCAGTGATAACGGGGCAATTGTTTGCTCGTTTTGTGGTAAGTCCCAAGACCAAGTCCAACGAATTGTTGCTGGTCCTGGAGTTTATATTTGTAATGAATGTGTTGATTTATGTAAACAAATTATTGATGATGCAGTCGATGAAGAAGAAACTCTCGAAATTACGGATTTACCTGCACCCAAAGAAATTATGGCCATTTTGGATCAATATGTCATTGGTCAACAACAAGCTAAGAAAAATTTGGCAGTGGCAGTTTATAACCATTATTTACGTGTCAATAGTCAAGTTAAAGATGACGATCAAGCCGTAGAAATGCAAAAAAGTAATATTGCGTTAATCGGACCAACAGGTTCTGGTAAAACTTATTTAGCACAAACTTTAGCCAAAATTTTACAAGTTCCTTTTGCTATTGCTGACGCTACTACGTTAACAGAAGCGGGCTATGTTGGTGAAGATGTTGAAAATATTTTGTTGAAGTTATTGCAAAATGCGGATTTTGATGTCGACAAAGCCGAACACGGCATTATTTATATTGATGAAATTGATAAAGTTGCGAAAAAAAGCGAGAATGTTTCCATTACCCGTGATGTTTCTGGTGAAGGAGTGCAGCAAGCTTTATTAAAGATTTTAGAAGGTACAATTGCTAATGTTCCACCACAGGGCGGTCGGAAACATCCACAACAAGAAATGATTCAAATTAATACGCGCAATATTTTGTTCATTGTTGGTGGGGCTTTTGACGGCATTGAAGAAATTATTAAAAATCGCCTGGGTGAAAAAACGATTGGCTTTGGCATGGACAATAGTCAACAAGTAAATGTCGATGATTCAGCCCAGTTAATGAGTCAAGTTATTCCGGAAGATTTAATGAAGTTTGGGATTATTCCTGAATTTATTGGCCGGATTCCAGTTATTACGACTTTGGATCAATTAACCCGGAATGATTTAGTTCAAATCTTAACCCAACCTAAGAATGCCCTAGTTAAGCAATATCAACGCTTATTTGCTTTAAATGATGTCAAGCTAGAGTTTAATCAAAATGCTTTAGAAGCAATGGCCGATTTAGCTTTGAAGCGCAATACTGGTGCGCGGGGCTTAAGATCAATTATTGAAGCCACTTTGATGGATACGATGTATGAAGTGCCTAGTCGGGACGATATTAAGCGCGTGGTGGTTACGAAAAAGTCAGTTGAAGGTTCACAAAAGCCTTCACTATATGATAGTAAAGGTAAGGTTGCCTAAACTAATGCAGATTAAAGATGTTACTATGGACTTAAGTGCCGTGAGTGCTAGTCAGTATCCTACTGATGGTTGGCCTGAAATTGCCTTGGCGGGGCGCTCTAACGTTGGCAAATCATCCTTAATTAATACTTTAATTCAACGGAAAAATTTTGCACGTACTTCTAGTACTCCCGGTAAAACGCAAACTTTGAATTTTTACGGAATTAATCAGCAGTTATACCTGGTTGATGTTCCCGGTTATGGTTATGCGAAAGTTTCCAAACAAAAGCGGGCGGCGTTTGGCGCAATGATTGAAGAATATTTGACCACGCGCAAACAATTACGGGGAATGATTATTCTAGTAGATGGTCGCCGGGCGCCCAGTGCAGATGATGTTTCTATGTATCAATTCGTCAGTTACTATAAAATTCCGACATTGGTAGTGGCCACGAAGATGGATAAGGTTAAACGCAATCAATGGAATAAAACGGTCTCACTAGTTAACCATACGTTAGACTTGAATCAACGTGATTCATTACAATTATTTAGCTCAATGACCAAAGCAGGCCGCGATGAAGTTTGGACTTGGATTGCAGATCATTGTTAACTGATATTAGTATATTTAAAAAAAACTAGAACTAACTGGCAAAGTGGTTCTAGTTTTTTTATGGTGGGGCTTAATAATTTATAAACTGGCTTTTAAATCAGTTAAAATCTGGTCAAGTGAACCATTGATGAAGAGATGGATCTGTTGTGGGACATTAATAGGTTGATCATTTAAAACGACTAATTGAGCTTGATTAGCGGGTAAGCCGTGTCCCAATTTTGTTCCTAAAGCAAGAATTAAATCGGCTGTTTGGATTAATTTGTTTCCGGCTAAGACGCGTTTTTTGATTGCCACCATATTCCGTAAAACAAAAACCGGTAAAATTAGTGAATGATCAATGGGACAATAGGGGACAGTGTGTTGTTGGATGAAGTTCAGATCAAAAAGGTGATGCTGTTTGACACAATAGTTTTCATTAATACTGCCCCAATATTCAACGACGTTTTGCGTCCCAGCTAAAGCGTGTAGATGATCTAAGTTATAAGTGATAATACCTTGAAAATACTGTTGTTCAGTTAATTGATTAATAATTTGGTGAGCAATGCTAGGTTGACTAGCGGGACGAAAATGGGTCAAGCGGTATAATTGATAAAACGTTTGAGGCTGCTGCTGAGCAAACCGGTTCGTCAAAAGTTCCATTAAAGGTACGCAAGCAATTGGATTGTGCAAAGCTAGCTGGTTCATGGCGTTTAAATCAGGATAACCGCTAGCAGTTGATAAACCTGCACCTGTAATTAAAACGGTCTTGCGTGCAGTTAAGAGCATTTGCTTTAATGTGCTCAGTTGCTGTTCATAGTTCATTTTTGAAGGCCTCCCACCAGTCTTAAAGTAATTATGGTGTTATAATAACGCCATTCTAGTTAGAAAACTACAAGGAGGTTGCAGGATGTTTGTAAAGCTTGATCAGTCTGTTCAGAAAAGGTTACAACAGTATGCAGATAATTCCAAACTAACAATTTTACTAAATTTTGATGATGGGGTCGGCGTTTATTCAAAAGTGCAAGCAACTTGTGGACTGGAAGTTAGTTTTAATTTAACGATTGTTAACTCCAGTGCGGATTTAATTGATTTTAACGACCACGTTGAAACTAGCTTAGGGAACTTCTTAGTTAAAGGTTATTCGAAAGAATTCTTAGATACCAATAACCGTTTAATCCAAGACGCTGCTGGTACGATTCAATTAATTGGTGATAATTCTGGTGTGATTGATAATAGTGTGCCAATTATTGACTTATCTAAGGAGCAACAACCTCCTCAAACGCGTTTGGAAAAGATTGACAATATTGCCAATTAGGGTTGGGTGTTTGGTCAAATGATGTTAGTTGTACGAAATAATTGGTCAGATTCGTAGAAATTAAAAATCCCCGAAATGAAACTTAATTTCGAGGATTTTTAGTTATGTAGAGTCAATATCTTCTGTTAAATCCTAAACTGATAGGCTTTTGGTATGAAACTGGAATTAATTGGTATTCATTCTGGGAAGTGATTATAATAAAATTAAATGAAATAATAGACGTTTTCTCAATGGAGGTTTGACAATGGCAGTTTTAGTTTTAGGTGGTGCGGGTTACATTGGCTCACACATGGTAGACTTATTGGTGCAAGAGCAAGAGGACGTGGTCGTGGTCGATAATTTAAGCCGCGGTCATCGTGATGCGGTTCCGGCCAGTGTGCCATTCTATCAAGGCGATATTCGTGACCGGGACTTTTTGGAGCAAGTTTTTACAGAACAAGATATTGAAGCAGTTTTTCATTTCTGTGCTTATATTCAAGTACCCGAATCAATTGAAAAGCCTAATGACTATTTTGATAACAATGTAGTCGGTCTAATTAATCTGATTCACGTGATGAATGACCATCAAGTTAAAAAGTTGATCTTTTCATCTTCAGCCGCGGTTTATGGTACGCCAAAGCAAGTTCCAATTAAAGAAGATGACCCCAAAGATCCCATTAATCCTTATGGACTAACGAAATTGATGATGGAACAAATCATGCGCTGGGACGGCGCGGCATATGACATTCAGTGGTTAGCTTTTCGGTACTTTAATGTGGCAGGGGCCCGGTTAGATGGTGACTTGGGTGAAGATCATCATCCGGAAACACATTTGATTCCGATTGTATTGCAAGCTGCTTTAGGCCAACGTGATCATGTCGATATGTGCGGTAATGATTATCAAACTCGTGATGGTTATAATGTGCGCGATTATGTACATGTCTTAGACTTAGTTCAAGCTCATTACTTAGGTCTCAAATATTTACGGCAAGGTGGTCAAAGTGACTACTTTAACATTGGTTCTAAACAAGGTTTCACTGTTAAGGAAATCGTCGAGGCAGCGCGCAAAGTTACCGGTGTGAATATCAAAGCTATGGATGCGCCCCGCCGTGGTGGTGATCCAGATTCTTTAGTAGCTGATAGTAGTAAAATTCAAACCATTTTAGGTTGGAAGTCCCAGTATACGGATATTGATACTATTATTGATTCCGCTTGGCGTTGGTTACAAAGACACCCTGAAGGTTATGCTAAATAATTAATGCAATAGTAAAAAAATAGAGGTTGAATTCAAAGTCATTTGGCAATTGAGTGCTAGAACTTTGATTTCGACCTCATTTTTATTAATTATTTTTTCTTGTGATCTTTAGCCTGTTTCAATTTGTTTTCGGTTTGTTTAACGGCATCTAGATTTTTTTGAGTTTCATCTGGTAAAGAAGCAAATTTATCAAATAAACTTTCAAAATTATTTTCTTGTTTGACAGTTAGACCCACAATTTCACCTTCTTTAACTAGGTTAATTACTCTGTCAGTATAGCATATTTCAGCTATTTATTGTTGAAACTCAGATTTGGTAAATCAATTGGTATTTTGTTAAACACGGGTTAAAATATAAACAATAGTTGACGCAATTAGGAGATAAAAAATGGCGACAGAATATTTAGAGCATAAACTAGCATTATTGCCAGATCGACCGGGCTGTTATTTGATGAAAGATATTAATGCGAAAATTATTTATGTAGGTAAAGCCAAAAATTTAAAAAATCGGGTTCGATCTTATTTTAAAAGTTCGCATGAAGGCAAAACGGCTAAGTTAGTCAGTGAAATCCGCGATTTTGAAACGATTGTGACGTCAACTGATAAGGAAGCTTTTTTACTGGAAATTACTTTAATTCAAAAGCATCAGCCCTACTTTAATATTAAATTAAAGAAGGGGACTGGGTATCCATATATTAAAATTACTAATGAACGCAACCCCCAGATGATTATCACTGGTCAAGTCAAAAAAGATGGTGGTTTTTATTTTGGCCCTTATCCGAACGTGTATGCGGCAGAAGAAACCCTGAATTTTTTACAGAAAGTGTATCCTTTAAGACGGTGTAGTGGTTATCAAGGCCGGCCGTGTTTATATTACCATATGGGACAGTGTTTGGGAGCCTGCTTTCAAGAAGTACCAACGCAAAAATATGAACAGCAAATCAAAAAAATTAAAAGTTTTTTGAATGGTAATGTCGGGACCATCAAAAAGCAATTAACACAAAAAATGAACACCGCGGCGGCTGATTTAAAATTTGAACGGGCAGCGGAATTACGCGATCAAATCCACTATATTGAACAGACCGTGGAAAAGCAAAAAATTATTTCGAATGATCATACACCGCGTGATTTATTCAACTTTTATGTTGATAAAGGCTGGATTTCTATTCAAGTCTTTTTCATTCGCCAAGCTCGCTTAATGAAACGTGAAAAACGAATTTTCCCTTGCATTAATACGCCTGAGGAAGAATTGGCAACGTTTATTTTACAATTTTATAATCGGAAAAATAATGTGTTACCGCGTGAAATTTTAGTTCCGAAAGAAATCGATCAAGCTTCATTGACAGAAATTTTGCATGTCCCTTTTCGGACTCCACAACGGGGGACCAAACGTGATTTGTTGGTAATGGCTAAAGACAATGCTAAATTGTCATTGGAAGAAAAGTTTCGGCTATTAGAATTAGATAATCGCCAAACAGTTGGGGCTCAAAAGCAAATTTTTGATGCTTTAAGTTTACCGTATGGGCATGTGATTGAGTCCTTTGACCATTCGCATATTCAAGGTGCTGATGCGGTTTCGGCCATGGTGAGCTTTGTTGATGGTAAGCCGGTTAAGTCCAATTATCGCAAGTATAAAATTAAAGATATTTTAGAACAACATAATGGAGCGGATGAAGCTGCTAATACGCGGGAAGTGATTTATCGTCGGTATTCACGGTTATTAAAAGAACATAAGCCCTTGCCGAATTTAATTTTGATGGACGGGGGCTTGATCGAACTACGCGTAATTTTAGATGTTTTGCATAATGAATTAGGGATTCACATTCCGGTGGCAGGCATGGTTAAAGACGACCATCATAGTACGTCACATCTGATTACTGGTGAGGACGGGGCTGTGGTACCGTTAGATCGCAAAAGCCAAGGCTTTTATTTGTTGCAACGGATTCAAGACGAAGTGCACCGTTTTGTTATTACCTATCACCGCCAAACGCATAGCAAAAATGCGCTGTCTTCACAATTAGAAAGTATTAAGGGTGTGGGGCCAAAAACGCGGATTAAATTATTGAAAAACTATGGTTCAGTTAAAAAAATTAAGGATGCTCCTGTCGAAGATTTGATGAAACTAGGAATTTCGCAAACGACAGCACAAACGATTAAATTATCGTTGTCTCTGACACCAACGCGCAAGATTGGTAAGTAAATTAGTTGCATCAAAGAGTAGTTATAATTGCTAGCGAGGAAAGAAATTCTGAAAAATAAAGCGGACAAAAGACAACTGCGTTTTGGTGTAAGCTTCAAAGAAAGCGTTGACAAAAATGAGTGATTTTATTAACATTTTTAAGTAAAGGTTAATTTTACGTCTTTAGGAGTGATTGTTAATGAAATTAAAGCATATGCAAGGAATGCTGTCGTTTTTGTTAGTACTTTTAGCTATTTTATTGGCGTCAAACAGTAATCTTGTCTCTGCTGCTAGTGCCACTAAGTATGAGAGTTATCAGTCGTTTAACCATGCTTATATCAACATTGCTGATGTAAACATCAATTTTAAATTAGGCAAAAAGTTTCATGTGGTGCTGCCGACCAAGTATCATACGTTAACTTTTCGTGATAAAAATAATTATCTTTATATTAATCAAGAAGATGAAGTTCAAAAAAAATTTCCTAAACCTACTTTGACCATTACTGTACCGAATCAAAATTCTATTCACAAATTAAATCTAGATGTAGATGATTGTGATCACGTGTCTATTAGTGGCTTGTCAATTAAGCAAATTAAGCTGGATACCTCAAATACCCATTATGATTTGAACAAGGTTTCAGTATCCCAAAAATTCAAAATTAGTAGCGATGATAGTAGCTATCATTTCCAGCAAAGTCAGCTACAGCATCTTACTTTTGATGATGATAGTGGGCGATATCAGTTTGCTAATTGTCAGTTAGATAACGTCAAAACGATTAGTGATGATATGGATGATACACATTTAAGCTTGAATCATTCTAGTTTAAAAAATGCGCAGGTCAATTTTGATGAACTATATATGAAAGCTACTAATGGTGCCCAATTTCTGGGGGAAAATGTTTTTAATGGTGATGAGATGCACCTAACTTTGGGCAAGATCAATCCTGATGTACGCTTAATGGACGATGACGTATTAACAGTCAATGCGCCAAAACGCAATTTAATTAAGAATTTAAAGCATAATCAGAGCAAAGATAATCGATTAAAAATTGAGGTTGAAGAAGGTACGCTTAAATGACGCTTAATTCGTTTTTATTGTTGCCTTAACTTTTTATGTTTATCATTTGAATTATTTGGGGAGAAAATTTTTAATGAAGTCAAAATATTATATTCAATACTTAATATCAATTGTGCTATTATTGTTTGCGGTCTTGATAGGCGTAAACAATAATTGTGCAACATCCGTAGCTGCTAATGTGCGAACATATCAAAGTAATCAGCCCTTTGATCATGTTCATATTGGTATTGTTGATGCCAATGTCAATATCAAACAGGGCAAACAGTTTCGGGCATATTTCCCGACAAACTATCATATTATAACTTTTCGCAATCAAGATCATTACTTGTATATTGAACAAAAAAATCATGGGGTGCGCAAACATGTGAAGCTGAGTTCACCCAAACCGACGATTACGATTACGGTACCGAACAAAGATGCTATCAAAAAGTTAGACCTTGGTTTAGACGACGGTCAGGTGACTCTCAATGACTTGTCCATTCAACAACTGAAGATAAATTCTTCTGATGCTCAGTACAACTTGCAAAATCTGGCGGTTACCCAAAGGTTGAGGATTGATAACGAAGGTGGTCGTTATCAGGTACAAAATAGTAACCTCAATAATGTAGCGTTTGATGATGATGATGGTCAATACCAATTTGATCAGTGTCATTTAACTAATGTTACTACCATTAGTGATGGTTTTGATGATACAAATTTGAAATTCAAAGATGCTGTTTTAAATGGATCTAATATTAATTTTGAAGATTTGAAGATGAAAGTCACTTTGAAGAACACTAAATTGCTCGGGCAGAATGTTTTTCATGGTGATGAATTAGCCTTAGCGTTAGATAAAGGAACTTCTGATGTACATCTAATGAGGAAGGGTAAACTCAAAATTAGTTTTTTCAAGCGTCAAACAATCCAGCGTCTGCAAAATAATCATAATAAAAAGAATGTGCTAAAAATAAAAGTTACAAAGGGGACAATTAAGTAATTAGCTTTAGAAATAATGTGGCTTGAAGTTTTATTAAAATATTTGAATTATCTGAAGTGTTGCTGAATGATTTCAGCAACACTTTTTTTGTATTGTAATTTTGAAGCTGACGTTTAAACATTCTATTGAATAATAAATAGTTATTATTATTTTTTAGTTCTTTTAGCAGTAATTAACTCAAGCTATCAATGCTAATCTATTAATTTTGACTATAAAAATTAGTAGTTAGTACATTATTCGAAAATTTAAATAGAATTCAACTTTGCCTTTTCTTAAAGTATAACAATCTGTTCTTTTTATATTAATAATTGACTAAAATAATATTAAAAAAATAATGAAAATTTTAATATTATTGATATAATATGCTTATCTCTTTTTTAAGAGGTTTAAATTTAGGAGGGATTACTGTGGCAGGACAAATAGCCGTTACACCAGAAGAACTGAGATCACAAGCAACGCATTATACACGTGGAGCGGACAGTGTAGATAACGTATTGAGTGATTTAAAGAGTACTCAAGAACAAATTCGTGCTGAATGGAAGGGGAATGCTTTTGAAAAGTATGATGTGAAATTTCAAGAATTATCCGGAAAAGTAACACAATTTTCACAGCTCCTCAGAGAAATTAAGGCGCAGTTGGATAAGTCAGCGCAAGCAATGGAAGATGCTGATAATCAAATTGGTCAAGCTTGGAGTTAATTAGTTTTAGTCAAGAGTGGTTTATTAAGGATCGCTCTTGGCGTTACATAAGTAATAAAAGTCCGTACATAGCTTTATAACCTTGGTTTATTAAGTAATTTAACCAGCTATGACTCAACTATGATAGTACAGGAAGATAGGTTTTTGATTAAACGACTATTACATTTTATACAAACCAACAATAAAAATATTGTCGCGATTATTTTAATAATATTAGTGACTTTAACGATTGCCTTATTTGCATTCAGAACTAAGCAAACCAAAGATCCGAATGCGAATAAAGTATTGCAAGTAGGCTTAGTTAATGAAGATAACGGTGGTCAATTTAATGGCAAACAATATAATTTTGGCCGAGATTTTGTCAACCTATTAACGCGCAACCATGATATTTCGTGGTATTCCATTCCACGTGATGTTGCTGAAAATGGCTTAAAGCATCGACGGTATGATTTGATTGTGATTTTACCATTTAATTTTTCTAATAAGATTCTCCAGTTTCAAGCGGCTGATTTTAAAAAGATTCGGGTTTTATATAAAATTCGTGAAAATAAAAATCCTACTTTACGCAATAAGATTACACAATTGAATAATCAAATCTTAAATAAACTCAATTACAAAGTTACAGAAATGTATTTAGCTAGTATTTTGTTTAACTTACACCAAGCGCAAAAACATCTAGAAGTAGTTAATATGAATGAACAACAGTTGAGTAGTAATTTAAAAGGTAACCTGAATAATCCCTTGGCTGATTTGATTAAAGAATATAGTCAGACGCAGCCCAATGCTAGCGATAATCCGGTCAGCGATTCGAAGGATAATGCAGGTGCTGAGCAATTACAAAATTTATTGCAAAATCAAGGCATTAATGGTTTACAACAAATTAATCCCCAAGCTCAAGAGCTGCAAAGTCAAGCTAATCAGCAATTAAATGAACTTAATACGCAAGCTAATTTTGTAATTCAAGCTAATAATCGGCACTTTTTAGATTTAGTATCTAATCAATATGATGCTTTTCAAACCATTATCAATGATGACTATTTTAATTTGAATCAATTACAAGCTCCATCTATGCAAAAACAAATTAGTGACTTATTGAATTCACCTGTTTGGTTATCAGAGACTGATGATGCGCTGGTTCAAGAATTGCAAAATCAAAAGCTACAATTGGGGTTAACTCGGGATAAATTAAATCAATGTTTAGCAACATTGCAATCCAATGCAGTAGGTAACGCCAATGGCACTAGTGTAGTTGGTGATGAACAAGTTAGTTCTGTGCGGCAGCAATTGCAAACAATGATTAATACAGCCATCACGCAATTACCTAGTAATAGTAGTCAAATTTTGCAACAAATCAGTAGTGACGGTGAGTTAACGAGAGAGCAAACTCAAAGATTACAAGTCGAGTGGGCTGCTGTCAATGACTTTCAAACAACAGGTTCCTTTCAAGGACAAGAAGTTGCGCTTCAACAAGCAACTTTACCACCAGCTAATCAACCCCTAGTGTTAAATCTGCCAGCCCATCAAAGCGTCTTTTTGAATATCAGCAGTACCCAAGTTGACCTCAATAACCTAGCACGTCAGTTGGAAGAAAATAATTTGCCAGTAGTTATTCAAGATCAAGGTTTAGCTATTAATAATTTGGGCGACCAACAAAGTTTAACTTTATATCCGCAAGTTTTGACTGAGCAACCCGTCAATTATGCCATGACAATTGATGCTCCAGCACTAACGCAAGGAATACTCACTAACTTGGTTCAGAATCACAGTGGCAATTTAAGTCAACCATATTTGGATTTCATCATTACTTTAAATCAGGCTTATACGTTCATCACCACGTTCAACAGCTTACAATTAGAGCCCAAGACAACAGCTACAGTACCGGCAAAGACTGTTTCTACGTTTGATGCGAATTTAGAACAAAAATTATTAGCCATTTTAATCAACGTGCATAGTGCTGAAGATTCCATCACTAAATTACAAACGCAGTATGAGGAACAATTACAACAAAACCACCAAGCGCAGGCGGATTTTCAACAATTGGTTGTTAAGATTCAAAAGTTGTATCAGGAACAATTAGCTAGTTACCGGCAACATCAAACCATGATTTCACCGGTCGTGGAGTTCAATACACAATTGTTAAGTGACCCCGCACCATTAGATTTTTCGCCACTGATGAAATTGGCACAACAAAGTAGTACACAGGCCGAACAAACAAATTCTCAATTGCAAGCGTCCTTACAACAAATGCTGAGTCAGTCGCAACAATTAGATCAAAACTTGACGAGCCAAGCGCAAGCCACAGCGACGATTGATAGTGATTCTAAAGCATTTGTCCAGCATGGTAATAAATTACTGCAACAAGCGAAGGTACTCCTTAATAATTGGCAGCAAGTTGTGGCCACTAATGCTGACTACAATCACAATTTTGGTCAGTCAATGAGTAATACTAAAAATGATGATAATGCTGCTCGCAAAATTTACGGCAATCTGGCTCAGCCGCTAAAATTTCAAAATGTGGGGACAATTCGCAATCTTAGTTCGATTTTTCCTTATTTTTTAACACTAGCTAACATTATTATTGGCGGTTTTGCGGCGTTGCTGATTGTCGGTAATGATCAGCACAATCGCCAACTTAAACCATTTAAAGTAGCAGACCATTGGGAATTACCGACAACCGGTTTGGGGTTGTACCAACAATATGCTTTGATTTTAGTTTTAGGAATTAGTTTCTTAGTGGCCTGGACGACGCGCCCGTTATTGCGCCACCTTTTGTATCCACAACTGTGGTTAATAATCGAAACTTTGATTCAAGCGACAGTGATTGAAGCCGCCATCGCGTTATTCAAATTTTTGCGGTCAGTCGGTAAATTTATTTTTGTTTTCTTCTTTATTGAATATATTTTTTACACGCCGGCATTGGGTCAATATTTAACCAAAAGTCCTGGAGTTGGTTTCTTTTTGAAATATACTTCGCCATTTCAACAAATAGAAGACGTTTACTCAAATGTTTTTACTAATCAAGCAGATAATGTCCTGATCATTCTGATTTTTAGTGTGTTGCTATTAGTTTGTTTAATGGTTAATTGGTTATTTAAGGAAAAATTATATGTTACAGAAATTGAAACTTAGCTGGTTATTAGTTGTAATCATCCTTATTGGCGGATGGAGTTTCCAAAATATTGATCTTTTGGCAGCCCGAAGGTCTTTGGATGACGGCAAGATGACAATTAATAATACGATTTTAAACAGCAATCAAGATACCAGTGAGGCAAGTTCAGCTAGTGCTAAGCTGAGTGCGAATGATTTCTTTTTTCGGCAGGATAGTTTTGAGCAACAACAACGCCAACGAAGACAGCGTTTTTCACAAAATACGCAATTAACGCAACGGCAATTATTTACTAACCAATGGTCTGCTAAACCAGATTTATTAGTTCAACACACCAAAGGACGACTTTTTCAAGTTCCAGAATCAATTTCGGCAGCTCATACCAAACGTCATCAGCAGACTACTTCATGGCGAAAACTGAAATACATTCTATTAATGATGCTGGCATTATTTTTTATTGGCATCGGTTGTTGGTTAGGGAAGCACAAACGCATGATTAGGAGATTTTTTAAACGATGAAATATATTAACGTCACCATTTTGATCCCAGCTGCGAATCATTATGTCCAAGATTTGAGACTGCCCATACAATTGACAGTCAATCAACTAATTGCGCTCTTAATTGATGATTTAGCTCAACGAGCAATTGCTCTCAATACAAGATTACTTAATGTAATTAAAGTGCAGACGAAAAGCTTATTGTTGGTTAACACAGATTTATTAGCAGACTTTCCTTTAGCAGACGGCGATATTTTACAAATTTTTTAGTGGAGGAGCAGCAATTGGCTAAGCAAAGACAAGGATTTGAAATTGATGGCTATCAATATCAATTCAATTATTTAAAATCAGGAAGCATTACCGAAGAATTAACGGCTGATAGTGTTCAAGATGCTCAATTGATTGATTATTTAGGATTAAAGCAAGATCAATTAGTACCATTAATAATCAAGCCACAAGATCAAGCTTGGCAACTGCAATATCAGGTGGCTGCTGATTGGCACAATTTTCAACAATTGGCTAGCGACTTATCGCGAGTTGATAAAATTCGCTTATGTTTGAATTTACTAGAGCTTTGGCAATTACGTAATTCACGAATTGTGCCCGTAGTGCACCCTGATAATATTTTTTTTGACGTCAACTTACGACCCAAAGTTTTACACCGTGGAGCGGTAGGTATTGTGACGCCCCAAACGCATGCTCATTTATTAAAGCAATTGAAAGCTTTTATCGTGATGGTGTTAGCCAATAAGTATACATTTAATCGCTTGTATAAAGGCTTAATGGCTGATAAGAGTTTTGCTGGTTTGAAGTATCAGAAAATCATTCGTGCCAAAAGCGTTGCCACTTTAAAAGAGCAGCTACAAGTTTTGTATCAACAAGCTTTGACTGTTGAACAGAAGCAATTAGTCGTCGCCTCAAAAAAGCAATTTAATCTTTATCACTGGGGATTTTTATTGGAATCAGTGGTCACGACACTGGTCGGTTTAGCGCTGATTTATTTATTAATGGTTGTTGTGCCGCAAAAACAATCCTTAGCTGAAGGAACGGGCTCTTATTTGCAGCAAGATTATGATCAGGCCATTAATCACCTGAGCAAAATTAGAGTTCAACAAATGCCGAAAGTTCAACAATTAATGCTCGCCAAATCTTATGTTCATGTTGATAATCTCAATCATCAACAAAAAGCTAATATTAACAAATCACTAAATATGAATTCTGATCCTAACTATTTAAAATATTGGATTTATGATGGACAAGGCAATTTTAACCAGTCATTGGATGCTGCCAAATACTTAGGAGATCAGCAATTAATCTTGTTTTCGTATACTAAATTATATTCACAAGCGAACAATAATCCGCATTTAACCGGTGCTAAGAAGCAGAGATTATTGAATAAATATTCGAAACTAATTAAAGCTTATACGAAAAAATTACAGAAAGAATAGAAGACATGGCTGAAATTTATCAATTATATATCTGGTTAAAGACGAGCTACTCAGTGTTGAAATTAGATACCACTGAACAAAATAATTTTACTTTAAGTACTGATTATCATGATACTTATTATGTTCCAGAACTAGAGCAACCACTTGAATTGACGATTAATACGGATGCTCAGTTTTGCTTAGCTGACCAAGTATTAGAATTGGGACAAGTAATAACAATTCAACAACATATCCAACTTTTAATCTTGGCTGATACACTAATTCCACTCAGTTTTGATGTTAACCAGCTCAACATGGGACAGCCTTTAAGTTTAGGAGCTAACGCATTCAATGATATTCAAATAGCGATTAATTGTGATTTTCTCATTCAAAAGACAGCTGATGCCAAACAGTTTCAAGTAATGGGCGCTTTTAAAACGCCAGTCTATTTAAATCATAGTTTAATAACAACCACAGTAATTAATTTTACTTATGGGGATGTGCTGGCGATTGATGGGTTAGAAATAACTTTGCAGCCTGATAATTGGTTAATCGTGAAAGATTTGTTGCAGCAATTTGTCAAAAGTACCCTGTTTTATCGGCAACAAATAAAGCACTGTTATTCAGATGATTATCCAGAGTATCATCGCTCACCGCGGGTGATCCGTGCTTTACCGACAGCTAAAATAACTTTAGATGCACCACCCATGCCCGCAGAAATTACTAAAAATAAATTATTAAAAACGATTACGCCGCCGTTGGTAATGGTTGCTGCTTCGGTTGTAATGGCAGTAATTAGCCATAACATGACCACCATGATTATGATGGGAGCGATGAGTTTGACAACGACTGCTTTTGCGATTAGTAGTTACTTTAATGATAAAAAAGAACAAAAGCAAAAAGCTAATCAAAGAGTGCAAGATTATCATGATTATTTACAAACTAAAATTGTGGAGATTCAATCACAAAAGCACCAAACGCGCTCGGCCTTAACTTATCACTTACCATCACCGCAAACGATTAGTCAATTGATTTTGCGTAATAGTGCGCGGATTTATGAGAAAAACAAATTTCAAACGGACTTTTTAACGGTCCGTTTAGGGTTAGGTAATTTTACCGGACAATATCAAGTTAATTTTTCGCCGCAAGAATTAAAGCATGATGCGTTATTAGACAAAGCAAAAAAGATTTATCAACAGGCACTTCAGGTGGAACACTCGCCATTAGCAATTAGTTTGTTGTCCGCAGGGGTGGGACTAATTGGTGATCAAGTCCAAGTCAATCAGGCTTTGCAGAATTTGGTGCTACAAATTGCGGCCTTTCAAAGTTACCATGATGTCCGGTTCGTTCCAATTTTTGATAGTCAGCAACAAGATTTTTGGCAAGAGTTTCGATGGTTAAAACATTTTCGTTCTAGTGATAGTAATACGTTAAATTTTGTTGATGATGATCAAACGCGTGACCAAATATTAACGGCCTTATTGCAACTATTAAAAGAGCGCGAACAAGCTGTGAAAGAAAAAGAAAACAAAGATCAAAAAATTAGCTTCGCACCGTATTACATTTTGATTGTACAAAATGAAGAATTGATTATTAATCATGGTATTATGGAATATTTGTCACACGATATTTCTGAACTTGATGTCGCAGTGATCTTTGTAAAGCAGACATTGGCTGATTTACCGGAACATATTGAGACAGTGGTCGAATATTATGATAGTCAGCAGGCAGAAATTGTGATTGAGAACGGTCAACTAACTTCTCAAAAATTGGTTCCGGACGCTCTGGAAACAATTGATTTAGAGGCGACCGTGCGACATTTAGCCGCCTTAGACCATAAAGAAAGTCTCAAAAATTCTTTACCAACATCTGTGGGTTTATTGGAATTGTACGATGTTAAAACCGTGACAGAATTACAATTGCAAAAACGTTGGTCAGTCAATCTTCCCTATAAAAGTTTAGCTGTTCCGTTAGGATTACGTGGTAAAGATGATTTAGTTAAATTGGATTTGCATGAACGGGCACATGGTCCACACGGTTTAATTGCCGGAACGACAGGTTCAGGAAAATCCGAATTAATTCAATCGTATATTGCTTCATTAGCAATTAACTTTCATCCCGACAACGTGGCCTTTTTGTTGATTGATTACAAGGGCGGTGGCATGGCGAACCTTTTCAGTGAATTACCGCACTTATTAGGGACCATTACAAACTTAGATGGTAGTCAAAGTTTAAGAGCTTTAGCGTCAATCAAAGCTGAGCTAGAAAAGCGGCAACAGTTATTTGGCCAATATCAAGTTAATCATATTAATGAGTATCAAAAATTGTATCATGACGGCGTTGCCGAAGAAGCTATGCCCCATTTATTTTTAATTAGTGATGAATTTGCTGAATTAAAATCCGAACAACCCGATTTTATGCAGGAATTAGTTTCAACAGCGCGCATTGGGCGTTCATTAGGTATCCACTTAATTCTTGCAACGCAAAAGCCGAGTGGAGTGGTTAACGAACAAATTTGGAGTAATTCTCGCTTTAAAATTGCGCTAAAGGTTCAAGATCAAGCGGATTCCAATGAAATTTTGCATACGCCGGATGCAGCTTCAATTGTTGAACCAGGGCGCGCCTATCTGCAAGTTGGTAATAATGAGATTTATGAGTTGTTTCAAAGTGCATATAGTGGACAAGATTATCAACCAGTCGCTTCTAAAAAGCGCACAGCGCCACCGCTTTATTTAATTAATGAGTTAGGCCAATATGAAAACTTATCAGTTGATTTAAGTGGTCTGACCTATCTTGATACGCAATCTCAAGCAACGAAGGTTTCTGAGTTGACGGCGGTGATCAATTACATTGCACAATTTGCGCAAGATCAAAATATTGCGCGGTTACCTCGACCATGGTTACCACCTTTAGCAGCCCAATTATTTTTGCCAGATTATGTTCAAACTGATTATCAACAGAATTGGTCGCAGGCGCAATTTAATTTACGAGTGACGCTTGCGATGACTGATTATCCGGACCAACAAGCGCAAAGGCCTTTGCTTTTGGATATGCTGCAAGCCAAGCATTTAGCAATTTTTGGGAGTCCTGGTTATGGGAAAAGTACATTCGTTCAAACTTTAATCTTGAGTTTATGCCAACAAAATTCGCCCGAGCTGTTGAATGTTTATTTACTAGATTTTGGAACCAATGGCCTGTTACCTTTGCGCGATTTACCACAGGTGGCTGATTGGATTCGAATTGATGAAACAGAAAAGATTTTAAAATTTCAAGAGATTATTGAGCAGGAATTGAATCACCGCAAGCAATTATTGAGTTTAGTAGGTGTTGCCAGTTTAGAACAATATCTTACAACAACTTCCGAGCAATTGCCGATTATTGCAATTGTGGTTGACGCAATGGATTCAGCGAAAGAAGTGGCTTGGAGTGAGCAGTTTAATTATCTTTTGGACAAGATTACTCGCGAGGGAGCTAACGTCGGGATTTATCTAATAATTACTGCTAATCGCCAAGCAGCTTTGAGAATGCAATTATTGGCTAATATTAAAACGCAAATCTCATTGTTCTTATTTGACCGGAATGAAACTACTGATATTGTGGGTCGTTCGCAGCTGGTTGTTGATGATCAACCGGGGCGAGGATTGATGAAGTTAGATACTGTGCGCTTATTTCAAACTTTGCTTCCAGCTAAAGGTAGCAGTTCTTTGGAAATCTTGGAAAAGGTCAAACAATTAGCACAACAAATGCAGGCCAGTTGGCAAGGAAAACTGCCCGATAAGATTCCAATGATTCCTGAAGAATTAACTTTGGCACGCTTCCAGATGATGGCAACGACCAGTCAGCGACAGTTAGCGTTAGGTTTGGATACAGCAACAACCAAGCCAGTGGTTTTTGATTTTGATCAAGATAAATATTTTGTGATTTTAAACGATACCGAAGAACAGCAACATCTGTATGACAATTTAGTTAGACAGCAATTAGCCCAAAGCGAGCATTGTGCCACAATAATTATTGATAATCAACAATCAGAGTCTGAGATTGTTGCGGTTTTACATCAAATGGAAGCAATCATTCGTTCAGAGCACACAATGCAAGAATATTTAATTTATTTCGCCGATTTTGAAGAAATTGTTAACATCGCTGAACAAAATCAGATTAAGTTATTGTATTTATTGCATCAGGGGCAAGCCAATGGCTTACACATTGTCATTAATACTTATCTTAGTTATTTAACCAGTAGTTTTGATGAGTTAACCCGAACCTTAAAAGCGGAAATTAAAGTTGGCATTCTGGGAACGCGCTTAACAGATCAAGATTTAGTTAGTTTTAAATATATCTCTAACGAAGATTATCTGAAGGATGACGAGGGCTATTACTTCAAAAGACGATCTTATAAGAAAATTCGCATACCCAAATAAAGGAAGTGTTAATTATGAAAAAGCAAACAATAAAAGCGCTCTTGTCTGGGTTAATCATGATCTGTAGTTTAGGCTTAATTGGCTATGGCGTAATTAGTAGTCCACCAGGACATGATTGGTTGATGGCGCACTACTTAAAACAAGATCAAATGCTGACGCGGCAAAAAATTGTGCATAATCAACATCAAAAGGCTAATTTTGATCCACAAGAAGTTCATGCCATTAAGGCGCAAGACTTATTACGAGCGTGGAATAATTCAGTGCAGCCGATTGGTTACATGGCGATTCCTGCAGTCCAAATGAAAAATCGAATTTTTAAAGGCTACGGATCGCGTGGTGATAACTTGCTTTACGGTGTAGCCACTATGAAGCCGAAGCAGGTGATGGGAGCAGGAAACTACGCTTTGGCTGGTCACTATATGCACAATCAAACCATTTTTCATAATTTACATCGTGTCAAAGTCGGGAATAAGGTTTATCTAACAGATTTAAAATTGATTTACAAATATCAAGTAACTAGGGTTTTAACCGGTGTTTCGAATCGACGGGTGGACTTGATTGATGATCAGCTAGTAGCACCACAAATTACACTGATAACGTGTGAAAATTTGACGACTAGTAATTTGCGGACTGTGGTCCAAGGCGATTTGTTGGGAACTTACACAGTTACAGCAGCAAAATTGCGCAAATTAGGGATTTAGGGGAGATTGGATATGAAAATTAAACTGACGACTATATTTTTGATATTCACTTTATTGATGGGAACAGTAGTTAGTAGTTGGACTAGTGTTCAAGCTGAAACTTTTAACTTGAATAACACGCGAGCAGATAACTTACAGCAGTTACAAAAAAGTTATGTAAAACAAAAAACCATTACTGAAACGCAGCCAACTGCTGGTGGACCGTTGGCTGATCCCGTGGAAATGGGAAGTGTGACAGTTTTATATATTAACTTTGATACTGGACAAACAATGGACAGTGTTACCTTAAAAGGTCAAGTTGGGGCTCCCTATTATGCTGAAGAAAAAACATTTCATGATATGAAATTAAAAGATGTGACGGGTAATGTGAACGGCACGTATGCTAAAGAGCCCCAGTATGTATATTTTAGTTACCGGTCCAAAGATAGTGCAGTTAACGATAATCAAAACCAAGTAGCGGCTACTGGTGCGGTTAATGTTCAATTTGTGGATGAGGCGGGTGAATCTATTCAGAATGCAGTGACAATTACGGGCAATGTGGGTAGTAATTACAGTGTGGATCCGCACAATTATGCGGTGAACAATTATGAATATGTCAAAGCAGATGGTAATTTAACGGGGCAATTTACCGCTAGTCCCCAAACTGTAACTTTGGTTTACAAGGGAAAAATGACTACAGGGAAGTTAACGGTTCGCTATTTGATTGAAAACTCTACTCTGAGTGTAGCCAGTGACTTGGTCATGGCTGGCAAAATTGGTGATGCTTATACTGTGTCCCAAAAAGATATCCCAGGCTACATTTACGACCATGCTGAGGGGCAAACTTCCGGCACATATACTAAAGAGCCTCAAACAATTACTTTTATTTATAAGAAAGATCAACAAGTAACCGGTCAAGATGTAACAGTGCGGTATTTAGATGAAAAAACCAATGAAGAAATTGCTAATAACGTCATTTTACGGGGCAATGTGGGTGAGACCTACACAATTGAGCGTTTGAAAATTAACGGTTACTCGTTTGAGCGTATTGTTGGTGCAGACAATGGGACTTTTACTAACAACAAACAAACAGTAACACTTTATTACAAAGCAGGTTCTAATAATAATGCTGATAGTGATTCAGGTAAGAATGATGCTAACACTAATCAGTCCAATACTACAGACCATGCCAATTCGAGCTCAACCAGTCAACCGACTGAAAATTTAAATAATGGTGGAACCAATGATTCTGGTGGCGGCGGTACACAACTACCGCCCAAGTCAAATGGCGCGATAGATCCGACTAGTAACGACTCGGCAACTAAGGGAGACAGTGCAACGTTGCCGCAAACTGCAGATTTGCATGAACAAACAACGGGGTTATTAATCTTAGGAATCTTATTGATGACAAGTGTCATTGGAAGATTGGTTTGGAAAAGAGTGAGGGGGTTTCAATAATGGGAAAAAATGCGGTGGCAATTCGAGCATTACAGATGAAGATTGCTAAATTACAAAAAGCGAAAATCAATTTGCAAAAAGGCCAAACTAAGTTAAAAGCCAACATTGATAAAATTACAACAGGTTATACGTCTATTTCTAATAGCGAATGGCGTGGTGAGCGAAAAAATAAATTAGCTAATGACTATGATCAATTTCAACAAAGTAGTCGGCACGATTATAATGTTTTTCAACAAAATATGAGCATAATTGATGACAAAATTCAGGAATTACAAGCAGAATGTGCGCGGCTAGCAGCGGTTAATTGATGAGGAGATAAGTTAATGGTAAAGATAGCAATTAAGATTAATGCTTTTGAACAAAGGGTGACTGAGGCTCGGGGAGCGGCAACTGATTTAGGACAAAAGAATTTAAAGTTACAGCACTTTTCCCAGACTAATGCTGCACCGTTTATGCAGATGCTAACATTAAGTAATAAAATGGATAGTCTGATTAAAAAGTATTGTAGTGTGGTTAATAATGATGTGGCACAATTTAAAAAAACAGAAGCGCAATTAGTTAAACAAGATCAGAAGTTAGCACAAGATCTGGGAGGTCGTTAATTATGGTCAAAGTCCGTATCAAAGAGGTGATTGATAATAAGCAAGTGCTGGATCGTAAAGGACAGGCGCTGCAGAGTAGTTTGGTTACAGTCAGTACGAAGATGACGGCTGTACCACAAACACCAGGTTTTTCCGGTCAAGCCAAGCGTGCGATGGCCAATTATGCCAATAAAACTCATCAAACCTTAAATCATAATTTAGTTAATGACTTAACGGAATTACAGCAACAGTATCAACGTTTAATTCAAGTGTTTGCTAGTGAAGTGGACTCCAGTCCAGATGCGGTGTTAGATTCCAATTACATCAAAGCAATTGCAACTAAGTTCAAAGCGAGCCAAGCACCGCTAGAAGATGCGCTTGAAGAGTGTAACCGAGCGATTAGTTCTGTTGCGGATATTGTAAGCTTGCGGCGTCTCAGTAATGATCCTGTGAACGATGTCAAAAAGATGGTGCGCTCAGCTAACAAAACGGTGGAGAAATTGCAGCAATTTAATAGTCGTCGCCCAACAGCAACGATGCAAGGCCTGAATCAACAAACTGTGAAATTGGGATCGGAAATTAAAAGTATTGACACAGTCAAGAGTCAAAAGGAACAACGCTTGATTAATAAGTTGATCGAAAATCTTAAGGGTGTGGTTAATAGTGATGACTACAAACGGATCAAGATGTTAGCAAAAGCTGATCCTAAAAAAGCTCTGACAGCAATTTTGGAATCTAAAGAGATGATGACTGCCATTAGTGAGAGTCCTAAATTAGTTAAGGAAATTAGAAAGGTGGTAGTAGCAGCGACTATTTCCGCTAGTGGACGCGAACTAACGATATTAAATCAGTTTTGGCAAGGGGTTAAAAAGGGAACGGGATACTTTAACAAATTTAATAGATATGTTCCAGACGTCATCAATGGCAGGCTGGGACATCTTGGTAAAACGGCACTAGGAAGTTTTAAAGCTATCAAAAAAACCGGCATTACCGAATATGCGACGAAGAAAGCTTTAGGTTGGGATTGGATATTAAATTCTGGAGCAGATTATGCTGATCAAAAGCACCATGATTTAGGACGAGCTATTAGTGATGGAGCGATTGATACTATTTTTGATACTGGACCAGTTAAAGGGGCATTGTTAACAGTTGCTGCAGTTGGAGCATTTGTTAGTCTTACGCCAGAAATAGTATTAGCATCTGTAACAGTTGGTTCATTATTTGGAGGTTTTATTTTGTATAAAAAATTTAGAAATCCTACAATTATAGATAAGACTAAAAATAACATTTATAAAATAGAGAGAAAATATGGTAAAGATGTTTCTAAAATAAATAGGCAGTTCTCTTTTTAGAGTTATAAGGTGTATATGCTATGAAAATATTTAATTTATCTTTTAATCAGAGCCATAAAATAGTTAAGTTCGAAATTAACAGTTTGTTAAATGAATCAAAAAATAAAATATATGGCAGAAAAAGGAAAAACATAAATACTTTTTTGGGATTTTTAATACTCTATGTTATAGAACTGGTTTTTTTTATATTAAGTCATTTAAACAAAACATTTTTGATAAAGCCTATATCAATATTCTTAATTTTTCAATTTATAATATCTTCTTTAGTGCTTTTTAGGTCTTTTTTATATAAAAATATAATATTAAAACGAATTTCAGAAAGTGCAGTTATACTACCCATATTTTTTATAATATCAATTATTATTGTAACTTATATTATTTTTGACATACGACGATATTTTTTGGGATTAGAAAAAATGTTATTACAAATACTATATTTTAATGCTATCATATTTGGCGCTTTTATAACTTGTAATTCTTATTTTAGACTATTTAAGCTTTTTTTTAATACCAATAGCTTACTATTTAATTTGTTCTACAAAGTTTACTTTTCTTTTAATGCTGTATTTTTGTTATTTATATTGATTTATACAGTTAATAATTTTTTTTTGGAAGGAAAATTTTCTAACAATTCTTTTAAAGTTTGGCTTATGTTGATTTCCTTTTTTCCGCTTACAATTACATTTATAATTTATTTATATTTTTATTTTTTTCCGGTAAAAACTTTTTTAGCCTATTATTACCTATACAAATATCAATTAGAATACGAAGAAGAGTACAATGTTAATCTTGGATATCGTAAGTATAAAAAATAGTTTAGTTATTAATTTGACGAAAGCCGACCTGAAAAGCAATAAAAGCAATTTTAGATTCTGACCATATTATGACAGCCATTAGTGAGAAGCCTAAGTTAGTCAAAGGATTGGTTCAATCAGTAATGGCTTATATGATTGCAACTGGTGCTAGGAATTTAAAGTATTTAAATAAGTTTTGGCAAGGAGTCAAAAGAGGTACGGGCTATTTTAATAAGTTCAATAAGTATTTACCAGATGTCTTGAATGGTAGTTTTGGACACGTGGGTAAAAAACAATGTTAGGCAGTTTCAAAGTAATTAAAAAATCAGGATTGACAGAATATGGAACTCCAAAAGCATTTGGTTGGAACGTGATATTAAATACCGGAGCAGATTATGCTGATCAAAAACATCATGATTTAGGACGAGCAGTTAGTGATGGAATGATTGATAGTATTTTTGAACTTGGTCCAGTTAGTGCTGCTTTAACGGTGGCATTAGTTGGCGTTAGTACCCCATTAGTAGTTTTGGCAGCTTTAAGTGGTACTGGAATAATGTTAACTAAGTTTTTTAATCCTCATTTTGTTGATCAAGTTAAAAGCAATGCTCATAATTTTGAAACTGGTATTGGTAAAACAGTTTCGAAAATTAACTGGAAAAATATTATAAAGGATGAAAAATATGTCCAATCTATCATTTGAAAAAAGTAAAAAGTTAGCAACCAATAACTATACAATTAATTTGTTGTTAGATTCTATAAGAAAAAAGAGCTTTATCAAACAGACTTTTAAAGATTTACTTGGAATAATTTTGTGTGGCGTTATTGGCATCTTTTTGGCAGTAATTATTTCACTATCTTATAGCAAGTTGGCTTTAATTATGAAAAAACTAGCTTTTATTTCTATTATGTTAATGATTTTTAGTATTTTTATTTTAATTATAGTTTTCTTTATATCAAAAAATTGGATAATTGAAACTATTATTACTAATGTATTAGAGACAATTAGTTTAATTAATGTATTTGTAATGATGATTTTATTTATTTATTTTGCAATAATTAATAAAATGACCTTAATCAATTCAATAATTTTTTATTTGGCTTGTTTATTAGTGCTTATTTTATTTGTGAAAAGTGTTTATAGAAACTATTCTGGTTTTTACAAAAAAATTAATGATGGTACACAAAAGAAATTAGGCATAGATAAAATAGATACTTGGTTAAGAATAATCGCTAAATACAGTGGCTTATTGTTGCTTATTGTTTTTACTTTTGATTTTTTAAAAAAAATGATAGTTAAACATTTTTCAATAAATTATAGATCTTTACAGTATGTTTTTTATTTCTTTATAATGGTGCCTTTTTTTATGTATCTGATACTTTACTTTCTGTTTATTTATTTTCCATTTAAAGTTATCGTACCGTTGTATTACTTTTATAAATATCAATCCGAATATGAAGCAGAGTACCATGTTAGTTTTGGACGTAAAAAACGAATGAAATAAATTTTGATAGCTGACTTCAGTGAAAGAAGGTGATATTAATTTTCAAATAATCAGTTTTAAAATCAATTAAAAATTATTGTAGGGGAATAAATAATTATATGGAAAATAAAGAGTTGTTACCTTTAGGATCATTGGTTTATCTTAAAGAGGGTACTAAAAAAATGATGATTATTGGTCGAGGCGTTATGTACCAAGATGAAACAACGCAAAGTGAGCAGTTTGTTGATTATCTTGGGTGTGGTTATCCCGAAGGAGTTGATCCAAAACAAACATTTTTCTTTAATCGTGAAGACATTGACCGAGTTATTTTTAAAGGCTTCAGTGATGAAGATGAGGTACGCTTTAATCAAGTTTATCAAGAATGGGAAAAAGAAATTGCATTGGAAGATTAAAATTTTAGGGGAGAAACTTTTATGAACAGAAAAGAGATCAAGCAAAGTGCGAAGAGTAAATTAAATCTTCACTTTAGTTTTTTTCTACAAATGTTTTTATTAACGTTGTTTTTTTATTTAGCTTTGGTAATTCTGAATACTGTCCGCACTTTATCAGGCAATCGTCCAGTTAGTACATTAATGATGTGTTCAGCATTAATAGTTTTTATTGGTTATCAAGTTTTTAATTTGAGTAGTAGTTTGGCGGCAGTTGATGTGATGAGAAATGATGCCCCACTAACCAAGCCATTTACTAAATCTTTGGTGCTATTTGAACGGGGCGAAACTTTTATCGGTAGTTTGCTAGTGTCTATTTTGGCTGGAATTTGGATATGTTTGTGGTCATTGTTACTGATTGTCCCTGGAATTATGAAAGCGATTAGCTATTCACAAGCAGTTTATATTTATCGGGATAGTGTCAAAAATAATAAGCCCGTTAAATATCGTGAAGCAATTACTTTGAGTCGTCAGATGATGAAAGGTCATTGTTGGGAGTATTTTGTTTTTAGCTTGAGTTTTATTGGCTATGAAATGCTGGTGTCTATCACTGTGGGCTTAGCCGGAATTTGGGTCTTTCCCTATCGGACATTGGCTGAAGCCAACTTTTATGTCCGGTTGTGTCAAGTTCAAGAACAGTCCAGTCAAGATATTGTTCCAGCTGGTTAAGAATAACGGTCCTCAAATAAAAGTAGTGATTGAGTCAAATTTGGACACCAATGCTGCTTTTTTATTTTGCCTTACACAATTCTTGAACCATGCGCTTGTTCGACACCTAATAAGTGGGTAATATCTTGAACATTACTGTGAGTAACGCCGCCGCCTGGTAAAATTTCAATGCGGCCGTTGGCATATTCGATTAATTCTTGTAAGTGTTTAATATTTAATGGTTTGTTTAATGGACCACCATGCGTTAAAATTCGTTGAAAATTATGCTGAATCAACCAGTCCATGGCAGCTGGTTGATTTTTAATGTCGTCAAAGGCCATATGAAAGACCTTAATAAGTGGTAAAGTACCCAAAACATATTCTAAAGCAGCAGTATTAATTTGCTTTCCAGAAGTTAAAGTTCCCACGGCCACACCATCGGCACCAGCTTGAGCAATTAATTGGGCGTCTTCATGCATAATTTTTAACTCAGCGGCGTTATAGATGAAATTTCGTCCGCGGGGCCGTAACATGACGATGACGGGAATTCGATATTGGTGGGCATATTCAACGGTTGCTTTGATAACGCCTAAGCTAGGAGTGATGCCACCTTGGGCGAGATCGGCATTTAATTCAATGCGTTTGGCACCGCGCTTAATTACTTTGGGAACTTGTGAAAATTCTCCAACACAAGCTTCTAAAATCATCATTATCACCTCTTAATCAAATTTGATTGTTAAATTAATTATACAAAAAAGATGGGATCAAACGAAACTTTTAATAATTTGATTTGTTATACAAAAAAAGCCCGCATCATAATGACGGACTTTTCCAAGAAAATTTATTTTGCTTCAGCTTTTTTGAGTGCAGGTTTCCAAATACCGTAAATTAAACCGGCAATGACTGCTCCAATCACGACTGATAATAAGAATAACCATGGTTTATTGGATAATGGTGAAACAAAAATTCCACCGTGCGGTGCGGGAACGTTAACGCCCCAGAATTGAGTTAAACCACCACCAATAGCAGCACCGATCACACTTGGAACGATAACGTGCAATGGATCACCGGCAGCAAAAGGAATGGCACCTTCGGTGATAAAAGCAGCACCTAAAATATAGTTACTCATAGCAGCTTGATGCTCTTGTTCGGTGAACTTGTTTTTCCAAATGGTTGCAGCTAAGGCAATTGCCAATGGCGGAATCATTCCACCAGCCATTACGGCAGCCATTAAAGCACCATCTTTAGTATTAGTAAAAATACCAATTGCAAAGGCATAAGCAGCTTTGTTGAAAGGACCACCCATATCTAAAGACATCATTCCAGCAAGTAAGGCTCCTAATAAGACAGCATTACCAGTACCCATGTGAGTTAAGAAATCAGTAATGGCTTGGTTAACCACGGCAAAGACTGGGTCAACAGCAAAGTACATAATGGCGCCGACAATTAGTAAACCAAAGACCGGATATAACAGCATTGGTTTCATACCTTCAAGTGACTTAGGCACAAATTTGAAGACTTTCTTCATGCCAACAACTACCCAACCAGCTAAGAAACCACCGATTAAACCACCAATGAAGCCGGCAGGGCTAGATGAATGAACAAAACTAGCACTAGCTTGTGAAGCCATAAAACCAGCTACAAAACCAGGCATTAAAGCAGGTAAGTCAGCCATTGAAACGGCAATATAAGCTGCTAAAACTGGAATTAAAAAGTTAAAGGCGTAATTACCGATACTATTAAAGAATAGGAAACTTGTTGATTTGGGACCAGCCATGTTTTCCAATAGGAAAGAAATGGCCATTAAGATTCCGCCACCAACCACGAATGGTAACATGTGAGAGATACCATTCATTAAGTCAGCGTAAATGCGCGACCACATGGACTTACCTTCAACTTCGCCGTCGCTACTATCAGCTTCATCCGGATTAGCATGGTAAGTGGGAGCATTACCGGCTTCGATTTTTTGGATCAATTCTTCCGGTTTATTAATACCGTCAATGACAGGCCGGTTGATTAATTTCTTACCGTCAAACCGTGCCATCTCAACTTTTTTATCGGCAGTAATCACGACGCCATCCGCGCGTTTGATTTCAGCCGGCGTTAATTTATTCTTGACACCTTCGGAACCATTAGTTTCGACTTTAATGTCGACCCCTAATTTTTCGGCGGCTTCTTTTAAACCAGCTTCTGCCATGTAGGTGTGGGCAATTCCGTTAGGGCAAGCAGAAACTGCCACGATATAGCCCCGGTCAGTATTAGTTGTCTGATTAGCAGCTTGCTGGGCCTTTTTTTCTTGTTGCGCTTTTTCTTTTGCTTCTTTTTGTGCTTGCGCTTGGTCAAATAATTCTTGAACTTGTTCTGGAGTTGTTGCTTCTTTTAGAGCAGCGACTAACTTAGGATCAATCAATAAGGCTGACAAAGCGGCCAAAGCTTGTAAATGCAGGCTATCAGCACCATCGGGAGCAGCAATCATAAAGAACAAGTAGACTGGTTGACCATCTAAAGCATCGTAATCAACACCATGAGCACTTTTGGCAAACATAACTGTGGCCCGTTTGACAGCTTTATCGCGCGCATGTGGCATGGCAATGCCATCACCGATACCAGTACTGGTTTCGGCTTCACGCTTTAAAATATCCGCCTTAAATAATTTTTCATCATCAACGACGCCTTTTTGGACGTAGTTGGCGACCATTTCATCAATAGCGGCTTCTTTGGTAGTCGCCTTTAAATCCATGATCATGACGTCTTTACGTAATAATTCTTTTAAATCCATTTTAAACGCCTCACTTATTATTGAATTTGAGTAACCTGAATTTGTTGATAGACGGCTTTGATTTTAGTAATTTGCGCTAAATCTTCACTAAATGCAGTAGCAGAACCACAAGCAGCACCGACATGAAAACTTTCCAAAACATCGTGGGTCTTCATATAAGTACCAACAAAACCAGCAATCATTGAATCACCTGCACCAACCGAATTTTTCACGATGTCCTTAGGTGCGTTACATTGATAGGCAGCATCTGGTGTCACTAATAAAGCTCCATCACCAGCCATCGAAACCAAGGCATGTTGAGCACCTTGAGTTAACAGCTTACGAGCTGCCTGAATGATATCGTTTAAATCATGGAAACTAGTTTGAAACAATTCAGCCAATTCGTGATGATTTGGTTTAATCACTAACGGATGAAAAGCTAAGGTATCCAGTAAGGCTTGACCAGTAGTGTCGATGACAAATTCTGCACCATTAGCAGTAACTTGCTGAGCAATGTCTAAATAAAATTGCTGGTCTAAACCTGGTGGGGTGCTACCGGCCATAATAACCACATCGCCTTGTTTTATTTGGGCGATTTTTTGTAATAAACTAGCTTTTTCTCCAGGGGTGATTTGTGGACCGCGGCCATTGATTTCGGTTTCTTCTTGATCGGCCTTGATCTTGACATTAATGCGGGTATCGCCATGAACTGGGGTAAAATCAGTCACGACAGCAGCTTTTTTGAGCAGTTGCGTAAGCAAATCTCCCGTTGCGCCACCAATAAAGCCTAAAGCCGTTGATGACAGTTGTAACTCTTGCAAAATCCGTGAAACGTTGATCCCCTTGCCGCCAGGCAATTTAACGTCATTTTCTACTCGATTGACTTCACCTAAAGTCATTTTTGATAACTGCAAAACATAATCAATCGATGGATTTGCAGTAAGGGTATAGATCATTGCAGGACCTCCATTATTTTAGTATATGAGGTAAGGTGCTGACTAATATCAGCAGCTAGATGATCAGTAATTAAAATAGCGTCATCTAATTTAGCAAATTTACTAAAACGCGTTTGCTGATATTTGGAATTATCTGCTAAGACGTAAGTCTGATCAGATTGTCGAACAGCTGCCTGCTTGACTAATGATTCTTCAGGATCAGGCGTCGTAAAACCATGTTGGACATCAAAGCCATTAGTGCCTAAAAAAGCTTGATCTAAATGGCAATCACTCAAATATTGTGTTACATGTTGACCGACAGTGGCTTTAGTAGAGCTTCTTAAAAAGCCCCCCAGCATGATAGTGTGCAATTGTTGATCCGCTAATAAAGCAGCGTTGTCGACACTATTAGTTAAGACCAATAAATCCTTTTTATGTGCTAAAAAAGGGATCATGGCATTAGTTGTAGTTCCAGAATCTAAAAAAATAACTTCATGATCGTGAACTAAATTAGCAGCAGCTTTTGCAATTGCTCGTTTTTCAGGCAAAGCCATGGTAGCTCTTAAAGCTACTTTGGGTTCTGCGAGCAATGAGGAATTGATTTTTTTGGCACCACCATGAATCCGTGATAATAGTTTCTGATCTTCTAGCTCATACAAATCACGACGAATGGTTGATTCTGAGGCGCCAGTTAGGTTAACTAGGTCATGCACTGTGACAATATTTTTTTGTTGTAATTGGTTTAAAATAATTTGCCGTCGACGTTCTGTAATCACTTACATCTTACCTCCATACAAATATCATACTCTGTTTTTTGTCAAAATCAATCATAACCATTCAAAAACAATCAAAATCGTCAAAAAAACGTCATTATTATTCTCAAGGAACAACCACTTTTTCCAGTAAACTATGTTAAAATTAGTGTTTGATAAGAGTTTTGCGGAGGTTTTCATGTTTATAGATAATGTCAAAATAACAGTTAAAGCAGGAGCCGGTGGCGACGGTGCTGTTGCTTTTCGACACGAAAAATACGTCGCTAAAGGTGGCCCTTACGGCGGTGACGGTGGTGAGGGTGGCAATATTATTTTAAAAGTGGATACCGGTTTAAGAACCTTGATGGATTTTCGCTATCAACACCAATTTAAAGCCCCAGCTGGCGGAAACGGCATGACTAAGGCAATGCATGGAGCTAATGCACAGGATGTTTATGTTAGTGTTCCTCCTGGGACGACAGTTAGTGATGTTGAAACGGGAGAAATTTTGGGTGATTTGGTATCCGATCAGCAGGAATTAATTGTTGCTCACGGTGGTCACGGAGGACGAGGTAATATTCATTTTGCTACGTCTCGCTATACCGCTCCGGAAATTGCGGAAAATGGAACTCCTGGCGAACAACGCGTGATTCAATTAGAATTAAAATTATTAGCAGATGTTGGATTGGTTGGTTTTCCGTCAGTTGGTAAATCAACGCTATTATCAGTAGCGACAAAAGCTAAACCGAAAATTGCAGCCTATCAATTTACAACGCTCAAGCCCAATCTAGGAATGGTGCGTTTAGCAGATGGTCAGGATTTTGTTTTGGCAGATTTACCCGGACTGATTACTGGCGCAGCTCAGGGTGTGGGGCTGGGTTTTCAATTTTTGCGGCACATTGAACGAACGCGAGTCATTTTACACTTAATTGATATGGATCCGAATAATGGTCGTGATCCCGTAACAGATTATCAACAAATTAATGAAGAATTAAAACAATATGATCCTAAATTATTGCAGCGTCCGCAGATAATTGTGGCAACTAAGATGGATTTACCGGGAGCAAATGATCGGTTACAGAAATTTAAACAAACATTGCAAATTGAACAAGTTTTTGAAATTTCTAGTGTAACGCACACAGGAGTGCAACAATTATTGCAAAAAACTGCTCAAGTTTTAGCTACTGCGCCTGATTTTACTGCTGCATTACCAGAAAAATCGACACCGGAAAAGAAGACCTATAAGTATCAAGCTGCACCGGCCGATGACATTCAGATTGAGCAAGTTGACGAACATACTTTTGTGGTCACTAGTGCAGCGGTAAGTTCTTTATTACAACGTAGTAACTTGAACTATCAAGATGGCATAATGCGTTTTGCACGCAAACTCAAACGGATGGGTGTTGACGAGGCATTAACTAATGCAGGAACGCAAGTGGGCGATACTGTAGTAATTGATGACTTTGAATTTGAGTTTATGTAATCAACAGACTATCGCAATATAATAAGTTGGAGTGTTAGACGTAGTGGAGCAAATGGAGAAAAGCCGACGTTACATTACCGGATTTGACGGTTTGAGAACGCTAGGTGTTGTTGGAGTTATTTTGTATCATTTAAATCCTGAAGTGTTTTCAGGAGGTTACTTAGGAGTTCCGATTTTTTTAGTTTTATCAGGTTATTTAATTACAGATCAAATTTTACGTTCTTTGAGGGACCAAGGTCATTTTAACTTGGGCAAATACTACTTTAAAAGAATAAGACGATTATATCCCGGATTATTGATGATGCTATTTAGTGCAAGTGCCTATATTGCATTTTTTCAAAAAAATCTCTTAAAAAATTTACGAGCTATTTTTACCACTAATGTGTTGAATGTTTATAACTTTTGGCAAATCGCACACGGTCAATCTTATTTTGAACGTTTTGCGAATAATGAATCACCATTTACGCATATGTGGACTTTATCAATTCAAGGGCAATTCTATTTGTTATGGCCGTTGATTATCTTAATTTTATTACGTTTTTTATCGGCTAAAAAAGTTTTATTGGTGACTTTGGTGTTAACTCTAGTGTCTGCGGGATTAATGGCCTTGTTATATAATCCCCATGCTGATCCAAGTCGGATTTATTATGGCACTGATACTCGCTTGTTCTCGATTTTATTAGGCTGTGCGTTAGCATTTATTTGGCCCAGCAATCGACTGCGTCAAGATGTGCGGCAATTTGATCGTCAGCTGTTAAATGTTGGTGGTGCGATTTGTTTAGCATTGATGCTCTTTTTTATTTTTAAAATGAAAGCCACCGACGCTTTTACTTATCGAGGTGGCATGTTTCTCTTTTCGATCTTGACTACGATTTTAGTCGCAATTGTGGCGCATCCGGCAGCTATTTGGAATAAATTATTAACTAATCCGCTGTTTGCTTGGATTGGGAAACTCAGCTTTGGTTTGTATCTATACCAATTTCCGGTGATGATTTTTTTTGAATCTAAGTTTACTAACGTGGCAGATCATCGCTTTTTATACCCAGTTATCGAAATTGTATTAATCTTTTTAGTTAGTTTGATTTCTTATTATTTTGTTGAGCGCCCATTAAGTACCTATGGCCGCAAGTCACAGCACAAAAAGCAACGTTCTGTCAAAGTGGTCGGCACCGTATTAGTGCTAGCGGCAGTTGTGACTGGTAGTTGGGGACTTTTCCAAGATAATGGACAAGCTAGTGATGCTAATCATAGTCAGTTAGCACAAAAAATTAAGCATAATCATCAAATTAATAAGCAACACAATCAGCAAGTTTTGCATGACTTGAAGAAGAAACCAACCGTGAAACATAATCAACAACAGGTTCAAAAATGGCAAAGTTTGGCAAAGAGTCATCCAGTTAATTCTAAATACCAAAAACTGGGGATTACGCAGTTTGATTTACAAAGAGCGCAAGACCTATCAGCGTTAGCAATTGGCGATTCAGTGATGGTAGATGGTTCAAACGGACTGCGAGCAATTTTTCCCAAAATGTTAATTAATGCTGACGTGAGCCGCGGCATTGATGTGGCAATTGATTTATTACAAAAATATAAAGCAGAGGCGGCTTTGCCACAAACGATCTTAATTGGAATGGGGACTAACGGGGCTATTAGCTCTCAACAAGTTCAGCAAGTGATGCAGTTAGCTGGTAAGCAGCGCCAAGTTTTTTGGATTAATGTTCATGTCCCCACTCGCTCATGGGAAAAACCAGTTAATCAAGTCCTTAAAAAGGCAGCTCACGACTATTCTAATTTGACAGTTATTAATTGGTATGCAACTAGTCAACATCATCCTAATTGGTTTTATGATGATCAGGTGCATACTAATGACCAAGGATCGGTTTATTATAGTCTGCTGATTGCGCAAGAAATTTTGAAGCATACGAAATATTAAAACATGGAAGAGTAAATATGGAATTAGAATTTTTAGGAACAGGTGCGGGAGTTCCTTCTAAGGGAAGAAACTTGTCTAGCTTGGCGTTGAAATTATTAAATGAACGCAATGAAGTATGGTTATTTGACGCTGGTGAAGGAACACAACAGCAAATTTTGGCTACAACCATTCGACCACGTAAAATTAATAAAATTTTTATTACGCATTTGCACGGCGACCATATTTTTGGTTTGCCGGGGCTATTGTCTTCACGTTCTTTTCAAGGTGGTGACCAACCATTAGATCTTTATGGTCCTGTCGGCTTGAAAGAATATGTGCAAACTAGTTTGCGCTTATCAGATAGCCATTTAGGCTATACCATTAATTATCATGAAATTAAAGATGCAGGGGTCGTTTTTGAAGATAATACTTTTAAAGTTACCTGTCAGAAACTAGATCACCGAATTTTGTGCTATGGTTATCGTGTTGAAGAAAAGCCGCATGTTGGGGAATTATTGGTTGATCGTTTGGCGGAATATCACTTGCCTAATGGGCCTATTTGGGGGCAACTAAAGCGCGGGGAACAAGTGGAACTTGCTGATGGTACCATTTTAAATGGGGCAGATTTTATTGGTCCAAGTCAACCAGGCAGAGTAGTTGCGATTATTGGTGATACGCGTTATTGTCAAGCAAGCATTAAATTGGCCAAAAATGCTGATGTATTAGTACATGAGAGTACTTTAGCTGGCCATGAAAAAAAATTGGCACGCCAGCATTTTCATTCAACTAGTGCTCAGGCAGCACAAATTGCCCGGGCGGCTCATGTTAATCAATTGTTGTTGAATCATATTTCAGCACGTTACGTTGGTAATAAGTTTTATGAACTTTTACATGATGCTCGGCAAATTTTTCCTAATTCTTATGTAGTTAAAGATTTTGATCGCTTTGAAATTAAATTACATCACCCAGAGGAGACGTCAGCATGAACATAGCGGCCTTACAACATTTGCAAAGTCAAACAGTCATTATTACTGGAGCATCATCAGGGATTGGTCAACAATTGGCTTGGCAATTAGCACATAAAAACGCTAATTTAATCTTAATCGCGCGCAATGAAGAAAAATTAGCGCGCATTACCCGTCAATGTCAAGCGCTAACTAGTGGCTTTGTCGAAAGCTACAGCTTAGACGTGAGCATTGCCAAGCATGTGGAACGTACTTTAGAGCAGATTTTTGCGCGCCATCAACAAATTGAGATTCTGATTAATGCAGCAGGGTTTGGCGATTTTTCTCAATTTAATACTACAGAATACCCACTCTGGAACAAAATGTTAAAGGTCAATGTTTTAGGCACAATGCTTTTGACCCGTTATGTAGCAGAACACATGATGCAGCAACGTCTAGGACAGATTATTAATTTGGGGTCGATGGGTGGTAAAATTCCCACACCCAAATCAGCTGTCTATGCAGCGACTAAAGCAGCGGTCATTGCTTTTTCTGACAGTTTACGCTTGGAACTTCGTCCTTTTAATATTCAGGTGACAACGGTTAATCCAGGGCCAGTGGCCACGAATTTTTTTAAGATTGCTGATCACACAGGTAATTACTTAAAGTCGGTAGGTGCTATTAAATTAGATCCACAAAAGTTGGCACAAGCTATTATTCATTGTATCGGCCGACCGGTGCGAGAATTGAATCGGCCACGCATTATGCAATTAGGTTATGTAGCTTATCAATTGGTGCCACATCTGGGTGATATGTTGACGCAAAAATTAGGCAATAAAAAGTAACTTGTGACTAAAACTCGGGAAAAATAAGTAAAAGGACTTGCCCTCTATCTGAAATGATAGTAACATGAATAAGTAATTACGAATGTTATTTGATTTTAAATATATTTGTAGAAGCAAGTTTAATCAAAGGAGAGTTATTAAATATGGCAGTTCCAGCAAGAAAAACTTCTAAACAAAAGAAGCGCCAACGTCGGGGTCATATCAAGTTGAGTCAACCTAATATTCAATTTGATCCCACGACTGGTGAATATCGTATGAACCATCATGTTTCACCAAAAGGTTATTACAAAGGCAAACAAGTAGTAACAAGTAATCAAGCAAATTAATTATAATTATTTCAAGGCAGATTAATTCGGTTAGTCTGTCTTAAATTTTATTCAGGTGATAATTCATGAAAAGATGGTTATGGCTCATTATTCTTCCCTTGTTATTAGGCTTAACTGCCTGTTCTAATCATAATTATCTCAAAACTAGTCGGGAAAGTTACCCGGTAAATGTGATGCAAGCCACGATTAAAGGTCACGTTCCTCGACAAGCTAAAATTAGTTACCGTGTAGGGACTCAAAGTTCTTGGCATGCAGTAACTAATCAACAAGGTAATTTTGTGATTAACGTCTGGGGCACTAAACACCAACAAAAAGTAACATTGCGTAGTCGCTTACAGGGACAAACAGTGACTAAACAAGTACCTGTTCAAGCAATGAAATCTTTGGGAAATTATGCGCAGTTTGCTCAAAAATATAATATGATGATGCGTCAAAGGGTGTTACCACTAACAATGACCAATACGATTACTGATCTGCTCCACACGCCACAGCAAACATTGCGGGCTAGTGTCCAAGATCAACAATTAATGGGGTTGACCTTAATTGCACCCTTGCAAAACTTGAAAAAGCCCAAAGATTTGCAATCATTGGTACAATCGTTAATGATTATCTGTACTTTATCAGGGGCTAATGGCCGTCAAGTATTGAAACAAATGCAACATGAATTAACAAAAACGCGTAGTCAACAAACTACTTTTAAGGCCATTCATTCGCAACATCGGGTATTAAAAATGGCATTGTCACAAAAGCAAGTCTATTTTTACCTAACGGCTGAATAGTTAACTAGCTGGCAATGTACTGGAACTAAGTTAGTTAATCCATAAAAAAAGAGTAACTTAATCAAAAGTTACTCTTTTTTAGCTTTCGAAGGTGAATCTAACGCAGCCGTTAAAATCCAGAAAAGAATCGTAAATACAATAGAAATAATTAAGGCGGTCATCGGTTGGTATTGGGTGCTAGTTAAAGCTGCTCCCATATAACCTAAGATTTGTCCGTAGATTAAAATCCAAAATAAACTAGTGAAATATCTCATCTTATTCATCTCACTTTCATAATTGGATTTTACCACAAAATTCACTTTATTTGCGTGAAAACTCATGGAAATTTAAGATAAAATAGTTAAAGAGGTGAACTGGCTAATGACAACGCAGTTGCAAGTTTTAAGTAGCTATTCTTTATTACAAAGTACCATTCGCTTGCCACAATTAATTCAGCAAGCAAAACAATTGGGATATCAATCAGTTGCTCTAACAGATGTTAACGTGACCTATGGTTTGGTAGACTTTTATCGGTTAGCTAAGCAAAATCATTTACGCCCGCTATTAGGGATGACGTTGTTAATTCCCGGGTTATTAGATCAAGAAAATGATTATCCACTAATTGTGCTTGCCAAAAATGTTCGTGGATATCATAATTTATTAAAATTATCTACGCAAATTCAGACACAAACGACGGCGCTAGATTTAACACAATTTTCCTCATTATTAACGGATTTAGTCTTAATTGTTCCTCAGGGGCGCAGTGAATTAGAAGTTTTATTAACGCGCCATCAACAACAAGCACCCGAATATTTACAACGGTTACAGCAAATCAAACCCCATGATTTGTATGTTGGTTTAGATTTACGTAATTTTACAACAGAGCAAATTAATTTACGGCAGCGGTTAAGTCAACTACAAAATTTGGCTTGTGTGATTTTAGATGATGTTCAATACTTGCAACCCCAAGATGCTTTTAGTCAAGAGGTATTGCAGCATGTAGCAACAGGAGATAAGTTGACGACGACAACTAATACGCAAGATCATTCGTTACGTTCAGCCCAAGCTTGTCAAAAGCAATGCCTTAATTTGAATTTACAAACAGCTTGGCAGCAAACTTTAGCATTAGCACAAGAATGTCAAGTCGAATTACAGTTTCAACGCACCCAGTTACCTCATTTTGCCACGCCAAAACATTTAACTGCTGCTCAATATTTAACTGAGCTAGCGCGAGCAGGATTAAAACAGTATTTTGCGCCCCAATCCATTCCAAAGAATTATCAGCAGCGGTTAGCATATGAATTACGAGTTATTAACCAAATGGGTTACGCGGATTATTTTTTGATTGTTCGAGATGTTGTGCAAAAAGCACATCAATTGCAGATTCTAACCGGACCAGGGCGGGGCTCAGCAGCTAGTTCGTTAGTCAGTTTTGCTTTACAAATTACCCAAATTGATCCTTTAAAATATGATTTATTATTTGAACGCTTTTTAAACCCAGAACGCGTTGATATGCCAGATATTGATTTGGATATTCCTGATAATCGCCGGGAAGAACTAGTGCAGTATATGCAGCAAAAATATGGTCAAGAACACATGGCGCAAATCATCACGTTTGGTACTTTTGCAGCTAAACAGGCCTTAAGAGATGTAGGACGTGTAATGGGATTGAGTCAGGTTGAATTAAAGCGCTGGTCTCAAGCAATTCCGCAGCAATTGGGGATTAAATTGGCTACAGCTTATCAACAATCTTCAGCGTTACGGACTTTGGTGGGACAATCTAGTCAAAATCAAACTCTATTCCAGGTAGCACAGCAAATTGAAGGCTTACCACGACATTTTTCAACCCATGCTGCGGGAATTGTCTTGAGTCAACAACCATTAACGGACACCGTCGCTTTACAAGCGGGGGGAAGTGAAGGTACTTGGTTAACTCAGCAAACGAAGGGTAATGTGGAAGCTTTAGGACTTTTAAAAATTGATTTTTTAGGTTTACGTAATCTGACAATTTTGGCGCAAGCTTTAGAATTAGTTCAGCAATCTCAACAAGTCACAATTGCCCCCATGCAAATTCCATTGAATGATCCAGACACTTTGCAACTTTTTAAAACGGCCCAAACAGACGGTATCTTTCAATTTGAATCGCGCGGCATTCGTTCGGTTTTACGCCAATTAAAACCTGATGATTTTGCTGATATTGTGGCAGTTAATGCTTTGTATCGTCCTGGTCCCATGCAAAATATTGCCCATTTTATAGCGCGCAAACATCATCAAGAACCTATTACTTATCCTGATGATTCCTTGAAAGAAATTTTACGACCCACTTATGGTATTTTGATTTATCAAGAACAGGTTATGCAAGTGGTAGCGCAAATGGCCGGTTTTAGCTTGGCCCAAGCGGATTTATTACGCCGTGCTATTGCCAAAAAAGATAGCCAAATTATGCAACAACAGCGGCAACAATTTATCCAACAAGCCGTGAGTCGCGGTCATCAATTAAAAAATGCACAGCAAGTTTTTGAATATATAGAAAAGTTTGCTAATTACGGTTTTAATAAAGCTCATTCGGTAGCGTATAGTCAATTAGCTTATACGTTGGCTTATTTAAAGGTTCATTATCCGCAGGCTTTTTTTGCAGCTTTATTAAACGCTAATTTGAATAGTGATAAAACTATCATTTATTTACAAGATTTACGACAACAAAAGATTAAACTGCTCAGCCCCGATATTAATTTAAGTACCCTCAATTTTACGATTGAACAGCAGAGTTTACGTTTTGGGTTATTGTTTATTAAACACGTTCGTCGTGATTTTTTGCAAAATATTTTGCAAGTTCGACAACAAGGTCAATTTACAAGTCTGTTAGATTTTGTCAAACGAATTGATGAACGTTTTCGCAATGTAGAACTGATTACGCCGTTGATTAAAAGTGGTTGTTTTGACCGCTTACATGAAAATCGCAGACAAATTGTTGACCAGTTACCGGATCTCTTGGAAAGCTTACATTTGGCGCATAATAGTATTTCTTTGTTTGATGTTTTAAAACCCAAAGCTAAAAAAATTCCAGATTATAGTCATTTGGAAAAATTGGATCAGGAACAACAATATTTAGGTAGTTACATTTCGGGACATCCGGTTGATAAATACCAGACTTTAAAGTGGCTGTATCCCATTGTTTCTAGCCAACAATTGGTCGTTGGTCAAACGGCCAATATTTTGCTATTTATTCAGAATATTAAAGTGATTCGAACTAAAAAAGGGCAACAAATGGCTTTTGTAACCGGAAGCGATCAGTTAGGAACTCTTAAAGTGACGGTCTTTCCCCGCACTTTTCAAACGATAGATTTAATTAAAAATCAGGTGTATCTAATGCGGGTGAAAGTTACCACCGATCAGCAGCAACGCCCAGAATTAATCGCTGATAAAATATTCAAAGCAGCTCCGTTATTAAAAAAGGTGCCGCCACATCGCGTTTTTGTTAAATTTCAGAAAAAAGATCCAAAACATATTAAAAAATTAATGACTTTAACCCAAAAATATCCCGGAGAGACGCCAGTAATTGCTTGTTTTTCTGAAAATAGTGAAAATTTTTTATTGAATCGAAAATATTGGATTAAATACGATGAACAAAGCCGCAATTCGTTAATTCAGGCCTTCGGCAAAACTAATTGTAGTTATCAATAAAGCAACTTTTCTGGAAAGTAGTACTGTTTTTTTTCGAAAATAATGGTATATTTTGTATGTAGTTTCATTAACTGTGAGGTGTGATGATGAAAAAAATTGGTGTCATGACTAGTGGTGGCGATGCGCCCGGAATGAATGCCGCTATTCGTGCGGTAGCGCGGCGAGCAATGTCACTAGGCTTTGAAGTGTACGGGATTAATTATGGTTATGCTGGATTAGTCGCTGGTGATATTTTTAAGATGGAACGTTCTGACGTTGGTGATATTATTACGCGGGGCGGTACTATGCTGTATTCTGCTCGTTATCCAGAGTTTGCTCAAGTTGAAGGCCAACTTAAAGGAATTGAGCAATTGAAGAAGTTTGGTATTGATGCGCTAGTGGTTATCGGCGGTGATGGTTCTTATCACGGTGCTTTGCGTTTAACCGAGCATGGCTATAATGCGGTTGGGTTACCAGGAACCATTGATAACGATATTCCGTATACTGATTTTACAATTGGGTTTGATACTGCGGTTAATACTGTAGTGGAATCCATTGATAAAATTCGTGATACTGCGGCTAGTCATGAACGAACTTTTGTGATTGAAGTGATGGGCCGTGGTGCTGGTGATATTGCCTTGTGGGCTGGTGTTGCTGGTGGTGCTGATGAGATTATTATTCCCGAAAAAGAATTCGATATTGCCCAAATTGCGCAAAATATTCAAGCTTTACGGGCGCGTGGCAAAAAGCACACAATTATTGTGCTGGCTGAAGGAGTCATGCATGCCGATGAATTTATGGAGCAATTAAAACAATATGGTGATTTTGATGCTCGAAGTACAGTCTTAGGTCATGTCCAACGTGGTGGTTCCCCGACAGCTCGTGATCGCGTACTTGCTAGCAAAATGGGAGCTTATGCGGTTGATTTGTTGGCTGAAGGTAAAGGCGGAATTGCTATTGGTACAGAAAATAATCAATTAACCTATCATCCAATGACCGATTTATTTGACGAAAAACATCAACCAGATTTAAGCTTATACGGTATAAACAAGTCTTTAGCTAAGTAATATTTTCTGGTATGCTAATTAAGTTGTGTGATTAATTTATTTGAGGAGAAAATTAATGAAAAGAACTAAAATTGTTAGTACTTTAGGACCTGCAAGTAACGATGTTGAAACAATTTCTAAATTGATTGAAGCAGGTGCTAATGTCTTTCGCTTTAACTTTTCTCATGGTGACCATGAAGAACATTTGTCACGGATGAAAATGGTTAAAGAAGCTGAAAAGTTAACTGGTAAAATCGTTGGTATTATGTTAGATACTAAAGGTGCAGAAATTCGGACGACTGTTCAAGAAGGCGGTAAGTTTGAAGCTCATACTGGTGATGTAATTCGCGTTTCGATGGATCCTGATTTTACAGGTAATCCTGAAAAAATTGCAGTGACTTATCCTGGTTTATATGATGACACTCATGTTGGTGGTCACGTCTTAATCGATGATGGTTTGGTTGATTTAAAGATTACTGAAAAAGACGAAGCTCATAAAGAATTAGTTACTGTTGTACAAAATGATGGTGTTATTGGTTCTAAGAAGGGTGTTAATGCGCCTGGCGTGGAAATTCGCTTACCAGGTATTACCGAAAAAGATACTGATGATATCAACTTCGGTTTAGATCACAACATTAACTACATCTCTGCTAGTTTTGTACGGAAAGCTCAAGATGTGTTAGACATTCGTGAATTATTAGAAGCTAAGCATCAAGAACAAGTTCAAATTTTCCCTAAAATTGAATCACAAGAAGGTATTGATAACATTGATGAAATCTTAAAGGTTTCTGATGGTTTGATGGTTGCTCGTGGTGATATGGGTGTGGAAATTCCATTTGAAAACGTCCCATTTGTTCAAAAAGATTTAATCAAAAAGTGCAATGCTTTAGGTAAGCCGGTTATTACTGCTACACAAATGTTAGACTCGATGCAAGAAAATCCACGTCCTACACGGGCTGAAGTTACTGATGTTGCCAATGCTGTGTTAGATGGTACTGATGCCACAATGTTATCTGGTGAAAGTGCTAATGGTGATTATCCTGTGCAAGCTGTTGATGCTATGAGCCGCATTGATGTACGGACACAAGAACAACTTGATGGTGCCAATACTTTAGCTTTACAACGTTTTGAAGAATATAAGGGTTCTAACGCAACAGAATCCATTGGTGAATCTGTAGTGCGGACAGCCCAAGAATTAGGTATCAAGACGATTGTTACAGCTACTAATTCTGGTTATACAGCACGGATGATTTCTAAATATCGTCCAAGTGCGGATATTTTAGCCGTTACTTTTGATGAAAAAGTTCAACGTGGTTTGACAGTTAACTGGGGTGTTTATCCAGTTGTTGCAGATCGTCCAGAAAACACAGATGAAATGTTTGACTTAGCAGCGCAAAAAGCTCAAGAATTAGGCTTTGCTAAGGAAGGCGATTTGATTTTAATTGTTGCCGGTGTGCCAGTTGGCGAAAGTGGTACAACTAATTTGATGAAAGTTCAATTAATTGGTTCTAACTTAGTCAAAGGCCAAGGCGTTGGTGATGAAACAGTAATTGGTAAAGTAACTGTTGCCCATAGTGCTCAAGAAGCTATTGATAAAATGAGTGATCAAGATATCTTGGTTGTCGAAAATACTGATAAAGACTATTTCCCAGCTATTGAAAAAGCTAGTGCCTTAGTGGTAGAAAATGGTGGTTTAACATCTAATGCTGCAGTCGTGGGAATTGCTTTAAGTATTCCAGTTATTGTTGGTGCTCAAGATGCTACTAAGTTAATTAAAGATGATGAAGTTATTACTGTTGATTCACGTCGTGGTAATGTTTACCGTGGTGCTTCGAACTCACTTTAAAGTTCAATTAATTAATTAGTAAAAAAGTAGGATTAATTTCCTGCTTTTTATTTTGCCTTCAAATTGTCACTAAGAGTCGCCAAGCAAGAAAGACGATTATATGGTAAGATGTTGAATATTGAGGAGATTTTATGGAGAGTTGGTTATTTTTAGCTATTATCTTAGTAGTAGCTTTTTTAAGCAAAAATAATTCATTATTAATTGCTACATTAGTGGTATTAATTTTAAAAGCTTTACCGCAAACGGGGCATTTACTGGGTGTGATTCGTTCACAAGGAATTAATTGGGGGGTCACTGTCATTTCGGTTGCCATTTTGGTTCCGATAGCCACTGGAGAAGTGGGTTTTCGTGATTTGATTAATGCTTTTAAGTCACCTGCAGGTTATGTAGCTGTGCTTTGTGGAATTCTCGTTGCTATTTTGTCCGCTAAGGGTGTTCACTTACTGTCGGCGTCTCCAGAAATGACGGTGGCGTTAGTTTTCGGTACGATTGTGGGAGTGGTCGTTTTTAAAGGTATTGCTGCTGGCCCAGTTATTGCTTCAGGCATTGCATATTGTATTTTAACGGTGTTAGCGAATATTGGAATTAAATAAAATGAGGTGCTAACTTGGAATTACAAGATTTATTAGGAACTATTCAAACTGGTCAAGTCATTGACCAAAATCAAAATGCTTATTTTGTCTCAATTGCAGGACAAACTTTTCAGACACCTAAAGAACAGGTTGAAAAACCGGTTGATAATTTACAAGGTTATCTGTATGAAAATAAGGCCCACAAATTAATTTTAACGCCACAAATTCCCACTGTTGGTGTAGGGAGTTTTGGTTGGGGCGAAGTAGTTGATGTGCGGACTGACTTAGGAGTATTTGTGAATATTGGCTTGCCCGACAAAGACTTAGTCGTGTCATTAGATGATTTACCAGAACTCAAAAAATTGTGGCCGCAAAAAGGTGATCGCTTATTATTAAGTGTAAAAGTTGATCGCAAAAATCGCATGTGGGGCAAGTTGGCTGATGCTAATATTTTTCAACAAATTAGTCGCCGCGCTAATCAAAATTTACAAAATAAAAATGTTCAAGCTACTGTTTATCGTCTTAAGATGAGTGGCACCTTTGTTTTGACTAATGATTATCATTTGGGCTTTATTCATCCTAGTCAACGAGAAGTAGAACCTCGTTTAGGTCAGGTAGTTAAAGCGCGCGTCATTGGTAGTAGTTTTGATCATTTAAATTTATCACTGAAACCGCGGGCTTATGAAGAGATTGGTGATGATGCGGCTATGGTTTTGGCTGTGTTAAAGCATCAACCTAATTTTGATTTGCCATATAACGATAAGAGTGATCCCCAAGAGATTAAACGCTATTTTGGTATTAGCAAGAGCAGTTTTAAGCGGGCTTTGGGGCATTTGTTAAAGCAACAGTTAATTGAACAAACTGCTACAGGAATTGTTCTTAAAAATAAAGAGTAGACACTTATGTTAGTTAAGTATAGTCATAATTATCAAAAAATTGCGATGGGCTTTTTATCGTATATGCCAGAGTTGAAAGATTTAGATCATGTGCGTATGGAATTGCAATTATATAATGACAATCAACAGCATCAATTGTTTTTGTATAAACCTCAACAAAATACGGATTTTATTGGGGCGGTAGCATTAGAAGTGCAGCCACAAATTATTTTGGTGCGTTATATTTCGTTGAGTCCCGCCGAGCGTTCACAACAGATAATGTTTCAGATTTTGGATGAAGTTCAGGAATATTATCCAGATGATAAAATTATGGGCAGTATAGAACTAACACCACTAATCATACGCTGGCAAAAAAATAGCTGAATGCTGCGGGATTGTTAATGCTAAGGCCATTTCATGGCGTACTACTTGAGCTTTTAGATCATTAATTGCTTTGCTCCGGTATCAAAAAATATTAGGTGGTCAGTAGTGGAACAACTAGAGTTAATTTTAACTGATTTTCAGGGTCCCCTGGATTTGTTATTACATTTAATTAAAAAATCACAAATTAATATTTACGATATTCCGATTGCCGCAGTGACGCAACAATATTTAGATTATCTGCATCGAATGCAATCTTTGCAGTTGGATATTGCGGGTGATTATTTGGTTATGGCGGCGACCTTGATGCGGATTAAAAGTCAATTATTATTGCCGCAAACTCCGGCGTTTGATGATGATTTGGCAGAGGATGTAGTTGACCCTAGAACAGATTTGGTCGCTCAATTATTGACTTATCAAGCTTATCAGGCGACTGCTCAAGATTTACAGGAATTAGAACAGCAACGTCGGCAGTTGTATAGTCGCCCTCCAAGCACAGTTGCGGCTCCGCATCAGCGGAGTTTGCGACCAGGAACTTATTTTGGTAATGACTTAGCATTATGTTTGGTTAAATTATTAGATCGGTTGCAGCAACAAACTGATTTGGCGCAATTGCCGTTTTTAGAAACTATTTCGGTGACGCAAGCGCAAGAGCAAATTATGCAACAATTGCAGCAGAAACACCAATTAACTTTTCAGCAATTGTTGCAACAGAGTGCTCAGGTTGAAGAAGTAGTTACCAAATTTATGGGCTTATTGGAATTAGTTAAAGATCAAACGGTTTTAGTCACACAAATTGATTATCAAAGTGATATTTTGGTAAAGTTGAGGTAAAAATAAGTGCAGCAAGAATTAATCGTCTTGTTATTTGTCGCGGGTGAGCAGGGTTTATCCTTGCAGGATTTAGCCACTTTATTAAACAAAGACTTAGCTAGTGTGCGGCAACAATTGGCCAACTTAACTGAAGTCTTAGAGACTACTGACCAGTATCCTTTGATAATTAAGCAATTTGGTGAGCAGTATCAGTTATTAACCAAAGCTAAATATCATGATTTGTTAGATCAATATTGGCAGACTGAGCAAGCTAATAAGTTGAGTACTGCTGCACTAGAAGTTGTAGCAATCATTGCTTATCAGCAACCGGTCACACGCATTGAAATCGATGAGATCCGTGGTGTGAAAAATAGTAGTGCGACTTTACAAACATTGCTTGTCCGGCAACTAATCAAAGTAACAGGCCATAAAGATGCCCCCGGACGTCCCATGATGTATGGTACTACGAAGGAATTTTTAAATTACTTTGGATTAACATCATTGGCAGATTTACCACCCTTAGCGGCATTTCAAGAACAAAATTTGGATCAGCAAGGAAATGTTGATTTATTTTCAAAAAAGGATAGAGACGAATGAAACAGACAGAACGATTACAAAAATTGATTGCCAATGCGGGGGTTACTTCGCGCCGGAAAGCAGAAGATTTAATTACGGCGGGGAGAGTGCAAGTTAATGGCAAAGTAATTCGCGAGTTAGGGAGTAAATTTTCCACACACGACTTGATTGAGGTCGATGGCGTAGCGATTGAAAAACGGCCCAAAGTCTATTTATTATTTTATAAGCCACGCGGGGTGATTTCATCGGTTCATGATGAAAAGGGACGCAAAGTAGTAACGGATTATTTTAAAGATATTATTGATACGAGAATTTATCCAGTAGGACGTTTGGATTATGATACTTCCGGTTTATTACTAATGACGAATGATGGCGATCTAACCAACCATTTATTACATCCAAGTAATCAAGTTAATAAGGTTTATATTGCTAAATTGTCTGGAATTGTAACTTCTCAAGCGTTAGAACAATTACGACATGGAGTTAAGATCAAGGGCCGTAAGACTGCTCCAGCCAAATCGGAAATTATGAGTATTGATCGTCAACGGCAAACTTCACTAGTAAAACTAGTGATCCACGAAGGCATGAATCATCAAGTTAAGGAAATGTTTAAACAAGTCGGCTTTAATGTGGTAAAATTAAGACGAGAGCAAGTTGGATTCTTAACGTTAGATGGTCTAGTATCTGGCGACTGGCGCTTTTTGACGCAAGATGAAGTCAAAGCTCTTAAAAAATTATAATAAATATCGTTTTCAAGGCAAGGTGAAATTCCTGACCGGCGGTGATAGCCCGCAACCCAGCAATGGTGGATTTGGTGTAATTCCAAAAGCCGATGGTATAGTCCAGATGATAGAAAACGCAAGATCATTATTTAATGATCTCATTTGCCTTGCAACGATTTGTTGGAGGTCTTTTTTTATGGAAAGAAGTAAGTTAGCGCACAATAAAGTCATTGGTGGTGCTTTATTAACCGCTTTGGCAACTTTAGTAATGTATATTGAAATTCCATTGATTCCAGGCTTTTCTTTTTTGAAAATGGATGTTAGTGATGTTGTGGTGTTATTGGCCTTTGGTCTTTATGGAATGTCGACCGGAACGTTAGTAGCTTTTTGTAAAGTATTATTACATTGGGTGTTAATGGGAATGAATGTGGCTAGTTTAATTGGTGATTTTTCATCACTCTTGTCTAGCTTGGCATTTATTATTCCGATTGTTTTGTTACTGCGTAACGATCATGCTAATTGGTTAGCTTACGGTTGTGGAACTTTGAGTTTAACTATTGTGCTGTCTTTGGCTAACTACTTTATTTTAATGCCCTTATATATGACCGTTCTGAATTTTCATATCGGAATGCCGGTGGCAAAATACGTATTATTTGGGGTTGTGCCATTTAATTTAGTTAAAGGTGTTATTAATTCGATTTTGAGCATTTTATTAACTAGACGTTTAAAATTTTGATAAAAAAATCTTCAGTTTTTTCTTTTTTAATGAAATTTATCCATTTAACTGGTAAACTTAATAGTTATTAGAGGTGAGATTAATGAGCGATAAAAAACCTAAACTTTGGGAAGCAACATTTGGAGATTCTGCTGATCAAAAAGATACATCATCTGTGACAGACTCTACAACGCCAGAAACTTCTGCAGAGTATTCACGGGTTCAACGTAAAGAAACTCAAAAAAGTAATAAGGTTTTGGTTTGGTCATTAGTGATCGTGCTACTGGCAATTATGTGTTTGCCAATTGTTTGGTCGGCTGTTTCAGCCGGTCATCAAAAGACGGCAGTTGATAGTACTAGTCAAGTGGCAGTTAGTTCGAAGCCTAAAAGTACTGCAACTCATAAAAAAGCAAAAAAGCAAAAAGCTAAAAAAGTAGCATCGCATTTGAATCAGTCGACCAATAAAAAATCTGAATCTCCATCTGATAAGACTGCTAAGGAAACTACAACTAATCAGTCGGAAACTACTAATACACAACAAAGTCCAACGAATAATACCGCTGCAGCTGATAATAATACTGCTGAGCAGGCTAATACTAATCAGCAAGCAACTACGGCAGCAAGTTCTTCGGCAACTAATTCTTCTTATTATGTTGTACAAGCTCATGATAATGCTTATCGAATTGCACTGAATCATGGGATGACAACTCAGCAGTTATACCAATTAAATGGAATGTCTAGTAACACCGTGTTACGACCAGGGATGCGCTTGCGTGTTCACTAAATTTTGAGAGGCTGGGAGCAAAAGTCATCAAGTAGTTGAATGAAATTTTTAAGTCTAAAACTGAACGAAAGACTTTAAAATCGTTAGACTCAAACTGCTGACTTTTGAAACACAATAATGACTGAATGTTCATTTTGTTAGATGAGTATGAGTCTTATTGGCCCAACCTCTTTTACTGTTTATTAGGAGTGCTTAAATGCAAATAGCTATTGATGGACCAGCTTCTGCTGGTAAAAGTACAATTGCAAAAGCAGTTGCACAAAAATTAAATTTTTTATATGTTGATACGGGAGCCATGTATCGCGCAGCCACTTGGTTAGCAACGCAATTGCAGCTTGATTACGGTGCTGAAGCTGCAATTGTTCAAGCGTTGCAAGCCAATCCAGTTACTTTTCGATTAGAAAATCAACAACAGTTAGTTTACGCCGGTCAAGAAGATGTCACGGCGGCGATTCGGACACCAATCATTGCGCAAAATGTTTCACAAGTTTCGGCATTACAAGGGGTACGGACATTGTTAGTACAACAACAACGAGCATTGGCACAAAACAACGATGTAGTCATGGATGGCCGAGATATTGGGACTGTGGTCTTACCCCACGCACAAGTTAAAATTTTTATGACAGCGAGTGTTCAAGAACGTGCACAGCGGCGTTATCAAGAAAATTTAACTCGTAAAATTACCACACCTTTAGCCCAAATTGAAGAAGAGATTACGCAACGTGATTATAAAGACTCTCATCGAAGTATTTCACCATTAATTCAGGCGAAAGATGCGCAAATTCTTGATACGACTGGCTTGAACATTGATCAAGTTATTGACAAAGCACTGCAAATTATTCAAATAAAATTAAAGAATTAATTAATAGCACTGGTAATTGAAGTGATTTTACATTAAGATAGATTTCGAACGATGGCGAGGAGGATGTAAAAATGGCTGAAGAGAATAACAGCATAAATCCCATGGAGCAAGCGCTTGATAGTTTTGATCAAGTACAAATTGGCGATGTGGTTACCGCGGAGGTATTATCAGTTGAAGACAATCAACTGGTTGTAGGTATTGATAATTCTGGAGTTGAAGGAGTTGTCCCACTGCGTGAACTAACTGCAGATCGGAAGGCTGATATTCATAAGCTGGCACAAGTTGGCGATAAATTAGAATTATTAGTCGTGCGGCATTCTGCGAGTGACAAAGAAGACGGTAGTTTTATTTTATCTCAACGCCGTATTGAAAATCAAAAAGCCTACGCTAAAATGGCTGATTTGATGAATCAAGATACTACAGTTCAAGGAAAAGTTACCGGAACTGTCAAAAGTGGTTTGTTAGTTGAAGTTGACGGTTTGCGTGGTTTCATTCCGGCTTCGATGATTTCAGATCATTTTGTTCGTGATTTAAAGCCTTACGTTGGCCAAACTTTAGATTTGAAAATTATTGAAGTGCAACCAGCTAAGAATCGCTTTGTTTTATCACATAAAGAAATTGCAGCTCAAGAAAAGAAGCAACGTGAAGCTGAAGTTATGGAACGAATCTTACCAGGTGATATTATCGAAGCTAAGGTTTCTCGTTTAACTAATTTTGGCGCCTTTATTGATTTAGGCGGTATGGACGGCTTAGTTCATGTTTCACAAATTTCTTATGAACGAGTTAATCAGCCAGCTGATGTTTTAGAAGTTGGGCAAGAGGTTAAAGTTAAAGTTTTAGATGTTGATAAAGAACGTGGACGAATTTCTTTGTCTATTAAAGCTGCACAACCAGGACCTTGGGAAAGTGTTTCCGAAAAGATTGCCGTTGGTGATGAAATCGACGGTGTCGTCAAACGCTTGACTGATTTTGGCGCCTTTGTTGAAGTCTTACCAGGGGTTGAAGGATTAGTTCATGTTTCCCAAATTTCTTGGAATCATGTCGATAAGCCAGCTGATGTTTTACAAGTTGGTCAACAAGTTCACATGAAAGTCTTAAATGTCGATCCAGAGCAAAAGCGTTTAGGTCTGTCAATTAAAGAATTAACGGAAAATCCGCATGCTAAAAAAGAAGCTGAATCTCAAGAAGAAGAGATTGATTACACTTTGCCTGATGAAGAACGTGGTTTTGCTTTAGGTGATATTGTGGATGATGAAAATTCTCAAAATTAATCAAACTTATTGTGCAAAAGCTGACTCTTTGGAGCCAGTTTTTTTGATTAAATAATTTTAAGAAGGTGAAAATATGGCAATGCCAGTAGTAGCATTAGTTGGACGCCCTAACGTTGGAAAATCTACCTTGTTTAATCGAATTGCAAGTGAACGAATCGCTATTGTTGAAGATACTCCTGGAGTAACTCGCGATCGGATTTATACGCATGCTGAATGGCTAAATAAACAATTTACGGTGATTGATACAGGCGGAATTACTTTAGAAGATACAACGCTCAATCAAGAAATTAAAAGCCAAGCAGAAATTGCCATCGACGAAGCTGATGTCATTGTGATGGTTGTTGATGGTCGGGTGGGCGTCGTTAAAGAAGATGAAACGGTAGCTCATATCTTGTTTCAAGCTAAGAAGCCCGTCGTTTTAGCAGTTAATAAGGCCGATAATTTAGAGCAGCGTCAAGATATTTATGAATTTTATACGTTAGGTTTAGGTGAACCATTCCCCGTTTCCGGAGTTCATGGTACAGGTTTGGGAGATTTATTAGATCAAGTGGTTCAAAGTTTTCCTGATGACCAATTAGTTGATGAAGATCCTGCTATTAAATTTAGCTTTATTGGACGACCGAATGTCGGTAAGTCGTCATTAGTTAATGCCATTTTAGGCGAACGGCGTGTAATTGTTTCCAATATGGAAGGGACGACACGTGATTCGATTGATACCAGTTTTGTGGATGATGAAGGCCAATTGTATACGATGATTGATACTGCGGGCATTCGTAAACGTGGTAAAGTATATGAAAACACGGAAAAGTATTCAGTGATGCGGGCTATGCGCGCGATTGATCGTAGTGATGTAGTCGTTATGGTGATTGATGGCGAGCAAGGGATTCGTGAGCAAGATAAACGAGTTGCTGGTTTAGCGCACGAAGCTGGTCGTGGGGTCATTATTGCGGTTAATAAGTGGGATGCTGTCCAACATAAAGATCAAAAAACGATGCAAGAATTTACAGATTATTTGCGCCAAGAATTTCGATATTTAAATTATGCACCAATTGTTTTTGTGTCAGCACTGAAAAACCAACGCTTAGATCAAATTGTTGAACTAGTAACGGCAGTTTATGAAAACCAAAATCGGCGGATTCAATCGTCATTGCTGAATGATTTATTGTTAAAAGCTACTGCAATTGCGCCAGCACCAACTGTGAAAAATAAACGTTTGCGGCTATATTATTTGACGCAAGTTGCGGTTAATCCACCAACCTTTGTCGCTTTTGTGAATGATCCGGAGCTCTTTCATTTCTCGTATGAGCGCTTTATTGTAAATCAGTTACGGGAAATGTTTGATTTTACTGGTACGCCGATTAAGATCATTGCGCGAATGCGGAAATAGACTGTTTTGGTGGATTTAAATAAAATTTTTATTAAGAATTACAAAAGTTCGTAAAAAAATGTGATTATTCCTTGCTAGCTTGGGAATCTTATGATAATTTGTTAAAGAATGATGGTGTGGTAGTCGTCATTTTGATTAAGTAATGATCACTTCATTGCTTCACGGAGGTGAAAAAAATTATGGCAAATAAAGCAGAATTAATTCAAAATGTAGCTGAAAAAACTGGTTTAACTAAGAAGGATTCTACTGCTGCAGTTGATGCAGTTTTCAGTTCTATCCAAGAAAGTTTAGTTAAGGGCGAAAAAGTTCAATTAATTGGTTTTGGTAATTTTGAAGTTCGTCATCGTGCTGCTCGTAAGGGTCGCAACCCACAAACGAATGAAGAAATCACAATTCCTGCTAGTGATGTTCCTGCCTTCAAACCAGGTAAGACATTAAAAGACGCAGTTAAATAATTTTTTAAAAGATTGTTTATCACGGGCGATTATAATATTTGTTATAATCGTCTTAGCTTACATAAGGAAATTGTTCTGGGAAAATGTGCTTAACCGCTGGTCAGCTAATTAAGTCCGCTTTTCCCAACTATTATTTATTTGCCGGTATAATTGATAAGGATGCAACTAGCCTGAAATAGAAGTTAGGACAAAAGTAGATGAGAAGTTGCGTACTAACGATATTCCAGATTAAAGTCTGAACTTTAATTTTCGAATTGTATAAAGTTGGATACGAGCTACTGACTTTGGGAATATTATCAAAAGAAAATGTTCGTCTCAATTGACGCCAAATTCTTTGGGTCCTAGTTTCTTGAAGGTTCATGCGACAATACTAAATCTAAAAGTTATTAAAAAATTAGTCATTAAAACTGACTTTTGGAAATTACTGATTAAGTAGTTTTTTCAGAGGATTTTATATAACTTGGGAGTTTTTAAATACTTTAGTGATTGTTGTGCTAGTCGTACCCTTATTTTTTTGGATCAAAAGTGTCAAATTGATTTAGAAAATATTTTATGACAGATGTAATACTGGTAAGTCTCTTAATTTGTGTTATCTTGAAATTAACGGAATTAAAGGAGTATTTTAAATGACATATAGCAAACAGGCGGTGGCGGCTTTACAACAAGGTGATTTTGACCATGGACAGTCACTGTTAAAACAAGCTTTACAGCGTGATTCTGTAGATGATTTGTATGAAGCGGCACAACAGCTACAGCAGTCAGGATTAGTGGATAGTGCAATTGTAGTTTACCGCTCCTTGTTAAAACAATTGCCTCAGGAGGATATTCTAAAAGTTAATTTGGCAGAGACGCTGATTTCTAATGATGAAGTTGATGAAGCAACCAATTTGTTGGCACAAATTCAGGCAGATTCACCGGCTTATGTCGCATCATTAATGGTTAGTGCGGATCTTTATCAAACCTTAGGTCTTTATGAGGTTAGTGAGCAAAAATTGCAACAAGCATTAAAATTAGCACCACAGGAACAAGTGATTCAATTTGCGTTAGCGGAATTATATTTTAACGAAAATCAATTTCAACAAGCAGCTGATTATTATGAGCAGTTAATTGATCAAGATGTTTTCGAATTTTCAGGAATTTCACTGTACCAACGCTTAGCTGCAGCGCAAGTGGGACTAGGTGATTATGAAGCGGCGGAGGCCAGTTATCAACAAACCACACCCGAATTTTTAAATGCGGATAATCTATATAATTATGCTAATCTGGAATTAGAATTAAAACATTATCAACAAGCACAGACTTTAATTGAACAATTATTACAACTAGCACCGGATTATACTTCAGGTTATATTTTGGAAAGTCGCTTAAATTTGGCCCAGAATCAGCCAGCTGCGGCATTTAAAGCAGCTCAGCAAGGATTGAGCTATGATCCTTATAGTGAATTGTTATATGAATTGGTAGCTACCAGTGCACAACGACTAGGTGATTTAGATCCAGCAGTGACTTTATTAAAACAAGGTTTGAAGATGTTAGATGCGCCAACTAGTTTAATTTTAGCTTTGAGTCAAATTTATTTATTAAAAAATGAACACCAAGCAAATTTGAATTTATTGGACCAATATGCAGATCAGTTGCGTGATGATGGACAAGCACAATGGAACCGGGCCCGCTCCTTGAGCGCTCTCGAACAAATTTCGGCCGCCCAAACGGCTTTTTTGAGTGTTTATGATCAATTTAAGGATAATCCTAATTATTTAAAGGACTTGATTACTTTATTACGGAAAAGTTCAGCTCCAGATTTGCTGAAAAATGCTGTTCATAATTATCTAAAATTAGTACCTAACGATTGGGAAATGAATGAGTTGGAACAGGAGTTGAATTTAAACAATGAGAATTGAACATTTTCCGACTGCGATTGCAGCAGCAATTCCTGTTTTAGAGCAAATTAATGCGGCTGGCTTTGAGGCTTACTTTGTTGGTGGTTGTGTCCGTGACATGTTATTACAACGTCCGATTCATGATGTGGACTTGGCGACTAGTGCCTATCCGGCAGAAATCAAAGCTATTTTTAACCATACTGCAGATACCGGGATTGATCATGGAACAGTGACCGTCATTACTGCTCATCAAACTTATGAAATTACCACTTTTCGGACTGAATCGGGGTATCAAGATTATCGTCGTCCTGATCATGTAGAGTTTGTGCGGTCTTTAAAACAAGATTTAAAACGCCGCGATTTTACGATCAATGCATTAGCTATGACGACTCAAGGTCAGATTATTGACTTATTTGGGGGAGTAGCTGATTTACAACACCGCCGGATTAAAGCCGTTGGCAATCCTCAAGAACGTTTTCACGAAGATGCTTTGCGCATGCTTCGCGCGGTCCGCTTTCAAGCACAGCTCGACTTTACAATCGATGCTGCGACACAAGCAGGGATTGCAGCTAATGCGAATTTATTGTCTAAAATTGCGGTTGAACGAATTCGCGATGAGTGGCTGAAATTAATGCAAGCACCGTGTTGGCAAGTCGGTTTAGAAACGATGCTACAAACACAATTGAATCGGTATTGTCCACAACTGGCTGATGCTCAAGTATCCGAATTATTAACGTTAGATGCCCAGCTAAATTTACAAAATCAAACGCAAGTTTGGACTTTATTGGGCTGGCAATGGCAGCTGGATAAAGCCCAATTGTTACAATTTTTGAAAGCTTGGAAATTGGCGAATGCTGTTATTAAAGTCACCATGAAGAGCGTGCAATTATTGCAACAATTACCACAACTAACGACTTGGGATATTTACCAGGCTCAAAAACCAGTGGTCCAAAATTGTTGCCAATTGTTGGGCTTGTTAAATCAAAAAGATCAAGCACAGCAATTGGCAGCAGTTTATCAACAATTGCCCATTAAAAGTAGTCATGATTTGGCAGTGGACGGACAATTGCTCATGCAAGAATTAAACTTGAAACCGGGGCCAAAGATTGGTCAAGATTTATTGTGGATTCAGCAACAAATTGTAAGTCGACAATTAGCTAACCAGCAACAAGAAATACTCAAAGCTTTACGACAACGTGATGCTCAGATTAAAGGTGATTAAGTTATGAAAATGTTTAGTGTCAATAATTTGCAACAATCATTTGGAGCACGAACTTTATTTAAGCAAGTTAATTTTAAAATTCAACAACCGGATCGCATTGGCTTGTTAGGATTAAACGGGGTTGGTAAAACGACGCTACTTAATTCTTTGGTTGATGAAACTTTACTCAAGCAAGGTGTGATTGACCATCCGCGCGATTATCAAATTAGCTACTTGAAGCAGAATCCGTATTTAGATCCGCAAAAAACGGTGTTAGAGGCCATTTTACAGGGGGACGAACCCTTGTATGTCAGTGTGCGGCAATACGAAGCAGCATTAAGTCAATATAGTAGAGATAGCGATAATCCCCAAGTTGCGCAGAACTTTTTTCAAGCACAAGAACAAATGGATCGCATTGATGGTTGGGAGTTTCAAGCAACTGTCGAAACGATTTTGACGAAATTAGGCATTACTGAATTTAATCAACGAATTCAAGAATTGTCGGGTGGTCAGGTGCGCCGAGTCAGTTTAGCGCAAATTTTAGTTTCTGATTCTGATTTATTAATCTTAGATGAACCGACTAATCACTTGGATGAAACAGCTATCAGCTGGCTAGCTAATTTTTTAAATAATTATGCTGGTGCTGTGATTTTCGTGACCCATGACCGCTACTTTTTAAACTTAGTTGCTAATCGTATTTTTGAATTAAGTAATCAAACATTACAAGAATATAGTGGTAATTATGAAGACTATTTACAAAAGCGGGCCCAAAATGAGGCCACTTTAGCAGCAACGAGACAACACCAGCAGAATTTATACCGCCATGAATTAAAATGGATTCGGGCTGGGGTTCAGGCCCGAGGAACCAAACAAAATGCCCGTGTGGAGCGGTTTAAAGAACTAAGTCAAACTTTAAAAAATCAATCTCAGTTTTCAGAGCAACAACTCAATATTGATATACAACACCAACGCTTGGGTAAAGATGTATTCGAATTAAAACAAGCACAATTGGCATTTGGCCAACAAGTCTTATTACAAGATTTAACATTAAGAATTAATTCTGGTGAGCATGTAGGAATTATTGGCGCTAACGGTGCCGGAAAAACCACTTTTTTGAATGTTTTGGCAGGTCGCCAGCAGTTAACAAAGGGTCAATTAAATGTTGGTCAAACAGTTAAAATTGGTTATTATACGCAACAAGTAGAACAAATGGACCCAAGCCAACGAGTAATTACTTATCTAGAATCTATTGGCCAAAATGTGGCTAACAGTGAGGGCGATAAGATGTCAGCTTCACAATTACTGGAACAATTTTTATTTTCTCCTAAACAGCAGGGGGCGTTTATTCGTGACTTATCCGGCGGTGAACAACGGCGGCTATATCTGTTAGCCATTCTCATTCAACAACCGAATGTTTTATTGTTTGATGAACCAACTAATAATTTGGATATTGAAACCATGACAATTCTGGAAGATTATTTAACCCAGTTTAGTGGTAGTGTCATTACGGTTTCGCATGATCGTTATTTTTTGGACAAAATTACTGATGATTTATTAATTTTCCACGGTCACGGTCAAGTGCAGCGTTATTGGGGTTCTTATTCACAATATTTAACAAGTAATCAAACTAAAGCGAAGAAAGCCGCGTCAAATAAAGCGGCTGCGCCGCAAGTCAAAACAGCGCCAACTAATAAATTAACTTATGCGCAACAATTGGAATTAAAAGATCTAGAGCCTAAAATCACTCGGTTAGAACAACAAAAAGCGCATTTAGAACAGTTAATGAGTACGGAAGGTAATAATTATCAAGAAATTTTGAAGCATCAAACAGAACTGACTGAGGTTAAACAGCAATTAGATATGGCGAGTGATCGGTGGTTAGAATTAGCAGAGAGGGATAACTAATGGCAACAACTAAAAATGAAGAACAGTATTTACAGTTGTTACACACGGTTTTAACGACGGGGCAATTTAAGACGGATCGCACTCAGACCGGAACTTATAGTTTGTTTGGTTACCAAATGAAGTTTGATTTACAAGATAGTTTCCCCCTGTTAACGACTAAAAAAGTCCCTTTTGGTTTGATTAAATCGGAATTATTATGGTTTTTACGGGGTGATAGTAATATTAAGTATTTATTACAACATAATAACCATATTTGGGATGAATGGGCTTTTCAAAAATATGTCCAAAGTTCTGCTTACCAAGGTCCCGATATGACAGACTTTGGGCACCGAGCATTACAAGATGCGCAGTTCAATCAGGAATATCAACGACAAAAGCAATTGTTTTGCCAACAAATTTTACAAGATGATCAGTTTGCGCAAAAATTTGGTGACTTGGGTAATGTCTATGGGAAACAGTGGCGTCATTGGCAAGCTGACGGACAAGAAATTGATCAAATTGCCCAGGTGATTGAACAAATTCAAACGAATCCTGATTCTCGCCGACTAATTGTGACAGCTTGGAATCCGGCAGAATTAAAAAACATGGCTCTTCCTCCTTGCCACACCTTGTTTCAGTTTTATGTTAACGATGGTTATTTGTCGTGCCAGTTATATCAACGGAGTGCAGATTTGTTTTTGGGTGTGCCGTTTAATATTGCCAGTTATGCGTTATTAACACAATTAATTGCCCAAGTAACTCATTTAAAACCGGGAAAATTGATTCATACCTTGGGTGACGCCCATATTTATCAAAATCATTTAGCCCAAGTTAAATTGCAACTACAACGTCAACCAACGGCGGGACCGCAACTGGTTTTAGATCCGCAAATAACGAGTATTGATCAGTTAACGTTGCAACAAATTAACGTACAAAATTATCATCCCCAGTCCAGTATTTCGGCCCCCGTGGCTGTTTAAGGAGTAAAGCATGCTAGCATATATTTGGGCCGAAGATCAAAATCACTTAATTGGCCAAAACGGGCATTTGCCGTGGCAGTTACCAGCAGATTTACATTATTTAAAACAAACAACGCTACACAGTACAATCGTGATGGGTTCTAAAACTTTGCGTAGTTTTCCTCATGCGCGACCTTTGCCAGAACGGAGAAATATCGTTTTGACACATTTTCCTGAGCAATTTTCGCAAACAGCCGACTTAACCGTGGCGACCTCGCAAAGGGAAATTGAGCAGTTAATTAGTCACGATGAGCGGGTATTTATCTTTGGAGGACCAGCTTTATTTACTATGTTTGCCCAGCAAGTTCAACGTTTATATGTAACTAAAATCGCCGCACAATTTAGCGGCGATACGTGGATGATTCCCATTGATTACCAACAATTTCAACTCATTAAGCGACAAACTGGTCAAGTTGATGACCAAAATCTTTGGGCTCATGAATTTTTAGTTTATCAACGGCGAGATCATTATAAAAATAAATAAACTGAGAAAAACATCAAAGTGGTACCCAGCATCACAAAGATGTGCCAAATAACGTGAATGTATTTAATACCCCGCATTGTATACAGTAAAGCGCCAATAGTGAAGGCAATTCCTCCAAAAAACAGGAGCAAAATTCCAGTAGTACCTAAGGAATGATGTAGGGGCTTCATGGCTAAAATGACTAACCATCCCATGATAACGTACAGGCTAGTATCAATGATAGGGTGCGCGCCCAAGTTAAAAATTTTGTAAATGATACCACCAATAGTAATGATCCAAATAGTACTTAATAAAACAATATTAAATGGTGCGGGGATTCCGAGTAGACAAAAAGGTGTGTAAGTCCCCGCAATTAATAAGAAGATAGAACTGTGGTCTAGAATCTGAAAAATGTGTTGAGCTTTAGTAAAGTAAAGACTATGAAAAAGTGTTGAACAAAGATACAAAAAAATAAGTGTACAGCTATAAATTAAGTAGGCGCTCAAAGTTTTAGCCATGGGGTGCTGATGGACAGCTTTAATAATTAATAATACAGTACCGGCGATCGCCAGTAGTAGACCGATTCCGTGAGTAATGGCACTGAAGATTTCGTTAGTAATTCGGTAAATTTTCGAAGTTTTTTGAGGTTTGGCAAAAATATTGGTCAAGACAAGCGCTCCTTTAATTAATAAAAATGTGCTAAAGTTGTGAACGTTTGATACAATCTTTAAGTAAACAACTCTTTTAGAGATTATAGCTTAAAGACCTGAAATGATAAAGGTAGGTTTCCACAAATGACAAATGTAAAAATCTTAACAGATTCTTCTGTGCAACTGACACCAAAAGAAATTACAGACTATCAAATTACAGTAGTGCCATTAACTGTTGAAATTGATAATCAACAATATGTTGATGGTCAAGACATTACTCGCCAGGAATTTTCCCAAAAAATGTTGGCTAGTACTAATTTTCCGAAAACGAGTCAACCACCCATCGGTCGCTTTGTCGAGGCCTTTAACAAATTAGGTCAAGATGGCAGTGAGGTATTGGCCATTACCTTGACTAAGGGATTAAGTGGTACGGTAGATGCTGCCAAGCAAGCAGCAGAGTTGACTTCCACCAAAGTGACCGTGGTTGATAGTGGTTCAACAGATCGAGGAATGGCTTTTCAAGTTTTAGCAGCTGCGAAAATGGCACAGCAGAAAAAAACAGTGGCCGAAATTTTACCCGCGATTAAACATATTGCTGAACAAACGCAATTATACGTTTGTATTCCTCATCCAGAAAATATTATTAAAGGCGGCCGTCTAGGCAAAATGGCTGCGACATTGACGTCATTATTAAATATTGATGTGGTTGTGCAGTTACAAAATCATAAATTGACGATTGCCAAAAAGGGACGCGGAATTAAAGTGATTAAGAATTTTATTCAATCACGTATTGAAGATATTGATGCACATGGCGACCAAATTAGTGAAATTGGCATGTCTTATGTGAGTGATGATACTTTGCCGCAACAAATTAAACAACAAGTTCAAGCTCAATTTCCGCAGATTAAGACCACAATTGAACTAACTAGTCCGATTATTATGACCCATACTGGCGAGGGTGCCTTTGCGATTATTTATTATCGGCAATAATAAGCGGTTAACAATTTGATAAATTGAAGGAGTTAACTTTGCGAAAAATAAAGATTCTCATTAATTTTTTGTTAGCTATTAGCTTAGTCAACATTCACGTTCATCAAGTTGCTGCTAAGAGTCAAACAACTACTTTAAAAGTGGTGGCTGTGGGTGATTCTTTGACTTATGGCGTTGGTGACGGTCACCATCAAGGCGGTTATACGTATTTGATTCAAAAACCTTTAAGAACAGCCAGTCATCGCCGAGTAAAAATGCGAAATTTTGGTATTAGTGGTGAAACGAGCGGACAAATTTTAAAGCGGGTTCAACATAACGCTGCTCTCAAAAAAGCATTGCAGAAAAGTGATATTGTTATCCTGACAGCTGGTGGTAATAATATTATGCATGTTTTACAAAAACATGGTTTAAACTTGTCCAATCAACAATTTCAAGCGGCTAATGATGCTTATGTGCAACAAATGTCTCAAATGGTGATGACTATTCGGCGCTATAATGATAAAGCGCCGATTTATTTGATTGGCATTTATAATCCGTATGCTATTTATGTTAAAAAAGCTCGGAGTGTGCAGCAGGCGGTTTTGCAATGGAATCAATCCAGCAAAAATTTAGCCCATAATAATTATCGAATGCATTTTGTGGATGTGTCAGCTATTGCTCAACCTAAAAAATTGAAATATTCGAAAAAAGAACAAACAACAACAAATCCGTTGTTATATACGAAAGACTATTTTCATCCTAATCATCAAGGTTATCAGTTAATGACCAAAAAATTATGGCACCAACTGCAATTAAGCCAAAAGGAGTGGATTAATTTAAAATGAGACGCAGTGTAGATACAAAACGTAATTGGTGGAAATGGGCTTTTTTAATATTAGTGGCAATCCTGATTCTGGGAGGTGCGGGTATGTGGTATGCTGTAACGCGCCCGATTGACTCTGCGGTTATTTCTAAACAACCTGCACCAGCCAATGATTCTCAACCAGTTTTTGAAGTAACATTAACTAAGCAGCAAGCACAGAGGTTAGCCAATCATTATATTAATGAATATTTAAACAGTAAGGATATTCAATATCATTTAAAATTTGATCAACATATTTCGTTAGTAGGGAGTGCTGATTTGTTGGGATCAAAAATTGATTTTCAGCTACAAACGGCTTCTTTTCCTACTGCTAGTGGTGGTGTCCAATTAAAAGCCCAACATCTAAAAATTGGTCACTTGGGTATTCCATTGGGCTTTGTTCTCGGTTATATTCAACATAATTATCATTTTCCTTCTTGGGTAAGCATTAATAGTAGTAAGCAATTAATCAATATTAATTTACAAGATTATCAAAATGACAGTGGTTATTATTTTAAAGTCAAAGATTTAGATTTACACAAAAATAAAATTGTCGTTAGTGTTTATTCGAGCAAGTTTTAGGAGTGTTAGTTGATGGAAAAATCTTTTTATGAATATTTAATGACGCAACGAAATCCTAATAGTACTAGTCCCATTGCTCATTTTGCGGAAGCGGCTTTTTTTGACCAAACTTTTCCCAAACAAGCGCAAGACTATACAGAAATTTCGGAATATCTGGAATTGAATGGATCGTATTTACCGACAATGGACATTTATGATCAGGCTTTTGCTAAATATCAAGAGTCCCAGGCACATTTTAATTCTTAAAGAAACGAGTGATTCGGCATGAAAAAAAAGTTTTCTTGGTCAACAGTAATATTTTCCATTGTTGGTGGAATTTTAATTGGGGTTGCTGGCGCATTTATTTTTATGGCAGTGGAACTTAAGAATCAAGGTTCTATGGGTAATTTTAGCCAAGTTCAACAAGTATATGAAACAATTAATCAAAATTATTATCAGAAAGTATCTTCTAAAAAGCTAATCAATGGTGCAATTAAGGGAATGCTGGAGTCTTTGGATGATCCTTATTCGGAGTTTATGGCGGACCAAGATCAAGATTCATTCAATAGTAATATTTCTGGGAAAATTTCTGGGATCGGAGCTACGATTGAACAAGCTAATGCTGGCATTCAAATTGTTTCAGCAATGCCGAAATCACCAGCGGCTAAAGCCGGTTTAAAAACTAAAGATATTATTACCAAAATTAATCAACATTCCACGCAAAAAATGACAGTTGATCAAGCTTCGCAATTGACCCGTGGTAAAGCAGGGACCAAAGTTCATTTAGAAATTAGACGCGGCACACAAACCTTTACTAAAACTTTGGTTCGAGCACCGATTAAAGTGGCGACGGTAATGGGCAAAGTGGTTAATCATCATGGAAAAGTAGCCGAAATTACGATTACCCAATTTTCCGAACATACTGCTAGTGAGCTGAAGCGAGAAATACAAAAAGTTCAACGTCAAGGCGCCCAAAAGTTAATTATTGATGTTCGAAATAACCCTGGTGGAGTTATGGAACAAGCGTTAGCGGCCTCTAGTATGTTTCTGACCAATGGTCAAAAGATAATGACTATGGTTTCACGAACGGATGGGACGAAGACGTATCGTGCTAGTGCGAAATATTTAAAAAATTATAAAGTTAAATTACCGACGGTCGTTTTAGTTGATAAGGGTACCGCCAGTGCTGCTGAAATTTTTGCAGCAGCCTTAAAGCAGTCTGCACAAATACCAGTGATTGGTGAAAAGACCTTTGGTAAGGGAGTGGTGCAAACTTTAAGTCCGTTAAGTTCAGACTCAGAGATGAAAATCACTACCGCTAAGTGGTTGACCCCCAATGGTTCTTGGATTAATCACAAAGGCTTAGAACCGACACTCAAAGTTAAGTATCCAGATTATTTAAATATTAATGCTTTTACCAGTCAAAAAACGATTACTGCTCAGCAAACTAGTGGCGATGTGAAAGTTGCTCAAAAAGTGTTAAATGCTGTGGGGTTAGCGGTTCCAGTTACCGGTCAGTTGGATGCTACTACTCAACAACAATTGACAGCTTTTCAAGTACAACAGCAATTACCACAACAAAGGGGTAATTTGGATGCTAAAACTAGACAAGCTTTAACCCAAGCTTTAATGCAAAAGGCTCAAGGACATGATCCGATGTTGAACCAAGCATTTAAGGTACTAGAAAGGAAATAAGGACATGACGATTCAATGGTATCCAGGTCATATGAATAAGGCTAAAAATCAAATCCAAGACCATCTGAAATTAGTAGATTTAGTCTTAGAAGTGCGTGATGCCCGGTTGCCTTTTTCTTCGTTGAATCCGGTTTTAGATCAAATGATTAATTCCAAACCCCGGTTAATTATTTTGAATAAAGCTGATTTGGCCGATGAACGAATGACTAAGGCCTGGATTAATTTTTATCAAACAAAACAGCAATCAGTTATTGCTTTAGATGCACAGCATACTAATCAGTTACAACCGCTATTGAAGGCAATTGAACAATTAATGGCGTCAAAATTAAAAAAATACCAACAAAGCGGGGTCAAAAATTATACAGTGCGCGCCATGTGCATTGGCATTCCGAATGCTGGTAAATCAACATTATTAAATAAATTAGTTGGTAAGAAAGTGGCTGTGACGGGTAATCGCCCCGGTGTGACTAAAAATCAGAATTGGTTAAAGACTAAACACCATTTGGAATTGTTGGATACCCCAGGAGTTTTATGGCCCAAAATCACGCAAGAACGAGTCGGATTTAATTTAGCTTTGACGCAAGCGATTAGTGATAAAGTTATTCCCCAACAAGACTTGGCTATTTATGCATTAGAATTTTGGCAACAGCACTATGAAACAATTTTACAACAAAAGTATCAATTAACCGCCCAACAATTGACTCTGACAGGTGCCCAATTATTAGTGCAATTAACCACTCAGTGGCATTTTGAGCAGGATTTTGATCGTGCGGCTCATAAAATTATTAATGATGTGCGTCAAGGATTATTGGGTAGATATACTCTAGATTGGGTGCAAGAAATCAATGACTGAATGGTCACAATTAAAGATTCACGAGATTAAAGAGTTAATTAGCCAGCAATCATTAACGAGTGCAGATTGGCAAACGTTGGCGCAAGATTCCCGCGCTGGCGTGCAAAAATTAGCTCAGTCGCATCAACGCCAGTTAACTAAAACGATGGCGTTAAAAGCAGCTTTTTTACGACGGCAAAAATTTGAACAACCTTTTTGGCAACAGCAACAATTAGTAGCCGGAATTGATGAAGTTGGTCGGGGACCGTTAGCGGGACCAGTAGTTGTCGCCGCCGTTATTTTACCTGCGGATGTTAATTTAATTGAAATTAATGATTCCAAACAATTAAGTGATCACAAGCGCCATGAATTATATGGGCAAATTCTAGATCAAGCCATTGATGTTAGTGTAGCCGTAGGTAGTCCGCAATTAATCGATCAAGAAAATATTTATCATGCGACGGAGTTAACAATGGCACAAGCTGTTAGTCAATTATTGGTCCAACCTGATCATCTATTAGTTGATGCCATGCGGATTCCAATTCCCATTTCGCAAACTAAATTGATTAAAGGTGATGCGCGGAGTGTTTCGATTGGTGCTGCTAGTATTGTGGCTAAAGTTTATAGAGACGAATTAATGGTTAAGTATGATCAAGTTTATCCCGGTTACGGTTTTGCCCAAAATGCTGGCTACGGTACTAAAATTCATTTAGCAGGTTTACAGAAGCAAGGAATCTGTCCAATTCATCGACGTTCATTTGCGCCTGTCAAAAAATATTTGGCAGTAAATTCGTAATTTAAAAAAAATTACGGAGCTGGTGTTTGTTATGCAATTACGTCAATTATTATATCAATTATCCCAAACCCGTTGTGTGAGCAACAAAATAATGCTGCAAGTTTGTCAATTAAGCTTGCAGCATTATTCCGTTAGTCAATTAATTCAATTTGTGAAACAGCAACTAACGGTGACTAAACGCTCGTTATTTCAGCAACGCTTGCAACAAGATTATCCCATGATGCCACCATGTTTAACATTCTTGGACGCTGTTTATCCACAAAAGTTACGCGAAATCTATAATCCACCGGCTTTGCTATATTACCAAGGAAATTTACAGTTATTGAATCGCCCAACGGTTGCAATTGTTGGGGCGCGGCAAAGTAGTTTTTATACGCAAACAGTCGTACACAGTTTAGTTCCTGCTTTAGTGCAAGCTCAAGTAGTGACAGTGAGCGGGCTAGCTAAGGGAGCAGATGGTTGGTGTCACCAGATAACTTTAGACAATCAGGGGCAAACGATTGGGGTTGTGGGTAATAGTTTAGATTATTATTATCCGGCGGTTAATCGGCAATTACAAATGACTATTGCCCAACAAGGGTTATTGCTGTCTGAATATCCCCCTACAACGCACCCACAAAAATATTTTTTTCCACAGCGTAATCGCATTATTGCCGGTTTATGTCAGACATTAGTTGTCACACAAGCTAAAAGACGCAGTGGCAGTTTAATTACGGCCCAATTGGCACTGCAAGAAAATCGGAACGTTTGGGCCGCTCCAGGACCGCTAGATAGTTCGTTATCCCAAGGTTGTAATGAACTAATTGCGGCGGGAGCGCGACCATATTTTGCTGCTGGTGATTTATTGGCTGAGTTAGGGCTTGAACAAAAAAATTTGACAAATAGGAAATGACTGGCATATGATTTGAAGCGACTTGATTAAGGAAAGGAGCTTCATGTTGGTTAGCTCAAAAACTACCAAACGCCGTCCGGCTAAAAAGAATTTGGTAATTGTCGAATCTCCGGCCAAGGCTAAAACAATTGAAAAGTATTTAGGACGTAATTACAAAGTTTTAGCCAGCAAAGGCCATGTTCGTGATTTACCTAAAAGTCGCATGGGTGTTGATATTGAACACGATTATGAACCCACTTATATCTCTATTCGAGGTAAAGGGGATACTATTAAAGAATTAAAAAAAGAAGCCAAAAAAGCTAAAAAAGTTTATTTAGCAGCCGATCCCGATCGCGAAGGTGAAGCGATTGCTTGGCATGTGGCCCATTTATTAAATTTAGATTTAGCAGATGATAACCGAGTAGTATTTAATGAAATTACGAAAGACGCGGTTAAAGATGCTTTTAAGCATCCGCGAAATGTTAATATGGATTTGGTTGATGCGCAGCAAGCCCGGCGCATTTTAGACCGGTTAGTGGGTTATTCGATTAGTCCGATTTTATGGCAAAAAATTAAGAAAGGGCTCAGCGCGGGCCGTGTACAATCAGTAGCTTTAAAACTGGTGATTGATCGTGAAAAGTCAATTCGTAATTTCCAACCAGTAGAATATTGGACGATTCCTAGTCGTTTTCAGGCTGGTAGATTAAAGAAAAATCAATTTAATGCCAATTTTTATGGCGTGCATCATAAGAAGACTGAATTGCACTCGCAAGCAGAAGTTCAAACTGTTTTAGGACAATTAGATCGCAAACAACCGTTTGATGTGACAAAGGTGTTAAAAAAAGAACGCAAACGTTATCCAGCACCACCATTTACGACGAGTTCTTTACAACAAGAAGCTAACCGCAAGTTGAATTTTAAAACGCGGAAAACAATGATGTTAGCACAACAACTATATGAAGGAATTAATCTGGGATCGCGACAAGGCAATGTTGGTTTAATTACTTATATGCGAACGGATTCAACGCGAATTGCAAGTGTTGCTAAGCACGAAGCATCTCAGTTTTTGCAAAAAGAATATGGCGAAGAGTATGCGGCTACTAAGGTTCACGCTACGAAAAATCCCGAAGGCGCTCAAGATGCCCATGAGGCTATTCGCCCTACTGCAGTGCAAAGAACGCCGCAATCTTTAGCTAAAATCTTAACGCGTGATCAATTACGACTATACACTTTAATCTGGAATCGTTTTATGGCAAGTGAGATGACGCCCGCTGTGTTAGATACGATGACAGTGACTGTCGAACAAAATGATGTTCAGTTTCGGGCAAATGGTTCTAAAATTAAATTTGACGGTTTTTTGAAGCTTTATAAAGATGATCAAAAGACAAAAGATAATTTATTGCCAGATTTAGTAGAAGGGCAACAAGTTAAATTAATTGAAACCAATCCAGAACAGCATTTTACGCAACCCCCAGCACGTTTTAGTGAAGCTTCGTTAGTTAAAACTTTGGAGGAAAACGGTGTTGGTCGTCCCTCGACTTATGCACCAACTATTGATACGATTCAAAGACGCTATTATGTCAAATTAAATGGTCGTAGTTTTGAACCGACGGAATTAGGAGAAATTGTTGATGATTTAATTGAACAATATTTTCCAGACATTGTTAATGTCGACTTTACGGCTAATTTGGAAACTGAATTGGATGGCATTGAAGCGGGCAAAGAAAATTGGCGCCAAGTAGTTGATGAGTATTATCAACCTTTCTCTAAGGAATTAACAGCTGCCGATGAACAAATTGAAAAGCTACAAATTAAAGATGAACCGGCTGGGATGAATTGTGACATTTGTGGTGCACCGATGGTTATTAAATTAGGGCGTTACGGCAAATTTATTGCATGTAGTCGTTTTCCAGATTGTCGTAATACTAAAGCCATTATTAAAGAAATTGGTGTGACTTGTCCTAAATGTCAGGAAGGTCAAGTAGTGGAACGGAAATCGAAGAAAAATCGCTTATTTTACGGTTGTTCGCGCTATCCGGACTGTGATTTTGTGGACTGGAATAAACCTGTTGGTCGTAACTGTCCTAAAGACGACCATTATCTAGTTGAAAAGAAGGTCAAGGGTGGCCGCCAAGTAATCTGTCCTAATGGCGATTATCAAGAAGAAGTTCAAAAGTAGCACTTGTCTACAAATTGCTGAAAGTTTCTTCGGATAGATTAGAACGATCGTTGACTAAAAGTGTTACCATAGAATTGTAGTGGTTTTTAAGCTTAAAGTTCGAAAACTAAAATTTTGAGACTACTGAGATATAAGGTCTGGAAGCAAGATAAACCGCTACTAAGTTAGCAAATCAGCTTAGTAAGTTAAATTTATTTTCAAAAGTTTAGAACCAATACAATTCACAAAATCTAAAATATTAAGAATAATGAAATATAATTGAGGTAAATTATGACAACAATTTGTGCAGTCAGACATCACAACCAAATTGCAATTGCTGGAGATGGGCAAGTTACTGCTGGCGAAAAAACCGTTATGAAAGCTTCCGCACATAAAGTGCGGCGGATTTTTAATGATCAAGTAATTATTGGTTTTGCCGGCGGTGTGGCTGACGCTTTTACTCTAGAAGATTGGTTTGAAAAGAAGTTGCAAAGCTATGCTGGAAATTTAAAGCGTTCCGCAGTGGAATTAGCTCAAGATTGGCGTAAAGATCCGACTTTGCAAAAATTAGAGGCAATGATGATTGCTTTTAATCAAGAGGATTTATTACTAATTTCGGGTAATGGTGAAGTGATTGAACCTGATGAGGATGTAATTGCTATTGGCTCAGGTGGTAATTTTGCCCAAGCTGCCGCCATTGCTATGATTCGCCACAGTCCAGACATGACCGCTCAAGAAATTGCTCATGAAGCTATTAATATTGCCTCAGATATTGATATCTTCACTAATAAGAGTATTTTAACGGATCAAATTTAGGAGAGAACAATGCCAGAACAAATGACACCCAAACAGATTGTTAAAGCTTTAGACAAATATATTGTTGGTCAAGATCAAGCTAAAAAATCCGTCGCCATTGCTTTATATAATCGTTATCGGCGGATGCAATTATCGCAAAGTATGCAAAAAGATATTACACCCAAGAATCTCTTAATGATTGGACCAACGGGAGTTGGTAAAACCGAAATTGCACGCCGCTTGGCGGATGTGGTGCAAGCACCTTTTGTCAAAGTAGAGGCTACTAAGTTTACCGAAGTGGGCTATGTTGGTCGCGATGTTGAGTCGATGATTCGTGATTTGGTCGATGTTGCGGTCAAAATGGAAGAAAAACAAAAATATCGTGAGGTTCGTTCACAAGCTAGTCGACAAGCTGATAAGATTTTAGTTAAATTATTAGTGCCGGGTAAAAAAACACAGGCAGTTCAACCCAATATGAATAATTTACAAGATCTCATGTCGGCGTTTAATGCGATGACACGTGGAGAAACACCACAAGCTGCTAATAATAATGAGGAAATCACGGATGAAGTTCGAGATCAACGTTTAAGCGTGAAAGAACAATTAGATCGTGGTTTACTTGAAGATCAAGAAGTAACGATTGAAGTATCGGAAAGTAAAAAAATCAATCCGATGAATGATATGATGGGACAAATGGGGATTGATTTAAACGGCGCAATGGACTCGTTAATTCCTAAGAAAACCATTAAGCGAACCTTACCAGTTAGTCAAGCACGGGAGATTTTGATTGAACAAGAATCAGCTAAGCTGGTAGATTCCGATGTGATTTATCAAGCTGCCATTCAGCGTGCTGAAAATGACGGAATCGTCTTTATTGATGAAATTGATAAAATTACGGCTGGTAATAAGAAAACATCAGGTGAAGTTTCCCGTGAGGGTGTTCAACGTGATATTTTGCCAATTGTTGAAGGTTCTAGTGTCAATACTAAATATGGTAGCGTTCAAACGGATCACATTTTGTTTATTGGCTCTGGGGCTTTTGCTGAAAGTAAACCGAGTGATTTAATTGCTGAATTACAAGGACGTTTTCCAATTCGCGTCGAATTAGATGATTTGACGGAAGCAGATTTTGTTCGAATTTTGACAGCTCCAGATAATGCTTTGGTTAAACAGTATATTGCTTTGGTAGGTAGTGATGGCATTAAGTTAACCTTTACGCAAGAAGCGATTGAAACAATTGCGCGGTTAGCTTATCAGGTTAATCATGAAAATCAAAACATTGGAGCTCGTCGTTTAGCAACTATTTTGGAAAATGTCTTGGCTGATATTATGTATGAGGCACCCGATATGCAGATGGGTGAAATCATGATTACGCAGGAATATGTAGAAGATAAAGTTGGCAAGATTGCTAATAATAGTGATTTAACTAAGTATATCTTATAGGAGGACTAATGGCTGTTGTCACGTTACAAAACACAAAGTTAACTGTTCAAGTTGATAGTTTGGGAGCCCAAGTAGTCAGCGTCCAGGATCCAACGCAGACGCAACGGATGTGGAATGGTGATCCAGCAATTTGGGGACGACATGCGCCGATCTTGTTCCCTATTGTTGGCCGACTAAAAAATGATACTTATCGTTATCAGGGTCAAACTTATTCAATGAAACAACACGGTTTTGCTCGTGACCAAGAATTTACCGTAATGACGCAAGAACCGACTTTATTGGAGTTAGGATTAACCAAAAAAGTTGGTCAAGAAGAGTCCAATTACCCCTTTAGTTTTTCGCTGTATGTGGGGTATCAACTAGTGGGTGATCAAATTCAAGTTTGTTATAGTTTGAAAAATTTGAGTTCGCACCCGATGTACTTTTCAATTGGTGGTCATCCGGGCTTTATGTTTAATTATCGGGCTCCGGGAGCCAAGTTGGTTTTGCAACATCCAGAGCGACTACGTAGAATTGATTTTACAGAAGACCATTTGCTTGATACTAATCATACCTGGGTGCCCAAGGCGATGATGCCACTTAATGAAGATAGTTTTGCTCACGACGCTTATGTTTATCATAATCGAGGGCGCAATGCTTTTGAGCTATGGGCTAATGATAATTGGCAAATTAGTTTGACGACTGATGCACCTTATATTGGGGTTTGGTCTGCTTATCCTAAGACAGCTGATTTTGTTTGCCTGGAACCTTGGTGGGGAGTGGCAGATACTGTTAATAGTGATGGTCAATTAGAACATAAATTTGGCATTAATCTGTTACAACCACAGCAAATCTTTAATGCTAGTTGGAGTATGCGGTTTTATTATTAAAATAAGATAGCTAGTTAAAGCACTTGGTAAAAAGATAGGTATTGACCGTTTTTTACCAAGTGCTTTTTATGATTCAGAAAAGTGGTCTTTGGGTTGCATTTAAGTGCGAGATGCTCATAATAAAAAGAGATACTAATCATCAAAGAAAGGATTATTAATTCTGATGTATAAGCCTCAGAAAATTGCGCAGATCAAGGTCAGTGCAACTACGCAAAAAAAATTATGCTCTTGGCTCATTGAAGGCGCTAATCGGGCACAAATTGTTAGGCAAACTGATCTCAGCAAAAGTACGCTGTTACGTTATATTAAAAAAATCAAAGCTCAAGATGCAACCATTGAAGAACTATTTACTTTAAGTGAGATACAAATCTTGATTCAGATTGCTAATGAAGATTATGCAACTTATCAAGCAAAAAAACGTGAGGGACCAAAAAAGGCGCAAACAGTTGATTTGTCGCAACAAGAAAAATCATTAAATCATGCTTTACGCAAAGAAGGCTGGGGCTTATCTACGGAACAATTAGACTTTGCCAAAATCTTACGCTTGAGTTCTGGCGACTTGCAGGAGCAACAAGCTGCTCAGCAACAGTTGGCTACTTGGTCAAAGGCTAAACAACAACGTTATTTAGATTATCGACAATCAGTGACAAATTAAGTATGAGGTTAGAAAAGAGAAATGAGTGAATGGCAAGCAATTATCCCTTATCCACCCATGGCAACGCCGAGGCCACGTTTTAAACAAATTACTAGTAATGGTCAACATCATACAATTACTTATTATCCGAGTCACTATTTTGATTATATGCAGACCGTGCAGCAATATCTGCAAGATCACGATTTGTATAATAAGGACTTTGAACAGGTGGTCAATGCTCCATATGGCATTTTGGTAGAAGTGATGTTTTACCTAGCTATTCCGAAAAATCAAAAGCAAGTACGGAGTTTAATGCGGAAGACGGCGCCGGATATTGATAATTTACAAAAAGCAATTTTTGATAGCATTTTTAAGGGGTTGAAGGTGCGAGATAGCCGAATCGTTGGCGTTAAGGCGTTAAAGTTAAATGAAAAGTTCTATCCGCGCACGGAAATTAAATTAATAGGAATTGAACAGGATGATTAATAATAACGATAAAATTTTGCATTTGTTGACAGGTTACCGCCAGTTAAAACCTTTATTCGTTCCCTTTTTAAAACAACTGCAACGGCGCCAAGAACAGCAATTACTAGAACAGCAATTAGTGCGGCAGGTTCAAAAAAACCTAAGACAATGTCAGACCAAGTTATCTAAACAATTGGCGTCAGCCGAGTTTAAAGTTATTGATTCTAAGATTAAGCGTTGGCAAAAGCGGGGGTTTAATCATTATCGTGATTATCAAAATCTGACTGTGGCAGCTCAAAAGCGCTTATTAAAACAAGTTATGCGGGAATCGTTTGTTCATTCTCAACCTAATTTAGTAATATTAATTCAGCGCTTACAACAATTAGTTATTCCAAAATATCCTGATGGCACAGCAATCATTAAACAAATTCATCAGATTAGACAACGTAATTTGTATATTAAACGAGGCTACCAGGTTTTAGTATATGTCAAACCGGTTTACCAGGCGCTCACACGTTTGCGGCGAGTTTTGGTTAATCAAGCTCAGTATACAGGGTGTCAACACGCGTGGACTAATTATTCGCAGCAAATTACGGCTTTGAAGAATTATTATCAACAGCATTATGTTCAGGCTGGTGGTCATCCGCGTAATTATCATGGACATCGGGCCGGTGAACATCAGTAATTGTCCATTGTCACTAGTGTGATATATTGAGAATTAAGCAGTATTAAATTATGGAGAGTGATTATTATGCGGGCTAATATTTTGCAGCATACACCTAATGAAGGGCCGGGCATGATTGCCGATTGGTTAGCGGAGCAGCACTATGAAGTCTATATTTATCATCCCTATCAATTTGGTCATTTGCCGTCAGCTGAGACGACGGATTTATTGATTATTTTAGGTGGGCCTATGAGTCCTAATGATCAATTACCTTGGATTTTACAAGAGCGGCAATTGATTGCGGATTTAATTACTAAGCGCGTTCCGATGTTAGGCATTTGTTTTGGTGCGCAGCAAATTGCTAAAGTATTAGGTGGTTCTGTCTTAACAGCACCTGTCAAAGAAGTGGGGTGGGGGAATGTTTGGCGTCAAAGTACCGCCATCACTAACTTACCCGCACAATTATCCGTATTACATTGGCATGAAGAGATGTTTACCTTGCCACCGAAAGCGCAATTGTTATTTTCCAATCATCATTTAACGAATCAAGGCTTTTTATGGCAAGATTTTGTGGCGGGTTTTCAGTTTCATTTAGAGCCTACGACTAGTAATGTCCATGAAATAGTGGTTAATGATTATCCTTATTTAACAGACTCTGTGTTAAAACAGTCAGCAGCTGAGATTATGGCTCAGCCCGTTCCTGCGGCTAATAGACAAGCGTTATATCGCATTTTAAATTATTTGACGCAGTCACCGACAAGCTAGAATTCGTCTTGCTTATCGAATTATTAAGTTTTATACTAAAAAACGATTAATAATTTTAAGTTACAGACAAATCCATCAGTACTTTCAGAAAAAACCGCTTCATTGACTAATTGTTGAACTAAATGTGCTTGTTGGATGAAAAATTATCTTAATGTTATTAATGAATTTTATTTGTGGGGAGATCTAACTTATGGAAATTGGACCAATATCAGAGTGGTTAGCTGCTATTTCTGAATTTTTAGCTGTCTGTGTGGCATTATTGTTGCCATATTATACTGATCGGAAAAATACCAAAAGAAAACGGCGCAATATTTGTTTGGGGATTAGACGTTTAGCTAATCAGGCACTGGCTCATGAAGAAGATGCTACCAAAAATTTAGAATTGTTTTTGACAATTTCTTTTATCAGTAATGATGATGCTACCACGGAAAAGGTTTTGTTGTCAGGACAAGAAATTCTACGAGCCATTAAGAATTTACCAGCGGAACAAGACACTGATTATCAAACAAAATTAACGGACGTCAAACAATTAATTGCCAAAATACCTAGTAAGTAATAAACACTGAGAAGATCATAATGATGCTCAAGCAATCGCCAAAGATTGCTGAGCATTTTTTAGTTAACTTCACAATAAATTGTCTATTCAATCTTCAATGGTCTACAATTAAATCAAAGATGACCAAAGGAGTGTCCTATGAAATTTATTTCTTGGAATATTGATAGTATTAATGCAGCTGTCACGCATCAATCCAAACGTGGCTTAATGACTTGGGAGGTGTTACAACATTTAGCAGCAATTCAACCAACTGTGTTGGCCATTCAAGAAACTAAATTGAAGCCGACGGGTTTGACGCCTAAACAAAAGCGAGCTTTGCAAGAATTATTTCCAGATTATCAAATTTATACGCGTTCGAGCACGGGGCGGGTAAGTTATGCGGGTACCATGATGCTGAGCAAAGAGCAACCCATAGCAGTTGATTATCCCCAAATTGGGGCTCCAGGGGAAATGGATCAAGAAGGACGAATTATTACCTTAGAGTTTGAACATAGTTTTGTTTCGACCGTTTATACGCCAAATTCAGGCAGTCAATTGGCTCGTTTAGCTGACCGTCAAAGTTGGGATGATGATTATCGTCAATATCTGCAACAATTGGCGCGCCAAAAGCCAGTCATTACTTCTGGTGATTACAATGTAGCCCATCAGGCAATTGATTTAAAAAATCCTCAAGCTAATCATCATCATGCGGGTTTTACTGATGAGGAGCGTGCTAAATTTGGCGAATTACTAGCTGCGGGTTTTACTGATACTTTTCGCTATTTAAATCCCCAAGTGCATGATGTTTATACATGGTGGGCACAAATGTCCAAAACTTCGAAGGTTAATAATTCCGGCTGGCGTATTGATTATTATTTGACCTCACAACAATTAGATGATCAATTGGCTGATTTTCAGGTGATTGATACCAAACAGCGGCAAGACCACGCCCCCATTGAATTGACTATGAAAACGGATTTTTGTCTGTAATCGGGTGCTGGGTCAGCAACTATTGGTTCAACTTTATCCAGATTCATTTATAGTCGAAGTTATTGCAAGGTTTAATTTTGTTTGGTCCAATGATTATAAATTTTAAAAATTGAGTTACAATGTATCTTATATGTAAAGGTAAGTTAGGTTCAATTCACTACCTAACGACAAAATAGAAGGGAATGATCATATGTGTACCAATATTAGTATTCAAGCAACTAACGGTGACGTTTTTTGGGGCCGAACGATGGATTTTACGTTTGATCCGTTTAAAGCGAGTGTTAATTCACAAATCACTGCTTATCCAAAAGGTAGCCAATTAACAGGGTTAACGGAAACTTGGGCTAGTAATTATGCTTTTATGGGTATTAGCATGAATAACTCATTATTCTTCTATGATGGCATGAATAGTGCAGGGGTAGTCGGTGATGCCCAATATTTAGAAGAATGTAGTTGGGCGAGTGCTGCCAGTTTGCAACAACGAGGTCTTAAACCGTTAATCGGTGAAGAAATTGTGGCGTACGTGTTAAGTCACTTTGGTAGTGTGGCGGAAATTAAAACCGCTTTTCAAACCGTGGGCTTATTACAAAGTCAATATCCAGCTTGGGAACAGGCTCAAACTGGAATTACTGGTCCCGTGCCGATGCACTACACGTTCAGTGACCCCAGTGGCGCCAGTGTAATTTTGGAACCTGTGAAGAACGGGGCTTTTAAGATTTATGATGGAATTGGTGTGATGACCAATAGTCCGGAATATTCGTGGCATGTAGATAATTTACGAAATTATTTACAATTAACCAATCATAATTTGGGCCAAAACAAATTATCAGATAAATTGCAAGTTAATCAAATTGAAAGTGGCTCAGGGTTATTAGGCTTGCCTGGTGATTATACGGCACCTTCTAGATTTGTTCGGGGCACTTACTTGGCCAACTTTTTAGATCCATTTACTTCGGAGCAAGGAATTACGCAGTTATACAATTTATTTAAAACCGTCATGATTCCTAAGGGGATTGAACACGTTCATGAAGGTAGTACGAACAGTGATTATACCGGTTATTGGATTGGTTATGATGTCAAACGGCAAACGTTATATTTACAACCTGAAGACACACCAACGTTAACGCAATTTACTTTACCAACTAATTTAACAGACAAGATTAATTTACCAATTAATCATGAATTTAAAGCTGTACGCGCGAAATAGTGATAATTATTACAGATTGAGTGTTGATGAGGTATTCATTGACACTTTTTTTGTATACAAATTTATTTGTAAGTGATTAATGTTCCGCGATAAAAATATTCGAATAATATTTGACAAATAGATTCTTCTGCATTATTGTTTACAATGTAAATTAAGATTACGAAGTAAACAAAAAGGAGAGAAAATGAATATTTTACAAGTAAGTCACATATCAAAGATTTATAAGAACAATAAAAAGGTTTTAACTGATTTAAGTTTTACAGTGAAAAAGGGAGAAATTTTAGGTTTTCTAGGTCCTAATGGTGCAGGAAAAAGTACAACTATTAATATTATTGCTACTTTACTGGAGGCAGATGAAGGTTCAATTGTTTATTTTGATAACAAAAATTTAAGTTCAAAAGAGATCAAAAAACGTTTAGGTATTGTTCCGCAAGAAATTGCTATTTATGAGGATTTATCAGCTTATGAGAATGTTAAATTTTTTGCATCGCTGTATGGTGTTAAAAGAAAATTGTTAGATAAAAAAGTATTAAGTGCCTTAACTAAGGTGGGACTACTGGAGCGAAAAGCTGATAAACCGAAAACCTTTTCTGGCGGAATGAAACGGCGGTTAAATATTGCTTGTGCAATTGCCCATGAACCCGAATTGCTTATTTTTGATGAACCAACAGTTGGTATTGATCCACAATCGCGGAATCATATTTTGACTGCCATTAAAGAGATGAGGGCTACCGGTGCAACAATTATTTATACTACGCACTATATGGAAGAAGTCCAACAACTTTGTGATCGCATTATGATCATGGATGGTGGCAATGTTTTACTCAATGATACTTTGCAGCATATTTTACACCATTATGCTGACACTGAAATGAATCCGCAAAGTTTGGAAAATATTTTTTTGCAATTAACGGGCAAAAAATTGCGAGACTAGAAAGGAATAAAAAATGTTAACAATAATGTTGCAGGATTTGAGAAGTTTACTTAATAACAAGCCCATTATGGTTTATCTGATTGTTTATCCACCGTTATTAATAATTTTAATGGGTTTTGTCTGTAATAGTATGTTTAGCGGTGATGTATTGTCAGCTTATGACTATTATGGTGTAACAATGATAATTTATTTATCGATGGCAACGGTCATTATTTTGCCAGAAATGTTATTTGGAAGTCAGGTCAAGTTGGCAAACCGGAGAATTATTTACACACCAATTGCTCGCTGTAAAGTTTATCTATCTAAGCTAATTGTTGCCACTGCTGTTTCTTATTTAATCTTGGCAGTTTATCTAGTTTTGTTCAATATCACAGGTTTGGTTAACTTCGGTGGTCGAGAAATTAAGTATTTATTGTTATTGGATTTGGCACTTGTTATTTTTTCAATTACCTTAGGAGGAGCATTTTGTGTACTGGTTAAAAAGGAAGATTTGGCAACAAAATTGTTAAATATTTTAATTAATGTTTTAGCAGTTATATCGGGGCTATTTTTTCCAATGACAATTTTTGGTAAAAAGATTGCTCAGATAGCTAATTGGTCACCAATTGCTCAAGTTACGAATAGTTTTTTTGGTTTAATTTATGATCATGATTTAAGACAGTTAGTTAGTACAATTGGAATTTTATTAATTTGTTCAAGTATCTTCTTATTAATCATTCATTGTTTGTATAGACCAGAAAAGTTTGAGGAGTAATAGAATGCTAATTTTTAAAAATAATTTTTTACGTTTTTTGCATGAAAAAAGCTATGGCGTGCTAACGATTCTTGTGTTATTAGTCATGACAGTAGCTTCAACTTATTTTGTGAAGATGAAAGCTCCAACTGCTGAAATAGGTGTTGATCCTAGCGCAATTGAAGTACTGTCATCTAATCCAAGTACTGACAAGATTCATTTTAGTAAGGTAACTAAGAATAAAGATTATTATCGAAATTTACTTTTAGGTAAATATGATGCTTATATCACTAAAAATCAAAACGGTGATTATCATGTGACAACAATTCGTAATACTACATTAAAAGCTAAGCTTAATGCTTTTTTAAACCGGAATGCAGTTCGAAAACAAGCCAAACATACCACACATAATTTCAAGATTTTATGTAATATTTTGGGTTTAAGCACGATGATGTTAGCAATAGTTTTAACTAAATTTTATTTTGATGATCGCGATCAAATGGATAAACGCATTTTTTTAAGTGGGACAACCATTTTTTCATATATCATACAAAATTGGCTTTTTATTTTTTTAGTCTTATTTGCGGTAAGTACAGTATGTCTAGCCATTGTCTTGCCTATATTTAAAATTAAATTATCAGTAACACTATTTGTAATCAATGGTTTAATTAATCTTTTTGCTGCTTCATTTGGCCTGATGTTAGCTACTTTAGTTACTAATAATGAGGGAGCACTTAGCGTAGGAACAATGATTACGTCGATAACATTACTATTATCAGGTGCTGTTTTTACTATTAAAAAGTATTCTATCCAATCAGTAATACAAGATTTTTTTCCTCAGCATTATATTGCTGATTTAGGTAAATATTTAGATGGCAGTAAACATTTGGTGGCTGCAGCAGCATGTCTCTTAGCTTATAGCGTTTTGTTTATGGTAATTGCTTTTAGCATGCAAAAAAGGAGGATGGAAGAATAATGACAGGGGCAAAACGAATTATTAGTTTCATTGGCTTAACGATTGCCATGTTTATGGGAACGCTGGATAGTACGATTATTAATATTGCTTTACCTAAGATCATGAATCAATTTAAAGCCAGTTTAAACAATACTAGCTGGGTGACAACCATTTATACCTTAGCCTTAGCCGTATTTATGATTACCGGTTCAAAATTAGCCGATCGCTATGGCCGCAAAAAGGTCATGTTGATTGGACTATTACTATTTGGTAGCTTTTCAGCTGCTTGTATGTTTGCCCCTTCATTACTGACCTTGATTGCTTTCCGTTTTTTCCAAGGAATTGGTGGTGCAATTATTACCCCGATCGTTTTACCGATGGGTATCGAAATATTTGGTAAAGAAAATACTTCGAAAATTTCTAGTGTAGTCGGCGCTATTACTGCCCTAGCCGCTGCTACAGGACCGGCAATTGGGGGGATTATTTTACAATACAGTTCTTGGCGTTGGGTATTTGGTATTAATGTTCCATTGGTAATTTTGGCTTTTATTATTATTATTTTATTTATTGGTGAATCTTATGATGAAACCTTAGTTGGTGGTGTTGATTGGCTGGGAATGCTTGCCTTGTCCATTTCTTTAGGCGGTATCGTCTTTGGAATGTTGGAAGGCCGCCAATATGGTTGGACTTCACCAGTCATTATTACTTGTATCGCAGTAGGTATTTTGGCTTTGTTTGTCTTTTATTTCATCGAAAAGAAAGTTGCTTCGCCTTTGTTGGAATTGAATTTACTAAAAGAAAAGACTTTAACAGCTTCTAGTTTAGTTTACTTTGTTACTGGTTTTTCATTGGTTTGCCCAATGTTAATCATTAACTACTTCTTGCAAGACGTTTTGAACTACACACCTTTACATGCTGCAATCATTATTATTCCTGTTTCTTTAACGGTGGTTGTTGCGATGCCTTTAGGTACCAAGATCTTGGATGCAATGGGAGCTAAAATTATCACATTTATGGGTTTAATTCTCATAGCTTGTAGCTTAGGGCTGTTATCGTTAGTAAAAACCAATACACCAACCGCTATTATTATCGTATTCTTGATTGTGAATGGTTTTGGTTTCGGTTTTTCTTCAGTTTCGTTAGTTGCCTCGGTGAAATACTTGCCAAAAGAAAAAACTGGTGTAGGTTCAGGAATTGTAAATGCTATGCGCCAAATTGGTACTTGTTTAGGGGTCGCTTTGTTAGTGACGGTTTTGAATAATAATGTCATGAATTCAAAAAATGATATTAAAGATAATTCGATACAAATTATTCAAGCTCATCGTTTGTCACCACAAGTTAAGGAGGTGGCTAAAAACGAAATTAGAAATGTTTTTAAAACTAATTCTAGTGGCAAAAATATAAAAACCAGCACTACAGGACTTCAAAAGAAAGTCGCTAAAGCAGCAAAAAAGACAAGCAATTTGCCGATACCAAAGCAGAATAGTTCACTGGGACAATTATATCGAGCTCAAAAACAAATGATTAAGGGGACTAAGCGGTTAAACGTTAGTTTGACGCAAGTTAATACTTTGGCAACTAAAACCAATAATCCGGATGCTGGAGTTATTCAACCATTAGCCAGTGGTGTTAATTCCTTAGCTGATGCACAGAAGAAATTGTTAACAGGTACGCAATTATTAGCCCAAAAACAAGAATTGAAGTTAGTGATGAAAGATATCAAACGTCAAAAGAATCGCCAATTGACTAAAGCCTTTAGTAAAACTTATTTATTAGGTGCTATTATCGTATTACTTTGTTCACCAATTACTTGGTGGACAGACCGAAATAAAGGATAAGATTTCTTTGCTAAGAATAATTATTTGCGGTATATTTGCTTTAATTTAGTTTGTAAGAAAGGAACTAATTAAAGTGGTTACAAGACCAACTAAAGAGACTTTAAGTGACTTATATATTTTGCAAGTAGCTCTAGAATTGATTGATCGAGAAAGTTTGGAAAAGTTTACAATGCGTAAGTTAGGTACTGAATTAGGAGTATCTGCTATGGCAGTTTATCGCTATTTCCCTAATCAAAAGGTTTTGTTTGATAATCTAGTTGAGAAAATTTGGCAAGATGTCTTGAAAGTTAAATTGGATAAAAAGCTAACCTGGCAAAATCAGCTGACTGATTTAATGTTGCATTTACGTAAAGTATTAACGCAACATCCTAATATTTTACCGTTGATTTCAACTAGGCCAATTGTAACCGATAAAGAATTTGCCTTAGTTGTTCCAATTTTGACTAATTTTGTCAAAGCGGGCTTACAAATTAATTCAACGACGGTTTTTTTGATTAATTCATTGACTTTTTACACAGTAGGCTTTGTTTGGGATGAATGCATTGGTCAAGAAAATACTAATCTTGATGTGGCTGCATTAGAAAAGTTTCAAACCAAATCAGTTGCCTTCAAGAAATTTATGCAACCTTTGCAGGAAAATGAACATCGATTGACAGCAGATGATCAATTTTTGATGGGGATTCAGGCTATTTTAAAAGGTTGGAAATAAAGCTTGTTTAGTTATTTAAGGTTAACGATAATGTTTAAGCTTTATCAATTAATAACTGTAATGACTATTAATCTTTTTTAATTTTTTAGTTGACATTTAATTAAAATAATTATATGATTCTATCAATGAATATAAAAACAAGTTGATCGGGGGAAGTAATTAGTTCTAACGCGTACAGAAACTTCCAGTAGTTGAGAAGGAAGCCCGTTAGCTAATGAAAATGACCCGTGATTGGTGCACTGAGTTCTTTTGGAATAAGGTGGCAATGGTTGGTACTCTTTATTGTACACGCATATAGATGTTTTGTATGTTGTTGAGTTGAGTATCTTTGCATACCCAAAATAGAATGGTACCGTGGCGAAAGTCGCTTCTAATAAATCTTCGTAAGGAGATTTGAGAAGCGACTTTTTTTATTTGTTTTTATAATTCAAATTAAAATTAATGGGGTGTTGATGATGAAAAAATGGCAAAAAATTATTAAGTATTTATTAGTGAGCGGTGTGGCAGCGTTATTCTTCTTGGTAGCTGGTTGTGGCCAACAAAGCAAGGAACAAACTGTCAAAGTTGGAATTAATAACGCCGATACACCAATTTGGAAGATTGTTCAGAAAAAAGTAAAAAAGGATAATATTAATTTAAAAATTGTGGAATTTTCGGATTATAATCAGCCCAATACGGCCTTATTACAAAATGAATTAAATATTAATGCATTTCAACATCAATATTTTTTAAAGAATTGGAATAAAGCGCATCATAGTGATTTAGTAGCAATTGGTAAAACGATGATTCAGCCAATGGCTATTTACTCAAATAAGTTAACCAAATTGAGTCAATTAAGTGACGGTGCCAAAGTCGCTATTCCCAATGATAGTTCTAATGAAGCTCGGGCTTTGCAATTACTAGAGGCTGCTGGATTGATTAAATTAAAAACGACCGGTTCACAGTTGCCATCGACCAAAAATGTAGTAAGCAATGCGCATCATTTGAAGTTTCAAATTTTAGATGCTGCTCAGACGGCGCATTCATTAAGTGATGTTGATATTGCGGTAGTCAATGGTAATGTGGCTAGTGCCGCCAAATTGAGTCAAAAGAAATTGATTTATCGGGAAAAAGTTTCGAAACAGTCACGGCCATGGATTAACGTGATTGTTGCTAATAAGAAAGATCGGCATAATGCTACGTATCAAAAAATTGTGAAAGCTTATCAAAGTGAAGCAGTCTTAAAAGAAGTTCATAAGGTTTATGGTCCGAATGCTGTTGCTGCTTGGAAAGTTAAATTTTAAAATCATCAGATGAGAAAGGACGATTTTTATGGTGCAATTACAAGACCAATTGATTCAAGATTCATTGCAACAGTTAGCTGATTATATAGCGTTACCGTCAGTTTCTGCGAAAAAACAGGCTCAAGTGCAAACAGCCAATTTTTTAAAAAAATTATTTGAAGAACAATTATCAGCTCAAGTGCAAGTGTTGACTGATTATCCAGCACCATTAGTTTTTGCCCAGATTACGCCTCAAAAACCGAGTTCTACGACTATCTTAATTTACAATCACTACGATGTTCAACCGGAGGAACCGCTAGAATTATGGCAATCTGATCCTTTTGAATTAAAAATTACTGATCAACAACTATTTGGCCGTGGTGTAGCCGATTGTAAAGGTGATTTGATCAGCCGCATTACTGCATTAAAGTTGTATCGCCAAGAAAATGGTGATTGGCCGTGCAATGTTAAGTTTTTAGTGGAAGGTGAAGAGGAAGTTGCCAGTGAACATTTAGCTGCTTATTTAGACAAGTATCATGATTTATTAGCGGCGGATCTGGTTTTATGGGAATCCGGTAGTAAGAATGATCATGAGCAGTTTAGTATTGAGGGTGGTAACAAAGGAGTTTTGTGTTTTGAATTAACGGCTAACTCCGCGGCTAGTGATTTACATTCATCATTAGCTGCTGTGGCTGATAGTGCCACGTGGCGCTTGGTGGCTGCTTTAAATGCTTTACGGGCAGCTGATGGGACAATCAAAGTGCCAGGCTTTTATGATGATGTTGTGGCTCCCAGTGCAGTGGAACAAGAATTAGTGGCCCAAGCACCAACTCCTGATCTTGCTCAGAAATGGGATTTAAAATTACCCTTGTTAAAAAATCCGAGCGTTAATTATAATTTAACTTTTGCACCGACCATTAATATTGAAGGTTTCAAAAGTGGGTGGCAAGGCCAAGGTGTTAAAACGGTAACGCCCTGCACGGCCCAAGCTAAGTTAGAATTTCGCTTGGTGCCGAACCAAGATCCTCAACGAATCTTTCAGCAATTGAGCGCTTATCTGAAAGAACAAGGCTTTGCAGATATTGCAGTCACTTATCTTTTGGGAGAACGCGGTTATCGTTGGGATTTACAAAATCCATTAGTGGAACAGTTGCTTGCCACCGCCAAAGCGGTTTATGGTGAAAATCAAGTGGTGGCCTTACCTTCTAGTGCCGGTACTGGGCCCATGTATCTAATTAATCATTACACGCAGGCGCCGATTATTGATTGTGGAGTCGGTTATAGTCATTCGGGACCTCATGCTCCTAATGAGAATATTCGGATTGCCGATTATTTACAGTTTATTGAATTTTTTAATCAATTTTTAGACAAGTTGTAGGACAATTATGGACGAGCAAACCCCAATTATTAAATTAAAAGATATTTCTGTGACATTTCAGAACAAAGAACAAACCATTCAAGCTGTGAAACACGTTTCTTTAGAAGTTGAACGTGGTGATGTGTTTGGCATTATGGGCTACTCCGGTGCAGGTAAAAGTACGTTAGTCCGTGTGATTAATTTATTGCAGCGACCAACTGGCGGTGAAGTTTTTGTGAATGGGCATGATCTTTTGAGCTATAAACCGAAAGCTTTACGCCTAGCACGTCAAAAAATTGGCATGATTTTTCAACATTTTAACTTGATGGCTTCCAGAACGGTGTTTGGCAATGTGGAATTTCCATTACTGAACACTAAGGCGACCAAACAAGAACGGCAAACTAAAGTTAATCAGTTGTTAGAATTAGTTGGATTAGCAGACAAAGCGAGCGCTTATCCCGCGCAATTGTCTGGTGGTCAAAAGCAGCGAGTAGCGATTGCTCGCGCCTTAGCGAACGATCCCCAAATTTTAATTTCGGATGAAGCAACGAGTGCTTTAGATCCAGAAACTACGACTGAAATTTTAAATTTATTAAAATCGTTAAATCAAAAACTCAAGATTACGATTGTGGTGATTACGCACGAAATGGAAGCTATCAAACAAATTTGTAATCATGTCGCTGTCATGGATCAAGGAGAATTGATTGAGCAGGGAAGCGTGTTACAGATTTTTGGGCGGCCACAACAGCCTTTAACACAAAAGTTTGTCGATTCAGCAACGCAATTAGGCCCCGTACTCCAGGAAATTCAAAGTCAACGGCTACTTAAAGCTTCAACCAATTCCTTGATTGAATTAGATTATTTTGGTGAAGTAACGAATGATCCGATTGTCGTTGAGCTTTATAAGCGCTTTGGTGTGGAAGCTAATATCTTGTTTAGCAATATTGAACAATTGCAGGGAACCACTGTGGGAATTATGCTCTTAGAGTTGAATGGTTCAGCAGCCGATATTGCTGCCGCTTTAGCGTATTTAAAACAATTGCAGGTCACGGTTAAAACCATTACCTTGCCCAAGGAGGAGGAACAATAATGCATGCATTTTTACAAACCTGGTTACCCAATGTGGTCGCTAACTGGTCAGGCGATAATGGCTTTGTTGTTGCAATCTATCAAACTTTATATATGACTTTTATTAGTGCCGTGTTTTCCGGCGTCTTTGGTTTAATATTAGGCTTAACGTTAGTTGTGACTGCTGACAACGGAATTTTACCGCATAAGAAATTTTATTACTGTTTAGATAAGTTGGTTAATTTGTTTCGTTCGATTCCTTTTGTAGTTCTACTAGCAGTGATTGGACCATTCACAAAATTAATCGTCGGGCAAACCATTGGCCCAACAGGTGCTTTAGTGCCCTTAATTGTCGGTACGTCGCCTTTTTTTGCTCGTCAAGTTCAATTAGCGTTGGTTGATGTTGATCCGGGAGTTATTGAAGCGGCACAAGCGATGGGCAGTTCACCTTGGGAAATTATTTACCGGGTTTATTTAAAAGAAGGTTTACCCGAGTTGATTCGTTCGGCCACCTTAACCATGATTAGTTTAATTGGCTTAACAGCGATGGCGGGTGCTATTGGCGGTGGTGGTTTAGGTAATATGGCCATTGCTGTTGGCTATCAACGTTTTCAAAATGATGTGACGTTAGTTTCTTTAGTTTTGATTTTAATTTTAGTATTTATCGTCCAAGCGATTGGTGATTACTTTACCCGAAAACTCCAACATTAATGTTGAGGATCCCCAGTAATTTTATATTTTTAATAATAATTAGTGTAATTAAAAAAGAAGGACTTAAGGTTGAATTAACTTTAAGTTCTTCTTTTAGAGTGTAGCCAAAATCTAAAATATGATATAATATCCTTGCACGAACATGTGTTCGAACAAAAATAAAGATTGAATTAACGCAAATTTTGGTTAAAATATATTTTGCTGAATTTTATCTGGTCTTTTTTTGCTGGTGCTTTTGTAAATAATAAACTAAGCCGATGTGGACGAGATTTTCATCATGATGCATGAGCCGTTTAATATTCGGCCAGTGCCGCACGTAGACGACGATGGTCACTAAAACAGCTGCAAATAAGAAATAAGGGTCATGGGTGCGCCAAATTAAAATGGTTAAGACGGGTAGAGAAATCAAACTGGCTAAACTGACAGTACTACTTATTAAGACGATAATGGCGAATAAACTAAAAGCTACGCCGAATAAGGGTGGGTTATAAGCTAGTAAAATGCCTGAAGCTGTAGCGACTGCTTTACCGCCAGTAAAATGCATAAAAATAGAATAGCAGTGTCCGATAACTGCAGCTAAGCCCACGACAATCATCCATTGTTTACCAGGAACGTGAAAGAAGACAGGTAAACTGGCGCCCAGTGTGCCTTTGAAAATGTCTAATACTAGAACGGTAATTCCTGGCAAGACGCCAAAGACCCGAAACGTATTGGTAGTACCGATATTACCACTACCACTGTCTCTAATATCTTGATGAAAAAAAACTTTTCCTAGCACATAAGCTGACGGAAATGAGCCCACTAAATATGCTAAAATAAAACAGATTATGACCTTTAAGAACAAGTGTAAAACCTCCGTTGGATAATGAATAATAATGCCGAAATAAAAGCTGTTGATTAATTGAGTAACCTAGTACTAGCGGTTACTGAATAGCACAAAGTCTGCATGCATTATGCCTATCCCCGGTTGTCCTGAAGAATTTAGCGTAGTTACAAACACACTCTATGAAATAATATTAGGTTTAATCATACAAGATTTTATCTCGGTCTTGTCTATTTTAATACAAACTAATAAAATATTCTGTTCTTTTTTGAAAGTAGGATTTTATGACGAATAATTATGATGATTCATCGATTCAAATTTTACATGGTTTACAAGCTGTCCGCAAAAGACCGGGCATGTATATTGGTTCGACCGATGCTCGGGGATTACATCATTTGGTGTATGAAATTGTGGACAACGCAGTGGATGAAGCCTTAGCCGGTTTTGGTCAAGAAATTAATGTGACGTTGAACCAAGATGGTTCGGTAACGGTGGCGGATTTTGGTCGGGGGATGCCCACTGGAATGCATGAGTCAGGGATTCCCACCATTGAAGTAATTTTAACCGTCTTACACGCGGGTGGAAAATTTTCTGATAATAGTTATAAGACTTCTGGTGGTTTGCATGGTGTTGGTTCGTCAGTAGTTAATGCTTTATCTCAATGGTTGCAGGTCCGTGTTGTTCGTGAACACGAGGCTTATGAAGAGCGGTTTGAAAATGGCGGTCAGCCCGTTGGTACTTTGAAAAAAGTGGGTCATGTCAAGCAAGCTAGTGGAACTACAATTTCCTTTTTACCGGACGCCACTATTTTTCAAACGACTAAATTTAACTTTGATACTTTGGCAGAACGATTACGCGAATCAGCTTTTTTGTTAAAAGGTGTCAAAATTACGTTGACTGATCAACGTGTCCAACCAATTCGTCAGGAAGAATATTGTTATGCGGATGGGATTCAGTCATTTGTTAAATACCTCAATGAAGGTAAAGATGTTATTAAAGATATTTTTTACTTTGAAGATACCAAAAACGATATCGAAGTCGAATTTGCCGGTCAATATAATGATGGCTATTCAGAAAATATTTTATCATTTGTCAATAATGTTCGAACCAGTGATGGTGGTAGCCATGAAGCTGGTATGAAATCGGGCTTAACTAAAGCTTTTAATGAATATGCTCGAAAAGTTGGATTACTCAAAGAGAGTGATAAGAATTTAGAAGGTTCAGATGTGCGCGAAGGTCTGAGTGCAGTTTTGTCTGTCCGTATTCCTGAAAACTTGTTACAATTTGAAGGACAGACTAAAGGTAAATTAGGGACTCCGGAAGCACGAAGTGCCGTAGATAATCTCATTTATGAAAAAATGACATATTATTTACTGGAAAATGGTGATTTTGGTCAAACTTTAGTCAAAAAAGCTTTAAAGGCACGGCAAGCACGCGAGGCTGCCCGCAAAGCCCGAGAAAATAGTCGGGGTAAAAAGAAGAAAAAAGATCAAGGTTTACTATCTGGTAAATTGACACCCGCACAATCTCGCAATCCGCAAAAGAATGAACTCTATTTAGTCGAAGGAGATTCTGCTGGGGGTTCTGCTAAACAGGGCCGTGATCGAAAGTTTCAGGCCATCTTACCATTACGGGGTAAAGTGTTAAATACGCAAAAAGCCAAGTTGGATGATATTTTTAAGAACGAAGAAATTAACACAATGATTTATACGATTGGTGCGGGAGTAGGTCCGGAATTTAATTTAGCCGATAGTAATTATGACAAAATTATTATCATGACTGATGCAGATACTGATGGTGCTCATATTCAAATTTTATTGTTGACGTTCTTTTATCGCTACATGCGTCCTTTAATTGAAGCTGGTCGAGTTTATATTGCTTTGCCACCACTGTATAAGCTACAAAAAGGCCGTGGCGCTAAGACACAAATCAAGTATGCTTGGACAGAAGAGCAATTACGTGCGGGTATTGCTCAGTTCGGTACTGGCTACAGTTTACAACGCTTTAAAGGTTTGGGTGAGATGAATGCGGATCAGTTGTGGGAAACTACGATGGATCCAGAAAACCGGACATTAGTGCGCGTTCGGATTGATGATGCCGCCTTAGCTGAACGGCGCGTGACCACGTTAATGGGGGATAAAGTTGCTCCTAGACGACAATGGATTGAAAATAATGTCAAATTTAATCTAGAAGATGATGTGAGTTTAATTGATTCCACCAATCAAGCAGCAATTGCAACGACTGATTTGAAAAAGCAGTTAAATCATAAGCAAGGTGAGTGAACAAATTGAGTGAAGATTCACGAATTCAAGAATTATCCTTAGAAGAAATCATGGGTGATCGCTTCGGGCGTTATTCGAAATATATTATTCAAGAACGTGCTTTACCGGATGTGCGTGATGGTTTAAAGCCTGTCCAACGGCGCATTTTGTACGCGATGAATATTGATAATAATACCTATGATAAAGCCTTTAAAAAATCGGCTAAATCGGTTGGTAATGTTATGGGTAATTTTCATCCGCACGGCGATAGTTCTATTTATGAAGCCCTAGTGCGGCTCAGCCAAAACTGGAAATTGCGGGCACCATTAATCGAAATGCACGGTAATAATGGTTCAATGGATGGTGATCCTCCCGCAGCAATGCGTTATACTGAAGCGCGTTTGAGTAAAATTGCGCAAAAAATGTTACAAGACATTGATAAAGATACTGTTGATATGGTTTTAAACTTCGACGATACGCAAGAAGAACCCACGGTTTTACCAGCACGTTTTCCCAATCTTTTAGTTAATGGAGCCACCGGGATTTCGGCAGGTTATGCCACGGAAATTCCGCCACACAATTTGGGCGAAGTAATTGATGCCACGATTGCTTTAATTGATAATCCGGCTTTAACCCTGGAACAGGCCATGCAGTATGTAAAAGGTCCAGATTTTCCCACTGGCGGCATTTTACAAGGAGTCGATGGTATTAAACAGGCATATGAAACTGGTCGGGGGCGCGTGGTTTTGCGTTCCAAAACAAAAATTGAAGCCTTAAACGGCCATCGTAGTCAAATTGTAGTCACCCAGATTCCGTATGAAGTTAATAAGGCGCAGTTAGTTAAAAAAATTGATGAAGTGCGCTTGCTCAAAAAAATTGACGGGATTGCTGAAGTGCGTGATGAGTCTGACCGGCACGGTTTATCCATTGTCATTGAATTAAAACGTGATGTGGACGGTCAGGGTGTTTTAAATTATTTATATAAAAATACGGATTTACAAGTCACTTATAATTTTAATATGGTGGCTATTTCACAAATGCGACCACAGCAGTTAGGTCTATTACCAATTTTAAAAGCTTATGTTCAACATCAACAAGAAGTGGTACTGCGGCGGACGCAATTTGATTTACAAAAAGCACAACGGCGTTTGCATATTGTTGATGGCTTAATTAAAGCCTTGTCGATTTTAGATCAAGTAATTCAGACCATTCGTGCCAGTAAAAATAAACATGATGCGCAACAAAATTTAATGGCGGCTTATGATTTTAGTGAGCAACAAGCCAGTGCGATTGTGGCTTTACAGTTGTATCGTCTAACTAATACTGATGTTTCATCTTTACAAAAAGAACAAGCTGATTTACAAGCAAAGATTGCGCAATTTCAAGAAATTATTCAACAGCCACAGGCTTTACTGCACGTCATTAAAACGGAATTAGAAGAAACCAAGCGAGAATTTGCGACGCCACGTTTAACGGAAATTCAAGCTCAAGTTCAAGAGTTGAAAATTGATCGCCGGGTCATGGTTGGTAATGAAACAGTGCGGGTTTTGGTGAGCGAACAAGGTTATTTAAAACGTAGTAGTTTGCGTTCCTACCAAGCTTCGAAATTAACTGATAATGGTTTACAAAAAGATGATGTAATAGTTTTAGATCAAGAAGCTTCAACGCTTGATCATCTGTTTTTATTTACTAATTATGGTAATTTAATTTATCGGCCGATTCATGAATTGGCCGATGTGCGTTGGAAAGAAACTGGGCAACATTTATCGCAAACTTTTACTTTACAAAAAGATGAAATTATTTTACGGGCTTTTATTTTTACCGATCTAAAGCAAACGGGTAACTTTATTCTAGCAACTAATGATAGCTATATTAAGCAAGTTAACTTTCAAGATCTTTTACCTGGCCGCACTTATCGCACCAAGCCACTGACGGCCATTAAGTTGCACGCAACGACTAGTCAAGTGGTTAATGTTATTTATCAGGTCCAATCAGTAGCTACAGGAGTTGTCTGTTGGACTAACAGTGCGTATGCCTTGCGTTTTTCTTTGACCGAAGTTCCAGTGGTGAAAGCTAAAGCTGCCGGAGTGAAATTAATCAAGCTCAAAGCTAATGAAGTGGTAGTCAATTGTGAAATTTACGCTGAAAGTGAATTGGAACAGCTTGATGTGGGCATTTTGACGCAACGGGGTGCCTTTAAAAGAATGAAATTAACCGAAATTCCTGTGGCCAATCGTGACCGCAGAGGCGTATTAGTTTTACGAAAATTAAAAAAAAGTCCACATTTCATAAAATTTGTTTCTTTATTTGCTAAAAATGATATATTAGAAGTTGAAACTAAAAATCATTATTGGAACCAACTTAAATTAGCTGATTTTACAAAAGTTGATCGTTATTCTAATGGTTCATTTGTAATTGACGTTGAAAAGAATGGACCGATAATAAAAACAAAAAAGATAATTCAACAGCAGCTTGCTGATGAAGACTAAGTGAGGTAGATTTATGACTGTTAGCAATGATGATTTTACACGGGTATTTACTTCTAAATCATTAAGTTATTTTGCTAAGTTAGCAGATAATCTGAATTATACAAAGACCGCACGGTCTCTAGGAATAACCCAACCAGCTTTAACCCAACAAATTAAGAAAATTGAGCGGAACATTGGGACGCCTTTATTTTATTCAGTTGGCAAACAAATTCATTTAACCGATGCCGGACGAATTTTACTCAAATCAGTCCAAGAAGTTTATGGAACAATGATAACGGCAATTGATAAGATTCAAAAGTCCACCTTATCATCGACCGGTTCGATTAAAATTGGTTTATTGTCAACGATTGAAGATAGTGTGATTGAAGATTTTATTATTCGTTATAATGATTTACAACCAGATGTTGTTTTAGAGACATTATTGTTGACACGCCGAGAATTATGGGACAGTTTGGAAAACAACCAGATTGATTTGGCAATTATGTATTTGCCAGATGATTCTATTAAAAATTGGCGTCCTTACAGTACCAAGAAAATTATGAGCGAAAATTTAGTATTGCTCAATGATAATCCGCAATGGCAAGATGGCCGGATTTTACAATTAAGGGAAACCACGGTGAAGTCATGGGTGAGTTATCCAAGCAATTACTATTTAACTGAATTATTGCGGGAACAATTTAAGAATCAGTTGGTTGATCCGCCTCATTGTATTGCACGCTTTTCCTCACCAGATCAAATTTTACATTTTGCACAACAAAAGGGGATTTACGCAGCTTTTCCTGAAAGCTATGTCATTGCTAATGACGCCCAAATTACGTTACAAAAAAATTACATTGAACCAGCAATTGATTTTGAATTAGACTTTATTTATCGTAAAGAAAAGTCTAGTATTCCACGCATCGAAACTTTCCTGAAAGCTTGGGATAATTATGTGACGGATGTTACCTACGAGCAACGGTTAAAAGACGCTGCGCAAAAATAAATCCTTTTTGTTTTGTTAAGAAATTTTGTGCGAAAGGTTTGATTGCGGTAATTACGTATTATAATAAAGATAATTAAATCCATTTTGGAGGGGATATTGTGGCAAAAGAATATATTTTTGGACACCAAAATCCAGATACTGATGCAATTGCAGCAGCAATTTCTTATTCATATTTACAAAATAAGTTAGGTTTAGATACGCAAGCCGTGGCTTTGGGCGAACCGAATGACGAAACAAAATATGTGTTAGCTCATTTTGATCAAGCAGCACCTAAAGTGATCACAACAGCCAAACCAGATGTTGAAAGCGTAATGTTGGTCGATCATAATGAAGCCCAACAAAGCGTTAGTGACATCGACCAGGTAACAGTGACGCATGTAGTTGACCATCATCGGATCGCTAACTTTGAAACAGCAGGTCCCTTGTATTATCGGGGCGAGCCATTAGGTTCGACGAATACGATTTTATGGAAAATGTATCATGAAGCGGGAGTAGAAATTCCGGCAAAAATTGCTGGTTTGATGATGTCGGCTATTATCTCTGACACTTTGTTGCTAAATTCACCGACTACGACTGATACTGATCGGCAAGCAATTGAAGATTTAGCACAGTTAGCCCATGAGGATTACCATACTTATGGGATCACAATGCTAAAGGCCGGAGCTAATATTGCGGATAAATCAGCAGCTGAATTAATTGACGCTGACGCTAAGAGCTTTGAAATGGGTGGTCAAGCTATTCGGATTGCGCAAGTTAATGTAGTTGATATGGAAGAAGCAGTGGCCCGGCAAAGTGAGTTTGATGAAGCCATGGCTACTAGTTGTCAAGCAAATGGTTATGCACTATTTCTATTGGCCATTACTAATGTTTTAAATAGTGATACAACGCTAATTGTGAATGGTGATACAACCCTAATGCCGAAAGTAGAAGCTGCTTTTAATCAGAAGTTAACTCAAGGTAAGATGCATTTACCAGGAGTTGTTTCACGGAAAAAGCAAATTGTTCCGCCATTACAACAACAATTTTAAAGTACGCCATAATAAGAAAGAGGAGACAAGTTAATTGTCGAATCTTCTTTTTTTGAACCAAAATATTCGAATTACGTTGAACTTTGTTATAATTAAGCCAATCTTGATTAAAGGGGAATTATTATGGATCAAACACAAAAACTAGCTATTTTAGAAAAATTAATCAGTTTTAAATCGGTTAATGATCACGAAAAGCAAGTTGCTCAATATTTGCAATCATTATTAACTAAAGCTGGTATTGCCAGCCAATTGGTTCCTGTTGCTGGCGATCGGGCTAACTTGGTAGCTGAAATTGGTTCCGGCAAGCCGGTTTTAGCGATCACTGGACATATGGATGTTGTAGATGTGGAATTAGATAATTGGCAGACGGATCCATTTAAATTAACTGCTAAAGGCGATAAGTTGTACGGCCGAGGTGCAACTGATATGAAAGCTGGGTTAGCAGCCTTGGTGATTGCTTTAATTGAACTCAAAGAAAGTGCCACACCAATTAACGGGACTATTCGTTTACTAGCCACGGCTGGTGAAGAGGTTGGTCAACAGGGAGCACAAGTTTTATTTGAACAGGGATATATGAAAGATGTTGATACTCTATTAGTAGCGGAACCATCGGGTTATATGGCTCCTTATGCTAGCAAGGGTGAATTAGATATCCATTTAAATTCAATTGGTAAAGCGGCTCATAGTTCAATGCCTCAGTTTGGTAATAATGCTGTGGAACATTTAATTAATGTCTTGCAACAGATTGAACAAAAGGTTAAGCCTTTGATGGCCGCGGCGCATAATGAAGTGCTCGGAGATACGGTCTTTAATATTGATGTAATTCATGGTGGTAGCCAAGATAATGCTATTCCGGGCTCTGCTTATGCAGTGTTAAATATTCGAACGATTCCCGAATTGGCCAACCAAGAAATTTTGACAGCCATTAAAACTGTCATTGCTGATTACAATCAGGCTACCACGGGGCAAATTTCCATGGATGTTAATATGGATATTATTCCTATTTTGGGCAATCCAGATGCAAAAATCATCAAGCTAATTCAACAAGTTGCAGTACCATTTGAAAAGAAATATTACCAAGAGGCTGTGAGTGCTGCTGATTTAGCACAGAAACAGCAAGCTAGCCAATTAATGAATTTGGAATTGGCAACTGATAAAATCATTCCCGTTGGTATTTCTGGCGGGACGGATGCTTCTAAGTTACTGTTTAATCATCCAACGGGTGCTAATTACGTCATGTTTGGTCCCGGTAATGATAATCCGCATCAAGATAATGAATATGTTTCACAGACGATGTATTTACAATTTGTAGAAATTTACAAACAATTGTTTACAAAATTTTTTGGATAAATAATAATAATGAAAAAACATTTTTTAAGTATTGATGTTGGCGGTACCAATCTCAAATCCGGTTTGATTGATTTAACAGGCCAGCTGCACGAACAAACAACCGTTCCAACCGTGACCACTGACTTGCAGGCTTTTATCCGGCAATTGCAATCTATATTGGATCATTTTGCAGGTCAGTATCAGGGTGTGGCTTTCAGTGTACCGGGCAAAGTAGCACATCCCTCGGAGCAAATTAGTGGTGGAGGTTTACTAAGCTTTTTAGATCAGCAATCACTGCCACAATTGCTGCATGTAGATGAGGGCGTCGTTATCACTGTCGAAAATGATGGGAAAGCTGCTGCTTTAGCAGAAATGTGGTTAGGTAATTTACAAGGCATAGCGAATGGTGCAGCGATTGTGTTAGGTTCCGGAATCGGTAGTGGCTTAGTTTTAAATCATCAACTTTTTTATGGGCAGCATTTTCAAGCTGGTGAAATCAGCTTTATGTTACAAAACCAGACCGCTACTTTGGACAATTTAAGCGGCAAGAATTGTTCGGCAGTTTTGATGATTAAGACCATTGCACAACAATTAGGCTTAGCTGATTTAACTGATGGTCGGCAAGTGTTTGCTGCTATTCAGGCGCAAGATACCAGAGCTACAACTATTTTTCGGCAATATTGTCAAAATGTAGCGCTACTCTTGTTAAATATGCAAGCTGTTATTGATGTGCAACGCTTTGTCATTGGTGGTGGAATTTCTGCACAACCGCTTGTTACCACCACTATTCAACAAGAATTGCAAAATTTACGGACGCAATTACCTATTATTGAGCAAACTTTAGCAATGCCAGAAGTAATGACTAGTAAATTGCAGAACGATGCGAATTTATATGGTGCTTTGTACCATTTATTATTGGTCACCGGACAAGTTTCTGAGCATTAAATTTGTTTTTTTGTTTAAAATATTGTTAGATATATTAATTGTAAGAATAATATTGGAGGCAAAATGATGAAAATTGCAGTTATTGGTGCAACGGGTATGGCAGGATCTGCATTAGTACAAGAAGCTTTGACTAGAGGACATGAAGTGACTGCCATTAGCCGGACCCAAGCTAAGTTAGCGCAGTTAGCTAAGGATTTGCAAAATGTCAATTTGAAAATTTTGGCACAGGATGCTTTTGCTTTAATGCAAGCTGATTTAATGCAGTATGATGTCGTGATTGATGCATTCGCTTGTGCTCCAGACCAAGCTTATCTACACGTTGATTTAGCCACTCACTTAATTGCTGAGACCCGGCAATTAACCAAACCACGCTTAGTGTTCATTTTAGGAGCTGGTAGTTTATTAACCGGTTCAGATCAGCATTTATTTGTGCGGGATATGGAAAAAGATCCAGCTAATCAGGCGTTTATCAGTGTGCCACAGAATCAATTATCCGAATTACAATTTTTACGGACGGTTGATAATGTTGATTGGGTTGGTATTTCACCGGGAGTTAACTTTGTTGCTGGTGCGGCCACTGAATTACAATTAGGTCAGGATGAGTTGCTATTTAACCAACAGGAAGTTTCGCAAACTACTGCGGGGACGATGGCGGTTGCGGCCTTAGATGAAATTGAGCAACCACAGCATCAACAAGAACGTTTTACAGTAATTAATCGTTAATCATAATTATTAATTAAAGACTAGGACAGGGCAGGCTAAAAATAGTCAAGCTACGCTTTTGTTTTCAAAAATTCAAAACATTCTAACCAACACTCAATACTCAAATTAAAGTTTTGATTATTGATAGATTATATTTAGCTTGTTTGGTTTTTGGAAGTGTCCCAGTCTTTTTTTGTACGATGAAACTTTTTAGAAGTCATGCTATTATTAAGACAACATCATAGCTATTTTTTCAATTCATTAAGCGTTCATCTAAGAGACGGTGAAGAAGGGAAGAGATTCAATTGGGTTTACCAAAACCTTTAAAGAATTCATTGAGTTTGACACAACCAGGACCCAAAAATTTAATTACTGATGTACCTGGCGTATTGGTTGGGCAAACGACCATTCACACCAACCATTTGCAGACAGGTGTAACAGCAATTATTCCGGCTTCTGGTAATGTGTTTCGGCAAAAATTAGTCGCTAGTTGTCATGTGATTAATGGTTTTGGTAAAAGTACAGGTTTAGTCCAAATTAAGGAATTGGGTACTTTAGAAACACCGTTAATTTTGACAAATACTTTTGCTGTGGGAACAGCTTATACTAGTTTGATGAAGTATATGTTGCAAAATAATCCAGAAATTGGGACAACGACGGGAACTGTTAATCCGGTTGTTTTAGAATGTAATGATGGCAAGATCAATGCTATTCGCGCTTTAGGAATCAAAGAAGCTGATGTCCAAGCAGCTTTAAAAAACGCCAGTCCCGACTTTTTGGAAGGAAATGTTGGCGGTGGCACAGGAATGCGCTGTTATAACTTAAAAGGCGGGATTGGTTCAACTTCGCGGCAAATAATGATTGATCAAAAGCCTTTTATGTTAGGAGTCTTGGTAATGGCCAATTTTGGCTTTTTAGAAGACTTGACTATTTACGGTCAACCCATTGGTCAACAATTAGTGCAACACCGCAATTTACCGGAAAATGGTAGTATTATTACAGTGATTGCCACTGATATTCCGTTTAATGAACGTCAATTGCAGCGTCTAGCTAAGCACTCTAGTGTTGGTATTACCCGTAGTGGTTCGTTTGCTGGTAATGGTAGTGGTGAAATAACGCTTGCTTTTTCTACAGCAAATCGTGTGGATCATTTTGCTCAACAAGAATTAAGTGTTCAACAAGTCATTAATGATACGCAGATGGATCGCTATTTTCGAGTCATCGTCGATACGGTTAACGAGGCTATTTTAAGTGCATTGGTTCATGCCCAAACAGTGGTTGACCGCCAGGGTCAACCTTGCTTTAGTTTACGTGATGCGCTGGTTAACTTGGGTGCTGATAACCAAATGGCGCAAGATTTATTACGAGATTTAGGATTAAAATAACTAATCATAGGAAGTGATATTAATGGCCTCTTCGACCCGCGATTTATTAAATGCCGGTAATACGACGATTAATAATGTATTATTGACAAATATTGGTCATTTAAATATGACTGGTGATGAGTTTTTAGTTTGGGCCAATTTAAGAATGTATCAGGAACAAGGGATCCAGTTTCCAGCGACGGATGATTTGATGCTCAATACTGGTTTCAGTGCAGAAAAAATTTATCAATTAATTCAGAGTTTAATAGATAAAAAAATATTAAAAATCGTGTCGCAGACTAAAGCTAATTCTGTTTATCAAGATGCCTATGATTTAACACCAGCATATGAACAATTATTAAAGCAATCAGTGGAGACTGCTGAAAAAACGTCACAACAGGCAAATCTAAGTCGGAGTCTACAAGTTAGACAACGCTTATTTCAACAAATTGAAGTGGAGTTTGGACGACCACTATCGCCAATTGAACAAGAAACTATTCAAGAATGGCTAACGAAAGATCATTATGATTACCAATTAATTCAATTGGCTTTAAAAGAGGCAGTTTTAAATCAGGCTTATTCTTTAAAGTATATGGATCGTATTTTGCTAAGTTGGGAAAAACATAATATTAAAACGGCCGCTCAATTACAACGTCAAAAAGAAAATCTGGAGGGGTACTAATGTTGCTTGATGACGCACAAATTCAAACAGCGTTGTTATTAATTATTCAACAGTACCCCAACGCTGCACCAAGTTTGGTCGCAAAATCAAACTTTCAGTATTTAATTGCCGTCATGTTAAGTGCGCAGACAACTGATAAAGCAGTTAATCAAGTCACGCCACAGTTGTTTCAAATTTTTCCGGAGGCGCAATCTTTAGCACAAGCGACTATTTTACAGGTTGAGTCTGTGATTAAGACTCTAGGACTTTATCATAATAAGGCACGCAATCTGATTAAATGTGCTCAGCAATTAGAACAGAATTTTGCGGGACAAGTTCCTGCTAATAAAGCGGATTTAATTACTTTAGCTGGTGTAGGTACTAAAACAGCGAATGTTGTTTTGAGTGATCGCTTTAATGTTCCCGCTTTTGCCGTAGATACGCATGTCAGTACGATCGCTAAACGGCTACATTTTGTTGAACCCACTGCTACAGTTCAGCAGGTGGAACAACGGGTGACTCAAGCGTTAGCTAAACAATATTGGACAAAGGCGCATCATGCGTTGATTGATTTTGGACGTGAGTATAATTTTCATCGTGAACAACAAATTAAAGATTTACCGGTGGTGCGATTATGCGACCAATGGGTGACAGCTGAAAATAAAAGCTAGAGATAATAAAAAAGGGTTTTGATTGACACTAGTGATTACTAGTCTGAATCAGAACCCTTATTTTTAATTTATTGTGGATTAGTAGTAGCAGGTGGTGTTGCTGGCGTAGTTGGGGCAGTATTACCAGGACTCACGGAACCGGTTGTCGGATTAGTCGTGGTGTTGTTAGTAGTATTATTATTAGAACTAGATGAGCTACTATTATTATGAGAATCATTAGTAGTTTCATGATTATTATTGGTGTCTGGTTGATTACTTGAGGCACTATTGCCGTCAGTAGTATTAGTGGAACTTTCGCTGGAACTGTCAACTTCAGAGTCATTATTACCAGTACCACGATTGGGAATCACAGCATCATTATCTTCAGCATTAGTTAGAGAACTATGACCGGTATTATGCCGTGCTGGTGGTAAGTTCTTTGGCCGCTTACTACGTAAATATAAAACATTAGTCCCACTGACACGTACGACACTATGTGGTTTTTTCCAATCTGAATTGGTTTTGGAAGCAGCCAGATAGCGCATTAGACGTTGGTAAACTTGACCGGCAATTTTTTGCTGATTCTGGTCAACGCCGGCTTGACTCGGATTATCAAAGCCCGTCCAAACGCCAATTGCGTAATGCTTAGTGTAACCGGCAAACCAAGAATCCTTGGCGGTATTACTTAAAGCTGGATTTCTCGCTAGTTCAGTGTCGCTATAATTAGTCGTACCGGTTTTACCAGCTTGATGTAAGCCACTAATATAAGCTTGAGAACCCATTCCACTAGGTTGAACAACGTCCTTTAAAATATCGGTAATCATATAAGCAGTCCCGGTACTCATGACTTTTTTACTAGTAGCATCATAATCGTGGACTAAACCATCTGTTGTTTGAATTTTGGAAATATATTGTGGCTGATGGTAAGTTCCACCGTTAGCAAAAGCGCTATATGCGCTTGCTAATTGTAAACTGGAGACGTCACTACCGATACCAGCCGAGAGCCCCTGTTTATACGGAACGTTAATCCCCAAATTGTTAGCAAATTTTCGTGCTTTGTTAAAGCCGACAGCTTGTAGAGTTTTAACAGCGGGTACGTTACGCGATTGGGCCAAGGCAGTTCTAATTGTCATCGCGCCATCGTAAGAATGATCCCAATTTTGTAAAGCAATGCTAGTACCAGGATAAGTGTAAGGTTCATCCGTAATAATATGGTTAGTACTCCATTTTAGATTTTGAATTGCGGGACCATAATCTAGGATCGGCTTCATTGTGGAACCGTTACTACGAGTAGTTTGCACTGCTCGATTCAGGCCCAATTGGACATTACCTAATTTACGACCACCAATCATGGCTACTACAGCTCCAGTATTCGGATCAACGACCGAAACGGCAGTTTGTAAATGTTGACTATTAAATAAGCCATAGGCATCATTATTAACTAAATCGTAGAGATATTTTTGGGCTTTTAAATTCATATTAACGGTGATTTTTAGATTATCGCGATAAGGATCTAAGCCCTTGGCCTTGGTTTCTTGGATAACTTGTTTAATATAAGAATCTACAATCATTTTATTTTCACCGACCCCAGAATTAGGCCGATAAGGTTTTAAACCTGTAGTGATAGGAGTTTGTTGGGCTGCTTGTAATTGGCTAGCGGAAATTTTGTGATTGTCATACATGGCTTGTAAGACACTGTCACGTCTTTTTTTTGCCGCCTGAGGATTGCTATAAGGATTATAGTTATTAGGAGCCTGAGGCATGCCAGCTAGTAACGCAATTTGCGGTAGTGTTAATTGATTTAACTTCTGACCAAAGTAATACTGTGCCGCTGTTTGAAAACCATAGGTGCCATTAGCTAAATAAACCTTATTCATGTAATATTCTAAAATTTGATCCTTAGAAAAATTACGTTCAACTTTCGCGGCTAACCAGACTTCTTGCATTTTACGTTTAATCGTTTGATCGGATTTTTTAGTGGAGAAGACTGACAATTTGATTAATTGTTGAGTCAAAGTACTACCACCTTGTAGTTGTCCGCCTCGTAAATTGTTAACAGCCGCCAACAAAATTCGAATCGGATTCACGCCGAAATGTTCTTTATAAAAGTGCCGATCTTCAATCGAGACCACAGCATTACGCATATTTTGTGGCACCTTATCAATAGTGACGTAAGTCCGATTTTGGTTACCTAAAGTAGTAATTTCGTGCCCGTGCTGGTCGTAAATACTGGAGGAACCACCACTTTGTAAAACTTCAGAATTAATTTTAGGTGCACTCAAACCATAATAAATAAAAATGGCAATTAAAATTGCCATGATTGCAATAATTAAAGAAACGAACAGTTTAATAATGGAATGCTTGTGTTTGGGAGTTTGATGATAGCGTGCTAGGCGTGAATCATTCATATAATTATAAATCCTCCTGGGCTGCTTGAATTAATTGTTGACAGGCTTGTAAATAAGGTAGAATAGGATTATAGCCTGCTTGAATTTCAATAGAATTTTGTTGAATAAAAGTGAATGTCATAGATTTTTTGCCGCCCTGTTTGGCCTGAGCCCAAAATGTAATTAATTTGTGGGCGGGTAAAATAAAATAGCGACCTAGGGTTACAAATTTAATAATAACAAAACAGATCCCCTTTTGCTGTAAACATTGGTCTAAGTGCTGAATCTGATGTTCATGAAAGTTACTTAGTGGAAAAGAAGTTTTGTGGCGCGTTTCTTTGGCTTCAAAATCAATATAGTATCCTTGATAAACGCCATTATAATCCGTCGTTGAAGCTTGTCGAAAATAAGCTTCTTTAATGACTGCGCGGCTGCGCTTAGGATAATCAACTTTCACAATTTGAATAGGAGTAGGTTTTTTATAAATCACGGCTAAATTATGATGACGATAATAATTATTACTTTCGTTAATTTCTTGTTCTAAGGTCATGCCCCGGTCACCAAAGATTGTTGGTTGATTAATGGCTGACTTGTGGGGAGAAATTCCTTTGGGATAATTGATAGTCAAGTTAAGTCACTCCTAGTCGATGAATATTATAGCATGCTTAAAGTTCTGTGTTAGGAAGAATGGATTAAAATGCAAACAATTCAAAATTTATGGATTAGCGGCTACCGTGCTTTTGAATTACAAATTTTTAAAGCCGATGATCCCAAGCAAAAAGTTTTAGAAGCTTTTTTAGTCAAACAATTATTAAGTTATTGTGATCAAGGCTTGCAGTGGGTTTTGACGGGCGGCTATTTGGGAGTCGAGCAAGCAGCGGTTCGTGCGGTGCAAGATCCTAGCTTAAAAGCTTACCAATTAAAAGTAGCGGTCATCTTACCATTTCAGGGCATAGCGGATCGTTGGAAGGAAAAAAATCGGCAAGTATATGCCCAAACTTTACACTTAGCTGATTATCACAATAGTGTGAGCCATCAATCATATCACACTCCACAGCAATTTAAAAATTGGCAGCAATTTATGCTAACACATACTGATGGCAGTTTTTTAATTTATGATCTAGAGCATCCTGGTAAAAGCCAATATGAGTATCAAGCTATCCAACAGTACCAACAGCAGCACGACTACTCGTTAAAATTAGCTAGTTTTTATGATTTACAGGATTTTGTAACTGATCAACAGGAATTTTAAGAAAAACTAAAAGTGATGTAGTTTTTTTGTGTGGTTCCCAAACTTTTTGCTATACTTATTAAGTAAGATAGGGGTGTAAGCCAAATGAAAGAAATCAAACTAGATCCAAAACAAATTGTTGAAAAAAGATTCAAAAATGCAGTTCATGGCTACAACGGTAAAGACGTTGATGCTTTCTTGGATGAAGTTATTCAAGATTATGAGGCTTTTGCTGCTAATATTGAAGAGTTAAAAACTAAAAATCGGGAATTAACTGAAAAATTAGAGCAAGCTCCCGCACAACCCAAGGTCGTTCAGCAACGCTCAGTGGAAGCTGAGTCAGTAGTTACACCAGAAGCCACGAGTGAAACTTCTGCACCGGGAACTACCAATTATGATATTTTAAAACGTTTATCTAATTTGGAACGACATGTTTTTGGACAAAGTGTCGAGCCACGAACTACTAATAATTATGCCTCAACCAATACTACAACGGCGCAACAACCAATTATTCATTCTAGTGAACAATTACGAGATCAAAATAATTAAGCAATTAGTCTGGTAATTAAATTTAAAATAGCGTATGATAATAAGAGCAGGTTTTGAGTAATCGCTGCTTGTTTGAAACAAGTTGAGGAAAGTCCACGCCGGCACAGGCTGCAATGCCTGTAGTGTTCGTGTTCAGCCCAATAAGCTGGAGTATTCATTTATTTGAATAACGGCGATGAAATGGCTAAGGTCAATGGCTAAGTCAAAGTAATCTGAAAGTGCCACAGAAACGCAATTTTTTGGAAACAAAAAAATGGAACGGGTAAACCCCGCGAGCAGGAAACCCAAACTTTGGTAGGGGAGTTTTGACACGGGAAATTAAACTCACGTCAAAAACACATTTTGTGTAGATAGATGATTACTGAAAGTCAGTTTGGTCACACTGACTGGAACAAAACGTGGCTTATAGAAACCTGTAGGCCAAAAGAGGCGGACGTTAAGTTCGCCTCTTTTTTTAGAAATTGAAATAAAAACTTCTGTCAACGTGTATGACTTTTTGGTCTTAATGGTCTGTAATTGCGTTAAATGGCAGAATAACTTGACGTAGTCAGTATTATTTTGGGTTCGAACCTAATTTTTAAGAATTAAACTGAATGACCCAGTCATAATGTTTTGGTTGAATTAATATTTTTAGAGTATTTTTGGTAAATCATTGATGAAAAATTGAACTGTTTAGATTGAAAGTAAGAAGGAGATTCATATGAAGTTATTAGCAACCATGGCCAGCGGATTTGAAGCGGTCACTAAAAAAGAATTGCAAGAACTAGGCTTTACCATTTCGCAAGTTGATACAGGCAAAGTTTATTTTGATGGTGATTTAGCAGCCATTGTACAAACGAATTTGTGGTTACGCAGTGCGGATCGGATTAAAATTGTCTTGGCCGAATTTCCGGCAACGTCCTTTGAAGAATTATTTACAGGAGTTCAGAACTTAGCTTGGGATCAATGGCTGCCCTTAGATGCTGCTTTTCCAGTGAAGGGTCGGTCGGTCCGCTCGAAACTGCATTCGGAACCAGATATTCAAGCCATCACTAAAAAAGCAATTGTTGATAAAATGGCTGCAGTTTATCACCGCCGTGGGCGTTTGCCTGAAAGTGGGAGCATTTTTCAAATTGAGGTGCGCATTGTCAAAGATCAAGTGGAGTTGACCTTAGATACCACGGGCGATTCTTTGTTTAAACGTGGTTATCGGATCGAACATGGTGGTGCACCACTCAAAGAAAATTTTGCCGCCGCGTTAATATTGTTAACGCCGTGGCGAGCAACTGATCCTTTTTATGATCCAACGACAGGTTCGGGCACAATTGCTATTGAAGCGGCCTTGATTGGGCGCCATATTGCTCCAGGACTGCAGCGCCATTTTGCGTTTGAAAATTTTGATTGGTTTGATGATCAATTGTTAGTACAAGCAAAACAAGCAGCTACTGATCAAATTTTGCCGAGTGGTCAGTTACAAATTGGGGCCAGTGATATAGATGGCTCGATGATTGATGTGGCTAAATTAAATGCGCATCAAGCAGGTGTTTTGCATGATATTAATTTTAAGCAATTAGCGGTCAAAGATTTACGTTTGCAACGACAAGACGGCATTTTAATTGCTAATCCGCCTTATGGTAAACGTATGCAGGATCAGACAAAAGTGCATCAATTATACCAGCAAATGGGGAATAGTTTTCGGCAGTTGACGACGTGGAGTAAATATTATTTAACTAGTGATTTAGAATTTGCTAAATATTACGGTCAAAAACCGACTAAGCGACGCAAACTATATAATGGTGCCTTGAGAACCGATCTATTTCAATATTGGGGTCATCCAACTTATAAAAAATGACGCCGAATCATGTCGATAATTAGTAAAAGTGATAATAAAATCATAATAATAATGGAAATGATCCAAGACCATGGACTGCTAGCTAAAGGCAAATGCATATTCATTCCGTAGAAGCCGACCACGATTGATGGAATTGTTAATATTAACGAATAAACCGTTAAATAACGCATGACATCATTGGTTTCATTATTTAATAAATTGTTATAAGTTCCCGATAGTTGTTGGGCAATTTCATTGATTAATTGAAAGTTTTTGAAAGCTTGAGTAGCTTCGATGCGTGCGGAATTAAAATGCTGATGAGTGACATGATCTAGTTGCAAATGATTATCATTTGAATTAAAAAAAGCAGTTAATTCATCAATTAAATCTGCATTGCCCGTGGTGGAAGTGACACCAAAGGTAATTTTAGTTTGTAAATTAGCTAATTGATTGATGGTTGCTGAACGATGGCGATGGTGCTCAAATTCCATCTCAATCTGTTCTTGTTCATCATAAAACTGTTTAACTTTATCTAAAAAGTCATCAGAAATTTGCTGAATTAAATCAGCGAAGATACGAAAAGTTAAATTTTGCTCGTCTGGATAATTGCTAACAAAATCGCGTAAGTATTGGATGATGTGTTGACTTTGGTCATTGGTAAAGCAAATTATTTGTTTACGGTTAGCAAACAGAGTGACTGATTGAACTGAAGTGGTGAGTGTTTGTTTTTGGTTTGGAATAGATAAAACCATTAAAAAGCTGTGGGTTAATTGATCATAGGTAATACGGGGGCGCTCAAATTTATCAAGTGCGTAATTGATGATTTCACGTGTGACATGGTAGTTTTGGATTAAGTCACTTTGTTCAGTCGCGTTAATATTATGAGCGTCGATAATTTGGATGGGTAATTGGTGAGAATAATTTGTGATCATCGGTTTGTCCTCAATTATTACAATTTTGGTTTTATCATAAACTTTTTACAATTTTTTGTCAGCAAATTGGGAATCAAACTGCAATATGGTAAAATTTGCTTAAATCATTCAAAGTTAATTGTGAGGTTAACATGCTTAAAAAATTTCATTATCAAAAAGTTAATCAGATTAACGCCTTGTTATGGTGTTGGCTCTGGATTTTATTATTTATTGGCGGTATTTTACAATTAGAATCAGATAGACTCAATTACGGAGCACTTGCCATCATAATTGGGACTATTTTAGTCGGCGGCTGGATTCTGATTCATAGTCGCTTACAGATTAATGTCCAACAACAAACAATCCAATTATCCGGTTTAATAGCTTCACAACAACGGCAAATTTTAGTTAAAGAAGTACAAATGATTAGTTATCATCATGGTGTTTGTACTATTAAGATTAATTCTCGTCAATCCGGATTATTCAAATTAATAATTCTACCGAAAGCTTATCATGTACTGCAACAATTAATTAATGATAGGAGGGGTATTTAATGAAAACAGATATTGAAATTGCTCAGGAGAACGAACGTACAGCTATGTGGCCAATTCAAAAGGTTGCTGCCCAGTTAGGTTTAACTGCTGCGGATTTGGAACCTTATGGCAATGATAAGGCCAAGATCACTGTCCAAGCACAACAAGCGGCCCAAAAAAGACCTTTAGGTAAACTGATTTTGGTCACAGCGATGAGTCCGACACCGATGGGTGAAGGCAAATCGACGGTTTTGATTGGTTTAGCAGATGCGTTAAAGCAACTGCAACAATCAGCTGTGGTAGCCATGCGTGAGCCTTCTTTGGGACCGGTGATGGGACTAAAAGGTGGGGCAGCTGGCGGTGGTTTTGCGCAAGTAGTACCCATGGAAGATATTAATTTACACTTTACTGGTGATTTGCATGCTTTAACGGCGGCTATTAATACGTTAGCAGCTTTAATTGATAATCATTTACAACAAGGAAATCAGTTACAATTGGATCCAAGACAGATTACTTGGCAACGGGCATTAGATGTGAATGATCGGGCTTTACGCCACACGGTCATTGGTCTAGGTGGTAAAACTTCCGGTTATGTTCGCGAAGAATCCTTTCAAATCACTGTAGCTTCTGAATTAATGGCCATTTTATGTCTGGCGACTGATTTAACAGATTTGAAAAAGCGTTTGGGGCAAATTTTAATTGGCTATACTTATGATCAACAGCCAGTATTTGTACGGGATTTAAAGGCACAAGGAGCGTTAGCGTTATTACTAAAAGATGCCATTAAACCCAATTTGGTGCAAACACTAGAGCATACACCGGTTTTAATTCATGGCGGTCCGTTTGCTAATATCGCTCATGGCTGTAATAGTTTAATTGCTACTAATTTAGCCTTACATTTGGGCGATTATGCTTTAACGGAAGCCGGTTTTGGTGCTGATTTAGGTGCGGAGAAGTTTTTAGACATTGTGACGCCACATTTGGCTAAAACTCCCGATGTAGCAGTGGTAGTAGCGACTGTCCGTGCTTTAAAATATAATGGTGGCCAAGCTCAAGCGAATTTAACCACACCCGATTTGGCTGCATTAGAAAAAGGTTTTAGTAACTTAAAGCGGCACATTCAGAATTTACAAAAAGCGGGCGTATCGGTATTAGTGGCTTTGAATCAATTTGCTAGTGACAGTGCAGACGAATTAGCGTTAGTGCAGACATTATGTCAAAAATTAGGAGTCAAAGCTTATCCTGTCACAGTGCATCAAGATGGTGGTGCTGGGGCTTTGAATTTAGCCCAAGCCTTAATTGATCAAACTACCGTGAATCATTATCAACGTCTGTATCAAAATTCATTGCCTATCGTTACGAAAATCAAAACCATTGCCCAACAGGTCTATGGCGCGCAAGATATTGTTTTAAGTCCGAAAGCGCAAAAGCAAATTCGGCAAATTGAACAGCAAGGCTGGGCTAATTTACCAATTTGTATTGCTAAAACACAATACTCCTTTAGTGATGATCCGAAAAAATTAGGAGCTCCCAGTGATTTTGTGTTACATGTCCAAGAATTACAACCCAAATTGGGTGCCGGCTTCTTAGTAGTTTTAACTGGCAATGTTTTGACCATGCCTGGTTTACCGAAGCAGCCCGCTGCTTTAAATATGGATATTGATGAACATGATCAGATTACTGGCTTATTTTAAAAAGCTATGATCAAAGCTGAAAATTAACCTGGGTTTTTGGTGTTTGGAATATGATAATAATGAACGCTTCGTGGCAATTGGTACAATTTTTTGCCGTATCGCTGTAACTTGATTATGTCGATCAGGGTGACAATCAATCTATTTTATTTATCTTTGAGGATTACTAATGATAATTTATATTTTAATAATTTTGCTGGGTTTACTGGTTGACCAATTAGTTAAATGGTGGTCAATTACGCAGATCCCGTTTGAACACGTGCGGACAATTATCCCGGGTATTTTGGGATTGACGCGGATTAATAATCACGGTGCTGCCTATAATCTTTTTTCTGGAAAAATGTTATTATTTTATGGAGTAACATTGATTGTAGTTGTTTGTTTGGGTTACATGCTGTTTCAGGGCAAAGATCGTTCCCCCTGGTTATTAACCAGTTTATCCTTGTTAATAGCTGGTAGTTTGGGTAATGTCTGTGATCGTTTGTTTCGGGGCTATGTAGTTGATATGATTGCCTTAAGTTTGGGTAATTGGCCGTTATTGAACTTTGTTTGTAATGTTGCTGATATTCTTATTACAGTGGGCGTAGTTTTATTAGTAATTTATCTATTTAAATCAGAACAGGAAGAGTCTTAAGTTGCAAACATTTACTTTTATTAATTTACAAGCTAATCAGCGTTTAGATAAAGCCATTTTAGCGCAAAGACCGGATTTAACGCGTTCGCAGTTACAAAGATGGATTAAAGCTGGTCAAGTGTTAGTTGATGGTCAAGCTGTTACCAAAACTGGGACCAAAATTAAGGCTGATGTGACGGTGCAAGTTACCCCCTTAGCTTTAAAGCCCTTAAAGGCTTTTGCACAAGATTTGCCTTTAGATGTGGTTTATGAAGATGCCGATGTTTTAGTAGTCAACAAGCCACAGGGAATGGTCGTCCATCCATCGGCTGGTCATCCAGATCAAACTTTAGTTAATGCTATTTTGTATCACACTAAGGTTCAAAGTTCAGATACGATTCGTCCGGGAATTGTTCATCGAATTGATAAAGATACGTCAGGACTATTAATGGTGGCTAAAACTCAGTTAGCCCAAGACTCTTTAAGTCAACAATTGCAAAATAAAACTAATTTACGCCGCTATTTAGCAATCGTGCATCATCCTTTTACAGAACAGGAGGGGACGATTGAAGCGCCAATTGGGCGTGATCCCAACAAACGTCAGCAACAAGCGGTAGTAGCCACCGGAAAAAAAGCTATTACCCATTTTAAAGTGTTAGAGAATTTTTCAGATTATGCTTTGATTGAGTGTCAATTAGAAACGGGGCGTACGCATCAAATTCGGGTGCATTTACAGTATATTGGTCATCCAGTAGCGGGTGATCCACTGTACGGACCACGGCATACCTTAGCAGGTAATGGACAATTTTTACATGCACAGTGTTTAGGCTTTACGCATCCCCGAACGAAGCAGTGGTTAGAGTTTGAAGTACAGCCACCGCAGATATTTCAGCAACAACTGCAACAATTACGAGCAATGACGCAGATGTCGCACCATCTTTAATTAAAGTACAGATCAGTTGACTAGGGGAGAATCAAAATGGAAAAAGAAATTGTTGATAGTAAGACAATGAAACGGACTTTAACGCGCATTACCTATGAAATTATTGAAAAAAATAAAGGTGACCAAAATTTAGTTTTAATAGGTGTTAAAACGCGCGGCGCCTTTTTGGCACAACGTATCCAAAATCGTTTACGTCAATTAGAGGAATATGAAGTTCCACAATTTGATTTAGATGTGTCTGAGTTTCGTGATGATGAAAAAAAGACACACGGTGCACCACCCCAGTTTACGGCTAGTGATATTGATAATAAAAATGTGGTTTTAGTAGATGATGTTTTGTATACGGGCCGGACCATTCGGGCAGCGTTAGATGCTATTATGAGTATTGGTCGTCCTGGGAAAATTTCTTTGGCCGTGTTAATTGATCGTGGTCATCGTGAATTACCAATTCGGGCCGATTATGTGGGCAAGAATATTCCAACTTCTCGGCAAGAGGAAATCAAAGTCTCAATGGCCGAAATTGATGATGCAGATGGCGTGGAGATTATCCATGATGACAACCGAAACTAGATATTTAATTTTAGAAGATGGTACAGCGTTTGTGGGGGAAGCCATTGGTGCGCCAATTATTTCGACGGGTGAATTGGTTCTAACCAATAATATGAATGGTTTTGAGCATGCTATTACTGATCAAACGTATAATGATCAAATTATTGTCTTTGCTAGTCCCATTGTTAGTACATCAGGGATGAATCGGGATGACTATGAATCGATTACGCCTAGTTGTAAGGGTGTAATTTTTGGTAGCGTGGCTTACCCACAGTTGGATAGTAATGATCCTAATTCGCTAAATTCTTTTTTGAAAAAAAGACGAATTCCAGGGATTACCAATTTGGATGTGCAAGGTTTAACGCAACATCTACAACAAACTGGTTCCTTAAAAGCTAGTATTATGGACACCGCTGATGAGCATGCTCGTGATCAAATTCGCGCGTTGGTAATTCCCCGGGATCGGGTCAAAACGGTCTCCACTAAGCAACCTTATCCTAATCCTAATGTGGGATTTAAAATTGCAGTCGTTGATTTGGGATTGAAGTTTTCGTTGTTACGTCAATTATCTATTCGTAAGTGTGATTCGGTTATTTTGCCTTACAATACTTCAGCAGCGGAAATATTGGATTTGGCGCCAGATGCGGTGTTATTTACTAGTGGTCCTGGTAATCCACAAGAAGTTCCGGATACCATTGCCACTTGTCAAGAATTAGAAGGCCAAATTCCGATTTTGGGAGTGGGATTAGGCCATTTGGTGGTGGCGTTGGCGAATGGTGCCGTGGTGCAAAAAATGCGTTTAGGGCATCATGGTTCGAACCTACCAACGCTCGAAATTGCTACGGAGAATATTGAATTTTCAAATCATAATCATAATTATGAAGTTAAATTAACGCCGGCGGCGCGGCGAAACTTCTTTGTGACATACCGTTGTTTGACGGATAATGTCATTGAAGGTTTACGACATCGCCGCGATCCGACTATGACCGTTCAATTCCAACCTGAAGCCGCTCCAGGCCCTCATGATGCTGATTATATTTTTGATGAGTTTATTGATATGATTAATTCCTTTGTTCAAGGTAAAAAATTATGATGAAAACCATTTTAGTTGTTGGGAATACTACCGGCTTGATGACTAACGAAAAGTTAGAACGTGAACGAGCCTTACGCGTAGCAATTCGCTGTTTTAAGCAAGATAGTTATCGAGTAGTTTTATTAACTGAAAATCGTGAATCACTAGCGAACTCTTTAGCGGACGAAGCAGTGATTGTTTATGATGAGATTAATGTCGCGACAATCAAAACCTTAATTAGTGAATATGCGATTGATTTAATCTTTCCAGGCTTTAGTGGAATTAATACACTGAACGTTTTTCGAAGTCTATTAAAAGATGAAGCTTTTCAAGCTAGCACTGTGGAACTTTTGAATTTTAATCAACAAAACTTAACACTCAGTTTAAGCAAGCGTTCCCTGAATAAATATTTGCAAGATCACGGTTTCCGCTTAATTGAACATCAAAATGTTCAAACCTACCAAGAAGCGTTGGCATTTGCTCAACAGCAGACGTTTCCTGTAATTATTCGTTCTAATACAGTTGAACAAAAAATGCATTGGAATACGGTCAACAATACCAAACAATTAGTGGACTTTTTTCAAGCAGGAATGACGGCTGATGGCTTTGAAATGGAGCGGGGCATTAATAACTTTAAAGAATTAACTTTGGTGACTTTGCGTGATAAATTTGATAATAGTGCTTTGATTTTTTCGTCAGAGGATATGGATCCTATTGGAGTGCACTCGAATGATTCGACCAGTGTGACCCCCGTTTTTTCCATTAATGATGCGCTATTTCAGCGTTTACGCAATGCCGTTTTGAAATTAACTTCACTCTTAAAAATTATTGGTACATGCACTTTTCATTTAGCTGTGGATGAAACGACAGCATCATTTTATGTTCTAGAAATTTCGCCCGTTTTTCGTAGTAAAATCTTACCCTTAATTGCTAGTACGGGTTATCCTTTGTTTGAAGTGATTTGTCAGGTAAGTGTTGGTCAAAGACTGCAAAATCTGACAACTTTAACCAATTATCAGATGAACGCAGCCGTCGAACTAACGCCGAACCATTTGACTGCGCGCGTGCCTATTTGGCAAACCCAAGATCGTAAACAATTGAAAGTCTTGTTAGGACCGCACCAAACTTCCAATGGAGCCATTGTAGTTAATGGTAATAACTTGGAAACTGTAATTATGAAAGCTTTTGCTGGTTTAGACTTACTGCACGATATCTTTTTGAAGCGTCCACTCAAATATTATAGTGATGAGCAGATTGAAGCTGATTTATTTCAAACCAAGGTGCGGCGAGTTTTGGTGATTTGTGAAGCTTTAATACGGGGCTTTGATTTAAAAGAAGTGCAAAGTTTTACCCATTATAACTGGGAATTTTTGCAGGCATTACAACATCTAATTAATTTAGCCCAAACATTGAGAGAACAAAAAGGTAATTTGCAATTGTACGCTCATAGTAAATTGTATGGTTTTGATGATTATTTATTGGCTAAGTTTTGGCATTTAACACTGAGTCAAGCGCAGAAGTTAACGCAACAATTAGCGATTAACTCGGTGGAACAGCCCACCGCAACTTTATTGGATTTAGCGGCAACTAGTAAGATTAATGGTCATTACAGTACTTTTTTGTATGCGCCACATGTGATGCAACATTATCAAGTAGAAATTGATGGCTACCAAAATTCCGATATGTTGTCTAATTATGAACAAGTTTTGTTAACTCATAATTTGGTTCATTCGTTTCAAGATGATGGTTTTTCAACGGCAATTTTTGGTAATTTGTTAAGTAATGTGGACACTGCAACAACCGTGGATTTTTATTCTGATTCGCGCTGTTTACAGTCACATTTGTATAGTGAGCAAAATCAACTGCAATTGCGAATTAATACGCAAGAATTAAGTCATCAAAGTTACCAATTGACTATTTTTAATATTAGTAATTATTTAAAAATTTTACCAAGTGATGCGATTCAAGAAGTTGTCTTTGTTCAAGATCAAGAGCATCATACTTGGCTGTCGTCACCAATTACCACGATTTTTAAACATTTAAGTGCGCGGCGCTTAGAATTAACGTCGGTTCCAGGCAAGCACCGACCCAACTTAGTTAAGCAAGTTAACCATTATATTAAAACTTTTTTGCCATATGTTCGTTATGGGACGTTAATTTTGCAAAAGCAACAAGTCATTCAAACCTTGGCTGGATTCACTACTAATATTGGTTTAATTCAACAAATTAATTCGAATTTTGTCAGCAATTTAGGCCACGTTTTATTAGGGATTAATTCGAATTACGCTAACAAACAGCAAGATTATTTTGGTAGTAAAATCACCTTAATTCAGCAAAAGAACGGCTTATATAGCAGTCGCTTGAGTTACTTTACGTTGCCCAATAAATAATCATGTACTTTAATCTAGTTTCATGAAATTTGTATGATTTTATTGCAAATAATCCTTTCAAAATTTTTAATTTTGGAAGGATTATTTTTTTAAAGAAAAGTGTTTTAAAGTTTCACAAGGAATATTATTGACTGATTGGTCAAAAAAAGAGTATATTGGCTTTGAAAGGGGGATTGAATAAATGGGCAGAAAAAAATCATTCGATCAAGAAAAAATAATATTACAAATGAGTCAACTTTTTGTAAAAAACGGTTATATAGGTTCATCTTTGGATGATTTAGTTCAAGCAACAGGACTATTAAGGGGCAGTTTGTACAGCACTTTTGGTAGTAAGTTAAAAATGTTTATTGCCTGCTTACAGAGAAGCTTGTCTTGTGATAATGAGTTCAAATGGGATTTAGTAATGATTGCTCTATTAGAAGTTTCCTCGCAAAGCTTGACAGTCAAGCGAATTCTTCAAAATTGGTATCAACAAGATAATAGTCAAAATGTTTCCGAAAAATTAGGTCAAAGTTTGTTATTACATGGTGGCATTATAGGAGGGGCAAATAATGGAAAATACAATTCAAATAATGAATGATCAATTGGTGGTGATTCCGCAAGGAAAATATAAAGTTGCTAGCTTAAAGAAGAAACTAGTTATTCCATTAAAAAATGTATTGGGAGCAACGCTTGATTCAGGTATCTTAAATGAATTTAAAGGACTTCGCTGTCCAGGAACCAACCTTCCTAATTATGCTGGCGGTACTTATTTAAAAAATAATGAAAAAGTTTTTTTCAATGTTAAGCATTCGAGTCGTCCGATTGTGATTCAATTACAGAATGAGCAGTATTCTAGACTAGTTTTAGGAGTTGACGCTCCTGAAAAAACAGTTAATCTAATCAATAACAATATTTAGATATGTGCTTCAGGTTTTAATTCAGAGTAAAGAGAGTTGATGTTAATGTTGATTACAAATAATGGTATTAAACTAAGACACTTCAATGTTTCGGATGCGCAGCAAATGTTTACTAATTGGGCAAGTGACAGTTTGGTGACTAAGTATTTAACGTGGACACCACATCAATCTCAACAAGAGAGCTTAAGACGGATTCAGGCAATTAAAAAGAACGATGATCAATTTGTTTGGGGGATTGAATTGCCCAGCCAACAATTAGTGGGTGAGATCTCCGTGGTCCACCTAAATCAATCCTTGAAAATTGCCGAAGTTGGTTATGTTTTAGGCTCTAAATGGTGGAATCAAGGAATTATGACAGAAGCACTAGTCAGGATTAATCAGTATTTATTATTAGAATGTAGTTTTAACCGGGTTGAATGTCGCTATGATTTGCGTAATTCAGCTTCGGGAGCTGTGATGAAAAAAAGTGGCATGCGGTTTGAGGGAGTGGCACGCCGAGCCGGAAAAAATAATCAAGGAATTTGTGACGAGGGAATCTATTCGATGATTCCAGCGGACTATAACTAAATTTAGTAATGAATGACAAATTTTTAATACCAGTTATTGTTTCCATACAGTTGCTTTAAATCTTAAACGGACGTAATTTTTTGCTTTGTCCAAACTGCAGGATCATTTTTGGGTTTCATTACTTTTCTGCTGTGTTTTCCTTATAAGAGTATCATGAAAAGATTTAGATCTTATTAATTTTTGATATAAAGAACGTCAACAAAAAAAGAAGTGTTTACGCGTATTACTTTCAAAATTGTAGTTTGCTTGGAATTTCTTGAAAGTAATGAGCTCAACACTTCTAATATTCAGATACTAAATTAGTAAATAATGTTACACACAAGTCTTAAGTGAAACTTATTTGCTTTGCCGATTGGCGGCGTTGCGCGCAAAGATTAAAACTAAAATAAAGTTTAACAAGATAGTGAAACCGGTAGTCCAAAAAACGGTCGCGTAATTGTAAACGCCAGATAAGGTAGACCCCATCAAAGAACCAATCACTGAACCTAGAGCTTGAAAAGACTGATTGTAACTAAAAATTCGCCCAAAACTAGCAGTCGGACTATTCAAAGTTAAAACGGTTTGGGCTGCTGGTAACATCGCCGCACTAGCAATTCCTAGTAAAAACCGCAGGGCTGCTAAGACCCAAGGCGAGTTAGTCAAGGCCATTGGTATGAATAAAAGTCCGCCGACAATTAGGCCAACACGCAAAACTTTGATCGGACCAATTTTGTCCATTTCGTGACCAACTTTCGAAGCAGCCAATAATGTTCCTAGTCCGGGTGTAGCGGCAACAATACCCGCAATTAAAGCAATACTATGACTATGGGGCACCATGGATTTAACGTATAGAGAAACGATTGGGTCAATCGACATGGTTGCTGATTGAACTAACATCGTAGTAATGAACATGATGATAATTAATTTTAAATTGGGCAAGGACCGCATAATTTCTTTCATTGGTTGCATTTTTTCACGAGCAATGGGTGTGAAGTCTTCGTGAACCAAAGTCGTTGTTCCCAAAAAGACGACAAACATTAAAAAGCCCGTAATGAAAAACGGAATGCGGTAGCCCCAAATATTACCAAATAAATGACCAAAAAAACTGGATAACGCTCCGCCTAATAACGGACCGATTAAATTGCCAGCAGTTCCGGCGGTCATCATTTGACTCATCACAAGACCACTTTTTTGATGTGGTGTTTCACTAGCGATTAAAGCAGTTGCGTTATTAATATAACCTGAAAACGCCCCCTGAATTAAGCGCATGATGATGATGTATAAGGCATTGGGGGCAAAGCCAATAGCTGAAATGGTGAGTGCCATGACCCCCGAAGCTCGCATACACATTAATTTACGACCCTTGCGATCAGCTAAATTCCCCCAGTAAGGAGAAACAATTGCCTGGGCAATAAAAGTGACGGCAAAAGCTAAACCGGAGTACAAATTGATTTGTAATTTGCTGTAGTGCCCTAGATCAGCAATAAACAACGAGATAAAGGGCATAGTCATCGAATAGCCCATCCCAGTAATAAAGCTGCCTAGCCACAAAGTATAAAACGCTTTGTGCCAGCCAGCAGGAAAGTGCACTGAATCTGCCATGAAAATCTTCCTTCATATTAAAGTTATATATTTAGTCTATCACATTTGCAATTTTTGAAAAAATTATTATTAATTACAGAAAAAGTGTTTTCCATTTGCCAGTCACATAAACTGATAGCGGTCAAAAATGGTTAATGAGATGTAGATAATCAAAGGCATAATCATCTTTTGTTTAAACGTTAATTAAGTGTTGATTTTTCTACTTTGGCTGCTATTTTAACTGCTTTAAGCGTAAGTGAGGATCCACCAAGAGCGTTTTTTGATCGGTATAAATCACAAAACCTGGTTTGGCGCCATTAGGTTTGTGCACGTGTTTAACTAATGTATAATCAATGGGAACTTTATTAGCATTCGCCCCAGCTTTAGAAAAGTAAGCTGCTAGTTCAGCCGCTTCCAGAATGGTTTGCTCACTAGGAGCTAATGATTCAATAATGACGTGTGAACCTGGTAAGTTTTTGATATGCAACCAGGTGTAGCGTTTATCTGCTAATTTATTAGTCAGGTAATCATTTTGTAAGTTATTTTTGCCAACCCGGATAATAGTTTGATCACTAGCCTGAAAGGCTGCTCCGGATTGGATTTTAGTTTTGCGCTGTTTTTTGCGTGCTTGTTTTTTAATGTAACCTTGTTGAGTTAATTCTAATTGGATATCGGCTAAATCCTGAGGATCAGCATAATTAATTTGCGCCAAAATACCTTCTAAATAAGCAATTTCTACTTTGGTTTGCTCAATTTGCTCATTTAAATGGCGAATAGAGTTTTTGAGCTTTTGGTAAGTTTTAAAATATTGCTGGGCATTCGTTGCCGGGGACTTAGCGGGATCTAACTTGATAGTTAACAGTTGGTTGTTATCATAATAGTTTGGCAATTGGACGCTTTTTTGTCCCCGCTTGACTTGGTTTAAGTAGGTCGTTAATAATTCACCTTGAATGCGATAATCTTCAGCGGATTCGGTTTTGGCTAAATCTTGTTGTAGTCGTTTGAGCTTGGTCTGATTTCGTTTTAAATATCGTTTAATTAATTGTAAAATATTGCTAGCTTGTTGGCGCACACGATCTTGCCGGGCACGGTCACGATAAAAGTCATCTAACATTTGACTTAAATTAGTGAAAGTTTGTTGCTGAAAACCGTCCGAAGTCAAGGACACATAGGGCTGAGCAGTAAAAAGCTGACGGTATTGTTTCGTTGCAATTGTTGCTTGTGGTTGATTAAAACCTGCCAAAAAATCCTGCCACACCTGAATTAAGTGGGCATCGTCAGTACTTGCTTGACTACGGGTACTTAATTCTTGAGCACTATTTTTATCAAAGCCTTGAAAATTAGCTTGAATGTTGTGTGCTGCTTGTGCAAGATCACTTTGCAAGAGTTGTTGGCCATTTTGTTTGAGCCATTTTTCACGCTCAAAGACATCAAACGGATTGATTTTATTTTGGGCAGGTGGCAAGCGATAGGTTTCTTTAGGCAATAGTTGCCGATAACGGTCTTGAGTAAGATCGACGTGTTTAATCGCATCAATAATTAATTGTGATTGATCATTCACAACAACAATATTACTATGACGATTCATGATTTCGACGTAAAAAGTAATTTCTTGTAAATCACCTAGTTCGTTACGATTCTGAAAGGTTAAGGTTAAAATGCGATCATTCTCAATTTGCTGAATTGTTTGTAAAATGGCGCTATCCAATTGTTTGCGTAAAGTCATCACAAAATTGCTGGGAGTTTTGGGACTTTGAAATTTGAGCTCCGTTAGTTGAACCCGAGCATAGTTCGGATTAGCAGATAATAGTAGGCTATAATTTTGTCGATGATTGCGGATAGTTAAGACTAATTCTTGGGCAAAAGGTTGTTGGATACGACTGAGGCGGCCACCGACAAGGATGGGGCTTAATTCTTGGACCAAAGCATGGGTAAATAAACCATCAAATGACATAAAAACTCCTTTAGATTGACAAATAAAAGATACTAACTTATCATTTTACACCAATATATTAATTATGGTAGAATGTTCGCTATTAGACTTATCTGATAGTAATCAAATGAAATGGGTGAGGTAGTACATGAAAATTGCCGTCGTAACTGATAGTACTGCGTATTTAACTGCAGAAGAAGCGGCACGCTATAACATTACAGTTGTTTCTATTCCGGTCATTATTCAAGGGCAAGTATATCGGGAAGGTATTGATATCACGAACCAGGAATTTTATGACCAAGTTCGTAATTTAAAAGAACTACCTAAGACTTCACAACCAAGTTTGGGTGAGATGGATCAATTATATGATAATTTAGCTGATCAAGGTTATGAAGCAGTGATTTCGATTCATTTAGCCGCTACAATTTCGGGCTTTATTAATAGCTTAAAGACTTTAGCGGCTACTAAAACAAATATTAAAGTCATTCCTTACGATTCACGGATTACTGTTAAATTAATGGGCTATTTGGCTATGGAAGCTGGGAGATTGGCTCAAGCTGGTGCTAGTCTTACAGAAATTTTGGCACAATTAGATGCTTTACGCGCAACGATTGATGAGAATATTGTTGTTAAGGATTTAAACAATTTAGTTAAGGGTGGGCGCTTATCCAATGCCTCAGCTGTGATTGGGACAATGCTGAATATTAAACCGTTGTTAACATTTGATAATCAATCAGATGAAATTGTGGCTTATGGCAAAGTTCGTTCGGAAAAAAAGGCGTATTTAAAGAGTGAGGAACGTTTTGAAACAGCTTTAAAACAAGCTGATTTTCCGTATCGTTTACTAGTGATTGATGCGAATGATCCGCAAGAAAATGATCGTTGGACTGCGCATTTGCGACAAAAATTTCCTAATGTCACCATTGAGCAAACTTATTTTGGTCCGGTTATTGGAACACATTTGGGTGAAAAGGCGATGGCCTTAGGCTGGATGAAAGATACTGAAAAAATGAAATAATAATTTAGTCCGGTTATCAGATATAAACTTTTGATTAAAAAAACGATTCGTAAATTTTTAAAATTTGTCTGAGTCGTTTTTTTGTGCTGGTTTTTTTTACTGATATTTTATTTATTTATTTAAAGGTAGGAATAAATATAGTTGATTGTGATATAATTTCATTGTAACCGGGATGAAAGGAAGGATTAGCTAGTGAATACTAAAAAATTAAATTGGTTGAGTTGGATTTTAGCCGTGATATCAATGGTGCTGTCTATTTTTAATTTATTACAACTTCGTAATGAAACTATTTTTGCTCAAAAGCTAATTTGGCTCAATCTTATTGTAATGATAGTTGTGGTCTTGATTTTGACCTTCTTATTAATTCGTCCAAGTAATACCTCAATATGGGATATTGTGGTGTCTACATTAATGATCGTCAGTATTGTGACAATTGTTTTTCAAAGTGATTTTACTCTCAAAATGAATTTATTTATTATTGCCGGGATCTTCTTATTGTTAATAGTTACCTTAATTCTCTTAATTGGTTACTACAATCATAAAAAATCTAAATTAAATTCGTAGTAGAGTGTCTATTTTAAACGTTGTACAGTTAATTCTAGGCTTTGCTACATTTAATGTTAAGAAAATTTATCATTAAAAAAATTTATCATTAAAAAATAAGACTATCTTAAAATTAACATTCTTATTGTAATTTAAATATGATTAGTTGCTAATTTAGTAACTGTACCAAAGGGATCAGTTTTGCAGTACTGATCCTTTTTCAATGTCGATGAAAAAATAAAATCAATATTCTTACAATCACATCACTGCTGAATGTTTTAAACCTTGATGCATAAGGAACTACATAATAGTAAAGTTAAATGCTAAGGCGGTGGCTATTCCAGAAATGGGGTGGTGCTTATGGTGTAAAAACTGTAAACATAAATCCTGAAGAAAGGAGTTTGATGATTGCTGTTTTAGAAATTATCTATTTGGCTGTAAAAGCGATTCATGAAATTGTTAAATACAGTCATAGATATTCTAAAATATCGAAATTCAAAGTAAAAAAGAAGCCGGTCTTAGCTCTGTGCAGGAGCTGATGGCTTCTCAATTTTTAAAGTTAAAATTTGAATAGCTGCCGCTTTGGCAACTTTATCTAGGGGATTGGTGTTGTAGCACTGATCCTTTTTCATTACCAATATAACATATTCTTTAGAAAAAATCATTTCCCAAAATTGAGAAGTGGTTCAATCTAGTTCATGTGCTAAAATAGTTAGTGCGATAAGTTTTATGGGCGGTGACTGTTTGTTCTCAAGGCGGTGCTTGCGTATGAGAATACGGAAGAATCAACAGAAAGGACATCCAGTCTTACTTGGGTACCTATCAGGTATTAATGTTAATGATTACTTTTGGCACATTAGTTGCCACAATCATGAACAACAAAAAGTAATAAAAAAATCGTCCTATCATAACTTTGACCAGTTATAGGATGATTTAATATTGTTTTTAATAACTTGTCACCGCCTTTAAAGCGGATCGCTAAGGGATTGGCGCTCTAACACTGATCCCTTTTTCAATATCAATGATAACACAGGCAATAAAGTTTTTGAACCTTAACGTTTTAGCAATAGAAAAGTCTCAAAATTTAATCCATTGTAGAAACATTTAATTTCATAATTTACCTTTAATTAATAAATATTATATATAGTAAAATAAAAACATTAATGATATAATAAGAATATGGAAAAACCAGTATTTGAGTCATATAGACGGCAAAATGGACATGACGAATTTGGGGAATGGTTGAAAAAGCTACCTATATCTGATCGTGCTAAAATTTTGCGAGTTATAACTGATACACAAGATCAGGGCTTATTAATTGCCCAACGTCTTAATTGGGTTAAAAAGATACAAGGTGAAAAGAATCTGTATGAAATCCGTAGTAAAGTATCTACCAATATTCAACGGGTGTTATATTTTCACGCTCACGGGTCTAGGTATGTAATTACTCATGGATTTACTAAAAAATCAGCTAAAACACCTAAGTCAGAAATCAATCATGCAATATCTTTAAGAAAGGAGTTTGAGTCTAACAATGAAAATTAATGATATCGTAAAAGAAGAATTAAAAGATCCAGAATTTGCAGAATCTTATCGTTTGGAAAAAGAACGGTCTGCCAGTGCAATAGCTTTGTATAAAGCCCGTGAAGCAGCAGGATTAACACAAGCTGATCTTGCTGAACGTGCTGGTGTACCACAACCAACTATAGCACGTATAGAACGCGGTGATAATGTAACCTTTGACAAATTAGCTACAGTAGCTCATGCTATGGGTAAAAGACTAGTTGTCAAATTCGAATAGTATTAGATTTTTGAACCTTAATGATTTAGCAATAGAAAAACCTCAAAAATATCCTGACTGAAAACAACAGTTAGGATATTTTTATGTAAATAAAAACCTTGCAAGAACTTCTTACAAGGCTAATTGACTGTTAGTGGTCATATACACCAGTTGGTGCCGGGGAATTGTTATAATCTATCATTTGATCCGTTTTACTATAATCATAATCTGAATCAGGGGTAGCCAATGTTTGAACAGTATATATGTTGCCGTTATTATCTTTGGCTACTCCCATACCGATTTGCGTATAAAATGGGTTTAACATATTTTGTCTATGACCACCATCTGGAACGCCGTAATCATGGAAGAAGATGCTAGTAACATTGATAGCATTCTCTTGTGGCGTAGCTTGTAAATCTGCTTCGTCTATATTTTCTCCTGCATAATCATACCCACTGTTAGGGTGGACTTTATTATATGCTCCTGCGTGATTATCTAATTGTCCCGCATCAGCTAAACGTTGGGCACGTGCCATAGAAAAGCTAGATAGTTCAGAGTTCTCTTGGAGCGAATTTAAGCCATTCATAGTACGCAAGCGGTTTAATTCTTTAATCATAGCTTGCTGAGTGGCTTGGGCGTCAAATGAGTAGTTTTGACCTGAATTGGAGGTGCTTGAGTTACTGGAATTGGAACTATTGCCTACTTGAGACAACCATTTACCTGCATCTGCATCCCAGTACCAATGTAATCCATTGGCATCTTCTGGCTTAGTAGAATAGTCTGGAGTGGAATTATTGGAAGTAGTGTTGGAACTAGAGCTATTAGCTCCATTGACAGAGAAGTTAGCAACACCATCATCAGAACTTATCCATTCATGATCATCAATTTTGTAGAAAGTCTTGCCATTAATAACTTGAGTCTTACCAACTTTCCAATCAGAGAAGTTAGGAACTACACGTTCTGGAATCACTTTAAAATTGTTGTCGTAAAGTGCTGCATATTTAGCTTTAGGAGCAATGGCCCGTACTACGTGGTAATTATAGCTAGTTGGGGCAAAATTGTTATAACTTTCCGAACTAGGTAGCCAAGTGTTAGGTGCAATCTTATACATCTTTTGGCCATTAATGGTTTGAATATCACTAACACGCCAATCAGTATTAGCAGGAACTACTTGAGTAGTAGCTTTACCTTTTGAATCGTACAGCTGAGAATTAGGCTTTTGAGTAGCAGTAGCTACAGGGTAGTTATAAGAAGCAGCGTTAGTCTTCTGGGCATGTGCTGTGCCACCTAGAGCTAAAGCTAGTAAAGCAGCAGCTGATAGTGAATAAAATTTGTTAAACTTCATAAAAAATACTTCCTCTCAATATTCTTTTTGGTACATGATTGTTTTGGCAAAAGTGAACTGTCTTTTGCTAGAATTTAGGTTTTGATCCCCCTAAACGAATATAAGTATAGCAAGTTTTAATCAAATTTTCAGCTTAATTTTAGTTTAAATGAAGACTTTAATTTTGAGTGATTTGACCTTTGATTAGTAGTCGTTAAGGATAATTCACAAACTAATATCGAACTATTTTGAAGGTAACGATTTAACATTTTTAATGTATTTAATATATTAAATTAAGGGGAAATCTTATAAAATTATTAACCGTTGTTAGAAGAGGCAGCTCCCTGTGCTTGCCTGTTTCTAAAGAAGATTTTAAGTTAGATCAAAAATGGTTACTCGTCTCTAAGAATAATGGTGGCTATGAGTTAGTTTCCAAAATTGAAGATCCATATTCAAATCCGGATTTTGAAAATCAATATGAACCTGACGAATGGGATGACTTAGAATTCGATGAGGACAAAGAATGATGTATCAACCAAGTCAAGGAGACATTGTGTGGATTAATTTTGATCCTCAGAGGGAACGAGAGATCAAGAAAAGACGTCCAGCTTTAATTCTAAGTCGAGATGCTTACAATTAAGATACTGGTTTCATTATTGTGAGCCCAATTACCTCAACTATTAGGAATAACAAGCACGGATATTATCAGTTAAACGGTTATCAAACTAAGGGACAAGTGGTTGTCAGACAAGTTCATTCATTTGATGTTACTGAACATTCTGGCAGAAATATAGAATTCATTGAACATATTGATGATGCTGATTTTTTCCAGATTTCACAGTTGTTTCTATATAACTTTAGCTTTCCATTAGTTAATTAATATTGTAGTTCACATGAGTTGGTGTATTCTCAAGTTTTTAGCAATAGAAAAAAAATCAAAATATCCTGACTGAAAACAACAGTTAGGATATTTTTATGTAAACAAAAACCTTGCAAGTTATCGTGCAAGGTTAATTGGTTGTTAATGGTGCATACACCGTTTGGTGCGGAGAAATATTATTATAGAGTTTTAACATGATAATTGAGATTTAAGCTGTGGTTGAGTGTGGATAATGTTGGCTAATTAAAGTAGATAGTAAGGCAATTATTGCTAAGGCTACTAACAAGCCAAAGTCTAGTTGACAACCTTGAGCTGTCACTGCCTTTAATTGTGGAGCAGCAGCTGTTAATTGTTTGGTCGAAATAATGGCGGATAATATCCCTGTTCCTAATGATCCAGCATATTGTTGCAATGTATTAAAAAGCGAGTTCACATCTGGCTTAGCAGTGAGCTCAACGTGTTTGCTAGCGTCTGACATCGTATTGCCATAGCCTAAATTGAATCCTCCACGCATGAAGCAGTAGAAGAAAATAATTAGAGCAATATTCAATTGACCTGTCCAAATGGTAAAGGCTAAGGCACCTACAATAATAGTTAAGTTAGAAATAGTTAGCGGTAAACTAGCACCAAAATGATCATATAAATTACCGGCAATAGGGGCGATAAAAGCGCCTAATAAAGAACCGGGTAATAAAATTAGTCCCGCTAACATGGAATTAGTTCCTAAAACTTGCTCAGATAAAATAGGAATCACAAAGGAAATGCCAATATTAATAAATTGCAAAATAAAGAAATTAATGGCACGATTGGCGATAATTGGATCTTTTAAAATTTTAAAATTTAAAAGTTGATTGTTACTAGTTTTGAGATGCCAGCCAAAACAACCGCCAAAGATGAAAGTGATCACTAAACTAACAAGAAATTGCCAACTAGTAAAGCTGTGTGCTCCTGCTTGATCAAAACTAATAATTAGAGTAACCATTGTCATTGCTAAACTAATTAATCCCAGCCAATCAAACGGCGGTTGATTGTGTTGCGCTTGCACTTTAATAGTTAGCCAACCAGTAATCATAATGAGAATAATAATTGGTAGGACACCAATGAAAATCCAGCGCCAAGAGGTGTAGTTGTTGACAATTCCCCCGTATGTAGGTCCCAATGCTGGTGCAAAAGAAGTAATCATTGTTGCAAAACCGGTATAGGTTCCCATTTTGTAAGGCGGGACACAGGACATAATGATATGAAACAAAGTTGGTGTTGATAAGCCTGTAGCTACTGCTTCAAGTAAACGACCAATCATTAAAAACGTAAAATTAGTAGAACTGGCACAAATTAAAGTTCCGACCAAACACATAACAGTGGCCGTCATAAATAATTTGCGAGCATTAAATCGTTTAATTAGATAAGAAGTGGTACTCATCACAATAGTCACTAAGAGTAAATAACCGGTGGTGACCCATTGAATGATGGCTAAATTAACATGAAATTCCTTCATAAGTGTTGGAAAAGTAACGTTCATCGAAGTTTCGACTAAGATACCGATAAAAGTTAACAAACCAGCTGATAGAATTGCCAGTTTGGTAGACCAGGAAACATTTTGTTTCATTGAAAAATCCTCACTTTAAAAATTAGATACCATATCATTTTAACACGAAGCCTATTTTTGGATGAGTTCAGTTCAAGCTCGAAAGTATTCGTAAGTCTAACTTTAAATTATTTTTTATTTTTACTACTATTAAGTCTTTTTAGAGCAAAAACTTTAAGAATACGACTATTAGCCAAAAATAAGCATAATTAAAAGGTTATAAAAGTGTATAATCTAATCTGAATATTATAAGTTACTTGCGTAACGACGGTGAGTTTTACCTTGATTATAAAATGATCTTGAAGTTAAAAAGTAAAAATCATTTAGTAATCATTGGGAGTATTGTTTTGTTGCTAATATCAATAGTGGATTTATTTATTTCAATAGAAAAAGGGTTGGCTTAGGCAAGAATTAATTCGTAACCTTTCAAAAGGTAAAGAAATATATTGAAACTAAATGAAAGCTATGATATATTAAAATTGTTCATGAACGAAAGTGAGAAAAAATGTACAGTGAAGAAAGAAAAAATTTTATTAACCGATTAATAAAGAAGGAAAAGAAGGTAACGGTTTTAGATTTAGCAAAAAGATTGAATGTTTCTCAAGTTACTATAAGAAAAGACCTTTCCGAGATGGAGGAAAAAGGGTTACTCAAGAGAACATTTGGTGGAGCTATTGATTTAGAACTTTCTATCAGTGATAAACCGTATAGTATTAAAAAAGGCGAACTTATAGAACAAAAAGAGAGAATAGCTCATCGGGCAGCTTTATTTGTTAATGATAATTCAACCATTTTTTTGGATGCAGGAACTACAGTTAAGTGTTTGATTCCTTATATAAGTGAAATTAAGGGATTGTTTATTGTAACTGTTGACTTAAATACAGCTATTTTGTTGTTAGATGCAGGTTTAGAAAACGTATATTTTGTTGGAGGAAGTCTTTCACAAAAGACCTATTCGTCTAGTAGTGTTGATACAGTTGAAAAAATCAGAAAATTTAATTTTGATTTATCATTTATCGGATGTGATTCGATTTCTAGATTAGGTTTCCAAACAGGCTCTGAAGCAAGATCGCAGCTCAAGTCCAATGCAATAAAAAATTCTTCGCTAAACATTGTTTTGGCAGATAGTTCAAAGTTTGAAAAATCCACTTTTATCAATTTTTCAGATTTTTTGGATATAGATTACGTTATAACTGATGATGATTTAGGAGATTTTGCTCACGAAATTCCAAAAGAATTTGTAAATAAGTTTTTAATTGTATGAAGATTGTGTAAAGAAGGAAAAGATTACTATGAAAAGAGAATATATTGTAATCACTATGGGAGATCCTGCGGGTATTGGACCCGAGGAAGTGGTTAAATCACTTAGTAAACCTGAAATCCATCAAAAAGCTAAGATTGTAGTTGTCGGGGATAAAAATGTTTTAGAAAATGTTAAGAAAATTGTTAAATCTGACATTGAAATAAATGTAATTGATAATTTATCAGAAGGTAAATTTGAAGCAGGTGTTATTGATTTAATTGATTTAAATAATGTTGATATGACAACATTTAAATATGGAGAAGTTCAGGCACAATGTGGACAAGCTGCTTATGATTATATAAAGAAAGCTAACGACTTATGTGTTAATGATGGTGTTTCAGCGATGGTAACGACAACGTTGAATAAAGAAGCACTACAAGAAGCTGGAATTAAGACACTTGGGCACACAGATATTCTTTCTGATTTAACAGGTGTTAAAGATCCATTAACGATGTTTCAAGTTCAAAATTTGCGAGTATTTTTCTATTCGAAGCATGTTCCTTTACGTAAAGCTTGTGACCTGATCACAAAAGAGGGTATTAAAAAATATGTTAAGTTAACAGTTAATGCTCTTAAAACCTTAGGTATTAGTAATCCGCACGTTGCAGTGGCCGGTTTAAATCCGCATTCTGGAGATGGTGGTTTATTTGGCAATGAAGAAATTGACTATATTATACCAGCCATCAAAGAGTTAAAAAGTGAAAATATTAATGTAGATGGTCCTGTTGGAGCGGATTCGGTATTTTATCAAGCTAACATGGGAAAATATGACGGTGTTTTGTCTCTGTATCATGATCAAGGTCATATTGCAACGAAAACCCTGGATCCAGATTTAACAGTTTCATTTACTCATAATTTGCCGTATTTAAGAACGTCAGTTGATCATGGAACAGCCTTTGATATAGCAGGGAAAGGTATCGCCCGGGAAAAGAGCTTAGACGAGGCAATCAGATTGGCTTCACTTTATGCTGGAAACTTTAGAAAGTCCAAAGAAGCAAAGTAGTTTTTGCTTAGGGAAAATTGAGTAATTTTTATTTAGGTAATAGCTAAGGTTATTGCCTAAATATTAACCGTTTTTTGTAAGCGTTAACTTTTTCACTTGATTATTAATGTTTGTAAATAAATTCAGCTGTATGAAGTTGATCATCTTAGTTTATACGTTGAATTGTTATATAGTTCGGTTATGTAAAATGCTAAGTTTAGTTGCTAATTACAGCATTGTTGAACGTTAAAAATAATAATTTACCTTTATGGATATAATTTTGGTGAGTCAAAGAGATTTTTTATTTATTAATATTTAAGAATAGATAGTTAATTTTTCAGGAAATTGATTATATTTTAAATTCAAAATAATAAGAAATGAGGACAAGCTGATGAAATCAATAATAATAGCAGATGACTTGACTGGTTCTAACGTTTCAAATTCACTTTTAGCAAAAAATGGTTTGAAAGTTGGCACGATTGATACGATAGATAGTATTGAAAATTTTGAAGACTATGATGCACTGGGGTTGCATACGGATAGTCGTGGTGATGATTTTAAAGATGCTTACAGCAAAGTATATAAATATACAAAAAAAGTAAAAAATGATGAAGTTGTTTTTTACAATAAACGTATTGACTCTACTTTAAGAGGTAATATAGGTGCAGAAATAGACGGAATGTTGGATGCGTTGGGTGATGATGTAACTGCCATGGTTGTTCCCGCTTTTCCCAGCTCAGGTAAAATAGTTATTGGTAACTATGAGCTAGTTGATGGAGTAATGTTGGAAAATACTGATGTAAGAAATGATCCAACTAGTCCAGTATTGAGTTCCAGAGTAGCGGGTATTTTACAACAACAGTCAAATAAGCCAATTGGCGTTATTTCAATGGAATGTGTTCTGGAAGGAGTTGATACTATAAAAAATACCATTATAGATTTAATTTCTAATGGCGCAAGAATTATAATGTTTGATTCTTGTACTAGTGAAGATATTGATACAATTGCTAAGGCTGTTATTGATTCTAAAGTTCCTTTTATTTCTGTAGACCCGGGTCCGTTTACGTGCTCATTACTAAAAGAAATTAGTCCCAAGAAATCTTATAAGGAAAAAAAGAAAGCGTTATATCTAATTGGAAGCGTTAGCGGTGTTGTAGAAGATCAAATAGCCCAATTTCGTGCGGAATATGCACCTTTTATTGTAAAACCGAATGCACGTAATTTTCTGTATGAAGATAAGAGAGAAGAAGAAATTTTAAAGGCAGTGAAAGAGGTAGTATCTCATCTAAATGAAAATTCACAGTTTTTGGTAGCTACAATGGTGGAGAAGAAAGACAAGATTGATCTAAAAGAAGAATCAAGGAAAGCTGGTCTAACAATTTCAACAGCTTCACAAAAAATTTGTAACTCTATGGCTGCGATAGGTTTCAATATTATTAAAAAATGTGGCGGCCAAATTGGTGGTGTGTATACTTCTGGTGGTGATGTGACTAAAGCGTTTTTACAAGAAAATGGAGCACAAGGAATTGAAATTAAAGATGAGATCGTTCCATTGGCTGTGTATGGAAGAGTTATTGGCGGAACTCTTGACAAAATGCCTATTATTACTAAAGGTGGTTTAATTGGAGATAAAACCACCCTCAATAAGTGTTCAAACTATCTTTCCACTAAAATTTCAAATTCGTTTTATGGGGAGGGATTAGCATGAGTAGCACAACACAAATGGTAATTGCTTTAATTGTATCCATTATAGTACTAGTACTATTACTTGTTAAATCCAAGTTGAATGCTTTTACGTCTTTAATCATTGGCGGACTTTTAACAGGTGTTTTAGGTGGATTGAATCCATTAAAAACAGTTGAAGCTTTAAAAAATGGCTTTGGAAATACTATGGCAAGTTTGGGTATTCTAATTGCTTTTGGTGTGATGATTGGCAAAATCTTGGAAGTTTCTGGTGCTACAGCTGTAATGGGCAAGAAACTTGTTAAAGTTTTGGGCAAAGGACACGAAGTGATGGCTATGATAATTACTGGTTTTATAACGTCGTTGGCTATCTTTTGTGTTCCCGCATTTTTAATGCTTTTTCCATTGGCTAAAGATGTATCTAAAAGAACTGGCACGAGCTTAACTTCTTTAGGTGTTGGACTTGCTGGCGGATTGCTTTGGAGTCATGAATTAGTTCCGCCTGCATCTGGTCCTTTAGGAGGAGCAGCGCTGTTTCATGCTAGTATTTCAAAAAATATGATTTTAGGCTTCCTTGTAGGTATTCCGTTAGCGATCTTTTTTAATTTTTATGCTAAATGGATTGGTAAAAAATATCATAGAATCGCTGAAGATGATGAAGAAGGCGAATTGGAAGAATCCAATACTGCAAAGGAACCGTCTTTTACTATAGCAATTATGCCTATCTTAATTCCGGTTGTACTTATTTTACTTGCTGGGGCACTTAAGGGAGTGGCTATGAATAAAGCCTTAAGTTCAGTAATTCAATTTATTGGAGCTCCAGTGGTTGCATTGGGATTAGGTTTATTGATCGGAGTATTTACTTTGCTTCGTGGTGTAGATAGAAAGAAAGTTTCTGCAGCTCTAGATGACGGAATTGTCAGCGGCGGCAAGACGTTGGTTTTGATTGCTGCTGGCGGAGCTTTAGGAAATGTTGTTAATCAAAGCGGTGCTGGTAAAGTTATTGCAGAAGGTGTTGCTCATACTGGGATACCTGCAATCTTAGTTCCATTTATAATTGCAAGTTTACTTCGTATTATTCAAGGTTCTGGAGCAGTTTCAATATTTACAACAGCTTCAATTACAGCTCCAATGGTAGCAACTTTGGGTATTAATCCTGTACTTGCTAATATAGCCGCTTGTATGGGCGCAATGGTGTTTTCTTATTTTAATGATAGTTATTTCTGGGCAATTAATGATTCCATTGGTGTTAAGGATACAAAAGAACAAATATGGACATGGTCCATTCCTACTACTGTTTGTTGGTTTATCGGTGGAATTGAAATATTAATTTTAAATATATTTATATAGCAAAATAAAAATGTAGAAAATTACAAATTAATGTGATAAACATTATGCTAATTTGTATTTTTTACATTTTATTTTTAGGATTTATCGTTTTGTGTCAAACGTTTAAATTATCATGAAAGTTTATAATATCTATTGTGTAGTGTAACTAAAAAATGGGAGGAACTTACAATGCAAAATATTGGCGTAATGGGAATGGCAGTTATGGGAAGAAATTTAGCTGTTAATATTAGTAAAAATGGTTATTCAGTCTCTGTTTATAATATTACAAGAAAAGAAACTGATGATTTAGTCTCACAGTTTAAAGGTAAAAAAATTGTCGGGACTTATGACTTACAAGAATTTGTCAATTCTTTAGAAAAACCTAGAAAAATTATTTTAATGATCAAAGCAGGCAAACCAGTTGATGAAGTTATTGAAAATATTAAAGGTTTACTGAGCAAGGGAGATATATTAATTGATGGGGGAAATTCTAATTTTAGAGATACAAATCGACGGAGTAAATATTTAACTAAAAGCGGAATTAATTACATTGGTATGGGTGTTTCTGGAGGTGAATTAGGTGCGTTACATGGTCCTTCTATTATGCCGGGCGGTGATAAAGAGGCCTATAAAAAAGTTAAGAGTATTTTAGAAAAAATATCTGCCAAAACAGAAGATAATGAACCTTGTGTTACGTATATTGGCCCAGAAGGTTCAGGCCATTATGTAAAAATGATTCATAACGGAATAGAATATGGAATTATGGAGAGTATTTCAGAAGTTTATTATTTAATGAGAAATGTTTTCAATATGAAAAATAGTGAAATGAGTGAAATTTTTGGTGAATGGAACGATGGTGAATTAAAAAGTTATCTAATTTCGATAACAAAAGATATTTTAGAAGCAAAAGACTCGAAAATTGGTAAATACATGCTTGATGTTATTTTAAACAAAGCAAGTTATAAAGGGACAGGTAATTGGATGGTTGAAGAAGCCATGCAGGTTGGAGCTCCAATATCTTTGATAACGTCTGCTGTTTTTGCACGTTTTATTTCAGATAAAGAATATACGTTAAAATTAAAACAAAGTAATCTTGATAGTTGTAGAATAAGCGATGATTTGATTCTGAAATTAGAGCAAAGTTTGTATTTGGCAACTATTGTTAGCTATGCACAAGGCTTTGAACAAATGAGTAAGGCAAGCCAAAAATATCGATGGAATTTAAAGTTAAAAAATATTGCACAGGTCTTTGAAGCAGGTTGTATTATTCAAGCAGATATCTTAAAAGATATTGAAAAAGCATATGAAAAAGATTCAGAAATTGATAATATCCTGTTAGATTCATATTTTAATACAAAAGTTGTTAAATATATTGATGCTTTGAGAGAAGTAGTTGAATTAGCCATTAAAAATCATTTACCAGTTCCTAGTTTAACTGCCGCTTTAAGTTATTTGGATTCAATTTCTAGAAATGACTTACCTGCTAATATGATTCAAGCTCAGAGGGATTACTTTGGGGCACATACTTTTCAGCGTAATGATGAATCTGGAACATTTCATAACGAATGGTACGAAGAAATTTAGTATTTTACTACACTGATATTTAAACGTAACTTATAAGAGGGTAACAAAATATTTATGAAAACTAGAAAAATTGTAATTGGTTCAGATCATGCAGGATTTAAATTGAAAAATAGTATTTTAGATTACGTAAAAGGTTTAGGATTAATTATTGATGATGTTGGTACCTATAGCTTAGAAAGTACTGATTATCCTAGGTATGGTAAGCTAGTTGGTGACAAAGTCTCTTCTGGCAAATATGATTTTGGCATTGCAATATGTGGTACAGGTGTTGGTATTGGCATTGCAGCAGGCAAAGTTAAAGGAATTCGAGTATGTACATGTAGTGAACCTTATAGTGCAATAATGTCAAGAAAACATAATAATGCCAATGTTTTAACCTTTGGCTCAAGAGTAGTCGGAGAAGAGTTAGCCAAATTAATTGTTAAGATGTGGCTTGAAACAGATTTTGAAGGTGAGAGGCATGCTAGAAGGGTTGCAGAATTGAATGCTGAAGATCAGAATGATGAGATTGAATTTGAGAGACTATTGAAAGAAAATTAGGGTTCTGAGATATATGATATAACCCTGAAAAATATGCAAATAAGTCATGAAAACTTAAAAATAATTGTAATTATATTTGCTATAAAATTAAGCGAAGCTAAACATGTAATAATGTTTAACTTCGCTTAATTGTTGCTTATCTAAATTTTGAGTGTGATTATTAAAATAATAATACTTTCACAGAGATATATTGTTTAGAGGTTAATTATCCATAAAAGTCATTTATCATTATTTACCACTATAATTAGGGGCTTCATGAGTAATAGTTACATTATGAGGATGTGATTCAATTAAGCCCGCGTTAGTAATTTGAATAAATTGTGCATGATCAATTAAATCTTGAATGGTATGTGCCCCCACATAACCCATACCAGAACGCAAACCACCAGCAATTTGAAATAAGATATCTGCAACATCACCTTTATATTTGGTTTTGCCTTCAATACCTTCCGGAACTAATTTTTTAGTTTCGTGAACATTACCTTGAAAATAGCGATCAGATGAGCCTTTTTGCATAGCAGCTAAGGAGCCCATACCACGATACGCCTTATATTGTTGCCCAGCAGCATCGCTAAAAATTTCTCCCGGAGCTTCTGTAGTGCCAGCTAGCATACTGCCTAACATTACAGCATTACCACCCGCGGCTAAAGCTTTCACAACATCACCAGAGTATTTAATGCCACCGTCAGCAATAATTTGTTTACCCATTTTTTGTGCAACTTGTGCCGCATCAAAAATAGCGGTAATTTGCGGTACACCGACACCAGCGACCACACGAGTCGTACAGATAGATCCCGGACCAATCCCCACTTTAACTACATCAACGCCAGCATCAAATAAAGCTTGGGTACCACTAGCAGTGGCGACATTACCCGCAATGATAGTTAGATCTGGAAAATGATTTTTAATTTCGGCAATTTTTTCTAAGACGCTTTTTGAGTGTCCATGGGCGGTATCGATCACAATGGCATCGACTCCTGCAGTTAACAACGCCTGTGTTCTGTCAAAAGTATCATTGGTGATTCCCACTGCAGCGGCGACTAATAAGTGTCCGCTTTCATCAACAGCTGCAGTTTTACTGGTGGCTAGTTCAGCCTTAACTGCTTGTACTTGCTGAGCTTGGCTTGGAATACTCATATTTTTATGAATAACACCTAGACCACCTTGTAAAGCCATAGCTTTGGCCATTGGTTCTTCTGTGACAGTATCCATTCCAGCACTTAAGATTGGTAAGTGTAATTTGAGATTATTTCCCAATTGAGTTTCCAACTTAACTTCACGTGGTAAAATATCACTAGCTGCTGGAACCAATAAAACATCATCAAAAGTTAAGCCTTGTTTTAAGAATTTTTCCTGTGCTTGCAACAAAATCCCTCCTATAAGAATTTGATTATGTAAATTGATATTAATTTACCATAAATTAAGGCTTTGTCAATTGTTGCTTCTTAATTTGAGATGAAATCGTCTTGTTTAAATGACTTGATTTTTAAAAAAAGTTCATTGATTTTGCAAAATAGTTATAAATACTATCTTGAATATGAATAATAAGTTCTAATTGCTCAGCTCTGAGTCAGCTGGACAGCGTAAAAAAGGATTGTTATTTATCTTAAAAGATTATAAAATTTTACCTAGGATAAACTTAAAGAAAAGAAGGTGGTTAGTTTGAATCAAAAAACACACTTACATAAAGCTATCTATAATTGGCAATTTAATGATCAAGGACAAATTCAAGCACCACAACAAGCTTTACCGTTAGAATTACAAAAAAGAAAACAATATTTTACACGATTTGCACAGTTGCAGCCGTTTACTTTGATGACTTATATTTTTCCAGAGCAAGAACAAATTACGGATATTAAAGCCAGTTTTGAACGCAAATTTCACCAACCATGGTTAGAAGTAGACGAAGCTGTCTGGCAAATGAAAAATAGTGCTGATAGTTATCAATATGAACACGCAGTGTTGGTTGCAGTAATTGCTCATTATGTCACCTTGCGAGAAAATAAGTTTGTGCCACAAACTGCAGCTCAAAACCGGCTGTGGCAATCGATTATTTCTTGGCAACAAACTCCACAACAAGCGTTGATGTGTCCCAAAAGTCAATTACCAACGGTAATTCAACAGCGGATCAAAGCTTTAGCTCAAATTGCACCGACAGCTATGTCACCATTTGAAGAACTCATGTATATTTGGCCAGATCCGCGACAAATCGAAATTACCAAAAAGTTTTTTGAACAGCGAACCCATCAAACTTGGCCGCCAGTAGCGCCGTTAATTAGTGCTTGGCGGCAAAGCGAGTTATGTATTGATTACGAATTAGCCATTATGATGGCTGTGGTATTTGGCTTACAAGCCAAGGTTATTGCTTAAAGATTATTGAGGAAAAAGTCAATGTTAAAAAATCAACATATTACATTGTTTGTGACAGGTAGTATTGCGGCTTATCGGGCCTTAGAGTTGACCCGTCTGCTGATTAAACAACAAGCACAAGTCCAAGTAGTGTTAACTAAAGCTGCGGAGAAATTTGTTACCCCATTAAGTTTTCAAGTTTTAGCGCAGCGTCCGGTTTACACAGATATGTTTGATGCTACGGTTGATAAAGTTTTACACGTTCAATTAGCCCAATGGACGGACTTGGCAGTAGTGGTCCCAGCGAGCGCAGATTTGATTGCGAAAATGGCTATCGGTTTAGCAGATGATCTGGCTAGTTTGACCTTACTAGCGACTAAAGCACCTAAATTGGTAGTACCAGCCATGAATGATCAAATGTGGTTCAATCCAGCTACTCAGCGTAATTTACAAACCTTACAGGCTGATGGTGTACAAATAGTGGAACCCACGGTGGGTTTTTTAGCAGAAGGCTATCAAGGCAAGGGACACCTGGCTGAACCTGAGCAGATTATGGCTCAAATTCAAACTTTATTAACGCGTTCAACTGCGTTAGCTGGTAAACACATTGTAGTAACAGCTGGCGGTACGCGCGAACGGATTGATCCAGTGCGCTTTTTAGCCAATGATTCATCCGGTAAAATGGGTTATGCGATTGCGCAAGCTTTAAGACAACGAGGAGCCACGTTAACTTTAATTAGCGGTCCAACTAAACTAGCTCCTGTTGCTGGCGTCGATATGGTGGCAGTGCAAACCAGTGCGCAAATGCAAGCAGCAGTGTTAAAGCATTTTCCCGTAAGTGATGGCCTGGTGATGGCGGCGGCGGTGACTGATTTTCGTCCAGTTAACACTGCTAAACAAAAAATTAAAAAAACTGCCGCGCAAACTTGGACATTAGAATTAGAAAAAACTTCCGATATTTTACAAGCTGTCGCTCAAATTAAACAACCACAGCAAGTAACGGTCGGCTTTGCGGCAGAAACTCAGAATTTGCAGGCTAATGCGCAACATAAATTAGAGAGTAAACACTTAGATTTAGTGGTAGCTAATGATGTTTCTCAACCGGGAGTGGGTTTTAACGGGGATACCAATCAAGTGACCATGCTGCAAAAAAATCACGCCCCGATTACAACGGAGTTGTTATCTAAAACAGCCATTGCGGACTTGATTGTCGATCAGTTAGCCCATTTGTTTCATGATAAACAGCACAATTAGTTAAAAAATAAAAAAGCAGGAATACTCTGAATCCATTGGCAGTTCTGGGATTCAGTCAATCCTGCTTTTTTTATTTCTATTATATAGATAGTTGGTACCTAGAGTTTAAAATCCGTGATGGAGTCTACCACTTCAGGATCGCGATGATCGAAAAATAAGCTTTGATTGGTGTCGAGTTGCTGAATTTGTTGGAATTCGGTAGCGGTTAGTTCAAAGTCCCAAATATCTAAGTTTTCTTGCATCCGTTCCGGATGGGTGGATTTTGGAATAATAATGACTCCCATTTGAGTTAAATAACGTAAAGCCACTTGCGCTGCAGTTTTATGGTGGTTAGATCCAATTTGGATTAAAGTTTCATTGTGAAAGAAGTTATTGCGGCCTTCAGCAAAGGGCCCCCAAGACTCTAATTTAGTACCGTGTTGTTTTAAATAAGGTCGTTCCGCTTGTCGCTGATAAAAGACATGGGTTTCCAATTGATTGACGGCTGGTACGACTTGATTAAACTTAACTAAATCCACGTAACGATCAGCGTAAAAATTAGATACGCCAATTGCCCGGATCTTACCGGCTTGATATAAGTCTTCCAGGGCGCGGTAAGCACCATAATAATCATTATAAGCTTGATGTAATAATACCAAGTCTAAATAGTCGGTTTGTAATTTGTTTAATGACTCTTCCACGGAAGACTTGGTCTTATCATAACCGTAATTCGAAACCCAAACCTTAGTTGTTAAAAAAAGATCTTGGCGATTAATGGGACTGTCTTTAATAGCTTGGCCCACCGCCTGCTCATTGTGGTAGGCTTGCGCTGTGTCGATTGCTCGATAGCCAATGTCTAAAGCAGATAGGACTGCTTGTTGAGTTGCTTCATTAGCAATTTGGTAAACCCCAAAACCTTCCTGTGGCATTTGTACACCGTTATTTAAAGTAATTTTAGGTATATCAGTCATTTTGAAACCTCCTTTAATTAGTTGTATAGTTATCTTACTACCTTCGAGTAACACGAATGCAAGACTTTAATTAAGGGGAATAGCTATGTTGTTAACAGTTAAACAAGTCGCGAAAAAATTAAACTTAAGTGAATATACCATCCGTTTTTACACTGATCGGGGATTAGTTCCGACCGTGCAACGTGATCATTTAAATCGACGTTTATTTGATCAAGCCTCATTAAACTGGTTACAAGGTTGCCATTATTTAAGACAATCCGGACTGAGTGTAGCGACAGTTAAACAGTATGTTGATTTATGTCTACAAGGTTCGCAAACCATACCGCAACGTTACGAATTGATTCAACAACAATATCTGAAGACCCAAGAACAATTAGTTGAAACGAAGCAACGGCTACAGTATTTAGAGCACAAAAAAGAAATTTATGCACAGTCTTTAAAAAATCCGCAGCAAGATCAATTAAATCCAAAAACATGGGCTTAATTAAGATTGAATATTTAAATTGGGAAGAAGAATTAATATGAAACACCAAAAGATTTTAACAGTACTATTGAGCAGCCTGGTCTTTATGATCATTGCCTTTAATCATGACCAACAGCCAGTCCAAGCTGCTGATTTTAATTATCCAGTCGCGACTGCCACTCAACAACCGACGACACCATTGTTTGATCGTAAAGGCGATAAGTTAAGTAAAACCGTTGCTGCCCAGACCTCTTGGCGCGTGGGTGATATTCAAGTCATTAATGGTCAGAAAATGTATTTGATTGGTCCTAATCTGTGGTTACCAAGTTCCAGTAGTACCAATAACTTTGTTCCTAGTCAGTATGCCTATCATGTTGCGCGTGTCATTACGCCTAAGAAAAAAGTAGCTGCTTTATATGACAACCAAGGACAAAAAGTATTACGGCAAACCGTGGCCAATTTTTCTGATTGGAAAGTAGGCCATATTAAAACTATCCGTAATCAAACTTACTATCAAATTGCTGCTAACGAATGGCTCAATGCGCAGGATGTCTATGTGAACTTTGCAACTACTAATAATATGTCGCCCATCACCGTGGTGACTGATAATTCACAGGCTCATTCCACGCCAACGGCTAACCAAGAAGCCCAACAAGATTTTGACGCTAGTGTGGTTAAGGAGGCCATGCTACAAGAGTTAAATCGTTTACGATCTCTAAATAATTTAGCCAGTTTACAGGAAAATACCGCATTAACACAGTTTTCTATGCAGCGGGCCCAAACTTTAGCAGCTAAGGGGCAATTAGATGACCATGATGGATGGTATGAAAATGTTTATCCGCAAAATTCCTATGCTTTAATGGGTGAAAATCTTGATCAAAATGAACTGCAGGCTACGCCACAACAAGATGCCATTTTAGCAACTAGCGATTTCTTTCATGAGTATTACAGCACTAATGATGGTCACCGCAAAAATATGCTGAGCCCATTTTATACGCAAGTCGGTATTGGTGTGGCTATCGATTCGACGGGACTGATATATACCGTACAAACATTTGCCACGCCACAAGCAGATTTTGATTATACGGAAGTGACAGCAGTTAATAACTATAATAATGCTCCTGCTCCACAAGGAAAATATGATCATTAAATGTTTACGATAAATCATTTTCCTAAGTTGTGTTCGGATCTTCAGCAATTAAAGAGGGGGATTTAGTTGAACCACTTGTTGTAACAAAATGCAATTTCACAACTTTATAATATAAACAAAAGGCCTATGAATCTAACTGTTCGTAGGCCATTTTTTTAATTAAGTTAGCGTGTTGGGGATATTGTTTAATTAATTCTTGTTGAGTAAATAATTCAAAATCTCGCTCATCATAACCAGGAGCGACGACACAACTAACCAAACTGAATCCTTGCTCGACACTGGAACCAAAAATCGTATTTTTAGGTACTGTATATGATAATTGTTGGCCGTGTTGAATGTCCGGACCAATCTTAAGCAATTGGTAACTCCCATCAGGGAATAAGCAATGGACATCTAAAGCATCACCTAGATGATAGTACCAAGTTTCATCGGATTTTAATCGGTGCAAATGCGAAGGATTATTGGCCGTTAATAAAAATAAAATCGAAGTATATAAGGCGCGTTGACCCTGGGGAGTGGAGATTAATTGTGAGCTTCTTTGAGTTTCTTTAAAGTAACCTCCTTCAGGATGGGGATTTAAATTTAAAGCAGTTTTAATTGTAGAAATGTTTAATGACAAGTGACAAACGTCCCTTCTGAAATTTAATGAGTAGTAATAAGAACATTCTAACAAGAAATCAAAGCCGTGAAAAATAATTATTAGTAATCGAATGTGAAAGACTTGCTCTGAAGTAAACTTCAGGGTTTACAATCAATAACAATCTACAGGAGAGGAGAACAATTAAGTAATGACCAAATTATTAGCTAATAAAGTCGCGTTGGTGACTGGAGGTAATTCTGGCATTGGTTTAGCAACAGCACAAGCTTTAGTTGAAGCAGGAGCCTTCGTTTATATTACGGGTAGAAGAGAACCAGTTCTCCAACAAGCTGTGCAACAACTTGGTAAAAACAGTGCTTATGTTCGGGCGGATGTTAGTGTATTTGATGATATGCAACGAGTTGCGCAAACTATTCAAGAACAAGCAGGCCAATTAGACATTGTTTTCGCCAATGCGGGTGTAGGTCAATATATTGCTTTAGGAAAAATGACTTCCAAGCAAATTGATCAAGTTTTAAACACGAACGTCAAAGGAACGATTTTAACAGTGCAAGCCGTCTTACCATTATTGACGACAGGCGCTTCAATTATTTTAAATACGTCAGTTACCGCTAATTTAGGAATTCCGAATTTTAGTTTATATGCCGCTTCTAAAGCTGCAGTGCGTTCTTTTATTCATAGTTGGACGGCTGATTTACAAGACCGGCAAATTCGCGTTAATGCTGTTAGTCCAGGGGTAGTCCCCACACCAGCAGCGACCGGAGAATTGGGACGCTCACCGCAACAAGAACAGGCTAAACAACAACACCGCGCCCAGTTAACGCCCTTAAAGCGCGTAGGCCAAGTTGAAGATATTAGTCAAGCAGTGCTCTTTTTAGCTAGTGATCAAAGTGCCTTTATTACTGGTACAGAAATCACGGTTGATGGCGGTTTATCAGCTGTATTTGCCAATGAATTATAAATTTTAATCAATAAAAAGAGGAGTTTCAACTATGAAAACACGCATTTTAGGACGAGATTTACGCGTTCCAGCAATTGGTTTGGGGATTATGGGCATGGATCATGCTTACGGTCCGCAAGCTGATCGCCAACAAATGATCGAATTAATTCGGCATTCAGTTGAGTTAGGGGGCAATTTCTTTGATACCGCTCCAGTTTATGGCCCAGGTAATGAAAAATTATTGGGAGCGGCTCTAAAGCCGATTCGCAATCAAGCCATCATTGCCACGAAGTTTGGCATCACGGGACAAAAAGTCATTGATGGTCAGCCAACGAATGTTTTGGACAGTCAACCGGACTCAATTCATCAGCAAGTGGAACAATCACTTAAACGCTTACAAACAGACCATGTTGATTTGTTGTACCAACATCGTGTTGATCCTAACGTTGCTCCAGAAACAGTGGCGGAAGTTATGAATGACTTAATTAAAGAAGGTAAGATTTTACATTGGGGTGTGTCCAATGCACCGATAGATTATATTAAGCGAGCACATCAAGTTTCGCCTTTAACTGCCATGGAAAATCAGTATTCAATGGTTTATCGTAAGCCAGAAACAGAATTATTTGCTTTGTGTGAACAATTAGGTATTGGCTTTGTGGCTTACAGTCCGTTAGGCAACGGCTTTTTAAGTGGCAAGTATCAACCAGGTGAAAAATATGCCGCAGGTGATTTTCGAAATACGATGAGTCGCTTTAAACCAGAAGTCATGAAACAAAATCAAGTCGTTTTAGACTTGTTACAACAATTAGCGGCACAAAAACATGCGACTTCTGCGCAAATAGTTTTAGCTTGGGAAATTGCGCAAAAAGATTATATTGTTCCCATTCCTGGTACCACCAAAATGAAACGTTTGGCAGAAAACTTAGGTGCAAGTGAAGTGGAATTATCAACTAGTGAAATGCAACAAATTAATCATGAATTAGATCAAATGAATATTAATGAAGCGCATTTTTAGAGGATAATGAGCGAATGGCATCCTAGATCATTAGTTGCTTGTGTTATGCTAGATATATTAATGATTGGTGGTTAGTCAAATGAACATAAAACAAGTCAGTCAAAAAACTGGCGTCAATATTGATACAATTCGTTATTGGGAAAAAGTGGGGGCTATTCCGCCAGTTACTAGAAAGAATAATCACTACCGTGATTATCAAACCGAAGATGTTAATTGGATTTATTTGGCTAAACAGTTTCGCGCTGCGGGAATATCCTTGAAAGCGCTCATTGAATATGTTGATTTGTTTTTTCAGGGGAAGCAAACCATTCCTCAACGTAAACAAATTTTAATCGAGCAACGCGATGAATTGGGCCAAAAGATTCAACGAATGCAGGCCACTTATCAACGACTCGATCAAAAGATTGATGGCTATGAGCAACGTTTATTAAAGTATGAAAATGATAAACTACGAACTCCTAAAGAGTAATAGTTAGTGTCGAAAAACTTAAATTGATGGATTTAAAAAGACTAGAACCATGAAGTCCGGACAATAAATTGATGCTCACATTTTGTCCCAGCTTCGGTGCTAGTCTTTTTATTTTTTAGCATGAAAAACATTAAGCATGTGTTGAAAGCGCCAATCACTCAGCCGGTATAAAACTTGCATAATCCCACCTAAGAAGAGCAGTAAAATTAATAACCAGAAAAAGATCCAATTTAATTTAATTTCAAATAATTCCCATAATTCATAACTGGATTGGATACTATTTAATAAACCAGCCAACGCTACATACCACCAAGCAGTAGCTTTATTTAAAAAATTCATAGCTTCATGAAATTCATTTTCATCATGAACTGCTTGACGTAAAATAGTAGTGCCCCGTTTTTTTTCTAACCAAATTTTGTAAGGTGGAATTAACCACCATAAAGGCGATATTTTCTTAACATTAATGGAAATTTCACGGTAATTTGCCAAAAATTTACGATAATCTTGTAATTCCAAGCCGGCTTGATAAACCGGGTAAATAAACAGAAACCAATCACCTACAAAAGCTAAACAAGTTGTTAATAAATGCATATTAATCTCCCCAACGATAATTTACTACGATTACTGGTTAGTATCTTAAACTTTGCATATAGGAAATGCAATCGTTGCTGTCATTGCATTTGAAAGACGGAGTGTCAAACTAAAATAGGAGTATTGTTAAATAAAGGAGCAATCATCATGGATTATGTCGTGGGGTTAGATATTGGAACTACAAGTACTAAAGGAGTTTTATATGACAGGACAGGACTGATAGTTAGTCAAGCTCATCAGGGCTATCCTTTATATCGTGAAGCTAATGGTTTAGCCGAAGAAGATCCTGAAATTATCTTTCAGGCAGTAGTGACAGTTCTACAGACTATTTTTGCAGCAGTGAACAATAAGCAAGACATTCAAGCGATCGCTTTCTCAAGTGCTAATCAGAGTCTTATAGCTTTAGATCAATATCATCAACCATTAACGCGAATTATGACCTGGAATGACACGCGCGCTAGTAAATATGCCCAACAACTCAAAACGTCTTTACAGGGTACTAAAATTTATGAACGAACGGGAACGCCGCTGCATTCGATGTCTTTATTATGTAAACTTTTGTGGTTGAAAGAAGAACAACCGCAAATCTTTCAGCAGGCCCGCTATTATTGCGGCATTAAAGAATATGTTTTGTATCGTTTGTGTGGCGTTTGGCAAATGGATCTTTCTGTTGCGAGTTGTACTGGTTTATTTAACATTCAACAACAACAATGGGACCAAACAGCATTACACTTAGCGGGGATTAGGCAAAATCAGTTGCCACCAATCGTTGCTGCAGAAACGCAGTTTGCCGGTTTAAAGCAACAATATGCGCAAATTATTGGCTGTCCAGCTGATGTAATCTTTGTGCAAGGGGCTTTTGATGGGGCGTTATCTAATTTGGGAGTGGGCGCCTTAGATGAACACAGTGTCGCCATGACTATTGGGACTTCAGGAGCGGTTCGCATATTAACCAACCACCCCGTCATTGATTCTCAGCAACGATTATTTTGTTATTTATTGGATGCGAGCCATTATGTAGTTGGCGGTCCGGTAAATAACGGTGGCAATATCTGGCAGTGGGCCCGGGATAACTTATTGGATATGAAGGCTGACGAAAAGTTGGATTCCTATGCTTTATTGATGCAGATTGCTGCTACAGTACCAGTGGGAGCGAACGGTTTATTATTTCTGCCTTTTTTAAATGGTGAACGAGCTCCGCTTTGGAACGCGCAAGCACGAGGTTCTTTTGTCGGATTAAATGCTTTGCATACGCGATCTGATATGATTCGAGCAGTTTTAGAAGGCATTGTTTATAATTTGTATAGTGTTTATCAGGCAGTGAGTGAAGTCGGTGTTACTTCGCAACAAATCATTCTCACAGGGGGCTTTGTTCAGTCTAACTTAGGTTGTCAAATTGTGGCGGACGTCTTTGATCAACCAGTTGCTGTACCGTTGGCTTTTGAATCTTCATGCTTAGGAGCCGCTGTTATGGCAATGAAGTCATTAGGATGGGTGCCTGATTTTTCAGCGGTAACCCAGTTTGTTGGTCCCATGAAAACTTATAGGCCAATTAAGGATCATGTTGCTGTTTATCAAGAGCTCTTTCCAATTTATCAACGAGTAAGTGCTCAATTACAATCAGAATGTGCTGATCTTGCACAATTTCAAATTAGACACGCTCTTACTTCAGATTAAGTCTTGAAAAAAATGGTGAGTATTTAATTTCTAAGCAACTTTTGGTGCACCGCAAGCAGAACATTTTCGCTTAAATTGACAAAAATTTTTTGGTCACGTCCTCTTGACTAAAAAAAACTACCGTTACAATTTAATGTAACTGGTAGTTTAGTAGTTTATACTCAATTAAAAATTAAAAGATTAATTGATAACCGATTTGGTAATTTTTTGTTTCATTGGGTTGAATTAATATTGCATCTTCGACGTGCTCGTTTTGGCTGCTAGGCAGGGTTTCGGGTTCCAGTGCTAATCCTAAATAGGGAATGCCGACACCATGGGTGCGAGTTAAATTCATGTGCTCTTTGGTAAAGCTGTTGGCACTAAAGACAACTAAACCGTTTCTTTGGGAAAATAATTGAATCTGACATTGATTATTGGGGGCTGTTAATTCGGCAATTTTTTGTTCAGCGTCTGGTTGCACAATAAAAAGATCGTCGAAGCCTTTTTCAGCAGTCGTTTGTAATTGCGCAATGGCTGTTTTGAGTAAGTGTGGTGTTTGAAAGTCAAAGGGAGTCTGAGCGGTCGGTTGGAGACGACCAGTAGGAATTTTCTGGGAATCTAATTGCAGGACATGCTGACTATTGATTTGCAGTGTATGGTCTAAAATGGAATTAGTGGTTCCTAAGTTGAAATAAAGGTGCATGGTCGGATTGAACACACTCAGTTGGTCACTGTGGGCTTGAAAGCTAATGTTAATTCGATTGGTGTTGGTTAAGCTGTAAGTAATTTGAACTTGTAAATTACCCGGGAAACCATCAGTTTGGCTTAGTTGGTGATGCTGCAGAACAATTTGGGGTTCGGAAGCATTAGTTTGAATTTGTCCGTGCCAAAACTGAGAATTGAAACCGTGGGGACCGCCATGTAAGGTGGTTGTCTTTTCATTAGTGGGTAATTTCACCGTTTGGCCTGCTAAATGTAAAAGACCATCTTTGATGCGCCCTGCTGTTCGTCCAATGGCCATTCCCAGATAAAAGGGATTGGCTAAGTAATCTTTAGTGTGTGAATAATTTAAAATGAGATTTTGTCCGTTTGGTAAAGTAATTTCATAAACTAAAGCACCAAAGTCTAAAACTGATAAACGGACGCCGTTTTGATTAGTTAATGAAAATTTAGTAACGGGTTGATCTTGATAGTAATCAAATAAAGTTTGTGTCGTTTGAAAACTTGTTTGCTTTTGTGACATGGGAAACCTCCTGAAAAATTTAATTGAGATTTACAACTAGTTATTTTAAAATAAAACGGATTAATTAGTGCAATCCAAAATTTGCTATGATTGTCAAAAATGAAGATTAAAAAAGAGGTGGTAATAATGACTAATAAGTACCAGCAGGTGCATGATCAATTAAAAGCTGCTATTTTAACCGGTCAATATGCGGTTGATGAAAAATTGCCAACAGAAACGCAATTGATGCAAACTTTTCGAGTTTCACGTTACACTATCCGCCGAGCAATGACCGAGTTACAACAACAGCATTTAGTTTATAAAGTTCAAGGTGGTGGCACCTTTGTTCAAGATTGGCAAAAGAATTGGCGAACTAGTGCTGATAGTAAATTGATTGGCGTGATTACCACCCATATTGCAGATTATATTTTTCCCAGAATTATTTCTGGAATTGATCGGATTCTATCACAAGCCGGCTATTCTCTACTAATTGGCAATACTCACAATACTTATACCAAAGAACGGCAAAGTTTAATCAAATTGCTGGATGCACAGGTTGCAGGACTAATTATTGAGCCAACGCAAAGTGCTTTGCCGAATGCCAATTTGGATTTATATGAAAAAATCCAAGCTCAACATATTCCAACATTATTTATTAATGCTACTTATCCAGAAATGACATTTCCCAGTTTAACTATGGCGGATAGTGCCGCAGAAGAGCAATTGGTAGAGTATTTGTTGTCGTTAGGACATCGTAGTATTTTAGGGGTATTTAAAGTTGATGATCAACAAGGTGTCGAACGGATGCAAGGTTTTATTCGTGCTTACCAAAAGCACCCCCAGTTTGCTTATCAAAGTAATCTCATTATGTATCAGTCACAAGATGAGATTACTAAAATTTTGCAACGCATTGATAGTAATTTAGCATTAGCACATGCACCGACCGCTATTGCTTGTTACAATGATGAATTAGCAATTCAGCTAATTGATTATCTGCGAACCAAACATCTACGAGTTCCACAAGATTACTCAGTTGTGGGTTTTGATGATTATCAAATGTCAGAATACTTAAATCCGGCTTTAACAACTGTCAAGCATGAAAAAGAACAAATGGGTGAAGATGCTGGTAAAATGCTATTACAGTTACTACAAAAGAAAACTGTCCAATCTGTTCAATACCATCCACGCTTAATCAAGCGGCAATCTGTTACAACAATAGCACCTGATAAACAGTAAGGTCTTCGGGCTTTACTGTTTATTTTGCTTTTGTTTTTGGCTATTGACAGCGTTACGGTAAGCGCTATCTAAACGTTAGTATATTATTCCGGATAAATCAAGCTTTGATTTTTAAGCCTTTACTATATTTAACTTTGCTAAAAAAACATTAAAATTAAAAAATGGTACGGATAAATTTAAATACTATTGATTTATCGGGATGAATATTCTACAATGTAATTGTTTTTTGAAAACGTTTATTTACTGTTTTAAATAAATATTTTAGGAGAATTCATAGGAATGAAGTTAGTGGAGACTGTGCAAGCTATAAAAACAGGTGAAGTGAGCTTAGGAATTGAGTTGGGCTCAACACGGATTAAAGCGGTGCTAATTGATCAACAGTTTCAAACGATTGCTTCAGGTAGTTTTGATTGGGAGAATCAATTAATTGATAATCTTTGGACCTATTCTTTGGCAGAAGTTAAAACTGGTATTCAGACTAGTTATGCTCAATTGGCAGCACAGGTTCAAAGTCAATATCATATTCATTTGACTAAGATTAAGGCCATTGGTGTTAGTGCCATGATGCATGGCTACTTGGCTTTTGATCAATCCGGTCAATTACTGGTACCATTTCGCACTTGGCGGAACAATTCTACCCAACAAGCGGCTGATGAATTAACCGAATTGTTCAATTTTAATATTCCACAGCGTTATAGTATTGCTCATTTGTATCAAGCAATGTTAAATCAAGAACCGCATGTGGCCCAAATCGCGTTTGTGACAACACTTGCTGGCTATGTTCATTGGCAATTGTCTGGTCAAAAAGTTTTAGGAGTTGGCGATGCGTCAGGCATGTTTCCTATTGATAGTACAAACCTTCAATATGACAAACATTATTTAACTTTGTTTGAACAATTACCTTTAAAGCAACAATATCAGTGGCATTTGGACGATATTTTGCCACAAGTTTTGACTGCGGGCCAACAAGCGGGCACTTTAAGTAAGCAAGGTGCCAAGTTTTTAGATCCTAGTGGTAAGCTACAAGATGGTAGTTTGATGGCACCTCCTGAAGGTGATGCAGGAACAGGCATGGTAGCAACCAATAGTGTACGCCAACATACAGGTAATATTTCGGTAGGAACTTCGGCTTTTTCCATGGTGGTGTTAGACCAGCCGTTAAAGCAAGTTCATCGTGACATTGATGTCGTTACTACTCCTAGTGGTGCAGCTGTAGCAATGGTGCACATTAATAATTGTTCGTCTGATATTAATGCGTGGCTTTCGTTGTTTGGCGAATTTGCGCAACAATTAGGCGTCAATTTAACGAATGATCAATTATATGAACGTTTATTATTAATGACCACCCATGCGCAAGCTGATGCTGGCGGTTTAGTCAATTATAGTTATCTTTCAGGCGAAAATATTACACAAACCATTGCGGGTCGCCCATTATTTGTCCGGACGCCGGCAGCTAAATTGAACTTGGCTAATTTTATTTTGGCGCAGTTATACGCAGCTTTTGCCCCATTAAAGATAGGAATGGATATTTTAACACAAGAAGAACATATTTCGTTAGATGTGATGATTGCTCAAGGTGGTTTGTTTAAGACCCCAATTATTGCTCAGCAAGTGTTAGCTAATGCTCTAAATCTGCCAATTACCACGATGCAAACGGCACAAGCTGGTGGACCATGGGGAATGGCAATCTTAGCTAGTTATGTAGCAGATAATCCCAAGCAATTAACGCTAGCTGATTTTTTGGATCAACAAGTATTTGCTAAACCAGAAAGTATGACTCTAAGTCCTGAACCGCTGGGAGTTCAAGGTTATCAAAAGTTTTTAAATAATTATCAAGCCGGTTTGGATGTCGAACGCTTAGCAGGCAAAAATTTAAAGGAGTAGAACATGTTAGAACAATTAAAGCAAGAAGTTTATGAAGCCAATATGCAATTACCCAAGTTAGATTTAGTAACTTTTACTTGGGGAAATGTTTCAGGAATTGATCGCCAGCAAGGCTTATTTGTCATTAAGCCTTCTGGTGTTGCCTATGAAGATTTAACACCGCAGGATTTAGTGGTTGTTAATTTAAAAGGCGAAGTAGTGGAAGGCAAGATGAATCCTTCTAGTGATACACCGACACATACAGTTTTGTATAATGCTTTTCCCAAAATTGGTGGCATTGTTCATACACATTCACCATGGGCAGTGGCATTTGCAGCCGCAAAAATGGATATTCCTGCGTTGAATACCACGCATGCCGATACTTTTTATGGTGATGTACCTGCAGCTAAAGCCCTGACTAAACAAGAAATTACAGAAGATTACGAAGGTAATACTGGAAAAGCAATTGTTGAAACCTTTAAACAGCGTAAGCTGGATTATCAAGCAATTCCTGCGGCGTTAGTCAGTCAGCATGGTCCTTTTAGTTGGGGAGCTGACGCTAAGCAAGCTGTTTATAATGCCAAAGTTTTGGAGGTGGTTGCCGAAGAAGATTATCACACATTGCAATTGACACGCAATGACAGTCATGTGCCACAGTATTTGTTAGATAAACACTATTATCGTAAACATGGTCAAGATGCTTATTATGGTCAAAATAGTCAACATTCTCATGATCATGCTGTACGGGAAAATTAATTAGGAGTGGATGAAGATGTTAGAATTACCTAAATATGAATTTTGGTTTGCAGCCGGCAGTCAGCATTTATATGGTGAAGAAACTTTGAAGAGTGTGGCTGTGGATGCTAAAAAAATTGTGCAGGCTTTAAATGAAAGCGGTAAACTTCCTTATACGATTGTCTTCAAAGAAGTTTTAACCACAGCTGATGAAATTACACAGTTTATGAAAAAAGCTAATTATGAAGACCGAGTTGCTGGTGTGATTACTTGGATGCATACTTTCTCACCAGCTAAGAATTGGATTCGGGGTACAAAGTTATTACAAAAACCACTATTGCACTTTGCTACTCAATATTTAAATTATATTCCGTATGATGACATTGACTTTGACTATATGAATTTGAATCAAAGTGCCCACGGCGATCGGGAATATGGTTATATTAATGCACGTTTACAAAAGCATAATAAAGTTGTTTACGGACATTGGACGGATGAGAAAGTTCAACAAGAAATTGCTGATTGGCAAGATGTGGCTGTAGCATATGATGAATCCTTCAACTTAAAGGTAGCGCGTTTTGGTGACAATATGCGTAATGTTGCGGTAACTGAAGGTGATAAAATTCAGGCGCAAATTCAATTAGGTTGGACGGTTGATTATTATGGCGTTGGTGATTTAGTAGCTTCGATGAAGGAAGTTAGCGATGATGATGTTGAACAACAATATCAACAATTGCAAAAGGATTATCAATTAGTAGTCGGCGCTAATGATCAAAAGACTTATGAGCATGCTGTTCGTTATCAATTAAAGCAATATTTGGCTCTAAAGAAGTTCTTAGAACAAGGTGGTTACAGTGCCTTTACTTCAAACTTTGAAGATTTATGGGGATTAGAAGAGTTACCAGGATTATCAGCCCAATTGTTAATGCGAGATGGTTATGGTTTTGCTGGTGAAGGTGATTGGAAGACAGCTGCCTTGCTTCGAGTCTTTAAGATTATGACACATAACCAAAAGACGGCTTTTATGGAAGACTACACTTTGGATTTGCGCCCAGGTCACGAAGCAATTCTGGGTTCACATATGCTTGAAGTTGATCCTTCAATTGCTTCCGATCAAGTGCGGGTGGAAGTTCATCCATTGGATATTGGTGGCAAAGATGATCCTGCTCGTTTGGTCTTCACCGGTTCACAGGGTGATGCAATTGATATTACTTTAGCTGATTTTCGCGATGGCTTTAAGTTGATTGGTTATCCGGTTACTGGTCAAAAACCAGAAAAAGAAACACCACATTTACCAGTTGCTAAGCAAATGTGGACACCCAAAGCGGGATTAAAGAATGGTGCTACACAATGGATTCAAAATGGTGGTGGACACCATACGGTCTTTAGTTTTTCCGCCACGGCACAACAAGTTGAAGATTTGGCTACCCTTTATGGTATTAAGGCAGTTTTGATTTAAAACTTATTAAGTATTAGGAGATTATAGAAATGTCGAATTATATCAATCCGTTAATTATTCAAAGAGCAGATCCTTATATTTATAAACACACAGATAATTATTATTACTTTACTGCATCTGTACCGTCATATGATCTAATTGAAATTAGAAGATCTAAGACTTTAAATGGTTTAGCCCACGCGGCACCAAGAACTGTTTGGCGTAAACATGATTCTGGCCCGATGAGTCAGCTAATTTGGGCACCTGAAATTCATTATATAGATCATAAATGGTTTATTTATTTTGCGGCTGCCGAAACTAAAGCTTTAGATAATAACGGCATGTTTCAGCACCGTATGTTTTGTATAGAATGTGATGCTGAAGATCCTATGCAAGAAAATAATTGGTTTGAGCATGGTCAAATTGAAACGGGAATAGATAGCTTTTCTTTAGATGCGACTTGCTTTGAACATAATGGTGATTTGTACTATGTTTGGGCTCAGAAGGATCCAACAATCAAAGGGAATTCTAATTTGTATATTGCAAAAATGGAAAATCCTTGGACATTAAAAACTAGCCCCGTTCTTTTATCAGTTCCTGAATACGACTGGGAAACTAAAGGATTTTGGGTCAATGAAGGTCCAGCAGTTTTAAAGCATGATGGAAAAATCTTTTTAACTTATTCTGCTAGTGCTACAGATGAGAATTATTGTATGGGGATGTTAACCATTATTGATCAAAAAGATCTACTGGTAGCAGACAATTGGGTAAAAAGTAATCATCCGGTATTTCAAAGTGATTTAGGACAGCATCAGTACGGCCCGGGTCATAATAGTTTTACTATTTCTGAGGATAATAAAACTAATATATTGGTTTATCATTGCCGAGATTATACCGAAATCAAGGGAGATCCTTTATATGATCCCAATCGTCATACCAAAATTCAAGCATTTGATTGGAACAGCGATGGAACTCCTAATTTTGGCAAGCCAGTTCCTTACAATTACTAAAAAATATGAATAATAGAAGGCAAGATTAAAAATGGATAATAAAAATAATTCTTCTAACAGTAAACATTTTTGGGGTTTTCCGTTTACTCATTTTAGTTATTTCTTTATTTGGGCCACCATTAATGGTTATTTAACTTTATGGATGGAACAAGTAGGACATTTAAACGGTACAGAATCTGGCTTGGTTTTTTCTATGATGGCTGGCATTTCTTTAATTTTTCAACCATTTTTTGGTGTTATTTCAGACAAGCTATTGTTTAAAAAGAATTTGATTTTGACTATTTCGATAGTTGCAATTTTTATTGGACCTTATTTTCAATGGCTATTTTTACCATTATTGCATATTAATTCATTCTTAGTAGCAATTGTTACAGGTACCTTTTTGAGCTTTATTCTAAATGGTGGAGTTAGTGTTATTGAACAATATGTTCAACGTGCTAGCTTAGCCAATGGATTTGAGTATTCTCACTCCAGATTGGGTGGCTCTTTATCAGGAATTGTTGCTTCTTTGATAGCTGGACGATTGTTTTTATGGAAGCCAAATTCAATTTTTTGGATTTGTACTTTAGCAGCTATTATTTTAGTGTTGTTACTTTTATTTAGTGATCGAATTAATTTAGCTAATGCTTCAGCTGCAGGAGATACTTCTAATTCTTTAGATTTAAAGACAGTTGGTTCTGTATTTAAAAATATGAATTTTTGGGTTTTATCAATATTTTATATGGGTGCATCGGCTATTTTTGATGTTTTTGATCAGCAATTCATTATCTTTTTTAAAACCTTTTTCCATACTGCCTCTCAAGGAACCTTAGTGTACAGTTATATGACTTCTGGTCAGACGTTGATTGAATTCTTTTTAATGTTTCCAATGCCTTGGATTATTAATAAGATAGGCTCACGTAATGGTTTAATTTGTTATGGATTTTTGACATGTATTCGTATATTAGGATCAGCCTTAGCTCCTTCATGGGGTTGGGTAGTTTTCTTTAGACTTATCGCCGGTTTGGAAATGCCACTATTATTAACATCTATTATGAAATATATTGCTGGAGCTTTTGATATTCGTCTTTATGCCACAGTTTATGCTTTAGCTTCGAACTTTGCTAAACAAATTTCGGTATTTGTGTTTTCTTCAGTAGCTGGAAAATTATATGACAGCATTGGTTATCAGCATACCTATGTAATGATGGGAATTTTTGTGTTTATCATTACGTTATTTGCTGCATTCTGCCTAAAGAAAGAAGATCCTATTCAAGCTGGAGAAGTAGATAAAAATGCGGTTGATAAAAGAGAAGATGTAAATATTAGTACTTCTAAAAATTAAAGTGAGGTGATAGATGATTGTTTTATTTTTATCAAAAGTTTTTAAATTGTTAATCAATGGAGGTAGGAATAATGCGTATAAAGAAAAAGAACTTAAGTTGGATATTGGTCTTTTCTATTATAACTTTAGGCTTAATTTGGATAAGCCCATCATCAATAACTTCGGTGCGCGCTTCTAGCAATACGTCTATAAAAACCATTGCTAATAAACAACAAATTCCAGATACTAAAAGTCCTAGCTTTCTTTATGGACGGGGATTAATTACTAAATACAGTAACGCTGAATATAATGGTCGACTTTATGCTACTTCTGAGCACTATGTAAATGGAACACCTTCTTTTTTAATTTTTGAAAGTCAAGACAAGGGTCAAACTTGGAGTAAAATTAGTGAGGTTAAGGAACAGCATAATTTTACCAATGGTCAGCCTTGGGGTAACCGCTATCAACCTTTTTTATATGAATTACCAGAGCAAATAGGAAATCTTCCTAAAGGAGCGATTCTTTGTGTAGGAAATTCTATCCCTAATGATTTAAGTAAAACTTCGATTGACTTGTATTATAGTACTGACCATGCACGTAGCTGGAAATATTTAAGTACAGTAGCTACTGGAGGTACTGCTGACGTTAATACAACGAGTAACGGACCAGTTTGGGAACCATTTCTAAAGGTAATTAATCATCAATTGGTGTGTTATTATTCTGATGAACGTGATAAACCTGCTCATAGTCAAAAGCTAGCGCATCAGGTTTCTGTTGATGGTTTACATTGGCAAAATGAAGTTGATGATGTTGCTTTTAAGTCACCTACTGCAAGACCGGGAATGGTTACAGTTGCTCAAATGTCCAATGGGAAGTATATAATGACTTATGAAGTAGTTAATTCAGGTGAATGGCGAACTAATTATAAGATTTCTAATGATGGATTAAATTGGAATGCTAGTGATGAAGGGCAGCGCCTGGCCTACGGTGGTGCACCTTATGTCACAACTATGCCTGATGGAACAATAGTAGCCAATACTGATGGTAGCTCGGACTTATATATTAATAAAAGTAATGGTCAAGCCGATCAGTGGAAAACTGTCAAATTGAATATGCCTTTAGCATATTCTAGATCTTTGACACCTATTAACGATAGTCAGCTTTTGATTGTTAGTGGAGGTGCGTTAAAGGCTCCGACAGCAACAGATGATAATTCACTGACATCATTGGTATATTCATTAAATTAACTTTTTAGACTTTATTAATTTTAATTGATTATAATTTTAACAACTTTTGCCGTTAACGAAAACTTATCGACGAAAGTTGTTATTTTTATATAAGGTGAAAATATACCATTAGCTTTGTTTGTGGGTGTTAAAAATAATTTTTCTGATCGTGAAATAAAATTCTAATGGCTTAGCACATACGAGATAGAATTGTAAGCAATATCATCGAAAAGTAATCTATGAAGAATTACGGCAAGATATTGGACGAATCTTAAAAAGATGTACAAACCATAAAAATTATCGAAGTACATGTCATGCTAGATCATATTCATATGTTGGTAAAAATACCACCTACAATTGGGTTAAGAATTGTGCTTATAATAATTCATAAGTGGCGTGTCAATTACAATATAATTGTGACCACTGTAGTTTTTGGTGCACATATTTAAAAAGTGAGAGCAATTAAAAATGACAGTCAGCAGCGATTGACAGTGCTTTTTTGTAGGCAATTAAAATAACTCTTTTATGGAGCATTTTTAATAGAATAGGTTAATGTGGCACTATAAGTACCAGCGGTAATGTCGTTATTGAGATTCTTAGGTGGTACTGTCAATTTAATTTGTGAATGACCATTAATATCATTATAGTAACGAGTATTAATTCCATTTAAAATGGCAGTTCCTGAATTATAAAGTGACACCTCAGCATTATCTGGATTAACAGTGATTGATTGTGGATTGTTGCGTTCTTGAAAACACAATTGGGCTTGTTGTAAACCAATTGTGTTATTATTTTTAAATGGTGATAACTTAACTGTAACTTCATAAGGAATGGCAGAATAATTAAGAATTGGTTGACTGCCTCGTTGGTCATCAATCTGTAACTCATTATCTACATCAGTAGAATTATTATTGGTTAAAGTCTTAGTATTTTGATATCCAATAACATTATTATTGTCACCAAAATCCATCTTTGGCAGATTAGTTAAACTTAGAAATTTTAGTTGTTTGGTTAACCCCATCTCGATTCTAGGAATAGTATCGGTAATCTTCAGAGGATCAGAAAGAACATAGCGCTGGCCATTAATGGTTTTTGGTGGACTGGTTTGAAGACAACTGTCACCGCCAGTTACTGTGGGCGTTAGTCCTTTGAAAGCTGCGGTATCAATATCAATTCCTGCTTGTACTGTAGAGTTCAGCTGCAACCAACCACTACCGTAGCTTTCGTTTCCGCAAGAATTAATCTTTGTTAAAATTGGTTCATATGTGCCATCTTGTTTACGATAAAAAAATGAAATCGTTTGGTGTGGAATAATTTTTTCAGTAGCTTCCTTTAAGCCGTTATGATTAGCATCATCCCAGATCTGATAAATATAATAACTGTTACTTTTATTAATTAAACTCGAAATTTTCTTAGAACTAGTTGCAGACACGTTATTAGCGTTATCAATCGCAACCACATGTAAATATTGATGAGAAAAACGATTAATATTATTAATGGAAGCTTTAGATGTTGGATCAGATACACTAATGAAATTGGTGTTATTAGAGCTATCGATATTACCTTGAGTATCCTTATTTGGATTAATAGTCGTATTAGCATTGTTATCAATTTGATAAATATAACCCTTAATGTCACTTTTAATAGGTTGTTTGATACATTGTGAATTAGTACTGTTACTACCACGTTTAGCTTGGACCCGGTAATAGTAATTGGTAGCATTATCTGTACTTTTGCAGTTAGCCGTTACTGTATCGCTAACTGTGGGTGTGATATTATCAATTATTGGTGCATCTGGAGCGGAAGTGTCTTTGACGGTTCGATCTTCGCCATGCGTGGTGGTGTTTAATGTGCTAGTATAATACATCATATTAGCTAGAATCATAGCTTCTTCAACGGAACATGCGCCGGTTGTGTGGCCAGTTTGGGTCATTGCATAATTGTTTTTAGTAATTAAATACCAGTTATCATCACCGATAGCACCGTTAGGATTGGACGTGCGGTTACCATTACTATCTAAATAGTGAACAGAAGTAGTAGGCTGGGCATTACTTCCTAAAAAGTGAAACGAATTTTGTCCTGGATCCATTGCAAAATCCATCCATCTTTGTGCACCACCACTATAAAGATAGAATTGCCCTCCGGTATGAGAAGGTTGGATTGTAAATTTGTTAGTACTGTTGTATTGCAACAGTTTATTAGGATAAGAAGCTAGAGATCCTGTTCGCATATCTGACATTAATTCGACCGTTTTTGAGCCAATGCGGTCGTCATTCGCTCCTGCATCATAGCTCATTGGCATAATTTTTAGTCCTAATTTATCAGCAAAGCTATTATAATGAGATAAGTTACCAGTTAAAGTATCATGACCAAAAATCAATGAACGACCTGTATTTCCAAAAGCACTAGTAGCATTAGCACTAGCGACACTTAAATCGACATTTTTACCGCCATCCGCTGAACCAAAGAATAAGCCGTCATAGTTATATTGATCGTTAGCATCTTTAAATAAATAATGATTGGGATTGGCATTAAAATCTGTTTCTGCTACTGGTGTAACAGCAATTAGACCATTTGAAACCGTTGCAGTTTGTCTGTTTGGAATAATGTTCATCCAATCTTTTAAATGATTACCATCAGTTGGGTAAACATTGAGAATTTTAATTTTTTTACCATAGTTAGTACCAACTGGCTCCCAATTCACAAAAGAATTACTCGGATCATCAGTAGTTCGTGTGACTTGATAACCACCACTATAGCCACCATTAGTTGCATTAGACATATCTTTCCAATTCAAAGAAACATATGGATTGTTATTTGAGTCAAAACCGCCACTAGTGTTTAATGTAAAGTCAAGGTTAGAATTAGCACTAGCGACTTCGGTACCAGCAATTGGATTGGCACCACGTAATAAGTCAGATTTATTAGACCAATTAGAAATAGTAAACGCTTTTTTGGGACGGAATTTTAAAAAATCTTTTGGCTTGGTTAGAAATCCTTGAGAAGGAGTAGGAATTACTGGAGATAAAAAGCTTGAAATACTATCATCTGCTTGACTAGAATTAATTGTCTCCAAACCACTTAATACTGATAAAGTAATTATCAAAAGTAAATTCAAAAATATTTTTCGGCGATGTCTCATTGTACAACCTCATAAATTAATTAATATTCTATCAGTTAAAAAAACGCTAGCACACAATTGGACTAATTATTCGATAAGTTAATTACTACAATTATTAGTATAAGCTTATTTTTAGCTTTGTAAATATGACTGCTAAACATTGAATATTGATTTTTTAGCTTACTAAAGTAGTATATATTTCTAAATGAACTATCTAGAAATTAAGTCATGCTGAGGTCAGACTTTTGGTTTTGTCATATCAAACAAGTATATTAATCAATTATTATCTAATGGTATGGTGATTAGTTACGCAATTTAGAAAATTACTTAGTACAAGAACAATTATGGACATAAATTAAGTCATAATTTATTTCAATCAACTAGTAGTATGACGATTCGAAACTCAATTAATAATATTCAGCGCCAAGTACTACAAGTAAGTTTATTCTGCAATTTGTGCGAAGATTTTATTGAATTAAATAATTTTTACTAACTAGTGCAATATAATATTAAATTGTGACCTTATAGAAAAAACGAATAGTTTCTGTTTTGTGCCACAGCAAATGCAAAAGGATGGCTGACAAGAATGATAAGCACCAAGTTAATAGATAGATAATCATAATGGCTAGTGCTAAATTAATGTGATAACGCAAATATTTTCCTAGGAATTGCCAAATAATATGGGACCAACAAACATTTGCTAGGTAAGCGCGGTAAGCATATTGTGCTAAAAAGTGGATTGCAGGTAAAACTTTGGCTTGGTGCCGGAGATTATGAAGCGCCAAAGTGGCAATTAGGCTGATGATAACAATACAATAGAGAGTCATTGATAGTTTATAATATGGCGCATTGGTTAAAACTATTGGATAGCCATAACTTAATAATTCTCGATTAGTCCAGCTCCAAATGAGAAGAAACAGTAGCACTAATAAGGGCCATGATCTATGTAAAAATTTAGCAAGCTGTTTTTGCCAATTCCAAGTTAAGACGCCCAACACTGCATAGATAAAAAAACTTAAGCAAAGGCGATCTAATAAGTACCAATCATGTTGGTGTGGGCCACGAAAAACAGTTAGCTGATAAAAAACTAGCCAGCCACCATACAATAAACTGCTAATAACTAATACCCAAAGTGAGCGCTGCTTATTTTGTTGAGTAAACTTTTGTAACCACCAAAAGACGGGCATTAAAATGATAAATTGCAGCATCATTGTGTTGTACCATAAATGCGGTGCGGCATTGCCATTGATCATTTGCCACAAAAAAGTTGCGAAATGATGATATTTTTCAACCTGTTGTTCATTGGGAAATACTACTAAATAAATCATAGTCCAACAAATACTGGGGATGAATAACGCACGCCATTGTTGTTTTAAATACGTCGGATATTGGTGCCCAATCTGAGACGGTGTATTTTTGACGGTTGAGAAAATAATACCAAAAATAAATGCCGGAGCAGTGAATTTAATTAAATCGTAGGTGATACCAATGCCAACTTGTTGCAGTTTGGTACAGTAAGTTTGTAAAACTTGTGCCAAAATTGACTGTAACATGACTGCTGTACAGGCGAAAGTCTTCAGATAGTCACCCATATCAGTATCGGTGGAAGTGGTTTGAGTCATCATTATTCCTTCTATATTTAAATTGTTAAATTAAAACAACAAAAACCCCTATAATACAATTATTATAGAGTTTTTTCTTTAGGAAGTAATAGTCTTTAATTAAACACTTTGCTTAGTTGGACGAATTAGCATTTCATTAATGGTAACGTGTTCGGGTTGGTCAATCACATATTTAACCGCTTGAGCAATATCTTGGGGACTTAGGGATAAACCATCGCTGGCAGCAGAATTAAATGTGGGGGTTAGACTAGCTTTGATTTGCTCATTACCTACGGTATTGATTAATTCTGTGGACACTGCTCCTGGAGAAATGATCGTCGAACGAATTCCGTTAGCGTATTCTTCTTGGCGTAAGCCTTCCATAATGGCACGCACAGCATATTTAGTACTATTGTAAACTGCCGATCCGGGATAAATCACGTGTCCAGCCACAGAATCGGTACTAATTATTAAGCCGGAGTGTTGTTGTTTCATAATTGGTAAAACGCTACCAATTCCGTTTAAAACACCCATAATATTGGTATTGATCATCTTTTGCCAGGTAGCAAATTCTTGATCAGCTAGATAACCTTGGGGCATAATGCCTGCGTTATTATATAAAACATCAATGTGACCAAATTTTTCCAAGGTTAAATCAATAGTGGCTTGAACTTGTTGTTGATGAGTGACATCAGTTACTTGATAATAAGCCTCACTTGGGGCATCTAAATTCTGAATCAACTCTTTTAATCTTTGTTCACGCCGGGCCCCTAAGACTAATTTGGCGCCACTAGCAGCTAATAGTTGAGCGGTAGCGGCCCCAATACCTGAAGAGGCACCAAGAATAATAACAACCTTATCTTTGACAGTCATGTCTGCTCTCCTTTAAAAATTAATAGTATTAGTTAATTGTAACGACGGCGATCAAAAATAACCAATAGTTATTTTAAATAGTTTAGTATCAGCTCGAGTTATACATATTAATTTTGCAATTATAACGCAATTAGATAGTTGGTTATCCATTATTGGCATTAGACAGGTGACCAGCAGCATTTTAAAATTGATGGTGATTTTAAAAACTGAGGAGAAAAACTATGCCACTTAGTCAAAAACAAAAAAATATTTTAATTTGGGTATTAGCATTAGGTACTTTTAGTATTACTAACACAGAAATGGGGATTATGGGCATTTTACCCAATATTGCTCACCAGTATCATGTGAGCATTGCATCTGCGGGCCAATTAGTAAGTTTATTTGCTTTAATTATTGCGCTCAGTGGGCCGTTTTTACCAGCGTTGCTAGGGCGGTTTAATAAAAAAAGAGTGATGTTATTAGCTATTAGCCTGTTTGTGATCAGCTGCTTTGCGTCAGCATTTATTACGAACTTTACCTGGTTATTAATTGTCCGCGTTTTACCAGCTTTTTTACATCCAGTATTCGTGTCATATGCCATGTCCACTGCCACGGTCATTGCCAGTGATCAACAGCAAGCTTCACAATATGTAGCAAAAGTTTTTATGGGCGTCTCTGCGGGCATGGTGTTAGGCGTGCCACTAGCTAATTTATTAGCGAGTTATGGATCGTTTCGATTGGTGATGTTAACTTTTGGCTTAATTAATTTGCTCATTTTATGTGCTAGCGCTTTTTACTTAGTGCCGGTTGCTATGCCACAAAAACTTAATTTTAAACAACAAATGTTGACTCTAATTAAATTGCCGACGCTAGTTAGTTTAGTAATTATCATTTGTTTAAATGGTGGTGTTTTTGGTTTTTATAGTTATTTATCAGATTTTTTAAGTCAAGCTAGTTCTTTAAGCAGTTGGTTAATTAGTGTATTGTTACTAATCTATGGTTTAACTAATGTTTTAGGTAATGAAATTGCTGGTAAATTATTGGCGGTGAAGCCACGACAGGTGTTAGTAGGCTTGCCAATATTAATGTTAGTGCCGTATTTGTTGCTGTATTTTTATCATCAAAATATCAGTGTCATTATCATTTTGATTATTTTGCTGGGGACATTGGCAGGAATGGAAGCTAATTTGAATCAGTATATTATGAATACTGCCTTGCAACAAACGCCTGATTTGGCCAATGGCTTGTTTATTACAGGCGCTAATCTGGGCACGACGTTAGGTTCAGCTATTTGTGGTCAGATCATTGTGGCTAAAGGAGTTTCAGGATCCTTATTAGGGACTGAGTTATTTTTATTAGGAGGAATTTTGATTATTGTTTTACAACAGTTTAATGTTCATAGACGTTCAACTATGAATAAGTAAGGATTTTTTCTAATGAAACAAAATAGAAGCGGCTGGGGCATGATAGTTATCAGCTTTTTAATCATTATTTTATTGAGCTATTTAGCACCGTTACAATCAATTCAAGCTAGTGACAAAACTACTAATCAAATAATTATCAAAATGCATCATCACAAATATCGCGCATACTTAAATCAGAGTGCTGCTGCCAAAAGCTTACAAAAGCGACTGCCATTAAAGCTGCGGTTTCGTGATTTTAACCAAGCAGAAAAAATTTCCGACTTGAAACAACCATTGTCTATTAAACAGATGCCAGTTGGAGCTAATCCTAAAGTTGGTGATTTAGGTTATTGGTCGCCGCAACCACGTTTAGTTCTGTATTATGGCCCTGTTGCGTATTTTCAAGGAATTCATGTGCTTGGCCATTTTCAAAATTCACAGCGAGCTATTTCGGCTTGGAAACATCAGAGACATGCGTTTACAGTGACGATTACCAAAAATTAGTTTTTAAACTGATAATTGATTAATTATTATGCGCAAGATTTGCTTGCAATTGTTGTAAAAATAGTTTGGCAATGTTCGACATGATTCGATTCTTTTGCCAAATTAAAGTATTGTTTTCAGATAGTTGTGGCTGTAGTCGCCGAAAAACTAAACCACCATGATAATTTTGGACTACATCTTCAAATGCTAAAACTAAATAATGTGGATTATGGGCTAGCAGTGCAGCGTTATACGCTAGATTATAAGTGCCAACAATTTGAATTTGTTCTGCCACATTTTGCCACCAAGTTTGTAAGTGAGAGCTGTGTTGGACTTGTTCGGAGATGATTAATTTTTGGCAAATTAAATCAGCAGGGGTCACGAATGGTTTTTGCGTTAAGGGTGAATTAGCGGCCATGAGAATGCCCCAGTAATTTTTTTCAGGTAGTTGTAAGGTTTGATAATTATGAAAATTATATTCACCCATAATGACGCCAAAGTCTAGATTACCGGTTGCTAATTGTTTTTCTACTTCCATTGCATCACCACTGTGGAGGTGAATTTTGACGGCTGGATATTTATCCATAATCTGTCCGATCACTTGCATGACTTGGCGCATTCCCAAACTTTCGCCACACCCAATGTCTAATTCACCACTGATGAGTAAGTGATTAGCTTGCAAAGTTGACGTAGTTTTATCGACTAAAGCGATGATTTGTTGAGCATGCTCTCTGAGATAGTAACCATCGTTAGTTAATTTAATGTTGTGGGAACTGCGATCAAATAATTGCACGCCCAATTCTTTTTCCAATTCACTAATTTGGCGAGATAAAGCAAGCTGTGAAATATGTAAATACTTGGCCGCTCGAGAAATATTTTGTTCTTGAGCAACTGCCAAGAAATAACGTAGGCTATGAACTTCCATAATTACTCCTTAGAATGATATTTTGGGGATCTGGAATAATACTAGCATATTTATGGTTAAGTAGACTTCTTTAAATTATTACTGTGAGTAATACTCGGTACTTAGTGACGATATTTTGTAAATTTATCCACCACGAAAGAAAAATCTAGAGCTTGATTCGGAAGCTGGTTTTAATTGTGGGGGCTATGCTGGATGAATTTACAGCTTTAAAAAAGTTCAAGTTAAATTTTAATGGTTAGAAACAGATTATCACAAATTTTTAACGAAAAAACTAATTTTAGTAGATAGTATAAAAGATACTTATATGATAAAGAGGCAGCTTGGTTAATTTGAATATTAACACAATTATGATATACTATCCTTGTAAGTACGAAAAGTGTCTAACATGGTATAACACAAAAGCCATTCCTACTGGAGATAGGAATGGCTTTTTTATGTGTAGTTACTTAGCAACTCAGCTATTTTTATGCTTGCTGTGTAACCAATCAACAAGCACTTGTGTTGTTACTCTAACAATAATCGGTGCAACAACAGTTACGAAAAATGTCTGAAACACGGTATCACCCCCTTACGGGGCGAGTTGCCGATTAAAATTATATCATATAAGATCTCATTGTTTTGGTGAAATTTAAAGAAAATCTTACGGAAAAATGACTAGAAATTAAAAATTGTTATGACAGTTTAAATACATTATGAATTTTCGGAAAAATTTCTAAGAAAGATATTTGTTAATTCAGAGTTAATTTTAGTCAATTTATGGTAAATTAAAGCTAATTATCACGTTAATACTTAAGCTTGGGGGAGAGGCAATCCAGATGCAAACAATTATGATGATCGATGATGACAATACTTTATTGCAAACCGTAATAAAAAACTTCGCTAAGTGGTCGTTGAAAGTAGTTGGCGTTTCAGATTTTCAAAAGATTATCGCAGAATTTAAACAATTAAAGCCAGATTTGGTTATTATGGATATTAATTTGCCATATTTTGATGGTTTCTATTGGGCACAACAGTTACGTCAAATTTCGACAGTACCATTGTTATTTTTGTCAGCTATTGATCAAGAAACCAGTATGTTGCGAGCATTAGCTGAAGGTGGAGATGATTATGTTATTAAGCCTTTTACGATTAGCATTTTACTTGCTAAAGTTCAAGCAATGTTACGGCGATTACAGACTTATGATCAACAAGTTCAAAGTGGTCAATTACAGTTTGGACCTTATACCCTCTATACTTTAGGAAATGAAGTAGTTTTTAATCAGCAACGTGTTAATTTGTCACCGACTGAAGGCGATATTTTACAATTATTATTTTTAAATGTTAATCAAGTAATTTCTACGCAACACTTTTTGGAGACTTTTTGGCAGGGAGGTCTGTTTTTGGATGAGCAAGCTTTGCGAGTTAATTTTAGCCGATTGCGCCGTAAACTGAAGCCAATTGACCTGCAACAATATATTGTAACTGAACCTGGTAGTGGCTATCGGTTATGTGCTTATGAATAAAAAGGAAATGTGGCTCTTGATTAAACCGGCATTGCTAAGCTTACTGAGCTATTGTGGCTTGTTAGTTTTACTAAGTATTTTATTTGTTTTGTATCATTTACCAATAATTATTTTGGGTGATTTTATTCGCTTTAGTTTACTATTTGTAGGGGTCTATTGCGGTTTGAAAACTTATTATCAGTGGCGTAAGGGGCAAAAGTTGCAGCAAACAGATTTTTCCCAGCCAGCATTGTTTCAAGATTTATCGGCTAGTGATTGGGAAAACTATCTTTTATTGCACAAATTACAAACTTTGCAGCAGCAAGTAAAGTCTGACCAAAAAGTGCAAAAGCAAAGGGCTCAGTATCAACAAGATTATTTAATACATTGGGCTCATGAAATCAAAGTTCCAGTTACGGATCTGTTATTAATGAGTGAGAGTATTGAGCAGCTGAATACTATCGCGGTTCGAACGCAAACCAAGTTGATTCAGCAGCAATTAGATTCGATGTTAGATTATGATCGTTTTTTAAATTTAACACATGATTTACGTTTTAATTGGGTCTCCTTGACACAAGTTATAGAAACTGTTTTACAAAAATTTGCGCCGCTGTTTATTCAACGCCAAATTTCTCCACGTATTCAAGTTCCAGCGGTTCAGGTTTTGACAGATACTAAATGGCTGCAAGTAATATTGGAACAAGTAATTTTTAATGCTTGGAAGTATTCGGACGATCGAAGTGAAATTAAATTGGTTTGGGAACACAATTGCTTAAGGGTTATTGATTCGGGTATTGGGATTGTGGCTAGTGACTTGCCACGCGTATTTGAAGCCGGATTTACTGGAGTTAATGGCCGGAATAATCCTAATGCAACAGGAATGGGGTTATATTTGGCCCAACAAATTAGTCAAAAGTTTCACGACCAGTTAACGATAGCGTCCAAATATCAGCAAGGAACGGTAGTTAGTCTGATTTTTCCAGTAGAGCAAATTAAAGAGGTTGCTAAACTGTAACTTAACGGCGGAGATTGTAACTTGTTGTTAAAGTGAAAGCTTTTTAAAATAAACTTATCGAATAACTTAGGGAGGGTAAACGATGAGTTTATTACAATTACAGCATGTGCAAAAGAAGTTTACACAACCTCATCAAGTTGAAGTACAAGCTTTGAAAGATATTTCTTTGACAGTTGAAGCGGGGGAATATGTAGCGATAATGGGTGAGTCTGGATCTGGCAAATCAACGCTTTTAAATTTGATTGCTACTTTAGATAAGCCAACTAGTGGTTTCATTCAAATAAATGAGCAAAATTTAGCTCAACTAACAGAAAATCAAGCAGCTTTATATCGTAGACAACATTTAGGTTTTGTTTTTCAAAAGTTTAATCTACTTAATACATTTAATAATCAAGACAATATTTTATTACCGTTGGTACTAGCTAAAACTGAACCTAAAATTCTACAACAGCGCTTACAACCACTGGCTAAGGTTTTACAAATTACTGATTTATTGCAGCGCTATCCTTACGAAATATCTGGTGGGCAGCAACAAAGAGTGGCAGCAGCAAGGGCTTTAATCATGCAACCACAATTAATTTTAGCTGATGAACCTACAGGTGCCTTGGATTCACATAATTCTGAATTATTGTTGGATTTATTGGAACAAGTTAACGCTAAAGGACAAACTATTTTAATGGTCACGCACAGTGCTTTGGCTGCCAGTCATTCCAAACGCGTTTTATTTATTAAAGACGGTTTGATTTTTCATGAACTTTTTCGCGGTAATCAAACTGCTAGTCAATATTTGCAACAAATCACTGCAAGTGCCACCTTACTGGTTGGAGGTGAACAGCAATGATTCACTTTAAATTGGCTGGGCATGCATTAACGCACCACCGTGAACAATACGGACCGTTTATCTTGGCCAGTATTACTTTGGTTGCCGTCAATTATATTTTTTGGAATACCTGTTTTAATACTAGTTTGAACAAGTTGGCGTTGGGTCAACAAACCATTTATTTAATGATCTTGGGTACCGTTTTTGTTACTTTATTAACTATTTTTTTAATGATTTATGTTAATCGTTTTTTGATTAAACAACAGGTTCATGAGTTAGCATTGTATAAAATGTTAGGTTTAGCTACTAAAGATTTGAATTTAATTCTAACAATCGAAGTCTTATTTTTATTGATTGTTAGTTTGGTAGGTGGTTTAGTTAGTGGCTTAGTGTTTAATAAATTATTTTTCTTGATTTTATGTAACCTGCTCCAAACCAAAGCAATTGTTGAACAATTTTCGCAAACTGGTTTGTTAGTCGTTATTGTAATTTTTAGTTTGCTATTTTTATGGCTATTACTCAGTGACTTTTGGCAAATTCGTCAATTACAACCGGTAGTTTTATGGCAACAAACTAATCAGGTCGAAGTTAATCCTAGAAGTAATGGCTTATTAGGTGGTTTAGGTGTGTTGCTCTTAGCGGTAGGTTACTATCTGGCTGTTAAAACCAAACCTACAGTTGCTTCACTTTCACAATTTTTAGTGGCAGTAGTATTTGTTGTTTTGGGAACTTACTTGGTCTTTTTAGTTTCCAGCATCTGGATATTAAATTTTTTACAGCAACGACCACATTTTTATTACCAGCCGTCACATTTTATTGCTTTATCTGGATTATTATACCGAATGAAACAAAACGCGTTAAGTTTGGCTTCTATCTGTTTATTGTGCAGTGCTATTTTAGTCAGTTTGGTGGGAAGCACGGGCTTATATTTAGGTAAAGAAAAGTTAGTTAACACTTATAATCCCGCCGATTTAATGCTGGTTCAACAGCATCCATTTTCGCATCAACAACAACAAATATTGCACCGGGCAGCTAAGCAAAATCAAATTAATTTACGACAATCAGAGCAAATGCAAATGACTACTCCAATACCGTCCGTGATTCAAGATGGACAACTACGTCCAATGACTGGTGGCATGCATATTATTTATCAAGTCAGTACAATTAGTGTTAGTGATTATAATAGAATTCAAAAAACTTCCTTGCGTTTAAAAAAGCACCAAATTTTAGTGTATTCGGCTGATAATTTAGCTTTAAAGCATTCTTTGAATTTCAATCAGCAAAGTTATCAGGTTAAAGTTATTCCACAATTTAAGTTAGGATTTAGTTATCAGCGTTCAATTTATCGACCAATTTTTATTATTACAGCTAATCAACAAGTAGCACATCAGATTAATCCCAAACCTTGGTTATATGTTCAAGGACAAAATATTCAAGGAACACAAAAGCATAAATTAAAATTTGCAAGCCAAATACCATCACTACTAAAATTGGATAGTGATAAATATTCAGCTAAAGTACAAATGGAACAATATATGAATTCGTTAGTAGGCAGCGTCTTGTTTGTTGGTGGTTTAATTAGTTTAAGTATGATTATTGTCATGGCCCTACTGATTTATTATAAACAATTGTCAGAAGGTTATGCTGATCAAAAACGCTTTCTGATTATGCAAGAAGTCGGACTGAGTAAATTAGAAACTAAAAAAGCTATTCATAGTCAAATTTTATTGTTGTTTATGTTACCGTTGATTGGAGCTATTATTAATTTACTTTTTGCATTGCCGGCAATAAAAAGCGTCTTAGTAATGCTCTTTGTTTATAGCTTTAAATTACTTGCCATTATTTCATTGACGCTGATAGTATTAGTGGCTGCCTATTACGGAATAATCTATGGAATTACGGCGAAAGTTTATACTGATATCGTTAATTGTTCTAATAAGAAAAATGAGACAGATTAATCATCCTACAATTTAAACAGTGCCTCGTTCAATCAACTGAACATCAACAATTTTGGTAATATCGGAATTGTCTAATTTGCCTTGAATTAGTTGTAATAAATAGTTGCTGGCATTTTGAGCAATAGCTGCGGTGTTTTGTTTAATCGTTGTTAATTGCGGGTAACAATAGCGAGCAATCGGAGCATCATCAAACCCAATTACTTTTAAATCTTGTGGGATATTAAGATTTAATTCGTGAGCTGCTAAAATAACTTCGGCAGCAATGGTGTCACTAATTGCAAAAATTCCTAAGGGTAGTTTTTGTTTGGACATCAGATTACGTAAAATACTACGAATTTCAATTCCTCGTTGCTTAATTTTTTGACGTTCAGTTTTGATATCAATAACTATTTGTTGACTGTGATCGAAATTATTTTTTAACATCTCTTCACGATATCCCTTAATACGATCATTATTAGAAGAAATTTTCTGATTGGATGAAGTGAACATGACGGGAATGGTGCCGGCTTGAATCAAATGCTTTGTAGCAAGATGAGCTCCTTGCTCATTATTAGAACCAACGTAAATGTTTTTGGTGTTTTCGTTACGATCAATATAAACAACAGGTGTCGATATATTCATATGAATATCATTATCTAATTGCTGACCTGAGATCATGACAATTCCATCAACTAATTTTGCTTCTAACATTTGTAAATAGGTATTTTCTCGCTGTATATTTTTATTAGTATCACAAATTACTGTAGCATAATTATTTTGAAATAAAATTTTTTCGATGTTTTCAACTAAATCTGCGAAAAAGGAATTTGAAAGATCTGGTACCAAAATGCCGATTGTATTAGATTTGTTCATGCGTAAAGTTTTAGCAGCAGTATTAGTTTGATAATGATATTGATTAATTACTTTAAGAACTTTTTTTCGGGTTTGTTCTGAAAAACGACCGTTATTGTTAATCACCCGTGATACCGTGGAAACGGAAACACCGCTTAATTTAGCGATGTCTTTAATTGAAACTTTGGTTTGATTTGTCATTTTAGTAACTCCAAAATAAAAGACTTTATGTTAAGCATATTAATCTACTTTAGCATAAAGTTTTTTATTTTGGTTAGTCTTGATATTTTTTAGCAGTTGAATTAACTATTTGTTGAAAAAGTTCATTATTTCTTTGATCTTCGGCACTTAATTCGTCAATTCTTCGTTGATGACGACCACCTTCATACTGTGCTTCTAACCAAGCTTTGACGATCATTTTCGCTAGTTCACTACCAATCACTCTGGCGCCAAAAGCCAAGACGTTACTATTATTATGACGTCGAGATAATTCAGCGGAATATGGTTCACTAACACAAGCAGCACGAATACCAGCCACCTTGTTGGCAGCTAAGGAAATTCCTATACCCGTACCACAGATAACAATTCCTAAATCAGCTTTTCCTTGTGCAACTGCTTCACCGACTTTTTTACCATAAATAGGATAATCAGTTCTTTCTTTTGTATAAGTACCTAAATCAATTGTTTCATAACCTAAAGATTTTACATATTCAATAATAATTGGCTTTAATTCGATGCCAACATGGTCAGAGCCAAAAGCAATTTTAGTCATTAGAGAATCTCCTTGTAGTAAAAATACATTCTTTTTCGAACAAACGTTTTCTCAAATAGAATGATATATCTTTCTATTATTGATTTCAAGTCTGGCTATAAATTAGCTGTTTAAGGCAATTATTGATGATTTGGTTTGATTTTAAAAGAAAAACAAAGTATTATAATTGAGAAAACGTTTTCTCAAAAAAATCCTTCGCTTTGCTTTAAATGGTCAATTTTGTTTCACTGAAAATAAATGATAATTTATGACAAAAAATGATTGATAATGAAAAAATGTGGTGATATACTCGGCTTGAACACAAAAAGGGGGATTTTAAATGAAGTTAGCATCAAGAGTAAATTCTTTTCGACAAAAAGAAAGGTTGAGTTTAAGTGAAACTTTACAAAATTTTTCTCAATTAGGTTTGGAATATGTGGATGTCAATTTTCCAGAACAGGTGCAAGATATTACACCAGAAGTTCTTCATGATTTACTAGTAAAGAATAATTTGAAGCTTAATGGATTAGAGATGAGATTTAACGACAAATTTGTTAATGGCGATTTGGGAAATGCTGATCCGCGATTGTCAGAGGATGCATTGAATCTTTGTTTACAAGCAGCCGACTTTTGTCGAGCAGCTGGTGGGCAAATAGTGACAGTTTGGATGGCACATGATGGCTTTGACTATAGTTTCCAAGTTAATTATTCAGAAATGTTGAATAAAATAGTTACCGCATTTCAAAAAATGTGTGATTACGCTCCAGATTTAAAATTTAGTCTAGAATATAAGCCTTTTCAACCTAGAGCTTATGCCTTTGCTGATAGTTTGGGCATGGATGGAATGTTATTATATGAAATTAATCGCAAGAATTTTGGTGTGACATTGGACTATTGCCACATGTTGATGAAACACGAAAATCCAGCAATGGCGGCTGATATTTTTGCTGGAAGGAAACAATTATTCGGAGTTCATTTAAATGATGGATATGGATTAAATGATGATGGATTAATGATAGCCACATCCAGTCCATTTAAAACGTTAGAATTTATGTTTTATTTAAAAAAGCATAATTACGATGGAGTTATTTATTTTGATACTTTTCCGGTAGTTGAAGATAGTGCAGCAGAGTGTCAACAAAATATTGAAATGATTCATCAATTGGATCAAATGATTACTGAAGTTGGTATTGATAAAATTCAATCAATTATTGAACAAAGTGATCCAATTCAAATCCAAAAACTATTGCTAAGTTTTTTAAACAATCCTAAATAAAAGGGGGAGAATTAACTATGGCAACCGATTTTAAGCAAACTGCGATTGGTATTTTAAAAAATGTCGGTGGTGTTACTAATGTTAGTAACATGTCACATTGTGCCACACGCCTAAGGTTAAATTTGCGAGATCGATCTTTGGCCAAAGATGAACAAATTAAGAACTTGCCCGGAGTGATTGATGTCGTATATCAAGCTGGTCAATATCAAATTTTGATCGGAACCGAGGTTCCCAAATTATATTCAGAATTTGAAAAACAAGTTCAACTTCAATCAGGAAATCAGACTGATAATGTGAATAATGATGTAAAAAAAGAAGCTGGCAATCAAGAAAAAGGCAGTATTATATCACGAATCTTTTCGGCCATTTCAGCCATTTTTGCACCATTATTACCAGCTTTGGCAGGTTCGGGAATTTTGCGTGGTTTATTAATTTTATGTACACAACTTGGTTGGATCAAAGAAAAATCCGGAACTTATGTCATTTTATATGCAGCTTCTATGAGTGTATTTTATTTCTTGCCAATTTTGTTAGCGTTTACTTCAGCTAAACGTTTTGGTGCAAGTCCTTATATCTCAGCTTTAATTGGTGCTTCGTTACTTTATCCAGATTTAATTTCGTTAATGGGAAAAACGGGAAACGGATTCATTACACATTTCTTTGGGATACCAGCAGTTTTAATGAATTATAATTCTACAGTTGTACCAATTATTTTAAGTATATGGGCATATTCTTATTTATATAAATGGTTAGATCAGCACATTACAGAAAATTTGAAGTTAGTCTTATTGCCATTAATTTCTCTGCTTGTAATGGTACCGCTAACAATCATTGTGATTGGACCGATTGGTGTTTACAGTGGCAAATTTATTGCTGCACTGGTTAATTGGTTAATCGGCAAGAGTAGCGCTATTGCAGGATTGGTTGTTGGTGGCGGTTGGAGTGTACTTGTAAGTATGGGGATTCATTGGGCTGTTAATCCGATTATGATTAATAATATAGCTAATTATGGATTTGATTATATTTGTCCATGGACGTTTGCCTGCAATTTTGCAGTCATTGGAACTACTATCGGCGTTTGGTTGAAAGCCAAAGATCCGAAGCTACGTGGTTTTGCATTAACTGGATTTATTACCATTGCTTTATCAGCAATTATTGAGCCAACCTTATTTGGTTTATTAGTAAAAAACAGAAAACTGTGGCTTTCGCAAATCATTGGTGGCATGGTCGGAGGTGCATATCTTGGTTTGACGAAAGTAGTTACGAATGCATTTGTGTTTGGTAGTGTAACAACTTGTCCCGCTTTCATTACGAAGCATGCTGGTAATTTTATTAATGCCATTATTGGATTAGGAATTTCCTTTATTGTTTCTGCTATTTTAGGCTATTTGTTTACCCAGCGTACTGAAAAATTGAGTTAAAACTTCAGCATCAATGTTATCATTAATATGTGGTCAGAATTAAATATTAATGTATAACTAGGTGAAATCATAAATGATCCCGTACGAACGACAAAAAGAAATTATTGATTATCTATCCAATAAAGAAATAGTTAAGTTTGATGAATTACAACAAGATTTTTCTAATGTTTCGGGATCTACTCTCCGAAGAGATTTAAAGAAGCTAGAAGTTGATGGTAAAATTAAGCATTTATCAGGCGGAGCTTTTACGATGACATCGCCAACTGGTGAGCTTTCAATTGCAAGAAAAACTTCTTTAAACTCTAAGAAAAAAAAGATAATTGCTCAATTAGCTGCTGAACAAATTTCTGTTGGCGATAGTGTCTATGTTGATTCTGGATCGAATAATGCTCTTTTGTTAAATGAAATTATTGACCAAAAGATAACTATCTATACTACTAATACTAAAGTTTTGAATATTAATAATGAAGTTCAAGCTGATATTATTTTATTAGGCGGTTACTATAATCCAGTTATTTCTTCTTTAAGTGGAAGCTTGACGCGCAATAATTTAAAGAATTTATATTTTGATTGTGCTTTTTTAGGTGCAAATGGAATTGATGAGAACAAGGGTGTAACTACTCCAAACATCAATGAAGCAGAGAAAAAGAGAATTGTAAAGAATAATTCACAGAAAACTTATCTTCTTTGCGACAGTAGTAAATTTCATAGAATATCGACAGTTCACGTTTTCGATCTAGCTGATGTTACATTAATTTCAGACAAAAAGGATCAATCATTAAGTCAATATGTGCCGTTTATTGTTCCTAAAAATTAATATAATAATATTGCTGCTTAACTTCTTGGCGGAGGTTAAGAGATGAATAAAAAAATTGCACCATCTTTAATGTGTACCAATTTAGGTAATGTAGCTCGTGATGTACAAGAATTGGATACTGCTGGTGTTGATTATTATCATATCGACATTATGGACGGTAGTTTTGTCCCCAACTTTACTTTGGGTCCGGACTTTGTACAAGCAGTGCGGCAGTTAACAACTAAACCGCTAGATATTCACACAATGGTCCAACAACCGGAGCGTTTTGTAACTTTATTTCAACAAGCTGGTGCTGATATGATGTCCATCCATGCTGAAGCAACCAATAACTTGCAAGGAACTTTGGTAGCTATCAAAAATGCTGGTATGAAAGCCGGAGTGGCGATTAATCCCGCGACCCCTTTGAATGTGCTAGATTATGTTTTGCCAGTAGTTGACTATGTAGTCTTAATGACTGTGAATCCCGGTTTTGCTGGTCAAAAATTTATTCCTGAAATGTATTCTAAGATTGAACAATTAAAATCGAAAATCCAAGCTGCCAAATTAGATGTTGCCATTGAAGTAGATGGCAATTTAGGCCAACAAACAATACCACGCTGCGTAGCTTCGGGAGCTGATTGGTTTGTTGGCGGAACCAGTTCTATTTACCATTCCGGAAGCTCTTTAACACAAAACGTACACAAAACTCGTGCATGGCTATAACAACAAAAATCTTAAATAGAGTATCTGTAAGCTGTTCTGCGTGTTGCATACGATTCTCTCTTAAGCAGTTTTATCATACTAAAATGATGCTATAATAATTTATATAGAAAGTTCTTAGAAAGAAGACATTAGAATGAATACTTTAATTTCAGTAGCAATTGCGCCTTTGGGCGTTGGTGAGCATTTAAGTGGTTACGTTGATGATATTATCGGTGTGATTGAAGCTTCTGGTTTGACGTATAAAACAACAGCAATGGGTACCGAGATTGAAGGCGAATGGTCCGAAGTGATGGCTACTGTACAAAAGGCAGTCCAAACCTTAACTGATCAGGGAATTAGAGCTTATGTTTCGCTAAATGCTGATATTCGACCAGGTCATACGGACACAATTGAAACTAAACTACAGAAAATTCATCATAAATTGGAAGGTTAATTGAATACAGAAGTGTCTGTTTGATTCTGAGATAAAGATTTTTAAGTAGGACTGATTAATTTAGATATGGGTAAGCTCGTATACTAATTAATCAGTCCTTTTATATTAGATCCAGAATGAGGTATTAGCCCGTCTTATTTTAAAGCTACCTATAAAGAGAAAAGATTCAAGTAAATTTTTATCCCATACTTAATTTATTTCTGAAGAAAGTTAATATACAATAACCGTTATTATTAAAAATGAGTTAAATGTGATGATTTTACAAAATTTAATGTATACGCATAGAGGGTGTTTGTATGGATATTAAGATTTTGAAGAAATTAAATGTTGAGCAAATCAATGCAGTAAAGCAATTGTTACAGAAGGTTCATCAATATGATCATACTTTTCGTGATCCTTATCTGAGTAATCAATTTAATTTTTTTCCGGATATGCCAACTTTTTTATTGGCTTATCAAAAGCAAAAATTGGTTGGTATGGTTATGATCTATGCGGATGAAAAACCAAGTAACGGTATAGTAGATCTTTATATTAATGTTTTACCTGATGCGCGGAAACAAGGGGTGGCAACAAAATTATTGTCCTATGTTAAGAAAATTTTGCATAATTATAATTACACTAAATGGGAATATATTTCGGAACAAAACTTTTTAAAAAATTATCCTGAATTTTTGACACACAACCAATTATCTATTTCTAATACGGAATATCAATTAAGTTTGGATTTAAAAGAGTTCCACTCGGTAAAGTTTGATGAAAATATTTTTACATCAGAACTAACTGATGCGGAGATATCTACTGTTTCTAAAATGGAAAGCATAGTTTTTGATAATGATTCAACGATTAGTGAAAATTATATTCGCAATAGTTTTTTAGATACCAATATTATCCAATACGTCTTGCATAAAAATAATCAAATTATTGGGTATTGTGCTATTAATTTTGAAACTGAATATTATTTTTTTGATTTATTTATAGCTGCACAATACCAAAAACAAGGATATGGAACTATTTTTATTACTCAGATTTTACAAAAGCTGAAGCAATTAGGTAATAAACGGTGTGTTATTGGCGTAATGGGTGATAATTTACCGGCATTGCAGCTCTATAAGAATGCTGGGTTTATCCAAGATACTAAAATACTATATTTGACAGACCTAATTGTTTAAAATAATCGGCAATACAATTTTTTAGGACAGCCCAGCATAAGTTAAAAAGCTGAATGCTAATTGCTATTAGTTCAATGATTTAAAACCAAACTAAAAAGGAAACGCTTCGTCATTATTAAACGAAGGCTTCCTTTTTGGGTTTTAACTTATCCAGGCTGTTGTTCGATGACCTGGACTAAGTTGGCTAAATTAGTTTGAAAAGCATGTTTGGCAACTGGCGTTAATAACTTTATGGGTAAGTGCTTAGTTGCTTGAGGGTCAACACTTAATTCTTCTTGAATCAGTACTTGCTTGTCTTGTTCTGTTAAGTTAAAGATTAATTGATAGGCTAAACGCCCTTGACTGCTGAGATACTTCACTTGTGCTGGAGTAACCACCACTTGAATAATTTCTTTATCATTTAAAGCGTAATCGGCGCGCTTGATTTGAAAGCGATCGGACGCTTCTCCCATTTGGACAGTATCAATTTCTGGCACCCACTGTAATAACTCTTGGGGATGATCCAAAATATGATGCACACTTGCTAAGTTGGCTTGAGCTAAAGCCATGTTTGAAAATAATACTTGGTTCATAATAATTTCCTCCTTGTGATGCTTTCAGTATAGGAGAAATCAATTTTTGACAAAAATAAGAATACTAATAAAAACTAATTAGTTCTTATCTCAGAATCTTAATTGACATGGTGTAAATCTTCAGGGAACCATTCCGCCAAAATATTTTGGCGTAAACGAGCTTCTTGAGCTTGATTTTTTTGCTCTAAATGTTCCGCACTCTGAGCTAGTAAATAATAACAATTTAGCAACATATAATGAGAGTTATTCTGAGTAATAAAGGCAATGGCCTGGGTCAATTGCTGACTAGCTTTGACGTAATCAGCTTGATTATAAGTCATTAAAGCCGTCAAATAACCAATAATGTTCAAATTCTCTTCATAAGGAGCAGCAGGAGCAGCGCCAAAATTTTGCCAGGCTAATTTTTGATAGTTTTTCATTAGCTGCCAGTTGTATTTGCATGAGTAGGTATAAGCTAAAGCTATGTGACATAAGCGAGTCAAAGTGGTGGGTTTAGGGGTAGGCTGCAATTCAGCCAGGGCTAATTTTAAGCTTTGTAAGTCTTCGTCAAGTTGTTGGGTATTGACTTGAGCAACACCTAGATAATAGTAATATGACTGTTCTTGTAAGATAGTACCAACTTGATTAATAGTTGTGGACTTGGTTAAGAAGTTAGCTAATTCTTGATATTTATGTTGATTACATAATTGTTCCAAAGTTTGATTGAGCCGTTGATCGGCACTAATGCCGTAAGAGGTTGATTTGTAGCCGGTCACATAAAGCGAAGAGTAATTGGGCGTTAGGAGTATAACGATCATGCTCAATGGCTGAGAGCATTGGTTGACTACAAATATTGAGGCAAGCTTGTTTTTGTGAGAGGTGAGCTGTTTGGCGGGCAGCTTTGATTAATGGTCCTAAGGAATTTTCCATAGTAAAAAGCCTTTCGTAAAAGTAAAGTTGTTATTTGACATTATTGTTAATAGTGGCTGCACGTAAGCTTTTCTTGTTTGAAACACAAAAAAAGCAGCAAAATCTTAATTGAAAGACTGCAGCTTCTTTGGTAGATTCAAGAGTCAAAATATAAGATTGATGATGATTATCAGAACTATTTGCCATTCCAGCGTTGGGAGAATTCGTTTGGAATGCCCAAGGCATCTAAAACTTTCATTGATTGATGGTCGAGCAGATCTTGGATTGATGAAGGGTGTGTATAAAATGCGGGGATAGGAGGAATGATCTGTACTCCTAGTTGGGATAGTTTAGTTAAATTTTCTAAGTGGATGGTACTTAACGGCGATTCACGAGGAACGACAATCAACTTACGTTGTTCTTTTAACATGACGTCGGCGGCGCGTCCAATCAAATTGTCTGAAAAGCCGTGTGCAATTCCGGCCACGGTTTTCATGCTAGCTGGTACAATGACCATACCATCAACTAAAAAGGACCCACTAGCAATTTTTGCTCCTTGATTGCGATTATCATAGACATAATCGGCTAAGGAAGTGACATCATTGAGCTGGTAATCAGTGTCTAAGGCTAAGTTTTGTTTAGCCCATTTACTCATGACTAAGTGTGTTTCAACGTCAGTAATTTGCTGAAGCTTTTGTAAAAGGTCGATTGCATAAATTGTTCCCGAAGCTCCAGTTACTCCAATAACGATTCTTTTCATTAGGTATTTACTCCAAATATTTTTTCCAGTCAGGAACTTTCATGAATTGTGCTCTTTGAAATTGTTTTTTCATATCAAACGGAACAGTACCATCAACAACCAATTTAGAGCTCATGCCGCGAAAACGAATCGACTGGGGATCATATTCTGGCCGTTCAGAAGGGTCTAATGGATGGTTCCGCATTCCTGGTAATATCATCAGATCTTTATCAGCTTGAAATCTGGTGTTAATTGTCCAAACAACGTCGTTCATGTCAAAAATATCCACATCTTCATCAACTAAAAAGACGGTCTTTAACTCTTTAAACGCTGAAAAGGCTAATAAAGCTGCTTGTCGTTGTATTCCTTCATCCGTTTCATTATCCTTGTGGATTTGCATAATTGTCATTAGCTTGCCACCGCCTGCAGGGGGATTGTAAACATTGAGTACTTTGCCCGGAATGGCTTTATTCACTAATTGCAAGATGCTAGCTTCGGTGGGGATTCCCGCCATGCTAACATGTTCCTCACTGGGACCAATGACACTTTGCATGATCGGATTTTGGCGATGAGTTACGGCCGTTACTTTAATTACTTGCACTGCGGGATTGGCATCGCCGTCGTAACCTGGAAATTCAGGCATAGCCTTACCAGTGTGGGTATTAATATCTTCTTGAATCCGTTGATTAGGCATGATATATCCTTCTAGGGTATACTCGGATCTAGCGATGGCCTTTTCATCCACTGAAACGCCATTAACTAATTCGACTGGTTGTTGGCGAATGGCACCGGCTACGCTTAATTCATTGTAGCCTAATGGAGTTGTTGGTGGTTCAAAAGTAGTACCAATCGTGACCGCTGGATCAAGTCCAATGTTAATCGTAACTGGCATGGGCTGATTTGCCTGTTCGTATTCTTGGGCAAAGGCCCCAATGTGGCGACCACCAGGCATAATATAAATTCCTAGTGTATCTTTACCTTCGATACACATCCGGTGGATGGTCACGTCAGACATACTTTTTTGCATGTTAGAACCCAAAACGACCCCAACGGTAATATATGGGCCAGCATCTTGTGGAGTATTGGTGGGGGCAGCCACTAATTTGCGAATATCAAAATCCTTATCGGTTGCGCGATGGATAACTTCATGAGCAGGAGCGTCTTTTTCAGCTACGACTACAGGGGCAATTGGCTGTGAAACAGCTTCATTGAACATTTGACCTAGCGTCTTGTAGTCATGGTGTAAAATTTTACCGACCCTTTTGCGACTCGCCATCAAACCAATTAAGACACGGGTATCGGGAAAACCAGTCACATTGTTAAACATCATGGCTGGTCCTTCTTGCGTAGGCCGTTCAACTGTACCGCCAGCACCAATATAGCGATAAACACCGGCTAATTCCGCATTTGGATCAACCGCAACATCAGTTTCATGATAATTTTGCGGATCATCTTGAATCTCGGAGAGAACCTTGCGTAGATCCCATTTTTCTTTAGTCATGTATCATCAACTCCTAGGGAATAATTTATGATTAATAAAGTTTGCACTTGCTGTTAGTTCATAGTAGTGATTTCGTGCCAAATTTTAATTATTTCAAATATGACCTGATCTTCACAGTTATTATAATAATTATGGTCAGTAGAGATCAATTTGAACTCGGTGATTTTACCGTGCTAGAATAGCATAACATAATTAAACTTGGCTTGACGCTCAGTTATGATTTTTTGACAAAGAGCGCAGTGATAAAATTCAATGAGTTGGGTAGGAGAAAGAAAATGAGTAAAAAATATACTTCTGTAGTCACACGGTTAGACTTTTCATTGCAAATTGAAGCAAAATTTATCGGTAAGGATCTCTTGGTTAATTTAACTGGTGGCGATCATCCACATATTGGAGCACTGACCATGATTGACCAAACTGGAACAATAACGAACCAAGCGTTTCCTAGTCATGATGGACGAGTACATAAAGATGGTGTCCTTGCGCGGCAAATTATTCATATTATCAAGGCCAGTTTACCGGGAGTTGGCGTTGTTTCGGCGGGCGTGCATGTTGATCACATTAGTCAAGCCCAGTTACAAGCAACCGGGCCTATGACCGTTAAATTAGGACAACGGTTAAAGAAATGGTTGGATAATACAAATCTGAACGTCACTGAACCACAATATTACGGAAAAGATGAACGTCCCCAATAATGGCGGAGGAGTCAACATTTGAAAAAATAATTTTTTGATTGGCAATAATTTATCGATGATATACTTAAACTATTGATGCTGATAGATCTTGTTGAAAGGAAAGTCATTCTATGAATTATACAAACAAAATATTATTAATAATTTTATGGATTATCACTATTGGTTTATTTGTAATGTATATTAAGGGTATATAATATAAAAAGTAAGCTGTCACAAAATTTTTGATTGTAGGTTCAAAGAATGCAATTTTTAATACAAAAAAGTACCTCTTGGGGTAAAAACAATTATTTCATTATCAAAACTAAAACTGACCAGCTGTTGGTAATTGACCCGCCAGCTGATATTGAACAAAGTTATCCGCTCTTACAGCAAAATACTAGTCAAACTTTGACTATTTTTTTAACCCATCGGCATCACGATCACGTGGAAGGATTGCCTTTTTTACAACAACATTTTAACTGTCACTTGTATGTTGCTAAGCTAGAATGGCAGCAATGGCTTAAAGAAGGACGCCAGCCAACGATTGCAGTGACGACATTTGAGAATGAACAAAGTTATCAGTTTGCTGACGTACAGATTAAGTGTTTGTTAACTCCGGGGCATACGGTGGGTTCCAGTTGTTTTGTGATTAATGACCAGTATTTGTTGACGGGAGATACGTTATTTGTGGAAGGCTGTGGCTTGTGTGGTGACTATGATCAAGCTAATCAGGAAATGTTTGCTTCCTTGCAGCACATCAAGGCTTTAGCGCCAGACTTATTAGTTTATCCGGGCCATACTTATCGGCGTCAGCCTGGCTGTAGTTTACAGTATATTAAGGAACGCAATATTTATTTACGATTTAAAACTTTAGCGCAGTTTATTAATTTTCGAGAACGTCCTAATCAAAAGCATTTGTTAAAATTTAAGTAACATACCTTGTTAAAAAGCAAGTAGGATCCTGGAATAATTAAGCAATAGATTTTTAGATTCTGATGCTTGAAAAGGGCAAGCTAGTTTTTTTATAAATTAATCAAAGAGGCGAGCAGTGTGAAAGTTTTGGTAAGTGATTTAGACGGGACGTTGTTTAATGCGCAGGGGCAAATTTCACAGCCCAATGTTGTAGCTTTACATAAGTGGTTGGAGCAGAATTTATTAGTGATTGCTTCGGGCAGATTTGTGACGAATATCAGACAAATGTTACGTCAGTATCAGTTGCGTGGCCCGATTATCGCACTGAATGGTGCGTTGGTGGTTGACCAAAATGATCAAGTCATTGCTAGTCATGGATTACCAATGACAGCGGCGTTAGAGAAAACCATCGCTTTGTGTGAACAGCAGCAATTAATTTATACAATTTATAATCCTCAAGGTGCTTATACGCGGCGTTATCCGGAAACTAATGCTAGTTTATGGAAGATAGCACAAACACGTAGTGCTAGTTTGGATCCGACTGAGGTACGGCAAGCACAGCAATTTTATAATCATGCCTTTTATCAGGTTAATCAACCGGTTGATGATGTGAATATCATGAAAACAAAACAGCAGCAGATGCTTAAATTTGAAGTTTTTAGTGAACAATCAGCGTTGTTGCAAAAAATTAGAACTATGAATCAGGAATTGAGTGTGGTCTCTTCTTCGTCACGGAATGTAGAGCTGATGGCAGCAAATTGTAGTAAAGGACAAGCTTTGAAACAATTAAGCCAAGAATTGTCATTGGATTTAACGCAGTGTTATGCCATTGGTGATGGTGAAAATGATCTGGCAATGTTTCAAGTTGCTGGTCAAAGTATTGCGATGGCCAATGCTGCGGCAGCTATTAAAAAGCAAGCCGATTTTGTAACTACGACGAACGTTGCTGACGGAGTAGCGGTGGCCATTGAACGAATTTTAAAGGCATAATTAAAAAATAGCTTGTTAGCTTATAACGATAAATTATGATAATCATCTTTAACAGGTGGCTAATTGGCATAAAGATAAAAAAACTATTTTTGTTCTAGCTTTATTTAGAAGTAATATCATAGGAATATTTAGGCAACTTTTGGTTAGTTTTATTGGGTAGGATAATCGTCATCAATTTTACATTTATTTGTTAGATACATGACATGAAACAATTATTTTATGTCAGGATTTTATTCGCTAATAGTATTCTTTAGTAGCGTAAATTGATTGAATTTATACTCAAAAGGTATTATTATTTGAGTACAAAAAGAAAGGCAGGCAAGAAAAACATGGTAGTTAAAGAAAAGAAACGGATTCAAGTTCAGATTGATAAGGATTTGGCTGAGAATACTGAAGCAGTCTTAGATGAGCTAGGATTAAATCCAACCACGGCAATTAATATGTTTTATAAGAGAATTGTGGCTGATGGTGCTTTGCCTTTTAAACCTGCCTTAAATTCGGAAGAAAAATCCAATTTACGTTTTCTTAAGGCTACAGAAGAGACACCAGTTACGGAATTTAAAGATGCTAAAGAGGTGGCCGATTGGCTTAACGATTCAGATGAGGACTAATGATTTAATCACATTATATGTTAGTTTTGTAGAAACTAACGGTGGCAAGTCGCGCCCCGTATTAATTCGTAGAGTATCAATGCGAACGGTTGAAGCTTTTAAAATTACTAGTAAGTATCAAAATAAATCGGTTTATATCAAGCAACAATATTATCCAATTAAGGATTGGCAGTCTGCTGGATTAAAAAAGCCTTCATGGGTTGATCTGGGGCATCTCTATCGTTTTCCGAAAGTTGGATTAAAATTTAAAGAAATCGGTCATTTAAGTAAGCTAGATCAAAATAAAATTATTACTTTTGCTCTTAACCTTAAATCAAAAAGAAAGTAAAACAGAATTCACATGATAATGCAAAATGACATTGGTATTTACAGAGGTTAGTTGTCTTATGTTGTAATTAGTGATAATAATAATTCTGGTTAGTTAGAAATTTTGAATATTGTATCTTATTGTGTATAACCAGAAGTCAAAAACTCTAGAAAAAATGTTAATTTCAATGGTCATTGAATAAATTGTAAAAGCTTAATCAAATAATTAAACTTTAGCTTTCAAGATCGAAGTTAATGCAATTTATTTAGATTAAACTAGATACTAAAGTTTGAATAGGTAAACAAGAATTGAATTTCATATAGTAAATTATTTATGTGTTTAAAATCAAATTACTGTTTTCTGAAATCTATTAGTTGAGTAAGAAAGTGTAATATTTATGAAAAAGTTTTTAAAAACTATGTCTAGTTCTTTGGAAGAGGTCACTATGTTATTTGTTCTAAGAAATAATATTCAAATTGATGTCAATAAATATCCTGATCTCAATGATTTAGGATATTGGGTGCCAACCAAGATTGAATCTAGATTGCTTTTAAGAACTAAATTACCACAACCGACTGTAGTTAACAGATTTCAGCAGATAACCAAGTTATCCGCTGAAGATTTTGACATGGGAGTGGTATCGAGTATCAATGATGTTTGGTAAATCATTTATAGTATTAATATTCAATAATAAATAAAGCAGGCGATAACCTTGTTAGAGGATATCACCTGCTTTTTACTTATATGATAATAAATAAAATAAATGACTCTTTTTATTCATTATCAATACTGAACAACAATTGCTTCATCAGTGACGTGTCTTGCTCGCAAATCTAAGGCTATTGTTTGATCTAATAATACTTTTACAGATACTGTTTGCTTGCAGTTAGTCGATGATACATTGGAAAAGTACGTGCGATACTGCTGATTGGAGCCATAATCGTCATATTACTTGTTTGACAAACTAGATCATTACTTAGAGCAATGGCTGGCCGTTTATTCATTTGTTCATGACTGCGATTTGGATTAAAGTTAACATAAAATATATCGCTTTGGCTTACCATTGAAGTTCATGGCCCTCTGACTTTCCCCAATCAAGTTCGTGCTCCTGCTTTCCGTCGTCTTGCCAGTCCTTGAATAGTTCGTGAATATTAGTTGGCTTCTTTTTTATTGGGGTTAAAACAATGGATCCATTTTCAATTGTTATGGTCAAGTCTTGATTATCATCTAACTTTAATTGTTTAATAATCTGGTTAGGAATTCTAATAGCTTGAGAGTTCCCCCACTTTTCTAATCGTGTTTTTTCTTTAATAAGTACCATATTTTTTCCTCCTGAATTATTATTACGAGTTTAATGTATTCTGTGTAGATACGAAATTCAACTATTCTTCCTTAATGATGGATTATAGGAATGGTAGTACTTAATTAGCTCTCTAATTACATTTCCGACTACCTAGAATAATAGCGATCAAACCATAAATTCCAAAGCTTAAGTAGCTAAAGGTTAGACTCCAGTTACTCAGTGTGGGAAAAAGCAAACTCGTCATTGGTGGGGCTAAAACTAAAAGCGAATTAGCAATTGTGACGATGCCTCCTAAACGAGCAGCTGGAAAGACGCGAATTACTTGGGCAGAAAAACGTGGTGAAATTAAGCCCAATAAAAAGGCAACACCGGCCACACTCCAGAAAATTAGATAGATGTTATTCAGCAATAAACCGACTGCGGTTAAACTTAGCCAACAATCGGCGCTGATAGCTAATTTTTTAATGGCAGTGTGTGTTAGTATTTTATTACTTTGACTGTTACCTAGAATCATCATGCAAGTGGTTAGTCCGGATAGTAAAGCAATTTTGATCGAACGTGGCACCAATAAAAGATTGTGGTTGTGTTTGAGAAATAAGATGAAAATGGGGGTTAATCCACCAAAGAAGCCATTCAGCAAAGCCAATTGACCTAAAGTGTTCCATAAATGCGGTTGGCTCTTTAATAATTTAAAATTTTGCAAAGTAGTTATCCAAGTTGAAGTTTGTCTATTTTTAGGTATTTGGCGTTCGGTTGCCTTTAAAGTTGGTTGCAAAATTTGATAACCTAGACTAACTACTAAAAAGATTCCCGCATTAAAGAGCGCTATTAACTTAGGAGGCCACCAAATTAGTAAGACTGAACCTAAAAGTGTTGCAAGTACACTAACTAATTGGTTGGTCAAACTGACTAGTCCTTGAGCCTGTTCTAAATCTGGTGAACGCACTAAACTTTTCGTGAACGGGATGACTAATGAAGCTGAGTAGTTACCCAATAAATCAGAGCAGAAGTTCAAACTAGCCATCATGATTAATAGCATTAAGGTGGCATGTCGACTGACTAAAATAGCGATTAAGCTATAAAAAAAGGCGCGCAAGAGGGAACTATGACTCAGTAAACGTAATTTATTGGCCTGTTGATCAGCTAAACTGCCTAAAAAGAAGCTAAAAACAATTGGTAAGGTCTCACTGACAGAGACGATAGTAACAGCGATTTGATTTTGTGGTAGGGTTGCGGCAATTGTTAGCATCGCCGTGTAAAACAAACGATCTCCTAATTTGGAAAGCAAATTGATGCCCGCAATTTGTGTAAAGTTAATGTTTTGTCGAATAAACTTAAGCATGTTTCAACCAATCCTTTAGTTTTGATAAAGTTATTATTCAATGCTTAAATAGACTTAACTTGAAAAAGTTAACTTTTCTTAACTAGGTGGTGTTGAAATGTATGGTCCAACAATAAAAAAAATTCGTTTGGCAAAAGACTTGGCGCTCAAAAGCGTTTATTTAGGAATTTGTTCCAAGCCGAACGCAATTCAATTTGAAAAAGGGCTGCGGATGATAGCTGCGGATAAATTTAACCAAATTTTAGATAACTTAATGATTAGTTTGGAAGAATTTCAATGGATTGATCAGGGTTATCGGCCACAAAGAGCTGCTTATTATCAATTTCTAGCAACGCGAGCATTTAACAATGGTGATGTCCAAGATTTTGCGCGCACTATACAAAGCTTAGAGAACAATCCCGGTAAAATGCAACGCATTCAATTAGCGAGTTATCGTTTATTAAATTGCTATCAACAAAAGCAGCCTTTGCCGCAAGCAGAGTTACAGTTAGTTACCAATTATTTTGCTAATTTAGCGACTTGGACTTTAGCGGATGTGAAATTTTTTGCGAATAATTGTTATATTTTGCCGTATCATTTGATGATCAATTTATTGACTGAAGCCCTCAAAGTGCAACAACGTTACCAGCATTATCCACATGGTGATGAAATTTTTGCTACATTATTATTAAATTGTGCCGATCGGATGATTGAACACTGTGACTTTGATCAGGCAAAACAAATTTTACAATTGAGTTCAGAGCTAGTAGTAGGTATTACCCTGAATGGATTTCATTTGTTGCAAAAATATGAGTTAGCTAAAATTTTATTCTTGAAAGAAGATCCGCTTCAGGGTAAGCAGCAGTTATTACAAATTAAAACCATTGCAGAATTTTTAAATGATCAATCTTTAGCTGCAGAAATTAATAAATTAATTAAAACCAATTAAATTTATTTTGATTAGCTAATTTAGATACAAATATATCTAAAAACATTATCCAATTGTTGGTTTTATATTAATTGTATGCTCTGTTATCTATTTTTTGCTTGGCATAATACTACTGCTTTACTATGTTTGATGGATATGTTATTTTACTATCAAATTAATATATTGCCATTAAAATTAAAAATTATTATATATAAATATAATATATTAATTTCGAAATAATACAGAACATGGAGAAATTAATGGTTAAAATTGACATGAGTAAGTTAGAAGAAAATAACTATCACTTACAACAACAAGTTCAAACTTTAAAAAGTGCATTACAAGATACCAGTGTCAAGATGAAAGCTGTGCCGAATTCTGAAGGCTTCAGTGGGAAAACGCAACAACAAATGTCCGAGTATGTCGAAGCAGCGCATGGTCGTGAACCGCAACAATTAACAAGTGAGTTAGATCAATTGGCTCAAGGCATGGAACGTTTAATTAATGACTTTAAGGCGGATGTTGATAGTAGTAGCCAAGCTAAAATTGACACCGAGAACTTAGACGATCTGGAAAAAATACTGATCAAGACCAAAGAATTAAATAGTGGAACGATGGCCCGACTGAACAAAGCCTACCAATTAGCGCTTGAAGCTGGCGCGGATTGTCAATTAATCGATGATCAAGCTGACGAAGCGTTGGGTGAAACGATCCAATTGGTACAACAAACGAAGCGCAAAGTATTAAATTACAATAATCGTACCCTGCCATTAGCGTTAAAAGATTTAAGTCATAATCTGGTACATGTTAAAAGCGATTTGACAGTAACGGCGGGAATTAAAGGTCAAGGTAAAGATCACTTTCAGATGGCGGCTTTTTTAACAGAGTTAGGACGCGATGGTTGGAATACTGCGGCCTTAACCAGTTATGAACACTTTTTGAATGATAGTATCAAGAACTTAAAAGGAAATAAATTATCAAAACAATTAAATCATTTATTTAAGCAGGCGCGTCAAGTCGGCTCTTCTGCCTTTAATGCATTGTTTCGCCCGTATGCGCAAACCGGAGTTAGTCAAAAAGCGGATAGTTCAGCGTTAACGATTATGCTGAAGTACTTAGGGGCGACCGTAGAAAAGGGTTATTTGAAATTGAAACATGGTTTTCCAATGTTGAATCCCTTTGACAATGAATTGCTACAAACCTTGTTGCCTAAAGTTGTGCAAACCGCTTTTCCGTTTACTAAGGGAACGAAAGGAGGTTTAGCCAACGCCAGTGGTACGTTAGCTACCGAGATTCACCAATTGCGCTATTATATTTCGGATGCCAACGCTAAGTATGTCGAACAAACAGCTAAGAAGTTGCACGTGACCCCTGGCGAATATTTAGATGATTTAAGTCAAACCGGGCAGTTTAAAGTCGGCAGTGAAAGTGCGAGAGCGCATAATAAAAAGTACGTTGGTAAGATAGGTGATAAAAAGCAGTATGGTTTGAATTATATGCATAATTACAAACTACTGTCTAATTTCCATGTGGAATTCATTATTAATAATCAAACGGGGCAATTGTTACATGTTGATCCGGCAACGACCATTGGTAAGAGTGGACAAAATTTAGCTGAATGGCAAACCGATGATTTAGCCGGTTTCGTGAATGGACCATCATATAATTACGCCAATCAAAATGATATGAACTTATCAAATATAGATAGCTCACACTTTAATTATGATTATGGTTATGAAAAAGCGCTAGATATGCCTAATCGCAATGATATGTTAACTACAGATAAGTCTCAAAATAAATATGATCTTTATACAACTCCTGAAAAAGAAGGTAAAAATAAATATCAGCCTGTAGACAGTTATTCGGATTATCATCGCAGAAAGCAAGGTAAATAAGACGATGAAAAAAATATATAAAAGTTTTCTGCTGGCTATGGTATCGGGATTAAGTATTTTCACGATGGGATTAAGTAGTAATCCCCCCGGTAGTTCAGAGATGACACCCAAATATCAGAAGATGAGTGCTAAAAAATTGCAAGCATGCAAAGATGAAGGAGCCGCTTTAACACCCAAAATTAAAGCCAAAACGACTAAAGATTTAATAGGAAAGTCCTTTTCCTTTAATTCTTCAGAATTTGAATATTTTCCGAGAAATGGTAGTGGCGAATACTTTTTAAAATTAAAACTCGATCAAACCTTTGTTTTAGTATATAACGATGCTTTTAAGGTACGGACTGATCAAGAAGGTAGTCCAGATGGAATAAGTATTCGAACATTTGCGGGTAATTATAAAATAAGTAAGAAGAAGATCAAGTTGTTTATCCAAGACTATTGGATAACAGTGGAAAATGAAGACGAAATTCATCCTTTAAGAAGAGTGAATAGCTGGCCAATAACGCCAACATCGATAGGTTTAAATCAAGCATTATATAATCAGTTACCGTTAGATTTACAACAAAAGATTTCACCTGATCAAATTGATCATGATTATCCATCTATTGAATCGTTGAAAAAAGAATATTCAAAGAAATACATTAAGCAAATAGGTGATATGGGAGATTATGTAATTAAAAAAGATGGAAGAAATTGGCAATTTCTAAAGTCGATGATTGGCGAAAGGAAGCATGTTAAGGGATCTAAAAGGTATTACAATAATCCTTATAAATATGGTTACCTTCACAAGTACGATCATGTTTATCCCATTCCGGATTCAGTATCAGAAGACTTAATCAATAAGTTTAAGGAAAGTGGTAGTTATTAATAGGGTAAACGTAGGTGCGACCGTAGAAAAGGGTTATTTGAAATTGGAACATGGTTTTCCAATGTTGAATCCCTTTGACAATGAATTGCTACAAACCTTGTTGCCTAAAGTTGTGCAAACCGCTTTTCCGTTTACTAAGGGAACGAAAGGAGGTTTAGCCAACGCCAGTGGTACGTTAGCTACCGAGATTCACCAATTGCGCTATTATATTTCGGATGCCAACGCTAAGTATGTCGAACAAACAGCTAAGAAGTTGCACGTGACCCCTGGCGAATATTTAGATGATTTAAGTCAAACCGGGCAGTTTAAAGTCGGCAGTGAAAGTGCAAGAGCGCATAATAAATATGCAATTAATGATAATCAATATGAATTGAAGCAAAACAATTACAAGTTATTATCTAACTTTCATGTGGAGTTCATTATCAATAATCAAACGGGTAAGTTATTACATGTTGATCCAGCAACGACCATTGGTAAGAGTGGGCGAAATTTAACTGAATGGCAGACCGATGATTTAGCCGGTTTTGTGAATGGACCATCGTATAATTACGCCAATCAAAATGATATGAACTTATCCAATGAAAATAGCTCACACTTTAATTATGACTACTCTTATGGGAATATGGATATGCCTAATCGGAATGATATGTTAGTAAAAGATAAAACTAAAGATAAGAAAGTTCTTTATAAAACTCCTCAAAAAGAAGGTAAAAATAAATATCAGCCTGTAGACAGCTATTCGGATTATCATCGCAAAAAACAAGGTAAATAAGATGAAAAAAATATATAAAAGTTTTCTATTGGCGATGATAGCCGGATTAAGTGTTTTTACGATGGGACTGAGTAGTAATCCACCTAGTAGAGCAGAAATGACATCCAAATATCAAAAGATGAGTGATAAAAAACTGCAAGCCCGCAAAGATGAAGGTGGTGTCTTGACACCCAAAATAAAAGCCAAAACGACTAAAGATTTAATCGGTAAATCTTTTTCCTTTAACTCGTCAGAATTTGAATATTTTCCGAGAGAAGGTGATGGCGAATACTTTTTTAAGTTAAAACCCGATCAAACCTTTGTTTTAGTATATAACGATGCTTTTAAAGTACGCACAGCACAAGAGGGAGGGGATGACTCCTTAATGATTAAAACCTTTGCGGGAAATTACAAGACATCCAAAAAGAAAGTTAAATTATTTATTCAAGATTATTGGGCAAGTTCTATGGGAGTAGATGAGTATGTAGAAAAAGTTGATCCATTAAAGCGTATTAATAGTTGGTTAATAATGCCAAAATCTATTCGTTTAAATCAAGCATTATATAATCAGTTACCAACAGACATACAACAAAAGATTTTACCTGATCAAATTAGGCAACTATATAATTCATATGAATATTATCGAAGTGTCTATTCTAGAGGATACGCTAAAAGGTTAGCAAATGCTGGTAGTTATGTATTGATAAAGAAGGGAAATACTTGGCAAGTTCAGAAGCCCATGATTGGAGAAAGGAAGCATGTTAAGGGATCTAAAAGGTATTACAATAATCCTTATAAATATGGCTACCTTCACAAGTATGATCATGTTTATCCAATTCCGGATTCGGTTTCAGAAGATTTAATTAATAAATTCAAGGAAAGTGGTAGTTATTAATAAAGGTAAACGTAGGTTCTATCATAGAAAATGGTTATTTGAAGTTAACAAATGGCTTTCCCGTCTTAAATCTGTTTGACAATGAATTGTTACATGTTGATCCGGCAACGACCATTGGTAAGAGTGGACAAAATTTAGCTGAATGGCAAACGAATGATTTAGCGGGCTTTGTGAATGGTCCATCGTATAATTATGCTGATCAAAATGATATGAACTTATCCAATGAAAATAGCTCACACTTTAATTATGACTACTCTTATGGAAATATGGATATGCCTAATCGTAATAGTATGTTAAAAAATAAAAATCCTAAATATAATTTATATTTAACTCCTGACAAAGAAGGTAAAAATAAATATCAACCTGTAGACAGCTATTTTGATTATCATCGCAAAAATCAAGGTAAATAAGATGAAAAAAATATATAAAAGTTTTCTTTTGGCGATGATAGCAGGATTAAGTATTTTCACCATGGGCATGAGCAATAATCCACCTAGTAGAGCGGAAATGACACCGAAATATCAAAAAATGAGTGCGAAGAAACTGCAAGCGCTCAAAAATCAAGGTGAGGTTTTAACGCCAGCAATTAAAATTAAAACTACTAAAGATTTAATCGGTAAATCTTTTTCCTTTACCTCTCCTTTAGATGGCGAATATTTTTTAAAATTAAAATCTGATCAAACCTTTGTCTTGGTATACAACGATGCTTTTAAAGTTCGTACACCTCAAGAAAGGAGGAGATGATTATATGATTGTTGAAATAGATGCAGGGAATTATAAAATAACTAAAAATAAGATTAAGTTATTTATTCAAGATTATTTTTCGACTTATAAGGATGTAGATGAATCAACTATTTTGAAACGAATTAATAGTTGGCCTATAATTCCAGAATCTTTAACTCTAAATTCCACATTATATAATCAATTACCAACAGACATACAACAAAAGATTTCACCTGATCAAATTGAGAATAATTATCCATCAAAAAAATAAAGTAAAAAAGAGAATTTCCAAAAAAAATATTCTGACTTTTTGATTGGTTCGGGTGATTACATTCTGGAAAAAAAAGAATCAAAATTGGCGTGTGAAAGAACCTAAAATTCTTCTAGGAGAAGGCAAACAAAAATATAAGACAGATTTTAATTATGACGGTTATCTTCACAAGTATGATCATGTTTACCCAATTCCTGATTCAGTATCAGAAGACTTAATCAACAAGTTTCGAGCCAGCGGTAGTTATTAAAAAAGAAAGTGGTAGTTACTAATAATAAGCTTTAAGATAGGAGATAATTTGAAATGGATGTTGCCGCTATTTTACAAGCAATTAAGCAGAAGCAAGCCTTATTAAGAAAATTGCACCAGGCACAACAAGAAGCTAAGGCGGAGGTGGATGACTTACAAAAAAAATCGTTAGAGACATTCAAATAGGTCAAGCAACAGCAGCACCATGGCACGGTCAGAGAAAGAATAAATTTGAACAGTTACAGACGAATAACTTATCCATTACAAAAAAATAATGCAAGTAAAAAATGACGAGAATTTAAGTGCCATCCAACAAAGAATTAGCCAATTAGAAGTCGAAATTACTCAACTAGAAGTCCAATTGGCATTAGCCCAGAGTGCGGAGAAAAAAATAATGACTACTATTAAAATTGTTCAAGCTAACTATAATCAAAATGTGAGCCAAGCAAGCAGTTCAGTTCAACAATTACAAGCCCAATCCTTAACAGCTACCAATATATCTGGAACGAATTTAAAACCTTTTGTTCAAGCAATCAAATTAGAAAAAGAATTGGAACAAGTTATTAAACGTTATGGGACAATTGCGGAACACGATACAGTGGAGTATTCTCAGGTATCCCGTGAGTTGGAAGCAGCAGATACCAAGGTCGCAAATTCGTTTCGGTAAACCAATAACAAACCAATAATGATTATTTTATATTTGTAACTAAAGTTTTGAATGCTATAGCAGCAAAATAAAACCACTCAGTGTTTTGACTTCAAGTCATAAGTGCTAAGTGGTTTTTTATATGATTTTAATTTTTTTAAACTAGCTTTATGCTTTAATTAAGCCAGCTTGTAAAATGGGCTTAACCGCAATTAGCGCAACAGCTTTGCAATAAAAATAAGGTAACTTTTGATTACTTGTCTAAAATTTGATGTGAGCCAGTAGTTACTAATAACAAAACTAATTGTGTGTGGTCTAGTTTGTAAATAACGATCCAGTTATCATATGTTTTACCATAATTGCCATACCTCGACGGGTGAAATTCCCGGTATCCTTGCCATTGACCCTTTAAAGCATGATCCTTAATCTTGTGAAGAATATGAGAATCTTGTTCGATGATAGCTTTTAGACATGGTTTTAATATCCTAATAGGAAAATGTTTTTTTAGCTAGTCTTTTTTAATTCTCGTTCGAAGGATTTTGTGATCTTAATCTTCATCTATTTTGTCAATCCAATCGTTGAAATCTGCGACTGAACCAATCTCAGTTACTTCGTTGTTTTCAGCTTCACGCTTAGCAGCTATAGCTTCTGAGGAATCTAAAAAGCTGACCAAGCGGACTTCGTTATTAGCTGCCTTTATTAGAGATAGTCGAATATATTCTGATACAGTTAAACCTTGTTTAGCTAAATTTGATTTAGCACGTTCACTAATTGTGCTATTAACACGAGTGGAAACAGTTTTATCTTTAAGAGTAGAATTGCTCAAGAAAATACGCCCCCCCCTTATTGTTGTTTACTATTGTATTACATTCATAATAAATCCAGCTTGTAATAAACACAAGTTTAATCTAAAAAAATAAGAGGTTGAAAACAGTAGAAACTATAAATAAGTGTTTGTAATTTAACGGACTGGTTAAAGGGAAGAAGTACAATGATAATTCATGAACGACATGCCAATTTAAGATATAATTATGACCACCGTGATTTTGGAACACTCGGATTTTATATTGGTCCAGTGAGAGTAAAACCAACGACAGTATTAGTAAAAAAAGGATACATTGATCTATTTAAAAAAAGCTCTCTTTAAAAAAAATAAGAACCATAAAAAATTATGAGCAGTAGCAGTGGGTGTGTTTTGTTAGGTCCTCGTTAAAAAATCTTTTTTGTTAAAGCTCTTTTTTATTGCTCTGCCGTTCATGAACTTCTATGTAGTTTTTTATCGTTAAAAAAATAGTATAACTATCTAATTGTCCTTGCTTTAAAACTTTTGACATAGATGGCAATACTATCTTAATTTATTTTATATAGTTATTATTAGCGTCATTTACTTTGAAGTTATAGTACTAATTAAGTGCGGGATCGCTTTGACTGGCTAATAACCACTGGTGATTACTACCAAGTCGGATATAGGTTTGTTGATTAATGGATTTAACGCCATAAGTTGCATAAGGCACGTTGAGGTTAGTGATCTGGCCAGTGGGCTGACCGTTTTGGTTGACTAAAGTGTTGTTAGCATGGACAGTCACGGCTTTGGGTAAAAGATATAAAGCGTCTGCTGCTGCCCACTGATTATTGCCTAAATCAACGGCATAAACATATTCAGATTGATTGGCAAAGTCGACGCGATTGATTTGCCAATCGGCTACTTTATTACTTAACTTTCCGATGGGTTGGGTCAGTTGGGGATCTTTGTACACGGGAATAGGTTGGCCAGCCGAAAAAAGCTTCTTGATAGATGTATGATCCGGGTTTAACTTCATGGCTGACAGCATTAAATTGTGCGCTCACCCATTGATGACCACCTAAATCATAAGCCGTTGTTTTTTCCAGTATTATCGACTTTTTTTTCATAAGTTTGCCAGGCACTAATTTGAGGAACGAGCCTCGTACCAATGGGTTGACTTAACTGTGGATCTTGGTAAGTCATGTTCATCTGTCCATGTGAATAATAAATATCATGACTGGGAACGACAGCGGCTTGAGTCGATAATATTGGTAAACTAGCTACAGTAATTATTGTTGCCAATAATTGACTACTGAAAGATATTAGAGTTGGTTTCATAATAATTGCACCCTTTCGTTAGCAATTTTCCCAAATATATAATTTGAATTAAATTAATTGATATGAGCGGCATTTAAATTAGCCCACTGCTGGTTGTTGCCTAATTTAAGATAATTTTGTCCATTGATATTTTTAACACCATAAACTTTGTAAAAGTCGTCAGTTTGGATTTTAGTCGTTGGCGTTCCAAACTGGTTAAACAATTGGGCTCCTTGTTCAAAGGCATAGATCGAACGTACGGCAAGGACGTTGCTCGATGTAGCCACCCATTGATGAGCTCCTAAATCAACCCGGATAATGGGATCGCCACTTGAACTATTGCTGGCATACTGACTGACTTTCCAATCAGCAATCTGAGGATTTAAATAACCAGTGATGTGCCATAGTTGTGGCGAGTCGTAGATGGGAACTTGTTGATAGTTAGAATAGGCTTCTATTAAGTTATTGGGCTTTTTGTTTTTGACGACGCCACCTAAAAAGACATCACTACTTTTAACCCATTGATTAAACCCTAGGTCAAAGGAATTAAAGGGAACGTACGTTGTACCATTTGTAGGACGATTACTTTGACTAACAGCAGTGACTGCCCAATCATTGATGGTGGTGGCTAAAGTTGTACCGGTTGGTTGGGAACAGGCAGCATCACGATAGATTGGTGCCGCTTCCTTTCCAGAGCTAACTTGTAAATTTGCGGCTGATGTGACATAGGCTTGGGCATTAACCGAATGACCAGTTATCAATAAACAACCAAATACGGTCATAATTAAACTGCCAATCAACGCTAATTTTGCTTGCATCGTTTAACCCTCTCTCTGACATATTAAGTGTAGCACGAAAAGGTTATTAGAAATTTCGAAAACACCAGCTGGAATTGATTTTAAAATTTAGGTTTGCGCTCAGTGACATTGCGTTCATGAAGTTTGATCCGAGGTCATTTTCATTCAATAGTTGACTAGGTTCTATTAAAGTTATATTGATTATCTTTTTGTGCGTTAAATATGTAGATAGTAGGTGACACCAATGAAGAAACATCTTGAACTACTATTCTAACGTTAGTGATCCAACATAATAGTTTTGCACAACAAAAAAATTATTTATGATTAGCTAACCATTTTTTAATAATTGAACAGCAACATACGATAAGTTGTTAAACTATCTGAGCATTTCTTTGTGATTTATAGATAAAATTAATTTTGTAGATTATGATATTAATAAATTCTTTGTCAGCAGATTTGAGACAAAAGAAAGTGTCTTGATTTCTAAAAAAAGTATTTTTTGGTTGATGTTCGCCTTGAAGTTATGCATTAATACCGTTAATTAAAGATTCAGGAGTCATTGTTCAGTGAAACTATTTCAACGTCTTTTCCATAATGAATACAAATATCAGAAGATGTTTGTCTTTATTTTAATTTTCTATTTAGCAATGGGCGTCTCCAAATACGCTCAAATCTTGTTCTTTCAACAAAATCATGGTCTGCTGAATTATTCCATCTCTTATTCGGCGATGGCAGTGGCGGGATCATTTTCCTTTTTTAATCAGTAACAATTTGGCCAACTGGGGGGTTAAAAAAAGATTGTCAAAGTTTTTTTTGCCAATCTATGCTGTGGGCATGTTGTTGAGAGTGATTCCTAATAACGCTTTTATAGCGTTGATTTCGGGTATTATTGCCGGTCTCGGAGCTAGTATTACGTTACTAGTAATTCGCTCTTGGATTTATTTTGAATCAGACCAAGATGAAGCAGCTAAAGAAGCATTGGTTTCGTCGCGGTATACAATTATGCAAATTGCTACTTTGATGGCCACTATTGTTGCTGGCTGGTTGATTTCTGTAGTGCATGCTGCAAATTATATGTACTGGTTTTTGATTGTTATAGCGGCCTTATTGATGGGCAGTCTGTCAGTGACTAATAGCATTCCTGACGGTAGAGTTCAAAAAAAAGCCGCATAGTCTGTTTGTGGCGTTACCAACGAATCGGTTAGCGGGGGGTACTATTATTTTTGTTGGTGTTCTTATTGGGATTAACTAACGCCTTGATTGATCCTATTTTACCAGCGATTTTACGGAAGACTGGTCTCAAAATTAGTGCCGTAACTGTTTGGACGACGATATTTAGTATTTTAACGGTTTTAACATCGCTTTTTTTATCAACGGCGACATTTTCGGATGTCTGCAGGATGGGCCTTTCTTATCAATGAAGTCATTGTTGGTTGTAGTATGTTGGTAGCATTTTTTAGAATTTGACAAGGGCATTTATATTTCGTTAATTGCTTATACAATTATGGCAATTGGTATCGCCGGCTTTTTTTATCTTTAAAGAGTTGATGGAATACGATATGTTTCCCAAAACTGAAAGCTTTCTGTATTTAGGCATAGCTCAGTCGGGCTTTTTGGTAGGTGATGCCTTAGGTTCACCAGTCGGAACGTTGCTGTTTCAACAAACAGGCACTAAACTGTTGCTGTTAATTTACGGAGTGTTGACAATAGTTTGTGGAATAGGTTATAGCTTGTTATATGTTTATTTACGAAAATCAAACAATAATTAGCAATTGTTGGAGTAGTTATTGAATTTCAGAATAACTCAGTATTACTTCTTTCTTTAGTGTTTTATTTTATCCGACCCCAAAAAATTAGGACGGATTCTGGAAGAATTACTTTTTCAAGGTTATTTACAAAACGGTCCCATAGTAATCAATAATTTCTATGTCAATAAAATCGTTTTGGTTTTTTAATTGAAAAAACGAAGCCTGTACTGTTCATTATAATTGTTATTTATGTTTTTGTATTCTTAAGTATGTTATAATGAATACAAATATACAAAGGAGGATTTATAATGACAACAACTCCAACTACTATTCGGATAGATGACCAGTTAAAAAAAGCTGTAGAACCGCGTCTAGAAATTGCCGGATTAACATTAAATGGTTACATTAACATGGCAATTAAACAGTTCGTTATTCAAAATAAAATTCCATTTGAAATTATAGTTCCTGACGAAATACCCAATGATACAACTCATAAAGCTTTGATTGAAGCACAAGCTAAGGAAATTGGTTTAATACCGGATAACTCTCCTGAATTTGAGGAGACAAGTCAGATTATGGATTTTTTGAATAGTGATAGCTAACAATGAATAATGTTAATTACAAGATCAAAATCGAACCGCGGGTACGAAAAGGATTATCAAAAATTTAAAAAACACTATCCGAGAATTAATTCAGAGTTTAGGATTGCATTAAGTGAGTTACAGCTTCATGGCCGTGTTCCTGATTCTTACAGTCCACATAGACATTTGGATAATAGGGGTGGTTTATATAATGATACTTTAGACTTTCACTTATAAGGAAAGGCAAAGTAGACGTTGTAATCATTTATCTGCCGCATAATACTAATCCAGTAATTAGGTTAATTCGAATAGGAACGCATAAAGAACTTTTTCAAGGAAAAATAAAATAATGGAAATAAAAAAACGATCAGCGATCGTTTTTTTTGTCGTTTTATATAAGGTGAAAATAAATTACAAGTTTTACTTATCAGAGCGGAAAATTTTTGGTAAATTCGAAATGAAGTATCTTTCCATAAACAAAATTAGTATGGTACAATTAATTCTGTATTTGTAGAATAAATATTCTGCTTTTGTTGAATGAGGTGTAAAATGTTCATTTTGTTACGATAGGCTGTGGAATTTAGCATATTCCCAGCATTTAAATAAAACTGCTTTAAGAGATAAAGCTGGTTTAACAAACTCAACCTTATCAAGACTGTCAAAAAACCAACAGTGTCAATGGAGGCTCTGGCAAGAATTTGTAATTGTTTAGACTGCGAATTGGGAGATATTGTTGAGTACAGAAAAGAGGTCAGTCCGCTATGAATTATATAAGTTTGTTTAGCTCTGCAGGTGTCGGTTGTTACGGTTTTAAACAAGAAGGTTTTGATGGTGTAGCAACATCGGAATTAATTGAACGCAGATTAAATATCCAGAAAGCAAATCAAAAAGTTAAATATTCGGATGGTTATATCCTTGGAGATATTACCGAAGAATCTACTAAACGACAACTTTTTTCAGCTGTGAATCATTTTAAATGCGAAGAAAAAGTTGAAGATATTGATGTTGTAATTTTTACAGCACCTTGTCAAGGAATGTCAATTGCTAATCATAAAAAGAATGGTGGAACGATTGAGAGAAATTCTCTTGTAGTTGAAGCTTTGGAAATTGTGAAAAAATTGCAGCCTAAGTTCTTTATTGCTGAAAACGTTCGATCATTTATGAATACTAAATGTATTGACCATAATAATGAAAAAAAGATTTCACAATCATTTGCTGATTGGCTTTCTGCTGATTATACTTATGATTCACGAATTTTAAATTTTAAAGATTACGGTGCAAATAGTAGTAGAACAAGAACTTTAGTGATTGGAGTTAGAAAAGACTTGGATGAAATTGTTAATCCTGAACAACTTTATCCCTCTCATTCACAAACCAAAAATTTGAAACAAGTAATTGGTAAATTACCATCGTTAAAATATATGGGAGAAATTTATCCAACTGACATTTACCATAATTTTAAACCATATAGAAAAGATATGCGTAGCTGGATTCATGATGTTAAACCTGGACATTCAGCTTTTGAAAATGAAGATGTTCAAAAAAAAAAGGCCTCACAGAATTATAAATGGTACTTTGATTCCAAATGTCCAAAAAAATGGTGATAAATATACTAGACAACGTTGGGAAGACGTAGCTCCGTGTATTCATACTCGAAATGATATTATGGCTAGTCAAAATACAGTTCATCCAGTTGATGATCGTGTATTTAGTATTCGTGAATTAATGTTAATGATGAATATTCCGAGTTCGTTTAAATGGACTACTATGTCTGAAAAACTAAATAGTATGCCAATAAAAGATAAAGAAGAATATCTTAAGAAAAACGAAATAAATATCAGACAAAGTATAGGCGAAGCAGTTCCGACCATTATTATGAAGAAAATAGCGAAAAATATAAAGGTGGTTTTAACTGATAATGAGATTGAATGAAAAAAAGTTAAAAACTATAATAAAGAGTTATAACATACAACATAGAGAACAGGTAATAGACTTTATCGAGGTAAATCCTGAAAATCTTGATGTAATGGAACTTTCAAGAATCGCTGAATTAGTCAACAACGATAGGGTAGACACAGCAGCATATTATACTGATTCTACAATTTTAAACACATTAATTAAGTTTCTTCCGGATATTGATAAAAAAGAAATCCGTATTCTTCAAGCCTTCTGTAGGAGTAGGAAATTTTATTCCAATGATTATTGAAAAATATAAATCTGCCGATAAATTAATTATTGAAGTGAACGATATTGATACAAAAAGTTTGAAATTACTTTTAGCTTTAAATAAATATCGACAATTTCCTAAAAATGTTGATATTATTTATCACAATGAGGATTTTTTAAGTCCATTTTTTAACATTCCTCAAAATAATTACGACTTAATTATTGGAAATCCTCCATTTTTAAAATTAACTAGAAGTAACGGCTTACAAGATTATTCAATTACTTTTAGTGATAATGTTACAACGAATATTTCAGGATTTTTTTTGCAAAAGTCAATGATGATTGCCGATAAAGTAGTTATGATATTACCAAAATATTTCTTAAGCAATCCTGATTTTTCTGAGACCAGAAGAAGAATTGAAAAATACAGAATTGAGTCAATAATTGATTTTGGTGAAAAAGGATTTAAGGGTGTTTTAATCGAGACTATTGCAATCATAATTAATACACAATTAAACCCACAAAATACACTTAGTTATTCTGTAACAAAAGATTTATATAATAAACAAGAACAATCTATTTTGACAAGCGGTGAATTTCCATATTGGTTACTGTATAGAGATGATTTTTTTAATGAAGTAGCCTCCCATATGAATTTTGGTATTTTTAAAGTTTTTAGAGATCGTCAATTAACTAATAAAGTGTTAAAATCAAAGGGTAATGTCAGAGTTATAAAGAGTCGTAATATTTTGAGAGATGGAACTAGTCTAATTTCTATAGATGGATATGACAGTTTCATAGACAAGGCGGATTTAGATAAATTTGCTGTATCAAAATATTATGAACGTGATGATGTCTATTTAAGTCCTAATATGACATATTATCCTAGAGTAATCAAAAAGCCCAAAAATACGATTGCTAATGGGTCAGTAGCCATATTACAAAATATTGGTAGTCAATCAATAACGGAATCAAATTTAAAATTTCTCAGTGGTCCCGTGTTTGAAAAATTTTATAGTATTGCTAGAAACTTTAGTACAAGAAGTTTAAATATTGATTCAAATTCAGTTTATTTTTTCGGATTGTACAACTGATATCAAAGAGAAAATTGTCATGTTGTTATTTTTTAAGCTAATAATTTGGTCACAATCTTTTTCATTAATTATTTAGAGAATTGATAATTTGAATAACTGAATTATAGTCGTTATTTTCTGTGTTATAATCCTTGTCTAAGCCAATATTAATTACTTCAACTAATCTATCTAATGAGTATAAATCTCCATCTGGCGATCGCTTGATATATTCTTTTATTGTGTCGGCTTTGGATAATAATAGTTTAATTTGATATTGTTTATCAATTTTTCTAGTATTATTTAAAGGATGTGCTTTGGTAACATGCTGATTTGGTGTTAGTGCAATTAAGTTTTCATGATACATAGATATCTCGTGAAAAGTATGTTCAGGAAAAATGTGATGAATTTGAGTTGCAGGTGTATTGTCATTTTCAGAAGTAACTTCAGAAAGTCCAAAATTAAAAGTCTTATTGTAAATACGTACAAATTTTTTTGCACGATTAGATTCGTATTTATAAAAGTTAGGATTTACATCTCGTGGATGATCGTTTTCCCACTCAACCCTAGCTATATCTTTTGGCTTTTTAGCATATAAATCTCTAAAATTTTCTCTATTATACATTAACTCAGGATAAGAGATAACGCTAGTAGATAAACTGCCTTTCCGTGTACCAAATTTATGTTTTTTAAATGCAAGCGGGTTAATAACCTTAGTAAAAATTCTTCTCGGCTCGTCAATACCATTAATATCGGTATATTGACGTATAAAATTTTCATATCCTTCTTTTAATTTGCTAAATGAATCTTTATCTTGAAACAGAAAGAAAGAATCAAATAAATTTTTCATCCCACTATCTGTTATTACTTTTTCACAATAATAATACAGAAAAGTCAATGCGGCACGATCATTTATTGAAATATATTCTAAAACGTCAAAGCTTTTAATTGAATACACGTTTTGTCGACCACTATTACTTTCATATAAAATATCAGCGGCCGCAAATAATTTTAGCGGTTGTGCAAAAAATTTATCATATTCATTTTTGGTTTGAGAATTATTAGTGCTAGGTTTGCCGAAAAAAGATGTAATAAATTCTTCTGAATAGTCATAATTCCACAAACTGTTTTTTGTGAACTCTTCAGGTGTGTTAGTATCATTTATGAATTGGATAATACAATCGGCAATGAAGCTTATTACGTCAGGCGTACACTTTTGATCTATCCATCGACCATTACCCGTTTTGCGTAGATCATAGTTATGTGAATTTATAAAGTTCTGTAACTGTATTTCATCTATCATTTTTTGTTTCTCCATTTTTTGGTTTAATACTAGTTTTGAAATTAAGTTATCTAAGTAGTTTAAATAAGAGATACTAAGATAAAAAACCAAGCATCACTAATCTTGTGTAAAATTAAAATAATGAAGAAAGATTTTACCTTAGTTTGAGAATAGTTTAACATAAATTCAATTAAAGGTCACTGTTTAACTGAAACAGAATTTGGTTGTACTTACACTGTAGTATATCTGTCTAGGATAAGGAAACTAATAATGAATTAAAGAGTTGACAGATCAAACAATTAAAAAGAGCTCTACTATGTTTTATGAACAGTAAAAATTAACTGTCAAAGTAAATATACATTCATTGTACTAGTTATTTTTATTCAAGTATTTACAAATAAAAATTGTTCTAATCTACTTTTGAATCTCCCTAAACAACGAACACTGTATCATTCTAACTGTTCTTGCTTTAAAACTCTTGGCATAGATGGGGAGATACTTGGAGAAAAATTAACAAGCACCACGCGTTAGGTAAGTATTTATTGACTTAAATGTTTTTGACACAGTTTTAGAGGAGAATAAAATAAGTATGTCTCAAAAAGAAGAGGAACCTATTGCCCTTATAAAATTTAATAATCATGCAGAGGATCTTTATAAAGGAACAATTTGCTTGTCTTGTATTCAATCTTTTTTAAAAGGTAATAAAAATGATAAAACTTATGATCCAAATGAGAAATTTATCACTTTTAAAGATGATACAAAAAAGTTATTTGGATGTAGTCAAGAATTTTAGCCATTTCGCCACGTCAAACGCATCAAACTATAAAACGTTTGCTTATTAATTGCTCCTTGCTAATGCTGTTGGAAATAAATCAACCACTTGGGCAAAATACTTTGATGTTTGCATAGTTATTTGTAATCTAGCTTATTCACTTTTGTTTGAATTGCAGCTGTTTCAGGATAAAATAATATTTAAATTTAAGTCGGCGTTTTGTTCCGCAGTTTTATTTTGATCTTCATGGAATGTTATGTCTAGTGTCCAATATAAACTTTCAATTGCCCAATGTTATCGGACATACCTCGAAAAAAATTTAATATCTGGATTTTTAAGACTCGAAATATAGTAATGATGTTCTTGAATAATTTGTCCATCTTTTTCAATTGTATTACAAGTCATACCGATACCTTGTAGGTTTCTCCAACCTGGTTGACGTTCAATTAGCCATTCAATGTCATTACTGTAGTAATATTCCCTAGTTTCAATTTTGACTACTTGCTTGTTCGACAACTTTATAATAACCATTGTCTTTAGTTTTTGATGTCTTTTATAGTACGAACATCTTGAAAATGTGTTTGTAGGTCTTCTTGCAGATATTTTTGATTACGTTTGACTGCCAAGCAGTAATTGACATTTAAAGAACTAATCTTATTGACAATTTCTTTTTGTATAACTATGGCGTCAATAGTAATTACCGTGCCAGCTACGTTAAACATTTCAAGTAAATTAGGAATTTATGTAATCTAATTCTACTTAGTAGCAGTACTGGTTTGTTCTAAACAAACGCCATCATCTTTAGAATGAGCAGATATTATATGGAGTGTTTTTTGGTTATAGCGTCGATTATAACGAATTGTTTTGCCATCATTATTTATAATTTTAATACCATCGGCTAAATTATCAGCCTGTTTCCCTAATAATAGTTGTAAATTATCTAAGACAGGGGAATTGATGATTGTCATAACTCGTTGAAACGTTTTGGATAACAATGGTAATGAAATTATTACTGCACGCAATTTAAAAGATGCCAAGATAGGTAACAGTTACTTTAACAATATGAATAACCAATTACTACTCTTTATGCTAGTAAAATTGATTATACTGATTGTTTTAAGTATTATAAATATAAAGATCTTATGAAGTATGTGACCATTAGTGATACAAAGAAAAAAGATGAGAAAGTTAAAAGGGTTAATGAAATTCTTAAAGAAGCTATCTTTACAAATACAAGTGAATATTCTGGTCAAAGAGAATATAGGATTTTGATTACCAAATTTGAAGATAGTGACTGTCCCCAAAAGATCTTTTAAAAAATACCTTCAACAAAGAATTATTCTTCTTTGAAGAAAAATTCTGATATATAAAGAATTAAGAAAAGATGATGTTACGATTAAAGGCTATTCCTAGTAATTATATTAAGAAGTTGGAGATGGATAATTTAGATTGCTAAGGAATGAAAGAAGATTCAATAAAAAAACGACATAACTTATGGTTGTGTCGCTTTTTTACTTGTCTTATGATTAAGCTAGTTAAAATACGTCATAACTTACCGACATAAACGCTGCTATATTTTTGGAATGGAGTTAAAAGTATGGAAACTATTTTTATTTTAATCCGAGGAAATTCTGGAAGTGGCAAAACAGTTTTAGCTGATAATCTACAAAAATATTTAGGTTATGATAATTGTTTTTTGCTTCATCAAGATGTTATCCGCCGTGATATATTGCATGCTAACGACCGTCCAGGTACACCAGCAATTAGTTTAATAAAAGAATTAGTCGAATACGGGGCTAAACATTATCATGTAATTATTTTAGAGGGTATTTTACGCAAAGATGTTTATGGTGAAATGTTAGAAAATTTAATCCAACTTTTTGGTCGTAATGCTTTTGTCTATTACTTGGACGTACCTTTTTCTCTGACAGTTAAACATAATCAAATAAAAGATTTTCCCTTTCCAATAGCAAGTTTGAAAAAATGGTGGTGGGATAATGATTATCTAGAATATAATGACCGCCGTTTGACAAATGGCGACACAAAAACTTTTTTTAAGCAAATTATTCAGGATATAACAGAAAATAATTTATAACATGAAATAAGGCTATGCACGAGTGAGTACAACTGACCAAAAATTAGAAAATCAAATCCAGCAATTAAAAGAAGCAGGTGCTGAAAAAATTTACCGGCACAACTACTCAACGCCCAAAGTTTAATGAACTGTTAAAAATATTAGTCCCTGGCAATACGTTAATCATTACCAAGCTTGATAGTTTCGCCAGAAATACAAGAGAAGCTTTAGAAATCATTCAAAAACTTTTCGACCAAGGTGTTAAAGTGCAAATTTTGAATATGGGAACTATTGATAATACACCAACAGGATAACTAATCTTTACTATTTTTAGTGCGTTTGCTCAGTTCGAACGTGATATGATTGTAACAAGGACGCAAGAAAGGAAAGCTTACGCTAAAAAGAATGATCCGGATTTTAGAGAATGACGCCTCAAAACTTATACTGACGAGCAAATTCGCTTTGCTTATGAATTACGCCAGCAGGGTATGACCTATAAAATGATTGAGCGTAAAAAAATTATCGTGAACGTACTCAACAACGACGTTTTAAATTGCTGAATAGTTAATTACAGAATAAGGAGAATTCATATGCTTAAGAAAATGTCTTATTATTTAGACGTCTTACTTTATCTTGCCATGGTAATTTTGAGTGTTTGTTCGTTGGTAAAATCGTTACTTAATCCAACGGCAAGCAATTCAGCGACAATTTTTTATATTTTGAGCACAACTAGCTTGGTCATAGCAACCGTTTTGTCTGTGGCTAGAATTAAAGTTAATAGAAAATTAGGTTTCGTTTTAAATACTTTGAACATAACATTAATGGCTGCCAGCGCGTGGTTCCTGTTAATAGCCAACGGCTATATTGCTAAAATCCTTGGTCAAGTAATAATAGCAGTGTTTTTAGTTTTAACCATAGTGATTGCTTTTATGAATTACTATTTGGTCAAAAATAGCTAATCAAAACAATTTTAAGCAACAAAATAAAGTGGCTAAAGCCTTGTAAATCAAGGATTTAGCCACTTTTTTATGGTATAATTATTGAGTGAAGTTAAATGCTAAGGCGGTGGCTATTCCTAGAAGGGGAGTGGTGCTTATGATGTAAAAACTGTAAACCCAGATCCTAAAGAAAGGAGTAGCAAATTGTTTCATTTGAACGTCCACGATCTTTGCCAGATAATCACTACGATTATCGATGTCGCAAGTTTCGTTTGGATGGCCATGCATGAATCAAAAAAAATAGCTGTCCTTAGTCGCGCCATGATATGAACCCAAAAAAGTAAGACAATTTTAAAATTTTAACTTAGGACTAATTTCCGATATTCTATCGGTGTTAGTCCTTTTAATTTATATAAGGTGAAAATAAAGCCTTCCTTAATTTAATTTATGGGAAAGCTTTGTACATAATGAAATTTAATTACATTGGATTAAACTGAATTGATAATCGCTGATTTGTAGCTTGAGCAATTTCTGCTAATAATTTTGTTGAAGCGTTCATATTGCCACTTTCAATTCTAGCAATCGTGGATTGCGGTTTATTTGTTAATTTAGCAAATTCTCGTTGACTCATGCCAAAACTATCACGCAAACTACAAACTTTAACAGCAATTTCTAAATTAATATCTTCTTGCTCTACTGCTTTTGCAAATTTTGGATCGGTAGTACTTCTTTTCTCAATATATTCATCAATTTTTGTCATTATTTATTCCTCTCCTAAAAATTTCCTTCTTCTATTTTTGGCAATCTTTTTTTCACGTTCTGGAGTTTTTTTAGATTTTTTAGTAAAAACGTTAGTAATTATATAATGGTCGTCTTTTACTTGGAAATAGATTGCCCTTTGAATATTAGAAGCTCTTTTAGAACGTATTTCATATAAATTGTCTTCTAATTTTTTAATCCATTCTTGACGAATAGCAATGCTTAATCCGTATTGTTCAATTTTTTGAATAGTAGTAACTAATTTAGCAGCATCTTATAATTTAAACTGTCTAGAAACGATTCAAATTCGTCATAATCATAATAGCCAAACTCTATCTTCTTCATATTTATTATGATAGCAAATTAGCGTTCAAAAGACAATAATTTACGGAAGCTAAAATTCTAATTTTTTTAGTTAAGTGTATTTTTAGGGTGTATCATAGCCATGCTTTTTATTTCAACTAATTTTTAACTAAGAACCATGCGTGGACATTGGTGTACTTTATTTTAACGATTTTGCAGCATAGTCAGTTTAAAAAAAGACCGCTCTATTCTATAAGGAAGACGGTCTTCACAGTTGTATAAATACAATACTGTATTTGATTAATTAGAAATCATTGTGAATTGAAGTTGTCAGTTGCCAGACAATATTGAAGGGATCCTTCACGATCCCATAAGCGGGGCTGAAGACGTTACTGGTCAGCGGTGTGATGATGTCAACCTGGTCACTGGCTGTCACTAATCCCTGGTAAAGGGTCGTAATCTGGTCTTTGTCCGTTGATTGTAGGCAAATACTCTGATTATTGCCAATCACAAATTGTGCCTTATCAACAGGTGTGTCATTCAACATTAATTTGCCACCGGTAGGAAATACCAATACGCAGTGACTGACCTGATTTTCAATTTCAGGCGTCAGCTTCAGGGGAGCACCCATTTGTTGGACCTCAAGCAGTGTCTTTTTAAAAATGACTTCGGCTCCTAGTGCTTTTTCGTAAAAGGCGATTGCTTTACTTGCTTGTCCATTTAACGATAGAAAAGGAATTAGTTCTGTTTTTGTCATATTTACAACCTCCAATTGTTTAATTGATTTAACAAACGTAGTATAGCAAGTAAAATATGACACAGTTATGTCAGGATTGGAGAAAGAATGAGAATAAGTCGCTTAATTAGTCTAGTTTTCCTACTGCTGCGACAAGAAATAGTCCCAGCAACCAAGTTGGCAACGTTATTTGAAGTCAGTGTTCGTACCATTTATCGAGATTTGGATACGTTAAATGAGGCTGGTATTCCGATTTTTACCAAACAGGGTCGTTATGGTGGCGTTGGCATCATGTCAGATTATAAGGTGGACAAAAAGTTGTTGACTCAAACGGATCTTGATAATTTGCTCATTGCACTATCTGATACGACTACGCTACTAGCAACCTCAGAACTGCGAGAAACTTTGAATCGGATTAAGGGATTATCTACTGTATCTGAAGGACTGATGCCAGTGGTCATTGAATATCAAGGCTGGCCAGAAACGGTCGTCCTGCGGAGACGAGCAACCGCATGATTAATTGCGATTCGGCAACATCATATCGTGAAGTTTACCTATACGGACCGAAGTGGTCAAATGAGCCGGCGAACCTTGGAACCATACCGCATCGTTTTCAAAGCCCAGCGCTGGTATCTTCAAGGTTTCGACATGACTCGGCAGGCATTTCGAACTTTTACTCTTGCAAAACTCTCCATGATCGAGTACTCAGCAGAAACATTTGAACCGCGATCTATTAGTGCTGAGAAGCTTGTCTTATATAGCGGGGTTAAACCGCAACGGGAAACGATAGTCTGGTTAGCTGTTGCGGAACGTTTTCGGGACGTGTTTGTGGAACGGTTTGGTCCGGAGGTAATCAACGAAACGGATGGGCAGATCTTTCATGCAACTATAAGCCTGCCTAATAATGAAGAAAGTTTCCGGTTTTTGTTAGGTCTGGGACAGGGAGTTCAAATTTTAAATCAGTCGCAATTCAAAACCGATTTTCGGGCGTACGTGCTTGCGCTTGCTAATCAATTGTAGAGTTTTATCAAGTAATTAGTAGGTAATGTCTCTGGCTCACCAGTAGGAACGCTGTTGTTTCCGATCAGAAACGAAACTATTGATGCTAATTTAGGGAGCATTGACGATAGTTTGTGGAAACAATGTTGTTTTAATCCAGTAGTTCATTATGATAATCTCCAGCTGAAAAAAATAGTTGATGTACACTATCAAAGTAGAAATTTAAAATCTTGATATAATTTGTAAAAAAGCATAAATTTGAAAATTTTAAAACGTTGAATATTCATTTGATTAGTACTTTGAATAAAAAAAGCATTGTCTCCTGTTCAATGTGGATCATAAGAACAAGATAACAATGCGTAGATGAGCTCCAGTTAAAAAGCCGTATAATTTAGAGAAATATGTTGGTCGTCAGAGGATTATTTTTTAGGATGCCCCATATATTGCAGTTCATCAAATGGTCCATTAGCAATTGAGATTTGATCAATGACTTTCCCATTCTTTTCAAAAGTAAAAGTTGCGCGGCCAGTAAAACGAGCTTCCGCACCATCACAAACTGATGAAGCTTGCTTTTGTGTCAATGATCCTGGTAAGACATTAAACCATTTTTGTACTTCGATTTGTTGATCATTGTGGACTTTTAAAGTAAAGTTTTTGTTTGCTTCATGATAGGAATAAGTGAATGCATCAATCACGTTCCGTTGGATACTTGCATCGTAATGTTGTTGATTAACAGTATATTGTAAATGCTCATTATTTTGAGTGTCTGGCCCGCCAGCTAATAGTTCACCATTTTTATATACCATAAAAAGTGGGTATTCAGGATAGCCGTATTCTTTTTCAAAAGTGATGTTAATAGCCATCACAGTGTACTCGTTGAAATTCCAGTAATACCAATTCCAGTTATTTAAGATTTCCCCCAAGGGCTTATTCATCCAACCCCGATCGACGTAGCCGGTTCCATCAGTATCCAGGTTTAATTCTTTACTGTGAATTGTTACATGAGCTGTGGGAGTTGGTGGTACTACAAAAAAGCCAAAATAATTTTCTTGTTCTTGTCCGAAAAGAAAGTGTCCTGTTTCAGGATGCCAGACTGGTGCTTGTGGTGTAACCTCTAAGTCAATCACAAGATCATCAACTTCAGCGTGTGCATGAAATTGTTGCAGTTGAGTACTTTGGTAGTAATTCTGAGCAATGGCCACCCCAGAGTTATTTTTTAAAATGGAAAAGTCTGCAGGATCGAATTCAAGGTGTTTCATAATATTTTTACCGTTAGGAAAATTAATCATCACATCTAAAGTGGGTTTCAGACCTAACTCACCTTGAAAAAAGGGGGCCGTCGTAATGCCAATCACAACACTAGCTTCGGTGGTATCAACTTTAGTAAAAAACCATTCAAATGATCCTTTTAAGCCGTCGAAATGAACGTGCTCTTCCCACGGATTAATTTTATTTTTTGCTTGTCCTAATAAACGGTATTCTGCAGTACTTTTGGCTAAGTGTAATGGAGTTTTTCCTTGAGTCATTGTTATTATATCCTTTCACATGATTTAATTGGTGGATTGTAGGTTGCTAGTTCAAATAGTATACTATAATGACCATTACAAGCGTTATCAAAGGTAATCAAAAGGCACAAACGCTTTAAAATGTGTCTTTTGATTATATAAAGACTAATTAAGAAATTTATGTAAAAAGAAAATGTTCGTATAGATACGAACATTACTTTTCAGCGGTTTGTATTTATAAGCTGAGGTGCTGCTACCATTCCGGTTACGGATAGTAATGAAGCCCGCGTAATTATAAACACTTCTTGAGTAGTAAAAATAAATAGTGCTGATGTTCAGGTCTTCACTCAACGTTCTGTTCTTAATTTTAAGGCCCAACGGATAGTTAAGGCTATGATGATCATCATGGCGGCAAATAAACCAATACCGAGATAGTTTTTAAAGGCTTTGAATAAGAGGCCCCCGATTATACCAGCGCAGGTTTCGCCTAAATACATAGCAGAATTGGATAATGAAGAAATAGTGCTGCCAGCATTGGGCACCGTAGTTTGAAACATGGTCATGAATAAGGGCAAAATTAGTCCGTTTAACAAATAAATTAAGATTAAAATAATTTCTGCGAACCAAAAGTTAGCGGCAGTAATGGTTAGTAAATCTACAATGATTAAAAGTAATGCAATACTCATGAACGATTTTTTCAGACCAAAATGTTGAACGATTTTATCGCTGATGAGAGAGCCAATTAAATTACCCAGGCCAGCGACCAAGAGTGCTGTACCAATTGTTGATAAAGAGAGCTGAAAGGTAGTCTGAAACCAAGTTGAAACAAAGGTCATGACCGTAAACGCGCCTGTTTGGAAAATTAAGTAAACGATTAATTGGCTTAGAGCTTGGTGATTAGTTAAAATTTGTTGATAGATTTGAATAAAGGAGAGATGTTGGCGGGACTTAATTTCTAATTCGGGTAAGGTGAAAAATAACAATAGTAATAACAAGAAAGCTGCTCCTGAGATAACATAGAATGGAGTGTGCCAAGAACTAGCGGCTAAATAACTGCCAATGGGAATCCCAATGACTTGCGCAACAGAGATCCCTGCCGTGGCGTAACCCATGACTTTTACTACTTGTTTTCGCGGAATCACTACGGGAATTGAGGCCCAAACTTGTGGTGTCACAAAAGAAGCACTGACGCCAGCCAAAAAGCGAAAGATTAGCATTAAAGGAAAACTGTTAGCAAACGCACAGAGTAAAGTTGCGAGGGCAAAACTTAATAAGCCCCATAACATGACTTTTTTGCGATCATGGCCGTCAGAAATAGGGCCGGAAATTAAAGCAAAGACTGCATAACCAATGGCATAGGCACTCACTAACCAACCGGAAATTGCAGTTGGAATATGATAAATGTGGCTCAAAGTAGGTAATAATGGCGAAATTAAAAATGTATCCGTACCAATTAAAAACATTGTTAAAAAGAATAAACTAGCATATTTTTTCATCTATTGAAGACTTCCGTTTCATTTAATCAAGTTGTAATTCGCTATTTCTAAATATATCGAAATTAGCTCTAAAATTTTTTAGTGGTCTGTCAAAGTTGTTAAAAATCCGGGCAAGTACTGCGCAAAGGTGGCTTCGTTGATGCTAATCAAACGTGTTTGTGCATCTTTACGGGTCTTGGTTAAACCGGCCTCCCGCATAGCTCGTAAATGATATGAAACGGTGGAATCACTTAAGTTTAAATGCGCTGCAATTTCACCACAGGTCATTTCACGGTGACTGTTAGACAGGATTCGAATAATTTTTAAGCGTCCTTCGTCGGCTAAAGCTTTAAGAATTTTTACTCTAATTTCGTCAGAATTCATTTTTTACTCCTTGTTTGTATTTTTGGAAATATCGAATTAACGATTTGTATTAAAACATTATCAAGCTGAAATGTCAAATTTTAAATTGAAACTGATGGCATAGATTAACGAGTAATTGAATTGGGAAAAAATCACCTCGCTGCTCAGTTGAAATGTGCTAATATTGGCTTTGGAACATGATTAAACTGCCACCAAAGAATTTGTTACTATAGAGCTGAGGTAGTTCACGGAAGGAAAGTAAAAAATGTTCAAGAAAATTTATGATTATGTCAAAGGAAACTATGAAGCTGGCAATTATGATGATGTGCAATTGGCATATATGGCTTGGCAGCAACAAAAAGCCCACAAGAATAATGCATCAATGACAGATTTTGCCATGGGCGAACAGCAGGCTCAAAACGATTATCAGTAGCATGGATCTTTTAAAGTTTATCCTCAATTAGCAGTTGATGTTTTAAACAAACTCTTTGATCATCGTGCGGATGATATTGCGGAGTTTATTATATTAAAGGTTATAATTCGTACAAATTAAAAATGAAGTTGTTTTAAAAGCCAAAAACAGTCTTACATATCAATATACTAACTTGATAATTCAAAGCGATATATTGATATATAAAGACTGTTTTTTACATAATTAGTTAGTGTGAGCTTCACTTAAGTTAGCCCATTGTTTGTTGGTTCCTAATTTGACATAATTTTGTCCGTTGATGTTTTTAATACCATAAACTTTGTAAAAGTCGTCAGCTTGGATTTTAGTCGTTGGTGTTCCAAACTGGTTAAACAGTTGAGTCCCCTTTTCAAAAATATATAGCGAACGCACGGCCACTACGTCATTAGTGGCATCCACCCATTGGTTAGCTCCTAAGTCCACCCGCGTAATGGGATTTCCGGTGGCACTGTTACTAGCATACTTACTGATTTTCCAATCAGCAATGTTGGAATTCAAATAACCGGTAATGTGCCAAAGTTGTGGCGAATCATAAATTGGCGTTGGTAGTACCCGTTGGTAGTTAGAATAGGCTTCTAATAAGTTATTTGGCTTTTGATTTTTAACGACACCACCTAAAAAGACATCGCTACTTTTGACCCAGGCCTTGGCCCCTAGTTTATAAGATAAGCGCTGAGCATTGGCTGCTGGACTAGCTTGGCCAATGGCGAAGACTTGCCAATTGTTGATTTTAGTTGATAAAGTGGCCCCGGTTGGTTGCGTGCAATCAGCATCACTGTATAAGGGTACTGCAGTATTGCCGGAACTAACTTGTAAATTAGTAGCTGATGTCACGTAGTTTTTTGCTTGAACTGGTTGTACAGCTAACATTAAACAGCCGATTAGGGCAAGTAAGAAGCTGCTACTGGATAACTTTAGTTTCATTTTTAATTTTCATCCTTGTCAAATTAAATTTTATGTTGAAATCTTAACTTGGTTCTTTCAGTGTGTGATCTGGCTTTTAATGATATCAACTCCTTTAGCTTTGTTCATAAAGATTAATTAATTTAAATATAGCATAAATCAGTACTAGTGATTGCAAATAATGACTATTATTTAATTAATTTTTAATAAAATTTAATAGATATCGCAACAACTAATCAAAAATTGAGATTAAATTTGATAGAAATCTTACTTTTGAAAAATGCTACTATTAATTAATGTAACAGCATTAATCATTTAAAATCATACTTTTTACTGAAAGTAGCCGTGATGAGCAGTGCGCTGGTGATGATCACCAGTAATAATAAGGTAGTGCCGCCAATGAAGTCTAATTTTTGCAGCAAGTAATATGCTACAACGCCCACTAACCACCACCAGAAATTCCAGAAAAAGTTGAGCCTTTGTTTAATTAAGAAGACACTGACAAATAAAATGGCAAATAATGGCGTAAAAATAGCACCGATAAAGTTTAAAAAGTTTTGGTAGTACTTTAAAGAAACATTGAGTGCAATTAATAAGCCTAAGATCGTAATACCAACAGCCCAATAATTGACATGGTTTAAATGCCAGATATTATCTAAACTGGTTGCTGCAGAGTAAGCATCCATAAAGGTTGTGGTAACGGTCGCGAAGATGATAATTAATAAAGCGATGATGCCCAAATTGGTTTGTGCTAGGGTTTGGTTAAAATTAGTTTGTCCAGACTTTAAAACGGCTAATAATCCTAGGACAAACATGGCACAGCTACCGAGAAAGTAACCCAGGACGCTCACTAAACTTTCCTTCACTGGCTGCTGTCCTTGATAGGTATAATCACCAATCAATGGTAGCCAAGATAAGACCATCGTCACGTTGAGTTCTACCGCACTGCCAAAACTGATCGGAGTGAGTTTTAGCTGCTGTGCATGAGGGAAAGAATGTGTCAGCAAAATTCCTGCTACTAAAAGCATCCCGATAGCTAAGAGAATAACTACTAAATTATTGATTCGAAAGAGCCATTGATGGTTCAATAATAGCCAAATAATAATTAATCCCGCTACAATTACTGCCATGACCACGGTATTATGATAATTAAATAACTTCTGTGCCAGACTATTTAAAGCCAATTGCGCATTGACGATCATCACTGCCGTCCAGCCGAGTAACTGTAACGCATTTAAACCAGAGAAAATTTCAACTCCAGCCTTACCAAAGATACTTTGCGTGACGGCAATAGCTGGTTGTTGTTTAATTGCTGAAAGATAAGCTGCAGGTAATAAAAATAAAAAACAGCCAATCAAGTGCCCGATAATAATGGCACTAATACCTTTTCCCCATCCTAGGGGAGCCATTAAGGTTCCAGTAACAATTTCAGCAATTGAGATTGCTGTTCCCAGCCACAATAAAAATAAACTACTCAACTTTGTTTGTTGCATTTTGCACACACTTTCCGAATAAATACTTGGTTGTGGCAATAAAAAAGTATTCTTTTACGATTCAGCAACAATTTCGCAAAAAGAATACTTTCAATTGATCACAATTCCTACGTTTGTCTTAACAAAACAGGTTCGAAGGGTCTGATTTTCATCATTCTCAGCACAGATAGGCTCCCCTTTGCGATAATTATATGTTTACAGATGCTAGTTTATAACGTTTACATAAAAAGTACAACATTTAATTGATATGTATTTGGGCATGAAACCAATGTTGGAAAAAGAATAGATATCCGCAACTTGCTTATCCTGTGTGAAAATTAAGCAAGAAGCTTCTGCTATGTATTTTTTAACAAAGAACGTGACTTTAAATATTAATAATTGGTTCACTGACTTTATTTGAATATTTAAATGGTGATAAAACTATATTTTTTAAATTATTATGCCTTATTATTTAATAATAGTATTTTTTGACCATATAGATCTACATAGATCTACGTTTAAAAGAACTTATATATATATATTTGGAATCTAATTTCTACAATAAGTAAAATACATTATAGTAATAAATGCTAATTAACTAAACAAAATAATTTGTTATCAAAGCCTTATATATTTAAGATATATTATTATTTTTAATGCTTAAAGATTTCGATTATTTCGATTTATAATAAAATAATCCATTTGATTAACTAATTGGTTTTAATAATTATAATTTGAAATGAAAATAATTTGTATTAATAAATAGTACTGATGTTTAATGATTAACATATTTAATACTTTCTTTAAAAATAAAAAGGTAAACTTATAAGCATCTAAATAATTATTTATTTAGAGCCTTTTTTAAATTCTTCCTGAATAACATTGGATACAATTTCAAAATTTAAATAACAACTAAAAATATGTTACGTGAAATTTAGATTATTAAACACTTAATCAGTTTTTTTACTGAACGTTGAACACGGTTATATATTTGGATGTATTTTTCACTTAATGTTTAATGCA